>NZ_LDOS01000002.1:0-1200000 GCF_002077135.1 Metallibacterium scheffleri | reverse complement strand
AGAGACATACCAGCAAGCCAACACAGCGCTGGAATATGCCCGGCAGCAGGATCTGCGCGCCGATCTCACGCGGCGTATCGGCGATGCACAATCCCGCATTTCAGCCTTGACCGAGGCTATCGCCAAAGCCGAAACCGAGCTGGACCAACTGAGTGCGTTGCTCAAGTTGGCAGCCGAATCCGAATTGGACGAGGCCGAGCTCGACCGTCTGCGACAACAGCATGCCAAGCTGCAGGAGCTTCGTATCCGGCAGGAAGCCACTGCCACGCAGCTGCGCTTCAATCTGCTTCCGGCGGCCCAAATCAGCCTCGACGGGCAAGCTCTTGCGGGCATGGGCGAACACCTCATCACCAAAGCCGCCGAACTCGACATCGCCAACGTTGGCCGTTTGCAAATCATTCCGGGCGGTACCGATCTGGCTGAACTCGTCCGTGAGGAAGCTGAAGTGTCTGCCGCTCATCAGGTGCTGCTCCAGCGCTTGGGTCTGCCATCTCTGGCTGAGGCGGAGACCCGGTGCGCGGTCCATCAACAGGCGTTGAAAGACATCAAGCACAGCGAAAAGACCCTGCAAACCCTTGCACCTACGGGCATCGAAGGCTTGCGCGCAGAACTAGCCGCTCACACCGAACGCAAGCGGGAATCTGAAGAGCAACAAGCCGGGCTCGACCCGTTGCCAGAACGGGGCGACGGATCGATCGAGACCTTGGTGCAGGCTGATGCACGCCAAAAAGCCGCGCGCGAGCATCTCGAGCAAGTTGAACACCAAGCCAGCGAAGCGAAGCAAAGGCTCATCACTATGCAGGTCAGCCGCGACGCAGCTCTGCGCGAGCGCGATGCACAGCAAGCGCTGGTCAACGCGCCCGATCGCGCGCAGCGCCTGCAATACGCCAACAGCGAGCTTTTGCGCTTGCGCGCCGAGATCGAGGCCTTGCAACAGCGCATCGCTGCGAAGCAAAGCCATGTGAATGCCGCGCGTCCCGATCTCCTTGGGCAGGACGTCGAACGCTTCCGCCGCAGCGCTGAGCAAGCTGAGCAGAGGCACCGCGCGCGTCAATACGAGATCACCCTGTTGCAAGGCAAGCTTGAAGAAGCAGGTGCGCAAGGGCTGGAGGAAGAACGTGCTGAGCAATGCGTTCGTGCCGAGGCTGCGCAACGTCGTTACCAGGAGCTCAAGCGACGCGCCGAGGCTCTTGATCTGCTTTTGACCTTGCTCGAGGCCAAACGCAGGGAATTGATCAAGCGCCTGCAGGCTCCGCTGCGGACACACATCAACCGCTATGTGCAGATCCTGTTTCCGCAAGCCACGCTGGATATTGGCGAGGACCTCATTCCGGGTCGTCTGACCCGTCCGAATCAAGATGTCGCAGGATCTTCCGGGCTGGTCGGCGACTTGAGTTTCGGTGCGCGTGAGCAGATGGGCGTCATCACTCGCCTTGCCTATGCCGACTTGCTCCAAGAATCGGGTCGACCAACCCTCATCATCCTCGATGACGCGCTGGTGCATAGTGATGACCAACGGCTGGAACAAATGAAGCGGGTGATTTTCGATGCTGCCCAGCGCCACCAAGTACTGCTGTTCACCTGCCATCCTGGCGTCTGGCGCGATCTGGGCGTTGCGCCGCGTTTCATCACGCGCTCATCCGCAGCAGTTGCCTGATGACGTCCCTCATGACTGATCTATTCTTCGATCGTCCAATTCTCAACTCGCCCTACGCGATTCCCATGCGACATTGGGAGCTTGACGACGTGGGCCAGCCGACGCAGCACATCACCGAGAGCCGTCGCCGGGCTGAGTTCATCACGCCCATTCCAAAGCCGAGAAAGCAGAAAGGTTCCACGAAGCAGGAGTCGCTGCTGTTCGACGAGGGTCAAGGCCTTTCCACCCAGGGCCAGCAATACGACCACACCGCCATCATCAACGGCGTGCGCGCTGAGGTGGACCGATGGCGCGCCCTGACCAATCCGAACCACTGGCGCGTGTCGCCCGAGACCGCGCGGCTGTTGCAGCACTGGCGACACCACAACTTCGGTGGCGTGCGTCCCTTCTTCTGCCAGATCGAGGCCGTGGAAACCGCCATCTGGCTGACGGAAGTGGCGCCGCAGATGGGCAAGTCCGGCGAACGCTTTCTGGAACACCTGGCCAGCGCCAACCAGGAGGCCAACCCCGGCCTGATGCGCCTGGCTCTCAAGCTCGCTACTGGCGCTGGCAAGACCACGGTCATGGCCATGCTCATCGCCTGGCAAACCGTCAACGCGGTGCGCCGCCCGCAGAGCAAACGCTACACGCGCGGCTTCCTCATCGTCGCTCCGGGCCTGACCATCAAAGACCGTCTGCGGGTGCTGCAGCCGAATGACCCCGACAGCTACTACTCCAGCCGTGAGCTGGTGCCTGCCGACATGCTCCCCGACGTGGAGCGCGCCAAGATCGTCATCACCAACTACCACGCCTTCAAGCTGCGCGAGCGCATGGAACTGTCCAAGGGCGGGCGCCTGCTGCTGCAGGGCAAAGGCGGTGACGAACTCAACACTCTGGAAACCGAAGGCCAGATGCTCCAGCGCGTGATGCCCGAGCTGATGGGCATGAAAAACATCCTCGCCATCAACGACGAGGCGCATCACTGCTACCGCGAAAAACCCGGCGCGGCGCCGGATGAAGACGACCTCAAGGGCGACGACCGCAAAGAAGCCGAGCAGAACAACGAGGCCGCTCGGTTGTGGATCTCCGGCCTTGAAGCCGTGAACCGCAAGCTCGGCCTGGCGCGTGTATTCGACCTCTCGGCCACACCGTTTTTCTTGCGCGGCTCGGGCTACGCCGAAGGCACCTTGTTCCCGTGGACGCTGAGCGATTTCTCGCTGATGGACGCCATCGAGTGCGGCATCGTCAAGCTGCCGCGGGTGCCGGTGGCCGACAACATTCCCGGCGCCGAGATGCCCATGTTCCGCAACTTGTGGGAACACATCCGCGCCAAGATGCCCAAGAAAGGCCGCGGCAAGGCCGAGGGGCTGAATCCGCTTGACCTGCCCACGCAACTGCAAACTGCGCTGCAAGCACTGTATGGCCACTACGAAAAAACGTTTGAGTTGTGGGTGCAGAAAAAAGTCTCCGTGCCGCCCTGCTTCATCGTGGTGTGCAACAACACCTCGACTTCCAAGCTGGTGTACGACTACATCGCTGGTTTCCAGCAGGCGCAGAAAGACGGCGCCAGCCAGTTGGTCGAAGGCCGTCTGCCACTGTTTCGCAACCACGACGAGCACGGCAATCCGCTGGGCCGCCCGCGCACCCTGCTGATCGACAGTGAGCAGTTGGAATCTGGCGAGGGGCTGGACGACCAGTTCCGCACCCTGGCCGCCGAGGAGATCGAGCGCTTCCGCCGCGAAATGGTCGAGCGCAGCGGCGACGCTCAAGCAGGCCAGAACCTCACCGACCAGGATCTGCTGCGCGAGGTGATGAACACCGTCGGCAAGCCCGGTCGATTGGGCGACTCGATCCGCTGCGTGGTGTCGGTGTCCATGCTCACTGAAGGCTGGGACGCCAACACCGTCACCCACGTGCTCGGCGTGCGCGCCTTCGGCACGCAGTTGCTGTGTGAGCAGGTCATCGGCCGCGCCCTGCGTCGCCAGTCCTACGACCTCAACGAGGACGGTCTGTTCAACGTCGAATACGCCGACGTACTCGGCATTCCCTTCGACTTCAACGCCAAGCCCGTGGTCGCGCCGCCGCAACCGCCGCGCGAAACCGTGCAGGTCAAGGCCGTGCGCCCGGATCGCGATGCCTTTGAAATCCGCTTTCCGCGCGTGCAGGGCTATCGCGCTGAGTTACCGGAGGACCCCTATCGCTCCGAGCAGCGCGTCGCGGTCGTTCGGGTCAAGTCTTTCGATGTGTTCGCGCACATCGGCCATCAACTTTTCGCGTTGGTGCACGGACTGCGGGTCGGTTCCGTCCAGCATCTTTTGCATCAACTCTCCGAGGGTCTGCCGTGCCACCGCATCCAGCGTCATTGGGAGCGCAGGCTTGCTCTCGCCCAACGTTGCTGCCTTCAGTTTCTGGAACCATCCCGGCGCAAGCGAATGCAGGAGGGCTGCGGTCAAGTCGTCGCAGGACCGACCCGCTGCGCGTGTGGACGCGCAGGTGCGCGCGGGCAGTTCGAATGCCTCGCGCAGGTACATCCACAACACCAGACGGAGATGTTCGGCAGGTAGGGCTGTATCTAGCCACTGCTGCGAGCGGCTCCGCACGGATTCGGCAACGTCGATGTGATCGTCCGGCGCCAGCTTGGGCGCGATCTCCCATGAGTCAGCGCTGCGTATGGCCCAGTCCTTGAATTGATCAAACAGTTCGCCGATGCGGTGCCGTAGCGAGGCGTCCTCGAACAGCGCAATGCAAGTCGCCAGAAGTTCGCGATTGGCCGCGCCAAGTCCAGCCGCAATTTCAGTTGGTTGCAGCGTGGCCTGCTGGGCCAGCACTTTGCTCTCGTCTGTCATGGACGCTGCCCCAGGTCAAGCTCGCCGGTTGCAATCGTGCAAGGCCGACGCGCGCAGTTCAAGCGTTCGATCGTTTCAAGCCAATCGCAGGCTCAGACTGCATGCGCTCTGCAGCGTGACGTACACTGGCATCGCATGCATGTGGTAGGGCCATGCGGAAGTGGTGGACAGCAATACTTGGGTACTACTGCCGGCGCTGGCTGCCGGATCGACGACGACCGCGCCGTGATGCTCTGTCAATGGATCGAGGCACTGCGCACCGGAAAGGAGGAGGACTTCCGGCGGCTGATCGGGAAATTGATTGAACAGAGCGAGCGCGAGCGCGGGCGCATGGCGTTGGCCGATGATGCCGAGATTGAGCGGGCAGGGCGACTCGGCGCGCGTGTGGGTCGAGGTCCGTCGCAGCTCGGTGGCGTTGCGGGATCACGGCGGCGACACCAAGCCGGTGCCGCGCATGCGCATCAAGTGCGTGGATGATCTGGGCAAGCCGATCACGCGCGACATCGTCGCAGTGCGCTGGGTGATGACGTATGTGGCGGCGCGGTGGGACTTGCAGGCGGAGCTGCCTTGATTGAGTTTGCCAGCCTGGTGACCAAGCCTCGCCTACCACCTTGATCCGTCTCGATGGACAACTTGACCAGTGTCGCAAGCCAGTTGACCATGCGCCTGAAGCTCGCATGTCGATCCGGCACCGACGCTGGCATTACCGCTCGAAGTCCATCAAGCCGGCAGCAGTCCAGTTCACCACACGGCCGCTCATGCAGCCATCACCGAGGCTCGCGCGATGAACCAGTACTCCTGATGGTCGGGACACCGCTACCGAGTGAGGTAGAGACTAGGCTTGAGGAAGAAGCACTTGCGTACGCCAGAGCCAACAAGACGTCGATCGCACGTCGGTTGACGGACACAGCGAGATACTTGCCAGAGTCGGATCCAGTCTCCATATTCATGGCGGGATCGCCGGGTGCTGGCAAGACAGAGGCCTCGATTGAGCTGATCGACATCTTCCCCGATCGCCCCATCATCCGCATCGATCCTGACGAATTGCGGAGCGAGTTCGCAAGCTACGTCGGCAACAACGCTTGGGTGTTCCAAAAGGCGGTCTCTGTCCTTGTCGACAAGATCCACGACCTGGCGCTTGACCAGAAGCAGAGCTTCCTCCTGGACGGAACGCTGTCGAACTTCGACCGAGCGAAGAAGAACATCGAACGCTCCCTGAAGAAGCGAAGGACCGTACAGATTCTCTATGTGTACCAGGACCCGATGCTGGCTTGGGAGTTTGTTCAGGCGCGGGAGATCGCAGAAGGACGCAGGATCCGCCCTGAGCATTTCGTGGAGCAGTACTTTGCCGCCCGTGAGGTCGTGAACCGCCTCAAGAAAGAGCTCGGCAAGTCGATCAGCGTGGATCTGTTGATGAAGAACAACGACAACAGCAACCGCTTCTACAGGGCGGGTGTAGATCAGATCGACAGTCACATTCCTGAGCGCGTGACCAAGGCAGATCTTGAGCGGCGCCTGGGGCTGGCGTAGGATGATCTGATGTTCGTGATGTTCTCAAAGCGCACGCCTTCCACTTCCAGCTCGATTTCGGAATTCATCCGGAACTCGAGCTCGCGGGAGAAGAAGCGCGTCTACACGACGGTCCTGCAGAAGGCGACCGAACGGCAGAATCGTGTCGTTGCCAAGGCTGCCGCGGGCGGCCGGTAGCCTAGGCACCCACTAGGCTTTCGCTTAACACAATCTGGCCCATCGGCACGCCGAGCACCTTGACCTCCGCCGGGTCAATGACGTTTCGTGTGGATGCAGTGAGCCCTGCATTCATGTTATGGCCGGCTGGAACGGCGAAGCCGTCAGGTCGAGTCGGGCCTTGAGCAGGTAAGACGATGGTGCGCAGATTGCGGAAAGTGCGGTAGCGGCCCCCCAACCAGCCTGCAGGTTTGCTGCGCCCTTCCGTGTTTCCGGCGTCCCCCATGCCACATCGTCCGCCCGTCACGCCGAACATCCTGTTTGCCGGTGATCCGCACGGCCATTTCGAGCATTTGTTCGCGGTCGTGCGCGCGTCGCGACCGCAGGCATTGGTCCTGCTGGGCGATATCGAGGCGCCTGCGCCGCTGCAGGAACTGATGGCACCAATCGAGGCGTGGGGCACGCAGGTATGGTTCATCCATGGCAATCACGATACCGATCGCGCGCCGACCTGGGATGCGTTGCAGGACTGGCCCGAGCGCAACCTGCATGGTCGCGTGGTCGAGGTGGCCGGCGTGCGCATCGCCGGGCTGGGCGGCGTGTTCCGCGACGAGATCTGGCGTCCTGATCGGCCCGTGGAACCAAGGTTTTCTTCGTTGTCGGCCTATCTCGCGGACCTGCGGCTGCGCACGAATCCGAAGGACTGGGCCCGTACCCTGCAAAGCCTGGGCGTGATCAGGCATCACAGCAGCCTGTTCCCCGACGATTTCGATGCGCTGGTCGGGCAGGACGCCGAAGTGCTGGTCACGCATGAGGCGCCCTCATGTCATCCGCTCGGCTTTGCCGCGATCGACGAACTTGCCCGAGCCCTGGGCGTGCACACCCTGTTTCATGGTCACCACCACGACCATCTCGATTACAGCGGCCGCACCGCGGCGCTCGGCTTTCACGCTCATGGCGTGGGACTGCGCGGTGTCAGTGCGCTCGACGGCGCCGTGCTGCGGGCAGGCGAGAAGGATGCGGCGCGTGCATCGCGGTTCGGGACGAGTCTGCCAGACGCGCCGCCGGCTGACTGAAGCGACGGCACTGCGCCGCGACCCGCCAACGTACGCGCCAGCTGCTCGGCGATGGAGCGATGGGGCTGCGCGGTGCAGGGCAATGGGCAGTGGGTGGTCGCGCGCGCGGGGTCAGTCGACGCGGAACACCTGGATGTTCTCGCACGCCGGGCAGCGGTAGGAGCGCAGTCCCTCAGGCTGGATGTCTTCCGGCACCTGGAACGATGCATCCAGCGCATCCTGGGCAAGCATCTCGATGTGCTTGCCCGTGCGCGCGCAGGACTCGCAGTGCACCGGACCGTGGGGATGACGGGAAATCGTTTTGGCCATGGGGCTGATCTCGCTGTCGATCGGGCGGATGCCCGGTTCATAGGGCAACGCTACGACCAGGCGGGTTCTTGCTGCAAGCCGCATCGGCCTGCGGATGGGGTGCGGCGAATGGTCCCGCAACGTCGCACCGGCTGCGCGTGCGGGATGGATTCTCATGTGGACATTACGATTACATGGAATTTGTAAGTTGACACGACCCCGGCGATGAGCGATTTAACTGATGACGAGCGTCGGTTTGGCGCCCGTCCATACCGGGCACAGGAGAGTCTTGGTGATGGCGCGTGCGAAGGGGGCGACGCACAGCATCGCAGGGGGCAGGTCGGGTTGTGGTGACCCGCCTTCAGGCGAACGAGCCATGCGGCGCAGCAGGCGACCCGCTTGGCCTGTGGTTCCTGCGCGTTGTTCGCACGACACGCGCGTGCCCGCAGGCGCCGTTGCAGCCGGCTCAGCGACTGGATGCCATGGCTGCTGAAGATCCGGCACCGCGCCCCAAAGAACCGCCGTGCATCCTGCTCGCCGTGGCGCGCGGGATCGCGCGCGTCAATGACCATGCCGCGATCGATCTCTCGGACCTGATGCTGGCCATCCGGCACACGGTGGACGGCACCTCCGCCAACGCCAGCGCGCGTCTGCCCGCGATGGTCCTGGCGTCCGCGCGGCGCGATTGGACACTGGCCATGGCCATGGCGATGCTCAGTGCAATGTCGGTCTATGTGAATCCGTTATCCGCCGAGGCCGCGTCGTATTTGGTCAAGCTTGGGCTACGCGTCGAGAATCTGGACAACCTGCTCGAAGAGACGTTTCGGGATCAATTCCGTGTCGAATACGCACGCATGCTCGCCGCAAGCGTCGGGTTGACCAAGGACGCTGCATCCACTGATCCCGTCAAGGAACTGCCGCCGCTGACTCGGGCACAGGTGATGGACGCCGCAAAGCGCGTTCGCAGCGACCTGGAACGGGCGTTCCTCGACCCTCGAGAGCTGGTCCCGAAGATCGCGGCGGCCTTGATGGAAACACCGGCACTGCGTTCGGCGCCCAAGAAGCCCTGGGCCACTTTCTTCTTTGTGGGTCCCACGGCCACGGGCAAGAGCTTCGCCGCAGGGATCATCGCGCAGGCGCTGGCGAGAGCATCTGAACTGCCTTCATCGACACCATCCGAGGCTTCGGCGGGGCCTCAAGACGTCTGGGCCAGCACGACCTTCGATCTGTCGGCCTACACCAGCTTCAATCAGAGTTTCGGCCTGGTCGGCTTGACCCAAGGCTATGACGATGCGAGGCCCGGTGAATTGACCCAGTGGATCCGGGAGCATCCGCGTTCGGTGATCATCCTCGATCATCTGGACAAGGCGCATCCCAACACGCAGAACGTGCTGCTGGAGCTGTTCGACACCGGATTCCTGACCGATCGCTATGGCTTCTACAAGAACAATGACTTAAAACAGGAGCGCATCGCCGAGCCCGCGGTGGACGCCAGACAGTGCATTTTCATCTTCACTGCCAGCATCGATGGCGAGCTCGCACGGAACGCGGGCTTCTTCGAGCGTTATGCGCGCCAGCCGGGCCAAGGCAAGGACACGCTGCTCGATTACCTGCGCAAGCGGCGCAGCACGAGCTATAGCAGTGACAGCATGCCCGTGTACGACCCCGGGTTGCTCAGTGCGTTGGGGTCTTCCAACCTGCTGTTGTTTGCCCCGCTGGGTGAGGCCGAACTGCGCACACTCGCCAGACAGGGTCTGGGGACGCTGAAGTCGACGTACGCTGCAACCGTGGGCATTCGGCTCCACTGGGAGGCCAACACGGAGCTGCTGGTCGAAGCCAGCCTGCTCGCCCATGGCGCCGATCTTGATGCACGCAAGGTCACTGCGCGCGCGCTGCGCGACCTGTGGCTGCCCGAGCTGGATACCTACGCGCTGCGGCAGGATTTCGCGCTGCTCGCCGGCCAGTCACTGGACATCCGTTTCACGCCGGGCACCTTGGAGAAGCTGGAGCCCATCAAGGAGCGCCTGGGCATTCCGGTGCAGCCGCAGCCGGACGGGCCGGATCTGGTGCAGTGCCTCAGGCGCCGCAATCGCACCGTGGTGTTCGAGCGCACGCTTGACACCCAGGCGAGCCCATGGACCCTGACCTTGCACGACCCGCAGGTCGCGGTGCCGCAACGCGCCGAGGACTTCACCGGCGGCGGTGCGCTGGTCGTCGAGGTGCCCAGCGTCCGCTTCGGCGACGTGCAGGGCCACGTCGTGGTCAAGCAGCGCCTGCAACAAATCGTGCACCTGCTGAAGGAACCGCGGCAACTCGAGCAATGGGCCGTGGCATCCCCCAGTGGCATGGTGCTGCATGGCCCGCCCGGTACCGGCAAGACCTTGCTGGCAAAGGCGCTGGCCGGCGAAGCGGACTTGCCGTTCCTGGCTGCCAATGGCGTGGACCTGCTTGACCCGAGGTTCACCCAATCCTTGTACGAGCGCGCGCGGCACTATGCCCCGGCGCTGGTGTTCCTCGACGAGATCGATGTGCTGGGAAACCGCCAGCAGACTGCCTACACCGCCGCCATCAATGCACTGCTGAGCGCGCTCGATGGCTTCGGTGGCGGCAGCAGTCCGGTGTTTACCGTGGCCGCCACCAATTATCTGGAGCGCCTCGATCCGGCGCTGTTGCGACCGGGGCGGCTGGGCCTGCACGTGGAAGTACCGATGCTCGACCGCGAAGCCCGGCGCGGATTCATCACACGCTACCAGGCGTTGCCCGGCGGCCAGTCCCTGGACGTGGAAGCCTTGCTCGATGCCACCACCGGTCTCAGCGGCGCGGCCCTGGAGTCGGTGCGCAATGAAGCGGCTTATGCGCTGCTGCGCGAAGGTCGCGCCGAGGTGGATACGGCATTCATGCGCGAGATCATCACCACCGAGCGCTTCGGCCCGCGCAGCAGCCGCGCGTTGAGCGCGGCGGACAAACGCCTGACCGCGCTGCACGAGGCCGGCCATGCCGAGGTTTCGAGGGCCCTGTTTCCGCAGCGCCGCATCGAGCAAGTCAGCATCGTGCCGCGTCAACACATGCTGGGCTTCACCGTGTTCGATCGCGAGGACGATGGCTTCGTCAAGCACACCCGCGCGCGCGTGCTCGACGAGCTGGCCGTGATGCTCGCCGGACGCGCGGCGCAACAGCAATTGGGCGGTGATGACGGTGCCGACCCCGACAGCGGCGCCAGCAACGACATCGAGCACGCAACGCACCTGGCGCTGCGGGCCGCGGCGCAATGGGCGCTGGACCCGAATCTGCCGCCGATCGACTACACCCAGTTCGCCGCCAACGAGCGCTGGCGCGAAGACCCCGCGGTGCGTCGAGTCGCCGAGGCGCTGCTCAGCGAAGCGCAGGCGCATGCGAAGCGCGCGGTCACTACCTACCGCCAGCCCATCGAAGCCATGGCCGAACGGCTGCAGCGCGAAGAGGTGGTTTCGGGGCTCGACATGCCCTTGGGCGCGGGGAGCATGCATGCATCCGAACAGGAACAGGCGACTTCGAGCCAAGACAACACGAGGCGATTGTGAAGACCGTGTCATCCAATCAGAAGCCATTGAGGAGATGCCCAATCGGCATAGAGCCTGGTGCCAATACTTGGTGTGATCCGAGAGGCGCGAGCTTCAGCCTCGAGGTATGTGTTGTTTGTACAGTGATAGATCTCTATCGGAGATCGACTGGATTTACAAAAGCTGCTTAAAAGTTGACCAGCGTCAAGCCGATGGGCAGCCATTTACTGCAAATGGAACCGATGGAGCTTTGGGGTAGTTCAACGGCGTATTAACTAGGTGCAAAAAAGGAGCGCATGCCATGAGCAAGAGCCAATCGCAAAATCCAAGTACTGGGAAAATTGCATTTTTTGTCGTGTTATATTTGATCATTGCGTTTGTTGGTATTGGGTGGATGGCGAATCACGACTATTTTGTCGGCGATCAATTTGAACAGGTCGGCGTGGTCGTACAAGCCACACTTGGCGTCGCAGCAATTCTTCTAGTCTCCATGCTGCTATACCGCATTGCCAAAAGTTCAGACCATACTTTTCAAAAGCAGCGCGAACTAGCTCAACAGCAACGCCGTGATGATCAGATCGATTTCATTGAAAAGCATCTTCAGGAGGCTCTCCAGCCATATACGAGAATCGTTAATGCAGTTCGATACATTCTGATTGGCATCCTGGCGGCACCGGCGCGTAGTTGCGATAATATTCAACCGTCAGATCGGCTCGATCGAATTGATTTGACATTCGACCGAATATTTGCAGGTGGGATGCAATCTCCGATAGTTGAGGCATTTCTCGCTTGGAAATCGAGCTGGCCGGCACAGGCGCTTTTATCAGGAGGAGAGCGCAAAAATCGTGCCGACAAGCTGCATCGGCTTTGCGATCAATTAATGTTAGTTGTGATGAGGTATTCAGAAATAACTGATGCATTCAGACAGCCTGATATACATGATGAACAAAGAGTGCTTTTTTTTGATCTGTTATTCAATGCACCGCAAAACGCACTCGGGCGGTTCACGCAGATTGTGGGCATGGCAGACACAGCAGCGAATACTTCAGGCGACAAATATGTTCCATTCAAGTTGAACGAATTGGATGAAATTTTGCCTAATCTTGATGACATCAGAGAATATATAAAAATTCTATTGACGGATTTTTCAGAAACGGGCGCTTCAGATATTTCTGCTGAATCATTTAATAGGTATCCGACATATATGGTCCTCGAAAAGTCATCTGAAAAAGTCGGACGTAACGGAAGAATTGATTGGTGGGGCGCCGGAAATATTCAGGATGGCCTCAAACTCACTACCTGATTAGCTACGCGAAGGTGCACTACAAGGACTTGGCGAAGAATAGTGCACGAATGACGATTCTGTTCACGCTGGTGAATCTGTGGATGGCGCGCAGGACGTTGTTGGAAGCAACGTTGGGATCATGCGTCCGCAGTGGCCCAAGGTGCCACTGCGGCGCGGAATGCTACGTGCTTGGGCAAGAATGGCATGCGTTTTGGCGCGTGATGTGCTTAATCGCGCGCAATGGTTGTAAAGGGGCGATTAATTTGATGATCCAAAGAACCGAAGGGGGATGCCTATGAAATTAAAATTCGCTGTGTTTGGACCGTCTGATATTCTGCGTACGGGCGGTCTAATCTACAACTCAGCAGCGGCAAAGGTTATCATTTCAGCAGAATTAAACTGAGGCGAGCATGAATGTCGAGTTGTTGGTGAATTCAGTTGGTCATGAACACGCTGATGTCGTGATTGATTTACTGAAAAGAGCTGATCGCATGCATTGCATGGTTGCCTTTGCAAAGAAATCAGCGCCATACATGCTGGATACGTTGAAAGATCGGCTCAAGAAGGGACTCATAGCTAGGATGGCTATCGGCCTCGATTTTCATTTGACCGAACCCAAATTGCTCCGCGAACTTTTTGAATTGGGGCTGCACTACAAAGATTTCGAATTATTCCTAAACGACACCGTTGAAACATTTCATCCGAAGATCTACGCGTTTGAGGGCAAAAAATGGAAGGTAGTTCTTATTGGCTCAGCCAATCTTACCAATGGCGGATTTTCCTTGAACTATGAGGCATCTGCTTTGATCAACGATGTGAATGGCTCTGTAACGAATTCGATAAAAGATTACTTCGATGAACTCGTTAATGAAAAGGTCCTTATCAAAGCCAAAGCTGGACGTATCGACGAGTATGAGCGCGAATACGGTGTCAATGATTTTTTAAGGAACACACAGAAACCCCGTGCCGACAAGTTGTTAAGAGACATGAAAAAGAGCCGTTATGGGCTGCTGGGCGAAATGCTGAAAGTAATGAAAGATGACGAATCCGATGAGGGGTTCCTTGCAAACCAAATTCGAAGGAATAAAGATCTATTCGATGTTGCGCAGGAGTTGAGGGGCCTGGCTTCAGGAGAAATAACAGAGAAAAATTTCTTGCAACGCTACGAAGCATTGATCCGTCACTTCCATTCCAGCGGATTGGATCGAGGAAAGACCAAAGTTGCCAATCATGCCAAACTCTTTTTGGTTGCTATTGCTGAGGTCATGGCAAAGAGAAGTTCATCTCCAATAGAGGCTTTCAATGTTCTACACAAGCATTTCCAGGAAATTCCGGGCGCCGGCATCAATCTATTAACCGAAATTCTGCATGCCATTGACAACTCAGCATTTGCCGTAATGAACCAGAATGCCGTATCCGGGATGCAGCGTGCTGGAATATACGACTACCCATCGCATCCGAGCAAAAAAAACGTCAATGGTGATGCTTATGCGCGATACTGCCAACAGGCCCATGGCATACGCAATGAGTTGGGTTTGGAGAACTTCACGGAGCTTGATGCACTCTTCAACTATGCCTATTGGAGATGAGCTGTGCCCAACCTTGAGGTCAATCCACACCAATCCTTGCGCAGGTCGCAAATTGTCGTCGGAGCCAGATGGCCAGCACGTACAGCTAGCAGGAGTTCCCACGATTTCGTGGACACTTTCGGCCAAGGTGGCGAAGCAGCAAGCATCGCGATGCTCGATTGATGCACGAGAACAATCTGCGCGCCAAGGGCGGCTATGGCCTGCGGCCCAGCATGAGCCGGCGAGGAAACTGCTGGGGCAACGCCGTGGCAGAGTCCTTGTTCTCGAGCCTGAAGAAGGAGCGCGTCAAGAAGCGCATTTACAACACGCGCAAGCAAGCCACCGACGACATCGGCGACTATATCGAGAACTTCTACAATCGGACGCGTCGGCATCAGCATCTGGCTGGCGTCTGTCCCGAGCAGTTCGAGGCAGCGGCACAGTTGTTGATATTTAGGTGTCCACGGGATCCTGGGAACTCCAATTTGCGATCCACGAAAGATAATCCGATGAGCAGCCGAGCTTCGCGATTTTGAGCATCATTGGTGTTAACGACGGATCAGTTTTCAACCAGCGCCAACATTACGGCTAAAGTCGGCCACGAGAGACAGACGACCCATGACCTCTTCGCGCAGGGCTGACTCAAAACTGGCCCGCTCGCTGAGCATGTTGGCGCACCTTCCTGCGGCGCCTCGCAAGATCACGGCGCCGGAGCTCTGCAAGCGCCTTGCTGCCGACGGGATCGAAGTCGGGCTGCGCACGGTCCAGCGCGACTTGCATCAGCTCGCGGCGACTGTCGAGATCACGTGCGATGACGCCAAGCCTGCGGGGTGGAGCTGGGCGGCCGGCAGCCGCATGCTGGAGCTGCCCGGCATGGAGGTCGAGACAGCGCTCACCCTGCAGCTGGCACGGAAGTTCCTCGCGCCCTTGCTGCCCCGCGCGGCGTTGCAGCGGCTCGAACCGCAGATGCAGCACGCCGGTCAGGTGCTCACGCGTGTTACGACCCGCGTTAATTTCGGGCCACTGACCCGACCTATCCGAAGGCGAACAAGGTGGGGTGTCCCTCGGTCATTTGAGCGGTACCCGGACCCAAGGCAATGCGGGACGCCAGGGTGCGCAACGGGTATCGAGGACGCCAGGAACAACGCTGCCAGTGGTGTGCGCTGGCGGCGTGTACGGTCGGTGAAGGGACTGGCTTCAGAAGGGTGGATCGGCTGCGGTTTCGGTGTTGTCGGGCTCGATCAAGCAGTCGCTGTACAGGTCTTCGTAGAAGCGATGGATCTGATCGCCGTAGTGGGCCTCGAAGAGGTCCAGGACGTGATGGATGAAGTCGTGGATCTGCACGACGGCATCGTCGCTGAGTCGAGGCATCGGGAAGTCGCCGGCCGTGAGGGTGTCAGGGTCGACCGCGTTGGGATTTGAGTTCATTGTGTTGGCGCCGACGTCGATTTGAGCCACATGCCGATCGGCGACTGAGCCATCGCAAACGAGTTGCGCACGGCGCCAGGCTTGAATTTCTGCGCGTTCCAACCGGCTCACCGCAAACCCGGCGCATGGCTCAAATCGGCGTCGGCGCACACACCTGTGTTGTCTACTTGTCTGCGCGGGACTTGCCACGCGCACGGCGTTTCCTGCGGGCGCGAGGACCCATCAGGCGTTCCGCGAGCAGGCCGGACCACAGGGCAACCAACGGAAAGACAAACAGGGCGACGAGGGCGATCAGATTGGTTTTCATGTGTGGACCCCTGGAATGGACGCGTGCGCCGCGTCATGAGCGATGCATCGAGCGATCACCTCGCGGCGACCGCCGCGATGAGCATGTTCGCGCGCATCCGCTACCCCGCCGCTCTGAGGGCAGGGTGCAGCGGTGCTATCGGAGCAGGGCGCCGGTGGGACGGTTCGCCGGCGTGGGCGCGACGGCTCCCTTCCAGCAGGTAGTCGAGGTCCCTTCGGTTGTGGCTGGCGGCGCTGAGCTGGTCGAGCTTCTCGACGATCTCGGCGACGACATGGCTGGGGGTCGTGCGTGTTTTTCCCGGCGCGGCCAAGTAACTGAAGAGGTGTCGCAGCGCGGTGGCGAGGGCGAGGTCGCGTTGTTCCAGCCAGCGAAGATGCGGCGCCAGCAATTCGATCGTGGCGAACTCGTGGGGGACAACCCGCGCATAGTGCGGCCGCCGCAGTTCACCCACGGTTTTGAGCTTGCCGAGGTCGTGCAGCAGATAGCCCAGCTGGGCAAGACAAGGCGACCAGGCGTCGTGTGGAATGATTCGGCGCGTGAGCTCGGCGGCCAGGTCCAGCATCTCCGTGCTGTGCATCAACAGCCCGCCGACATCGGCGTGATGATGGTTGACGCTGGCGCGGCAGCGCAGAAAGGGCAGACCGATGGCGGGATCGAGCAGCACGCTGCGCAGGAAGCCGCTGAGGGGATCGGGCAGCCCTTGCTCCATTTGACTCAACCGCTCGAGCCCGGGGAGCGCGATGTCCGGGCAGCGCCGCCGGGGCAGGAGTGCCGTGGCACTGGAAACCTGCGCCCCATCCAGCAATGCCAGCGTCCGCACCTTGAGTTGGGCATGGTTCTGGAAGACCTGCACGAGTCCCGTGACCGCGACCGGTGCGGGTGTGGCGGGGCACACAAGATGGGGCCGGGATTCCGGCCAGACAAAGCCGATGATCCGGCCCGTGGCATCCTCCAGTGTCAGCTGCAGGCACGACTGGCCGCTGTGGCCGACGTGGTCGCCCACGCCCGTCAGCAGGTACAGACCGGTGCCGGTCATACCGGCCTGGCCGGATAGCGAGACAATGGACCCCAGGGCTTCGCTCATGGGCGGATCTCCATGGACGCACGCGCCAGTCCGTCCACAGTCGAGACCGGCAAAGCGTTGGGGTGGTCGATCACGCTGGACACCAGCGAGTTGAATGCGGAGCCATCGGTACGCGTCAGGTTGGGGATGAACCGCGAGTAGGTCTTGAACAACATCGCGGTGTTGACATGCCCCAGCTGACGGGCGACCCACTCGGGGTTTTCGCCGGCGGCCAGCCAGAGCGTGGCGCAGGTGTGGCGCGTCTGGTACGGACGGCGGGCGGCGAGGCCAAGATGGCGGAGCAGGGGATACCAGACCCGGTTGGTGAAGTTGTCGTTGTCCAGCGGCGAGCCGTTGGCGGTGCAGAAGACGAAAGCCTGCTCTCCGGTGCGCTGGCGCTGGGCGAGCAGGGCCTCGTGGACCGGCTCGCTCATCGCGATCTCGCGCTGCGAGCCGTCGGTCTTGGTGTCTTCGATGTTGCCGCGCACGAAGGTCTTGCGCACGAGGATCTGGCGGCGCTCGAAGTCGACGTACCGCCACTGCAGGCCGTGGATCTCGCCGGTGCGCATGCCGGTGAGGAAGCGCACGATCATGTAGAGCCGGTAGTCGGCGCGGACCGTGTGGATGATCAGGCGGGTCTCGGCAAACGAGAAAGGCAGGATGTCGATCCGGCGCTGCTTGAGCCGCTTGATGCGCTCGGTGGGGTTGGTGAAGCCGTACTGCTCGCCGGCGTCGGCCAGGGCCTGATGGAGCAGCTGGATGATGCGGTTGATGGTTTTGGCGCTGAGGGTCTCGTTGCCGCCGCGGCCCTTGCGCTTGGCGATCTCCACACGCATCTGGAGGATGTGGGTCTTGGTGATCTCCGCGACGGGGATGTCGCCCAGATGGGGCGTGAGGTGGCAGTCGATGGTTGAGCGGACGGTGCCGGCATGGGACTTGCGCCAGCTGGGCAGCGACAGGGTGAACCAATCCTCGATGAAGGTGCGGAAGAGCGGGGTGGCTGGAGCAATCCTGGCCGCTGCTGGCAGCGCCTGAGCGACAGCCTGCGATGTTCCCTTGTCGGCGAACTTCTCGACCAGCGCGCTGCCGGGGAAGAAGTCGGCGTACTGGAACGTGCCGGTGACGATGGCCTGCTCGATCTGGTCGAGGACCTTCTGCATGCGCTTCCGGTTGGAGGGAGTGTCCCGGAGCTTGGTGTACTCGCGGCAACGTACGCCCCGGTAGCGGAAGTCGAAGAACAGAGTTCCGAGATGGTTGCGAACACTAGACATTGCAGACCCCGCCATTTGCCATGGGGATCGCCGCTTCCGGTAGGCGGCTTCCGGAAGCCATGTCCGTCTCGATCGACTCCCAGATGTACAGGATCTTCCTGCCGCCGAAGGGGCGGATATAGTGTCTGCCCTCCAGTAAGACGGAGTCCTTCAGCCGCTCCCGGATCGTCCGTGCGTCGTACTTGATCAGCTCAGCAAGCTCGTCAGTTGTAAGATACGTTTGCTTCATTTCTGACCTCCGTATGCATTGCGGTGCAATCGCAATGTGATCCGAATATATCACACAGTTTACTCAAAGTAAAGTATATGATTCACTCGCGATCAAGTGGGAGGGCGCGTGATCCGATTCCTGTTCAACCAACTGCTTGACGAGAAGAGCTTTCGTGAGCGTAGACGGATCACGATCAGCGATGTCTGTGAGGAGACCGGCCTGTCGCGGCCAACTGTCTCGCGAATCGCCAACGTCCCCGGCTATGTGACCAGTACCGACACCATCGAGCGATTGTGCCGTTACTTTCGATGCACGCCGGGGGCTCTACTGGTCTTGGTCGACGAGGAGCCCGACGGTCAGGCGTCAAAGTGAGTTGGGCTATGGGTGGGCTAGCGTTGGGCTACAGGTGGGCCACACCCACTCCATTGACTGCAGCGCGATTGCGAAGACGTCGGTGTTCAGGGCTGGTGCAAGCCGTGGGGTCGGTCCGCAGGCACCCTATCCATCAGGATTTCCGCGAAAAGTGTTGCGTCTGCTCGCCGCCGTCCTTACAATTGCTGACTCTGTTGCGGGGTGGAGCAGTCTGGCAGCTCGTCGGGCTCATAACCCGAAGGTCGCAGGTTCAAATCCTGCCCCCGCTACCAGACTTTCTGAACAAGAAAGCCTCCTCGTGAGGCTTTTTTGTTGGCCGCAGGAGTGGCGCCGTCAAGGCGGCGTCTGGGCAGGGCGGTCACGCCCTTTTTTTGTTTCTGCAGGACGGAGATTTGGACGCGCGCGCACTGGCGGAACGCATCGGGCCCATGTTGGCCGGCATCGGTCTCGAATGTCTCGGGATCGAGTGGGTGACGCATGGTCACGGTGGCACGCTGCGCGTATACATCGAGGCTGCAGATCGCGAGGTTGATGTCGACGATTGCGCCGCGGCCAGCCGCACGCTGTCCACTTGGCTTGATGTCGAGGATCCGGTTCCTGGCCAGTACACGCTCGAGGTTTCCTCGCCGGGCCTCGACCGGCCGCTGTTCACGGCCGCGCATTTCGCGCGTCTGCTCGGCGCCGAGGTGCGCGTCACGCTCAAACTGCCGCAGCATGGACGCCGTCGCCTGCGTGGGCGCGTGCAGGCGGTTGATGGCCAGCTGATCACTGTGAATGTCGACACCGTGCCATTCACCTTCACCATCGATGCTTTTGAAAGCGCGCGTCTGATCCCCGATTGGGTGGCGCTGGGTTATGCGCCGCAGCCCAAACAGGGCGTGATCGAGGGCAACAGTAAACCGGCACCGCGTGGCAAACGCGCCACACGCAAGCTTGAAACCCCTCCAGTTAGCTAATGATCCGAACGGGCACCTGCCCGCGGGAGTAGAAAAATGAGCAAAGAACTGATGCTGGTCGTCGACGCGGTTGCCAACGAGAAAGGTGTCGCGCGCGAAATCATTTTCGAGGCACTGGAAGCGGCGTTGGCCTCGGCAGCCAAGAAACGCTACCCCGATCAGGATGTCGCCATCCGTGTCAGCATCGACCGCGACAGTGGTGAGTACTCGTCCTTCCGCCGCTGGGAAGTCGTGGCCGACGATGTGGTCATGGAGTCACCCGAGCGCATGACGCGTCTGATGGATGCGATCGAGGAACGCGCCGACATCCAGGTTGGCGAATTCATCGAGGAACCCATCGACAATCCCGAGTTCGGGCGCATCGCCGCGCAGGCGGCCAAGCAGGTCATCGTGCAGCGCGTGCGCGAGGCCGAGCGCGAGTTGGTGCTGGATGCCTACCGCGATCGCGTCGGCGAGCTGCTGACGGGCGTGGTCAAGCGCGTCGAGCGCGGCAGCATTTATCTGGACCTGGGCGGCAATGTCGAGGCCTTTATCCCACGCGAACGCGCCATTCCGCGCGAAACTGTGCGCGTCGGCGATCGTTTGCGCGGCTATCTGCAGGAGATTCGCGCCGAGGTGCGCGGGCCGCAATTGTTCATCTCGCGCACCGCACCCGAATTCATGATCGCGCTGTTCAAGCTGGAAGTGCCCGAGGTGGGCCAGGGCCTGGTCGAGATCAAGGCCTGCGCGCGCGATCCTGGCGATCGCGCCAAGATTGCGGTGTTGGCCCACGACCATCGAACCGATCCCATTGGCGCCTGCATCGGCATGCGCGGTTCGCGCGTTCAGGCGGTCGCCAACGAGCTCAACGGTGAGCGTGTCGACATCGTGCTGTGGAACGACAACCCCGCGCAATTCGTGATCAACGCCATGGCGCCGGCGCAGGTCGAGTCAATCATCGTCGATGAAGACAAGCACTCGATGGATATCGCCGTACCCGAAGGCGAGTTGTCCAAGGCCATCGGTCGCGGCGGTCAGAACGTCAAGCTCGCCAGCAAGCTTACCGGCTGGCAGCTCAACGTGATGACCCAGGCGCAGGTGCAGGCCAAGAGCGAGGATGAGCAAAAAGCCGCGCTCGCTCTGTTCATGGACAAGCTCGAGGTGGACACTGAAATCGCGCAGATCCTGGTGCAGGAGGGCTTTTCAACGGTCGAGGAAATTGCGTACGTGCCGACCGCCGAGTTGCTGGCTGTGGAAGGCTTCGATGAAGATATCGTCGAGGAGTTGCGTGCGCGTGCCCGCGATGCGTTGCTGACCGAGGCACTGGTCGCTGAGGAAAGCGGCGGCGACTCCGGTGCCGAAAGCCTGGATGCCCTGGACGGCATGGACTCCGAGTTGCTTGCGGTGCTCGGCGAGCGCGGCATCAATACGCTGGAAGATCTCGGCGATCTCGCCGTGATCGATCTGATGGATATCGAAGGCATGGACGAGTCGCGCGCGGCGGCGCTGATCATGGCCGCACGTGCGCCGATGATCGAGAAAATGGAGCAGGGCGGCTGAGGCCCGGACATGTTCAGCGCACGCTCCCGCGCCTCGTCGCGCGGCTCGAAACCTGCGGAGTAGATCGACATGGCTGAAGTCACCATCAAACACCTTGCCACGATGCTGGACATTCCGGCTGACAAGCTATTGGCCCAGCTCGCCGAGGCGGGCATGCATTTCAAAGGCCCTGACCAGGCCGTCAGCAGCACCGAAAAAATGAAGTTGCTGGGCTTCCTGCGCCGCGCGCACGGCAAGGCTGAAGACGCCAGCGAGACCATCACTGCGCCCACCCACGTCACGCTGAGCCGGCGCAAGGTCAGCGAGATCAAGGTTTCCAGCGGCTCCGGACGCGCGGCAACCTCCAAGACGGTCGCCGTCGAGGTGCGCGCCAAGCGCACTTATGTCAAGCGCAGCGTCATTGCCGACGAGTCCGCGGTCGATAGTGAGCGCGAGGACGCGATTCGCAAACTGCGTGAATCGCAGCAGGAGCGCGACCAGCAGCAAGCGCAGTTGGTCGAGTCCGATCGCCGTCGTGCCGAAGAAGTGGAGCGTCAGCACGCCGAAGAGGAGGCCCGCAAGCAGGCCGAGATCGTTGCGCAGATGCAGGCACAGCAAGCAGCTCAGGATGCCGTGCGCGCCAGCGAAGGCAAGGCTGAATCGCCCCCCGCTGAAACGACTGCGGCGACAGGCGAAGCGCGCGCGCATCCGCCCCGCGAGCGTGCCAAAACTGACAAGCCCGCGCGTGCTCCGGAAGCTCCGCACCGCCATCGCATTCCCGATCGTGGCTCGCATCGCGCGCCGGCGAGTGGCGATGGTGATGCCGGGCGCTTCACTGGCGGCGGCGAACTGCATTTGACTGAAGCCGAGCGCGCACGTCGCGCTGGACGCCGCAAACCCGGCAAAAGCAAGCCCGAGGCGGGCCGCGCCGTTGCGGGCCAGCATGCGTTTTCCAAGCCCACCGCGCCGGTGGTGCGCGAAGTCGCCATCGGCGACAGCATCGTCGTCGCCGACCTGGCGCAGAAGCTGGCGGTCAAAGGCGCCGATGTGGTCAAGGCGCTGTTCAAGATGGGCGTCATGGCGACCATCAATCAGGGCATCGATCACGACACCGCGGTGCTGGTGGTCGAAGAACTCGGACACCAGGCGGTGCGTGCCACCGAGAACGACGCCGAGACCAAACTGGTGGCACAGGCCGAGGCCGTCGGCGAGCGCGTGCCGCGTCCACCCGTGGTCACCATCATGGGCCATGTCGATCACGGCAAGACGTCGCTGCTGGACTATATTCGCCGCACCAAGGTCGCAGCGGGTGAGGCGGGTGGCATCACCCAGCACATCGGCGCGTATCACGTCGAGACCGGCAAGGGCGTGGTCACCTTTCTCGACACGCCCGGCCACGCGGCCTTCACCGCGATGCGCGCGCGCGGCGCCAGGCTGACCGACATCGTGGTGCTGGTGGTGGCTGCGGATGACGGGGTGATGCCGCAGACGGTCGAAGCCGTGCAGCATGCGCGCGCCGCCAAGGTGCCGCTGATCATCGCCGTGAACAAGATGGACAAGCCGGATGCCAACCCCGACAACGTCAAACAGGGTCTGGTGCAGCACGAAGTCGTGCCCGAGGAATGGGGCGGTGACACGCAATTCGTGCCGGTGTCGGCCAAGACGGGTGAAGGCGTGGATGCGCTGCTGGATGCGATCTCGGTACAGGCCGAGGTGATGGAATTGCGTGCTGTGGCCGATGGCCGCGCCAGCGGCGTGGTGGTTGAGTCGAGCCTGGACAAGGGCCGCGGTCCCGTGGCCACGGTGCTGGTGCAGTCGGGCCTGTTGACGCGCGGTGACTACGTGGTGTGCGGCACGCAATATGGTCGTGTGCGCGCGCTGTTCGATGAGGCCGGCCTGCAGGTTGCCAGCGCCGGTCCGTCGATTCCGGTACAGATGCTGGGTCTCTCGGGCGTGCCCGAGGCGGGCGATGATCTGGCGGTCGTGGCCGATGAACGCCTGGCCAAGGACGTTGCCCAGCAACGCGAGCAGAAGCGCCGTGAGACGCGCCTGGTCCGTTCCGGCAATCGCCTCGAGGACTTGATGGCGCAGATGGGCCAGAACGAGGGCCAGCAGCAGACGCTGAATATCGTCGTCAAGACCGATGTGCAGGGCTCGGTCGAGGCGCTGCGTGACGCGCTGGGCAAGATCGGCAACGATCAGGTCAAGGTCAACGTGATTGCATCCGGCGTGGGCGGCATCACCGAGTCCGACGCCACGTTGGCCGCTGCGTCCAAGGCGCTGCTGATCGGTTTCAACGTGCGCGCCGACGCCAGTGCGCGCAAGGTCGTCGAAGCCAATGGCCTTGACCTGCGTTATTTCTCGATCATCTACGACGTCATCGACCAGGTCACCCAGGCCGCGTCCGGCCTGCTTGGCAACGAGGTGCGCGAGGAGATCATCGGCGTAGCGCAGGTGCGTGATGTGTTTCGCAGCTCGAAGTTCGGCGCCGTGGCCGGCTGCATGGTCATCGAGGGCAGCGTGCGTCGCAACAAGCCGATCCGCGTGCTGCGCGACAACACCGTGGTGTTCCAAGGCGAGCTGGAATCGCTGCGTCGCTTCAAGGAGGCCGTCGAGGAAGTGCGCAGCGGCATGGAGTGCGGCATCGCGGTCAAGCAATACAACGATGTGCGCGCAGGCGACCAAATCGAGTGCTTCGAACGCATCGAGGTCAAGCGTACCCTGTAGCAGGCGGGCGTAGACTGGCTACAGTGCGGTTTGCGCCGTCGCCAAGTGCGGTGCGGTGTCTCGCGGGCTTGCGCCCGCAGTGCTGCATGCGCCCAGATTCATGCCGCATCCCGAACCGAGCCATCATGCCGCCATCATTCACCCGCACCGATCGCGTTTCCGCCGAGCTTCGCCGCGAATTGGGCACGCTGGTGCATGCCGCGGTGCGCGATCATGCGTTGCCTTCGGTCAGTGTGTCCGATGTCGAGGTCACGCGCGATCTGGACATGGCGACGGTCTGGGTGATCTCGTTGCTGCCGGAGCAGTCAACCACGGCGGTCAAGGCGCTCAATGCCATGGCTGGCGAGCTGCGCATGCAGCTATCGCGCAGCATGCGCCTGCGCCGCGTGCCGGCGTTGCGTTTTCGTTACGACGAATCCGTGGATCGTGGCGAGCGCATCGATGCGTTGCTGCGTGCGGATAAATCGCTACGGTGAGTCGCTGCGCCGTGTGCCTGCCGCACCATTTCGATCACCATCATGCCTGCCTCCGACTTTGAGCCCGTGCACGGCGTGCTGCTGCTGGACAAGCCATTGGGCTTGAGTTCCAGCCACGCATTGCAGCGCGTGCGGCGCATGCTGGGCGCAGCCAAAGGCGGCCACACGGGCGCGCTGGATCCGCTCGCTACGGGCATGCTGCCGTTATGTTTTGGCGAGGCCACCAAACTGGCTGGAGTATTGCTGGGAGAGCGCAAGGTCTATCACGCGGTATGTCGACTCGGGCAGGTCACCCGCACCGATGATGCCGAAAGTGAAGTGATTTGCGAGCGCCCGCTGCCCGATCTCGATGATGCTTCGATTACCGCCCTGCTGCAGCAATTCGTCGGCCGCATCAGCCAGGTACCGCCGATTTATTCAGCGCTGAAACAGCAGGGCCAGCCCCTTTACCGGCGCGCGCGCCGTGGCGAGGCGGTACAGGCGCCCCAGCGTCAGGTCGAAGTGCACGCGCTGCGTTTACTGCAGCGCCACGAGGATCGTCTGATGCTGGAAGTGGAATGTGGCGCTGGCTTCTATGTGCGCGCACTGGCACGCGATCTGGGCGAGCGTCTGGGTTGCGGCGGGCATCTTGCCGCGCTGCGTCGGCTCTGGGTGGCGCCCTTCCAGGAGCAGCCGATGATCGAGCTGGACACGCTGGAACAGATACTTCGACATGATGGGCGCGAGATCTTGCGCGCGCAGCTGCGGCCGATCGAAGAGGTCATGCCGCAGTGGCCGCGCTGGATGCTGAGCGCAGCCGAGAGCCTGATGATCAGCCAGGGCCGCGCGCTGATTGCACCACGCACGGCCGCGCCCGGTCCGTGCCTGTTACTGGATCCAGGCGGGCGCGCATTGGCCATGGCCGAGGTGCTGGACGGTCGCTTCAGGGTCAGCCGCGGATTCCATTGGGGTCAAGACAAGGGCTGAAGTGCCGGCAGCGCACGGGTTGGCGCCGTGCAGCGTGGCGTAGCGCAAAAGTCGCATGCCGTAAATAACTTGTTGTTGGAGCGCTGGCGCGACTAAAATAGCTGGCTAAGTCAATTGCTTTCATCCACCGGCGGGGCTTGCGCCAGCCCAAGGCTCAACAAGGGCCGTGGTTTGGCGCAAGTCTCGCATTGTTCAAGGAATCCGCACGATGTCTCTGTCCAACGATCAAACCGCAAAAGTCATTGCCGATTATCGGCGCGCGCCCACCGATACCGGATCTCCGGAAGTGCAGGTGGCGCTGCTGTCCGCACGCATCGAGCACCTCTCGACCCATTTTCATGATCACAAGCAGGACCATCATTCGCGCCGCGGCCTGTTGAAGATGGTCAACCAGCGCCGGCGCCTGCTGGGCTATCTCAAAAACAAAGATGCGCAGCGCTATCAGGACCTGATCCAGCGTCTCGGTCTGCGTCGCTAATCTCAACGAGGACCGAAATCGTGGCGAAAGTAACCAAGTCATTCCAGTACGGTAATCACGAAGTCATTCTGGAAACGGGCGAAATCGCCCGCCAGGCATCCGGCGCGGTCATGGTGAGCATGGGCGGCACCGTGGTGCTGGTCACCGCCGTCGCCGCCAGCAAGGCGCGCGAAGGTCAGGATTTCTTTCCGCTCACCGTCGATTATCAGGAGAAGTTCTACTCCGCAGGCCGCATACCCGGTGGCTTCTTCAAGCGCGAAGGTCGTCCGACCGAAAAAGAAACGCTGACCTCGCGCCTGATCGATCGCCCGGTGCGTCCATTGTTTCCCGATGAGTTCAAGAACGAAGTTCAGGTCATCGCTCAGGTGTTGTCGCTCAACCCCGAGGTCGATGGTGATATTGCTGCGCTGCTCGGCGCCTCGGCGGCGCTCAGTCTGTCCGGCATTCCGTTCAAGGGTCCGATCGGCGCGGCACGCGTCGGTTATGTCGATGGCAAGTACGTGTTGAACCCCACGGCGACCGAGCTGAAGGAGTCTGCGTTGGATCTGGTCGTCGCCGGCACCTCCAACGCAGTGCTGATGGTCGAGTCCGAAGCCAAGTTGCTGCCCGAGGATGTGATGCTGGGCGCGGTCGTGTTCGGACACCAGCAGATGCAGGTCGCGATCCGCACCATCGCCGAGATGGCCGCCGAAGCCGCGCGCCCGTCATGGAACTGGCAGCCGCCGGCGCGCAATGACGCGCTGGCCGCTGCGCTCAAGGCCGCACTGGGTGGCAAACTCGAAGAAGCCTTCAAGGTGCGCGACAAACTGCAACGCCGCGATGCGATCAGTGCAATCAAGGCCGACGTGCTCGCTGCGCTCAAATCCGAGGCCGATGCCAAGGGCTGGGCGGCAGCCGATCTGGCCAAGGAATTCGCCGAGCTCGAATACCGCACCTTGCGCGACAGTGTGTTGAAAACCAAGGTGCGCATCGACGGGCGCCAGCTGGATGACATTCGTGCCATCAGCGTGCGCGTTGGCGTGCTGCCGCGTACCCACGGCTCGGCCCTGTTCACGCGTGGCGAAACGCAGGCGCTGGTGATCGCCACGCTGGGCACCGCGCGCGATTCGCAGATGATCGACGCGCCTGAAGGCGAATCGAAGGATCCATTCCTGTTCCACTACAACTTTCCGCCGTTTAGCGTGGGCGAGGCCGGGCGTTTTGGCGCACCAAAGCGTCGTGAAATCGGTCATGGCCGCTTGGCCAAGCGTGGCGTAATGGCGGTCAAGCCATCGATGGAGCAATTCCCCTACGTGCTGCGCGTGGTCTCCGAAATTACCGAATCGAATGGTTCGTCCTCGATGGCTTCGGTGTGCGGTTCCTCGCTGGCGATGATGGATGCCGGCGTGCCGATCAAGGCGCCGGTGGCCGGTATCGCCATGGGCCTGGTCAAGGAAGGCGATCAGTTCGTGGTGTTGTCCGACATCCTCGGTGACGAAGACCACCTCGGCGACATGGATTTCAAGGTCGCCGGTACCGCTGATGGCATCTCCGCGTTGCAGATGGACATCAAGATCGATGGCATCACCGAGGAAATCATGCGCGTGGCACTGGCCCAGGCCAGGCGCGGGCGCCTGCATATTCTCGGCGAGATGGCCAAGGCGATCAGCGCGCCGCGCGCCGAGTTGTCCGATTACGCGCCGCGTTTGCTGACCATGAAGATCCACCCGGACAAGATCCGCGAGGTCATCGGCAAGGGTGGCGCGGTGATCCGTTCGATCACCGAGGAGACGGGTACGACCATCGACATCACTGATGACGGCACCGTGATCATCGCCTCGGTCAATCGCGACGCGGCCGAAGAGGCCAAGAAGCGCATCGAAATGATCGTCTCCGACGTCGAGCCGGGCCGCATCTACGTGGGCAAGGTGGCCAAGCTGATGGATTTCGGCGCTTTCGTCACCATCCTGCCTGGCAAGGACGGTCTGGTGCACGTCTCGCAGATTTCCAACGAGCGTGTCGAGAAGGTCTCCGACAAGCTCAAGGAGGGCGACATCGTCAAGGTGAAGGTGCTCGAGGTCGACAAACAGGGTCGCATTCGCCTATCGATCAAGGCAGTGACCGAAGAAGAAGCGCAAGCCTGAGCCCATGGGCTGAGTTTGCAGTGAATGACGCCCGGGATTCCCGGGCGTTTCGCTTTACGGCACCCCGTGCTGCGTCGCACAATGCGGCAATTCATTGAGTGGAGACCAACATGACAACTGGTTTCATGCCACCCGGCAGCGAACCGTTCGCGCGCCTGATGCAGCAAGCCTGGGAGGGTTGGCAGTCAAGCCTGCGCAGCCAGACGACAGGGATGAACGAGACTGGCGAGGCGCAGATCGAGCGCACTCTGGCGGGACTCAAGAACTACTTCATGCTGCTCGAATCGATGCAGTCACAGCTTGGCGGCGCACAACCGGCAACGGCGTGGCGTGATGCGCTGGGTGGTGTTTTCGGCGCTGGCCTGCCGTTTACCGCGGCTTTTGCCGATGCTAGCCAGATCGCCGGTGGCGGGCCGCAAACCTGGATGCAGTCGTGGCAGCAGATGGCCGCGCCGGCATTGAGCGGTTTGCGTGAAACCCTGAGCGTGCCGGGGATTGGCTTGGCGCGCGAACATCAGGAGCGTGCGCAAAAGCAGGCGCGCGACGTACTCGATTATCAGCAGCAAATGCAGCGTTACAACCAGTTGCTGGCACGTGCCGGCCGTCTGGGCACGGAAAAGTTCGAGGCCAAGCTGGCCGAGCGCAGCGAGCCGGGGCGACAGGTCGAGTCACTACGTGCGCTCTATGATCTCTGGGTCGATGCCGCCGAGGAAGGCTTTCAGGAAGTCGCGCTGTCGGATGAATGGCGTGAGGTCTATGGCGCGCTGGTCGATGCGCAAATGCGTGTGCGCGCCGGCACGCAGCAGCAAGTCGAGCAGGTGTCGCGCGAGCTGGGCATGCCGACGCGCAGCGAGATCAATACGCTGGGCCAGCGCCTGCACGATCTGCGGCGGCAGGTGCGGCAGTTGGAAGCGCGCCTGAGCGCTCCGCTACCACGCGCGGAATCCGCGCAGTCGCCATCCGCGCAACCGGATGCGGGCGACCCGCCGGTGCGGGAGCCAGCCGCCCAGCCCGCTGGCAAACCTGCCCGAGCGGCCAGCAAGTCCGCGCGCAAACCAGCTGCGCCACGCCGCCGATAAATTCCGGAGAACACCATGCTCAGCCCACTGCGTATCGATCCACTCAAGGCGCTGGAAGAAGTCGATGGCTTCAAGCGCAAACTCGCCGCCGGCATGCAAAACCTGCGCAACGCCGGCGATTTCGACTTTGGCGCATCGGCCAGAGAAGCGGTGTACCGCGAGGACAAGATCACCTTGTGGCACTTCAAGCCCACCGGCAAGCCCTCCGGGCGTCGCCCCATCCTGATCAGCTACGCGCTGGTCAACACGCCATGGATGGTGGATCTGCAGGCCGACCGCTCGCTGGTCGCACGTCTGCTCGAGCTCGGCGAAGACGTGTATCTGATCGAGTGGGGCTACCCCGATCTGGCCGATCGCTGGCTCACGCTGGAGGATTACATCCTCGGTTATCTCGATCGTTGCATCGATCAGGTGCGTCAGCGTCACGGCCTGGAACGCATCAACCTGCTCGGCATTTGCGAGGGCGGCGCGTTCTCGCTGTGCTATGCCGCGCTGCGCGGGTACAAGCTGCAGAACCTCATCACCATGGTCACGCCGGTGGACTTCCACACGCCGGATAACATGCTCTCCAACTGGACACGGCAGATGGATGTCGATCTGTTCGTCGACACACTCGGCAATGTGCCGGCGGATCTGATGAACTGGTGCTACCTCACGCTCAAGCCGGTGCGTCTGAATCAGCAAAAGTACGTCGGCATGGTCGATGTGCTCGATGACCCGAAGGAAATCACCAATTTCCTGCGCATGGAGAAGTGGATCTTCGACTCACCCGACCAGGCGGGCGAGGCTTTTCGCCAGTTCATCAAGGATTTCTACCAGGCCAACAAACTGATCAAGGGCGAGGTCGAGATTGGTGGCGAGCGTGTCGATCTCGGCAGCATCCACTTGCCGGTGCTGAATATCTTCGCCGAGCAGGATCATCTGGTGCCGCCGTCCGCGGCGCGCCCGCTGCGTGGCGCCGTCGGTACCAAGGACTACACCGAGCTGAGCTTCAAGGGTGGCCACATCGGCATTTACGTGTCGGGGCGCGCGCAGCGCGAAGTGCCAGGCGCCATCCATGGCTGGCTGGACCAGCGCCGCGGCTGATTCGGGCGCGCGTGGCTCGCCCTCGCGCGGTGCAGGCTTTATCCTTGCAAGCTTGAGTGCAGCAGCCGCGCTGTTGCCAGGGAAGACTGATGTTGGCCGAACCCCGTGATCTTTCCGCGCTCGATTCAGTGCGCCCGCTGCGCTGGCAGGACGATGCGCTGGACGTGCTCGACCAGCGACGGCTGCCACATGAAACGGCATGGCTGCGCTGCCTGGATGCCGATGCCGTCTGCGCCGCGATCCGTGCATTGGCGGTGCGTGGCGCGCCTGCGATTGGCATCGCAGCGGCTTATGGCGCGGTGCTGGCCGCGCGTGCAGGTGATTTTGCCGACTCCGTGGCACGCCTGCGTGCGGCACGACCGACAGCGGTGAATTTGATGTGGGCGCTGGATCGCATGAGCGCACGCGCGGCCTGCGGCGCGGACGCTGAGCATCTGCTCGAAGAAGCGCGCGCCATCGAGGCCGAGGACCTTGCCGCCAATCACGCCATGGGCCATCTGGGTGCCGCGCTGCTGGAGCAGGGCGCGGGCGTGCTGACCCATTGCAATACCGGCGCGCTGGCCACGGCCGGATTTGGTACGGCGCTGGGCGTGATCCGCGCTGGCGTTGCCGGCGGGCGTATCGCGCGGGTTTACGCGGGCGAAACCAGGCCGTGGTTGCAGGGCGCGCGCTTGACGGCATGGGAGCTCCAGCAGGATGGGATCATCGCCACGCTCATCGCTGATTCCGCTGCGGCCGCGCTCATGCGCACGGGTGCGGTGCAGTGGGTGATCGTCGGTGCCGATCGGGTCGCGGCCAATGGCGATGTCGCCAACAAGATTGGCACTTATGCACTGGCGCTTGCCGCACGCCATCATGGTGTGCGCTTCATGGTAGTCGCGCCTGTTTCCAGCGTGGACATGGCCGCACGCAGCGGCGATGCCATCGAAATCGAACTGCGCGATGCCGATGAAGTGCTCACATGCGGCGGCAGGCGCATTGCGCCCATGGGTGCTGCGGCCTGGAATCCGGTGTTTGATATCACTCCGGCGGCACTGATCGATGTGCTGGTGACCGAGCGCGGCGTGCTGCACAAACCCGATGCAGCGGGCATGCGGCGCCAGTTCGGAGCCATGCATGCGTAGATTCGGCTTGTTCTTCATTGGCGGCATGATCGGTTTTGTCGTCGATGCCGGCGTGGTGCAGGGGCTGGTTTCGTTCTTTGGCATGGACCCTTATTTCGGCCGTTTGATTTCCTTCAGTTGCGCGGCCACGGTGACATGGCTGTGGAATCGCCACACCACCTTCGCTGATGCGCGCGGTCAGCATCGTTGGCATATCGAATGGGCGCGCTGGATGGCGGCGATGAGCGGCGGCGCGCTGGTCAATTACGGCGTGTATGCGCTGGCGGTGTACGAGTCGTCCCTGGTGCGCGCATGGCCGGCGCTGGGCGTGGCGTTGGGTTCGCTGGCCGCCGCCGCGTTCAACTACACCAGCGCGCGGCGCTGGGTATTCGGCGGTATTGGAAACACGCCGAAAAAATAACCGTAATGCATTGATTGGAAAGATTTTTATCGGGTCAATTCAGGCTCGGATGTGCTAGTATTGTGTTTTGATTTTTCACCGTCCGGGCGCAACGCTCGGGCCTGACATCACGGACCCCGGGCATGGCCGAACTCGCCAAAGAAATCATCCGCGTCAACATCGAAGACGAGATGCGCCAGAGCTATCTCGACTATGCCATGAGCGTGATCGTCGGCCGCGCGCTGCCCGATGTGCGCGACGGCCTCAAGCCGGTGCATCGGCGCGTGTTGTTCGCCATGAATGAGCTCGGCAACGCCTGGAACAAGCCCTACAAGAAATCGGCGCGCGTGGTCGGTGACGTGATCGGCAAATATCACCCGCATGGTGATCAGTCGGTCTACGACACCATCGTGCGCATGGCGCAGCCGTTCTCGTTGCGCTATTTGCTGGTGGATGGGCAGGGCAACTTCGGCTCGGTCGATGGCGACAATGCCGCGGCCATGCGCTACACCGAGGTGCGCCTGTCGCGCCTGGCTCATGAACTGATGGCTGATATCGACAAGGAAACCGTCGATTTCGGACCCAACTACGACGAAAGCGAACACGAACCGCTGGTGCTGCCCACGCGTGTACCGAACCTGCTCATCAATGGATCGGCAGGGATTGCCGTGGGCATGGCGACCAACATTCCACCGCATAATCTGGTCGAGGTGATCGATGCCACCGTCGCATTGATCAACGACCCGGCGCTGGAAGTCGACGCGCTGCTGAGCTACGTCCCCGGGCCGGACTTCCCCACTGCCGGGATCATCAATGGCTCCGCCGGCATCCACGAGGCTTACCGCACCGGCCGCGGCCGCGTACTGGTGCGCGCGCGGGCCGAAATCGAATCAGAGCCCAACGGCCGCGAAACCATCATCGTCACCGAGTTGCCTTACCAGGTGAACAAGGCGCGGCTGATCGAGAAGATCGCTGAACTGGTCAAGGAAAAAAAGCTCGAAGGCATCTCGGAGCTGCGCGACGAATCCGACAAGGATGGCATGCGCATCGTCATCGAAATCCGTCGCGACGCGATGGGCGATGTGGTGCTCAACAACCTGTATCAGCAGACGCAAATGCAGACGGTGTTCGGCATCAACATGGTCGCGCTGATCGATGGCCAGCCACGCCTGTTGAATCTCAAGCAGGTGCTCGAAGCATTCATCCGCCATCGCCGCGAAGTCGTGGTCCGGCGCACGATTTTTGATTTGCGCAAGGCGCGCGCGCGCGCGCATATTCTCGAAGGCCTCACCGTCGCGTTGGCCAACATCGACGTGATGATCGAGCTGATCAAGACTTCGGCCTCGCCACAAGAAGCGCGCGAACGCATGCTCGCGCGGGTATGGGAGCCGGGCCTGGTGCGCACGCTGCTGGGTGCGGCCGGTGCGGCACAGTCGCGCCCCGAGGATTTGCTGCCTGGCTTGGGGCTGGGCACATCCGGCTACCAGCTTTCCGAGGCGCAGGCCAAGGAAATCCTCGAGATGCGCCTGAATCGCCTGACTGGGCTGGAGCAGGACAAACTTACCGACGAGTACCGCAACCTGCTCGACACCATCGCCAGTCTGATCCTCATCCTTGAAGATCCCGAACGCCTGCTCGTGGTGATTCGCGAGGAACTGCAATCGATTCGCGAAGAATATGGCGATGAGCGCCGCACCGTCATCCAGGCTTCGCAGGATGATCTCGACATGCTTGATCTGATCGCGCCCGAGGACGTCGTGGTCACGCTCTCGCATGCGGGCTACGTCAAGCGGCAGCCGCTGACGATTTATCGCGAACAGCGTCGCGGTGGCAAGGGTCGCTCGGCCACGGCGATGAAGGAAGAGGATTTCATCGAGCAGCTGTGGGTGGTCAACACGCACGACACCTTGCTGGTGTTCACGGGTGCCGGGCGTGTGTTCTGGCTAACGGTTTATATGATCCCCGACGCCGGCCCGGGCGCGCGCGGCAAGCCCATCGTCAACCTGCTGCCCTTGGAAGCTGGCGAGAAGGTACAGGCCGTGTTGCCGGTGCATGCTTTCGACAGCGGCCAATACGTGTTCTTCGCCACGCGCCATGGCACAGTGAAAAAGACTCCATTGAGTGAATTTGCCTACCGGTTGCAGCGCGGCAAAATCGCGATCAATCTGGATGCAGGCGATGCGCTCGTCGACGTGTGCCTGACCGATGGTCGTCGCGACATCATGTTGTTCGCCAGCAATGGCAAGGCGGTGCGCTTCGACGAAGAGACGGTCCGCTCGATGGGGCGCACGGCAACGGGTGTGCGCGGCATGCGACTGGCCGAAGGCGAGCAGGTGGTCAGCCTGATCGTAGCGGCGGACGGCGATATTCTCGCCGCGACCGCGCGCGGCTACGGCAAACGCACCGCACTGGATGAGTTCCCGCGCAAGGGTCGCGGCACGCAGGGTGTGATCGCCATTCAGTGCTCGGAGCGCAACGGCGCGCTGGTCGCCGCAGTGCAGGTACAACCCGAGCAGGGTCTGGTATTGATTTCCGATCGCGGCACGCTGGTGCGCACGCGCGTGGCGGAGGTTTCGCAGTTGGGCCGCAATACGCAGGGCGTGACGCTGATCCGCCTGCCTGCGGACGAGAGTCTGGTCGGCGTGGTGCGGTTGGCGCTGGATGATGACGAGCGCGTGGATGGTCAATCCGACGCGGCGGCTGCAGACGGTGACACGGACATCATCGACACCGAAAACACCCCCGGGGTGTGAGCGGCGACTTGCGATGACCGCGACAGACACGAGTGCCTGTCGCGGTCCGCGGTTCATGCATCAATATTTCCAGCCCAGCGACAAGCCGACCGTGTTTTGCGACATGCCGATCTGCGTGCCTTGGCTGGCGCCGGTGCCGGTGATGGTCTTGTTGAAGGCGTGCACGTAGTCAAATGACAACGCAAGGTCACGACTCATGGCATACGTTGCACCCAAGGTCACGTGATCCTCGATCACGCCAGGCGCCAGTACGTTGAACAGCACGTTTTCGCTGGTGATCGGTTGACTGCTGTGATTCCAGCCGGCACGTAGTGTCCACTGCGAATCCATCGCCCAGGCCGCGCCCAGTTTGACCACGGTGACATTGCTCCAGCCGAAGCCGCTGCCGTTGGCCGTGCCCAGTCCGCAGCTCGACGGAGTGCCGCAAACCAACGAGTTGATCATCGGGTTGGCGATGGCGGGAATGCTGCCGTAATCGATGCGCTCAACGTCGCCGGCGAGGGTCAGACCGGGGCTGGCGTTCCAGGCGATGCCCACGCCGTAGTTGGCCGGGATGTCGAACTTGCCACCCTGGGCGAACAGACCGTTGTAACGCTTGAACGGACTCATGCTGATCTTGGGTTGGTAGGTCGCGCCCAAGGTCAGATCCGGCGTGATGTGCCCGGTCCAACCGATGCGGAAGCCGAATCCATCGGACTGCGCATGCTTGTTGTTGGTCAAATTGGCCGGGTTGCTGGACAAGCCCTGGAAGGCTTGAATGCCGGTGACCCCGAAGTTCTGATGCACATAGTCGAGCGCGATGCCGATCGAATTGTTGTCGTCGATGCGCCATGCCACGGTCGGTGCGACGAACAGTTGTTGCAGGTCAACGCCGACGGAACCCACGCCGAAGGCACCCAGTTGACCGGCAGGTGATGCCAGGCACTGCTGCACATTGCCGCCGAACATCTGCAGCACCTGCGGATTGGCGCACTGCGCACCGCGCGTGGCGGTATTCAATGAGCTGTAGCCGGTGTTCATGCCGCCGTTGCCGAACACGGCGATGCCGACCGCCAGCCGTGAGTTGAGCATGTGGTTGTAGCCGAACTCGGGGATATAGAACTGCTGGGTCTGATTGCCGCTGAACGAGGCTGCGCCGGCCTGTGAGGTAAAGGTCGCATTGCGATCAGGACGAAACACGCTGAGGCCAAAGTTGACCTGGTCGCCGACCCAGGCCATGCCGGCCGGATTGGTAGCAGTTGCCAGAGCATCTTGCGGGAAAGCGATGCCGACACCACCCATGCCCACGGATTGAACACTGTAGCCAGGCTGGAAATAGCCGTCGGTCGCCGAGGCGACACCCGAAGCCAGCAACATCGAAAACAACAGTGTGCGTTTGAAATTTCTGGAAATCATATTGAACCCTCCCTCAAGGGCCCTTGCGGGGCATGGTGGTCGCGCGCGCGCCAGCGAATGTCTGCGTCTGCAATGGGTCGCAGACGGCAACGATCGCGATGCCGAGCGTCGGACGGCCTGTTGTCGTAACCAACACGGGTAGTACCAGAACGCACGACCCATGCCGGATGTTGTTCTTGTCCAGGACCGGTCGGGTGCGTGCACGAGCTGGGATACCGCAGGCATGCCGCGGATCCCGTACGGAGCCCTGCGCAATCCCGCGCAGGACCACATCGGCTTGCGCCGATGCGGATGGGTGAAATGGTCTTGCGCTTGCGCGACAGCATGTTCAATCCCCCTGCGCGCAGGCGCCGCGGATCGCGCTTGCGATGTCTGCGGCATCCACACCGGGCAGATCCAGTCCGAGCGTGGTCATGTGCTGTGCGATGCGCGGAGTCATGTCGGCGCTTGCCAGATCGAGGTCGCGCAGCGCATGCGCCAGGGCCTCGACACCCGAGGCAGGAATGCAGGTGAAATCGCCGCTGATGTCCACATCGGCGATGCGCTGGTTCTGACTCAGCAGACGCACGCGCACCAAGCCGCCACGTGCCTTGTGCATGGCTTCACCGAGGTGCACGCCGCCGGTGATCTTCACGCCCTCGGCGAAGCGTCGGCGGTTGGGTTGGTAGAGCCAGTCGGGTTCCTGCAATTGCCGCTCCCATTCGTCGACGGCGCGGATTTCATCATCACGCAGCTCGTCGTGCCGTGGCTCGACTCGGAGGTGCTCGCCGACATCGAGCAGAAAGCGTGCGACCAACGTCTCGCGCGGCGGAATCGAGCCCAGCTCGCGGCGCATGGTGGTGATGTAGTCCTGCAGCGTGCCGCGCAACTTGTCGCGAAATTTCTCGGAGGGCACCTTGAGGCAGCGCGCCATGGTTTCGACATCGAAGTCGAGCATGAAACTGCCGACGAAAATCGTGGCGTCGCCGATTTGTGCCGCACCGGTGCCGCCGATCTTGCGATCATTGACGTGGATGTCGTTGATGGGGCGCAGGCGGGCATCGATGCCGAACGCCTGGTAGGTGGCCAGCACCGGCGCGACGAAATGCGTGTACAGATCGGTAACACGACGCGGCGCCTTGTTCACCGGATAGATGAAGTGGAAGAACAGCTGATTGCGATCCAGGTACACCGCGCCACCGCCGACTTGGCGGCGCAGCACGGGTAGTCCGGCATCACGGCAGTAAGCCTCGTCGACCTCGGCCACGACATCCTGATGCATGCCGATGCACACATAGGGCTGTTGTGGGCTGACCAGGGTCAGTACCGGGTCATCACCGTCATGCATCACGCTGGCAATGCCGTGGAACAAGGCCTGCGAGCGGGGCGCGGGGACCATGCCAAGATCGAGCACGCGCAGTGATTCAGACACAAAAAAACTCCCGCAGGCCCGAGCCGTGCCGGTCGGTGCGCAAGGGCCAGGCCGGAATCCTTGCAGCATCGCACGCATGCCAGCGATTCATGGTCGCGTGCGCCAAGGCATCAGGCATATGGGCAAGCTGTTTCATTCACTGCTTGCGGCGTATGCGGAAGTGGTATTCGCCGTTGGCATTGCTGGAATCGACCAGCTCGTTGCCGGTGGTGCGGCAGAACGCCTCGAAATCCTTGACCGCACCCGGATCGGTGGCCTGCACGGTCAGCACGTCACCGATGGCCATGTCCTTGAGTGCCTTTTTGGTGCGCAGGATCGGCAGCGGGCAGTTCAGGCCTTTCGCATCGAGCATTTGGTCAGCCATGGTGTTCTCCTCGTGGTTCGTGAAAGTCAGATGTACAGGTTGATGTCGCACTTGGTGGCGGTTTCGATGTACGTGGCGGCACCACCGATGGTGAGGCCGTCGATCAGGTCGGACTGCTTGTACTCGAACAAGTCCATGGTCATCTGGCAGGCGATCATGTGAACTTCCGATTCGACCGCGGCTGCGCGCAGATCCTCGATGGATGCCACGCCTTTTTTCTTGATCAGATTCTTCATCATGGAGGTGACCATTGCATCGACACCGGGGATCGCCGAGACCAGATTAGGCATCACCATGTGCGCACCCATCATTGGCATGGCCATGGCGGAATTGCCCAGGGTCGAGATGGACAGATTGAGGTCCTTCTTCAGCAGCACAAGTCCGTAAAACGTGAAAAACATGGTCACCTCGAGTCCCATCGCGGCGGCCGTGGTGGCCAGAATGAACGGCGGATAGGCCCAGTCCAGCGTGCCCTTGGTCACGATGATCGACATGTTCTTGGCGGGTTCGTTGCTGCTCATGGAGTGGTTCCTCGATGGGTGATGCGGTGTGTCATGACGATGAATTGCAAAATCAGGTTATCGGCCTGTTCTTGCGCAACCACGAACAACGGAGTTGCACGGCAAACCGGTGGGAATGACTGTGCGTGCATGCGCTGGCCATGGCGCGTGTCAATTCTGGTCTTGACTGGCGACAGGGTCGGCGCTGGCATCCTGCGCGCGCAGCGGACGCGACGAGCAGCAGAATTCGCCGAGTGCCTTGTTTTCCAGCTTGCCATCGATGAACAAGGCGAGGTGCTTGGTGACGCTGGCCGCCAGGCGCAAATGTTGCGCACGTTCGTGCGTGTCGTTGGCGGCATCGGCAACGTTGCACTGGTAAACGAGCTCGCGGCAACTCTCGCGGCAGGCATTGAACGTAGCGTCCGCGCAGGCTGCCTGGCGCTGCAATGCAAGCAGGCGAAAGCCTTCATGCCGTTCATCGGTGGGCTGCATGCCCTGTGCCTGCAGCCAACGCTCCATGATGAACTCGCCGGCATGCAGCAAGGTGCTGCGCACCGCGGCGCTGTCTGCGGCAAAGGCTGCATCAGGCATGGCTTCGATGGCCTCGGCGGTTTCCAGCAGGGTGCCCATCAGCCCAACCCCTTGGCCTTGAGCAGGTCGCGCGATTCGGAGAAGTTTTCGTTCACGCCAACCTTGCGCGCGGACAGGCCCAGCGCCATGCCCAACAGTTGCGTGAAGTACAGGATCTTGACGTTGGTCTTCTTGCCCAGCACTTTCTCGGCGCGGATCTGATGCATCTCCAACCCGGAGTGGCAGGTCGGGCACTCCGTGGCGATGACCTCGGCGCCACAGGCCTCGGCGGTGGTCAGGATGTTCAGCACCAGACGCGTCGAGGTGTCGCTGTCCGACAGCGTGTGCGCGCCACCACAACAGGCTGTCTTCAGCGGAAACTCGACATTCACCGCGCCCGCGGCGGCGAGCAGGTCGTCCATGAAATGCGGCTTGCTGGTCGACTCCGAGCCAGGGCCCTTGTCTTTTTCCGGGAAAATGTGGCGCGGGCGGGTGTACATGCAGCCGTAGTAATTGGCGATCTTCAGCCCGTTAAGCGAATTCTTGATGCGCTTGTGCAGTTCGTCGGTGCCGATCGCGTCGCGGATCCATTCCAATGCGTGAATGGTCTCGACATTGCCGGCTTCATAAGGCTGGTCGCCGGACTTGGCGGCGAGCTTGGCGACGGTTTCGCGCGAGCCGGCGTCATGGCTGAGGTCATACTCGGCCTTCTTGAGGTTGTGGTAACAGCCGTTGCAGGGCGCCATCACGGTATCGAAGCCCATGTCTTCGGCGATCTTCAGATTGCGCGCGGACAGGAAAGTCTGCAACTTGGGGTCGACATTCTTGACCTCCATCGCACCGCAGCAGTTCCAGTTCTCGAGCTCGACCAGTTCCAGGCCCAACGCCTTGCCGACTTCCTTGGTCGAGCGGTTGTAGGCATGGCCGGTACCTTCCAGTGCACAGCCTGGATAGTAGGCAACCTTGCGGTACTTCTCAGTCATGAGTGCGACTCCGTGGATTGCGCGGGCAAGCCCAGCGCGCTGCGATGCTTGGCGTTCTGCTCACCCACATACTCGTTGATGGCGTCGCGTGTGCGACCCCAGTTGCGCGTGCGCGGATGGACCATGCCGGCGAGGCCCAGTCGCATCAGCAGGGTGATGGGCAGACGCGAGACCAGGCCCCTGACCATGGCGATCAGCCAAGGTTGCGCCAGCTTCTGCTGGGTGCGCACGAAGAATTTGCGCATCAGACGGCCTTCTTCGATCTTGCCCTTGGCGAAGACCTGTCCCGAGAACACATCGTCGAAGACGACCGAAGGCTTTTCGGGGACATAACCCTTGAGTTCCAGCCAGTGCGCGGTGGCGTGCATGACCGCCTCCGGGACCACATCGCGCGGGCAGGCGTAGGTGCATTTATTGCACGACACGCACTGCCAGATGATGTCTTTGTCACGCAGCAATTCCTGTTCCATTCCAAGCCGGATCAGATAGATCCAGTAACGCGGATTGAAATCCGGATTGAGCGCATTGACCGTGCAGGAGTTGGTGCACGAGCCGCATTGCCAGCAGCGGTGGATGAATTCGCCACCAGGCAGGGCGGCGATCTCTTCCTGCAGGGATTCGTTGTAATCGGTGATCACGCGGGTCTGGATGAAGGTGCTCCAGTCGCCAGACACATCGACGCCATCGATCGCGAGCTTGTCGTTGCGAACGAGATTCTCGGGCCTGATCAGGTGCTTTTCATGGATCGGCATGCATCGTCCTCACGCGTCGAGTTGCAGCGGCGTGGCGAGCGCCACGGACATCGTTTCCGGAAGTTTCACTTTCATGCGGATGCCATCGCGCTCGTAACAATCAAGCCCGAGCAGGCGCCGCGTATGCGCCATGGCGTCTTCGGTGCCGGCAAAGTCACCCTTCAGGTAGGTGCTGCCGCGATCATTGATGTAACGCGAATAGATGTGCGCGCACAGCAGGTCCTGCATCAGGCCGAAGTCGCGATAAGTCCCGTTGTCGCGCAGGAAGGTTTCGAGTTCGCTCTTGAGCGCCAAAAAGGTGGGCAGCCGGTCGGAAATGTTGCGCGGATCGAGCTCGCGACCGTCGTCGTTGAACCAGATCTCGCGCAGGACACCGCTGCCGCTTTGCGCATCCCACATCCAGCGTGTCATCAGTGGCGTTTCGTCCGGGGCGCAGAAATGCAGGACCTCGGCCGCCAGATCGCGCGCCCAGCGGCAGGTTCGATCCGCCGGGAACGCGGCGACGAAGGCATCAAGACGGGTCTGCACCGTGGTGCCAGGCTGCATCAGCAGCAGCAACTGGCGATGCAAGTCGGCGAAGTCGTTGCTGCCGAGCCAGGCCCCCACGCGACGGCGCACCGTGGGCATGAACGTGCACAAGCCGAGGAAACGCGGCGTATCCAGCGCGGCGCTCTGCTTGCCGAGGAACCACTCGCCGAACAGCCTGGACTTGAACTGCAGCGCGGTGAGATAGACGTCGATGCCACCACCAGGCTCGGCCGCAGCAACCAGCTCTTCGAAACCGCTGCGCAAGGCGGGGCCGCTGAGGTCCAGTGTCGGCAGCAACTCCGTTGCGGATGCGCGTTGGTTCATGATGCAAGCGCCGCTCTCAGCCTGCCAGCGCCGTGGCGGGTGCACGCAGGGCAGCCAGTGCCGCCATGGCCGCGGACTGGCCTTGGGCGATGGAATCGTCGATCGTCTCCGGGCCGCACGCAGAACCCGCGACGAAGACTCCCGGGCGCGAGGTGCTGCCCATGGCGCGGTAGGTTGGCCCAGGCAACAGATAGCCATGCCGCTCCAGTTGCACGCCGAAGGTCTTGGCGATGTCGGGGTTCTCGATATTCGGGTCCATGCCGATCGCGTGAACGACCATGTCGAATGGAATGGTGATCGGGCGCTTGACCAGGGTGTCTTCTCCCTTGACGATCAGGCGTTTGCCATCCGAGGTGACCTCGGCGATACGCGCCTTGATGTACTTGACGTGGTACTCCTCCTGGCTCTGCCAGTAGTACTTGTCCTCATACAGGCCAAATGTGCGGATATCCATGTAGTAGATGTACACGGCGCATTTTGGCAGCGCCTCGCGGATTTCCATGGCGATATTGGCCGAGACCGTGCAGCACACCTTGGAGCACCATTCACGGCCGATCTGGCGGTCGCGCGAACCCACGCACAGCAGGATCGCGACGCGATCGGGCGCGCGTCCATCCGAAGGACACTTCACGCCCTTGCCCGAGGAGATCATCTGCTCGACCTGGGTGGTGGTGACCACGTCGGGATAGGTGCCGAAGCCCCATTCCGGTTTGTTGACCGAATCAAAATGGGTGAAGCCGGTACACAGGATGGCGGCGCCAACCTCACGTTGCTGTCCATTGGACAGGCCGGCGACGAATGCGCCGGGCTCGCCGTCGAAACGGGTCACGCGCGTGTCGCTGAAAATTTCCACGTTGGCGTGTTTGCGCACGCGTTCGACCATGCCGCCGATGGCATCCCTGGCCCACTCGCCCGATGGCACCAGCTTGGCGTAGCCGGACAGGATCGGCGCGCCGCCGAGACGGTCGGCCTTGTCCACCAAAATCACGCTTTGTCCCGCGCTGGCCAGCGCGTGAGCAGCCGAGAGTCCGGAAGGACCCGCACCCACTACCAATACCGGAGTCGTCATGAATTCACCTCGATCTGCGCCGGCTGCACCGGCTTCTCGTAACCAGGCCCGGATGTGATGGCGCGCTTCGGGTCGTATAGCGTTTCCACGCGACCCGCGGCGACCTCCTTGAGATACGCCTCGAACTCGGCCTTGGATTTTTCCCAGTCGATGCCGAGTTTTTCCAGCAGCCCTTCGAAGGGCGATGCGTGCCAGTGCAATTGCGCCAGCTTGTAGGGGTGCGCACCGCAGACCAGGGCAGCGAACTGGCAGTCGGCCATGACCGACAGCGGGTAGACCTTGCCCACCGCCTGGCCGATCCACTGGCTCTTGTCGAGCGTGGTGATGCAGCCGGTATCGTGGCCGATCATCACGTCGGAGTGGGCCTCCTCGACAGCGACCTTGATCTTGCGGTCGATCGCGAACGAGCGCGTGAACTCGCGCTCGCCGATGATGTGGCGGAAGCCGAAGCCGCAGCAGTCGTACCAAGTTGAATAATCGATCACCTGCGCACCGAGGGTCTGCAGCAGTCCGGTGGACACGGCGACGCGGTTGCCTTCCATCACCGTGTCGTCGTACAGCACGTCCTCCGGCACCATCTTGTGCACGTGGCAGGCCGGATGCACGGTCGCGCGGATGTTGCTGCAATCGATTACGCGATGCTCGGCGATGCGCTCGCGCATCACGTGCAGCCACTCGGAGTAGTGCACGATCTCTTCCGGGATCAGCAACTTGCCGTCCACCAGACGACCCAGCTTGCCGAGGATCTTCTTGACTTGCTCGCGCAGTTCGGCCGAGTGCAGCAAGTAACCGCGCACCTCCTTGTAATTGCCGAACGAGGTGCCGCAATGCACCAGCGGGAAGTAGTAGCCGGCAGGCAGGCCCTGCGAGATCGACGAAACATAAGCCTGATGGAAGTTGCGCAGGAATACCGCGGCCAGGCTGACGATGTTGCCGATGCCGGAGCCGTGATAATTCCACGCCGTGCACGAGGTCTGGTCGGTCTCATCCAGATACTTGATTTCCAGCATGTTCTGCAGCCACAGCAATGAACTGGGATAGCCGGGGATGTTGCCGCACTGACCGCAGGATTTGTGGTGCCAGAGCTGGTTGGTGGGGATGCGCTTGTCCCATCCATACAGGGTCTTGCCGGTCACCGGTTCGTGCTGTTCGGTGATGCGGTGCACGACGATCTCGCCGTCCTTTTCGAGCTGCCACATGATGTCGCGCACGTCCTGGACGCGATCTTTCTGCGTCAGCATTTCGCGGCGATCGATGCGCGCCTCGACCCAGGCCGTGGCGCGCTGTGCCTCGTCGGTGCTCAACTTGACCGGGCGCCACTCCGCACCGAAACCGGTGTAACCGGGCGCTGGTTTTTCGTCTTGGCTGGCCATGGGATACCTCGTTTGCTGACTTGATGAAATGGACGTGTGCTAGGCGGCTTCGTGCTCGTCAAGCCACTCCTGATATTCGTCGCGCTTCTCGTCCATGATGTCGGTGACCACATCGAACAGATTGGGGTCGATGGTCTCCAGCTGGTCGAGTACGCCGGAAGCTTCCCAGATGGTGTACAGCTCGATCGAAGTCTTGATGTTCACCACCCAGGCGGTGTCCAGCGTGTGCATGGTGGGTACCGGGATGGCCTTGCGCAGGACGTCCAGCGGTGCATTGATCTTCGCGATGCCTGGCCCCCAGTCGGCGAACGCATCCGCCGTGATCATGTTGGGGGCCAACTGGTTGCCGGTGGTGATCAGCTTCATCAGTACGCGCGTGAATGGCTTGAGCACATCTTTTGCCGACTGCATGCCGTGCTTGATCGCGGTTTCGCGCATCAGCATGATCAATCCGCCGGGCGAGTTGTGGAACGGGCAGCGTGCGGCGCAGGTGTAGCACTGGGCGCAGGCCCATATCTTTTCCTGCATCGCGTCGTAGATGCCTTCCAGATTCTCGGTCAGCAGCAGTTGCACGATTTCGCGCGGCGAGAAGTCGTAGTAATGCGCGGCCGGGCAGGTGGCGGTGCAGATACCGCAGTTGAGGCAGCCATAGAGCTCATGGTCATACAACGCATGCGATTTGATGTCGCCGAAAATCTCTTCGAGTTTTTCGCGCGTGGCGACCTCGGTGGTCGCAAACGGGTCGCCAACAGCGAGTGATGCGGTCGTCATAACGCACTCCTCCAGCCGTGCAGGCCGGATTGCGAGATCAGTAGCTGAGCACCTTCGTGTTGTCGCCTTCCATGACCTCCTCGATGACATAGGCGCCACCGACGATGCCCGAGCACTCGGGAATCAGATCCTCCTTGGTCATGTCGAACAGGTCGAGGTTGGGCGAACAGCACAGGAACTTCACACCGGCTTCGTGGGCTTCCTTGATGAAGTCGTATACGGTCTTGGGCGAACCTTCCTTGACCACGAGTTTTTCGGCCACGCCTTTTTTCATCAGCCGGCCTGCGGTCGCGGTGCAGACCACCTCGACTTCATAATCCATGGCGGCGGCCACCGAGGCCTGGAAGAACGGCGCGCCCAGTTCCTCGCCGTTGCGCGGGTCGGTGTTGACCAGCATGATCAGGAGCTTTTTTGCCAAGGTCGGGTCTCCGTTATTGGTACAGGGCGAGGCGCGACATTTGGCCTCAGGTCGGGGCTTGTTGTATCAGAGGAATCTGATGTAAACACGTGGCGCCGCAACATGAGCGTGGCGCTAATGTCAAGGTTTCGCGGCTTACGAATTCACAAGCCGTGAGCGCGAGCGTGGCTCAGCGCATCAGGCTGGTGATTTTGACCACGCCGACCATGATTTCGCTCAGGGCATCGGCAATCGCGCGCTGTTGCGCGGCCATTTGCGCAAGGGTCCGGGGGATGTTTTCGGGGACTTCGTCGAACTCCATGACCAGATCCTCGATCATCCCCGACTTGATGCCGGGATGCGCGCTGAAACCGAGGCAGTTGTCACGCACCTGGAAGATCATCGGGGCATCGCTCTCGTCGATGGCCAACACGCGTGCATCCGCGGGCAATTGCACGCGGTCGCGCATGTACATGGCGTAGGGAAAACGCTCCGGCAAGTGGCCCGCCAGGGCATCGACAGCACTGCGTCGCGCTTCGCCGATGCTGAAGCGCAGCGGGTATGCTTGCGCGCCACCACCGGCGGCGATGGCGAGGATCAGGCTGCCGACGCCAACGCCGATCACCGGCAGGCCTGCCTGCAGGAACGCATCCGTCAGGCGCAACTCGGCGTTGAGGCTGGGCAGGATCTCGCCGCTGACCACACCGCGCGGACCTGCGCCAAGCAAAACCAGCCCATCGAAACCATGCACGTCGGCTGGGATGCTGCCGCCGGCAACGAAGGGGCGCGTATAAAGAAAGCGTATCGCACGGCTCTCGAAGTGATCTTCCATCAGACCGAGGTATTCGCCCTCGGTGTGTTGCACGGCACACAGCGTCAGCATCGCGATTCTCGATCGGTTAGGGCTTGCGTTTCAGCATGGGGCACTTCGAAAGGTCCTATCGAGGTGCCCTGCGCGCCGTGCACTCAGGTCAGTTCGGCGAGCATCGCGTCAGCGCCGGAAACCTTGAACTCGCCTGGCGCCTCGATGTGCAGCACCTTGATCACGCCATCGTCGGCGTACAGGGCAAAACGCTGCGCGCGCAGGCCCATGCCGAAACCGCTGGCGTCGAGTTCCAGACCCAGCGCCCTGGTGAATGCACCGTTGCCGTCGGCCAGCATGGCGATGCTTGCCGGTGCTTTCTCGCTGGCGGCCCAGGCCTGCATCACGAAGGCGTCATTCACCGCCAGGCACAGCAGATCGACGCCACGTTTGGCAAATGCCTCAGCGCTGTCGATGTATGAAGGAAGATGCTTGAGCGAGCAGGTCGGCGTGAACGCACCGGGCACCGCGAACAGCACCACTTTGCGACCCTTGAACAGACTGCTGCTGGACACGGTTTCAGTCTTGCCGTTGCGCACGACGTTGACGCTGACTTCGGGAATGCGATCACCGGTCTTGATGGTCATGGGAGTACTCCGTTGATGGGGGATTGCGGCCACACCGCAGCCGCCATCATAGCTGCGGCGCGCGGTCGCCCTGCTTGAAAGCGGATCGCGGAATCCCTACATCGGAAACAGGCGGCAGCAGTGCCGCATGAACCCGAGGAGAACGAGCATGACCATTACCCGTTACACCCCATGGGCGGGCCAGAACGGCCTGCAGGAAGAAATGAAACAGGCGTTCGAGCGCTTTTTTGGCGGTGATGAAAGCGATCAATCCAACGTCGTCACCAGCCAGTGGATGCCGCGCGTGGACATCCGCGAGGAAGACAAGCGCTTTGTGATCCTGGCGGATATTCCAGGCGTCGACCCGAAGAACATCGAAGTGCACATGGATCGCGGCATCCTCTCGATCAAGGGCGAGCGCAGTGCCGAGCACAAGGACAAGGACGAAAAGGGCAAGTTCACGCGTATCGAGCGCTCGCACGGCATGTTTTACCGTCGCTTCGCGCTGCCGGACAGCGCCGATCCGGACAACATCAGCGCCCAGGGCAGGCACGGCGTGCTGGAGATCGTGATCCCGAAGCGTCCCGAAACGACGCCGCGCCGGATTGCTGTAGCCGAGTAATTTGCGGCGCGTGCATCGTGCGCCGGGATGCGGCCTGCGGCAGACTCAGCGCTGCCGCAGGCCTTTTTGTTCCAAGATGAGGGCATCATGGAGTTCAAGGATTACTACGACACACTCGGGGTGAAGCCCGACGCCAGCGAGGCCGAGATCAAGTCGGCCTACCGCAAGCTGGCGCGCAAATATCATCCGGATGTCAGCAAGGAAACCGGGGCCGAGGAGCGCTTCAAGTCAGTCAACGAAGCCTACGAGGTACTGCGCGACAAGGACAAGCGCGCGTCTTATGACCAAGTGCGTGCAGGCGGCTACCGTGCAGGCGAGAGCTTTCATCCACCGCCGGGTTGGGGGCAGCCTGCTGCCCAGGGGGCGGGTGATTTCGAGGGCCAGGAGGGGTTCAGCGATTTCTTCGAGAGCCTGTTTGGTGGTGCGCACGGGGGTGCCCGAGGGGCGCCACGTGCAAGGCGCGGCCACGATTTGCGCGCCATGCTCGAGGTGGATCTGGTCACGGCCTTCACGGGCGGCAAGACGCGCTTCGCCTTGCGCGATGGCAACCGTGAGCGTGTGCTCGAGGTAAAGATTCCCGCGGGCATACTCAGTGGTCAGGTGATCCGGCTCAGCGGGCAGGGGCACCCTGGCAGTGGCGGTCAGCCCGCGGGTGACGTGCTGCTGGAAGTCGTGCTGCGCGACGATCCGCGGTTTCGCCTGGAAGGCCGCGACGTGCTGGTATCGCTGCCGGTGGCCCCCTGGGAAGCGGCGCTGGGCGCAACGGTACCGGTGCCGACGCTCGCGGGTACGGTCGATCTCAAACTGCCCGCAGGGTCGCAATCCGGGCGCAGGCTGCGTTTGAAGGGCCGCGGCATGCCCGGGCAGGTGCCGGGTGATCAAATCGTCGAGCTGCTGATCCGCACGCCGCCCGCCGACGATGCCGCAGGGCGCAAGGCCTACGAGGCGTTGCAGAAGACCTTCAGCACGTTCGATCCGCGCGCTTGATGGCGCGCCAGATGTAATCGCTCAGCCGCCCAGCACTTCGCGCAGGGCTTCGCCCAGCTCGGTTTCATTGATCGGCTTGGTGACATAGGCACGCGCGCCCTGGCGCAGCCCCCAGAGGCGATCGGTGGCTTGGTCCTTGGTGGTCACCAGGATCACCGGGATGTGCGCGGTGGCCGGATCCTTGGCGATGCTGCGCGTGGCCTGGAAGCCATTGAGATTGGGCATCACCACGTCCATCAGGATCAGGTCGGGCAGCTCGCGACGTGCGGCTTCCACGCCGGTGACACCGTCCTCGGCGGTGATCACGGCATGGCCGAGTTTCTCCATGATCCGCTTCAGGCCGATCAGCTGCGAGGGGGAGTCATCGACGATGAGAACACGCGCCATGAACGTTACCGAGGGGCAGGAAGTTCCTGCAAAGCTTAACACCAGCTGCACCGCATCGAACGTGATGCGGTGCCGGTCATGTGCGATCAGTGCTTCGCTGCCAGGCACAGACCGATGCGGTGACCTTGGGCCGAAATTTTCACCAGCGCGGCGGGAATGGGCATCGGTGAACCGGTGATGCGCTGATGCACGGTGCCATCGAAACGGATCTGGCTGCCGTCATCGCTGGGCGCGATCATGAAGTCCTCATCCAACTGGGTCACCATGCCGTTGGGTTCGCTGGCGGTGCAGGCCATGGTCACGTGGTAGCCCTTGTCGCTGGTCTGCAGCGTCGGCGCCGTGCACTTGATGTTGGACGGCAGCTTGGGCATCAACGGCAACTTGGCCGGGTTGGTGTCCTTGATGCACTGCTGCGCGCTCTGGTTCATGGCCGGAACCGCGTGCCCGGCCATCTCCACCGTGGAGGTGTAGTGGAACTGCCATAAACCGGGCTGCAACCGGGTCGCGGGCGCATTGGCCCAGGCCAGCGCGGGCAGCAATGTCAGCGCGAGCAGCGCAAGCGCGGACTTCTTGTGGCGGCATTTCATGCGGGTCCTCCTGATGTATTGCAGTGGGTGATGGATGCAACGGATGCAAGCCGGCTCAGGCATCGCCGGCCACGCGCACGACGGTACGGCCGAATGCCTGACCGGCGAGGTAACCAGCGAATATGCCAGGCAATTGCGCGAAATCGATTGCGCGTGTGGCGACGGTCTCCAGCGCATGTGGACGCCAGTCGCTGGCGAGGTGTTGCCAAACGGCCATGCGCTGCGCGTGCGGCGTGTCGGTCGAGGCGATCCCAAGCAGGCTGACACCGCGCAGGATGAACGGCATCACCGTACTTTCGAGCGCGGCGCTGGCCGCGAGGCCGCAGCAGGCGACATTGCCATAGGGCGCGCAACAGGCCAGCAGCGTCGCCAGTGCAGGTCCGCCGACGGTATCGAGGGCGCCGCCGAAACGTACCGATTCCAGCGCCCTGGATTGCGCGGGCAGGGTCGTGCGTGGCAGTACCTCGGTCGCGCCGATCTGGCGCAGGAAATCGGCGTGCTCGGGTTTGCCGCTGATGGCGTGCACGACATAACCGGCGCGCGCGAAGATCGCCACCGCCAGCATGCCCACGCCGCCGCTGGCGCCGGTGATGGCCAGCGGACCGAGACCGGCATGCTGGCCGTTCTGCTGCATGCGCAACAGCGCCAGACCCGCCGTGAAACCGGCGGTGCCGAGGATCATGGTTTCGCGCAACGTCATGCCGGCGGGCAGCGCGATCACGTCATCGGCCGCCACGCGCGCGAACTCGGCGTAGCCGCCATCGCGCGTCTCGCCGAGGCCGCAGCCGGTCACGAGTACCGCGTCCCCGGATCGGTAGCGCGCATCGGAAGAGTCCACCACATGCCCGGCCAGATCGATGCCGCCGACCAGCGGGAAGCGTCGCAGGATCTTGCCCCTGCCAGTCGCGGCCAGCGCGTCCTTGTAGTTCACCGAAGACCAGGCCACGCGTACGGTGACATTGCCCGGAGTCAGGTCGTCGAGACCGATGTGCTCGAAGCCCGCGCGATAACCCGATGCATCGCTGTGGATACGAAAAGCATTGAAACGGTCGCATTGCATCGCCTTGTCATCCGGCCCGTGGTCGTCAGCAGATACGGCAGATCCCGCGGCGCCGGCCATCCATGGCCTGCGCGGGATGAAATCAGCTTTCTCATCATGGATCCCGCGGCGCCGGCCATCCATGGCCTGCGCGGGATGAAATCAGCTTTCTCATCATGGATCCCGCGGCGCCGGCCATCCATGGCCTGCGCGGGATGAAATCAGCTTTCTCATCATGGATCCCGCGGCGCCGGCCATCCATGGCCTGCGCGGGATGAAATCATCCTGATTTCAGTTGGCGCGGTGGATGGCGCGCTTGTCCACGGACATCGCCGCCTCGTGCACGGCTTCACTCAGTGTCGGGTGTGCATGGATGATGCGCGCCAAGTCTTCGGCGGAGCCCTTGAACGCCATGGCCACCACGGCCTCGGCGATCAGCTCGGAGACATTGGCGCCGACCATGTGCACGCCGAGCAGGCGATCGGTTTCGGCGTGGGCGATGACCTTGACCAGGCCGGCTGGTTCGTTCATGGCGACCGCGCGGCCCACGGCGGCGAACGGGAAACTGCCGGTCTTGTAGGGGATGCCCTCGGCCTTGACCTGTGCCTCGGTCTTGCCGGCCCAGGCGATTTCCGGCTCGGTGTAGATGACCCAGGGGATGATGTCGTAATCGACGTGTCCGGCCTTGCCGGCAATGAGCTCGGCCACGGCGATACCTTCCTCGAAGCCCTTGTGCGCCAGCATCGGGCCGCGCACGCAGTCACCGACCGCCCACACGCCCTCGACGCCCGTCCAGCAGTGTTCGTCCACAATCACGCGCCCGCGTTCGTCGAGCTTGACGTCAGTGCCCTCGCCCAGCGCGCCGGTGGTGTAGGCGCGGCGGCCCACTGCCACCAGCAGCTTGTCGACCACGATTTTTTTCTCGCCGTCCTTGCCGGTGTAGGTCAGGTGGACCTCGTTGCCCTTGACCTCGGCCTTGGACAACTTGGCGCCCATCTCGATATTGAGGCCCTGCTTGGCAAATTCACGTGCGGCGGCCTTGGCGATGTCGGCATCGGCGGCGGCGAGGAAATCCGGCAGTGCCTCGAGGATGGTCACCTCGCTGCCCAGGCGTTTCCACACGCTGCCCAGTTCCAGCCCGATCACGCCGGCGCCGATCACGCCGAGGCGCCTGGGCACGGCGGACAGTTCCAGTGCGCCCGCGTTGTCGATGATGTACTTGCCATCGAACTTCGCGAACGGCAGCTCGATCGGCACCGAGCCGGTGGCGAGGACCACATTGGTGGCTCGCAGCATTTGCTTGCCGCCGTCCGCGGCGGTGACCTCGACCTGGCGGTTTTTGAGCAGCTTGCCGGTGCCGAAATACGTGGCGATCTTGTTGGCCTTGAACAGCATGGCCACGCCGCCAGTGAACTGTTTGACGATTTTTTCCTTGCGCCCGACCATGACGGCGACATCGATTTTCGGATTGCCGGCGCTGATGCCATGTACCTCGAATCCGTGCGTGAGATTCCAGAACTGGCGGGAAGAATCCAGCAGCGCCTTGGATGGAATGCAGCCGACGTTGAGGCAGGTTCCGCCAAGCGCCTGCTTGCCGTCCTTGCCGGCCCAGGCATCGATGCAGGCGGTCTTGAGGCCGAGCTGGGCGGCGCGGATCGCAGCGTGATAGCCGGCGGGGCCGCCGCCGATGACGATGACATCGAATTGATCTGACATGGTGCGGGAGTCCTGGTGAGCGGGAAGTCAGGACTCGGCAGGGTCAAGCTCATGCCGAGCGGGGTGCCATTTCTGCTATTGCCGGGTCCCGAGTGTCGAGTCCCGGCCGTGCATCACAAGCCCAGCAGCATGCGCTGCGGATTCTCGAGCAGGTTCTTGATGTCCACCAGGAACAGCACCGCGTCCTTGCCGTCGATGATGCGGTGGTCATAGCTGATCGCCACGTACATCATCGGCGCGGCGATCACCTGGCCGTTCTCGACGATGGCGCGTTCCTTGATGGTATGCATGCCGAGGATCGCGCTTTGCGGCGGGTTGACGATAGGCGTCGAGAACAGTGATCCGAAGGTGCCGCCGTTGGTGATGGTGAAGGTGCCGCCCTGCAGATCCTCCAGCGTGAGGCCGCCCTCGCGCGCCTTCCTGGCGAAGTTGGCGATGGCTTTCTCGATGTCGGCAAAGCCCATGTGTTGCGCATCGCGCAGCACCGGCGTCACCAGGCCGCGCTCGGTGGATACCGCCACCGAGATGTCCTGGTAGCCGTGATAGATGACGTCGTTGCCATCCACCGAGGCGTTGACGATGGGACGGTGCTTGAGCGCCTCGCATGCGGCGCGCACGAAGAAACTCATGAAGCCGAGCTTGATGCCGTGGGTCTTCTCGAACGACTCGCCCAGTTCCTTGCGCAATGCGCTGACGCGCGCGAGGTTGATCTCGTTGAACGAGGTCAGCATGGCGATGGAGTTCTTCGATTGCATCAGGCGCTCGGCGATCTTGGCACGCATGCGCGTCATCGGCACGCGCTCCTCGGGACGACCGTCGGCTCCACGCGCGGCCGGCGCTGCCGCGGTGGCATCGGACGCGCTGCCGCCGCGCATGAAGTTGACCAGATCTTCCTTGGTCACGCGGCCATCGCGGCCACTGCCGCTGACCTTGGCGGGGTCGATGCGTTCTTCGCTGGCTACGCGCAGGCCGGCGGGCGAAAGCTGCGCGCTGTTCGCGACCGGAATGGCTGCTGGAGCCGTTGCGGCGGACGCGCTGGCCTTGGCTGCCGTGCTGGCGACTGCTGCAGCGGCAGGCTTGGGCACCGCTGTCGCTGCTGCGCTGCCTGCGCCTGTGACGCCCGCGCTTCCTTGTGCCATACCTTCTTCAAGCACGGCGATCAACTCCTGGCTGGTGACCGTGCTGCCGCTGTCCTTGACAATCTGCTTGAGCACGCCATCGACTGGCGAAGGCACTTCCAGCACGACTTTGTCGGTTTCCAGGTCCACCAGATTTTCGTCACGCTTGACCGCATCACCGGGCTTCTTGTGCCAGGTGGCGATGGTGGCGTCGGAAACCGACTCGGGCAGTACGGGGACTTTGATTTCGATGGCCATGGCGCGTGATTCCTTCGGGATGGCTTGCGGAATGGGAAAGGATGCTGGGTGGTGGATGGGTCAGTCGTTGGCGTCGGCGCCGACAGGGCCGCTCAGCGCGTATTCGACGAGGGCATTCTGTTCGGCCACGTGCGTGTTGTAGTGGCCGCTGGCCGGCGCCGGCGAGCGTGCGCGTCCGGCATAGCCGAGGGTGCGCTCGCCAGCGACCGCCTGCAGGTGGTGACGAATCTGGAACCAGGCACCCTGATTCATGGGCTCCTCCTGGCACCAGACCATCTCGTTGGCGGCCGGGAAACGATCCAGTTCGTGCGCCACGGCGCTGCGCGGGAACGGGTACAACTGCTCGACGCGCACCAGCGCCACATCCTGGATGCCGGCTTTTTCCGCATGCTCCAGCAGGTCGTAGTAGACCTTGCCCGCGCACAGCACCACGCGGCGCACCTTCTGCCCGGCTTGGGCGGTGGTATCCGCCAGCACGCGCTGGAAGTTGCCGCGCGTCAAATCCTCGATGCTGGAAACGGCCAGCTTGTGGCGCAGCAGCGACTTCGGCGTCATCACGATCAGCGGCTTGCGCGCCTGGCTCAGCATCTGCCGGCGGATCAGGTGAAAAACCTGAGCGGGCGTGGTGGGCACGCAAACCTGCATGTTGTGCAGCGCGCACAGTTGCAGATAGCGCTCGAGGCGTGCGGAGGAGTGTTCGGGGCCCTGGCCTTCATAACCGTGCGGCAGGAACAGCGTCAGCCCGGATAACCGGTCCCATTTGGCCTCGCCGGAGCTGATGAACTGGTCGATGACCACTTGCGCGCCGTTGGCGAAATCGCCGAACTGGGCCTCCCAGATCGGCAGTGTGCGCGGCTCGGCGCTGGCGAAACCGTATTCGTAGGCCATCACCGCCGCTTCCGACAGCGCCGAGTCGATGATCTCGACGTGCGCATCCTCGCGCACGCGCTTCAGCGGCGTGGTGGTGACGCCGGTATCCTGGTCGTGCAGCACGGCATGACGATGGAAAAAGGTGCCGCGCGCACTGTCTTGACCCACCAGGCGCAGGCCGTAGCCGTCATCCAGCAGCGTGGCGTAGGCCAGATTCTCGGCATAGCCCCAGTCCAGTGGCTGCGCGCCGGCGGCCATCTTGCGGCGGTCGTCGTAGATCTTGGCCACACGCGGATGCAGCTTGATTTGCACGGTGTCGGTGATCACGGTTTCCAGGCGCGCCAACTTGGCGCGCGCCACGCCGGTGACGACCTCGCTGTCCAGTGTGCCGTTGAGGTAGGGGCTCCAGTCGACGCGGAAGGCATCGGCCAGCGGCGTGGACAACTCGGTGACGGGTTCGCCGGCTTCCAGGCGCTTGCGATAGTCGGCCATGCGCTGTTCGGCATCGCTGCTGCTGATCACCTCGGCATCGACAAGTCGTTTGGCGTATTGCGCCAGCGTGCTCGGCAGGCTGCGGATCACCTGGTACATGCGTGGTTGCGTGGCCGCGGGTTCATCGGCCTCGTTGTGGCCGTGGCGGCGATAGCAGACCAGGTCGATCATGATGTCGCGCTTGAACGTCTGCCGATACTCGAACGCCGTGCGTGCACAAAACGCGACAGCCTCGGGATCGTCGCCATTTACGTGCAGCACGGGCGCATTGATCATCTTGATGATATCGGTGCAGTAGTGCGTGGAACGTGCATCGTCCTGGCGCGAAATGGTGAAGCCGATCTGGTTGTTGATCACCACGTGCACGGTGCCGCCAACGCCAAAGCCGCGCGTCTGCGAAAGGTTGAACAGCTCGGCATTGACGCCCTGGCCGGCAAGTGCCGCGTCGCCGTGGATCAGCACAGGCAACACTTCGCGGCGGTCGTTGTCGCCGCGCCGCGTCTGTCGCGCGCGCACCGAACCCAGCACCATCGGATTGACGATCTCCAGGTGCGAGGGATTGAATGCCAGTGCGATGTGGATCGGGCCACCCGCGGTGTGCACGTCGGCGCTGAAACCCAGGTGATACTTCACGTCGCCGGAATGCGCGGGATCGTCGGCGTGCTCGAACCTGCCTTCAAACTCATCGAACAGCAGGCGCGGCGGTTTGCCCATGGTGTTGATCAGCACATTCAGGCGCCCGCGATGCGCCATGCCGAGCACCAGTTCGCGCACGCCGTTGCGGCCGCAGTCCTCGATCAGCGTATCCAGCAGCGGGATCAGGCTCTCGCCGCCTTCGAGTGAAAATCTTTTCTGCCCGACATACTTGGTGTGCAGGTAGCGTTCCAGACCCTCGGCGGCAATCAGGCGGTCGAGCACGCGCAGGCGCTGCGCGGGCTCGCTGAGGAAGTTGCCGGCGGCCTGCTCCAGCCGCGTTTGCAGCCAGCGGCGCTGATCGTGATCGGCGATATGCATGAACTCGGCGCCGATGGTGCCCGTGTAAGTGCGCCGCAGTTTCTCGATGAAGCGCCCCAGCGGCATGCGCGTGTCACCACCGGCATAGCTGCCGGTATCGAACGATGTATTCAGATCGTCCGCATCGAGACCGTGATAAGCCGGGTCCAGATCCGGGGCCGCCGGCTTGCTGGCGCGATTCAGCGGGTCGAGGTCGGCGGCCAGATGCCCGCGCGAACGAAATGCCGTGAGCAGACGCAGCACCGCGCCCTGCTTGCGTGCGTGGCGGTCATCGCCGAGCGCCGCCGCGCGGCCGTGACCGTTGAGACGCTGCGCCTGCTGGATGCGGTCGATGACCGGACCATGCGCGCTGTCGCCGGCTTCGCGCCCATGCAGGCTTTTGAAATAACTGTCCCAATCGTTGCCGACGCTGGCTGGGTCAGCCAGCCAAGCCTCGTATTGGGCTTCGACATAAGGGGCATTGCCGCCTGCGATAGGCGACGACAGAAGGAATTCGCGGATGAGATTGGCGCTCACGGTGACACCGGGACGGGGAAGGGGGCGCCCGTGGTACTGCGACGGGCGCGATGTAGCTGGTTATCCCGGTAATTATAAGCCGCATGATGCGGCGCTGCGACAATTTGCACGCGATGCGTGCTGCGGTTCACGCGGCATCAAAGCTGCAAAGGCTGCAGTTCGCGCAGCGGCTGCGAACGTGCCCAGACCTGATCGAAATAGGCGGCGAGTTGCGCAGCGCGGCCGGGCGCGAACGTGTTGCCCATGGCTTCGTGGCGTGAGGCCAGCGCGCGCAGCAGATAGCCGCCGCGATCGTTGAGCAGGAAGGCCGATGGATAGTGCAAATCGGCGTCTTCGACCGGTTGGCGCAACTGGATGACGCTTGGCAGACGCTGGATCAACGGCAGCATGAGATGGCCATCGCGCAGCGCTGCATCGGGCTGTTGCACCAGCAAACGGAGTTGCGCGCCACGACCGCGCACGGCCAGCGTGCGCAGCGCTTCGAGTATGGGAGCCTGATCGAGCAGGCCGGGATCGAGGTCGCGTGTATACAGCGTGATGCCATGCCGTGCATCGCGCAGCAGGCGCAGCGTGGCGGTGGCAAGCGCGCCGAGGTCGTCGGCGTGCAGCGGCGCGGCCACGGGCGTGGGCTGCAATGCGCGTGGCGCAGGCACGGCAAAGGGTTCCAGTGCAAGACGCATCATGCGATGCGGGATGTTGGCATCGAGGTAGGTATCGCCATAAGGGATAAACCCGGCGCGCGCATAGAAATCGATTGCGTGTTGTTGTGCGCTGAGCTGGACCTCGGGCCAGCCCAATGCACGGGCCTCGGCGATCAGGTGCGTGAGCAGCGCCATGCCCACGCCGCGGCCGCGCCACTCGGCCAGCACCGCCATGCGTCCGATGCGCTGCTGCGGGGTCAGGCGCGCGCAGCCGATCGCGTTGCCGTCCAGCGCCAACGCCAGCACGTGGCGCGAAACGGCATCAAGGTCGTCCCATTCGTCCTCGGCGCTGATCTGCTGTTCGCGGATGAAGACGGCATCGCGCACGCCGCGCAAGGCCGCAGCATCGGTCGGCCAGTGCGCCGGAACGATGTGAAAGCCGGCGGCGATCATGCACGCTTGCGCGGCGCGCGCGCGAATTGCACGCAGCCGACAGCAAGCAGATCGCGCAGCGCAGTCAGCGCGGAACTGTCGCGCAGTACCGCATCGTCAGGCTCGATGTGCGCATTGGCGCACAGTGTCTCGGCCAGCGCGCGCGGACAATGCACGATGTGTCCGGCGGCGAACAGGGAGGCACCACCGGCGCCATGCTCGATCCAGGCGAAGCGTGCGAATGGATGGCGCAGCACCGCGCGACCACTGAGCAGCATGGCGCGCACCTGCTCCAGTGATGCCGGCGGGCCGTCGCCGGTGATCGGCGCGGCGCTGCGATAGCGCGTGATCATGCAGCCAAACCAGAGCGCGAGTTCGCCAGCCTTGATGCGCTGCGCGAAAGGCCCCAGTTGCGCACGCACGCGCGCCAGCGCCGCGGAATCAATCAGGCCCGGTGCGCGCGCCGGGCGCAGATCGGGGTCACTGTAGCGCCGAGTATCGGGCAGTTGCTCGGCGAGGTGCTCGGCCAGATCCAGCAGCAGCTCGGACTCGGCCGGAGCGCGCATGCCGATCGAGAACGTCATGCAGGCGCCTTCGGCCACGCCATCGTGGGGAATATCAGGGGGCAGGTACAATATGTCGCCTGGTTGCAGCACGAAATCGTGGGTCGGCGTGAACTCGGCCAGCAGTTTCAGATCGGTGCCGGTGCGCAGCCCGCGCGGCGCGTTGCGTTCGGTGCTGATGCTCCAGCGCCGCTTGCCGATCCCTTGCACCAGAAACACATCGTACTGATCGATGTGTGGGCCGACGCCGCCGCCGTCGGTGGCGTAGCTGACCATCACGTCGTCGATGCGCCAGGTGGGCAGGAAACGCACGAAATCCAGCAGGCCGGCGACCTCGGCATCCCACTTGTCGACGTCCTGCACCAGCAGCGTCCAGTCGCGCTCGGGCAAGTTGGTGAACGTGGCCTCACTGTAGGGCCCGGGCTGCAGTGTCCACGATGCGCGCTTGCGCTCGCGGAGCACGATGCGCGCCAGCGCGGTTTCTTCGCAGGCGAGGCCGGCGAGGTCCTCGGGTGTGATCGGTACCTGCCAGCCAGCCAGCGCGCCACGGATCAGCAAGGGATGCTTCTGCCAGTACCGGGTGAGAAAACGCGAGGGTGGCATGCCCAGCGGCATGCCATGACTGGCGTTGACTTCGAGTGCAGGCACGGCGGGTCGCACACGCAGGCGCGACTTGGCCTGATCGGGCTGCGCCGATTGCGCATCGCCGGCGCGTGATGGTGCGGTTTTTCTTGGCATGACCAGTCTCAGACGTCGCGTGCCAACGTGCCGGCAAGGCCGGTGTAGGCAGCAGGGGTGAGGGCGAGCAGGCGCGCCTTGGCCGACTCGGGCAGGGGCAGTGATTCGATGAATGCGGCCAGCATGGCCGGCGTGATCACGCGCCCGCGGGTCAGCGCCTTGAGTTGCTCGTAAGGCTCGGGCAAGCCGTGGCGGCGCATCACCGTTTGCACGGCTTCAGCCAGCACCTCCCATGCGCCCTCCAGATCCGTGGCCATGCGCGCCGGATCGGCGTCGAGCTTGCCGAGGCCGCGCGCCAAAGCGGTCAGCGCGACCAGGGTGTGGCCAAAGCCGGTGCCCAGTGCACGCAGCACGGTCGAGTCGGTGAGATCACGCTGGAAGCGGCTGACGGGCAGTTTTTCGCTGAAGTGGCCCAGCAGCGCGTTGGCCACGCCAAGATTGCCTTCGGCGTTTTCGAAGTCGATTGGATTGACCTTGTGCGGCATGGTCGATGAACCCACTTCGCCGGCTTTGAGCGCCAGCTTGAAATAGCCCATCGCGATGTAGCCCCACAGGTCGCGCGTCAGATCGAGCAAGACGATGTTGGCACGGCGCACCGCGTCGCAGTATTCGGCGATGCCGTCGTGCGGCTCGATCTGCGTGGTCCATGGATTCCAGTGCAGCCCGAGACCTGCGACGAAGCCCTGCGCGAGTTGCTGCCAGTCGACCTCGGGATAGGCCACCACGTGCGCGTTGAAGTTGCCCACCGCACCGTTGATCTTGCCGGGGATTTCGACGGCTGCGAACTGCTGGCGCTGGCGCTGCAGACGCGCAACGACATTGGCCGACTCCTTGCCCAGCGTGGTCGGCGAAGCCGGCTGGCCGTGCGTGCGCGCCAGCATTGCCAGGTCGGCATGCGCATGCGCCATGGCGCGCAGTTGCGCGATGACGCCATCGAGTGCGGGCAGCAGCACGCTTTCGCGCGCGTCCTTGAGCATCAATGCATAGGCAAGGTTGTTGATGTCTTCACTGGTGCAGGCGAAGTGCACGAATTCAGTGGCCGCGACCGCACCGGGCAGGGCACCCATGCGCTGCTTGATGAAATACTCGACCGCCTTGACGTCGTGGTTGGTGGTGCGCTCGATGCGCTTGATCGTGGCGGCGTCGTCGACGCTGAATTGCTCGCCGATGGCCAGCAGTGCGGCGCGCGTGGCGGTATCGAAGGCCGGCAACTCGGGGATGTCGGGGTGTTCGGCCAGCGCCAGCAGCCAGGCAATCTCGACGCGCACGCGCCGGTGCATCAAACCGAATTCGCTGAATACCGGATGCAAGGCCGCGCATTGGCCGGCGTAGCGGCCATCCAGTGGCGAGAGCGCGACGAGAGCAGGGTGATCCATGCGTGCGGGAGGCCGTGTCAAGAGAATCAAGTTTACACCGCGGGGCTATACTCGATGGCTTGCAAAGCGGCACAGGATGCCAGGCTTCGCAAGCCACACAGTCTCCCTGCACCAGGAACCCGCGATGAGCCAGCACTACCGCATCGAGCATGACAGCATGGGCGAGCTGAAAGTCCCCGTCGATGCCCTTTATGGCGCACAGACACAGCGCGCCGTGCAGAATTTCCCGATTTCCGGATTGCGCATGCCACGCGCCTTTATCCGTGCGCTGGGGCTGACCAAGTCGGCTGCCGCTGAAGCCAATGCCAGACTCGGACACCTGCCCAAGGCCACGGCCAAGGCCGTGCGCGCCGCATCCGAGCGCGTGGCGCGCGGTGAGTTCGATGCGCAGTTTCCGATCGATGTGTTCCAGACCGGCTCCGGCACCAGCAGCAACATGAACGCCAACGAGGTCATCGCGCACGTCGCCTCCACGGCGAAGCTCAAGGTGCATCCCAACGATCACGTCAACATGGGACAGAGTTCCAACGACGTGATTCCCACGGCGATCCACGTCAGCGCCACGCTGGAAACACGCGAAGTGTTGCTGCCCGCGCTGGCGCATCTGCGCAAGACCATCGACCAACGCGCCAGGGAGCTGGCCAAGGTGGTCAAGACCGGGCGCACGCACCTGATGGACGCCATGCCGGTAACCTTCGGCCAGGAGTTGTCCGGCTGGTCGGCGCAGTTGCACAGCGCCGAGGCGCGCATCACCGATGCGCTCAGGCGCATGCAGCGTCTGCCGCTGGGCGGCAGCGCTGTGGGGACCGGGATCAACGCAGATCCAAAATTCGGCAGCGTTGTCGCCGCCGAGCTGACACGCATGAGCGGCAGCAAGTTCGTCGCCGCCGACAACTACTTCGAAGGCATCGCCGCGCAGGACGATGCGGTCGAACTCTCCGGCCAGTTGAAGACGCTGGCCTGCGCGTTGATGAAAATCAGCAATGACCTGCGCTGGATGAACTCCGGGCCGCTGGCCGGTCTCGGCGAGATCGAACTGCCCGCACTGCAGCCCGGCAGCTCGATCATGCCCGGCAAGGTCAACCCGGTGATTCCCGAGGCGATGGTCATGGTCTGCGCGCAAGTCATCGGCAACGACGCGGCGATTACGCTCGGTGGCCAGGCGGGCAATTTCCAGCTCAACGTGATGCTGCCGCTGATCGCGTACAACCTGCTGCAGTCCATCGCCATTCTGGGCAAAGCCATGCGCGCGCTGGCCGACGATGCCATTGCCGGGTTCAAGGTCAACCAGGCGCACATCCAGCAGGCACTGGACAAGAACCCCATTCTGGTGACCGCACTGAACCCGGTGATCGGTTACGAAAAGGGCGCGGCGACCGCCAAGCTGGCGTACAAGCAGAAGCGCCCGATCCTGGACGTAGCGGTGGAAACCACCGGCCTGCCGCGCAAGCAACTGGCCAAGCTGCTGGACCCGATGGCGCTGACCCGCGGCGGCATCCACGGCAAGGCGGGCGGTGGCGCAGGCTGACCCGGCTCGCCGCGGCCATCAGCGGATCACGTCCCTGGCCCATTCATGATGCGGGCTGGTTGTCCTCTTCGCGTGGCGCGCGGCGCAGCATCCAGCCCAGCAGTGGCGGTGTCAGGATCGAGGTCAGCAGCGACATGGCGACGATCACCGCATAAACCTCAGCGCTGAAAACTCCCGCGGCCAGGCCGAGACTCGCCACGACCACGCCGACCTCGCCACGCGGCACCATGCCGATGCCCACGGCCATCGCGCTGCGATGGCCCAGCTTGAGCGAGCCCAGATAAGCTCCCAACCATTTGGTGACGACTGCCAGAAGCGTGGCGATGGACAACATGATCAGCGCATCGGGGTTCAAGAAGACGCGCACGTCCAACTTGACGCCGGTCATCACGAAGAAAAACGGTGTCAGCAGCGTCAGCAGCGGCTTCATCTGATGCTCAAGCTGCGCGCGCTGGTCGGTTTCGGATGCGATCAACCCAGCCAGGAAAGCGCCGATGATCGCTGCCAGCCCGAAGCGCGTCGACAACCATGCCAACCCCAGGCACAGCGCCAGCACGATGCTCAGCGCAGACATGGTCATGCGTGGCCGCTCCAGCCACGCTGATCGCCTGCGCGCCACGCGCGTACCCAGCCAGCCCACGACCACGACAAACCCGACCGCTTCGGCCACCACGATCAGCAGGTGCACGGGATCGGCCACGCCGCTGCCCTGCGTCGATACCACCACGCCCAGCAAGAGCATGGCGAGGATGTCGTCGATCACCGCCGCGCCCAGGATCACGTGCGCCTCGCGCCGCTGCAGCGCGTGCATCTCCTGCAGCACGCGCGCGGTGATGCCGGCCGAGGTGGCGACAAAGGCCGCGGCGATGAACATCGATTTGTTCCACGCGAAGCCTTCCAGGTGCGCCCACAGCGACGCGCCGCCGAAGGGCACGATCACGCCCAGCGTGCCCACCATGAACGCGATCAGGCCGACGCGCTTGAGATCGACCATGCGCGTTTCCAGTCCCACCGCGAACAGCAGAAACACCACGCCGACTTCGGCCAGCGCATCCAGCACCACGCCTGGATGCACCCAGGAGAGCAGCGAAGGCCCGAGCAAGGCGCCGGCCACGATCTCGCCGACCACGCCCGGCATGCGCATGCGCTGCGCCAGTTCATCGCCAATGCGCGCGGCAACGAACACCACGAACAGCGACAACAGGATATCGGCGGCGCCGTGCATGGGCTCGATCCGTACGCATGGTGACAGACGGCGATGCTAACCCAGAGATCTCGACGGGCGAGTTCAGGCCGCCGCGTCGAAATCGTCCACAACAGCGGCCGCCGGCTGTTGAGATTCGCGTGTTCGAGCGTTTCGTGCCTGGGATCGGACGTGCTCAGGGAGCCCTCGCGCGCCGCTGCGCGAATCCAGCGTGACGCGCATCGGTGCGTGTACAAGGGCTTCCGGGTGGCGCGATTGCATGCAGTACGGGTGCGTGCATGCGGCAACCCATCGCGTGGCGCCGGCAATCGTCAGGGTATGGGTTTTGCCCGCTCCGCGTACCGTGGCCAGCGGTCTTCGCGGCCGCGCAGGGCGCCATGCAACGGTGCATGCGCGCGTTGACTGCGTGCGGTATGGCCACGTAAGATTCGTCAGCTCGGAGGCCCGCAGTTGCAGGCGGGCTGCTGGCGACGGGGTATAGCTCAGTCTGGTAGAGCGCCAGCTTTGGGAGCTGGACGTCGGGGGTTCGAATCCCTCTACCCCGACCAAAGCGTGCTCTGTCAGGTGGTCATGCGCCCGTAGCTCAACCGGATAGAGCATCGGCCTTCTAAGCCGGCGGTTGCAGGTTCGAGTCCTGTCGGGCGCGCCAATGCTTCAAGTTTTTCGTGGTGGGCGTAGCTCAGTTGGTTAGAGTCCCGGATTGTGATTCCGGTTGTCGTGGGTTCGAATCCCATCGTCCACCCCAGTTTTCAAGGTTTGTGTGGGCCGTTAGCTCAATTGGTAGAGCAGCGGACTCTTAATCCGTAGGTTGAAGGTTCAAGTCCTTCACGGCCCACCACCCGCCTTCCTCATGTCCCCGGCGATCCCGTACACTATTCAGCCGTTTCACACCCGTGCGAAAGTGGCGGAATTGGTAGACGCACTGGATTTAGGTTCCAGCGGGTACCCCCGTCCGGGTTCGAGTCCCGGCTTTCGCACCATCAGACGCCGTGCGCGCAGCCTTCGCGCGTGCGGGCGAGGAGTCCCAAGGCATGCAGGTTTCGCTCGAAAATGTCGGTGGCCTTGAGCGCCGGCTCACGGTGAAGTTTCCCTCTGCTGACCTGGAGGGTCGCGTGCGCGAGCGCATGCTCGACCTGGGCCGCAACGTGCGGCTCAAGGGCTTCCGCCCGGGCAAGGTGCCGGGCAAGGTCATTGAACAGCGTTTCGGCGCCCAGGTGCGCGGCGAGGCGTTTAGCGAGATCATCTCGAACACGCTGCAGAAGGCCCTGGGTGAGCAGCAACTGCGCCCGGTGGCGGCGCCGTCGATCAACACCAGTGGTCAGGCCGAGAACGGCGAAATCGCCTACACCGCGACTTTCGAGGTGTTTCCTGAATTGCCCGCGGTCGATGTCACCGCGCTGAGCATCGAACGCATCGATGCCAGCGTCAGCGATGCGGACATCGACAACATGATCGAGACCCTGCGCAAGCAGCGCACACGCCTGCAGCGCGTCGAGCGTGCCGCGCAGAGCGGCGACCATGTCGGTTTCGAGTACTACACCCAGACCGCGGATCTGCGTCTGCCGGCAGAAGGTATGGATCGCGGCAGCAGCATTCTTGGCAGTGGCACGCTGCTGGCTGAAATCGACGCCGCGCTGTCGGGCCAGGCACCTGATGCCGAACTCGAGCTCGATGTGGCGTTTCCTGCCGAGTTCCGCAATGAACACCTTGCCGGCAAACTGGCGCGCATGCACCTGCGTGTGTTGACGGTACAGGAGCCGGTGCTGCCGAAACTTGACGCCGAGTTCGTGCGTCAGTTCGGCATCGACTCGGGTGAGCTGGAGGATTTCCGCCGTGAGGTGCGCACCAATCTCGAACGCGAGTTGGGTGCCGCGGTCGCCGCGCGCTTGAAAGGCGAGGTCGCTGGGAAGCTGGCAGCGGCGCACCCGGACATCAGCGTACCCAGAGCCATGCTGGAAGCCGAGGCGCAGGCGCTGGCGCGCATGGGCCTGGCGCAGGACGCACAACCGGCGCCGGAACGGGTCGAGTCGGCGCGCGCCCCGGCACGCACCCGTGTCATCGCCGCACTGTTGATGAGCGAGATCGCACGGCGCGAAGGCATGCAGCCCGAGGCGCAGCGTGTCGCGGCACTCATGGCATCGATCGCCTCGACTTATGAAGATCCGCAGCAGGTGATCGAGCTGTATCAGCGTGATCAGCAACAGCTGGCCAATCTGCGCACGCGTGTGCTCGAGGACCAGGTTGCGGAGTGGATCGCGCAGCATGCGCAGACCACGGTGCGCACCATGAGCTTCGACGAACTGCTGCGTCCCGGGCGCAACGGCTGAAACCGCGCCGCATCGGACCTGATCGTCCGCCAGGCACAGCATTGACTTTGCGCGTCCAGCCCCCATGCTGGGCGCACGATCCGATCGGAGCTCCCCATGTCCAAGCACGACACACCGCCGCAGAGCCTCAACCTAGTGCCGATGGTGGTCGAACAGACCAGCCGCGGCGAGCGCGCATACGACATTTATTCGCGGCTGCTCAAGGAGCGCCTGGTGTTCGTGGTCGGTCCGATCGACGACTTCATGGCCAACGTCATCGTCGCGCAGTTGCTGTTTCTCGAGTCGGAGAACCCCGACAAGGACATCAACCTGTACATCAACAGTCCGGGCGGTGTGGTCACGGCGGGACTGGCGATCTATGACACCATGCAGTTCATTCGCTGCGACGTCAGCACGATGTGCATCGGTCAGGCCGCCAGCGCCGCGTCGCTGTTGCTGATGGCGGGTGCCAAGGGCAAGCGTTACGCGCTGCCCAATTCGCGCATCATGATCCACCAGCCTTCCGGCGGCGCCCAGGGTCAGGCCACGGACATCGAGATCCAGGCGCGTGAAATTCTGTATGTCCGCGGCCGGCTCAACCAGATCTATGTGCAGCACAGCGGCCAGCCGCTGGAGCAGATCGAGCGCGACATGGAGCGCGATCGTTTCATGAGTGGCGAAGATGCCAAGGCCTACGGCTTGATCGACGCGGTTCTTGATCGTCGCGCCGAAGAGCCCGTCAAGCCCGCCTGAACCGCCTTGTTGCAGGCATGCAGCGGGCGCAGGCAGGCCGTGAGGATTGCCGGCCTTGCATGCGGTCACGGTGGCGCGCACGTGGCACGGCTTTGACGCCAGCGGCGCGCTCCTATGCTATGTTGAACTTGAGGCTAATCGGTCCACGGTGGATTCCAGCATGAGCGATGAACGGCAAGGGCGTGGCGGCGAAGGTGGCAAGATCCTTTACTGCTCGTTCTGCGGCAAGAGCCAGCACGAAGTACGCAAGCTGATCGCCGGTCCCTCGGTGTTCATCTGCGATGAATGCGTGCAGCTGTGCAACGACATCATCCGCGAGGAAATCGAAGAAAAAACCGCGGCCACGCGCAACCACTTGCCGCGCCCGCGCGAGATCATGGACACCCTCGATCAGTACGTGATCGGACAAACACGCGCCAAGCGCACGCTGGCGGTGGCGGTTTACAACCACTACAAGCGTCTGGAGTCGCGCCAGAAAAACGATGACGTCGAGCTGGCCAAATCCAACATCCTGTTGATTGGTCCGACCGGTTCGGGCAAGACCTTGCTCGCCGAGACCTTGGCGCGCCTGCTCAACGTACCTTTCACCATCGCCGATGCCACCACGCTGACTGAAGCCGGCTACGTCGGCGAGGACGTGGAAAACATCATCCAGAAGCTGCTGCAGAAGTGCGACTACGACGTCGAGAAGGCGCAGCAGGGTATCGTCTACATCGACGAGATCGACAAGATTTCGCGCAAGAGCGAAAACCCCTCGATCACGCGTGATGTCTCCGGCGAGGGCGTGCAGCAGGCTCTGCTGAAGTTGATCGAGGGCACCCTGGCCTCGGTGCCCCCGCAGGGTGGGCGCAAGCATCCGCAGCAAGAGTTCCTGCAGGTGGATACGCGCAACATTCTTTTCATCTGTGGCGGTGCGTTTTCCGGACTGGAAAAAGTCATTCAACAGCGCTCCGATACCACCGGCATCGGCTTCAGTGCCGAAGTGCGCAGCAAGAAAAACAGGCCCAATGTCGGCAAGCTGCTGGCCGATGTCGAGCCGGAGGACCTGGTGCGGTTCGGGCTGATCCCCGAGTTCGTCGGCCGTCTGCCGGTCGTGGCGACGCTGGAAGAACTCGACGAGGCCGCACTGGTGCAAATCCTCAGCGAACCCAAGAACGCGCTGACCAAACAGTTCCGCAAGCTGTTCGACATGGAACAGGTGGAGCTGGAGTTCCGTCCCGAGGCCTTGACCGCGATCGCGCGCAAGGCGCTCAAGCGCAAGACCGGCGCGCGCGGCCTGCGCACCATCATCGAGCAGGTATTGCTGGACACGATGTTCGAGCTGCCGTCACTGGAGCATGTCAGCAAGGTCGTGGTCGATGAGGCCGTGATCAACGGCCAGGCCGAGCCGTACCTGATCTACCGAGGCAACCTCAAGCCTGGCGTCGAGGGTGCCAGCGGCGCAGCGTGATCGACCGCGGCCCCTTGTGCCGCCCGCGTTGTGCCCCACTTCACTTGATATGTTTGCGTACGCGGTGCAGGCTCGTGCCCGTGCCCGTGCCCGTGCGCTCCTGCCTGCCCGGATGAAATGATGACCGAGATCCCCGCCCGTACCACTGACAAGTCCACCGACAAGTCCGCCGCATTGCCGGTGTTGCCGTTGCGCGATGTGGTGGTTTACCCGCACATGGTGATCCCGCTGTTCGTCGGCCGCGAAAAGTCCATGCGCGCGCTCGAGGCGGCGATGGAGAGCGAGCGCCAGATCCTGCTGGTGGCGCAGACCAGTCCGGACATCGAGGAGCCTGGCGAAGCGGAACTGTTCCGCACCGGTACCGTGGCCAGCGTGCTGCAGATGCTCAAGCTGCCCGATGGCACGGTGAAAGTGCTGGCCGAGGGCAAGTTCCGCGCCGAGGTCACTGGCTACCGCCGCGAGAATGACATGCTGCTGGCCGAGTACCGTGAGCTCGATCCGGTGTATTCGCGCGAGGAGCGCGAACTGGATGTCGTCTCGCGCACCCTGGTCACCCTGTTCGAGCAGTTGGTCAAGCAAAGCCGCAAGCTGCCGCCCGAAGTGCTCGCCACGCTGTCCGGCATCGATGACGCCGGGCGCCTGGCCGACACCATCGCCGCGCATTTGTCGGTGCGCATCGCCGACAAGCAGAAAGTGCTGGAAACCGCCGATGTCGGGCAGCGCTTGGAGCTGTTGATCGGCATGGTCGATTCCGAAATCGACTTGCAGCAGGTGGAAAAGCGCATCCGCGGCCGTGTCAAGTCGCAGATGGAGAAAAGTCAGCGCGAGTACTACCTCAACGAGCAGATGAAGGCGATCCAGAAGGAACTGGGCGAGGGTGAGGATGCGCCCAGCGAACTCGAACAGCTTGGCCGCAAGATCGATGAGGCTGGCATGCCCGAGACGGTCATGGCCAAGGCGAAGCAGGAACTCGCCAAGCTCAAGCAGATGTCGCCGATGTCGGCCGAAGCGACCGTGGTGCGCAACTACCTGGACTGGATGGTCAACGTGCCGTGGAACAAGCACAGCAAGGTGCGCAAGGATTTGCGCGCCGCCCAGCAGGTGCTGGATGCCGACCACTACGGGCTGGAAAAGGTCAAGGAGCGCATCCTCGAATATCTCGCCGTGCAGCAGCGCGTGGACCGCATGAAAGGCCCGATCTTGTGCCTGGTCGGGCCGCCCGGCGTGGGCAAGACCTCGCTGGGCCAGTCCATCGCCAAGGCCACGCACCGCAAGTTCGTGCGCATGAGCCTGGGCGGCGTGCGCGATGAGGCCGAGATTCGCGGCCATCGCCGTACCTATATCGGTTCGATGCCGGGGCGCATCCTGCAAAACCTGGCCAAGGCCGGCACGCGCAATCCGCTGTTCGTGCTCGACGAGATCGACAAGATGTCGATGGACTTTCGCGGTGACCCGTCATCGGCGCTGCTCGAAGTGCTCGATCCCGAGCAGAACCACGCGTTCAGCGATCACTACCTCGAGGTCGATTTCGATCTGTCCGAGGTGATGTGGGTGGCCACGGCCAATTCGCTCAACATTCCCGCGCCGCTGCTGGATCGCATGGAGGTGATTCGCATCCCCGGCTATACCGAGGATGAAAAGCTCGCCATCGCCGAGAACTATCTGTTGTCCAAGGAGTTGGCGGCCAACGGTCTGAGGGCCGAAGAACTGGGCATCGAGCCCGAGGCAATCCGTGACATCGTGCGCTACTACACGCGCGAGTCGGGGGTGCGCAATCTCGAACGCGAGATCGCGCGTATCGCGCGCCGGGTCGTCAAGGACATCGCGCTGACCGCGCCCGCGCCGACCGATGTCGACCCAACCGCGGACGCAGCCATCGAGATTGAAACCATCACGGTCGACAAGACCAAGGTCGTACCCGTGCCCGCCACGACCAAGCGCAAGCGCGCCGGCAAGAAAACCGCCGCGGGTGTTGCGGTCAAGCGCGTGGTCGTGGACGCCGAGCACCTCGCCGATTATCTCGGCGTGCGGCAGTTTGCTTTCGGACGTGCCGAAAGCCAGAACGAGATCGGCCTGGTCACCGGTCTTGCCTGGACCCAAGTGGGCGGCGATCTGCTCAGCATCGAGGTCGCCGTGGTGCCGGGCAAAGGCAAACTACTGCACACCGGGCAGCTGGGCGAGGTAATGCAAGAGTCGGTGCAGGCCGCGCTCTCGGTGGTGCGCGCGCGCAGCGCCCGGCTCGGGCTTGATCCGGAGTTCCACCAGAAGCTCGATATCCACGTGCACGTGCCCGAGGGGGCCACGCCCAAGGATGGCCCCAGTGCCGGTATCGCCATGTGCACTGCGCTGGTGTCGGCGCTGACGCGCGTGGCGGTGCGCGCCGATGTGGCAATGACCGGCGAGATCACCCTGCGCGGTCGTGTGTTGCCGATCGGCGGGCTCAAGGAAAAACTCCTCGCGGCACATCGCGGTGGCATCCGCACCGTATTGATTCCCGAGGACAATCGCAAGGATCTTGCCGAGGTTCCAGCCAATGTCACTGGCTCGCTGCAGATTCACTGCGTCAAGTGGATCGACGAGGTACTCGACCTGGCATTGGAACATCCGCTCACCGCCATCGACGGCTTCGTGAGTGCGTCCGCCAATGCCAAGGGCGTGGGCACGCTGGTTGAACCGGCGACGCCGCCGGTGGACGCGCCGCAGGCAACTTCGACGACGCGTTCGCAGCGCCACTGAGAATATGTTCAAGTTAGCCCTGAGGCTTGCTGCGCCTTGTATTGCGGCCCTGTGCGAGGCACTGGTATAAAGGCGGCGCCGCGATTGCGTGAAGCTCTGCGCGAGATCGCGGGAATGCTCGAAATTTTTGCACGGGGGCGTTCGCGCCCAGCCTCAGTCCTGTTGCTTGCAGCAAGCATCCACACTCACGAGGGAATACCCAGATGAACAAATCCGAATTGATCGAAGCCGTTGCCAGTGGCGCGGAAGTCAGCAAGGCCGATGCCGGTCGCGCGATCGACGCGTTCGTTGAAGCGGTGAAGAAGGCCCTGAAGAAGGGCGACACCGTGGCCCTGGTCGGTTTTGGCACGTTCGCCGTGCGCAAGCGCAACGCGCGTACCGGCCGCAATCCGCGCACCGGCCAGGCCATCAAGATCAAGGCCTCGAAAAACCCCGCGTTCAAGGCCGGCAAAGCACTGAAGGATGCCGTCAACTGAAGCCCGCACGCGGGTGCTTAGCTCAGCGGTAGAGCGTCGCCCTTACAAGGCGAGGGTCGGGGGTTCGAAACCCTCAGCACCCACCAGCATCGCGGAGTGGTGTGCGGACGGTTAGAATGCCGGCCGGACACGCCGGGAGTCGCGGGTTTTGATTTCCGCACACTCCGCAACGTGCAGCGAGGGCGCCGATCCGGCGCCCTGCGCTTTTATGCGTATCGCGCGCACGATGCCGGAAGTTGGCCTTGCAGCCGCCGCAGCACGCGTTGCTGCGGGCAACCGAACGCAATGATTCAAGTCAGCGGAAATCAAGCATGCTTACCCTGTTGCGCGACAAACTCTCCGGCTGGTTCGCCAAGATCCTGTTCGGGATTCTGATCTTCGTCTTTGCTTTCTTCGGCATCGAGGGTTACTTCGTCGCCAGCCATGCCACGTGGGTCGCCAAGGTGGGTGGTCAACAGATCGGCGGGCAGGAGTTCCAGGACGCGCTGAATCGCGCACGCCAGCAGCAGTTGCAGAACAACCCGCAGCTTGATCCGAAATTTCTCGATGGCAACGTGTTCAAGCAGGACGTGCTCGAAGGCCTGATCCAGCGCCAGTTGCTGATCAACCTTGGCAGCAAGCTGGGCACCGCGGTGCCGGACAGCCTGCTGCGCCGCGAGATCGCCCAGGTTCCGCAATTTCAGGTTGATGGCAAATTCGACCCCGCCACGTACACCGCCGTGCTGGCGGCCAACGGCCTCACGCCGGAAAGGTTTCAGGAGATGGAGCGCGGCGATCTGAGCGTGCAGTTGCTGCCGCAGGCACTGGGCGACGGCAGCATCGTCACGCAGTCCGAGGTCGATGGCTATTTGCGCCTGATCGGCCAGACGCGCGATTTCAGCTATGTCGATCTGCCGGTGCCGCAGGTAACACCCAGCACGGTCAGCGCGGCCGAAATTGGCGCTTACTACAAGGCGCATGCGCAGGAATACATGAGCCCCGAGCAGGTCGCCGTGCAGTACGTCGATTTGAGTGTGGATAACGTGCCGGCGCCACCCGCGCCCAGCGCTGCGGAATTGCGCGCGCTGTATGCCAAGAACCAGTCGCGTTTCATCGTGCCCAGCCAGTACGAGGTGTCGCATATCCTGATCGCGCTGCCCAAGAATGCGACGCCCGTGCAAAAAGCCGCGGCCCTGGCGCGGGCGCAGAAGATCGATGCACTGGCGCATGCGCCGGGCGCGAATTTCGCCGCGCTGGCCAAGCAATATTCTGATGACCTGGGCTCCAGGAATCAGGGCGGCAGCCTGGGCTGGCTGGGGCTGGGCGATACCGATCCGGCATTCCAGGCGGCGATGGTCGCGCTCAAACCCGGGCAGATCTCAGCGCCCGTGTTGACTAGCGATGGCTACCACATCATCGAGTTGCAGGCCGAGCGCGCGGGTGCGACCAAGCCGTTCGCCGAAGTGAAGGATGCACTCACGGCCGATTACATCAAGCAGGCGCGCAGCAAGGAATACAGCCATATCGCCGGCAAGCTGATCGATGCGATCGACTCCAATCCCGGCTCATTGGAGGAAGCCGCGAAGGCGCTGAATGTGCCGGTCCAGGTCAGCCCGCTGTTCGCGCGCAGCGGCGGTACGGGTTTGTTCGCTGATCCCAAGGTGACGCAGGCGGCGTTCTCCGGGCAGGTGCTCAAGGACAACAATACCTCCGATCCGATCAATCTCTCGCCCGAGCATTTGGTACTGCTGCATCTGGCGCGGCATGTGCCGGCGCAGCCGCTGCCTCTGGCGGCGGTGTCAGCCAAGATCCAGGCCACGATCCTGGCGCAGCGTGTCGATGCGGCCGCCGGCAAGCAGGCTGATGCGCTGCTGGCCAAACTCAAGGCTGGAACGGCGCTCGATATCTTGGCGAAATCCATCGGCGCCAGTGTGCAGGATATCCATGCCGCCACGCCGGGTATGCCCAACCTGGATCCTGCGCTGTTGACGGCGGTGTTCAAGCTGGCCGCGCCGGCGCCTGGCAAGAGCGTGCGCTCGGCGGTGGACCTGGGGCATGGCAGCTACGCGCTGGTGCAACTCGACGCAGTGCATCCCGGTGATGTGTCCAAGCTGCCGCCCGAGCAACGTGAGTTCATTGCCGCGCAGCTGCGCCAGATGCAGAGTGGCGCCAGCGTGCAGGCTTTCCTCGATGCGCTGCGGCGCGCCACCAAGATCGAGACTGCGCCAGATCGGATGTAAGTCGCGCGAACCATCGCCGATGAAAAAGCCTCGCGGCCAGCGAGGCTTTTTCGTTTGTGCACGTGTGCTGCTTTGGCGTTGCCGGTTTACAAGCCGGTCATGCCCAGGGTGTTGTAGCCGGCGTCAACATAGGTCACCTCGCCGGTGATACCCGAGGCCAGGTCCGAGCACAGGAAGGCTGCGACGTTACCGACATCCTCGATGCTGACATTGCGCCGCAGCGGTGCCTTCTCGGCGACGTGGTCGAGCATCTTGCGCAGATTGGCCACGCCGGATGCCGCCAGTGTGCGGATCGGGCCGGCGGAGATGGCATTGACGCGCGTGCCCTCGGGGCCAAGGTTATAGGCCAGATAACGCACGTTGGATTCGAGGCTGGCCTTGGCCAGCCCCATGACGTTGTAGCTCGCCAGTGCGCGTTCGGCACCCAGATAGGTCAACGTCAGGATCGCGCCGTTACGTCCGCGCATCAGTGGACGCGCCGCCTTGGCCAGTGCGGCCAAGCTGTAGCTGGAGATGTCGTGGGCGATGCGGAAGCTCTCGCGATTCAGGCCATCGAGGAACTCGCCGGCCAGCGCCTCGCGCGGCGCGAAGCCGATCGAGTGCACCAGAATATCGAGGCCGTCCCAGTGCTGCGCCAGCGCCGGAAACAGGGCGTCGATTTGCGCGTCGTCGGCGACATCGCAGGGCAGCACGATGTTCGAGCCAAATGCCGCCGCGGCCTCGTCGACGCGATCCTTGAGCTTGTCGTTGACGTAGGTGAAGGCCAGTTCGGCGCCTTCGCGATGCATGGCGCTGGCGATACCCCAGGCGATCGAGCGGTGATTGAGCACGCCGGTAATCAGCGCGCGTTTACCGTGCAGAAACCCCATGTGTCCTCCGGATGATTGGCACGCGGTGGCGTGCTGGCGCGCAAGTGTAACGCCTGCGCGTGCGGCGCCTATCCCGGCGCATCCAGGCGCAAACGCTGACCCACGCGCAGTTCGTTGCCGTGCAGATGATTCCAGGCGCGCAATTCGCCCACCGTCACGCGAAAGCGTCGTGCCAATGACCACAGGCTTTCACCCGTGCTGACATCGTGCCAGACCGGCACACCAGAGGCGCCGCCCACGCGTGTCAGCGCGTGCTGGTACTGCGCCTTGGGCAGCCACAGCATGGTGCCTGGCGCGAGCATGGCATCGGGCTCGATGGCATTGATGCTGGCCAAGCGCTGCACGTCCGTGTTGCCGAGATGCGGCAGCAGGCTGAGCAACGAGTCGCTGCGCTGCACGCGGTAGCGGGTGAAATCGGCCCATTGTCGAGGTGGCAATTGTGCGTAGAAATCGAGAAACCGCTGGCGGGCCGCACGCGGCAACAACAAATGCATGGGGGCATCGGCGGGCATCCGATCGCGCAAATAGCCGTTATTGAGCATGCGCACGGTCGCCGCGGGCAGGCCGGCGAGATGGGCTGCCAGCGCTGGTCGCAGCGGGGCGTCGAGTCGCGCCAGCCAGAGCTGGGCAGGCGGTACCGACGGCGGCAGGTGGATGTCGAAGCGGCCTGGTTCGCGGATCACGCAGCTATAGGCCATCAGGCGCAGCAGATAATCGCGTGCCGGTGCATTCATCGGCCAGTCGGGCAGGGCCGGATTTGCCGGCGGCTCCCCGCGTTGGGCGAGCATGCGTTTGATGCCCCATTCGCCTTGATTGAACGCCCACACGACCAGGCGCCAATCGTCGAAATCGCGACCGTAGCGGGCCAGCATGCGCGTGGCGCGCACGCTGGATATCCAGGGGTCGCGGCGGCCGTCATAGCCAGGCACGAGCGGCATGCCTGCCGCACGCGCGGTGCCGCGATCGAACTGCCACATGCCGATGAAATTGCCCGGGCCTACGGCGTCCGGGCGATAGCCGCTTTCCACCATCGGCAGCAGCGTGAAGTCGCTGGGGATACCGGCAGCCTCCACCGCTTGTTGCACCAACGCGATCATCGGACGTAGTGTCGACAGGGTCTGCTCGAAAACGTTCGGATCGCCCACCAGCATGCGCGCCATCGGCACGATTCGCGGATCGGCATCGCAGCCCGGCATGGCCAGTCCGGCACGCATGCGTTGCCACAGATCGCGCGGTGCCGGTGCAGGAACGACCGGTATTGGAAGTCTTGCGATGCTGCCGGCGCCCGCAGGCACGGGTGTCGGCGCGATCGCAAGCGCCGGCGCCTGTGGTCGCACTGGCGGCGCGCTCGCGCATCCGGCAAGCAGCACGGCAAGCCCTGCCGCTGCAAATAGACGCGCTGCGCGAGTCATGCGCGGAACGCGTCTTTGCCGGCGCGCAAGGCGCCCAGGCAAGCTGCGGGTGAGGCCGTGGCTGCACCGTGCGCAGCGCACCAGGCGCGCACGGTGGGTGCATCCCAACGCAAAAACGGATTGCTGGCACGTTCCTCGGCCAGGGCAACCGGAAGACTTGGCAGGTCGCGTGCGCGCAACGACTGCACGTGCTCCCGACGCGCACGCAGCGCGTCGTTATCGGGTTCCACACTCAGCGCGAAGGTGGCATTGGCCAGGGTGTATTCGTGGGCGGCGCAGACCAGCGTATCCGGCGGCAGCGCGGCAATGCGTTGCATGCTCAGCAGCAGGTCTGCGGGGGTTCCCTCGAACAAACGCCCGCAGCCGAGGCTGAACAAGGCATCGCCGCAGAACAGCCATGGCGCGAGGTGATAGGCCACGTGGTTGCGCGTATGGCCGGGCAGGGCGAGCACCACAGCGCGCAGTGCAGGCGCGGCCAGTGTCAGTGTTTCGCCGTGGTGGACGCGTTGCCCATCGCCGCCGATGCGTGCGTCATCGGCCATGTACACGGCCGGGTGATGGTGCGCAGCCAGGGCCTGCAGGCCGCCGATATGGTCGGCGTGGTGATGCGTGATCAGGATCGTGCGCAGGCGCAGTTCGTGCGCCTGCAGCGCGGCTTCGACCGGTCCCGCGACACCCGGGTCAACGACCAGCGCATTGCCGAGGTCATCGCTGAGCATCCAGATGTAGTTGTCGGCAAAGGCCGGGATAGCGCGCAATTGCACAGGACAGGGGCCTCGATGGCTGCGCCGCGGGCGGTCAGGGCGGGCCATCATCGCATCGTTTGTGCCGGACCGGCAGTAGGTCAGGCATTGCAAATGCTGAACGGATCGACGTGCGTTGCATTGCATTCAAAACTGCAGCTAACGAGCCGAACTGCACATGCATGCAGCCATGGGGCCATGCCGAATCAGACACTATGCGCCTGCACCACGGCGTCCTGCGCCGCGGAAAATCCAGCAAGAATCGGGCCTTGCGCCCCCGCGCACGGCCCGACGAGTCACTTGACGATGAGCATCCTGCTTGCCGCGTCCTGCAGCGCTCGCGGTGACTCAGCGGAGTCTGCGCGGTGTGCAGCGCTGTGTCAGTCGGGCGCTGGCGCGATGCGGTGTAAGTGCAGGACTACACGCCCGCCTCCATGCCGCTGCCAGACGTCACCGTGCGGGGGTAAACTTTCGGGCTGGCCACGGGTCTGTTGTGCCATCCCATTATCGCTTACGGAATCTCGATGAACGCGCTAGCCCAGAGTGATCGCTCAACGTCGCATGCCGCCCTGATCAAGGAAGTCACCGGCAAGCTTGCGGCGCAACACAAGCAAATCGGCGCACCATTCGCCCAAGCATTGCTCGGGCGCGCCGCTGACAGCGAACTGTCTTCGCGCCCGTCCGATGACTGGGCCGCATTGGCCTCGCACCTGCTGGGTTTCATGCGCGAGCGCCGTCCCGGCCAGGCGCGCGTGCTGGTGCACAAGCCCGGCGGCGAGGGGCACAGCGCCGAGAACCTGTTCACCGCGATCAGCATCCTCACCGACGACATGCCGTTTCTGGTCGATTCGGTGACCATGGCGGTGCGTGCCGAGAACCTCGACATCCATACGCTGCTGCACCCGGTGCTCAGCGTGCGCCGCGACGCCGGCGGCAACCTGCTGGGATTGGGTGAGGATGGCATCGCCGAATCGTTGATGTATCTGGAGATCGATCGCCTCGCCGACGCCAGCGAGGTGATGCGGCTGCAGACTGCGATCGAATCCGCGCTGGCCGATGTGCGTGCCGCGGTGAGCGACTGGGGTGCGATGCGCGAACGCATGCTGGAGATCGCCACGCAGTTGCCGCAGCACCCGGGCGCGGATGCAGCCAGCATCGGCGAGGCGCAGGAATTCCTGCGTTGGGTGGCCGCCGACAATTTCACGCTACTGGGCTATCGCGAGTACGAGGTGGTTACCGAGGGCGGCGACGAAGTCCTGCGTGCGATCGCGCATTCGGGCCTTGGCATTTTGCGCGAGCGTGAACGCTCGCACGCGTCGCGCTCGCTGAAGAGCCTGGTGACCGGCGACCTGCCGCTAGCCGGTGCGCAGCGGTCGGTAATCCTGACCAAGACCAACGCGCGCGCCACGGTGCACCGTGCCGGATACATGGACTACATCGGCGTGTTGCGCTTCGATGCGCAGGGCAAGCCGGTGATGGAACAGCGCTTCCTCGGCCTGTTCACTTCCTCGGCTTACACCGCGCGCCCGCAGGATATTCCGCTGGTGCGTCGGCGCGTCAGCGCGATTCTGGATCGGTCCGGCCTGCGCCGCGATTCGCACCTGGGCAAGGTCCTGCGCCACATTCTTGAAACCCTGCCGCGCGATGAACTGTTCCAGGCCAGTCCGGATGAACTGGAAGCCACCGCCATGGGCGTGCTCGGTTTGGCCGAGCGCGCGCGTCCGCGCCTGTTCCTGCGCGCCGATCGTTACGGACGTTTCTATTCGTGCCTGATCTACGTGCCGCGCGAGCGCTTCAGCGCCGGTGTGCGCGAGCGTCTGGAGCACATGCTGCGTGATGCGCTCAGCGGCGACCGCATCGACTCGCAGGTGTTGGTCGATGAATCGCCGCTGGCGCGGTTATATGCCGTGGTGAGGCCGCGCACCGGTGCACAGGTGCAAGTGGATGTCGCCACGCTGGAACAATCGGTCGCCGCGTTGTCGCGCAACTGGCACGACGACCTGCGCGAAGTGCTGATTCGTCACCACGGCGAGGAAAAGGGCCTGCGCCTGGCCAACCGCTTTGGCCGCTTGCTGCCTGTCGAATACATCGAGGACGTCGGTGCCGAGCTGGCCGCCGACGATGTGCAGCACCTCGCTGGCCTGCGCGGCGCTGACGACGCAGCCATCTCGCTGTACCGCGTTGGTGGCAGCGGCGCGCTGCGCTTCAAGGTCATCCACTTCGGTGCGCCGGTGTCGCTATCGGATGTGCTGCCGATGCTGGAGAATCTCGGCGTGCGCATCAGCGCCGAGCATCTGCTCGAACTGGAAATGCACGGCACGCCGGTGACCATCCACGATTTCGATCTGGCCGAGCCGGCCGGGCTGGCGTTCCCGGTGGCAAGCGTGGCCGTGCCGTTCGCCGAGGCCTTCGCCGCGATCTGGCGTGGCCAGGCCGAGAACGACGGCTTCAACCGCCTGGTGCTGGGTGCGTGCATGGAATGGCGCCAGGTCGCCGTGCTGCGCGGCTACTGCAAGTACCTTCTGCAAGTCGGCCTGCCCTATTCGCAGCCCTACATGGAGGAAGTGATCGGGCGCTATCCGCTGATCGCCGGCCTGCTGGTGGAGCTGTTCATGGCCAGGTTCGATCCGCGCCGCGAGCAGCTTGACGCGACCGCGCAGGCGCGGTTCAAGGCCGAGCTGGAAACGCTGGTGGATGCCGAGCTGCGCGTGCGCAATCCCGCGCTGATCGACGACCTGATCAAGTCCATGGCGCTGCCGCGCGCCGAGCAGGTCGCGTGCATCGAGCAGGCGCTGAAGGCCGCGCTGGACGATGTGCAAAGCCTCGACGATGACCGCATCCTGCGCCTGTTCCTAGGCGTGGTGCGCGCCACGCTGCGCACCGGATATTTCCAGCGCCAGGAAGGCTTGGTACGCGAGTACATCAATTACAAATTCGATTGCGCACGCGTGCCCGAGCTGCCCAAGCCGCGCCCGTACCGCGAGATTTTCGTGTACAGCCCGCGCGTCGAAGGCATCCATCTGCGCTTCGGCCCGGTCGCGCGCGGCGGCCTGCGCTGGTCCGACCGGCGCGAGGATTTCCGCACCGAGGTGCTGGGCCTGGTCAAGGCGCAGATGGTCAAGAACACGGTGATCGTGCCGGTGGGTTCCAAAGGCGGCTTCTTCGTCAAGCGCCCGCCCGTCGGTGGCGATCGCGAAGCGCAGCTGGCCGAGGGTATCGCCTGCTACCGCCTGTTCGTCAACGCGCTGCTGGACATCACCGACAACATCGTCGAGGGCCATATCGTGCCGCCGCAGGACGTGGTGCGGCACGACCAGGACGATCCCTATCTGGTGGTGGCCGCCGACAAGGGCACGGCGACGTTTTCGGATATCGCCAACAGCATTTCCATCGAGCACGATTACTGGCTGGGCGATGCGTTTGCTTCCGGTGGCTCGCACGGCTACGACCACAAGCGCATGGCGATCACCGCGCGCGGTGGCTGGGAGTCGATCAAGCGCCACTTCCGCGCGCTCGGGCGCGATTGTCAGCGCGAGGACTTCACCTGCGTCGGTATCGGCGACATGTCCGGCGACGTATTCGGCAACGCGATGTTGCTGTCCCGGCACATCCGCCTGCTGGCCGCGTTCGACCATCGCGATATTTTTCTCGATCCCAACCCGGATGCCGCACGCTCGTTCGCCGAGCGCGAGCGCATGTTCAAGCTGCCGCGTTCGAGCTGGCAGGACTATGACAAGAGCACGATCTCCAAGGGCGGCGGCATCTGGCCGCGCAGCAGCAAGTCCATACCCATCTCGCCCGAAGTACGCGCCGCGCTGGGCATCGGCGACGAGGTCGAGCACATGGCGACCACCGATCTGTTGCGCGCGATCCTGAAGGCGCCGGTGGACCTGCTGTGGAATGGCGGCATCGGCACCTACGTCAAGGCCAGCAGCGAAACCAGCGCCGACGTCGGCGACCGCGCCAACAACGCGATCCGCCTGAACGGCAACGAGCTGCGCTGCAAGATCGTCGGCGAGGGTGGCAATCTCGGCCTGACCCAGCGCGGGCGCATCGAGGCGGCCTTCCACGGCGTGCAGCTCAACACCGATTTCATCGACAACTCGGCCGGCGTGGACACCTCCGATCACGAGGTCAACATCAAAATCCTGCTCAACGACGCCGTGCAGCGCGGCGAGCTGGACGAAGCAGCGCGCAATCGCCTGCTGCCCGGCATGACCGACGAGATCGCGCGCCTGGTGCTGTGGGACAACTATCGCCAGAACCAGGCGATCAGCCTGATGGAGCACATGGCGGTCAAGCGGCTGGGCTCGTTCGGACACTTGATCCGCACGCTCGAGGCCGACGGCACGCTGGACCGCGGCATCGAGTATCTGCCCACCGACACCGAGCTGGCCGAGCGCAAGACGCGTGGCCTCGGCCTCACCCGCCCGGAGCTGGCGATCCTGCTGTCCTACGACAAGATCAAGATCTACCAGCAGATGCTGGATTCCGACGTGCCCGAGGATGCTTATCTCGCACGTGAGCTGGTGCGCTATTTCCCCGAGCCGCTGCACGGCCCCTACGCCGCGCACATGCAGCGCCACCGCCTGAAGCGCGAGATCATCGCCACGGCCGTCACCAATACCCTGGTCAACCGCATGGGCGCCAGCTTCATGCTGCGCATGCAGGAGGACACCGGGCAGGGCGCGGCGGCCGTGGCCAAGGCCTTCACCATCGCCCGCGAGGTCATGCAGGCGCGCGAGCTGTGGGCCGAGATCGAGGCGCTGGATGGCAGCGTCACCGACGCGGTGCAGATCGAGGCCGTGCTTGCAGTGTGGGAGCTGGTGCGCAGCCTGACGCGCTGGTTGCTCAATCGTCCCGGTGCCACGCTGGATATTGCCGCCCAGGTGCAGCGCTACGACGCAGGCTTCGCCGAGGTGCGTGCCGCGATCCCCGCCAGCCTGCCAGAAGCCGGGCGCAAGGCGCATGCCGAGCTGGTGCAGCGCTGGCAGCAGGCCGGCTTGCCGGATGCCCTGGCACAGAAGCTCGCCGCGCTGTCCACGCTGGGCCTGGCCCTGGACGTGGTCGAGGTGGCGCATGACAGCAAGCAGCCGATCGCGCGCGTGGCGCATGCGTTCTTCGATCTCGGCACGGCGCTGGAACTGGACTGGATGCGCGCACGCATCGAGGAGCTGCCGGTGGAAAGCCGCTGGCATGCGCAGGCGCGCGGCTCGTTGCGCGATGAACTCGCGCATCAGCATCGGCAGCTCGCGGTGCAGGTGCTGGCCAGTGGCCTCGGCGTCGAGCAGTGGCTGGCGCGCGAGGACGTCGGGCTGCACCATACGCTGACCATGCTCGGCGAGATCCGCGCACTGCCGCTGGATTATCCGATCGCCTCGGTGGCGGTGCGCCGGCTCGCGCAGCTGGCCCAGGCCGGCACGGCGTGATCCGCGTGCCGCGGCCCGGGGCCTTGCCGGCGCTGCGCGCGTGAGCACGCGTATCGCGTTCCTGGCCAACCCCACGGCCGAGGCGCAGCAGGCGCGCGCGACGCTGGTCGCGCGCTACGGCGAAGTGGCGCAGCGGCAGGCCGAAGTGCTGGTCGCGCTGGGTGGCGATGGGTTCATGCTGCGCACCCTGCACGCGATGCTCGACCTGCAGGTGCCGGTGTACGGCATGAAGCTGGGCAAGGTCGGTTTTTTGATGAACCACTTCCATGCCGACGATCTGCCTGCACGCCTGGCGCGCGCGCACGCCACGCCGCTGGCGCCGTTGCACATGCGCGTGCACACGCGCGAGTCTGGCAGCGAAGACGCGCTGGCCTTCAACGAAGTCGCGCTGCTGCGCCAGACCAACCAGGCCGCGCACCTGCAAATCGCGCTCAACGGCCAGGTGAAACTTGACGAACTGATTTGCGACGGCGCGCTGCTGGCCACGCCGGCCGGCTCCACCGCTTACAACCTGTCCGCGCACGGCCCCATCCTGCCGCTGGATGCCAACGTGCTCGCGCTCACCCCGATCAGCCCGTTCCGCCCGCGGCGCTGGCGCGGCGCGCTGTTGCCAATGGACACCGAAGTGCGCATCGAGGTGCGCGAGCCCGTGTTGCGTCCGGTCAGCGTCACCGCCGACTTCCATGAAGTGCGCGACATACGCAGCGTCATTGTGCGCGCGCAGTCCGCGCGCGCCGTGACCCTGCTGTTCGATCCCGAACACAAGCTGGCCGAGCGTATCCTCGACGAGCAGTTTGCCTTGTAGAACCGGGACCCGGGACTGCACTTGCGCTGCCTCCAAATCATGTCAGTCTGCATGGGTCCCAATCCCGAGTCCGCTCCATTTTTCACCACCCATGCCCAACGCACACAACCCGCACGCCGCAGCCGATGACCGCCTTGTCGTGGCGATTTCATCGCGTGCGCTGTTCGACCTGGGCGAGAGTCACACGCTGTTCGAGCGCGAGGGCCTGGAGGCCTACCGGCAGTTCCAGATCGCGCACGAGGACGAGGTGCTGGCACCTGGCGTGGCGTTTCCGCTGGCGCAGAAGCTGCTGCGACTGAACACGCTGGCGCCCACGGCGCCGCGCGTCGAGGTGATCCTGCTGTCGCGCAACTCCGGCGATACCGGGCTGCGCATCTTCAACTCGATCCAGCACTACGGCATGGAGATCGTGCGCGCGGCCTTCACCAGCGGCGCGCCCACGGCGGGTTATGTGCACCCATTCGGCGCTGATCTGTTCTTGTCGGCGCACGCCGAGGACGTGGCGCGCGCGCTCAAGGCCGGCGTCGCCGCGGCCACCATCCTGCCTTCGGCGGCGCCGGCCGAACTGTCGCCGCAGTTGCGCATCGCCTTCGATGGCGACGCCGTGCTGTTTGGCGAGGAGGGCGAGCGCATCTCCGCCGAGCAGGGTCTGGAGGCCTTCCACCAGCACGAACGCGAGCGCCAACTCGAGCCGCTGGAAGGCGGTCCATTCCGCGGTTTCCTGGCCGCGTTGCAGCGCCTGCAATCGGCATTTCCGGCCGAGGATTCGCCGCTGCGCATTGCCCTGGTCACGGCGCGTTCGGCGCCGGCGCACAAGCGCGTGATCCTGACCCTGCGCCACTGGGGCGTGCGCATCGACGAGGCGCTGTTTCTGGGCGGACGCGACAAGGGCCCGTTTCTGCAGGCTTTCGGCGCCGATATTTTCTTCGACGATTCGCAGGCCAACGTCGATTCGGCACGGCGCCACGTGGCCACCGGACACGTGCCGCGCGCCTGACCTGGCGACGCGCACGGCGCGAGCACGCGCGTGCAGGCTAAAATGCACGACCTTTCCGCACCGGTTCGCCCCATGGCCACCCGCCTCGATCCCTACGACCTGTACGACATCCGCAGCCAGTTGTCCGACGAGGAGCGCATGGTGCAGGACACCGTGGCGCGCTTCACCGACGAACGCGTGCTGCCGGTGATCGGCGAGTACTTCGACAAGGGCGAGTTTCCGCATGAACTCATCGCCGAGATGGCGGAGCTGGGTTTGCTGGGCAGCTACTTCCCCGAGCAGTACGGCTGCGCCGGCATGAACGCCGTCAGTTACGGCCTGATCTGCCAGGAACTGGAACGCGGCGATTCCGGCATGCGCAGTTTCGTGTCGGTGCAGACCTCGCTGTGCATGTACCCGATCTTCGCCTATGGCAGCGAGGAACAGCGCCAGCGCTGGCTGCCGGTCATGGCGCGCGGCGCGGTCATCGGCTGCTTCGGCCTCACCGAGCCGCATGGCGGCTCCGATCCGGCCAACATGAAAACACGCGCGCGCCGCGAGGGTGGCGACTGGATCATCGACGGCGCCAAGATGTGGATCACCAACGGTGGCCTCGCGCACGTGGCCATCGTCTGGGCGCAGACCGACGATGGCATCCAGGGCTTCCTGGTCGAGCGTGGCACGCAAGGCTTCGAGACGCGCGACATCCACCGCAAGATGTCGCTGCGCGCCTCGGTGACCAGCGCGCTGTTTTTCGATGGTGTGCGCGTGCCCGATGCCAATCGCCTGCCCGGCGTGAAGGGTCTCAAAGGCCCGCTGGGCTGCCTGACGCAGGCGCGTTACGGCATCACCTGGGGGCCGATCGGCGCTGCCATTGCCTGTTTCCACGAGGCGGTGGAGTACACCAGGGAGCGCATCCTGTTCGACCGTCCCGTGGCCGCCAATCAGGCCGTGCAACTCAAGCTGGCCGACATGGCGCGGCGCATCACCACCGCGCAGTTGCTGTCCCTGCATCTGGGCCGCATGAAAGACGCCGGGACGCTGCATCCGACCCAGGTCAGTCTGGCCAAATGGAATAACGTGCGCATGGCGCTGGACATCGCCCGCGAGGCGCGCGAGCTGCTTGGCGCCGCCGGCATCACCACCGAACATTCACCCATCCGCCACGCGCTCAATCTGGAATCGGTGATCACCTACGAGGGCACCGAAACCGTGCACCAGCTCGTGGTCGGCCGCGAAATCACCGGCATCAATGCGTTCTGAGGACACTGCCATGCGTCGTTTCATTGTGCTGCTCGCCAGCCTGCTGACCTTGCTCAGCGCCACCGCGCTGGCCGCGCCGCCCGCCACCACGACGGCAGCACCAGCCGCCACCGTCATCAAGGGGCCCGAGATCAACCCGCAGGAGTTGCATATCGCGCTCAGCTCGCTGCTGCTGGCCGCCACCAAGATGGCGATCGAGGACGCCATCAAGCGCGGCAAGGCGCCGGACAGCAACGCCGCCGCGCACGTCGGTGAGCCGGATTATCTGACCAGCAACGAGATCAGCAGCATCACCGTGCACAAGGGTGGCGTGCTGCAGGTGCATTTCACCAGTGCGGTCAGCCCGGACCTGACCGGCGTCTGGCTGACGCCGACGCGCGCAGGCGACAGCGTGAAGTGGTCGTGCATCAGCCATGACATTCCGCAAATCACGGATGTCGAGTCGTACTGCAGCTACCAGCCCAAAGCGCACTGAGCGGCGTGGCTTGCGTGACCCGCGTGCTTCCCGCTCGCTTCTTGTACCAGCAACATCCGCCGCGCGCGGTTGGCGCAGGCGCTGTCGCGGCAACGCGCGTGACCCCGTGATCCGGCGCGAACCCGACCCGCAGCAGTCTGCCGTGACCGCTGCCCTGGTTGCCACGGTGCCCGACTTGCATCGGCACTGCCGCGATCCGTGGACGGTGATCGGCAGCGTGGCCGCCTACCTGGCCGGAGCCGCGGTGACGGTGGCCGATCTCGACGTGCTGACCAGCGTGCGCGACGCGCAAACCATGGCCTTGCATTGGCGGGCGCATCGTGACGCTGACTATGTGCCGGCCGATGACTCGCGCTTCCGCTCGCACCTCACGCGCTTCCATTTTGGCGAATTACCGGTGGAAGTCGTGGGCGGACTGGAACTGTCGGGCGCCCATGGCTGGGCGCCGCTACGGATCGGCGCGAACACCCGCGTGGACATCGACGGTCTGGCCGTGCCCATTCCGACGGTCGCCGAGCAGATCCGCGTGCTGCAAAGTTTCGCCCGGCCCAAGGACTTCCAGCGCGTGGCCTTGCTCAAGGCGCTGCCTGCCCGCGCACCCTGAGCAGTCAGGCACCCAGCGCACCCCACATCACTCTTTCACACGAAATCGCCATGTCCGCCCAGCCCCCCATCGCCGCCCGCCACAAGGGCTTCAATCGCGCCGAGATCGTCGACCAGAACTTCACCGAGTTCGTGCAGAACTGGCATGGCAGCGCAGTGCAGCCGCCGCGCGCCGACGCGCCGGTGCTGCCGGGCAGCACGCTGGATGCGCGCGGTTTTCGCGAGCTGTTCGAGTCGCAGTTGATCTCGCGGCATCTGGACCTGATGGCGCGCGTGCTGCGTGTCAAGAACAAGGTGTTCTACACCATCGGCTCCAGCGGTCACGAGGGCAACGCCATGCTGGCGCGGCTGACCCGGTACACCGATCCGGCGTTCCTGCACTACCGCTCCGGCGCGTTCATGGCCGAGCGCTTCCGCCAACTGCCCGCGGCGCATGCGAACCGGCTCGACCCAGTGATGGACTCGGCGCTGAGCTTTGCCGCCAGCAAGGACGACCCGGCTTCCGGCGGGCGCCACAAGGTGTGGGGCAGCAAGCCGCTGTGGGTACTGCCGCAGACCTCGACCATCGCCAGCCACCTGCCCAAGGCGCTGGGCACGGCCATCGCCATCGAGCAGGCGCGGCGCGTCAGACATGCGCTGCCGATCCCCGCGGACAGCATCGCGATCTGCTCGTTTGGCGATGCCTCGAGCAACCACGCCAGCGCGCAGACCGCGTTCAACGCCGCCGCGTGGACGGCCTACCAGAAGCTGCCGGCGCCGGTCCTGTTCGTGTGCGAGGACAACGGCATCGGCATCTCGGTGAAAACGCCGCTGGACTGGATCAGCGCCAACTACAGCGGGCGCCGCGACCTGGACTATTTCTACGCGGATGGTCTCGACCTCGCTGCCGGCTATGCCGATGTCGCGCGCGCGGTCGAACACTGCCGACGCACGCGCCGGCCCACCTTCCTGCATTTGCGCACCACGCGCGTGATGGGTCACGCCGGCACCGATTTCGAGATCGAATGGCGCAGCGTCGAGGAACTGGTGGCGGTGGAGGCCGGCGATCCATTGCTGCGCAGCGCCGCGATCGCGCTGGAGTCCGGCGTGTACACGCCGCAGTCGCTGCTGGAGTTGTACGAAACCACGCGCAAGCGCTGCTTCGCCGCAGCCGAGGAGGCCGACCGCCGTCCCAAGCTCGATACCCTGGCCGAGGTCATCGCGCCGCTGGCGCCGTACACGCCGGTGGCCGTGGCCACGGAAGCCGCGCGCGCGCCCGACGCCGCGCAGCGCCTCACCGTGTTCGGCGGCGCCGACAAGCTGCCCGAGACGCTGCCGCCGCGGCATCTGGCGCTGCAGATCAATGCCACGCTGCACGACCTGCTGATCAAGTATCCCGAGGCCTTGCTGTTCGGCGAGGACGTCGCGCAGAAGGGTGGCGTGTACACGGTGACCAAGGGCCTGTTCAAGGCGTTCAGCGGCAAGCGCGTGTTCAACACCCTGCTCGATGAAACCATGATCCTCGGCCTGGCGCAGGGCTACGCCAACATGGGCCTGCTGCCGATTCCCGAGATCCAGTACCTGGCGTATTTCCACAACGCCTGCGACCAGATCCGCGGCGAGGCCGCCAGCCTGCAGTTTTTCAGCAACGGCCAGTACCGCAATCCGATGGTGGTGCGCATCGCCGGTCTGGGCTACCAGCGCGGCTTCGGCGGGCATTTCCACAACGACAACTCGATCACCGCGCTGCGCGACATCCCCGGTCTGGTCGTCGGCTGCCCCGCGCGCGGCGACGACGCCGCCAGCATGCTGCGCACGCTGATGGCGCTGGCCAAGGTCGATGGCCGCGTCAGCGTGTTCCTCGAACCAATCGCGCTGTACATGACCAAGGATTTGTACGCGCCCGGCGATGGCGCGTGGCAGTTCGCCTATCCCGCGCCCGATCAGGCCATGGCACTGGGCGAGGGCAGGGTCTATCCGCCGGAAAATGGGGGCGCGGGTGATGATCTGCTGATCATCACCTACGGCAACGGCGTGCCGATGAGCCTGCGCGCCGCGCGCGAGCTCGAAAAGCAACGTGGCTGGAAGATCCGCGTGGTCGACCTGCGCTGGCTGGTGCCGCTCAACGCGGCCTATATCGCCGCGCAGGCCCAAGGCGCCAAGCGCATCCTCATTGTCGACGAAGGCCGCCACAGCGCCGGCGTTGGCGAGGGCGTCATCACCGCGCTCAGCGAAGCCGGCTTCGGCGCCACGCCGCAAGCGCGCGTGGTCGGCGTCGACACCTACACCCCGCTGGCCGGCGCGGCATTCCTGGTGCTGCCGGGCGAAGGCGACATCGTCGCGGCGGGACTGGGGTTGCAGTAGGGCGAACTTGCAAGGCTCTCGAGCCGGCGACTTGATTCCCATGGGTCGCCTATCGCTGCTGCCAGCAAGCGCGGTCGCGCGGTGAAAAGTTGGTTACAGTGCAGCGCAGGCCCGTCGGAACAATGGAATTCGACATATGAACCGGCTCTACTTTGGCGACAACCTGCATGTCCTGCGCGAGCACATCGCCGACGAAACCGTCGACCTGATCTATCTCGATCCTCCGTTCAATTCAAAGCGCGACTACAACCTGCTGTTCAAGACGCCCAAGGGCCACGAGTCGGACGCGCAGATCACCGCGTTCGAGGATTCCTGGCACTGGGGCGAGCAGGCCGAGCGCGAGTTCAACGAGATCCTGCGCCAGTCGAACACCGACATGGCCGAACTGATGCCGGCCCTGCGCAGTTTCCTCGGCGAGAACGACATGATGGCGTACCTCGTCATGATGGCGAACCGCCTGCTCGAGCTGCATCGCGTGCTCAAGCCGACCGGCAGCCTGTATCTGCACTGCGACCCGACAGCGAGCCACTATTTGAAGATCGTGCTGGATGGAGTGTTTGGAGTCGAAAACTATCGGAACGAAATAATTTGGCGGCGTTCGAATCCGAAGAGCCACATCACGCACAATTTTCCAAGTTGTACGGACACGATTCTTCGCTATTCCAAGTCGAGCAGTTGCACGTATCACCAGTCTTACGAACAGCATGACCCTGGGTACGTTGAGAAAGCTTATCGGTATTCAGACAGTGGAGGTCGCTATCGTTTGCTGCCACTGCTCAATCCGAATGACAATAGGCCCAACCTGACGTATGAGTTTCTTGGTGTAACGCGGGTGTGGCGTTGGACTAAACAGCGAATGCAGGAAAGCTACGATCGCGGACTCGTCGTTCAGTTGAAAGACGGCGCAGTGCCCCAGTACAAGAAATATCTTGAGGATTCAAAAGGTCGAACCGTTACGAATCTGTGGACAGATATTGAGCAAGCTGCGGGCTCGGAGAATCTCGGTTATCCGACACAAAAACCGCTCGCTTTGCTCGAACGCATCATCAACGCCAGTTCCAACCCCGGCGACATCGTGCTCGATCCATTCTGCGGGTGCGGCACGGCGGTGGATGCGGCGCAGAAGCTCGGGCGACGCTGGATCGGCATCGACATCACGCATCTGGCGATCGCGCTGATCGAGAAGCGCCTGAAGGATCGCTATCCGTATCTCAACCGCACGAAACCCGAGCGGGAAGCCGCGAGTACAGCGGGTGTAGCCGAAACACCACCGGATTACATGCAGACGTTCGAGGTGATTGGCACGCCCGAAGACCTCGATGGCGCGCGCGATCTGGCGCTGCGCGACAAGTACCAGTTCCAGTGGTGGGCGTGCTCGCTGGTCAACGCGCAGCCCTATCAAGGCAAGAAGAAAGGCGCCGACGGCGGCATCGACGGCCTGATCTTTTTCCAGGACGACAAGGGAATCGCAAAGAAGATCGTGGTGTCGGTGAAAGGCGGTGACCACGTCAACGTGGCGATGGTGCGCGATCTTGCGCACGTGGTAGCGCGCGAGAAGGCCGAGATTGGCCTGTTCGTGACGCTGGCCGATCCGAGCAAGCCGATGCTGATCGAGGCTGTGAAAGAAGGTTTCTACCAATCGCCGCTGACGCAGGCGCAGTTTCCGCGCATCCAGATACTGACGATCGAAGCGCTGCTCAATGGCACCGAGCGCGCGCGTTACCCCGATCTTGCCCAGGGCGGCCACACCTTCAAGAAGGCAAAACGCGATCAGGGCAGCGCGCAGCAAAAGGGCTTGTTCTGACCAACACAAAATCGCGCGCGGTATCGATTGCGACGATTCCCGGGCTTGAACATGCGTGCCGATTCCGTGCACGCACACCGCTGTTGACCGGAATTGAAGTAAGAGCAGGGTGAGCGTCGGCTTGCTGCGTGCGCGCTGTTGCCATTGCCTTCGACGTTGGTAGCGTTGGCCTGCGCCGAGCAGCGCAGTTGGGCGCGAGGGAAAGGCGCGCATGTTCGAGCCCATGGATGGGCGAGTTCGCGCCGGCTCGCGGCCGGCGAGCAGCACAGGGCACCGTGCGCAGCACGGCGCAGGCCGCCGCGTGGATGGCTTTGGCTACTTTCCCCAGAAGGAAAGTAGCCCGCGCGGCGGCAGCCGGGCGGAACAAGGGAACCTTGCCAAGCACCACGCAAGAGCAATTGCCCACGGACAAAATGCAACTGTGCAAGGCCGGATCCGGCGCTGCGCGCCACCCTCTCCAAGAGGGGGAAGGGAAACACGGCAGGCTCGAGAGCTTACGAAATCGCAAACGCGCGGTTGTGCGTGGTTTCATGGCGCGCGGTGTATCTTGCGCCCTGCAATGTGCCGGGAGCATCGGCGCACGGGCGCGGTCACAAGCCGCACATTTCCGACATTTTTCTCTCAATCAGGGTTTCGTCATGGCTTCCGGCAATCCGCTGCTGCGTTCGTCCAACTTCGAAGGCCTCGCCATCGGCGGCGAGCGCATGACCGTCAACGGCACCATCGGCAAGACCGCGATCATGCTGATCCTGGTCTGCGTCTCCGCCGGCTGGACCTGGCTGCGTTTCGACGCGGCGCTGGCCGTGGGCGGCAAGGATGCGGCCGCTGCCGCCATGGCCGCGGTTGCGCCGTTCCTCATGGGCGGGCTGATCGCTGGCCTGGTGCTGGCGCTGGTGTCGGTGTTCGCCAAGCGCTTCATCGCCATCACCGCGCCGCTGTATGCCATCGCCGAGGGCTTCGTGGTCGGCGGCATCTCGGCGATCTTCGATCTGAGCTATCCCGGCGTGGTGGTGACCGCGGTGGCGCTGACCTTCGGCGTGATGGCGGTGATGCTGTTCCTGTACCGCAGCCGCATCATCAAGGTGACCGACAAGTTGCGCATGGGCATCGTCGCCGCGACCGGCGGCATCATGCTGGTGTACGTCATCAACATGGTGATGGGCTTCTTCGGTTCGCAGATCGGCCTGATCAACAGCGCCAGTCCGCTGGGCATCGGCTTCAGCCTGCTGGTGGTGGGCATCGCCGCGTTCAATTTGCTGATCGATTTCGACATGATCGAGCGCGGCGCCGCTTCCGGCGCGCCACGCAACATGGAGTGGTACGGCGCCTTCGGTCTCACCGTCACGCTGGTGTGGCTGTACATCGAAATCCTCAGCCTGCTGGGCAAGCTGCAGCGGCGCTGATGCGACCCTGCCAGGCGCCGCGCTCTTGCCGGTCGCCTGGCGCGCATCATCCCGGGGAGTGGATCGTGTGCGCGCACTGCGTGCGCTGACACGCGAGGCTTGCGAGTCAATGCGGGACAGCGCATCGCGATGCAGTTGCAACCACGGTGCAGGCAGCGTTTGAATTCAGCGTCTCTCAAGCCACCAGCGCCGCCGCGTGGCGCAGCGGCAGCGCGGCGTCCCAGTCGGCGGGTGCTGGCATGCCGGCCAAATCCTGCAGTAACGCGCTGAATCGCGCGCGCGGTATTTCGATGGCGCCCAGCGATCGTGTGTGTGCGTTGGCCACCTGCGCATCCAGCAGCGGCATGCCCCACGCCGCCAATGCGCGGCAGGCAAAGTACAACGCCACCTTGGAGCCACCGCTGCGTGCGCTGAACATCGATTCGCCCGAGAACATCCCGCCGCTGGCGACGCCGTACAGGCCGCCGACCAATTCACTGCCGTCCCAGACTTCGAATGAATGCGCGTGGCCGAGCAGGTGCAGGCGCACATACGCGCGACGCATGGCCGGGGTGATCCAGGTGCCGGTCTGGCCGGGTCGCGGCGCGGCGCAGGCGGCGAGTACCTGCGCGAAGGCGCGATCGGCGCTCAGCGTCCACTCCAGCTTGCGCAGCGTGCGCGCGAAGCGCCGCTGCGGACGCGTGCAGGCGGTCTCGAACACGCAGCGCGGATCGGGCGACCACCACAGCAGCGGCTCGCCCGCGCTGTACCAGGGAAAGATGCCTTGCGCATACGCCGCGCGCAGGCGTTCGGGACGCAGATCGCCGCCGATGGCCAGCAGCCCGGATGCATGCGCGCGCGCGACCGGCGGGAAGTGCGTGTCATCGGGTGCCAGCAGGTAGGGGCGGGCGCTGCTCATGTGGACATCGTAGGGCCGGCGCGGGTGGATCGTGATGCGTGGGCGATCAGCACACGCGCATTTTCATTGTGCGTAAGGCGAATGCGTCAGCAACTGCTCGCGCCAGTCTTGCACCTGCGCCTGTTCGGCTTCGAGATAGTGCGCCACGGCGTGGCGCAGCCCGGCATGCGCGATGGCGTGGCGCGAGTGGGTGAGCGTGGGCAGGAAGCCGCGCGCCAGCTTGTGCTCGCCCTGCGCGCCGGGCTCGAAGCGCTGCAGGCCGGCACGCAGGCAATGTTCGATGCCCTGGTAGTAGCACAGCTCGAAATGCAGGCCCGGCAACGGCACCTGGCTGCCCCAGTAGCGTCCGTAGAGCGTGCTCGAAGAAGCGAGGAACAGCGCCATCGCCACGATGTCATCACCGGCACGTGCCAGCGCCAACCACACCTGGCCGGGCAGGGTGGCGCCGAGGTGGGCGAAGAAATCGGCGTTGAGCGCGGCATGGTTGCCGTGCGCGTCGAAGGTTTCCAGGTACAGCGCATGCACCGCGCGCCATTCACTCGCCACGAGGCTGGCACCCGCGCGCCATTCAATGCGCAGACCGGATGCGGCGACCTGCGCGCGCTCGGCGCGGATGTTCTTGCGTTTCTTGTGCTTGAGCGCGGCCAGGAAATCCTCGAACGTGTGCCAGTCGCGGTTGCTCCAGTGGAACTGCACGTCGCAGCGCGCCAGCCAGTGCGCGTCGTCGCGCGCGCAAACGGCGAGGTCGGCGGCGTCGAGAAAGAGCAGATGCGTGGAACTGACGCGTGCGCTCTGCATCAGCTCGCGCAGGCCAGCCAGCAGCGCGGCGCGGCGTGCATCCGCATGCGCGTCCGCGCCGGCCAGCAGGCGCGGCCCCACCACGGGCGAATACGGCACCGCGCACAGCAGCTTGGGATAGTAGTCGCCGCCGGCGCGCTCCAGCGCTTGCGCCCAGGCGTGGTCGAACACGAACTCGCCGTGCGAGTTGAACTTCAGATACAACGGCGCGGCGGCCACCAGCCGGTCGTCCTCGAACAAGCCCAGATGCTGCGCCTGCCAGCCCCACTCGGCGCGTAGACAACCGTCTCGCTCCAGTCCGGCGAGAAACGCGTGACTGAGAAACGGATTGTCGTCGGCGCGCAGCGCATCCCAGTCGGCGGCGGCGATCGCGTCCAGCCGCTCGATGATGCGCAGCGCCAACGTCATCGCATGGTGCCGCTCAGTGTCCCAGGCCGTCGAGATATTTCTCGGCGTCCAGCGCGGCCATGCAGCCGGTGCCGGCGCTGGTAACCGCCTGGCGGTAAACCGAGTCGGCCACGTCGCCGGCGGCGAACACGCCGGGGATGCTGGTTTGCGTGGCATTGCCCTCCAACCCGCCGCGCACCACCAGGTAGCCGCCTTCGCGCATGGCCAGTTCGTCCTTGAAGATGGCGGTGTTGGGGCTGTGGCCGATGGCGATGAACACACCATGCACGGCGAGCTCGCGCGTGCTGCCGTCGCGCGTGCTCTTCAGGCGCAGGCCGGTGACGCCGCTGGCATCGCCCAGTACCTCGTCCACGCCGCTGTTCCAGATGACCTCGATCTTGCCGGCGCGCTGTTTCTCGAACAGCTTGTCCTGCATGATTTTTTCCGCGCGCAGGCTATCGCGGCGATGCACCAGGGTGACCTTGTCGCAGATGTTGGCCAGATACAGCGCCTCCTCGACCGCGGTGTTGCCGCCGCCGATCACCGCCACGTCCTTGCCGCGATAGAAAAATCCGTCGCAGGTGGCGCACGCCGACACGCCCTTGCCGGCGAACGCCTGCTCGGAGGGCAGGCCCAGGTACTTGGCGCTGGCGCCGGTGGCGATGATCAGCGCGTCGCAGGTGTATTCGCCGCTGTCGCCGACGAGCAGGAACGGGCGGCAGCCCAGGCGCGCCTCGTGGATGTGGTCGAACACGACCTCGGTAGCGAAGCGTGCGGCATGTTGCTGCATGCGTTCCATCAGCTCCGGGCCCTGCACGCCCTGCACGTCACCGGGCCAGTTGTCGACATCGGTGGTGGTGGTGAGCTGGCCGCCGGCCTGCAGCCCGGTGATCAGCAGTGGTTTGAGGTTGGCGCGCGCGGCATACACCGCGGCGCTGTAGCCGGCGGGGCCGGAACCAAGGATCAGCACGCGGCTGTGGCGAGGGGGGCTCATGTACAATTTCCCGTTGGTTGCGGCGAAAACGCGGCCTGCCGCGCGTGCTGGACGCGCCCATCGCGACAGGCCTGAAGTGCCGCAGCATGGGGACGGCGGATGCCTGAATCAAGCCGCGCGACGATGTTTCCCCATTTCCCTGCGAGGTTTTCCCCATGCGTATCGGCATTCCTTCAGAAACCAAGACGCTCGAAGGCCGTGTGGCCCTGGTCCCCGCCGCTTGCGCCGATCTGCTGCGTCACGGCCACGAGGTTTACGTGCAGGCCGGCGCCGGCCTGAAGAGCGGCTTCAGCGACGATGCCTACACGCGGATCGGCGTGCACATCGTGCCCGATGCCGCGGCCCTCTACGAGAAGGGCGAGCTGATCGTCAAGGTCAAGGAGCCCATCGCCGGCGACCTCGCGCTGCTGAAAAAGCACCATCTGCTGTTCTGCTACCTGCATCTGGCCGCGGAGCCGGAACTGACGCGCAAACTGCTGGCCATCGGCCTGACCGGCGTGGCCTTCGAGTCGGTCGAGGACCACGGCGGCCTGCCACTGCTGCACCCGATGTCGGTGATCGCCGGGCGCATCGCCACGCAGATGGGCACGACCCTGCTGCACCAGCCGCAAGGCGGCAAGGGCAAGCTGCTCGGCGGCATGGCGTCCACGCCGCGCGGCAAGGTCGTGGTGCTCGGTGCCGGCGCCGCCGGTGGCAATGCCGCCGCGCTGGCCGCCGCCGCCGGCGCCAATGTGGTGGTGTTCGACAAGCGCCCGGATCGCATGGCCGAGATGATGGCGCTGGGCCCCAATGTCACCGCGCTGTACGCCTACGAATCACTGGTGGCCGAGGAGGTGGCCGCTGCCGACATCGTCGTCGGCGCGGTGCTGATCCCCAGCGCCAAGGCGCCGCGCGTGGTCACCGAGGCCATGGTCAAGTCGATGGAGAAGGGCAGCGTGCTGGTGGACATCTCGATCGACCAGGGCGGCTGCTTCGAGACCTCGCGTCCGACCACCTGGAAGGATCCCACCTACAGCGTGCACGGGGTGACGCATTTCGCCGTCACCAACATGCCCGGCGCGGTGCCGCAGACATCCTCGCTCGCCATCTGCGCGGCGATCCTGCCCTACGTGCAGCGTCTGGCCGCCGATGGCGACTGGCGCCAGTTCGAGCCGCTGCGCAAGGGCATCAATGTCGAGGCCGGCAAGATCGTGCATCCGGCGCTGCAGGACATGGTCTGAGGCCGCGCGCGCGGATCGCCGGGTTTCATCGCTGCGCCTGACAACTTGCGCGACACCCGGCTGCGCGGCGGCGCAGCCGACACGGCGCGCCACTGCTTCCGGATGCCGGCCGCAGCCTGTGCTGGTGTAATCTGCGGCGGGTTTGCGGCATGTGGGATGACGGTGGCGGCCAACGGCAAGACGAGCGGCACGAACGGCAGGATCGCGCTCAGCGAGGGCGCGCGGCGTCTGCTGCGCGAGGCGGGCGCACTGCTGCTTTTCCCGGTCGCGCTTTACGTGCTGGTATGCCTGCTCACGCACAACCGCAACGACCCGTCCTGGTCGCACTCCGGGCCGCAACTGGGCGTGGCCAACTGGGGTGGTCTGATCGGCGCGTACCTGTCGGACGCGTTGCTGTGGTTTTTCGGCATCACCGCGTACGCGTTTCCGGTGTTGCTGGCGGTGCTGGCCTTGTATGTGCTGCGTGAGCGCGCGCGCCTGCCGCGCTCGCCACTGGAGCCCACGCTGCGCCTGATCGGTTTTGTCGGCTTCGTCGCCAGCGGCGCGGCGCTGGCAACGCTGCGTCTGGGCACGGCGACTAGTCTGGCGGCGGGTTACGGCGGCATCCTCGGGCGTCTGATCGGGCATCCGCTGCAAGGTGGCTTCGGCTTGCCCGGTGCCACACTGCTGCTGTTCGCGGTATTCCTGGTCAGCGTGACCCTGGCCACGAGCCTGTCCTGGTTCGCGGTGATGGATCGCACCGGGCGCCTGACGCTGCTCCTTGGCGATTGGTTGCGCGCGCACCTCAAGCGCACGCCCGAGGTGCTGGCCGCGCGCAGCCAGCGCATCGAGCGCGAAGAAGTGCGCCGCGTCGAAAGCAAACGCAAGTCCGAGCGCGAACCGGTGCGCATCGAGCCGCCGCCGCTGCCCATGGTCGAGAAGAGCGATCGTGCCGCGCGCGAAAACCAGATCCCGCTGTTCGTGGGTCCGGCCGTGCCCGGGCAATTGCCGCCGCTGTCCCTGCTGGACGAGGCCAAGCCGACGCTCAACAAGGGCTGGTCGCAGGAAATGCTCAAGGTGCTGTCCGAGCAGCTCACCGCCAAGCTGCGCGATTTCCGCATCGAGGCCAGTGTGGTCGCCGTGTTTCCCGGACCGGTGATCACGCGTTTCGAGATGGAACCCGCCGCCGGCGTGCGCGGCAGCCAGATCAGCAGCCTCGACAAGGACATCGCGCGCGGGTTGTCGGTGCAGAGCGTGCGCGTGGTCGACGTGATCCCCGGCAAGAGCGTGATCGGCATCGAGATCCCCAACGCGCACCGCGAGATCGTCTATCTGTCGGAGATCCTGCGTTCCAAGGAGTACGACGCGCAGAAGTCGCCGCTGGCGCTGGCGCTGGGCAAGGACATCGGCGGTCGGCCCGCGGTGGTGGACCTCGGCAAGATGCCGCACCTGCTGGTCGCCGGCACCACCGGCTCGGGCAAGTCGGTGGCGCTGAACGCGATGGTGCTGAGCCTGCTGTACAAGGCCGCGCCCAGCGAAGTGCGCATGATCATGATCGACCCGAAGATGCTCGAGCTGTCGGTCTACCAGAACATCCCGCACCTGCTGGCGCCGGTGGTCACCGACATGAAGGAAGCCGCCAACGCGCTGCGCTGGTGCGTTGCCGAGATGGAGCGGCGTTACAAGCTGATGTCGGCGCTGGGCGTGCGCAATCTGGCCGGTTTCAACAAGAAGGTGCGCGAGGCGCAGGCTGCCGGGCAACCGCTGCTGGACCCGCTGTTCAAAGCCGATGCTGGTGACGCGAATTCGCCGCCGCCGCAACTGCAGACGCTGTACTCGATCGTGGTGATCATTGACGAATTCGCCGACATGATGATGATCGTCGGCAAGAAGGTCGAGGAACTCATCGCGCGCCTGGCGCAGAAGGCGCGCGCCGCCGGCGTGCACCTGGTGCTGGCCACGCAGCGGCCTTCGGTGGATGTGATCACCGGCTTGATCAAGGCCAACATTCCCACGCGCATCGCGTTTCAGGTGTCCAGCAAGATCGACTCGCGCACCATCCTCGACCAGTCCGGCGCCGAGACCCTGCTGGGCCACGGCGACATGCTGTACCTGCCGCCGGGCACCGCTACGCCGGAGCGCGTGCATGGCGCCTTCGTCGACGACGCCGAGGTGCACCGCGTGGTCGAATGGCTGCGCGCGCAGGGCCGCCCTGATTTCATCACCGGAGTGCTGGAGGAAGTGCAGACGCTGGGCGATGGCAAGGTGATCGGCGAGTCCGGTCTGCCCGAGGATGCCGCAGGCGAGGACGGCAGCGACAATGCGCTGTTCGACAAGGCCGTGGACATTGTCGTGCGCAGCCGCCGCGCTTCGATCTCGGGCGTGCAGCGGCATCTGCGCATCGGCTACAACCGCGCCGCGCGGCTGATCGAGATGATGGAGCAGCAGGGCATCGTCAGCCCGCCCGAGCACAACGGCAATCGCAGCGTGCTGGCGCCGCCGCCACGTGAGTATTGATCCCCTGAACCCGACCCAGCAGGACCGCCGCGGTGGCGTCGAATGGCGCATTGCGCGCCGCTGGACCGTAGCGCGGCGAACACCGGTGCGCACGCTGCATGGCGCGTCATTTCATCGCGATGCAGCCACCTGGCGGCATGCTATGCGACGTTTTTCCACTGTCTGCCAATGGCCAGCATGAATATCCAGAATCCCCATGTCTCGCATTTCGCCGGTGTCCGTGGCGCCCTTGTGATGTTGTGCGCGCTGGGCCTGGCATTGCCCGCGCTGGCGCAGGCTGCAGGCAGCGCGCGCGCGCAGCTCGATGCGTTCGCGTCAGGTCTGCAATCGGTCAGCACGCATTTCAGCCAGGTCAGCGTGGACGCCAACGGCAATGCCGGGCGCAGCGCCAGCGGCACGCTGCAACTGGCCGCGCCGCGGCTGTTCCGCTGGCAGGTAGACAAGCCCTACCACCAGCTCATCGTCGCCGATGGCACACGCGTGTGGGTGTACGACCCCGACCTGCAGCAGGTGACGGTGCGCGCGCAGAACAGCGCCGAGGCACACAGTCCGCTCAATGTGCTCACCGACCTCAAATTGCTCGATCGCCAGTTCAAGGTCAGCGAGGATGGTGCGCACGATGGCCAGGCGTGGCTGAAGCTGCGCCCGAACAACGACCACGCCGAGTTCAAGTACGCCGAGCTGGGCTTCGCCGACAACCAGTTGCAGACGATGGTGTTCGAGGATCTGCTGGGCGATCGCACCACGATCCGTTTCAGCGATTGGCGACGCAACGCGAAGCTGCCGGCCGACACGTTCCGTTTCACCCCGCCGCCCGGTGCCGACGTGATCGGCGACGCGCCGACGGCCGAGGCCTATCCGCTCAAGAACTGAGACGGCTGCGGCCGTATCATCCGCGCATGTCGCGCAAGCCCGCCAACGTCTCGCCCTCGCTGCTGCCCGAGTCCACCGCGCTGCAGCCGCTGGCCGAACGCATGCGCCCGCAGCGCTTGCAGCAAATGGTCGGCCAGCGTCGGCTGCTGGCGCCCGACGCGCCGCTGCGCATGGCGCTGGAGGCGGGCAAGGTGTACTCGATGGTGCTGTGGGGGCCACCCGGCTGCGGCAAGACCACGCTGGCGCGGCTGGTGGCGCATTACGCCGATGCCGAGTTCGTGGCGATTTCTGCGGTGCTGTGCGGCGTGGCCGAGGTGCGCGCCGCGCTGGCGCTGGCCGAGGCGCGCTATGCGCAGGGTTTGCGCAGCGTGCTGTTCGTGGACGAGGTGCACCGTTTCAACAAGGCGCAGCAGGATGCATTCCTGCCCGCGATCGAGCGCGGCATCATCTTGTTCATCGGCGCCACCACCGAGAACCCGTCGTTCGAGCTGAACTCGGCGCTGCTCTCGCGCTGCCGCGTGCATGTGCTGGAGGCGATCTCGGCCGACGACATCGTGGTCGCGCTGCAACAGGCACTGGACGATGACCAACGCGGCCTCGGCGCGTTGCGGCTCAAGCTGCAGGACGACGCGCTGCACTCGATTGCGCAGGCCGCCGATGGCGACGTGCGCCGTGCGCTGACCTTCCTGGAAATCGCCAGCGAACTGGCGCGCGACGGGGTGATCGATCGCGACACGCTGACGCGCGTGCTGGCCGAACGCACGCGCCGCTTCGACAAGGGCGGCGAGCAGTTCTACGACCAGATCTCGGCGCTGCACAAATCGGTGCGCAGCTCCGATCCCGACGCCGCGCTGTACTGGCTGACGCGCATGCTCGATGGCGGCTGCGATCCGCTGTATCTGGCGCGACGCATGTTGCGCATGACGGTCGAGGACATCGGCCTGGCCGATCCGCGTGCGTGGCGCATGGCGCTGGATGCCTGGGATACCTATGAACGCCTGGGCAGTCCCGAGGGTGAGCTGGGCCTGGCCGAACTGGTGGTGTATCTGGCCGTGGCGCCGAAGAGCAACGCGGTCTATCGCGCGCTGGGCGAGGCGCGGCGCGTGGTCGCCGCAACCGGCACGCTGGAGGTGCCGATGCACCTGCGCAACGCACCGACCAAGTTGATGAAAGAGCTGGGTTACAGCAAGGGCTACCAGTACGACCACGACGTGCAAGGCGGCGTGGCGCTGGATCAGCGCTGCCTGCCCGATGCGCTGGACGACCTGCAACTGTACGCACCGGTCGAGCGCGGTCTGGAATTGCGCATCAAGGAAAAACTCGATGCTCTGCGCGCGGCGCGCGCGCAGGCGCGCGGCAAGGGCAAGGCATGAGGAAGTTGCTGCGCGCGTTGCCGCGCACGGTGCTGCTGCTGAGCCTGATCAGCCTGTTCAACGACAGCGCTGGCGAGCTGGTGTATCCGCTGGTGCCGTTGTACCTGGCCACCGTGCTGATGGCCGGGCCGCGCGCGCTGGGCCTGATCGAGGGCGTGGCCGAGGCGGTCAGCAGCCTGGTCAAGCTGGTCGCCGGCGTGCTGGCCGACCGCATGCGGCGCATGCGCATCTGGGTCGTCTGCGGCTACAGCCTGGGCGCCATCGCGCGCCCGCTGCTGGGCCTCGCCACGAGCTGGCCTGGCGTGCTGGTACTGCGCTTTGCCGATCGCATGGGCAAGGGCCTGCGTACCGCGCCGCGCGATGCCTTGCTCAACGCCAGCGTGGCGCCGGGGCAGCGCGGGCTGGCGTTCGGTTTTCATCGTGCCATGGACAATCTGGGCGCGGTGATCGGTCCGCTGGCTGCGGCCGGGCTGCTGGCCGTGGGCATGCCGATCGCGCATATTTTCTATCTGGCCATCATCCCCGCGCTCGTGGTGATCGCGCTGGCGCTGGCGATCCCGGAACCGGAGGTGACCCCGGTGCTCAAGTCGGTGCCGTTCGACTGGCGCTTGCGCGAGCAAAGCCCGGCGCTGCGCCGGTATCTGCTGGTGCTGGCGCTGTTCACGCTGGGCAATTCATCCAACATGTTTCTGCTGCTGCGCGCGCACGATCTGGGTGTCAGCGACGTGCAGATCCCGCTGCTGTGGGCACTGATGTCGGGGGTGGCGGCGTTGTTCTCCACGCATTTGTCCAGCCTGTCCGATCGGTTGGGGCGCACGCGCGTGATCACCGCGGGCTGGGTGATCTACGCGCTGTTTTATCTGCTGTTCGGTTTGCTGCCTGCGCAGGTGGCGCTGCTGTGGCCGATGTTCGCGTTCTATGGCTTGTTTCTGGCCGCGACCGAGGGTGCCGAGAAAGCGCTGGTGGGCGATCTGGCGCAGCGCGAGCGCGGCGGCACCGCCTATGGCTGGTACAACCTCGTGGTGGGCCTGATGCTGTTGCCGGCCTCGGTGCTGTTCGGCTGGCTGTGGCAACACATCACGCCGCTGGTGGCGTTCGGCTTCAGCTCCGGCTGCGCGCTGCTGGCCGCGCTGCTGCTGCTGTTCTGGGTGCGCCCGCAACATCCAGCCGCGGCCTGAGGTTTGCGCTGCGCGGGCCGCGCTCGCGATAATCGACGCGAGAGGTCTGCCAGCGTGATTACCGCGCAGAGCCTGCCCCCGCGCAGATGGGGCTGGAAGCCAGTCGCAGGATGCTTCTGCATACGCGCGTTCGCAGGCCTGACGATACCCGCAAGGTATTCTGTGCGGGCGTCACCGTTCTGATTTGGAGATTCCATGCTTGATCCCGTTCTGCTGCGCACGCAGCTCGATGCAATCGCTGCGCAACTGTTGCGCCGCGGTTTCGCGCTGGAAACCGCGCTGCTGGGCGCACTCGAGGCCGAGCGCAAGCAGGTGCAGACCGCGACGCAGGAACTGCAGAACCTGCGCAACACGCGCTCCAGGGCCATCGGCCAGGCCAAGGCCAGGGGCGAGGACACCACGGCGTTGATGGCGGAGGTGGCTGGTCTGGGCGATCGCCTCAAGACCAACGAGCAGCGCCTGACCGAAATCCAGGATCGGCTGGCCGCGATCGCCTTGGGCATTCCCAATCTGCCCGAGGCGTCGGTGCCGGATGGCAAGGATGAAACCGCGAATGTCGAGCAGCGCCGCTGGGGCACGCCGCGCGCGTTCGATTTTGCCGTGCGCGACCACGTCGAGCTGGGCGCGCGCGACGGCGGGCTGGATGGCGAGGCCGGGGCGCGATTGTCCGGCGCACGCTTCACCGTGCTGCGCGGCGGCATCGCGCGTCTGCACCGCGCGCTGGCGCAATTCATGCTGGATTTGCACACGCGCGAGCACGGCTACACCGAATGCAACGTGCCGCTGCTGGTCAATCCCGAAGTGATGCAGGGCACCGGGCAGTTGCCCAAGTTCGAGGAGGACTTGTTCGCCACCCAGGTCGGCGACACGCGGCGCTATCTGATCCCTACCGCCGAAGTCGCGCTGACCAATCTGCTGCGCGAGTCCATCGTCGAGGCCGATGCGTTGCCCATGCGCATGGTCGCGCACACGCCATGCTTTCGTGCCGAGGCCGGCAGCGGCGGGCGCGACCTGCGCGGCATGATCCGCCAGCACCAGTTCGAGAAGGTCGAACTGGTCAGTATCGTCCGGCCGGTCGACAGCGCCGCCGAGCACGAACGCATGACGCGCTGCGCCGAGGTGGTGCTGGAGCAACTCGGATTGCCCTATCGGCGCCTGTTGCTGTGCGCGGGTGACATGGGTTTCAGCGCAGCCAAGACCTACGATCTGGAAGTGTGGCTGCCCTCGCAGAATACCTACCGCGAGATCAGCTCGTGCTCCAACTGCACCGACTTCCAGGCGCGGCGCATGCAGGCGCGCTGGCGCAATCCCGACAGCAGCAAGCCCGAACTCGTGCATACGCTCAACGGTTCCGGCGTGGCCGTGGGCCGCGCGCTGGTCGCGGTGATGGAGAACTATCAGAACAGCGATGGCAGCATCAGCGTGCCCGAGGTGCTGCGCTCCTACATGGGCGGCTGCGAAAAAGTGTGAGCGCCCGGCCTGCGTCCGCATCCGCCGCACATCTGGCGATCGGCTTGTTCACCGGTGTGGTGATTTCGGCCTGGGCCGGATTTTTTCTCGGCATCGGCATGATCGGCTGGTTGCCGTGGTGGCATGGGCCGCTGTTCCTGGCGGGCATGCTGCTGTTGCTGGGCATGGCGTGGTGTTGGCGCCGCCGCCTGCTGCCGCAGGCCCTGCTGCTGCTGCTGACGGTGGCCTATCCGGTAGCCGCGGCCAGCGTGCGCAGTCCGCAGGTACTGGTGTTCGGTCTGGGCATGTTGCTGCCGCTGTTGCTGGTGCTGGTCGTGGTGGTGGTGTCGGTGAAGCTGGGCAAGCCCCCCAAGTCGCCGCGTTGAACCGCCGCCGGCGCACCGACCATCCCATGAGGCCCGCGTCGTGCGGCTAGAATGTCGACTGGATCAGGCTGCTGCAGCGCAGCCCGCCATCAAAATCAACGGAAGCGTGGCCGAGTGGTTGAAGGCACCGGTCTTGAAAACCGGCAACGGGCAACCGTTCGCGAGTTCGAATCTCGCCGCTTCCGCCATTTCGCGCGCCGCATGTGACGCTGCGCGCAGTCACGCCAGCTTTACCCCAACTTCCCTGGAGACAACCGCATGAACCCATTGATGTATGACGCCACGGTCAAGGTTTTCGATCGCAGCCTGGGCGCGCTCGCCGCGATTCTCGACAAGGCCGTGGCGCATGCCGAGGCCAAGGGCTTCGATCCCGCGATCCTGCTCAACGATCGGCTGGCGCCCGACATGTTCACGCTGACGCGCCAGGTGCAGATCGCCTGCGATACCGCCAAGGGCGCCGCCGCGCGCCTTGCCGGCATCGAAGTGCCCAAGCACGAGGACACCGAGGCCACGTTCGCCGAGCTCAAGGCGCGCATCGCCAAGACACTGGCGTTCGTCGACGGCATCCCGGCCGCCGCGTTTTCCGGCAGCGAGGACCGCACGGTGGTGCTGCAAATCCGCAAGCAGGACGTGACGTTTGCCGGGCGCACGTATCTGTTCGAGCATGCTTTGCCCAACCTGTTTTTCCACATCACCACGGCATACGCCATCCTGCGCCACAACGGCGTCGCGATCGGCAAGGGCGACTACCTCGGCGCACGCTGAGGGGCTGTGGATTTTTCAGTCTGATTGCGTCAACACGCGGTCGATGCAAACCCGCGCGGTATCGCGCGGGTTTGCGTGTTGCTCAATCCTGCTGAGTGGACGTCGCCGCAGTGCTTCCGCGCGCCACAGCCTTCAGTGCCTTCTCGATGGAATCCGGCGCGCACATGATGCTCATGAAGCTGTTCGAGCCCATCATGCTGAGATCGGGAAAGTTGATGGCGATGCGAAATTTCACCGCCAGTGCGTAAACCCGGCCGCCGGATACGAGGATGTCGTAGGGCAGGTGGGCGGTCGACTTGAGCGCCCTGAAGTCGATGCGGCTCATGATGTACTCATCGCCGCTGCACTTGTTGCCGGTGGTGCCGGCCAGCGCCACCCCGAACAGTGTCTGCTCCTTGCCGGGGATGGCGACCTCGTAAACCTCGCTGGCGCCGCCATTGTGCGCGGCCAGGCCGGCCTTCACCGCGCTCAGCGCCTGCGCGTAGCTGTCGTACTTGGCGAGGTGGTGGGCATCGTCGAAGTACGGCATCAGGAACTTGTAGTGGTAGTCCCTCAGGTCCGCTGCCGTCAGGCCTTTTTTGGAGCCATAGGCCTGCTGCGCGCCCAGCGCCTTGCCGAGATCCGCCGCCACGCCGCGCAGATCGCTTTTCAGGCGATAGGCATTGGCCATGTAGCTCGGATTGGTATAGGCCACCTGGATTTGCGTGGCGCCTTTGCTGACCACCCGGGTGACGCTGACGCGCTGCACGACGGCATAACCGCCGAACTTGGTTTCTGCGGCGGCGGCCAGCAACGCGGGGTTGGTGACGCCGATCACCTCGGCCGATACCGTTTCGCCTGCCGGGAAGGCGGCATCGGAGTAGGGCGCGTAGCTGCCGACGATGCTGAATCCGTGGTCCGTGAGTTGTTTCTCGACCTGGGTGACGACCTGCGCCATGTCGCCGCTGGTGGTGTAGGCGAGCTCGAACGGTTTGAGCCGCTCGGCGGCATGGGCTTGATTCAAGCCCAGCAGCAACAGCGCAACGACAGCAATGCTCGAAACAGACCGTAAACGCATGACGGATGTGACCATGATGGGCTCCTCGCGCCGGTGTGCCGCATTTGCAAATCGCACATTAGGAATATGCGAGTCAGCAGTGAAAACATTCCGCCAGCCTGCGTCAAGGTTCGCTGCACTATTTTTCGGGCACGCGCGTTGCGGCAGCGGCGCGCCGCCGTGCCTCGCGCTGGCGCAGGATGCGTTTCCACAGCAGGCTGGCGCCCAGCCACGCGGCAAACAAGGCCAGCGGCCAGGCCAGCACACGCGGCCACCACGCGCCCAGCGCGGCCAGCAACAGCAGGGCGATCCCGGCCAGCGACAGCACGCCGCGCTCGGAATCGGCCAGCACGCGGCGATTGGCGATGGCCGCGCCCACAGTGTTGGCCAGGCGCAAGGCGGTGGCTGCCGCGCGCGATGAACTGCCGCCGCGCGCACTGCGGCGGCGCTCGCCCTGCGGGCGCGGGCGCCGGCCGGCCAGCAGCAGTTCGGTGGCGTTGTCCAGATCGCGCAGGTAGTGCTCCTGCATTTGTTCGGCGATGCCGATGTCTTCGATCGCGGCATCGAGTTCGCAGTTGGCCAGCCAGCTCGACAGGTTGAGATTCGATGAACCCACGCGCGCCCAGCGCCCGTCAGCCACCGCGGTCTTGGCGTGCATCATGCTGCCGTTCCATTCGAATACGCGGATGCCGGCTTCCAGCAGCGGCCGGAAACCCGCGCGCGACAACGCTGCAACTGCGGGCAGGTTGTTGTTGCCCGGCACCAGCAGGCGCACATCGACGCCATCGGCCGCGGCCGCGGCCAGGCCGCGCACGTAAGTGGGCACGCCGACGAAATAGGCATCGGAGATCCACAGCGTGCGTGTGGCCATGGCGGCGATCAGTTGCTCAAGCTGGTACATGGCGGCCTGCGCCGGCACCGTGGCGATCACGCGCAGTGCGACTTCACCTTGCGCCGCGGGAACCGGTGCCGCGGCGAACTCCAGCGCCGGCCCCATGCCGCCCCAGCTTTCGCGGAACGCGGCTTCCAGATCGGCTACGGCCGGGCCTTCGATCAGCAGCCCGGTGTCGCGCCAGGGCGGTATGCCGTGCGCCGCGTCACCCAGCCACTTGGCCGCCACGCACACGCCGGACAGCGAGCCGATGCGCCCGTCCACCACCAGCAACTTGCGATGATCGCGGCCGATCCAGCCCAGCGGACTGTCCAGGCGCGGCGGATTGAACACGCGCACCGCGATACCAGCGGCGCGCAGCGGTTCGAAGAACGCGTGCTTGGCATTGCCGAAGGTGCCGAACCAGTCGTGGATCAGCGCTACCTGCACACCGGCGCGCGCGCGGGCGACAAGCAGGTCGCGGAAGCGCCGCCCCACGATGTCGTCGGCAATGATGTAGTTCTCCAGCAGCACGTAATCGCGTGCCGATTCGATCATGGCCGCCCAGGCCTCGAAGTGCTGCGCGCCGTCGATCAGCAATTGCACACGGTTGCCGGTGATCAGCGGCGCGCCGGCCGCGCGGCTCAGCACCTGTCCGGCGATCAGGCGCAGGGCAGGCGTCAAGGCATGTGGGGCAGCGGAAGCGTTAGCCTGATTCATGCCGCACAGTGTAGGGCGCCGCGAAAAACCGCACCGACATGGTTCGCCCGGATCACTTCATAACCGGGGGTTCCGCTGCCGCGCTGGGGCGGCGCGCCGGCTGGGGCTAAAATGGCGCCGGCCCTGCACGGGCGAGGATCATCACGGCATGCACGCTGGATACCGTCACGGGGGGAACTCATGAGCGAGGCCTACACGCGCCTGATCGCAGGCATGCCGGCGCGCGTGCCGGCCACGGGCGGGATTCCCGCCAGCGCCCGGCGCATGCAGCAGAACATCGCGCAGTTGCCGATGGCTAATCCTGCGGTGGCTGCGCGCGAGCTCACGCATTTGCTCGAGCGCATGCTGACGACCGTGTGGCCGGGTGGCGAGCGGCTCGCGGCACTGGACGGACTCGGCGCCAGCGTCGCGCAGTTGTCCGATGGCTTCGAGCGCCAGCTCACCAACGAAAGCTTTCCATTGCCCGCGGCCAAACTGGCGCTGGCGGAAATCGTCAGCGGCTTCCAGCGCGCGCTGGCCGATGGCTACGCGCTGGCCGTGTATGAACTGTGCGCGCCAGCCGGCAAGGTCGGCTGGATGCGCAGCCAGGCGATCGCGCAGGGCCTGGCGCGCGCGCTGCGGCATGGTGGGCTGAGCCTGCTGTGGCATTACCGCCTGTATCGCACCCCGCCCGCGGGCGCCTGGCTGCGCATGCACGCGGCTTATGCGTTCGCGCTGGAAAGCGGTATCGCAGACAAACCCGTGACGCTGGATCCGACGCAGCGTCTGTCGTCGAGCACGATCTACAAACATGCGCTGTTGCTGGCGCTGTCCAACCCGTACCGCTTCTCGACGCGTGAGTTGTCCGATGCCTACGAGATCACCGGCGTATTCGCTGCGCGCTGCCGATTGCACGCCGGCGGCAGCGGCGCCATCGCGCTCGATCTGGCCGCCGACACCGGGCCTGGCTATCTGCCCGAGGAGCGCCGTGCCGCCGCGCCCGGCCTGCACGATTTCGACGCCGAGCCCGCGCGCGCGGCACTGGCGGCGGATCGCCAGATGCAGCCTGGTGGCATCGCGCACGGTACTTACCGATTGCATGACGGCAAGACACTCGAGGTCAGCCACGCCTTCCTCGAACGCTTGCAGTCGACGTGGAGTGGCAATGCCGAGCGCGGCCATGCGCGTCTGCAGGCTGGGCACCCGCTCGAAGCTGTCATCGGCCTGCATGCGCTGCACATGCTGCTGGCTGGCGGGCAGCAGTTCCAGACCTTTCTCAGCGGCCTGCGCGGCGCCGGCATCAGCATCGGCGCGCACACGCAAAGCCCGGCATGGGCCGCGCCCGCCGATGGCGGCGGCGTCGCCGTGCAACGTGTGCAGGTACTCGATCAAAGCCTCGGCGGTTATCGCCTGTTGTGGCACGCCGAGACCGGCATGCGCATCCGCGTTGGCGAGATCGTCGGTCTGGCTCCGCCCGCCGAGCGCGGCGACACGCAGGACTGGATGGTCGGCGTCGTGCGCTGGTTGCGCATTGAGGAGTCCGGGCAACTGGATACCGGCGTCGAGCTGCTGGCGCGGCAGACGCTGCCGGCGGCGGTGCGTTTCCCCGATGCACGCGGCCAGTTGCGCAACGCGGTACGTGCGTTGTTGCTGCACGGTGATGATCACGAGCAGTTGCTGTTGGCGACTTTGAACGACGCCATTCCCGCCGCGCTCGAACTGAGCCTGCCCGAAGACCCGCGTGACTGGCAGCCGCTGCCCTCGGTGCGGCTGGCGCAGATCGAATCCAGCGCGGCGCTCAGTCCGGGTTACCAGAGCCTGCGCGTCAGTGCCGCGCCGCGGCCCGTGCCAGCCAGCGCCACGGCCGGGGCTGACGCATGAGCGCCGTTGCGCCCATCGGCAGCACCGCGGCCCGACACCCCACGTGCGCGGTACGCATCGGGCGCGTGCGCATCGGTGGTTCCGCGCCGATCGTGGTGCAGTCGATGACCAACACCGATACCGCCGATGTCGCCGGCACCGCCCAACAGGTGGCCGAGTTGGCGCGCGCTGGCTCCGAGCTGGTGCGCATCACCGTCAACACCCCCGAGGCCGCGGCCGCCGTGCCGCGCATCCGCGAACGCCTGGACATGATGGGCGTCGAGGTGCCGCTGATCGGCGATTTCCATTACAACGGTCACCAGTTGCTGGCCGCCGAGCCGGCCTGCGCCGTGGCGCTGGCCAAGTACCGCATTAACCCGGGCAATGTCGGCTTCGGCAGAAAGCGCGGCACGCAGTTTTCAGCCATCATCGAAACCGCGTTGCGCCACGACAAGCCGGTGCGCATCGGCGTCAACTGGGGCTCGCTCGATCAAGCCCTGCTGGCGCGGCTGATGGACGAGAATCATGCACGCGAGAGTCCATGGGATGCCGCAGCGGTGGGCCGCGAGGCACTGATCCGCTCGGCGCTGGATTCGGCCGCGCGCGCCGAGGAACTGGGCATGGCGCGCGATCACATCATCCTCTCGTGCAAGGTGTCCGGCGTGCAGGAGCTGATCGCGGTCTACCGCGATCTGGCCGCGCGCAGCGATTACGCCCTGCATCTGGGTCTCACCGAAGCCGGCATGGGCAGCAAGGGCATCGTCGCATCCACCGCGGCGTTGGCGGTGCTGTTGCAGGAGGGTATCGGCGACACCATCCGCATCTCGCTGACACCGGCGCCGGGCGAGTCGCGCACGCGCGAGGTGATCGTCGCGCAGGAGCTGCTGCAGACCATGGGTCTGCGCGCGTTCACGCCGCTGGTCACCGCGTGCCCTGGCTGCGGGCGCACCACCAGCAGTTTCTTCCAGGAGCTGGCGCAGCGCGTGCAGGAACACGTGCGCGCGCGCATGCCCGAATGGCGCCTGCAATACGACGGTGTGGAAAATCTGACCCTGGCGGTGATGGGCTGCGTGGTCAACGGCCCCGGCGAATCGCGCCATGCCAACCTCGGCATTTCGCTGCCCGGCACCGGCGAGACGCCGGCCGCGCCGGTGTTCGTCGATGGCGAGAAAACCGTCACCTTGCGTGGCGCGGGCATCGCCGATGAGTTCATCGGCATCCTCGAGGACTACGTCGCCACGCGCTACAGCCAGCGTGGCGGGTGACAGCGGACGGGCGCCACGACTGCACCAAGCACATATCACGTAAATATTACGTTTCAAAGCCATCATCGTATGGTTTCGATGCGTGGATTTGCTTTGCGGCAGCCATGCAATCTGATTAGGTTTCCGTAAGCCGGGCATGGTTCCGGCATGCGGAGATTGGTCATGGATTCACGAGTTTCTCGCACGACCCTCGCGTTCGCCGGCTTGTGCACACTCGTGCTGTGCCTGGTGCTGGCCGCGGGCAACGCGCGCGCCGGCACCGAGTCGGCACCAACACCGCTGAACGCGCTGATGAAGTGGCGCAGCGTCGGCCCGTACATCGGCGGGCGCGTGGTCGCGGTGGCCGGCGTGCCCGGCGAGCGCGACCTGTTCTACATGGGCGGGGTCGACGGCGGCGTGTGGCGCAGCACCGACTACGGCGTGAAGTGGGTCAATCTCACCGACGGCACGCTGCCCGGTTCCAGCAACAGCATCGGCGCGATCGCGGTGGCGCCATCCGACCCCAAGGTGATCTACGTCGGTACCGGCGAGAGCGACATCCGCGGCGACATGATCACCGGCGACGGCGTGTTCCGCTCCGACGACGCCGGCAAGAGCTGGCACGCGGCGGGCCTGGCCGACACCCACACCATCAGCGGCATCGTGGTCGATCCGAAGAATCCCGACGTGGTCTACGCCTCGTCGATGGGCCACGTGTTCAAGCCCAACGGCGAGCGCGGCGTGTTCAAGTCGGTCGACGGCGGCAAGACCTGGAGCAAGATCCTCTACGTCGATGCCAAGACCGGCGCCATCGATCTGGTGATGGACCCGAACAACCCCGACGTGCTCTACGCCGCGATGTGGCAGGCCTACCGCAGGCCGTGGACGCTGCAGGACGGCGGCCCCGGCAGCGGCCTGTACAAGAGCAGCGACGGTGGCGCGCACTGGAGCGAGATCTCGCGCCACAGCGGCTTTCCGCAGAGTGTGCTGGGACGCGTGGGCGTCAGCGTCGCCGCCAGCGATCCGCGCGTGGTCTACGCGATCGTGCAGGCCAAGGACGGCGGCGTGTTTCGCTCCAATGACGCCGGTGCCACGTGGGCGCGGGTGAACTCGAACTGGAGCCTGCGCCAGCGCGCGTTCTACTACATGAGCATCTTTGTCGATCCGACCGACGCCAACACGGTGTACGTGCCCGAGGTCGATGCGCTGTGGGTCTCCCATGACGGCGGCAAGACCTTCGCCAAGCTGCACACGCCGCACGGCGACAACCACATCATCTGGATCAACCCCCACGATCCGAAGTTGTTGCTCGAGGGCAACGACGGCGGCGCCACGGTGTCCACCGACGGCGGCCTGACCTGGAGCGGCGATCACAACCAGCCGACCGGGCAGTTCTACCACGTGGCGCTGGACGACCAGTTCCCGTTCCACATCTACGGCGCGCAGCAGGACGAGGGTTCCTTCGAGGGCCCCAGCGCCGCCAGCGCCGGCATGATTCCGCTGGGCGCCTGGCATTCCGTGGCCTACGGCGAGGCCACCTTCGTCGCACCGCAGCCGGGCAACCCGAACATCACCTACGGCAGCGGCTACTTCAGCATCCAGTTGCGCTATGACATGGCCACCGGCCAGTTCCGCGAAGTCAGCCCATGGCCCGAGTACCAGGAAGGCGCCGCGTCCAACCAGCTGAAGTACCGCTTCGGCTGGACGCACCCGATCCTGTTTTCCGCAGCCAAGCCAGGCGAACTGCTGCTGGCTTCGCAGTATGTGCTGAAGAGCACCGATGGCGGCGAGATGTGGACGCGCATCAGCCCTGACCTGACGCGCAACGATCCCGCCACCGAACGGCCCAGCGGCGGCCCGGTCGATCTCGACCAGTCCGGCGCGGAAATTTTCCCCGACATCTCCGCGCTGGCGCCCTCGCCGCTGGACGGCAATGTCATCTGGGCCGGCTCGGCCGACGGCCTGGTCCACGTCACCGCGGATGGCGGCAAAAGCTGGAAGCTGGTCACGCCCAAGGGCCTGCCGGGCTGGGCGCAGATCAGCTCGATCGAACCTTCCCACGTGGCCAAGGGCAGCGCGTACCTGACCGCCTCACGCTACATGTGGGACGACTTCCATCCCTACGTGTTCGAGACCACCGACTATGGCGCGCACTGGACGCCGATCACCACGGGCCTGCCCGCTGATCAGTACGCCTTCGTCGTGCGCCAGGACCCGAACGACGCGCGGCTGCTGTTCCTCGGCACCAAGAACAGCGTCTATGCCAGTTACGACGGCGGCCTGTTCTGGCATCCGCTGGCGCTGAACCTGCCCAAGGTGCAGGTGCGCGATCTCGCCGTGAACGTGCGCCAGGGCGATCTGGTCGCCGCGACGCACGGGCGCTCGTTCTGGATTCTCGACAACCTGGCTCTGCTGGAGCAGATGACCCGGCAACCGACGGTCGCCGCCGATGCCGCGCAGGTGTTCGCGCCCGAAACCGCATGGCTGACCCACGCCTATGGCGCCAGCCCGTATGCCAAGTTCGTGACCGACGCCGGTGCCAATCCGCCGTTTGGCGCGACGGTGTTCTTCCACATCCCGGCGGACTACGACGGCAAGGCGCCGGTGACACTGAGCTTCGTCGATGCGCAGGGCCAGGTGGTGCGCCGCTTCGACTTGCACCTCAAGGCCACGGCGCCCAAGCCGGCCGCCACCGTGAGCGACAACTGGACGCCGATCCAGGCCAAGGAGGCCGCGGACGCCAAACTCACCGCGATCGCGCCCGGCATGAACCGCCTGCAGTGGAACCTGCGCTGGCCTGACGCCACCGAAGTCACCGGCTTCCAGGCGCCGATCGCCGCCGGCGGACTCGATGACACCGTGGAAGGCCCGGTCGTCGTGCCCGGGCGCTACACCGCGGTGCTCGACTTCGGCGGCAAGAAGTCCGAGCAGGCCTTCACCGTGGCGCTCGATCCACGCCTGCACCCGGCGCCCGGCGCATTGGCCGCGCGCCTTGCGCTGGGGCTGAAGATCCACGTCGCGCTGGATACGCTGGATCGCACCCTCAACCAGGCCATCGCTCTGCGTGACCAGCTCGACGGCGCGGTCGCCGCGGGCACCCTGGCCAAGGCCAGGGCGCAGCCGGCGCTGAACGCGCTCGATGCCGACATCGCCGACTTGGTCGCGCTGCAGATCCAGTCCAGCGAGGGCAGCCTGCTGCACGAGACGAAACTGCGCAGCCATCTGGCGTACCTCGCCGCCGACATCGACCTCAGCTACGACCGGCCGACGCAGGCGGAGTACGCCGTGTTCGATCACCTCGACCGGCAGGCGCAAGCCGGCGAGCGGAAACTGCACGCCGACATCGCGCAGGGGCAGCGCGTGCTCTAGCGCTGGGCGACGCAGCGGCGGATGATGAGCGCCGCTGCGTCGCGATGATGCGACGCATGCCCATCAGGAGAATGCACGCATGAGCAGTACGGCAAACGTGGCGGTGCTCGTCGGCAGTCTGCGCAAGGACTCCTTCAACCGGCGCATGGCGCTGGCGCTCGCGGAGATGGCGCGCGGCACGCTGGATCTGCAGCTGATCGGGATCGGCGCGCTGCCGCTGTACAACCAGGATCTCGATGCCACGCCGCCCCCCGAATGGACCGCGTTTCGCGATGCGGTGAAAGCTTGCGACGCGCTGCTGTTCGTCACCCCTGAATACAACCGATCGGTGCCCGGCGTGCTCAAGAACGCGCTGGATGTCGGCTCGCGCCCTTACGGCCACAGCGTCTGGGGCGGCAAGCCCGGCGCCGTGATCAGCGTGTCGCCCGGCGCCATCGGCGGCTTCGGCGCCAATCACCACCTGCGCCAGTCGCTGGTGTTCCTCGACGTGCCGACCATGGCGCAGCCCGAGGCCTATCTCGGCGGCGCTGGCAGCCTGTTCGACGCGCAGGGCCATATCGCCAACGAAGCCACGCGCGGCTTCATGCAGAAATTCCTGGATGCCTACACGGCCTGGGTTGCGCTGCAGCGCAAGTCGGCGTGATGTCCGTTCACTCCGTCCCTGGCTGTCTGCCTGTCGTCGCGTCACATGTATTGGAGTCAATGATCGGAGGATTTTCACCATGAATGCAAAGCAACAAACGACCGTCGCCATGCACCTGATCGTCGGCGTCCTGCTGTTCGGACTGTGCTTGCCCGCCGCCTGGGCCAAGGCGGCGGATCCGCTGCAAGCAGCGGTCCAGCGCGGCGCGCATCTGTTTGCGACCGATACGTTCGGCGGCCACGGCATGACTTGCCAGAGCTGCCATTCGGGCGGCGGCAAAATCGCCGGACAGGTCGCCGGCGGTGGCAAAATCCCGAGTCTGGCCAACGCCGCCGCGATTTTTCCGCGCTACAGCCCACGCGCGGGCAAGGTCATCACCCTGGAAGATCAGATCCGCGGGTGCATCGCCGGTGGCCTCGGCGGCAAGCCGCCCGCCTACGGTAGCCAGGCACTGACCGACCTGGCGAGTTACCTGACTTTCCTGTCCAACGGCAAGCCGATCGACATGGGCGGCAAACCCGGATAGAACAGGTCGCACAGCCGGCTCGGGCTTCGGCTTCGGGATGGGTGCGGTGCAAGGTTCCGTTCATGGTGACCCGGTTTGACCGAACGGGCCAAAATGCCGCGGCTGGAGGCTTGATCGTTTTGCCTGACGCCTCGGTGGTGCAATCGCATGAGCGACTCCGCGGTACATGTACGTAGCGACACGGAACTGGCCGCGACCAACCGGGCGTTGTATGACACGTTGTGGGCCGATGCCCTGCTGATCGAGCCGTGCCGGTTCAACACGTGGCCTCTGTTATCGACGTTGGCTGCGCAATCGAAAAGGTCTTTGGAAGTGGCGCCGGGTTTACGCCCGCGCCTGCCGCTGCAGCGCACCCAGTTCCTGGACATCAGCGCTGCGGCCATGACGCGCTTCCTGGAGCGTGGTGCTGCCGCTGTAGTCGGCGTGATCAACGCGTTGCCGTTCGCCGACCAGACCTTCGATCTGGTCTGCAGCTTCGACATTGTCGAGCATGTCGACGACGACGCGACCGCGCTGGCTGAACTTTCGCGCGTGTGTGCGCCCGGTGGCACCCTGCTGCTCTCGGTGCCCCTGCACGAGGCCGCCTGGACTGCGTTCGACGACTTCGTCGGCCACCGCCGCCGCTACGAACCGCAGGACCTGATCAACATGCTGCGGCGTCACGGGTTTGACATCGAGCGCAGTGCCATCTTCGGCATGCAACCCAAATCCCCGCGCCTGATCGCCTGGAGCATGTGGCATCTGATCCATCATCGCGAACGTGCGATGTGGTGGTACAACCACGTGTTCATGCCCATCGGCCTGCGCATGCAGAGGAAGCTGCGCTGGCTGCCGGGCCTGATTGATGACCCTCACGTGGACACCGTGCTGATGGTCTGCCGCCGAACGGGGACTGCGAACGGCGCCAGATTCACTTGATGACGCTGAACGTTGACACTGAATGGAACCCCGACCCCCTTATGACCTACCCGCTTGCACCGAGTGTCGATATGCCATGCTCGGCCTGACACCCGCGGCCGGAGACTCCGATGTCCTCATCCACGATCAGACGCATTTTCGCTACTGCGGCGATCCTGCTGCTCGGCTGCTCGCTGAGCGGCTGTTTCTACCCCGGCTATGGCAACAACCGTGACGGTGACTACCGGCGCGGCGACGGCCAATCTGAACGTCACCACCGGGGCGATGGCGGCGATAACGGGGATGGCGGCGGCAGTTCGTATCAGCACCCAAGGTGACGGCACCTGACCGACGCCAAGCGTTCCCTTTACGACGAATCCGGTCCGCTTGACCTGTTGGCGCGCGTTGGCAATCGACCTGCGCGTTCCACAAGATCAACCCACGCTGTCGACACGTTCATCCTGTCTGCGGCTTGTGCCGTTGAACCATGGTCTGCCGTGATCGCACGCAATGGCCAACTGGTCAATCGCGAGCGCGCAGCAACACCGCTGGATTTCGCCAACGCCCGGCGCACCAGCAGTGTGCTTGCTATCCGGCGGCTGTCACTGGAAGGCGGACCAGCGCGGAAAGGCCGGTTTCGTGCTCAGGCCGAGGAGCTTTCCTCGGCGACGATGCGCCGTCTGGCCGACCGATAGTGCAGTCCCACCAGCACCGCCACGATGCCAGATGCAGCGCCCACGCCCATGGCCCAGCGCGGGCCGAAATGGTCGGCCACAATGCCCACCGCCAGCGCACCCAGCGGCGTGCCGCCCATGGCCACGGCCATGCGCAATGCCATCACCCGCCCACGCATACCGGGCGCGCTGGCCAGTTGCATGAAGCTGGTGCTGGCGGTGACGAAGACCAGCGCGGCGAAACCGGTCAGCGCCAGCGCGGCGGCGAACAGCGCCGGATCGGGCGCCAGCGCGGCCAGCGCGCAGCCCACGCCGAAGCCCAAGGCCGAGAAGCCCAGCGACGCCATGCCGGGGCCCTCGCGATGGGCGGAGAACAGCGCGCCACCCACCGAGCCCACCGCGAACGACGAGGTCAGGAGTCCATACAGACCGGCGTTGCCATGGAATGCGGTCACCGCCATGGTCGAGATGTAAATCGAAAAATTGAGGCCGAACGTGCCGATGACGAACACCATTACCAGCACCGCCATCAGGTCGGCACGCCGGCCGACGTAGCGGAAGCCTTCAGCCAGACTGCCAGCCTTGTGCGCGCTGCGGATCTGTGGGTGCAACTGGCCGCTGCGCAGCAGCATCAGCGAAGCCAGCACCGCTGCGAACGAGGCTGCGTTGAGCATGAACACCCAGCCCGTGCCGATCACGGCAATCAAGGTGCCGGCCACGGCCGGGCCGATCATGCGCGCGGCATTGAACGAGGTGGAGTTCAGCGCCACCGCGTTGGCCAGTTGCGCTTCGCCGACCAGCTCGTTGACGAACACCTGTCGTGCGGTGGCATCGAATGCGGTGACGCAGCCCAGCAGGAACGCGAACACGTCCACCTGCCACAGCGTCACCATGCCAGCGAGGGTGATCAGGCCCAGACCCAGCGCCAGCAGGCCCTGCGCGATCTGCGTGGCGATCAACAATTTGCGCCGGTCGAGATGGTCGGCCGCGCGCCCGGTCCACGGCAGGCACAGCAATTGCGGCACGAACTGCAGCGCCACCACCACGCCCATGGCGCTGGCGTTGTGCCGGGTGAGCACGGTGAGTACCAGCCAGTCCTGGGCGATGCGCTGCATCCAGGTGCCGACGTTGGATACCAGCCCGCCCAGGAACCAGATGCGAAAGTTGTAGTTGCGCAGCGAACGGAACGCCTTGCCGAAGCCGGAAGGCTTGCGATCGGAGGAGTGGGGCGCGGACATCCGCACCATTATCGCAGAGGCGATGGAAGCCGGAGACGATCGAGTGTTGCCGCCGCATCCGCGCCTCGCGATCAGTTTGCTGCGCGCGGTGCGGGTCGATTTTCCGCGCGCGCCACCTGCTTGCGCTGCAGCACGGTGTCGGATCCGGCGTCTCTGTCTGCTTCGTCATTACTCGTAGTACGCGCCCGGGCGCGGGATTCGGGACGTTCGATCAGGATGCGTCGAGTACCAATCGCCTTATTTTGTGTCGGCAATGCATGCCAGCAGTGCGGGTCCATAGCGTTCGAGCTTGACATCACCGACGCCGGAAATGCCGCGCAGGTCAGCAAGCGTGGCGGGGCGGGTGCTGGCGATGGCGTGCAGCGTGGCGTCGGGGAATACCACGTAGGCGGGCACGCCGTGCTCTTTGGCGGTGCTGGCGCGCCAGGCGCGCAGACGCTCGAACAGCGCGGCATCGACGCGGGACAAGGCTTGCAGGGCCGCGCCTGCGCTGGCTGCTGTCGCGCCGCTGCCGGCGACGCCACGCGGGGCACGGCGCTTGCGTTCGCTGCCCGGCGCGCGGCGCTTGAGCAGGATCCGGCGCTGCCCGCGCAGCACCTCACGGCTGGCCGCGCCGAGCTGCAGCACATTGAAGTGCGCGGCGTCCACCTCGACCAGATGTTGCGCGACGAGCTGGCGCAGCAGGCTGCGCCAGTCCTGCTCGTCCAGGTCCGCGCCGATGCCGAAAGTGGACACGGCGTGGTGGCCGTAGCGCTCGACCTTGTCGCCGCGCTTGCCGCGCAGTACGTCGATGATGTGCGTGGCGGCAAAACGCGTGCCGCTCGCTTGCTGACATCGGTAGATGGTGGATAGCAGTTTTTGCGCGGACTCGGTGGCGTCGATCAGCTCGGGTGGGCTCAGGCAGTTGTCGCAGTTGCCGCAAGGCGTGCTGGTTTCGTCGAAGTAGGCCAGCAGGCGCACGCGGCGGCAGTCGGCGGCCTCGGCCAGGGCCAGCATGGCGTCGAGCTTGGCCGTGGACAGGCGCTTGTAGGTGGCGTCCGCCTCGGATAGTTCGATCAGCCGGCGCTGCTGCACCACGTCCTGCAGGCCGTAGGCCAGCCACGCCTGCGCGAGCAGGCCGTCGCGCCCGGCGCGGCCGGTTTCCTGGAAATAGCCTTCGATGGACCTGGGCATGTCGAGGTGCGCGACGAAGCGCACGTCGGGTTTGTCGATGCCCATGCCGAAGGCGATGGTGGCGACCATGACGATACCGTCCTCATCCAGAAAGCGGCGCAGGTGGTGTGCGCGCATTTCGGCGGACAGGCCGGCGTGGTAGGGCAGGGCGGCGATGTCTTGTGCGGCCAGCATGGTGGCCACTTCTTCCACCGTATTGCGCGACAGGCAATACACCACGCCGCAATCGCCGGCGTGTTCGCCGCGAATGAACTGCAGCAGTTGCGCACGGCCATCGCGCTTTTCCACCACGCGGTAGCGGATGTTGGGGCGGTCGAAGCTGGAGACGAAAGCGCGGCCATCGCGCAGCAGTTTGTCGGCAATTTCCTGTCGCGTGGGCACGTCGGCGGTGGCGGTCAACGCGACGCGCGGCACGTGCGGCCAGCGCTCGCGCAGGATCGACAGCTGCCCGTACTCGGGGCGGAAATCGTGGCCCCATTGCGACACGCAGTGTGCTTCGTCGATGGCGAACAAGGCGATGCGGCATTGGTCCAGCAGGCGCTGTCCGCTGTCGCTCAGCAGACGCTCGGGCGCCATGTAGAGCAGGTCCAGGTCGCCGCGCCGCGCCTGTTCCTGCACCCTGCGCGCCGTTTCGGCGTCGAGCGTGGAATTGAGGAAGGCCGCGCGCAGGCCCAGCTCGCGCAGTGCGGCCACCTGGTCCTGCATCAACGCGATCAGCGGCGAGACCACGATGCCCAGGCCGTCACGCAGCAGCGCCGGGATCTGGAAGCACAGCGACTTGCCGCCGCCGGTGGGCATCAGCACCAGCGCGTCACCGCCGCCCAGCACGTGCTCGATGACCTCGCGCTGCAGGCCACGAAATTCGGCATAACCCCAGATGTGCTGCAGCAGGTCAGCGGCGTCCGGATTCGCGGGCACGGTGTTCATCCCCGGGCGCGGCTGTGGACGGAATGAACGCGCGCGCGCTGCAGCCTTGATGCGCTAACGTAGGCGCCAGGACATCGCGGAGCTGAGCCATGCACCCCCCCAAAGCCACGCCGGACCATGCACGCCTTGATCGCGTCGTTGCCGATGCGCGGCGTGCTGCCGAGACACGCAACAACGGCTACCGCGAGCGTGCGCTGAAGATGTACCCGTGGATCTGTGGCCGCTGCGCGCGCGAATTCACCCGCGCCAACGTGCAGGAACTCACCGTGCACCATCGCAACCACAACCACGATGACAACCCGGCCGACGGCAGCAACTGGGAGTTGTTGTGCGTGTACTGTCACGACAACGAGCACGCGCGGCATGTCGATCATGCCGCGGGCAGCATGGGTTCGGCCGCTGCGCCTGCCGCCGCGACGGCGCAGCCGTTTGCCGGTTTGCAGGCGCTGCTGGAAAAACGCGGCAAGGGCTAGGCGTCGGGGTTGCACGCAGTCGTTCATTCCTTCGTGGCGCCAGGCGCCATGACCGGCGCTGCCGTGGCGCTGCGCAAGCGTTTCTGCCAGCGCCGTGTCTCGGTGATCAGCGTCGTCAGGCCCACGCCCAGGACGACGCCCACCGCCAGCATGAACGGCACGCCCAGGTGATCGAGGTTATGCACGTGCAGACCGGTCACGATGCCGAACTCGCGCAGGCGCGGCAGCAGCAGCCCGAGTGCGCCGGCGCTGGCGTAGGCGAGGCCACCCCAGATCAGGGTGCGCGTGGCGGTGGTCAGCGCGACCGCGCGGATGGCCTCGGGCGGCAGGCTGCGCCGCGCAGCGATGCGGCCGAACAGCGCGCCGGCCAGCACCTGCACCAGTGCCGTGCCCAGCCCGAACAGCGCGCCCGGCAACCAGCCCCACCACGCCGAAGGCATCGCCGGTGCCAGCGTGGTGTAGAGGATCAGCGCGAAGGCGCCAAACCCCCAGCCGGCGACAAAACCATGCACCGCAGGCATCCACCCGGCCAGCTTGCGCGCGCGCGCGTCGCGGGTGCCGTGGCCGCGCAGCGACGCATCGGCGGCCTGCATCAACGCCGGTTCAGCGCATTGTCCGAACAGATGCAGGTGCACCGCATGCCGCTGTCGTGCCATGAGCATGCCGCCGAACAACATCAGCAGGCCCACGGGTATATACAGCGCGTAATCCAGACCCTTCAGGCCCATCCAGTGCGCCAGTCCGAGCCAGGCCAGTTCGCTGGCCAGCGCGCGTTGCACGATGAAGCTGAAGGAAAACAGTGCCCCTGCTCGCAGGCCGGCGCGGGTGGAATAGCCACCCACGGCGTAGCTGAAGGTGATCGGCCAGGTGTGCTCGTCCGGCGTGATGCCATGCACGATGCCCAGCAGCAAGGCGGTGATCAGCGCGGCGCCGACATCAAGATGACCGGGGGCCCAGAGGTTGAAGTCCACGCTTTGGCTCCGCAGTACTTGCGACAATCGTTATATCATAACACTGCGTCGCGGCCGCCGTATCCTCGATCGATCGCGTTTCAGAGCAACTGCATGCGCGCCCATGTGGCATCGAGCGCCGCGGCGGCGTCGTGCGGCGTGAGCTTCGCGGCGCGCTCGAAGGCTTCGGTCACCGCCGCGCCGCGGCGCATGCCGGACAGTGCCAGCAACGCATTGCCGGTTTCCAGCCATGCCAGCGGGTTGGCCGGCATCAGCCGGCGCGCGGTTTCCAGATGATGTTCCGCGGCGGTGGCATTGGCGCCGCAACTCATCTTCGCGGCGATCGCGCCCATGCGGCCGACCAGCGTGGCGTGGAAAGCGCCCAGTGCGAGTTGTGCCTCGGCGTGGCGCGGGGCGAGCTGCAAGGCGTTCTGCAAAGCCGCGTGCTGCATTTGCAGTTGCGCGTTATCGAGGCGTGCATTCGGGCTCATGTTCTGCAGATGCAAGTGCAGCGCGCACGCCAGCCGATAGTGGCTGTTGGCTTCGCCGGGCAGGATTTCGCGCAGCGTCGCGGCGACCGGGATAAGGTCCTTGGCGTACTGCCGCCGCGCGGCGGCATCGCCCAGCATGTGTCGCGCGTGCGCGCAGCCGGCCTTGACCGCGACCGAGGCACCCGCCACGCCCAGGGCCATGCCTTGCGCCTGCGCGGACTCGAATTCGCCGATGTGATAGGCGCGCCAGGCATCTTGCAAGGCGGCAGCCAGCGAAGCGGCGTCCGCATGTGGCTGTGCGGGCAGCGCCAGCAATGTCGCGGCGCGTTGCGCATCGGGCCAGGGCTCGAGATCGCCCAGATGCAGTTGTTTCCATGCCGCGTGCAGCGCCGCGCCGCTGAAATCGAAAGCATAGGGTGCGGCAGGCGCGGGCAGCCGGGCGGATTTGCTCATGGTGTCGATTCCAACGATCGCGGTTTTGGCATGTCTGGCGCGAACGCGCCGCTACGGCGATTATGCGGCACCACACTATGCGCCGGAGCCATGCGGTGCACATTGCAAGCAAGTTGTGATCTTGCGGCGATGCCGCCGCATGAGGAGCGTGTTCATGTCCGACCCGTCTGCGCCGAATGCGCAAATCGCCCGCCTGCGTCTGCGCATCGAAGACGCCAATCACCGCTATTACGTGCTCGACGATCCGGATATACCGGATGCCGAATATGACCGCTTGCTGCGCGAGCTGCAGGCGCTGGAAGCCGCGCATCCCGAACTGGTGACAGCCGATTCGCCCACGCAGCGTGTCGGTACGCGACCGGCCGGCGGCTTCGCCGAGGTGCGCCATGCGCTGCCGATGCTGTCGATCGAATCGGTCACGGTCGATGAGGAAAAACGCCCCGGGGAGGCGCGTAAACGCATCGAGCGGTTTGTGCTCGATGCGCGGCAGGCACTGGGCCGCGATGACCTCGAGTTTTCGGTCGAGCCCAAATTCGACGGGCTGGCCATCAGCCTTCGTTATGAACATGGGTTGCTGGCGCAGGGCGCCACGCGCGGTGATGGCAGCGTGGGTGAAGATGTGACCGCCAACCTGCGCACGGTACGCGCCATCCCGTTGCGTTTGCGCGGCAATGCACCCGCCGTGTTCGAGGTGCGCGGTGAAATCATCATGCTGCGTGCTGATTTCGATGCGTTCAACCGGCATGCGCTTGCGCAAGGCCAGCCTGCGCTGGCCAATCCGCGCAACGGCGCCGCGGGTGCGCTGCGCCAGCTCGATCCGCGCATCACGGCCAGGCGCCGGCTGACTTTCATGGCGTATGGAATCGGCATCGCCGATCCGCGCGAGGGACTGCCGGCCACCCAGTCGGGCATGCTGGCATGGCTGCGCGAATTGGGCTTTCCCGTCGCCCGCGAAGTCTCTACCGCGCACGGTTTCACCGGTCTGATCGACTATTACCAGCGCATTGGCACGGTGCGTGATCATTTGCCGTATGGCATCGACGGCGTGGTCTACAAACTCGACCGCTATGCCGACCAGGAGACACTGGGCTACGTCGCGCGTGCGCCGCGCTGGGCGATCGCGCACAAGTTTCCGGCTGAGGAACAGATGACCGTGCTCGAGGCCATCGACGTGCAGATCGGGCGTACCGGCGCCGCCACGCCGGTGGCGCGTCTGGCGCCGGTGCAGGTCGCCGGCGTCACCGTCACCAATGCGACCTTGCACAACGCCGACCAGATCGGGCGGCTGGACGTGCGCGTCGGCGATACCGTGATCGTGCGCCGTGCCGGCGACGTGATCCCCGAAGTCGTGCGCGTGGTAGCCGAGCGCCGCCCGCCGCACGCGCAGCCATGGCACATGCCCGCGCACTGCCCGGTATGCGGCGCGCAACTGCTGCGCGAGGCGGGTGCCAGTGCCTGGCGCTGCTCGGGCGGCCTGAGCTGCGCGGCGCAGCGCCGCGAGGCGATCCTGCATTTCGCCGCGCGCCGGGCCATGGACATCGATGGTCTGGGCGAACGCTACATCGAGGATCTGATCGCCTTCGACTATGTGCACACGCCGGCCGATCTGTATCGCCTCACGCTGGACGATCTGCTGGCGATGAAACGCCGTGCGGATGCGCGCGATGGCACCACGCCGGAAACGGTGAAGCAGGGCAAGGTCGCCACGCTGTGGGCCGAGAACCTGATCGCCGCCATCGCCGCCAGCACGCGACCCACGCTGGCGCGGCTGCTGTTCGCGCTGGGCATCATGCACATCGGCGAGGAAACCGCGAGGACGCTGGCCGACGCGCTGGGCAGCCTCGAGCGCGTACGTCGTGCGCCGGTGCTGGTGCTCGAATGCCTGCCCGATATCGGCCACGCGGTCGCCAATTCCATCGCCACCTTTTTCGCGCAGCCGGGCAACGCCGCAGCAGTGGATACGCTGCTCGCCGCGGGCGTGGCAGCGAGCGATGAGCATGCCCCGCGCCGCGCCTTGCTGGGCGATCTGCACTGGGCGGCACTGATCGAACGCGCTGGTATCCGCAACATCGGCAAGGGCGGCGCGCAAACGCTGGCCGAGGCCTGCCCCGACGCGCGTGCCCTGCGCGCGATACATGGCGCCGCAACGGGTTTGAACAGCCGTGCGCAGGCCGCGCTCGATGCCTGGCTGCATACGCCCGACTTCGATGCCCTTGTCGCTGCCGACACCTACGCGCGCAGTGTGCTGGCCGAAGCTGAAGGCACATCGACATCCGCAGGCCCGCTCGCAGGCAAGACCGTGGTGCTCACCGGCACGCTCGCCCGAATGAGCCGCGAGCAAGCCAAGGCCACGCTGGTACAGCTCGGCGCCAAGGTCGCCGGCAGCGTGTCCAAGACCACCAGCCTGGTGATCGCCGGCACCGAAGCCGGTAGCAAGCTCGACAAGGCCCGCGCGCTGGGCGTCGAGGTCTGGGACGAAACGCAGTGGCTGCGCTGGCTGGCGCGACACGTTTGACGCATCGCGCGACGCGCAAGCCGAGTCTGCCGCGCTAAGCTCGCGTTTTGACCCTGCCCGAACGCCCATGACCGAACCCATTCGCATTGCCATCCACGGCGCCGCCGGGCGCATGGGGCGCAGCCTGATCGAGCTGACGCGCTTGGATGCGCGCCTGAAACTCGCCGCCGCGCTGGTGGCGCCGGGCTCGACACTGGAGGGCACGCCGCTGGTCAGTCCGGCCGTGCCCGGCGCGCTGACCTACAGCACGCGTCTGGGCGACGCCGGTGCGCGGGTGCTGGTGGATTTCAGCAGCACCGGGGGCTTTGATCGTGCGCTGGCGCTGTGCGTGGAGCGCGGCATGGCGCTGGTCAGCGGCACGACCGGATTGAGCGCGGCGCAGTGGGCTGCGCTGGATGTGGCTGCCGCGCACATCGCGGTGCTGCACGCGGCCAATTTCAGCCTCGGCATCAGCCTGCTGACGCGCCTGTTGCGCGCGGCTGCCGCCGCGTTGCCGGATTGGGACATCGAGATTCTCGAGGCACACCACGCGCGCAAGGAAGACGCGCCTTCCGGCACCGCGCTGGCACTGGGCGAAGCCGCTGCCGCCGCGCGCGGGCGGCGCCTCGAGGAAGTGATGCAGACCGCGCGCCACGGACAGGTCGGGCCGCGCGCGCCGGGCGCGATCGGTTTCGCCGTGTTGCGCGGCGGCGACGTGGTGGGCGAACACGGCGTGTGGCTGCTGGGCGCGGGCGAGCGCATCGAGCTCACGCATCGGGCCGGCAACCGCGTCATCTTCGCGCGCGGGGCCCTCGAGGCAGCCTGCTGGCTGGCGGGGCGCCCGCCGGGCCATTACACGCTCGAACAGGTGCTGGATGTTCCGCGTGACAGATTGCCGACCTGAGCCGCGCCGCGCTGCGGTTGCGCGAGGAGGCGGCGCCGAAACAGCAGCACCAGCAACAGGCAGGCGCCGGCGCTGAGCAGCGCGTCGGTGAGCAAGGCTCCGCTGATGCCATGCCAGGCATAGCCGCGCGCATCCACGGCGGCCATGTAGTCGATGGGCAGATTGCCGGCAGCGATCAGTAGCGCATAGGTCGTTGCAGCCAGCGGGTTGCCGGTACCGATGACCTCGAAGGTGATTGCAGCCGCAGCAGCGATGGCTGCCGACTGCATCGTGTTCTCGCCGAGGAAGACCAGACCGAACACTGCCTCGGTGCGTGGCAGCAGCAGCATGCACAGGGTGAAGCTCGCCCCGACCAGGCCAATGGACAGATACAGCGCCCGTAGCGGGATGCGCCGCGCCAGTATCGGCACCAGCAGACTGCCGATGATGCCCCCGGCGATGATGCCGCCGCCACCGATCAGGCTGACGAATTGTTCACTGGCGCGGAAATCACCGCTCCAGCCGCTGAGCACGTTGGTCAGCGCGAATGAGGCCGAAGGCAGGATGAACATCGCCAACGCCATCAGCACCTGCGGACGCCTGACCAGGGCACCGATCTCGCGCACGAAGCGGCTGAAGTTCTCGCCCATGCGCACCGTGCCGACCTGGACGGATGGAATCCAGATGAACGCCAGTAATGGCGCGAGGAAAACCGCAAAGCACAGTGCTGCCGCCGTGGTGATGTTCCAATGCTCGATGGCATAACCGGAGACCATCGTGCCGATGCCGCCGCCGGAGAGGTTGTACACCGTGCTCCATGCGCCGAGCTTGCTGTCCTGGTTCTCGCCAATCAGGCTGCCTACCCATCCGCCCACTGCAGATTGGTACATGCACACGGACAGAAAGCCGATGAGCATGACGATCTCGACCACGACCAACTGGTGCATGTGCAACACGGTGAAGGCCGTGGCGGCCACGCCAAGGATGCCGAACACCAGCGCGTAGGTGCGGCGATTGAAGCGTACGTCCAGCAGCGGCGCGAAAATGAAATTCCAGAACATCGGCGAACCGATCACAGCTACCGCCACGCCCAGGCGCGCGCCGGGGATGCCCTGCGCGCCCAGCACGTTGGGCAGCGTCACCAGCACGAAACCGCTGACCATGCCGAAGGTGAGCCAGGGCAGGGCAAGGATCCAGACGGGCGGTATCTTCCTGCCGTTCATGCGCACCTGTGGTTGGTCTGCGCGATGCGACACGCAGCCATGCCGGGCCAAGCGCAGCGCGTATCAGTTCAGTGTACGCATGGTAACGCCGAGTGACGGCATCGTTTGCCGCGGTGCATAACACGATTCCGTGAGCGGGATCCTGGCGCGGCGGCTCAGTCCAGGTGCCCCGCGTTGCGGTCGCGCCCCGCGCCGAGCCTGCGGTCGAATCCGCCGAACAATTGTTTCATCAGGCGCGAAAAGCGTCCACGCCGGGTCTTGCGCGCCTTGGCCTCCTCGCTGACCACCCAGGCGATCTGCAGCACCTTGCGCTCGCCCTCGCAGGGCAGATGACCGTGGAAGGAGTTGTCGGCGCGCTTGAACATCGCCAGCGTGCCGAACAGCGGTCTGATCTCGGGCACCAGCACGGCGTCGATGTCATGCGCGTCGGCCAGAAAACGCAGGCAACCCGCGCTGGTGTCCGGCCAACTGGTGTTGAGGTAAAGCAGCGCCGTGGCCACTTTGGAACGACTGTCGGTATGGATGGTGCCGTGGCGCATGTTCATGCGCCCGCACAGCGTGACCAGGGTGGGGTACTGGCTGAGCCGCTCGATATTCAGTTGCGCGCCCAGCGCATCGGCGAACGCCGGCGCGGTCAGTGCCGCAACCAGCGCGTTGAAGCGCGGCCCGCATTGCTGCGGCGTGTAGGGGAAGAACCCGGCCTCGTTGAAATGCGGATAGTCCGGCAGCAGCGCGGGCGCCGACGCGGCGGGCAGCAGGTCCGGCACGACGATGAAATCGAAGGGCTCGTGGCGCAGCGTGCGCGCCGGACTGAGCAGGTGCGTGGCGGCAGGCAGCCAGTCGGTGTCGAAAGCGGGCAGGGCAGCGGCGTTCATCCGGTGCGCTCCGGGGGTTGACCAGCGCATTCTAGCGAGTGCGCGGCTCGCGGCGCGTGACTTCATGCCGCGACGCGCCTAGAATTGCGCCTCGCCTGCTGTCCCCCCACACCTCGGTCCCGCCGCGCGCTGGATCGCGGGTCTTGTCGCATCTGGAAGGCGTACCCCCATGCATGATCCAGCCCTGCTCGCCCTCGAAGACGGCACCCTTTTCGTGGGGATGAGCGTTGGCGCCCCCGGTTCCACCGTGGGCGAGGTGGTGTTCAACACCGCCATGACCGGCTACCAGGAAATCCTCAGCGATCCGTCCTATGCCAGGCAGATCGTCACGCTGACGTATCCGCACATCGGCAACACCGGCTGCAACGCGGACGATGACGAGTCCGCGCAGGTGCATGCCGCCGGTTTGATCGTGCGCGACGTGCCGCGCCTGCCCAGCAACTGGCGTAACCGCGAGAGCCTGCCGGATTACCTCGCACGCCATGGTGTGGTCGCCATCGCCGGACTGGACACGCGCAAGCTCACGCGCATCCTGCGCGACAAGGGGGCGCAGTCCGGCTGCATCCTGGCCGGCCCCGAGGCCGCGCACGCCGATGCCGCCGTGCGCGCCGTGACCGCCGCGCGCGGTTTTCCCGGCCTTGCCGGCATGGACCTGGCGCGCGTGGTCAGCACCACGGCAGCGTATCGCTGGCAGGATGGCAGCATCGATCTCGACCGCGGCGGCTGCGCGCATGCTGCGCCGCGCCGGCACGTGGTGGCCTACGACTTCGGCGTCAAACACAACATCCTGCGCCTGCTGGCGGATCGCGGCTGCGCCGTGACCGTGGTGCCCGCGCAGACGCCGGCCAGCGTCGCGCTGGCGCTCAAGCCCGACGGCGTGTTCCTGTCCAACGGTCCCGGTGATCCCGAGCCCTGCGCTTACGCCATCGCCGCGATCCGCGAGTTCCTGGCGCGCAGGACGCCGCTGTTCGGCATCTGCCTTGGCCACCAGTTGCTCGGCCTCGCCGTCGGTGGCAAGACGCTGAAGATGAAATTCGGCCACCACGGCGCCAATCACCCGGTGCAGGAACTGGCTTCCGGGCGCGTGCTGATCACCAGCCAGAACCACGGTTTCGCGGTCGATGAAACCACGCTGCCAGCCAACGCGCGCGTCACGCACCGCTCGCTGTTCGATGGTTCCAACCAAGGCATCGAACTGAGCGATGCGCCGGCGTTTTCGTTCCAGGGTCACCCGGAAGCCAGTCCCGGGCCGCACGACGTCTCCGACCTCTTCGACCGTTTCGTGGCGCTGATGGAGGCGCGCTGACATGCCCAAACGCACCGACCTCAAAACCATCCTGCTGATCGGCGCCGGTCCGATCGTGATCGGTCAGGCCTGCGAGTTCGATTACTCCGGCGCGCAGGCATGCAAGGCGCTGCGCGAGGAGGGCTACCGCGTGGTGCTGGTCAACTCCAACCCGGCGACGATCATGACCGACCCGGACATGGCCGACGCGGTGTACATCGAGCCGCTCACTTGGCAGTCACTGGAACGCATCATCGCCAAGGAAAAGCCCGACGCGCTGCTGCCGACCATGGGCGGGCAGACCGCGTTGAACTGCGCGCTGGATCTGGCCGATCACGGCGTGCTCGAACAATACGGCGTCGAGATGATCGGCGCCTCGCGCGAGGCGATCCGCATGGCCGAGGACCGCGAGCTGTTCCGCGTGGCCATGCAGGAGATCGGCCTGGCCTGCCCCAAGGCCGCGGTGGCGCGCAGCTTCGAGCAGGCGCTGGAGGTGCAGACGCTGGTGGGCTACCCGACCATCATCCGTCCCAGTTTCACACTTGGCGGCAGCGGCGGCGGCATCGCCTACAACCGCGAGGAGTTCGAGGACATCGCCAGGCGCGGCCTGGAACTCTCGCCGGTGCACGAAGTGCTGGTCGAGGAATCGGTGCTGGGCTGGAAGGAGTTCGAGATGGAAGTGGTCCGCGACAAGGCGGACAACTGCATCATCGTGTGCTCGATCGAAAACCTCGATCCGATGGGCGTGCATACCGGCGACAGCATCACCGTGGCGCCGGCGCAGACGCTCACCGACAAGGAATTCCAGCGCCTGCGCGACGACAGCATCGCCATCCTGCGCAAGATCGGCGTGGACACCGGCGGCAGCAATGTACAGTTCGGCATCAACGCCGAGGATGGCCGCGTGGTGGTCATCGAGATGAACCCGCGTGTGTCGCGCTCCTCGGCGCTGGCGTCCAAGGCCACCGGGTTCCCGATCGCCAAGGTCGCCGCCAAGCTGGCCGTGGGCTATACGCTGGACGAGCTGCGCAACGAGATCACCGGCGGCAAGACCCCGGCCAGCTTCGAGCCCAGCATCGATTACGTGGTCACCAAGATTCCGCGCTTCGCATTCGAGAAATTCCCGGCCGCCGACGCGCGCCTGACCACGCAGATGAAATCGGTCGGCGAGGTCATGGCGATCGGGCGCAGCATGCACGAGTCGCTGCAAAAAGCGCTGCGCGGGCTGGAGATCGGCAAGAACGGACTGGATCCGACCGAACTTGATCTGTCACTGCCCGACGATCTGGTGCGCCTGAAGCGCGAGTTGCGCGAACCCAGCCCGGAGCGTCTGTTCTATGTGGCCGATGCCTTCCGCGCCGGTCTGGTGCTGCAGGAAATCCACACGCTGACGCACATCGATCCGTGGTTTCTGGCGGTGATCGAGGATCTGGTGCTGGAAGAAGCGCGCGTGCGCGAGGGTGGCCTGAAGGCTCTGGACGCCGTGCGCCTGCGTGCGCTCAAGCGTCTGGGCTTCGCCGATGCGCGCCTGGCCGCGCTGGTTGGCACCGACGAGGCAGCGCTGCGCCACTTGCGCCATGCACTGGGCGTGCGTCCGGTGTACAAGCGCGTGGATTCGTGCGCGTCCGAGTTCGCCACCAGCACCGCCTACATGTACTCGACTTACGAGGACGAGTGCGAGGCCGCACCCACGGATCGCAGAAAGATCATGGTGCTCGGTGGCGGCCCCAACCGCATCGGCCAAGGCATCGAGTTCGACTACTGCTGCGTACACGCCGCGCTGGCGCTGCGCGAGGACGGCTTCGAGACCATCATGGTCAACTGCAACCCGGAGACCGTGTCAACCGATTACGACACCTCCGATCGCCTGTACTTCGAGCCACTGACGCTGGAAGACGTGCTGGAGATCGTCGAGCTGGAAAAGCCTGTCGGCGTGATCGTGCAGTACGGCGGACAGACCCCGCTGAAACTGGCACAGGCGCTGGAAGCCAACGGTGCGCCGGTGATCGGCACCAGTCCCGATTCGATCGATCTGGCCGAGGACCGCGAGCGTTTCCAGAAGCTGGTCAGCGAACTGGGCCTGCTGCAGCCGCGCAACCGCACCGCGCGCAACGCCGACGAAGCGCTGGTGCTGGCGCGCGAGATCGGTTATCCGCTGGTGGTGCGGCCCAGCTACGTGCTCGGCGGGCGCGCCATGGAGGTCGTGTATTCCGATGCGGATCTGACGCGCTACATCCGCGACGCGGTGCGCGTGTCCGAACGCTCGCCGGTGCTGCTTGACCGCTTTCTGGACAACGCCATCGAGGTCGATGTCGACGTCGTCGCCGATGCCGATGGCAACGTGCTGGTCGGCGGCATCATGGAGCACATCGAGGAAGCCGGCGTGCATTCCGGCGACTCGTCCTGCTCGCTGCCGCCGTATTCGCTGTCGCCCGCCGTGCAGGCGCAGTTGCGCACGCAGGTGATGCAACTGGCGCGCGCACTCAAGGTCAACGGCCTGATGAACACCCAGTTCGCGGTGCAGGGCGAAACCATCTACATCCTCGAGGTGAATCCGCGCGCCTCGCGCACGGTGCCGTTCGTGTCCAAGGCCAGCGGCGTGGCACTGGCCAAGATCGCCGCGCGCTGCATGGCCGGACGCTCGCTGGTGGAGCAGGGCGCCACGCGCGAAGTGGTGCCGGATTACTACTCGGTGAAGGAGGCGATTTTCCCCTTCGCCAAGTTCCAGAACGTCGATCCGATCCTCGGCCCGGAGATGCGTTCCACCGGCGAAGTGATGGGCGTGGGGCGCAGCTTCGGCGCGGCCTTCGCACGCGCGCACGAGGCCGCCGGGATCAAGGCGCCGCCGCTGGGCAGGGCGTTCCTGTCGGTGCGCGATGCCGACAAGGAACGCCTGCTGCCGGTGGCGCTGGACCTGCTGCGACGCGGCTATGGCTTGGTCGCGACCAGCGGCACGGCTGCATTCCTCAGCAGCCACGGTGTAGTCTGCGCGCGCATCAACAAGGTGCTCGAAGGCCGGCCGCACATCGTCGATCTGATCAAGAACGGTGAGATCGTATTCATCGTCAATACCACCGAGGGCAAGCAGGCCATCGCCGACTCGTTCTCGATCCGTCGCGAGGCGCTGCAATTGCGCGTCACGTATTCCACCACCATCGCAGGCGCGCGCGCCCTTCTGCACTCGCTGGACTTCCGTGGCCAGGGCGAGGTGCTGAGTCTGCAGGAACTGCATCAGGAGCTGCACGCATGAAGCGCGCCCCCATGACCCGAAAAGGCTCCGAGCGCCTGCGCGCCGAGCTGGAACGCCTGAAAACCGTCGAGCGCCCGCGCGTGATCCACGCCATCGCCGAGGCGCGCGCGCACGGCGACCTCAAGGAAAACGCTGAATATCACGCCGCGCGCGAGCAACAGGGCTTCATCGAGGGCCGCATCAACGAGCTGGAAGCCGCGCTGTCCTTCGCCGAGATCATCGACGTGGCGCGCCTCAACGCCGCGCCGCGAATCGTCTTCGGGGCCTGCGTGCAACTCGAGGACGCGGACAGCGGCGTGACCATCACCTACCAGATCGTCGGCGACCTCGAAGCCGACATCAAGGCCGGATTGATCTCGGTCAGCAGCCCGTTCGCACGCAGCCTGATCGGCAAAAGCGTCGGCGACAGCGTGGATTTCAACGCCCCTGCCGGGCCGCGTTGCTTCGATATCGTCGGCGTGCGCTACGAGTGATTTCCTTTCGTGGTGTCGCATTGCGCCGCGGCGGCAGACTGCTGCTGTCCGGCCTTGATCTGAACGTGCACGCCGGCTGGCGTGTCGGTGTGATCGGCCGCAACGGCAGCGGCAAGTCGAGCCTGTTCGCCGCGCTCAAGGGTGAGCTGGAGCCGGATGCCGGCAGCCTCGACATGCCCGCCGACCTGCGCATGGCGGCGGTCGATCAGGAAACCCCGTCGCTACCGGAAACCGCGCTGGACTTCGTGCTTGGCGGCGATGCCGAGCTGCACGCCGCGCATCGCGCTGCCACGCTGGCCACACAAGCGGACGATCACGAGGCCGCCGCGCAGGCGCATCTGCGCATCGAGGCACTGCACGGTTACGATGCCGAAGCGCGCGCCGCGCGCCTGCTGTACGGACTCGGTTTCGCGCCGGAGACGCACCAGCACGCGGTGGCGCGTTTCTCCGGTGGCTGGCGCGCGCGCCTGAACCTGGCGCGCGCGCTGATGACGCCATCCGACCTGCTGTTGCTGGACGAGCCCACCAACCATCTCGATCTGGATGCCGTGCTGTGGCTGGAAACCTGGCTGCTGCGCTATCCGGGCACGCTGCTGCTGATCTCGCACGATCGTGAGTTTCTGGACGCGGTGTGCACGCAGATCCTGCATATCGAGGCCGGCGTCGCGCGCGCCTATGTCGGCAACTACAGCGCCTTCGAGCGTCAACGCAGCGAACAGCTCAAGCAGCAGCAGGCGATGCGCGCACGCGAACAGACCGAACGCGCGCATTTGCAATCCTTCATCGATCGCTTCAAGGCCCAGGCCACCAAGGCCAAACAGGCGCAGTCGCGCATGAAACGCCTGGAAAAACTGGGCGATACCGTGGTGCTGCGTCCAGCGGAGGCATTCCGCTTCAGTTTTCCGGCACCCGAGCGCCAGCCCGAATCGCTGCTGGCGCTGGACGACGCCGCGATCGGCTATCCCGGTCACGAGATCCTGGAAAACGTGCGCTGCAACGTGCAGGCCGGCGACCGCATCGGCTTGCTCGGTCGCAACGGCGCCGGCAAGTCCACCCTGGTCAAGGCACTGGTTGGCGAACTGGCGCTGCAAGGCGGCACGCGCCAGGCGCACAAGGATATGGTCATCGGCTACTTCGCCCAGCACACGGTGGAAAGCTTGCGCGCCGGGCACAGCGCCTATGCGCATTTGTCCGAGCTGGCACCGCGCGCCGCACCGCAGGTGCTGCGCGACTGGCTGGGGCAGTGGCAATTCGCCGGCGAGCGTGCGTTCGAACCGGTCGAGGCCTTCTCCGGCGGCGAGCGTGCGCGCCTGGCGCTGGCATTGATCGCGTGGCGCAAGCCCAACCTGTTGGTGCTGGACGAGCCCACCAACCACCTCGATCTGGACATGCGCGAGGCGCTGGCCGAGGCGCTCAACGATTATCCAGGCGCGCTGCTGCTGGTGGCGCACGACCGCCACTTGCTGGGCCTGGTGTGCGAGCGCTTCTGGCGCGTGCACGACGGCGAGGTGCAGGTCTTCGATGGCGACCTGGACGACTACGCCGCGCTGCAATCCACCTCGACGCGCAGTGCACGTAGCGGTACCGGCAAGGCGGCCGGGGCCGAGATCAACGCACGCGAACGGCGTCGTCAGGCAGCCCAGCAACGCGAGCGCGAGAAGCCCCTGCGCCAACGGTTGCAGAAGGTCGAAAGCCGCTTGCAGACGCTGGCCGACGCACTGGCCGCGCAGGCGCAGCAGTTGGCCGATCCGCAACTTTACGCCAGCGCCGATGCCGAACTGACGCACCTGCTGCAGCAGCAGGCCGGGCTGCACGCCGAACACGCTCGGCTCGAGCAGGAGTGGCTGGACATCTACGCCCGGCTCGATCCCGACACGGCTGCATGAGCGTGGCTGATGTGCGCGCCAAGTGCCGGGTTTAGGCTGCGCACATGAACACGCATACGCTGCTGCTGCCGCCGTTGGCGCGGCTCGCCGATGAGCTGGCGCTGCGGCGCCTGCTGGGGCGTGGTGATCGCCTGCCCGCGCAGCCGCCGGGGCTGCTGGCCGCGCTGGGCGAGCTATTCGCGTTGCCCGGTACGGCCTTGCCGGTGGCGGCGCTGCTGCGCGAGGCCGCCGCGCACGACGCCGGCGACAGCGTGTGGCTGTGCGCCGACCCGGCCTGGGTGCAGGCCGAGATGTCCGGTGCGCGACTGCTGGCCTGTGGCACATTGGGCCTGACGCGTGTCGAAGCCGAGGATCTCGCGCGCCCGCTGCGCCCGCTCTTGGGCGATGCGGGCATGCTGCTGGAGATCACCAGCCCGGACCGCTGGCAATTGCGCCTGCCCACGGGCAGCCCGTTGCCGAGGTTCGCGGCACCCGAGGCGGTGCTCGGCGAACAGCTGCTGCCGCATCTGCCGCAAGGCGTCGAAGGCCGCCGCTGGCGCGCCCTGTTCACCGAACTGCAGGTGCTGCTGCATCAGCATTCGCGCAATCGCGTGCGCGCGCAGCAGGGTCTGGCGCCGGTCAATGCGCTGTGGCTGTGGGGCGGTGGCGCTTTGCCGGCACGACCGCGTACCGCGTTGACGCAGGTGCGCTCGATCGATGCGTTGGTGCGCGCGCTGGCGCAGCATGCCGGCATCAGCATCGTCGACGGGTCGCTGCCGGCGCGCGCTAGCGGCGATCGCTGCAGCGATCTTGCCGCGCTTGATCCGCAGTCGGCACGCGCTGCCATCGCGCAGGCTGCGCGCGCGCTGCATCGCGATGAAATCCTGCGCCTGGCCTTCATCGATGGCGCGCGCTGGCGCATCCGTGCAGCGCAGCGCTGGCGTTTCTGGCGGCGTGCATGGCGGCCATGATGCGCCTGCGCCAGCGCGTGCTGGATGCCGCCACACCACTGCCGCAAGCCCTGCACCCGGCGCTGGCGCGCGTGTATGCCGCGCGCGGCGCACTGGATGCCGCCAGCATCACGCCGCGCCTGGCCGCGTTGCTCGCGCCGCAGGATTTTTCCGCCATGCCGGCCGCGACCGCGCTGCTGCTGGATGTGCTGGCGCGCGATGCCCGCATTTTGATCGTCGGCGATTACGATTGCGACGGCGCTACCGGTATCGCGGTCGGCCTGCGCGGACTGCGCCTGCTCGGTGCGCGCCACGTCGATTACGCCGTGCCCAATCGCCTGGTGCATGGCTATGGCCTGAGCCCGGCGCTGGTCGCCACGCTGGCGCAGGCACCCGATCTGCTGATTACCGTGGACAATGGCATCGCCGCGCTGGATGGCGTGGCCGCGGCGCGCGCGCGCGGTTGTCGCGTACTGGTCACCGACCATCATCTGCCCGGCGCGGCGCTGCCCGCGGCCGATGTCATCCTCAATCCGAATCTGCCCGGTGAGCGCTTTGCCAGCCGCGCGCTGGCTGGCGTCGGCGTGATGTTCTACCTGCTGCTGGGTCTGCGTGCCGCGCTGCGTGCGCAAGGGCGCTACCGTGATGTCGCCGAGCCCGATCTGGCGCCGCTGCTGGACCTTGTCGCGCTGGGTACGGTCGCCGATCTGGTGCCGCTGGATGTGAACAACCGCGCGCTGGTGCGCGCCGGGCTGGCACGCATGCGCGATGGTCGCGCCACGCACGGCATCGCGGCGCTATTCGCGGTCAGCGGTCGCGATGCGCGCGTTGCCTCAGCCGCTGATCTGGGCTTCGCGCTGGCGCCGCGCATCAATGCCGCGGGCAGGCTGGACGACATGCGTATCGGCATCGAATGCCTGCTCGCCGATGACGCCGCGCGCGCCGCAGCGCTGGCCGCGCAACTGCATGCCATCAACGCCGAGCGCCGCGAGGTGCAGGCCGGCATGCTTGAGCAGGCGCTGGCGCTGGCCGACGCCGATCACGTTGCCGACGTCTGCGGCGTGTGCCTGTTGCAGCCGGGCTGGCACGAGGGCGTGGTCGGCCTGGTGGCTGCGCGCCTGAAGGAACGATTGCATCGCCCGGTGGTGGCGTTCGCGCCTGCTGCCGGCGCACCCGGCGAACTGCGCGGCTCGGCGCGATCGATTCCCGGCCTGCACATTCGCGATGCGCTGGCCGATGTCGATGCCGCGCACCCTGGTCTGCTGCTGCGCTTCGGCGGACACGCCATGGCGGCGGGCCTCAGCCTGCGCAGCGCCGACTACGCGCGCTTCGCCAGCGCGTTCAATGACGCCGTGCACGCGCGCCTCGCCCCCGGGGCGCTGCAGCCGGTGCTGTGGACCGATGGCGAACTGCAGGCCGATGAGTTCACCCTCGATCTGGCGCGCGCGTTGCGCGACGGTGGTCCGTGGGGGCAAGGTTTCCCCGAGCCGCTGTTCGAGGGTGATTTCGCTTGCCTGCACTGGCGCCCGCTCAGCGGTGGCCACTGGCGTCTACGTCTGCAGGCGCTGCCGCACGGCCCCGAACTCGACGCGGTGTATTTTCAGGCGCCCGGCGAGCGTCCGCCCACCCGCATGCGCGCGGCCTATCGCCTGCAGCTGGACACCTGGCAAGACCGCGAGCGCCTGCAATTGCTGTTGCAGCACGTCGAAGCCGTGCATCTGTAAAAGACGAGGTCGCCCATGTGCCCGCGCGCCGATCCGCACGTGATTCCGGCAGGGTGGCGGCCTGAAGAATTGCGCGGTGCTCTGCTATCCTCGGATGCTTTATACGGCGTGTCGTCCATGATCGAGACCAACCCCATCCACAACCTGATCGCAGACCTGCGTGGGCGCGTTGCCGCGCTCAGGGGGTATCTTTGACTACGCGGGCAAACGCGAGCGTCTGGAAGAGGTCAACCGCGAGCTGGAGTTGCCCACGATCTGGGACGATCCGGCGCACGCGCAGGAGCTGGGCCGCGAACGTGCGCGGCTGGCCCAGGTGGTCGAGGGTCTGGATGCGATCGGAAGCGGGCTGAACGACGCTGCCGAACTGCTCGATCTCGCCATCGCCGATGGCGACGAGGCTTCGATCAAGGCCATCGCCGCAGATGTCGATGTGCTGGCCGGTCGCGTCGGCACGCTGGAGTTCCGGCGCATGTTCGCCGGCAAGATGGACAGCAGCAATGCGTTTGTCGATATCCAGGCCGGTGCCGGCGGCACCGAGGCGCAGGACTGGGCCGAAATGCTGTTGCGCATGTACCTGCGCTGGGCCGAGTCGCGCGGTTGGAAGACCGAACTGCTGGAAGCCAGCGCCGGCGAGGTGGCCGGCATCAAGAGCGCGACCTTCCGCGTCGAGGGCGACTACGCCTACGGCTGGCTGAAAACCGAAACCGGCGTGCACCGACTGGTGCGCAAGAGTCCGTTCGACTCGGACAATCGCCGCCACACCAGCTTCGGCAGCGTGTTCGTCGCGCCCGAGGTGGACGACGATATCGACATCGCGATCAACCCGGCCGACCTGAAGACCGACGTGTATCGATCCTCCGGCGCCGGTGGCCAGCACGTCAACAAGACCGAATCCGCGGTGCGCATTACCCACGTGCCGACCAACACCGTGGTCGCCTGCCAGACCGAGCGCAGCCAGCACGCCAACCGCGACCGCGCGATGAAGATGCTCAAGGCCAAGCTGTACGAGCTGGAACTGCACAAGCGCAATGTCGAGAAGGCCGCGGTCGAGGCCACCAAGTCCGATATCGGCTGGGGCAGCCAGATCCGCAATTACGTGCTCGACCAGTCGCGCATCAAGGACCTGCGCACCGGTATCGAACGCACGGACACGCAAAAAGTGCTGGATGGCGATCTCGACGCGTTCGTCGAGGGCAGCCTGAAGGCTGGCCTTGAAGTCGGCTCCAGGCGCGCGGATGCCTGACTATCCTCGATGCTGCAATGATGGAAAACTTGCCCATGAGCGAAGCCACGCCCCCGGCCACTGACAGCGCGCCGGACGAGAACAAGCTGATCGCCGAACGCCGCGAAAAACTCAAGGCGCTGCGCGCTGCCGGCATCGCCTATCCCAACGATTTCCAGCCGGATGCGTTCGCCGGCGACCTGGTTACGGAGTATGCCGACGCCGAGCGCTGGAGCGCCGAGGCACTGGCCGCCTGCGCGCGCCGCGTGCGCCTGGGTGGGCGCCTGCTGGCCAAGCGCGTGATGGGCAAGGCCAGCTTCGCGCGCGTGCAGGATGGCAGCGGCGCGATCCAGTTGTTTCTGCGTGCCGAGCTGGGCGAGGCCTATGCCGCTTTCAAGGGCTGGGACATCGGCGATATCGTCGGCGTCGAGGGCACGCTCACACGCACCAAAACCGGCGAATTGTCGGTGGCGGTCAGCGCGATCCGGCTGCTGGTCAAGGCGCTGCGCCCGCTGCCGGACAAGTGGCACGGGCTGGCCGATGTGGAGCAGCGTTACCGGCAGCGCTACGTCGATCTGATCGTGACCCCCGAGACGCGCGCCACGTTCCGCTTGCGTTCGCAGGTTATTGGCCACATCCGGCGCTGGCTCGAGGACGCGCCACGGCGCTTCATGGAAGTTGAAACGCCGATGATGCACGTCATTCCCGGCGGCGCCACGGCGCGGCCGTTCATCACCCACCACAATGCGCTGGACCTGCAGCTTTACCTGCGCGTGGCGCCGGAGCTGTATCTCAAGCGCCTGGTGGTCGGCGGTTTCGAGCGCGTGTACGAGATCAACCGCAACTTCCGCAACGAGGGCGTATCCACGCGCCACAACCCCGAGTTCACCATGCTTGAGCTGTACCAGGCCTATGCCACCTATAGCGACATCATGGACTTGACCGAAGCCCTGCTGCGCAGTTGCGCAACCGATGTGCTCGGGCGCTGTGCGCTGAGTTGGGAAGGCCGTGCGGTTGATCTGGACGCGCCGTTCCGGCGCTGGCGCATACAGGACGCGGTGCTCGAGCACAATCCGCAAATCCAGCCCGGTCAGTTGCGCGACCGCGCTGCGCTGGCCGCGCATGCGCAGCGCCTGGGCGTGGTGGTCAAGCCCGACTACGGCTGGGGCAAGCTGTTGCTGGAGATCTTCGAGAAAACCGTCGAAGCCAGCCTGGTGCAGCCGACCTTCATCACCCAGCACCCGGTCGAGGTGTCGCCGCTGGCGCGCGAGAGCGACACCGACAAGGGCGTCACCGACCGCTTCGAGCTGTTCATCGGCGGCAAGGAAATCGCCAATGGCTTTTCCGAGTTGAACGATCCCGAGGATCAGGCGGCGCGCTTTCAGGCCCAGGTGGATGCCAAGGCCGGCGGCGATGACGAGGCCATGCACTACGACGCCGACTACATTCGTGCGCTGGAACACGGCCTGCCGCCCACCGGTGGCCTCGGCATCGGCATCGACCGGTTGGTAATGCTGCTGGCCGACGCGCCCTCGATCCGCGACGTGTTGCTGTTTCCGTACATGCGCCCGGAAGACCGCGACCCGTGACATGCAAGCCTCGCGCACACTCGGCACGCACGTTTCCCACTTCCCGCTCACGAGCGCTCTAGCCCATGTGGTACGCCATCACCGCGATTGACCATCCCGACTCGCTGGCCGCGCGCCAGGCCGCACGCCCGGCGCATCTCGCGCGTCTGCGCGCGCTGCTCGAACAGGGGCGTCTGCTGCTGGCCGGACCGTTCCCGGCGATCGATGCCGAGGATCCCGGGGCGGCCGGATTTAGCGGCAGCTTGATCGTGGCCGAGTTCGCCGATCTTGGCGCCGCGCAGGCCTGGGCCGAGTCGGATCCATACCGTGCCGCGGGCGTCTACCGCAGCATCGAGGCCAAACCCTTCCGCAAGGTGTTGCCGTGACGGCGTCGCGCGTGGCGCTCATCCGCGCGCGCCTGCAGGACGCGTTCGCGCCGCTGCAGCTCGAAGTGATCGACGACAGCGCCCGACACGCTGGTCACGTCGGCGCGCGCGATGGGCGCGGGCATTTTCGCGTGCGCATCGTCAGCACTGCATTCGCCGGCATGGCGCCGCTGGCCAGGCATCGCGCCGTCTATGCCGCACTGGGCACGCTCATGGACAGCGATATCCACGCCCTGCAAATCGAGGCCACATCCGGGACCGACCCGAAATCTGGCGGTGACTTATAAGGGATCGGTTTGCAAAACCGGGCATCCTGCCGCCAGATTCAAAGCGGCTTCATGCAAGCAAACAGGCGCGGCAAAGCCGCACCACCCAGGTCGCGACCAGCACTTGCATGCCCGTCGCGGCGGCACTTTGGCAGCTACGCATCCTGCTTCGCTGCCAAAGCCCTGCCTGCACCATCCATGGTTCCGGCGCGCAGCGGGCGCCGGCCCAGTGCGCCCATATGCTGCAGCGGGTTTGCAAACAGCTCAAAGCTTGAACATTTTTATTCAATGAGTTGCGTAATAAATTGAGTTTAAATTCGAGCCCGTTCGCATTGCGCATCGATGGCGGCATTGGCTACAGTTCATGGCTTGGCCGCAGCGGGGAGCGCGGCGTTCACCGGATTCCTGCACGCGCATGCGCCTGACCTCGATCAAGCTGGCCGGCTTCAAGTCCTTTGTCGACCCGACCACGTTGTCACTGCCGACCAATATCACCTGCGTGGTCGGTCCCAACGGCAGCGGCAAATCCAACATCATCGACGCGGTGCGCTGGGTGCTGGGCGAGAGCGCGGCCAGCCGTCTGCGCAGCGAGAACATCACCGATGTGATCTTCGCCGGATCCAGCGCGCGCAAACCGGCCGGGCAGGCCAGTGTCGAGCTGGTGTTCGACAACTCCGAAGGCACGCTCGGTGGCGAGTGGGCCAACTTCGCCGAGATCTCGGTGCGGCGTCTGGTCAGCCACGACGGCCAGTCGAACTACTACATCAATGGCACGCGCTGCCGACGTCGCGATATCACCGACCTGTTCCTCGGCACCGGCCTCGGCGCGCGCAGCTACGCGATCATCGAGCAGGGCGTGATCTCCGACATCGTCGAGTCCGAGCCCGAGCACCTGCGCGTGCATCTGGAGGAAGCCGCTGGCATCTCCAAGTACAAGGAGCGGCGCAAGGAGACCGAGAGTCGCATCAAGGCCACGCGTGAAAATCTGGATCGCATCCGCGATGTGCGCGATGAGGTCGACAAGCAACTGGATCACCTCAACCGCCAGGCCCGCGCGGCCGAGCGCTGGCAAGCACTGAAAACCGAACAGACACGGCGCGAGGCCGAATTGCGCGCACTCGAATACCGCGCACTGAGCGCCGAACTGGCACAACAACAGCAGGCGCTGCGTGACCGCGAGCTGGCGATCGAGCGCGAACAGGCGGCGCTGGCCGCGATCGAAAACCGCCTCGAGCACGCGCGTACTGCACATGCCGAAGCCGGCACGCGATTCAATGCGGCACAAGCCGAAACCTACAAGATCGGCGCGGAAGTCGCGCGCGTCGAGCAACAATTGCGGCACAACCGCGAGTTGGGCGAGCGCCTGCAGCGCGAGCAGGCCGAGGTGCTCGTGCAAATGCAGCAGATCGAACGCCAGCTCGAAGACGACCAGGCCCGCCAGCACGAGCAGCGCCGCGCGCAGAATGAGGCGCTACCGCAGATGGATGACCTGCGCGCTGAAGAACAGCGTCATGAGCAGGCGCTGCAGCAGGCCGAGGCGCAACTGGCCATATGGCAGCAGGATTGGGATGCGCACAGCGGTGAATCCGCCGATGTGGCGCGCGCGGCCGAGGTCGAGCGCACGCACCTGAGTCACCTCGATCGCGAGAGCATGGAACTGGCGCGCCGCCGAGAAACCCTGGAACGCGAACGCGGTGGTACCGACCTCGCCGCGCTGGCCGCCGAGATTGGCGTGCTGAATCAACAGCACGATGCGCAACAGCAACAGGTCGAACGCCTCAACGCCGCACTGGAACAGCACAAGGCGGAATTGGCTCGGGCGCAGACGCACGAACGCGAGCAGCAGGCGGCACAGGACCACGCGCGGCAGAACGTGCAGACGCTGCGCGGGCGGCTGGCATCGCTTGAAGCCCTGCAGCACGCCGCGCTGGGTGAGGACGATGCGCGACTGCGCGGCTGGCTGCAGCGTCTCGGCTTGCAGCAGGCCACGCGTCTGGGCGCGCAGCTCAAGGTGGATGCGGGCTGGGAGCGTGCGGTGGAAACCGTGCTCGCCGGTTGGCTCGACGCCGTGCTCACCGTGCAGCCGCTGGAAGCTGCTGGCGCCCTGAGCGCAGATGACGATTTTGATCTGACCCTGCTCGGGCTCGATCAGGCGAGCGCACCCAGGGTTGCAGGCACATTGGCCATGCATGCCCAGGGACCAGCGGCGGCACTGGCCCTGCTGGCACGCGTGCATACCGCCGCGGATCTGGCCAGCGCGCGCGCGCTGGCGGTGAATCTTGCGCCAGGGCAAAGCGTCATCACCGCCGGCGGCGAATGGCTGGGTCGCGATTTCCTGCGCGTGCTGCGCGGTGGTGACAAGCAGGTCGGCGTACTGGCGCGTGCGCGCGAAATTGCGTCCGTGCAGACCATGCTGGCCACGGCCGAGGCCGCCGTACAGGCAGCCAGCGTTGCCGTGGAGGCAGCCACCACCGCGCGCGCCGAGCACGAACGCCTGCGCGAGGACACACAGCGCGAGCTGTACCAGGCGCACCGGCACCTGTCGGAATTGGCCGGTCAACGTCAAAGCCAGGCAGGCAAGCTGGAACTGGCGCGCAATCGCCTGACCCGGCTGGATGAGGAGCTTGGCGGCGTTGCGCAACGCCTGACTGCGCTGGAATTCGAAACACGCAGCGCACGCGCCAGGCTGGAGGCTGCGCTGACGCGCATGGGCGCTGATGAAACCCGGCGCCATGGGCTGGATGCCGCGCGGCGCAACCTGCTGGAAGCGCGCGAAGAGGCGCGCCTGAATCTGCGCGAGGCCAGCGAGCGGCAGCGGCAGCTGGCGCTGGGCCTGGAGGCGCGGCGCAGCGCGCTGATCGCGCTGGAACAGGCGATCGCGCGCACGCAGGCGCAGCATGCGCAAGTGCGTGCACGCAGCGAGGCACTGGCCGAACTACTCGCCACTGGCGCCGCGCCGCTGGTCGAACTCGATGCCGAACGCGCGGTGTATCTCGAGCAACGCCTGCTGGCCGATCGCGCACTGGTCGAAGCGCGCGGCGCACTGGAAGCAGCCGAGACCGGCCAGCGCACGCTGGAAGGCGAGCGCCAGCACGCCGAACAACGTCTGCTGCGGCAGCGCGAGCAGGGCACCGAGCAGCGCCTCGCGGAACAGGCGCAGCGCCTGCGCGCCGCGCAGATCGCCGAGGCCATCGGCGCCAGCGGCCTCGCGCTGGATGAAGTGCTGGCCAGCCTTGCCGAGGACATCGAGATCGACAGTTTCCGCACCGCGCTGCTGGACCTGGAGCAGAAAATACGCCGCCTCGAACCGGTCAACCTTGCCGCGATCCAGGAACACGCCGAACAGGCCGAGCGCAAGACTTATCTGGATGCGCAGCTGGCTGATCTGACCGAGGCGCTGGAGACGCTGGAAACCGCGATCCGCAAGATCGACCGCGAGACCAGGCAGATGTTTCGCGACACCTTCGACAAGGTCAACACCGGTTTGCAGGAGCTTTTCCCGCGCTTGTTCGGTGGTGGCACGGCCTATCTCGAGCTCACCGGCGATGATTTGCTCGATGCCGGCGTGGCGATCATGGCGCGGCCACCTGGCAAGCGCATCAGCAATATCTCGCAGCTCTCCGGTGGCGAAAAGGCGCTGATTGCAGTGGCGCTCGTGTTCGCGATTTTTCGCCTCAATCCGGCGCCGTTCTGCATCCTCGACGAGGTCGATGCGCCACTGGACGAGGCCAACGTCGGCCGCTTCACCGAACTGGTCAAGGAGATGAGCGAGCGCGTGCAATTCATGTACGTGACGCACAACAAGACCAGCATGGAATCCGCGCAACATCTGTGCGGCGTGGCCATGCGCGAACCTGGCGTATCGCGGCTGGTGCAAGTGGATCTCGAAGAAGCCGCTAAACTCGCCGGCGTTGCCTGACCCCCTCCGCGCTGATCGGCGCGGAACCCCGGAGAACACGATGCATTGGGACCCCGCGATCGGACTGCCGTTGCTGATTTTGAGCTTCGTTGCGCTGCTGGCGATCTATATCATCGGCCGCAAGCGCCCACCGGCCGCCACGCGCAACGAGACCGAACGCGCCGAGAGCGTGCGCATCGAACCGCGCTTCGGCGACGCGGCGCTGGATGCGGACCCTGCCGCGGCGCGCGTGAAGGTCCCCGCCGAGACAGGCAAGTCTGGCGTCAGGCCCATGACCCCGCAGGCACCGCTGGCGCATGCGGCCGCGGCGGCACCGATCACGCCTGCGTCCGCTACGCCCGCCAAGAGCGCCGGGAAACGCCAGGAGGCGAACATCGAGCGCATCATCAGTTTGTTCGTCACCGCGCGCGAAGGGCGGGTATTTCGCGGTGTCGATCTGGTGGTGGCCGCCGAAAAAGTAGGTCTTGAATTCGGCGACATGAACATCTTTCACCGTCTCGATGAGCGCAGCGCGGCGCTGGGTCCGGTGTTCAGCGTGGCCAACATGGTCAAGCCCGGCAGTTTCGATCTGGCGCACATCGATGCGTTGGCGACGCCCGGCCTCGGTTTTTTCATGACGCTGCCCGGTCCGCTCAACGCGCTGGATGCTTGGGATGCCATGTTGCCCGCCGCGCAGCGCATGGCCGAATTGCTCGATGGCGTGCTGCTCGATTCCGAGCGCAATGGCCTGGGTCGTCAAGGCATCCAGCATATCCGCGATGATCTGCGCAATTGGGATCGCCGCCACGAGGGCGAGGAAATCGGCTTGCGCGGGCGCTGAGTTGCGCTCAAAACCGGCGCTGTCCATCCGGCTCGCGCGACACGATCGGCACCGCGACCAGGCGCAGCATGAAGTGAGCGACGAATGCGATCGTCATGCCGATCAACAGCCACAAGCCGTCGCGGATCGGCACGAGTGGCAGCAGTATCAGAATGGCCAGTATCGGCAGCATGGCCAACCCATGGCCCCACCACGGCACGCCGATGCGACAACCACAGCGGCGGCACTCACGCGCCTGCCACGGTGAGGTGAGTGCCTTGACCACGGCCGGCATGGCACGCTGCGCGCAGTGCGGACAACCGAGTTGCATGTGCATGGCGGAATTCGGTGGACGCAGGTGGGCGCAACGTCTGCTCAGGCGCCCAGGCTGTGCACCAGTTCGATGTACTTGCTCTGTGCCGCATCGCGCGCGGTGCCCTTGAGCTTGGCCCAGGCTTCGTACTTGGCGGTGCCGACGAAATCAAAAAAGCCCGGCTTGGGGCCATCGACATCGCCCACGGAGCCCTGCTTGTACAGCGCATAGAGCTTCAGCAGCGTGTCGTTGTCGGGACGCTCACCCAGCTTTTTGATGGCCTCGCTGGCGGCGAGAAATTGTTGTTCGAGATCAGCCATGGCGGGCGTCGACAGAATAGGTGGCAGGGCTTGTAGCACGCACCCCGCAGGGGGTCAACGCGCGTTGCACTAGCGGCGCCACATCATCCGTGTCGCGCCGGGATACCTGATGCGTGCAAACGACCTATTGCGTCAGTCGGGTGACGCCGACGGACGCCCCGCGCACTGTTCGGCCAGCATTTTTGCGGTCTGCGGGGTTGGCCTGAATCCTGCTTGGATGTTTGCGTACCCGGCGCAAGGGGCCGGAACCGGACACCAGCATGAGTGCACAGAACCTTTATCGTCACGCCCGCCTGCATGTGGTCAGCGCGGTACTGCTCAGCCGCGGCGCCGAGAGTGCGCAGAGCGAAATGGTCGACATTTCCGCAACGGGTCTGTGCGTGCAGCGCCCGCAGCAGTGGCAAGGTGGCCGTGGACAGTTGTGGACGCTGGATCTGCTGCTGGAAGGCGATGCGCACATCAATCTGGAGGCTACTTGCGTGCGCGAGACCGAGCACAAGCTGTGCTTCGAGTTCACGCGCATACCCGAGGATCGGCAGATCCCGCTGTGGGACCTGCTCGGCGGCTATGCGGATCGCGTGGAGGCTTTCAATACCTGAGTTTTTCAACGACTGAGTTTGCCGGGGTCGTTGCGTCGCAGCCTCAACTCCCGGGACTGGCGCGCAGTTCGCGACGCAGGATCTTGCCGACGTTGGTCTTGGGCAGGCTGTCGCGGAACTCGACGATGTGCGGGCGCTTGTAACCGGTGAGGTTGGCTTTCGCATAATCGCGTACCTCGGCCTCGGTCAGCGCGGGGTTCTTGCGCACCACGAACAGCTTTACCGCTTCACCGGATTTATCGTCGGGTACGCCGATGGCGGCCACTTCGAGCACGCCGGGGCAGGCGGCCATGACGTCTTCGACTTCATTGGGGTACACATTGAAGCCGGATACGAGAATCATGTCTTTCTTGCGATCGACGATGTAGAAAAACCCGTTGCTGTCCATGCGCGCGATGTCGCCGGTGTGCAGCCAGCCGCCGCTGTCCATGACCTTGGCGGTTTCGTCGGCACGGTTCCAGTAGCCCTGCATCACCTGCGGACCCTTGACGCACAATTCACCGATCTCACCGGTGGCCAGCAACGTGCCGCTGTCGTCCTGCACGCAGACCTCGGTGGAAGGCACCGGCAGGCCGATCGAGCCGTTGTAGGCGGCCAGGTCCAGCGGGTTGATGCACACCGCTGGGCTGGTCTCGGTGAGGCCGTAAGCTTCCACCAGCGTGCAGCCGGTCACCTGCTTCCAGCGTTCGGCCACGGCACGCTGCACCGCCATGCCGCCACCGAGGGTCATGCGCAGGTGCGAAAAATCCAGATCGTTGAAGCCGGGCGTGTTGAGCAGGCCATTGAACAAGGTATTGACGCCGGTTATCGCGGTGAAGCGCAATTGGCGCAGTTCCTTGACGAAGCCCGGCATGTCGCGCGGATTGGTGATCAGATAGGCATAACCGCCGGTTTTCAGGAAAGTGAAGCAATTGGCCGTGAGCGAAAAGATGTGATACAGCGGCAGCGCGGTGACGATGACTTCCTCGCCCTCGTGCAGCACCGACTGGATCCAGGTCGAGGCCTGCAACATGTTGGCGACCATGTTGCCGTGGCTGAGCATCGCGCCCTTGGCCACGCCGGTAGTCCCGCCGGTGTATTGCAGGAACGCCAGATCGTCGTGGCCCAGCGCCACCTGCGGGCGTGCCTGACCCGCGCCCAGCACCAGCGCCTGATGCAGGCTGACGGCTCCGGGCAATTGCCAGGGCGGCACCATTTTCCTGACATGACGCACTGCGAAGTTGATCAGCGCGCCCTTGAGTGTGCCCAGCATCTCGCCCAGGCTGGTCACCACCACGTGACGTACGTCGGTATGCGTGATCACGCCCTGCAGCACGCCGGCGAAGTTCTCCAGCACCACGATGGCCTTGGCGCCGGAATCCTTGAGCTGGTGCTCCAGTTCGCGCGCGGTGTATAGCGGATTGGTGTTGACCACGACCAGTCCGGCGCGCAGTGCACCGAACAGGACGATCGGGTACTGCAGGATGTTGGGCAGCATGATCGCGATGCGATCGCCCTTGGCCAGACCCAAGGTGCCGCCCAGATACGCTGCGAACTGCGCACTGAGGCGATCGATCTCCGCATAGCTCAGGACATGACCGTAATTGCCATAGGCCGGGCGCTGGGCGAAGCGCAGGCAGGCCTCGTCAATGACTGAAACGACCGAGGCGTAACGGTTCAGGTCGATTTCGGCAGGGACATTTTTCGGGTAGTGCGCAAGCCAGGGACGCTCAACGCCCATGTGTTGACCTCATCGACCGTCAGATGGAGCGTGCACCCTGCGCGCACGTAGGGTCCGGATTGCAACATAGCCCCCGCGGCCCAGCAAGATGCGCTGCAATGCCGCGTTGCCATCATCGGGGCCGTCTGTCCTGGCTATGGCTGGGCGCCGGCCACCCATGACTAATGGCAGGGATACGGAACCGTAGCCTGGAAGACTGCTCTAATGCTTCGCTCGCGCCATTCAGCGCCTGTTACCAATCCCGGGAGAACGCCTTGAAACTGCAACGCAAGATACTGCCCATGCTGCTGGCCGCAGCTCTGTTGCCCATGGGCGCGTATGCCGCCGACGCCGCCCATGCCGAGCCCGCCAAGACCGCAGCTGCCGCAACGCTGCCGCAGCAGCGCGAGGTCGTGACCCACGGCAGCGTGCGCATCGGCAATGAGGACGTGCGCTACACCGCCACCGCAGGAACCATCATCCTGCGCGATGACAAGAATGAACCGGTGGCGACCATGTTCTACGTGGCCTACACCAAGGACGGCGTACGCAATGAGGCCAGGCGCCCGATCACGTTTCTGTACAACGGCGGACCCGGATCTTCTTCGATCTGGCTGCACATGGGCGGTCTGGGTCCGATGAAAGTCGCGCTCAACAATGCAGGTGCCACGCCGCCCGCACCGTATGCCATCGTGCCCAACCACGACAGCCTGCTCAATGACAGCGATCTGGTGTTCATCGACGCGATCGGCACCGGTTACAGCCATGTGGTCGGCAAGGGCACCGACAAGATGTTCTGGGGCGTGGATCAGGATGTGAAATCCTTCAGCCAGTTCATCCAGCGCTATCTGACCCAGTTCAATCGCTGGAATTCGCCCAAGTTCCTGCTTGGCGAAAGCTACGGCACCACGCGCTCGGCAGCGCTGGTGGAGTATCTGCAGGATCAGGGCATCAGCATGAACGGCGTGGTGCTGCAGTCGTCCATCCTCAACTACGGCTTGCTGATGCCGGGGTCGGACACGAAATACGAGTTGTACCTGCCAACCTACACCGCGCTGGCTTGGTACCACCACAAGCTGCCGGGCAATCCGGGCACCGATTTGCCGGCGCTGCTGGCCAAGGTGCAGCAGTTCGCGCTGGGCGAGTATGCGCACGCGCTGGCGCAGGGTGAAAACCTTCCTGTCGCCGAGCGCGACGCGGTGGCTGTCAAGCTGCACGAGTACACCGGGTTGCCGCTGGAGTACATCAAGCGCGCCAACCTGCGCATCGAGGCCAGCAATTTCCGCAAGGAGCTGATGCTGCCCGAGCGCGAGAGCATCGGCCGCTACGACGGACGCTACGCCGGACTGGATATCAACGCGATCGGCTCCACGCCGGATTTCGACCCGTCCGACCAGTTCGTCTCGCCGGGCTTCACCACGGCCTTCAACTGGTATTTGGGCAACGTGCTGAAGTACCACTCCGAACGCCCGTACAAGGTGATGAACGACAAGGTCATCGGCGAATGGGACTGGCACCATGCCGTGCCGGGCTCGGGCTGGAAACTGCCGCTGCCCTATGTGGCGGGTGATCTCGGCGCGGCGCTGCGCAAGAACCCGTACCTGCGCGTGATGTCGGCTAATGGCTATTTCGACCTGGCCACGCCATTCTTCGCCACCGAGTATGACCTCGACCACATGATGCTCGAGCCGCAGTTGCGCAGCCATGTCGAGTTCACCTTTTACGACTCGGGTCACATGATTTACCTCAATCCGCAGGCACTGGCCGCCTATCACGCGGACCTCAATCGGTTCTACAGCAGCACGCTCGCGGTTGACGCTGCCGGCGACAAGCAGTAATAAAGCCACTGACCGCGCGGGTGTGATGCCCGCGCGGTCAACCCTGATGAGCGGACCGCGTTATCCAGGAGGGGGCTTCTGGAGTTGGCAGTGAAACGAATTTTTGTTGTGGGCTGTCCGCGTTCGGGTACCACCGTGGTGCAGGCGCTGATCGCACGTCACCCCGATGTATATACCTTGCCCGAAACAGGGTTCTTCGAAGCCCTGTACGGCGGCACCCAGGCGCGCTGGGGCGATCCCTACGCGCGCGACGGACGGCGCTGGTATCACCGCCGACTGCATCTGGCGCAATCGCGTGGTCGTCGGCGCCTGCGCGAACTCGAGCACGGCGCCGGCCTGAGCCGGCGTCCGCCGGTCCCATGGCGCGATGGCGCATGCATCCGGCGTTTCGTGCACATGCTTGATCGCGCTGCGACGCGCGCCGAGTGCAGCGCGTGGATCGAAAAAACCCCGCAGCACCTGCTGTATCTCGACGAGATTGCGGCTGCAGTGCCCGATGCGTGCTTCGTGCATGTGATTCGCGCTGGCCGCGACGTGCTGGCCTCGATCGCCGATGCCGATCTGCACCAGCCGTGGCCGGATTTCACCGGCGGCGTGGTCACCTGGGCACGGCGCTGGAACCACGCATTGGGCTTGTCGCTGGCCCGTCAGGATGACCCGCGGCATTTCCTGCTGTGCCTGGAAGACCTGACCCGCGACTTCGACGGCACATGGCATGCGCTGCGTGGGTTTCTCGATCTTGCGGCCGATCGCACCTTGCTGGCGCGGCCCGGCAGTCGCGTCAGCAGCGTCGATCACGAACCATGGCGCAAGCGCGAGACCACGGGGCGAATCAGTACACCCGAGCGCAAATACGAGCGCCTGTTCGGACCCGAAACCCGCGCCTGGATCGAAACCGCGCTGTGTGACTATGCCAGCGCGCGGCGTCAGATCAGCGCGGCCTGCGCGCAGTCCCGCTCGGGTTGATGCATGTGCCGGCGCGGGCAGTCCGGCGTCGTCCAGACACGGTAGTCATCAGTTGGATGACGCCGCGGGCGGTGCGCAGACCCGCTGCGCGCCGCAAGGCATGCACCCGTGCTCGTTGCCGGGCACATCCCTGTGCCGCGGCCATGCAACCAGGGCCTTGTCAGCGCGAACTCAGGCCGCCTTGCGTGCGGCCAGTTGGCGCAGCACGTAGGGCAGGATGCCCCCATGGCGATAGAACTCGCGTTCCTTGGGGGTGAGTAGCATGACCTGCACCTGGAAGCGCTTTTCGCCGCCATCGCCCTGCGCGATGACCGTGGCCTCGCACGCTTCGGGCGCATCGAATCCGACGATGGCGAAACTCTCGCGACCCGTCAGACCATGCGCCTGCGCGCTTTCACCGGGCAGGAACTGCAGCGGCAGCACGCCCATGCCGACCAGGTTGGAGCGATGGATGCGCTCGAAGCTTTCCGCGATCACCGCCTTCACGCCCAGCAGCAACGTGCCCTTGGCAGCCCAGTCGCGCGAGGAGCCAGTGCCGTATTCCTTGCCGGCAAGCACGATGAGTGGCGTTTTCTCGACCTGGTAGCGCATGGCCGCGTCGTAGATCGCCATCTGCTTGCCACTGGGCACGTGCAGGGTATAGCCGCCCTCCACGCCATCCAGCATCAGGTTCCTGATGCGGATATTGGCAAAGGTGCCGCGCACCATGACATCGTCGTTGCCGCGGCGCGACCCGTAGGAATTGAAGTCCCTAGGCTGCACGCCGTGTTCGATGAGGTAGCGTCCGGCCGGGGAATCCTGCTTGATGTTGCCGGCCGGTGAAATGTGATCGGTGGTGATGGAATCGCCGAACAGGCCCAAGCAGCGCGCGCCCTGGATGGTGGCCATCGCGGCGGGCTGCATGCGAATGCCGGCGAAATAAGGCGGATTCTTGATGTAGGTGGAATCACCCCAGCGGTACAGCTCGCCCACGGGCGCGTCGATGCTGTTCCAGCGGCTGTCGCCGGCGAACACGTTGGCGTAGCTGTGGGTGAACATCTGCGGGTCGATGGTGCTGGCGATCAGATCGGAAATTTCCTGGTTGCTCGGCCAAATGTCTTTCAGATACACCGGTCGGCCATCACTGCCCGTGCCCAGCGGGTCATGGGCAAGGTCGATGTCGAGCGAGCCCGCCAGGGCATAGGCCACGACCAGCGGCGGCGAGGCGAGATAGTTGAGCTTGACCTCCGGGTGCACGCGGCCCTCGAAGTTGCGATTGCCCGAGAGCACCGCGCCTACCGCGAGATCGCCCGTGGCGATGGCTTTGCTGACCGCCGCCGGCAGCGGACCGGAGTTGCCGATGCAGGTGGTGCAGCCGTAGCCGACCAGATAAAAACCGAGCTTTTCCAGCTCGCCCAGCAGCGCCGCTTTCTTGAGGTAATCCGTCACCACCAGCGAGCCCGGTGCCAGCGAGGTCTTCACCCAGGGCTTGGCCTTGAGGCCGCGTGCGACGGCCTTCCTGGCGACCAGCCCCGCAGCCAGCATCACCGCCGGATTGGACGTATTGGTGCAGGACGTGATCGCGGCGATCACCACGGCGCCATCACCGAGGTCGAAGGTTTGCCCATTCATCTCGACACGCACGCTGCCCTCGGACAAGGCATTGGCGGCATTGCCGACCGCACTGTCACCGCCTTCATCGACAAATCGTGCGGCATCGCCATTGCGCGGCTTGCGTAGGGCCGCCAGTGGCTTGATGGCGGCGGCGGCGCTGGCCTTGACGTCCTCCAGCAAGACGCGGTCCTGCGGGCGCTTGGGACCCGCGAGCGCGGGCCGCACACTGGCCAAGTCCAGCTCCAACGTGGCGCTGAATTCGGCGTGAGGCGTGTGCGCGTCGTGCCACAGGCCCTGGGCCTTGGCATAGGCCTCGACCAGCGCGATCTGCGCGGCCTCGCGGCCGGTCAGGCGCAGATAATTCAGCACCTCGGCATCGATCGGAAAGATGCCGCATGTGGCGCCGTATTCTGGCGCCATGTTGGCGATGGTGGCGCGATCAGCAAGCGCCAAATGCGCCAAGCCATCGCCATAGAACTCGACGAACTTGCCGACCACGCCCAGCTTGCGCAGCATCTGCGTCACGGTCAACACCAGGTCAGTGGCGGTGGCGCCCTCGGGCAGCTTGCCGGTGAGCTTGAAGCCCACCACGTGCGGAATCAGCATGGACGAAGGTTGGCCCAGCATGGCCGCCTCGGCCTCGATGCCGCCCACGCCCCAACCCAGCACGCCCAGACCATTGACCATGGTGGTATGCGAGTCGGTGCCGAATACGGTGTCGGGATAGGCCCAGCGCGCACCGTCCTTGTCGGCGCTCATCACCACGCGCGCCAGGTGCTCCAGATTGACCTGATGCACGATTCCGGTGCGCGGCGGCACCACCTTGAAATTGTCCAGCGCCTTCTGCCCCCAGCGCAGGAAGCCATAGCGCTCGCCGTTGCGCTGGAACTCGATGGCGACGTTGTCCTCCAGCGCCCTGGCGGTGCCGAACTCGTCGACCTGCACCGAGTGGTCGATCACCAGTTCGGAAGGAATCAGCGGATTGATGCGCTTCGGATCGCCGCCCAGCACGCGCATGGCGTCGCGCATCGCGGCCAGGTCGACCACGCACGGAACGCCGGTGAAATCCTGCAGCACCACGCGCGCGGGCATGAAGGCGATCTCGGTCTCGGGTTCCTGTTTCGCGTTCCAGCGGGCGACGGCCTCGATTTCGCGCGCGCTGACATTCACGCCGTCCTCGTGGCGCAGCAGGTTCTCCAGCAGGATCTTCATCGAGTAGGGCAGGCGCTTGAGATCGAAATGCTGGCCCAGTCTGGCGAGGCTGGCGAAGGTATAACGCTGGCCCTGCACCTCGAGGGTGTCGCGCACGGCAAATGAGTCTTTCATGGGTCGAACTCCTTGGATTGGTGGCCGATATGGCTGCCCGATTCATGCTGGCTGCAGGCCGGGATCATGTCCCTGCGCGGGCGCCCGGTCAGTTGAGACAAGTCGCTCGCGGATGCGTTCGGCCGGGTGCGCCAACATCAACGGCAGCGGTTCATCCGCGCTAGCATGGGCCGGATGCGCACTCCATACAATCGCATTTCATGACATGCAGCATTCGATGATTTCGACCATGCTGGCCGCAGTGTCGCTGCGCGATCTGGCGCTGGTACAGGCAGTGCAGCGCGCCGGAAGCTTCAACAGCGCGGCGCGCGCCATGCACATCAGCCCGTCCGGCCTGTCGCATCAGGTGCAGAAAGTCGAGCAGGCCCTTGGTGCGCCCTTGTTCGAGCGCGGCGGACGGCGCGTGGTACCCACAGCGGGTGGCCAGCGCTTGCTGGCGCACATCGATACCCTGCTGGATGCCGCCGAGCACCTGCAGCAACTGGCGCGGGCCGGCGCCGTGGCCTTTGGTGGCGAACTGCGCCTGGGCGTGCCCGCCTCGTTGGGGCCATATCTGCTGCCGCATCTGATCGCGCCGTTCCCGCAGCATTTCCCTGGCGCGCGGCTGGGCCTGTCCGAGGGCAAGCCCAAGGGCTTGCTGCGACGTCTGCAGGAAGCCGAACTGGATGCCGTGCTGGCACCCGTCGCGCCAGCGCTCAGCGGGATCGCCATGCGACCGCTGTTTTTCGAGCCGTGGGAGCTGATGTTGCGCGCCGACCACCCGCTGGCCGGACGCCGCCAGATCGCGCTGACGCAGCTCGACCCCAGCACGGCCACACTGATGGCCGAGAGCCACGCCGACGTTGGGCAGGGCCACGTGCAAGACGTGAGCCTGGAAAGCCTGGCGGCGCTCACCACCTTGCGCGGCGGTTATGCGCTGGTGCCGGCGCTGGCGCACGAACGCCTCGCCTCGATGCCGGGCATCGTGCTGGCGCGGATCAAGGGTCAGGCGCCAGGTCGCGAGATCGCTCTGTATTGGCGCGAGTCTTCGCCCTGGCAGGCCGACGTGCTCCGCTTCGCGGCATTGCTGGCCAGGCTGGCGCAGCAGCGCCCATGCTTGCAGCTGATCAGCACCAAGGCCTGATCAGTCCAAATCGAAAATTTCCCGCGGTCAACATACGCGGTGCTCAGCCCTGGCCCAGCGTCGCGCGCGTCTGCAGCCCGCGCGCCAGCATCAGGATCTGCTTGCGCTGCAGGAGCAGGCGCCATTGCGTGCCACCGATCTGGCGCCACAGTACTGCTGCGCGTACCGCAGCCAGCAACGCGGCGCGGATGCGTTCGACCAGCGCCGGTTGATTGAGCATCTGTGCATTGCCGGTGACCAGCACGCGCGGGCGCAGGCTGCTGACGGTTTCGGCGTACAGGCCGGCCAGCCGTGCAATGACGCTGGCGTGATCGGGACTGCCGAAATGCTCGGCCTGGCGTTGCGCGTCGCGCAAGCCTTGCTGCAGGTGCTCGATACGCGGGCCATCTGCCATCAGGCGGCGTTCGATGCGCAGCACGGTCAGCGCCATGCGCGTGATCATGGCGTCAGCCTGGTCGCCTTCGATCTGGTTGACCAAAGTCTGCAACCCCAGGCGCACGTCACTGATGCTGCCGAATACTGCCAGCGTGTCGGGCGCATCGATGCGCAGCACGCTGGCCAGGCTGGCCGCGTAGGCAGTGTTGTCGGCCTGACCTTTGGTAGCCAGCGCGCGTACCAGCGCCAGCGCCTGAAACAGGCCAGCCAGGGCAAGGGTGCGTTCTTCCGGGCGATCGGCGGTCATTGCGGAGAACTCATCGCGGCATGCTCATCGGGTGGGATTCGGGCGGTGCGAGCAAACCGCCAAACACGGCGTCGCTGGCCTCAATGGTAGCGCCACCGAGGCAGACCTCGTCCTGGTAGAACACAACGGACTGCCCAGGCGCAGGCGCACGCTGCGGTTGCACGAAGTCCACGCGACAGCCCGCGGCATCGATTTGCACGCGGCAATCTTGCGCGGTCTGGCGGTAGCGGATTTGCGCCTGGCAGATGAACGTGTCGCCCGGCGCGCGGCCCGCGATCCAGGTTGGCGCCGAAGCGCACAGCGTGCGCGCGTCCAGCCATCGCGAGGCGTCATCCTGAGCGACGATCAGCGTATTGCTGGCGACGTCCTTGCCCACCACGTACCAGGCGCCTTCGCCCGCACCGCGCACGCCACCCAGCCCCATCCCGCCGCGCTGACCCAGAGTGAAATACAGGCTGCCTGGGTGCGTGCCGATGCGCTGCCCGGCGGTATCCAGAATGTCGCCCGGCTGTGCCGGCAGGTAGCGCGCCAGAAACCTGCGGAAATCGCGCTCGCCGATGAAGCAGATGCCGGTCGAATCCTTCTTGGCTTGCGTCGGCAGGGCATGCTCGCGCGCCAGTGCGCGCACCGCGGGCTTGTGCATCGCGCCCAGCGGAAACAGCGTGCGCGATAGCTCGTACTGGCCCAACTGGTGCAAGAAATAGCTCTGGTCCTTGGCCTGGTCCACGCCGCGCAGCAGCTCGAAGCCCCGCGCGGTTTCGCGCACGCGCGCGTAATGCCCGGTGGCGATGCGCTCGGCGCCCAGCGCCAGTGCGGCCTGCAGAAACACCTTGAACTTGATTTCGCGGTTGCACAGCACATCCGGATTGGGCGTGCGCCCACGCGCGTACTCGTCCAGAAAATGCCGGAATACTTCGCTCTGGTAATCGACCGAAAAATCACGCAGACGAAAGCGCAAGCCGAGATGGCCAGCCACGGTGACGGCGTCCTTGCGGTCGGTCTCGGCGTGACAGTGCGGGTCGTCGGCGTCCGCGCGCCAGTTGCGCATGAAAATGCACTCGACCACATGCCCGGCCTGTTGCAGCAATAGCGCGGCGACCGAGGAATCCACTCCGCCGGACAAACCCAGAGCTACACGCATCTCAGCCCCGTCCCGTGGCGCCCAGGCGCCCGATCGTTGCCAGCGGCAGGCGCTGGCCGCCCAGCCAGGCATCGATGCTGGAGAGCACCAGCGAGGTGCGCAGGCGCGGCGACTGGGCCGCGATCTCGGCGCGCGTCATCCATAACGCGCGCACGATGCCGGCATCCAGCAGCTGCGACGCATCGTGCCGCAGCGCCTCGGCAGCGAAGGCGAAGCGCAGCGTGACATCGCCGTGGCGCGGATTCAGCCACGGCATGACCCCGATGAAGTGCCGCGGCATTACCTGCCAGCCGGTTTCCTCCCGCGTTTCGCGCACCAGCGCATCGACGATCTCCTCGCCTGATTCCAGATGACCGGCCGGCTGATTCAGGCACAGCACGCCGCGGATGGTTTCCTCGACCATCAGGAACCGGTCGCCGCGCGCCACCACCGCGGCCACGGTAACGCGCGGTCGCCACACCGATTCCGCAAGGGGTTGCTGCACCATGTTTGCAATCTCTGGAAACGCCTTCATTGTGCCATTCACGCCGCTTTGTCGCATGCATCGCAGAGTATGATTTGCCTATGAAATCGAACGTTCGCGCGATGGCCGCAGACCCGCCTCCGGAATCCGAACACGAATACGGCGTGGCGCTGGAAACCGCCAAGCCGGAACTGCAGCGTCCGGCCATGTTCCAGGTGGTGCTGCTCAACGATGACTACACGCCGATGGAGTTCGTGGTCGAGGTGTTGCGCGTGTTCTTCGGCATGCAACAGGAGCGCGCGGTGCAGGTGATGCTGCATGTGCACCAGCGTGGCAAGGGCGTGTGCGGCGTATTCACGCGCGAAGTGGCCGAAACCAAGGTCAACCAGGTCAACGAGTACGCGCGGGCGCACCAGCATCCTTTACTTTGCGATATGGAAAAGCTCTAAGCTGGCTCCATATCGGCGACATCCAACAGAGGTCAATCCGATGTTCAGCAAGGATCTCGAACTCACCATAGGCCAGTGCTACAAGGATGCGCGCGAGCATCGTCATGAGTTCATGACGGTCGAACATTTGCTGCTGGCGCTGCTCGGCAACGCCGCCGCGAGCGGGGCGCTGCGCGCGTGTGGCGCCGATCTGCCCAAGCTCGAGCACGACCTGCGCGAGATCATCACGCAGACGGTGCCGGTGCTGCCCGTCGATGACGAGCGCGACACGCAGCCGACGCTGGGGTTCCAGCGCGTGCTGCAGCGCGCCGTGTACCACGTGCAATCCTCGGGTCGCAAGGAAGTCACCGGCGCCAACGTGCTGGTGGCGATTTTCGGCGAGAAGGACTCGCACGCCGTGTATTTCCTCAACCAGCAGGAGGTGAGCCGGCTGGACGTGGTCAACTACATCGCGCATGGCATCGCCAAGATGGAGCCGGATGCCTCGGGCAACAGCAGCCCTGGCGAGCGCGAGCAAGAAGAGGGCAGCGAGGGCAAATCCAATCCGCTCGGCGATTACGCGGTCAACCTCAACGAACTGGCGCGGCAAGGCAAGATCGATCCGCTGATCGGGCGCGCGGACGAGATCGAGCGCACCATCCACGTATTGTGCCGGCGGCGCAAGAACAATCCGCTGTATGTCGGCGAGGCTGGCGTCGGCAAGACCGCGCTGGCCGAGGGTCTGGCGCGGCGCATCGTCGAGGGCGAGGTGCCCGAGATCCTCAAGGACACCACGGTATGGGCGCTGGACCTGGGCGCGCTGGTGGCCGGCACCAAGTATCGTGGTGATTTTGAGAAGCGCCTGAAGGGCGTCATCGCGCAGTTGCGCAAGGATCCCAAGGCGATCCTGTTCATCGACGAAATCCATACCATCATCGGCGCCGGCTCAGCCTCGGGCGGCACCATGGACGCCTCCAACCTGATCAAGCCGGTGCTGGCTTCGGGCGAGCTGCGCTGCATCGGCTCGACCACGTTTCAGGAGTATCGCGGCATCTTCGAGAAGGACCGCGCGCTGGCACGGCGTTTCCAGAAGATCGACGTGCCCGAACCCTCCCTGGCGGAAAGCGTGGAAATCCTCATTGGCCTGAAGAGCCGTTTCGAGGCGCATCACAGCGTCGAATACACCGCCGAGGCGCTGCGTGCCGCGGTTGATCTGTCGGTGCGGCATCTGCCGGATCGCCTGCTGCCGGACAAGGCGATCGACGTCATCGACGAGGCCGGCGCGCGGCAACGACTGCTGCCGGTCGAAACGCGCAGCCAGCGCGTGGATGTGCCGGACATCGAGTACATCGTCGCGCGCATGGCGCGCATTCCGCAGAAGCAGGTTTCGGCATCCGATCGCGACGTGCTGCGCAACCTCGATCGCAACCTCAAGATGGTCGTGTTCGGCCAGGATGAGGCCATCGACACGCTGACCAGTGCCATCAAGATGGCGCGTTCGGGGCTGGGCGACCCGCAAAAACCCATCGGTTGTTTCCTGTTGGCCGGCCCGACCGGCGTGGGCAAGACCGAGGTCACGCGGCAACTCGCCATGCAGCTCGGCATCGAGCTGATCCGCTTTGACATGTCCGAGTACATGGAAGGTCACTCGGTCAGCCGCCTGATCGGCGCACCGCCTGGCTACGTGGGTTTCGATCAGGGCGGTCTGCTCACCGAAGCCGTGGTCAAGCATCCGCACAGCGTGTTGCTGCTGGATGAAATCGAGAAGGCGCACCCGGATGTATTCAACATCCTGCTGCAGGTGATGGACCGCGGCGCGCTGACCGATACCAATGGCCGCGAAGCCAATTTCAAGAACGTGATCGTGGTGATGACCACCAATGCCGGCGCCGCCCTGGCGGCGCGCCGCAGCATCGGTTTTGTCGAGCAGAACCACACCAGCGATGCCATGGAAGTCATCCGCCGCACCTTCACGCCCGAATTCCGCAACCGCCTGGATGCCATCGTGCAGTTCGGCGCGCTCGGCTTTGATCATGTGCTGCGCGTGGTCGACAAATTCCTGATCGAGCTCGAGGCCCAGCTCAACGAGAAGCGCGTCAGCCTCACTGTCGAGGCGGACGCGCGGCATTGGCTGGCCGAGCACGGTTTCGATGCGCAAATGGGCGCGCGGCCGATGGCGCGCGTGATCCAGGAACAGGTCAAGCGCCCGCTGGCTGATGAGCTGCTGTTCGGCAAACTGGCCACGGGAGGGCGTGTGACCCTGCGCGTGCGCGATGGCAAGCTGTACAGCGAAGTCGAGACCAGCGCGCAGACCCCGGTGACAGTTGAGTAACCGGCATTTGCTGCTTAGCGCACGCGATAAGTGATGCGTGCCTTGGTCAGGTCGTAGGGGGTCATTTCGACCTTGACCTTGTCGCCGGTGATGATGCGGATGTAGTTCTTGCGCATGCGCCCGGAAATATGCGCGATCACGATGTGACCGTTTTCCAGTTGCACGCGAAACATGGTGTTGGGCAGGGTTTCGGAAACCGTGCCCTCCATTTCGATGACGTCGTCTTTGGCCATTGCTCGGGGCTAACCGCGGCTCAGGGCCGCATCAACCATCAATTCTGCCACGTACAGGCGCCGCAGCGATAGTAAAAGCCTCTTCAAATGACCAATGAGTCCGCAGGAGGCGACATGATTCCAACGAAGCATGAGCCTGGACGGTTCGGTTCGGGGTCATCCCTGGAGGATGATCGTGGCCCTGAAGACACACGCGCTGACTTCACTCGGCTAGGTTCGCGGGAACGAAACGGGGTCAATTCCTGCCGAACCAACAAACAATTTATCCACGCGCCCCGCGTCCAGGCGTGATCTTTTTATGTTGGCGGCCCCGGCCCGATTCGAACGGGCGACCTTTCCCTTAGGAGGGGTAAATTACCCCTAGTAACGGCGCGGTTTTACGGGTATTTTGTGGTTTCCGTGTCCACTGCATGTCCAAGTCATGGCCTCGATCCAGCAGCTTCCGTCTGGCCTCTGGCGCGCGCGTGTACGGCGCCTGGGGCAGGGCACGCAGAGCAAGAGTTTCGCACTTAAACTCGATGCGGAGGCTTGGGCGCGCAAACTTGAGTCGGCGCAGGAGCGGGGTGTCTGGCGTGATAACAACGAAGCCGAGCGCACCACGTTGCGCGCGGCACTGGACAGGTACGAGCGCGAAGTGACTCCACGCAAGCGTGCGCAGGACAGCGAGCGTTCAAATCTGCGCATGCTTCGCGCAGAACGGATTGCCGGTCAGGCGCTGGCCCGGATCGGTTCGCAGGACGTTGCCGCGATGCGCGATGCGTGGCAAAGGGCAGGGCTGAAACCCGCCTCGATCAAGCGGCGCATGGTCACGCTGGCGCACGTGTTTGCGGTGGCCGCGCGCGAGTGGGGCTTAGTAGAGCTGGTGAACCCGGTGCGCACTGTGCGCCTGGAACCCGAGAACAACGCCCGTACGCGCCGCGTGAGCGAAGCCGAAATCGATGCCCTATGCGCGGCCACCGGCTCGGCGGCGCTCGCCTCCTTCATCCGGCTGGCCGTAGAGACGGCCATGCGTCGCGGTGAGCTGTGCGCGTTGCGCTGGGAAAACGTGGACCTCAAGGCGCGCACGGCGCATCTCCCGCATACGAAAAATGGCAGCGCGCGAGACGTGCCGTTGTCGAGCCGCGCCATCGCCGCGCTACGCGCGTTGCCACGCCGCATTGACGGGCAGGTGTTCGGGTTGCGACCGGATTCCGTCACGCAGGCGTTTGAGCGCGCCGCTGTCAGAGCGAGCATTGACAACGTGCGGTTCCACGATCTCCGCCACGAGGCCACCACGCGGCTCTCCGACAAGCTGCCCAACCTGCTCGAGCTGGCGGCCGTCACCGGCCACAAGGACCTGCGCATGCTCAAGCGCTACTACCATCCGCGCGCCGCCGACCTCGCGAAAAAACTCGACGCCGACTAACCGGCCTCACGCGCGCGACGGGAAATGCTCTAAACGAATCGCCGGCCAGTTCGATGCGCCGCGCGCGGCCAGGACCATCTGGTCGGTGCTCAGCGCTATTGCGCACGGCTGCCCGCCCTCGAGCAGGTGCCAGCAGCGGCCAGCGTCGTCGCGCTCGTACGTGAGCACGCAGGCAGGCGACGCGACCATGCGGGCACCCCACAACGCCGACCGCGCGGGGTAGTGCGCGAGGATGCGCGCGGCGGCGGCGGCGCTCATGGCTGCGCTCCGCGCTTGGACTGCATCGCGATCAGCTCAGCGGCCAGCATTATGCTGGCCCGAATCGCAGCAGCCCGACTCGGTGCCCGCAGCGCGCGTTGTACCGATTTCAGCGCAGCGACATGCTCGCGATCGAGTGCGACGCCAGCCAAATTCGCAGCAGCGGCAGCACGGTACCGGCGGCCCCGTGCAGCGTCGGCAGCCCGGCGGGCCGCCAGGGCGGCGGCGGTGATAGTGATTTGCATTTTCATGTTGCGCCTCGTGGTGGCGAGTCGGGGTCGGGCACGGAATTGCGCCTTCTCAACCGAGAGGGGCTACTGGGTCACCGCCGGTGGACCCGCGCGTCTGGCACCATAGAGCTGTTCAAGGGAAGACAAGGGCAAGACTGAGCCATGACCGCTGCATTGACCCGCTTGCTCGACACCTATCGCCAGGCCGCAGCCAGCGAGCGCGAGAAAGGCAGTTATTTCGAGGAGCTGATCCTTGCGTACCTGCGCACGGAGCCCAGCTACGCCGACCTCTACGCAGAGGTCTGGACCTATGCTGACTGGGCGCGGGCACAAGGCCAGGACGCACGCGATACCGGCATCGATTTGGTGGCGCGCACGCGCGGCACGAACGAGTTCCACGCGATCCAGTGCAAGCTGTACGCGCCGGATTACAAGCTGCAGAAGAAGGACATCGACAGCTTCTTCACCGCCTCCGGCAAGAAGCCCTTCACCCACCGCCTCATCGTCAGCACCACGAACCTGTGGAGCGAGCACGCTGAGGACGCGCTGCGCGACCAGCAGCCACCGGTCAGCAAGATCGACCTGCACGATCTCGAGAACAGCCAGATCGACTGGGCACGCTATCAGCCCAGCGCGCCACCGCCGCTCAAACCCAGGAAAGCCTTACTGCCGCACCAGCAGTCTGCGGTCACTGCGGTACGCGCGGGCTTGAGCGAGGGCGACCGCGGCAAGATGATCATGGCCTGCGGCTCCGGCAAGACCTTCACCAGCCTCAAGATTGCCGAGTCCCTGGCCGGCAAGGGTAAGCGCGTGCTGTTCCTGGTGCCTAGCCTGGCGTTGCTCTCGCAGACGCTGACCGAGTGGACGCAGGAGTCCACCACGCCGCTGCACAGCTTCGCGGTGTGCTCGGACAGTGACGTGGGCAAGAAGCGCAAGTCAGACGACGACACCGTCCAGACCTTCACGCACGAGCTGCGCTATCCCGCCACGACGAATGCCCGACGTCTGGCCGAGGAAATGGCCAAACGCCACGACGATCAGCACATGAGCGTGGTCTACAGCACCTACCACTCGATTGATGTGATCAGCCGCGCGCAGAAAGAGTTCGGCCTGGCCGAGTTCGACCTGATCGTCTGCGACGAGGCCCACCGCACCACCGGGGCCACGTTCGAGGACGAGGACGAAAGCCATTTCGTCAAGGTGCACGACAACACCTTCATCCGCGCCGCCAAGCGGCTGTACATGACCGCCACGCCACGGATCTACGGCGACAGCGCCAAGGTCAGTGCCGAGCGCGACAACATCGCGCTTTGCTCGATGGACGACGAAGCCCTCTATGGCAAGCAGCTCTACGTGCTCACCTTCTCCGAGGCGGTCAAGCGCGGGCTGCTGGTCGACTACAAGGTGATCGTGCTCTCGGTCGACGAAGCCCACGTCAGCCGCCGCCTGCAGAACCTGCTGAAGGACGAGAACAACCAGCTCAAGGTGGATGATGCCGCCAAGATCGTCGGCTGCTGGAAAGCGTTGTCCAAGCAGGGCCTGGATCAGGATCTGGCCGACGACCACCACGCCATGCAGCGTGCCGTGGCGTTCTGCCAGGTCATCGAGATGCAGAAGGGTGCCAGGACCCACAAGGTCAGCTCCAAGAACATCGCCAACATGTTCCAGGCCGTGGTCGAGGGCTATCAGAAGTCCAGCGAGCCGGACGAGGCCACCACGCAGCTGCACTGCGAGGCCGAGCACGTCGATGGCGGCATGAATGCCAGCCAGAAGGAAGCCAAGCTGGACTGGCTCAAGGCGGCAACGCCCGAGCAGACCTGCCGCATTCTCAGCAACGTGCGTTGCCTCTCCGAAGGCGTGGACGTGCCGGCGCTGGATGCCGTGCTGTTCCTGACCCCGCGCAACTCACAGGTCGATGTGGTCCAGTCCGTTGGGCGTGTGATGCGCAACTCACCGGGTAAGCAGCGCGGCTACATCGTCTTGCCGGTCGTGATCCCGGCCGGGGTCGAACCCCACGACGCGCTCAATGACAACCAGACCTACAAGGTGGTCTGGCAGGTGCTGCAGGCCCTGCGCTCGCATGATGACCGCTTCGATGCGATCGTCAACAAGCTGGACCTGATGGGTAAGGACACCAGCAAGATCGAAGTCGTCGCCATCACCGACACGATCCAGCGCAAGCCAGGCAACCGCAGCCAACGCGATCAGCAGGCCAGTCTTGCCAGGGGACGCCGCAGCATCGGCGCGGCGGTGGAGCATCCCGTCCCCGAGACGATGCCCATGCCCTTCGAGATCGGCGAGATCGAGCGCGCCATCGTCGCCAAACTGGTGCAGAAGGTCGGCAACCGCCACCACTGGGAAGACTGGGCCGACGACATCGCCAAGATCGCGCGCACGCACATCGCGCGCATTACCACACTGATCGAAAATCCTGCCAACACCCGCGAGCGCGAGGCCTTCAACCGTTTTGCCCGCGAGTCGCGCGAAGACCTCAATGACAGCATCACCGATGCCGAGATCGTCGAGATGCTGGCCCAGCACCTGATCACCAAGCCGGTCTTCGATGCGTTGTTCAAGGGCTACAGTTTTGCCCAGCACAACCCGATGTCGCAGGCGATGCAGGGCGTGCTCGATGCGCTGCAGGAGCACCGCCTCGACAAGGAGGGCGACACGCTACAGGCCTTCTACGACAGCGTGAAGCTGCGCGCCGAGGGCATCGACAGCGCGGCCGGCAAGCAGAAGATCGTGGTGGAGCTGTACGACAAGTTCTTCCGCAACGCCTTCCCGCGCATGACCGAGCGCCTTGGGATCGTCTATACGCCGGTGGAAGTCGTGGATTTCATCATCCACAGCGTCAACGACCTCCTGCAGGCCGAGTTCGGTCAGACCCTGGGCAGCACCGGCGTGCACATCCTCGACCCGTTCACCGGCACCGGCACCTTCATCACCCGGCTGCTGCAAAGCGGCCTGATGACGCCGGAGCAACTGAGCTACAAGTACCAAAACGAGATCCACGCCAACGAGATCGTGCTGCTGGCCTACTACATCGCCGCCATCAACATCGAGGCGGCGTACCACGGCATCGTCGGCGGCGACTACGTGCCCTTCGAGGGCATCTGCCTGACCGACACGTTCCAGATGTACGAGAAGGACGATCTGGTCAGCGCGCTGCTGGTCGACAACAGCCAGCGGCGCAAGCGCCAGAAGACACTGGATATCCGCGTCATCCTGGGCAACCCGCCATACTCGATCGGGCAGAAGAGCGAGAACGACAACAACGACAACGTCGCCTATCCGCACCTGGACGAGCGCATCCGCAGCACCTACGCGGCACGCTCCAAGGCGATGCTTGCCAAGGGTCTCTACGACAGCTACATCCGCGCCATCCGCTGGGCCTCCGACCGCATTGGTGACTCGGGCATGATTGGTTTCGTGTCGGGCTCTGGCTTTGCCGAAAAGTCGGCCATGGATGGGATGCGTAAGTGTCTCGCCGAGGAGTTCAGCCGAATCTATCTGCTCAACCTTCGTGGCGACATTCGCAAGAATATGCTCAGCAAAGGACGAGCAAAGGAGGGCCAGAACATATTCGCGAGCGGCAGCATGAGCGGCATCGCCATCACGCTGTTTGTCAAGAACCCTAAAGCGAAGACACGCGGCGAAATTTTCTATCGTGACATCGGCGACGACTTGACGCGCTACGATAAGTTAAATTCGCTTGCAGCCTTAAGCTCGGTTGCTGAAATCGAAAAGGTCGGCGATTGGCTGGTCATCGCCCCAGACGCCCACGGCGACTGGCTCAACCAGCGCGACGACCGTTTCAGCGAGTTCATCGTGCTCGGCGACAAGAAGGGCGACGCCGCCAAGTTGTTCGAGAACTTCTCGCTTGGCGTTGTCACCAACCGCGATGCGTGGTGTTACAACAGCTCCAAGTCCGCGCTTGCGGCCAACATGACGCGGATGATCCGCTTCTATGACGAGCAATTGACCGCCTTCAACAAGGTCTACCCGGGCAAGAGCAAGGCGGTACGTGCGGCAGCGGTGGACGATTTCATCGACACCGATTCAACCAAGATCAGCTGGACGCACAACCTCAAGCAGGAACTTGTGAAAGGGAGTCGCTTCGCGTTCGAAGCGCCCTGCCTGGTGCCGAGCCTCTATCGCCCCTTCACCAAGCAGTGGCTGTACTTCAACCGCCGCTTCAACGAGAGGGTCTACCAGATGCCGCGCATCTTCCCGGATGCAGCGGCGGAGAATCGGGTGATTTGCGTGTCGGGAATCGGGGCGCGAAGTGGCTTCTCTGCGCTCATGTCTGATGCGCTTATAAACCTCCACACCTTGGACACGGGCCAATGCTTCCCGCTCTACCTCTACGACGCGCCCGACGAAGAGGGCGACGATGACAGCATCCAAGGTGGGCTGCTGCCGGGTGCTGCAAGTGCCACCCAATCGACGCGCACGCGCCGCGAGGCGCTGACCGACGAGGGGCTGGCGCACTTCCTGGCCGCGTACCCAGGTGAAGCGATCAGCAAGGAAGACGTGTTCTACTACGTCTACGGCCTGCTGCACTCGCCTGAGTACCGCGAGCGCTATGCCGACAATCTGTCCAAGGAACTGCCGCGCATCCCCTGCGTCAAGACAGCAGCGGACTTCTGGGCGTTCAGCAAAGCGGGCCGCGCGCTGGCCGAGCTGCACCTCCATTACGAGACCGCGCCGATGTTTCCGGCCACCCTCGACACCGGAGGCGGGCGCTTGACCGATGCCGACTACCGCGTCGAGAAGATGCGCTACGGCAAGAACGGCAAGGACAAGGATCTGACCACGCTGCTCTACAACGACGCCATCACCGTTACCGGCATTCCGCTCGAAGCCTACGAGTACGTGGTCAACGGCCAGCCCGCGCTGGATTGGGTGGTCGAGCGCCAGTGTGTGAAGACTGACAAGGACAGCGGCATCGTCAACGACGCCAACGACTGGGCGACCGAAACGGTCGGAAATCCACGCTACCCGCTGGAGTTGTTCCTGCGGGTGATTACGGTGAGCCTGGAAACCATGAAGGTCGTCAGAGCATTGCCGGCGCTGAACGCGTGATTGCCGCGGGAATCCAACTGATGTTAATGCAGCTCAATCGACGTTCCGACCGACGCAAAGTCGCCGGCCGGATTTCCATTTCTGCAATTTCGCAGAACAGGAGCGAGCATGGACCAGACGCGCATAGTTCATTCGGCAACAGCGGCGTGGGAAGCACTTCCCAAAGTGGCAGCCCTCAGTGAGCAACCTTTACCAAAGCCGGCCACCAGCGCAACAGAACTTCAGATCGAACGTCCTCCGAAATTGAGCGCAAGCGATGTAAACGGAATGATTCCGGCCTGGCTCGCGCTGGTCGGCGTGATAGTCACGCTCATGGTAAAATGGATCTCAGACTGGTTTCAGCGTAGATATGAATTTCGTCGACAGCTTTATCTCGACTTAGTTGATGGAGTACAGACGGTCAATCAATGCCTAGGACGGCTGTGTGACGTGGACATCAAGCTAAGCGAAACGTCGCAAAAGTATCAAGGCGCTGGCCCCGCTCTCGCTAAGGTAGAGCTTGCTGCGCCGAAAAGGTTGTCTCGCTTGCTGACCGACTACAAAAATGTGAGCGGGGCTTGTTTCATATATCTTCTGCAGTTGCGAGCAGTCATCGAAATTAACCTGCAAGATTTGAAGTTTGCAGACGGACAAATGGAAATCTACAAAGAGCAGCAGCGCTATTTACTCGAGGAGTTGCGGAACCTGAGCATCGCAGGGAGCGACGACCAAGCTCGAAGAGCGCGCGTAGAGCAATATTTTGATGACTATCAAGAACAAATACAAAAGCAACTAGACAGAAAAGTTGTTGATACAAAAAAAATCGCCGCGCAGACAGAAGTAATGAGCATCATCGTTACGGGCTGCATGGGCATGCTTGCATTAATGTCACCACAAATTCTGATGCACGCTCGCAAAGGGCTCGGTTTTTGGTTTTTCGATCTAAAGGACTATCAGGAGCGAACAAAATCAAGTGTCGTCATGGCGCAGCAGGCTTTGAAGGATTTGCGGGAGTCTTTAAAAGAGACCGGCAAATCCGATGGTAGTATCGGCGCGGATAATATCGATTAGTCGGTGTTCTGTCTTGCTAACGAGTCGAACCTACCAACGCGCCTCTGTTGATTCCCGAGCACCGACGGCACCGCCGAGTAAATGAGGTCTCCGGGTGCGGTTTATACCTTGGTCCGCGCCAGCAGCAGTGGCGCAACAAGACCGGTTATGGAAATGCAGTCTGACAACGTTGAACACCGCATTGCACTGACACAGCAGCACCCTGCAACAAGGACAACACCATGACCAGCGAACGCCTGAAAGCTCAAGGCAAGAGCATCAAGCGGGCAGTATTGACGGGAAGTCTCTTATGGAGATGTTAGATGACCGGCTCATATCTCCACATGCGCCGTAGGAAGAGCTTGAACCGGTAGCAAACCGTCCAAGTCGACCCCAGACAATATATGGACTGCCTTTAGTGCAGTGATGATCACTTCGTGTATGGCATTCAGGTCATTGAGCATGATGTCGCAGCCAACATCAGAATTTCTACGGAAATTGTGCTGACGATAAAACGAATGTGCTAAGCGATTCCGCTCGCTCAGGGCAGTGGTAAGAACGGACTCAATGTTGGCTGCGGAGTCCACTGACTTATGCAACCGTTTGAGCAGCTGCCCTAGAGTGTCACGATTAATAGATTTGAAGAGGGTCGCCGCTTTTTCCGGATCTTTGTTCTCAAGGAGGTCTGCGTCAATTGCGCCAACCGTGAGCAGGATGTTCCCAAGCGCTGTCTCTAGCAGCTGAGCCGCTTCAGAGACCTCGCCAAACTTACAGTACACATCATCCAAGCTAGACATTGAACACCCTAGACCATCTAACGCTGCTCGTGAGCGGCGAGCGAAGGCAGCGCGAAACGCCGACGTAGCGAGTCCGACTCCACGCGCTTGTTAGAGATCATTTTCAAACTTGCTGAGATATTCATGCTCAGACGGCTTCAGCTTTTCGTCCGTGATGCCGTACCTTTCTCGCAAGGGCTTGGCGACCTCTGTTAACCTTTCATCGGCTGTCTCGAAAAGCTTTTGAGCGTGCTCAAGCTCTTCGATCATTTTGTCCCGACCGTTACTGGACATGAAAGATTCTGCACGTTCGCGAAAGAAGTGATGGGCAAGGAAGTTGCGCTTTTTCAAAGCGTCAGTGAGGAGGCCTTCCAAATCCGTCGGAACTGAAGTGGCTTTCCCCAACCCTCGGATGAGTCTACCAAGCGTCTGTTCGAATTGTTGGCTCATAAACCCATCAAACTCTGCCTCCCACTGCTTCCTTGGGACCGGCTTCTCAGCTCGACGTGGAAGTAGTTCAGCATACATAAGAGCATTCGCCAGCCCGTGTTCCAATACCTGGGCAAGATACTGAGTCAGACCAAAATGTGCGTACACGGTCTTAACGTGCTCGTCTTTACTGTCTTCGTTCATGATCTCTCAACGCTGGAGTTAAGCGGCGGCGTAGCCGTCCGCCTTGAACGGATTTGTTAGATTAGCCCGCTTCGGGCGGCACCTTCTTCGACCATTCCGCCACACGCAACAAGACAGCCCCATTTTCCGCTCCGCCCCACATGGCCCTCTCATCCTGCCAGTAGAAGAAGCGAGCGGTACGCCCTTCACCGAGATCTTTAGTGCTCGATTTTCCCTTCTTTGAGTAGAGGACAACTAAATCATCCTTTTTGATCTCACCATCAGGGAACCAAAACGCAGTTTTTCGCCCAGCGGTTACGCCTCCGTCAGAAGAAACCGCAGTGTAGAACACGGCGTATTGACCAAGATCTAGATCAGATACGGCCTTCATAACAATTCGTTCATTCTGGTAGTTGCCGGCGTCAACAAACGATGTAATATAGATTTTCATAGCTTAATCGCCTTGGCGATGATCCCGCAAATTATCAGAACAGCTCCAAATACCAGAGCTATCACCCCGCTAGGAGGGGAAGCCCAAACCGCTGGAGCGTATCCAAGTGCGGCTGCTCCTACTGCAAGGCATGACCCGGATACAATTTCAGCGGCGATATTTCTTTTCTGCTTCTCTTCAACAACGGCAAGATTTTTGTCTGCACGATGGTAGTCGTCTTTGAAAGAAGAGAGTCGACTATTCTCATCAGAGAGTCGCTCTAACTCCTCGAGAATCATTTTTTGGGTACCTGGTGCAGCAAGCTCTTCGTCAGTCAGCTCTCGTTTCAGACCAGACAGCGCACGCCTAGTCTTTGTCGCTGGCACCGTGGTGACAATGGCGCCGCTTTCTTCCGGTTGTTGCTCTTGCTGAGACATCGTGAATTCCCAGAACTGATCTAACGTCGAAAATCACCGGCCTGCGCGGCTTTTCGCGCAGGTCCGGTGGATTGCCGGGTTAGCCCGGCACATGGTGGAAGAATGCCTTCCCTTGCCGACTGGCAAATAGATAAAACCATGCGAGAAGACCCCAGACAAAACACTCGGTGACGTAAAGGCCTGACTCAGGGAGCGGGTCGGGCCCCGGAAATAGCCAATGTACGACCACAAATGGCAAGACTTGCAGAATGGGCATAACGACTACGACAGGCCGAACCCAGAGGCTTCGTCGAAACAAGCCGATACCTACAGCGGTCATGAACGGGCCTATTACGAAAAGGCCAAACGCAACTCCAGTACTCCATATCTCTTGCCACGACAGCTGCGTACCGAAATAGCCGATGGTGGCACTTGGAACGAGCGGAAGTACTGTGCAGACAATGCCAACGACAAAGCATGCTCCGCACATGATGCGAGGTAGCCAGGGCATCTCATTCCACCGATTGACGATATCTCTCAGCATAGAGGGCTAACAAGAAGTAGACCCCGGATCGGGGTGTAGCGCCGGATGTTCAGCCTCGCATGAGGTGCTGTCAATCGGAAGTTCCTAAAGTGGTCAGAGAGTTGGGCATAGACGTCGCAACCGCCAAGATTCCAGCATGGGCCTGCATATCCCGCGAAGTGTAGCGACGCGTGCCGAAATAGTTTTCGACGCAGTACCGGCGGCCGATCTCCGGCCGCCTTGGGTTGCTGTGTCGGGCCTTTGTCAGTCCTCACCTTCGCGCATGATCGTGATGACCGGCGCGGCGGTGTCGCCCGGCCCGCACACGGCGTTGAGCGCCGCGCCCAGCGCGGAGAACGCCACGCGGTCGGTGTTGCCGCGGGCCGCGCGGATTGCGGTCAGCATCGCGCGCATGACCTCGTCCGCGCGCACGTCGCGCACAATGCCGGCGAGTTCGTCGGCGTCGCGCTTCGGCAGGCAGTCGATCAGCGCCCACACGCCCGCCGTGCAGGCCGTGGGGTACTTGATGCCGCCGCGCTGCGCGTGCGCGGTGACGTCAATCAACACGCCATCGGCTAACGCCTGGGCGCGGGTGTAGGAGTAGATCAGCTCGCCGGAAAGATCGCCGGTCATGGTTTCGTCGTTCATTATTTCGCTCCTGGGATGGTCATCGATCAGTTCCGCCTGCGCCTTGCACCAGCCCGCGCGCGTCCAGCGCAGCGGGTGTTTCTCGGCGTCGATCGCATGGACGAAGCGCGCATCGGCTTCGGTGACGGTCACGATGAAGTGCACGCCGAAACAGCTATCGACCCGGTAGCAGCGGCCGGCCTCGGGCCGCTGCTGGGTGCGGGTGGGCTTCGCCATGGTCAGCCCTCCGCTTCGGTGGCGGCCGGTTTGCCGGCCTTCAGGACCTTGTCCACCGCGCCCAGCACGCGGCGCGCATGCTTGTCGGTGAAGCTCGCGGCATCGCAGCCGCTGCCGGCCAGCCAGTCCTGCACGTAGCCGCGGGCGTCCTCGAGTCCCGGCAGGCCCAGCACCGCGCAGCACAGATACGCCACGCTCTCGGCCTCCACTTCGGCCAGGTCGCGGGTCAGTTCCGCGCCATCCTCGATGCGCGCCTGCTCGCTGTGCAGCAGGCAATGCGCGATCTCGTGAAACAAGGTCTTTGCAGGGTTCACCGCCAGCGGCGACACGGCCACGCGGCGGGCTTCCGGGCGTGCGTAGCCCTGCACGTTGCCGTTGGTGTGCTCGAAGTCCTCGCGGGTGATGCCCAGCGCCTCGAGGGCGCGGCCGGCGTTCCAGTCCGGCGTGACCGTCTCGATGGCTTGCGGCTCGGCTCCGGCCATCGGCTCGGTGTGATGCAGCGCGAACCAGTGGCGGCGCACCACGAACAGCACGCGGCGGCTGTCGTCCTGCTCTGTGCCGGGGTCGGCGCCGGCCAGCTTCGTGTCGGCCTTGGCCTTCACGGTGACGGGCATCGACATGCACAGCGCCTTGCTGCCCTTTTTGACCACGCGCCCGAGTTCGCGCCAGCGGTTGAAGCTCGCAATGGGTGCCAGCGGCTCGCCGCGTGCGTCCAGTTGCTCGGCGATCCATAGGGCATTCCCGAAGCTGTACGAGTGAAACAGCGTGTAAGCCTTACTGATCCGGCCGGGCTCGGTCAGTGCGTCGTGCAACATCGCCAGGAACTGCGGCTTCTGCTGCTCGCTCCCCACACCTGCCGGTTGGTGAGCCTCGCGGGTGCTCTTGCTCGTCGTGCGCGCCGGTGTGATTGTCTGGTCATACATGGTGCTGTCCTCGCTGTTGGTTCTGCCGGTTGGAGCCGCCTCACTGAATCGCGAGGCGGCCCGAACCCGACAGGGCGAGCAGGCAGCGGGCATGACAGAGCGCGCGCAGCGCGCGTCCCGCAGGGTTGGCGTGACCGATGCAGGCGCGGGGCCAACGAGCGCGCGGCTTCAATCGGCAGTGGCAGCGAGGAAAGCTGGACCAGCGATCACGGCCTCCAAGCGCGCTTCGCCGTGCGATCCGCGCGTCAATGAAACCCACGTGCAGCCCGCCCGCCCGGCCAGCGATTCGAGCACGCGCAGCGCGCCGCCTGACGCGCGCAATATCAGATAAAAATCGCACCAGTCCGAACCGCTCGCGCGTCGCGGATCATCCGGCGGTCGCAGCGTGATGCCGACCTCCTGCAACGCAGCGGCAACATCTGGCGCTGCGTCGCGATCGCGCTGCAGTTTGCCGCTGCCAGACGTGATCCAGGCGAATTCCGTGCCATCAAGCGCACCATTCGTAAGGGTTAGGATGTGCCTCAACTCGCCCTGTCCGGCAAAGTGATACACGCCGGGTTCGTCCAGCGCGAGCGGCTCGTGTTCGTGATCGTTTTTCATGGTCTGCTCCTGGCTCAGAAAAAATGGCTATGCAGATAAAATCCGGCGCCCAGCGCCGCGCCCACGCCCGCGCATGCCGCCGATGCAAACCCAACAGCGACGCGGTGCCGGTCTGGCAGCACCAAGCCGCCGCCGGCCACCACGGCCAGCGGCACAGCCGCGGCGATCGATGCGGCGACGATCGCGCAGGAGTCGAGGGTCGGCCGCGTGATGTTGCGCAATACGGCGTAGCCAACGATCAGCGCGCTGACGATCAGCAGGCGCATGCGTGCGTCGTCCTCGCCGCTCGCGCGCCCCGCAGCGACGCCTGCGAACGCGGCCGCAATGCCTGCGGCGATCGCGATGCGAAGGCCGCGATCGGGCACACCGGCGAACTCGAGCGCCACGGCCGCGAGAGGCCAAGCCAACAGGATTGCATCAACGCGCATGGCCGCGCGGATCGACGTGCCGCGGTTGGAACCGCCTGCGAGTTCGATCGCGAAAAATGCAACAGCCAGCGCGATCGCGATCGCGACGGGCGCGACAGCGTAGAAAAGCCAGGCGGCAGCGAGGGCAATAGCAAGCGCGCAAACGAAACCGAAAAATGACATTGCATCACTCCAATGTTGGGCCGTCGCGGCCAGTGCCAGGCCTGAAAAACAAGCTGCCGAAATTGTCGGGGTTGTCGTCGTCGTGAGCGGTCTCCGGCTGCGTGTCCGGCTCCTGCTCCGGCTCCGCCTGCGCGGCAGGCTGTACGTCAGGCGCGGCCTGTGGCTGTGCAGCAGGCAATGTGCCCTGGCCCCATGCGAGGCTCGGGATGGCAGCCGGACAGCGCGGCTTATAGGCGGAGAGCACGACGCGCGCGACCAACTGATACAACTCATCACCGGCATGCGCGATGAGTTCGATTGCCAGCACACCCGGCTCGATTTGCGTGGCATTGAGGCCCGTCAGATCAGACGGCATCAGCACAGGCAGCCTGTCATACGTGGACGTTTTGCCCTGCACCGCACCCGCGGTCGCTGTGGATTGGATGCGCAGAATCTCGCGTTCGCCAATCGTCCGCGCGATTTGCTCTGCGGCTGGTGGAGCGCAGCGCAGATACAGGCGCAGACCCTGCATGCTGAGCATTGGCGCAGACGCTTCGCGACCAACCTCGGCGGCGAGCTGATCGGCATCCTGGAGGCCGAGAATGACTCTCATGCCGCGTGAGCGGCCAACCTCTGCGATGCGTTGTACGGCCTCGAGTCCAGCCGGCCCGAGTTGGCGGGCCTCGTCTAAAATCAGCCAGGTCGCGCCTTCCGCGCTGGCGGGTTTTTCAGGCAGCGCCGACGATGCCGCGAGCGCTGCAATCACCGCGAGCATTGCCCCGAAAATCGCGCGCGAGACTTTCTCGAATTGCATGTTGTTGTTGAGCAACACCAGCGCGATTTCTGTATCAGATTCTCCCAGCATCCAGCGACGCAACGAGAACAGTCGCGCGCCCGGATGTGCGCGCTGAACGGCCGCGAGCTGGAGGATGAAGCGGCTCGATGTGCCGAGAATGGAGAGCATCGACAATTCGCCCTGGCCGAGTTCCGCATTCGGATTCGGATTCGCGAAAACGGTCGGTAGCGCCTGTATCACCAGCGCATCGCCGATCGCGGCACGCTTGATCAGATCGCGCGGCGTGGCGCTGATTTCTGCGGCCAAACTCGCCCAGGTCCACGCCGCCCCGCCGGCCATGTTCGCTTTGATCAATCCACCCAACAACAAGGCACCACCCTGATGAAAGCTCAGGTTCTTGCCTGCCGTTTTGCTATCCGCCCCACATACTGTCGAGGCGAATTCATCCACCAGCGAGGCGTCGAAAAAATCGGCCGCGGCATCCCACGTCGATGCGCGTTCGTCCCATGGACCGAGTAGCACGCAGCTCGCTGCGTCGAACCGCGCGGCAGTGACGTCGCCCTTTGGATCATGCGCGATGACCCTGTCGCCGCGCGCTAGCGCCTGATCGAGCGCGGGGTAAATCACCGCCAGCGATTTGCCGCCGCCCGTCCCGCCCAGCAGCAGCGTGTGCTCGGTCTCGGTGCGTCGGGAAATCGGCACACCCGCGATGCTGATTCCGGTTGCGCCGCCCTTGCCGCCATTCCTGGTGCGTCCGGCCTCGCGCGCCGCGAATGCACGCGCCGCCGCTTCTGGATCGCGGTAGAACAGCGCCCCTCTGCGGTGTTGCTCGGATGGCTGGCGCGCGAAAAGCCAACCGCCGGCGATGCCGCCGACAAGCGGGGCGAGCAGTGCCAGCGCATGCAGCGCGAGCTTGAATCGGTCCGGGTCGGCGGGCCAGTGGATCAGCGCGGACCAGCCGCGCGCTGCGCCTGTGGCGAACAGAAACGGGCCGGCGACATACATACAGAGTGTGCTCACGGTCGCCAGGCCGGCGAGCATGCCGAGCAAACCGCCGATGATTATTTCCTCGGCCCTGACCGTGAGATGCGGGATTTTATGCGCGCTCATACGTCACCCCGACAACGCGAACGGCATCGCCGTCCAGTGAAATCGCGACAGCGCTATATCCGGCGTCGCGTGCAGCCACAGCGACGGCAGATGCGGCACGGGCTGGTGCTGGCGCTGTGGCTGCACGGGCTGGCGCAGGCGCGGCGATTGCCGCAGGCGCTGGGGTTGGTGTGGGTGTGGGTGTGGGCGTGATGGCGTCGAGGAGCGTGGACACCGCGACGATGGCACCGCCGACGATCGCGACCCAGCGGATGATGTGCGTGCTGTGGTGGCCGTTCGTGCTCAGTTTCATGATCTTTCTCCGTGTGTAGTTGCCTGCGAGGTCGAAAATGCGGCCCAGGCGTGCGCTGATCCGCGCGCGCGCGGGGTCGATCCATTTTGCGAAGCGCGCGGCGGTGTTCGTGTTCCAGTTCATGTCGATTTCTCCTGCCCTCTCACCCGCGAGGGGCTACCGGGCGATTAGCCCCAGCCCGCGCCTCGATCCCGCGTGCGGTCGCGGTCGGTTGGGGCGTCCTCGGGCGACCACTCGGGGCCGCTGACGTCGTGAGCGGCGGATTTCTCCAGCGTCACGCCGGATTGCGCGGCCGCGCGATCGATGTCCTGGGTATATAGAGTGAGGTCGTCGCGCGCGCGGGTGAGAGATACATACGTCTCCCTGTCGCCGTGCCGGCCGGCCTCAACGTTGTGATGAATCTTCACCGCATCGACCGTCACGCCCTGCGCGCTGTACGACGTGCTCGCATACGCGTGGTCCAGTTTCTGGCCCTCGGCCGTGTCGAGTTTGATTTGCTGGCCGGCATCGGTTCGGAGGTCGATTTGCTGGCCGTCGCTGGATACGGCAACGACGGTCGCGCCGCTGCCGTTTCGCACGCGCAACCCGTCGTCCAACGGGCGATCGGCGTGGGTTGCGCGATGATTCTCGATCCAACGGATGCGGTCGCCGATCGCAAGCGCGCGCACTTCGCGCGTGTACGCCTGGAGCTGGATTTTTGCCGGGTCGATGGTGCGTTCGCGGCCGCTGTTGTCGCGCACGCGGAGCAGGTCGCCCTGAGCCGCAACGACCTGCCATTGGCTACCGCGCGCGAGTTGGGCGCGTGCATAGTCGCAGCGCACTTCCACGATTTGGCCGGGTTCGTAGCTCGATGAGCGTTTGGCCTCGACCGCCGACAGATCGGCCTTGCGCAACGTTGACACCTGCACGTCGTCGCCGAGATCGCCGCGCAGGTGCAGGCCGCCGCGCACGGCCTCGTTGATCGCCACCCTGTCGGCGTTGGTGCTGGTGATAATCAACGCCTTGTCGCGCTGCTCGCGCGGCATCGCCGTGAAGTCGCGCGCAAGGCGCGCGATGACCTGTTGATTATCCGCGCGCGCAGCTTCACGCCGCTGCTCTCGTGTGGCGTCGGCGGGTAGTGACGTCTGCGCCGAACGCACCTCAACTGTGCGCAGACCCCGCACGGCGGAAGCGTGGTCGCCGGCGAGCACTCGCGCGACCGCAGCTTTAGCCTCGTCGGTACGTTGGCGACGGATCGAGGCCGCGCCCAGCGTGGCGACGGGCATATGTGCCTGGCCGCGCGCGAATGCTCGGCCGGCTTCGACGCTCTGGTGCTGGTAGTGATCGCCCAGCGCGATCATTCGCGCGCCGGCGCGTTCGGTGGTTGAGAGCGCGGCCAGGAACTGCCTGGACCCGGCCTGACCGGCCTCGTCCATCACGATCAGAACTTTTTGATCGCCGGCCGCCGTGCTGTCGCGCTCGGATTCGAGTAGCCAGCTCGCCGTCGTGGTGCTCTGTATGCCCGACTCGCGTTGCATCGTTGCCGCTTGCTCCGCGCCCGAGCTGTGCCCGATCACGCGCCAACCCTGGCTCTCCGCGGCTTCGCGAACGAACGCAAGCAAAGTGGTCTTGCCTGTGCCGGCGAGACCTTGCACGCCCTGATAGCGGTCGTCGCCGGTGAGAATCATTCTCGCTGCGCCGCGTTGTTCGTCGGACAGCGCAAACCCGCGCGAACGCTCGAATTTCGCCAGCGCCTGATCGAACTGGCAGCCGGTCATCACTTCGCGATGATCGCCGCGGCCTGACTCAAGCCCTGCGTCGGTTTCGCTCTCCACGGCCAGCGCGTCGCGCGTCGTGATCCGACCGTCCTCGCCCCGGATCAGCTCACCGCGCGCGAGCGCATCGGCCATGGCACTCTCTATATCTGTCCACGTGCAGCGACCCGCGCTCGCGCGCGCAGCCTCGCGGTTGATGTCGGCCGGGCGCATGACTGATTCGCGCTCATTCAGATGCTCCGCTGCCTCGCGCACTGAGTCGCGGGCGATCCGGGCTACGTCCCAGGCGCTCGGGGTGGGCGCAGCCTGGTCGCGGTGGGCGGGTGTGAGGCCGAATGCCTGCGCCTGCGCCTGCCAGCGGGCGGCGTGAGCTTCGCGGGTTTCCGGGGTATTTTTCGGCGCCCGCGTTGCGAGCGCGGCGACCTGGCGGGCCTCCGCGCTTGAGCTTTCGCGGGTTTGGCCGCGGGCAGCTAGCGACGCCTCGATTTCGCGGCTGCGGGTGCTGAAATCGGCCAACTGCTCCGGGGAGTAACTGGCGATTTCGACGTGGCCGGCGCGGTCGTGCCGGACCGAATAGCCCAGCGCCTGGAGTTCGCGGGACAAGGTCGCGTGGTAGACGGCATCGGCGGCCGCGCGGTGCTCGAGCAACCGCTCGTTTGAGACGCTGCGGGCGCGGCCGCCGTGGTCGTGGGTCACGTTGGCGACGAGCAAATGGGTATGGAGCTGCGGGTCGCCGCTGCGACTCGATACGTGGTCGTAGGCGGCAATCGTGAGGTTGCCCGTGGCGACGTGCTGGCCGTTGATTCGGGCTGCCGCGCCGTAGCGCTCGAGGTACGCCACGACGGCCGAAACGGCGCGGCGGTGAGCCTCCTGCACGGCGCCGTTACTATGCACGAGCGATTCAATGCTGACGGATTTAGGCGCACTAACCGCAAAATCCCAGCCGCCGCGGTGTTGAAAATCGCCAGCACGGTTAATGCCGAGCTGGCGCGCATTACAGTCGGCATCGCGGACCTTTCCCGCGAGTTGATCGCGTAGTGCATCGCGACCAACCTCGCCATGCAAATTTTGGAGCACAGCGCCGGCGCCCAGCCAACGCGACGGCACGCGGCCGGCACCGTCGTAGTATTCGGCCGCCTTGGCAAGATCGGCGTAGTAGTCGGCAGCATCCGAGGCCGACGAGATTGCGGAAAACGAGATCATTTGGCACCGCCTTGCGCGCCCGCGGCGCGATCGATTTTGGCGGCCAGGCGCGTGAACGCGGTGGCCATAGCTGGGCCTGTGGGCAGGTTTGGCAGGACGGCTAGCGCCCGCTCGATGCCCGCCAGGCGGTCGGCCAGCGCGAGGGTTTCGAGGCACCGCAGCCGGGCATAAACCGGCACCGTCAGGCCCGCTTTTGTGGCCTCGGATTTGAGCTGCCGGAACTCCGCCTCGGCGAGGCGGAAATGGATTTGGCGACGACGCATGGTGACTCTCCCGCGGGCGCGAAATGCGCCCCTTCCACCCGAGAGGGGCTACGAGACGGCCAGAGGGTCGCGAGGGGTACTCGCCACGCGAGCTGATAGCGCCTGAGAGCTAGGCGTGGCGCGGGTTTGCGGGCAGGTCTGGTAGCAAAGTCGAAAATGGCGCGGTAGCGCCTGAGAGCAAGGCGCAGCGCGGCTTTCACACACCCGCAGGGATGCGTAGTGTGTGCGCCCGCTCTGCTCCTCGGGCCTAAGCCCATGCAATGGGCGGCCCAAGTGCGCTCTGCCCGCCCCACCACGCCGTACCGGCGCGGCGGGACCCTGGGCAGTCGCAGGGGCACCTGGACGCGCAACAAGGGGCCAGGCAGGGCCGGGGCAGCCAGCCAGGGGCCAGAGCGGGGCACCTCTCCCGGTGGCTGCGTCCGGCGGGGAGAGGTCCAGAGCTAGCGACCGGTGCCACCCGATCCGATCCGCGCGGGCGGGTCCAGCAGGCGTCCAGCCTCTTGATTGCGGGGTACGATTCGCGCCCGCGCCAGCCGGTGCGACCGTCCGGCCAGACCTCCGGCGGATCGCCCGGCAGGTGGCCGGGTGGCCCGGCGGCTCGGCGTGCCGGCGATCCTGAAAAGGACATTTTCAGGTAGGGAACATGTCTTTTATCCTGTTTTGTTACGCATAACGCCGTGATTATCAGGCCAGCCCGAATATAATGCGCTCTGCATTATGTCTGGCGGTGATGTTCTCCCGCGCCTTTTATAATCAGTCGCAAGGCCTCTGAGATAATCGCAGCGACCCGGCTCCGGCGGGCGGGCTGGCAGGGCAGAGCCGGGGCAAGGCAGACAAGGCCAAGGGCAAGGGCAAGGGCAAGGGCAAGGCGGCCAAGCCGCCCAATCCCTGCCGCTCCGCGGCGGGCGTGCATCCTGCACAGCGGCGTCGTCCTGGCGCCGGTGCCAGCTCCAAGCTGGCACCCCTCGCTGGCGCTCGGGGCCGCTTCCAGCGGCGGTTGGCGAGGGGTGAATCTGCCTAGCCCAGTACCGGCGCGGAACGGGCTGGCGTGGCGGAGCGGCGGGGTCCAGAGCAGGCCAGAGCAACGGCAACAGCGGGCCTTGAGTCCCAAAGCTGCGGATCGCAGCCCAGTACCGGCACGGTTCAACGGCGAAGCGGCGGCGGGTGCAGCCTCAGAGCAAGGGCAAGAGCCGAAGTTCATTTCGGATGCGTCCGACAAGTCGCGGCATGCTGCCGCACATCCACCTTTCCCTTTCCGGCCGCTCTGGCTCTAGCGCTGGGTCCAGCATGGGCTGATGGCCGTGCCATGTTTCGGATTCAGCCGAGTTTTGGACTCAAGGCCGCCGTTGCTCCGCTCCGCTCTGATGCCCTGTAGTCGGCTGAATCCGGGTGTTCCCAAAATACTATATAGACCCATATAGTATTTTGGGAACACCCCGGCCAGCGGCCCGGCCTCACGGGCCGCCACTGTTGGCCGCGCGCACCGCCGTCACCACCGCTTCGCGCCGCGCGCCGTGTCCAGCCTCGTGCAACGCCGCCAGGACGCCGCGCACGCTGACCCTACCGCCATCAACCTGCACAGCCGCGATCGCAACAGCGATCGCCTCGGCGCCTCCCAGCGCCGGCCTGCCGCGTGCCGTGTTGTGCACTTCATTGGGCCACCGCGATTCAACCTCCAACCCGTGCCGCATCAGCGCCTGATCGATCGCTGGATCGTCAATGCCACCCCACAGTTCTATTCGCACCGTATGTGCCGTTCTGGCCGCCCTGGCGCGGCCGATCGCCTGGATCAGATCACCGGCGTAGCGATCAATCAGCCAAGCCCTTACGCGCGCATCCACGGGCAGCGGCGGTCGCCCTTTTACAGCATCAAACTCGCCGACCGCTTCCGGCCATTCTGCTGCATCACATCCCGCCGTGATCGCCGCCGCGCGCGCGAGCGCCCATTCGGCGACCATCGACCCCTCTGCACCATCACTGCTGGCCTCGTCGGCCACAAGGCCCAACAACGGCAAACCAAAAATGCGAACTGACCGACCGCACCAGTCGTTGTGCCCGCGTTCGTGTCGTCCCCACCAGCCGATCGCAGCGCCGGTTTGCGTCGCAAATTGCGCTGCGCACTGCGCTGCAATTTCAGAGTTTGTCTGCCCCGCCGCGCGCGCGGCCGCGACGTCGATGCCCATTGCGTCGGCACCGGCATGGACCACGTGCGCAAGATGCACTAGATGCGCCCACGCTCCGCCGCTCGACTGTGCCGCTGCTGCACAGTAATCGCGCCAGCATGCCCGCGCGTAGGCGGGAAATCCTTCGCGCCCGGCCAGCCCGCGCGCGTAGCTCGGGCCAACGATGCGCGACACTTGCACGCGCTGATGCGCAACCACGCGCACCACGTTGCCGCCCTGCCGCTCAATGATCGCGCGCAGCGTCGCGGGCAGAGTCGCATCGAGATAAATTGTCGATCCACGTTTCCGCGCCCACTCCAACACCACCGCCGGCTCGTAAAAAGTGATGCCCGCCGCCGACACCCGCGCAACGCCATCGCGCAGCGACGCGGCCAGCGCCACTAATGCGCGAAGCGGCATCGACCAGCTCAATGCATCGCCCGACGCATCCAACGCGATCCTCTCCCAGCGTGCGACGCCGGCGGCGACTTGATCGGCCAGTTTGGCACGCGCGAGTAGCGCGACAAGCGTGCCCGCCGCAGGCAACTGCCGCTGCGCGATTGCCGCGATCGCGCAGCGGAATACTCCATCCGCGATGCCGCACAAATCGATGATGCCCGCCCAGGCTGCACACTCGTCCGCCCGGCTTGGCACGTCGGCCCAGCGGCGGACATATTCCGCCCCGCGCGAGCGCAGCGCGGCGATGTTCGCCAACCATTGATCAATGTCGCCGACCCGCGCCGATACCAGCTTGCCCAGCGGCACGGCCTCGTCCACAACGACCAGCCGCTGCCGCTTGCTGCCATCGGGTAGCACGCGCATTGCGAGCGAATCGCTCATCGCGCCTTGCTGCGCTACGACGACGCGCGCCGATTTCACTGCCGGCAGGCCCTGATACAGAAAGTGGCAGGGTGAGGCGACGAATTGTTGTATCAGCAAATCCTTCGCCTTGAACCACGCCGCCGCGCGTTCCGCGCGAGCGCCGCCCGCCGCGTAATCGACGATGCGACCGTGCGGGCATTCCCGGCACACAGACACTGCCGGCCGGTGATTGCGTTCGCCTGCGCGCTCGACTTCGCCTGCACGGTGGCAAAGCCACGGCGACAGCTCGGGAGCCTCTTGCACAGCGTCGGCACTCTGTCGCGCGATGTACCGCGCCGCCTCGCCGCCGGCATCTCGGATCGCGGCGTCGATGTCGTCGCGCAATTCGAGCGTCCGCGTGAGTATGAGTAAATCGATGTCGAGCGCTTCCGCCTGCGCGCCCAACTCAGCGAGCGCGCGGGTTTTGCCGACGCCGGTTGTGATCTCCGCACCCAGCGCAGCCACCCGGCGTACTGCCGCGCCGACCTCGCCGTCGTCGCCAGCGTCCGCGCGTTCCGGCGATACCGCCGCCGCGTGTCTCGCGGCATAGTCGCGCAGCTCGCTAACGACCCGAGCCGCGGCGGCATCGGATGATATAATTTGCTGATGATGTTGTTGTACATCATCTGCGATGATGATATTCTGCATTTGCATGAGTAGCCCCTCATGTGTGCTCGAACGCCTCGCGCCCCGGATTGCCCATCCGGGGCGCACCTTTTTTGTCGATCAGAGATCGATCGCGCCCGCCCTGGCCGCGCGTTCGGTATGCGGCCCGGTCCTGCGCGTGTATCCGCGCGAGCAACCGAGCACCGCGCGCAGCTCGATCAACCGTGCCTCGCCCGACCCTGCGAACAAATCGAGCTGCTGGCCGACGCCGCTCATGGCCTGCCTCCGCCCAGCGCAACGCGCTCGATCGGGCAGTGCCGAGCTGCGCGCCGGGCGTACCAGCCCCAGTCGTCCGCCACGGCCGGCGCCGGCCCCGAACCCGTGCCGCCCGCGCCGCAATAGACCAGCCGCAGCGCACGCGCTTGCCGCACCATTCGGCGGCGCGTGGTCCGCAACAAATTCGCGGCGACCCGCGCAAGATCAGTCGGATCGCGTGGATCGGGTTCGCGATGCCCACGCGCGGCGCGTGCCGCCCGGTGCTCTGTGTCGCACGTCGTCAGCCAGATCACGGTGGCCATTTCGGCGATGTGCGACCCGCGCGACTCGGGTCGCACCCGGCGCCCCTCGACCGATGCGGCGAGCAGCCGCGCCGCGGCCAGCATGATGTCGCCGGCGATTACCGGCGCCGGTCCGAGCGGGCAATTTTTCGCACGCGATTTCCGCGGGCGCGGCACGCGCGGCTTGGTGACGGCGTTCATGCGCCACCTCCAACGCGTGCGCTGGCCGATTTGCGCGGACGACCTGGGTCACGGCGTGCCGGAGCAGCCGTTTCCGTATGGACGTCTGGACGGCTAAACCCAACCGCGTAACGCGCGATGGCGTGGGCGGGTACGACCCAGCGGCCGGCGATCTTGATCGGCTGGATGCCGAGGCAGCGCAGCGTCGCGACGTCGCGGCCCGTGTGGGCCGGGGAGTGGTTGCCGGCATCAGGACAGCCGGTGACGATGGCGAGCGCCTGGCGTGGGACGTAGCCCACGGCGCCATGCTGCGAGAGGATCGCCGCGGCGGCGGCGGATACAGTTTGAGTTTCCATGTTGTGGTCCTCGTGCTGAGGGCCACCGCGCACCGCGAATACGTATCAATCAGATTGATTGATCAGGCGCCAAAAGGCCGCCACGCAGCGCGCGGCGGCCCGGATGATTGAGTTACATCGGGTTACGCCGCGGTGTGCGCGGCGAAGCGAGGAGCCGGCAGGGTGCGGGCCGACAAGGTGGCGGCGACAATGCCAAGTTGTGCGCGCAGGCGCGCGCAGACGTCACGCGCGGACAACGCCGCGCGGCTGAGTGACACCAGGACAGCCTGCGTGGCCTGGGCGAGTCCAGCCAGAGCCAATGCGGTGAGTGCGCCCAGCGCCAGCAGCGTCGCCCCTGCAATTAGCTCAGAGCAGGCCGCGGCGGCCGTACGGATCGCCGCCAACAGTGCCGTCGCAAGCAGGCCGCCACGTCGGATCGATCCGACGATGCCGGAAACGGTGCCTGCGGGCGCCAGCACGAGTGCGAAAGGGGCCAGCAAAAGCAAGGCGGGCGGCGCGTGCATGCCACACGCGTGTGCGCCGATCGCGCCCAGTGCGATCACGCACAGCGCCATCAGCGCGGCGGCGACGCGCTCGCGCGGTGTGGGTGTTGCTGCAGAGGATGCGGCGTGGTGCATGGGCGGAGTATATGCCACCTGCACACGCATAGCAAGCCAGTGGGATAATACATCAATTAATGTATAATCGCAAGGGTTGTTTATTGTCTGTATTTTCTGGTACCGATCAGACCGCCCCGTATCGCCGTGTCCGCCACGTGTCCAGCGAGGACGGCTCACGGGTGGCGAGTGGATGGTTAACTTAGGGCGGTCGTGTCCACCTTGTGTCCAATCGTGACCAAAAAAAGCCCATGAGCCATCCGAGTTCGTTCGTAAGTTCTTGAAAGTGGCGGCCCCGGCCCGATTCGAACGGGCGACCTTTCCCTTAGGAGGGGAACGCTCTATCCAGCTGAGCTACGGGGCCGCTGTGTGTTGTTCCACGTGCGTCGACGATTCTGCCATGCCACGCGTGTCGGCAGGAGCATCCGCGCGTGACTCGAATCTGCCGGAAAAGAAAAGGCCAGCACCTGGGCTGGCCTTTTCTTGTGTATCAAGTGGCGCGCCCGGAGAGATTCGAACTCCCGACCACCAAGTTCGTAGCCTGGTGCTCTATCCAGCTGAGCTACGGGCGCGCAGCCCGCGGGAAGGCAATGGCACAACCGGCGGGAACCACGGATTATTCCTGCAAGGCGTATGTACGTCAACAGCACAGCGAGAAAAACCAGCGCGCGTGCATTTTATTAAGCGGCCGAATTTCAGGCGTGGTCGGTGGCCAGCGCCGGGTCGAGGCTGTCCAGCCGCAGCCCCCCCACGGATATGCTCAGGCGCGAGCCTTGCGCGTACCAGTCGCCCAGCACGATACGTTCGGCGGGCTGCGCGTCGAGCATGAAACGGTGCACGGCCGGGCGATGCGTGTGTCCATGGATCAGGCGCCGCACGCCGGCTGTGCGCATGGCTCTGGCGACTGCCTCGGCATTGACATCCATCAGCGCCTCGGGCGTGTCATGCGTATGCGCGCGACTGCCGGCGCGGGCCTGCTCGGCGAAGGCGCGGCGCGTATCCATCGTTTGCGCAAGAAATTGCCGCTGCCACTCGGGTGCACGCACCTGGTCACGGAACGCGAGGTAGGCATGGTCATCCGTGCACAGTGCGTCGCCATGCATCAGCAACGTCGGCACGCCAGCGATGGCATGCACGCTGGCGTCAGGCAACAGGCACATGCCGCTGCGCGATGCGTAGTCCCGGCCAAGCAGGAAATCGCGATTGCCGGCGATGAAGAAAATCGGCACATCCGTATCGGCGAGGCCGCGCAACGCGTGCGCGATGCGCGCGGGCAACTCGCTGTCGTCGTCATCGCCGATCCATGCCTCGAACAGATCACCGAGGATGTACACGGCCTCGGCGGTGCGTGCCTCGCCGGCAAGAAAATGCTCGAACAAGCGCGTGATCTGCGGCCGCGCCGGGTCCAGATGCAGATCCGAGACGAACAGGCAGGCCAAGATGCTCAACCTGCCGGATGCATCGCGCCCGGTTTGGCTCGCGCGGGCCTGGCCATTGGCAGCGCCGCGTCGGCGGGCAGTTCGGTCATGCTTTCAATGACGGGCAGCGGCCGCGGCACATCCGCGGTGAACGGCCCTTGCGGTCCGGTGGGCAGATTGCCGATCGCGTCGACCACATTCATGCCCTCGATCACCTTGCCGAACACGGTATAACCCCAGGTGGCACCGCTCTGGTCGCTGATGAAATCCAGGCGCGGGTTGTCCACCAGATTGATGAAGAACTGCGAGGTCTCCGAGTTCGGATCGGCGGCGCGCGCCGCGGCCACGGTGCCACGCAGATTGGAGAGCCCGTTGTCAGCCTCGATCGGGATCGGCGGGCGCGTCGGCTTGGGCTGCAATTGGCGGTCAAACAGTCCGCCCTGGATCAGAAAGCCCTTGATGACGCGCTGAAATACCGTACCGGCATAAAATCCGTCGTGGACGTAGGTGAGGAAATTGGCGACCGTTTTCGGTGCCTTGTCCGGATAAAGCTCGATGACAAAGGAGCCGGAGCTGGTTTTGACCAGCACCCGCGGTGGCGGCGCGATAACCGAGGTCGCGTTGGCGGGAGCGGTTGCCGAAACGGCTTTCGCCAGCGGCGCCGCAGGGCGCGCCACAGGCTGCGCCAGGGACAGACAGGGCAGGGCGAGCAGGCACAGGGCGAGCAGGGCAAGATCCAGCGGGCGGGACAGTCGATGTGACATGGCGATTCTGGTTCGAGAAGTGTGTGCGGATGATAGGCCGCTGGCGCGCCAGCCGGATCAAATGCGTTCGAGTTCCAGCTTGAGACCGAGTTCAGCCAGTAGCGCGCGTTCCAGATCGAGATCGGTGATCGTCAGCGGATGCGCCTCCAGCCATGCCATGGGCAGCGCCAGATGCAGGCGTTCGCCCTGCGCTTGCAGACGCAGTGGCGGCAGTGCTTCGGAACGCCGCGCGCGGCGCATCAGTACCGCCAGACGCAGCAGGCTGGTGATGCGCCGCGCGAACACGCGCAGCCGCGGCGGTAATGCGTTGAATGCGGCCTTGTCGGGCTTGCGCCGGTGCGATTCGACAATGCAGGCCAGCAATTGCTGTTCGTCGCGCGAGAAACCCGGCAAGTCGGCGTGGCGCAGAATGTAGCCTGCGTGGCGATGGTGCTGGCTGTGCGCGATGGCGAGTCCGATTTCGTGCACGCGTGCGGCCCAGTCCAGCCATTCGGCGGCGTCCTCACCCAAGTCCCACTGCCCATCGATGGCTTGCAGCAGCGCCTGCGCGGTGGAGTCCACGCGCGCGGACTGGGCTTCGTCCACGCCATAGCGGCGCGCCAGTGCCTGAATGCTGGCTCGGCGCGGATCACTGCCGGCGGCGCGGCCCATCAAGTCCCATACGATGCCGTCGCGCATTGCGGTTTCCACCGCCAGCATGCGTTCCAGGCCGAGGTTCTCGAAGGCAGTTTCAAGAATCACCGCGCCGCCCGGGAAGATCGGCATGCGCTCCTCGGATAGCCCGGGCAGGCGCAGGCGATCGATGTGTCCGGCCTGCAGCATCACTTCGCGCAGTCCCACCAGCGCGGGCAGGGTGATGCCGTGTTCGCTCAGGCCCAGCCCCGAGACCACGGCTTCGATGACCTTGATCGTGCCGGACGATCCAAAACATTCCTGCCAACCGGTTTCGCGATAGTCCATCGCGAATTGCTGCAGCAACACGCCGATTTCCTCGTGCGCGTGCTGCCAGCGCTTGCGCGTGATCTTGCCGCCCGGGAAAAAGCGCAGGCTCGAGGCAACACAGCCCACCTGGATGCTTTCCGCGTGCAACGGTTCGAGCTGATGGCCGATGATGAACTCGCTGCTGCCGCCGCCGATGTCCACCACCAGCCGGCGCTGGCGCGAAGCCGGCAGGCCGTGTGCGACACCGAGAAAGATCAGACGCGCCTCCTCGCGGCCGGAGACGATCTCGATGGGCTGCCCAAGTGCGCGCTCGGCCGGGCGCAGAAATTCCTGTGGATGCAGCAACTGGCGCAGTGCGTTGGTGCCGACCGCGCGTACATGCTGGGGGGCCACCCCGGCCAGACGCTGGCCGAAACGGGCCAGGCAATCCAGGGCGCGCTGCCGGTGTTCCGCATCCAGGCTGCCGTTGGCATCCAGCCCGGCGGCCATGCGTGTGGTCTCGCGCAGACGGTCGATCAGGCGCGGCACACCGTGCTCGTAGCGCGCGACGACCATGTGGAAGCTGTTGGAACCGAGGTCCACTGCCGCCAGGAGTTCGCCTTCCTGCATCTCACCGCCGGGGTGTCGGCTCACCAAGGATCTCCGGATCGGTCACTGGCGAATTCTGGCATGGACGCAGCGCCAGCGGTCGATTGGCCGTCGTGCAAGATGGAGCATCGATGGTGCATCAGGGTCGCTACATGACTTGCGGCCGGTTCGATGCGCACGGGGTTTCCTGTACCCTACGGTACGCGACATCCCGTCGCACGGTTCAAAGACAGCGCAGGCCGGATCAGCGCGGAACATCTTCAGCGGGGAGCGGGCCCGGATGGGCGAAAACGAAACGGATCGCATGCTGGTGGAGCGTGTCCAGCAAGGCGATACCCGTGCCTACGATTTGCTGGTGCGCAAGTATCAGCACAAGATCGTGGCGCTGGTTTCCCGCTACATCAACGACTGGACCGAGTGCGAGGACATCGCGCAGGAAGCGTTTATCCGCGCGTATCGCGCCATTGGCTCATTCCGCGGCGAAAGCCAGTTCTATACCTGGCTTTACAAAATCGCGGTGAACACCGCCAAGAACCACCTGGTGTCGCAGGGTCGGCGTCCACCCACCGACGATATCGCGATCGAGGATGCGCAACATGTGCACAGCGCCGAAGCGCTGCGTGATTGCGCCACGCCGGAACATGAGTTGCTGCGGCAAGAAATTGAACAAACGGTGTTTTCCACGGTCCAAGCGTTGCCTGAGGATTTGCGCATGGCCATTACTCTGCGTGAAGTCGAGGGCATGAGTTACGAGGAAATCGCCGAGGTGATGAACTGCCCGATCGGCACCGTGCGTTCGCGCATTTTCCGTGCGCGCGAGGCGATCGAGCAAAACCTGCGACCGCTGCTCGACGATCGTTGATCGATTGCAGCGGCTTGCCGGCCCGCCGCGGTGATTCGCAACCGGATTTGCACATGCATCACCACTTTCACGACCCGATTCAACAATGTCCAGCCATAATTCGATGTCAGGTGCCGTCATGAGCCATGATCCTAGCCACGAGGAGTTGTCTGCCTTCATGGATGGTGAACTCGGCCGCGAGCCCGCGCGGTTCCTGTTGCGCCGCCTTGATCGCGATGGCACCGCCATGCGACGTTGGGACGGTTACCACCTCGCCCAGGCCAGCATGCAGCGCAGCCTGCCGTTGCTGGCCAGCGCGGGTTTTGCAACGCGCGTCGCTGCGCACATCGCGGCACAACCGCTGCCCGCGTCGTCGGGAGCCCCGTGGTTGCGCTGGTCTGCGCGTGGTGCCATCGCCGCTGCGGTCGCCGTGGCGGCCCTCGTGCTGATGCCGCCGCAGTCCGAACTCGGCACGATCGCCACGGATGCCCAACTTGCGGCAGCGCCCGCGCCAGCCTGGCTCAGCGCACGGGCGGAGTCCCACATCGATGGTTCCACCACTTATCGCATGACGGGAGCACGTCGCGACACCATGGCGATGGCCGACCCGCTGGCTGCCAGCATGGATACCAGTGCCTTGCCGCAGGATGACGGCGTGCTGCCATATCTGCTTTCGCCGCAAGAACATCGTCGCTATCAGCCGGTCGACGCAGCCGATCGCTGAGCGTGTTTTCACGCACGGCAACACAATCCGGGCCCGCGCAAGCGGGCTCGTTCGTTTGGGCAGTTCTTTGCCGCATGCGCAAGGGTGCACAGGGCCGCTTGGTGCAAGGGTCAAAAAAAAGGGTATCCAAAAGATCTGGTTGAGCACCGCTCTGCAGCATCGCGCCCGAATCTCGAAGAATGTGGTTGACTTCGTGACGTGGTGAGCAATGGGCGGCCATGCTGCGGTACCGGCAGGCACACCAACCATCGCCCGTTCATCAATCTCACGCAATCGTATGGCTTCGGGTAGTATTTATGTGGCCGAGGGGGGGAGTAAATCGCTCCGCACGACCACTTGCGCAGGGACTCTCGGATGAGTGCGGCAGGTTCGGCAGCGGGGTTTCGTCTGTTTCGGCCCGAGGCGCTGGAGGCGCAGCGTCAGGCGCTGCTGGGTCGCATCCTGATCAACACACCGCTGGCGCACTGGCTGGTGGCCGCCACGGCGGCGGTACTGGTCGCGGCCTTGTTCTCTTTCCTCTGGTTCGCCCATTACACGCCGCGCATTCATGCGCACGGTGTGCTGGTCGTTGCGGCGTCGCCCGCGAGCCCAGCACTCGACGCCCAGTTGCTCGTCCCGGCCGGCACCATCGCCGCCGTGCGGCCCGGTCTGCGCGTGCGACTGCACTATGACGTCTATCCGGACACGGATCTGCGTCAACTGGGCACCGTGGCGCGCATCGATCCGGTACCGGTCGGCGGCGCCGAGGCATCCGCGCTGGCTGCTGGACGCGGCGCCACGTTTTATCGCGTGGTGGTGCGCCTGCTGCGCCCTGCGGCGAGCAGCACGCTCGGCGCCACGCTGACGCCGGGCATCGTGCTGCGCGCGCAGATCGCGCTGCCGCGCCGGCGCCTGTTGGCGTGGCTGGTGCAGGGCGATGACCCGTCCGCCGCGCACCCCAAGGCGCCGCACATATCGCCGCACCCCGCGGGCGCGGCGACGCCATGAGCGCGACCGCCGCCGACTCGGCCCTGCCCGGGCACGGTTTCGGCCGTCGCCGACGGCTGCCGATGCTGCTGCAAACCGAAGCGGCCGAGTGCGGGCTGGCCTCCGCCGCCATGGTCGGCTGTTTCCACGGCCACGACATCGATGTGCCCAGCCTGCGCCAGCGCGAGTCGCTGTCATTGAAGGGCATGACGCTGACCCAGTTGATCGCCGTGGCCGGGCGCCTGGATCTGGCCGCGCGCCCGTTGCGCGTGGAGATGGAACACCTGCGGCACCTGCGCACCCCGTGCATCCTGCACTGGGACTTGAATCACTTCGTGGTGCTGAAGCAGGCGACAGCCAAGATGCTGGTGATCCACGACCCGGCGCAGGGCGTGCGCCGCATGCGCATCGAGGAAGCCTCCAAACACTTCACCGGCGTGGCCTTGGAGCTGTGGCCGGCAGCCCAATTCAAGGCGCAGAAGGCGCGCCAGTCGATCTCCATCCAGGGCCTGATGGGCGACGTCCACGGCCTCAAGCGCGGCCTGACCCAGGTGCTGCTGCTGGCCCTGGCGCTGGAAGGCCTGGTGCTGGTGGGCCCGTTCTACCTGCAATGGGTGATCGATCAGGTGCTGGTGACGCACGATGCCAGCCTGCTGGGCGTGCTGGTGCTGGGCTTTCTGCTGCTGACCGTGTTCCAGGTGGCCGTGACCGCGATGCGCGCGTGGTCGATCGTCTGGATCAGCGCCACGCTCAGCGTGCAGTGGGTGGGCAACCTGTTCGGGCACCTGCTGCACCTGCCGCTGGCATTCTTCGAGAAGCGCCACATCGGCGATGTGGTTTCGCGCTTCGGCTCGGTGCAGACCATCCAGCAAACCCTGACCACGCAGTTCGTCGGCGCGGCGCTGGACGGACTGATGTCGATCATCACCCTGGTGGTGATGGCGTTCTACAGCGTCTGGCTGACCGCCTTGGTGCTGGGGGCGTTCGTGCTGTACGCGCTGCTGCGCTGGGGCATCTTCCGCCCGCTGCGCCGCGCCACCGAAGACCATCTGGTCTATGCCGCGCGCCAGCAGAGCGATCTGCTGGAATCGATCCGCGGCATGCAGCCGCTGAAGCTGGCCAACCAGCAGGATCAGCGCCGCGCGCGCTACGCCAACACGCTGGTGGACACCACGCAGCGCGCGATCGCCATCCAGCGCTGGAACATCGCCTTTCAGGCGGGCAACGGCTTGGTCTTCGGCGCCGAACGGGTATTGGTGATCGGCCTGGCGGCACTGCTGGTGCTCAGAGGCGAATTCAGCGTCGGCATGCTGGTGGCCTTCGTCGCCTATGCCGACCAGTTCACGCAGCGCGCGGGCAACCTGATCGACCACTGGAACGAGTTCAGGATGCTGGGTCTGCACGCCGAGCGCGTGGCCGATATCGCCCTGACGCAACCCGAAGCCCAACTGCACGGCACGTACACCGGCCCGGAGCCCGAGGCCCGGCTCGAAGTGAAGAACCTGAGCTTCCGCTACGCCGAGGGCGAACCGTGGGTGATCAAGGACCTGAACTTCAGCATCGCGCCCGGCGAGAGCGTGGCCATCGCCGCGCCCTCGGGCACCGGCAAGACGACCTTGGCCAAGCTGGTGCTGGGCCTGCTGGAGCCGACCGAGGGCACGATCCTGTACGGCGGCATCGACCTCCGCACGCTGGGCTTGGCGCGCTATCGCAGCTTGGTGGCGGCGGTGATGCAGGACGACACACTGTTCGCCGGTTCCCTCGCCGACAACATCAGCCTGTTCGATCCCGAGGCCACGCCGCTGAAAGTCGAGGCCGTGGCGCGGCAGGCACAGATCCACGACGAGATCGTGGCGATGCCCATGGGCTACCAGACCCTGGTGGGCGATATGGGATCGAGCCTGTCCGGTGGGCAGAAGCAGCGCGTGTTGCTGGCGCGGGCGCTGTACCGCAAGCCGCGCTTTCTGGTGCTGGACGAGGCGACCAGCCACCTCGATGTAGCCAAGGAGCGCGAGGTCAATGCCCTCGTCAAACGCATGCAGCTCACCCGGTTGGTGTTGGCGCATCGGCCGGAGACTTTGGAAAGCGCTGAACGCATTATAGCGTTGAAGCGACGAAGGTGAGCACAAATCAGTCGCCTTAAGCCGAATCAGGCTAGGTGAGTGAGGCCTAGATCCCAGGGGCCAAAATCTGGGTTTAATTCTAGAGGATTATGAATATGAATAGCAATAAGATATCGAAAGAGTTCATCGACGACAAGCGGCTGCGTCCGTTGACACGATCTCAAGGCGTGGTACTTACTGAAGAGCAAGTTGAGCAAATAGCTGGAGGCTGTGATTCTCACACGCAATTATCCATCAAGTACTCGGGTGGTCAATGGACTTTCGGGCCGGATGGGTCCGGCGATTGCTAGGAATTTCCGAACACATCCAACGTGAAAATAGGTAAGTATTCCCCGACTCTGTCGGGGAATACTTACCTTGGTTAAAGCGTTTATTGAACAATATGAAAACATCATCTGACTGCTGCTATTTGAAGCGAGAGAATTCGCTTGGAACAGCCGGATTACTTCTCACCCGTCAGGGGTCGATCCACGCTTATCCGATTAATTGTCAGGGCAACAACTGACAGTGTTCACTGAGCACAGGGAACAGCAACATGTGCTGGTCGCGGCAAGCGTTTGGCAGCAAACGGGATAAGCATGGTTCGATCATAAGATTCAGCGAGATGAAAAAGTTGACCGATAAGCTGCATTCCGCCCAAATGCCGAGGTTAGAAAATAAAGATGGCTCCAATGCGTACAGTCCTAATATTTGGACAACTGGAAATGGCTTCGGCTGCAGTGGCGTGGGGCTTGCGTCAATGCGGGGTGGATGTTTTGTTACAAGAAACAGTGTCGAATGGCGATCTAAATTCCTTTTCAATATGGATAAGAGCAAACGAAGTTAGACGCACGATTTCGCCGAATGCAGTTTGGTGGTATCGTCCAAGTTATCCAATAGTCCCACTCAATGTCGAGCAAAGTGATATTGATTTTGTTAAAAGAGAGTGGGTAGCCTACCATCAATGCGTAGTTCGTGACCTACTCAATAAATCAGCATTCTGGGTTAACCCTCTAGATAATGCATTTGTATCAGAGAACAAGGCTTATCAACTCCATATTGCAAATAAGGCGCAAATGCAAGTTTTGCCAACATTAATATCTACCGATTACAAGGATATTATATCTTTTGCCAGAAAGCATAAAGAAATTATTTTTAAACCATTTACGCCTCATTTATGGATAACACAAAAATCCTTTGTCGCTGCATCCGTCGCCGCATCGCCAGGTATACTTGATCTTAAAACGTTTAACGCAGAAATCGCATCGTTGTGTCCTGCAATATATCAAAAAAAAATTGATGCCTGCGCAGATATCCGTATAACGGTGATTGGTAATCATTATTTTGGAGTCAGAATTGAGGCAGTACACCCGCTTATTCGTTCGACGCCCGGTATGTGGCGGCAATTTTTCGGGTCTAGAGGAGTCAAGTTGTCCGTATATTTAGTGTCTAGTTCTTTGCGCAAAAAGATAAGGACATACATGAACGCAATGGGCATTGTCTATTGCGCTTTCGATTTCATTGAAGACTCAATCGGCACCTTGCATTTCCTTGAAGGGAATCAATCGGGCCAGTTCTTGCCCTGTGAACTGGCACTTCCGGAGCTACCAATGTTGGCGGCTTTTGTGGCGATGTTATTTGCAAGTAGTAAGACTTTTGACTACGACTCAATAGCAAGTAGAATATCGCTAGAAAAATTTATAGCGTCCGTCGACACGCAAGAAATCTCCAAGGGAACGAAATTATCGCCGGAATATATTTCGCGTGAATGACACGGAATGTTTTTTTAACACAATTTTGAATTTTTATCAGTTATCGCCTATCGGAAAAGAAGAGTATGACTGCTATGCAGCGCTACCCTTGGGTTCAAATTGTTGCATACGCGCTGCTAGCGGTAGCTGCGGCGAGTACCTCATTGGCGCTTTCCAGTTTGGGGGTGATGAACAATCCGCACGTCTCAGGCGCAGGTCCCGGTTATCGTTACGGCTCACTTGGCATTGAACGCAGAACTGGACCTGACTTTAGACTCGGAACAACACTTATCGATCAGCTGTCCCGCGTGTTACCTGGAAGTATAGGTATTGGCGGTGCATTAGGGGATAGCCTAGACTTTAAAATCCATAAATCTAGGGCAACTACGACTAAGATTAGCATCCAGTATATTGCTGGTAATTACATGCAGATGCTGCATCTTCAGCCGCAAGCAGGACACCTTTTGACTACTGCCGACGTGCGCGATGGTTCGCGCGTCATCGTTATAAGCGATAAAATGGCGCGACACTTGTTTGGCGGCGCAGCCAAAGCGATCGGGCACACACTCGAATCTATAGGCTCTGGGTCTACACCAGGTGTTGGTCTTCGCGTAGTGGGCGTACTTCCAGATACATTTGGTGGGATATGGATCCACCACGATACTCAGGCGTGGGTACCGTTTACTCTAATGCCCGCTTTTCACGGATTTGCACTCCCGTCTATCCGTGGTAAAACCGCAGACGAGATGTTTTCCCTTAGCGGGATGGCGGTGATGTTCAGTGCACCGAAAAATTGGACTCGGATTGAATTGCAGTCGAAGTTGCAACAAGCATGGCTTCGCCTTCCTGCTTCTGTTGTTCCTAATGGCGCACTAGGCTTGCTTGCTTGGCATCCATATTCAGTGTTTCCTTATGCTCGCCTCGCTGCGGCCCGACGTATTCACCTCTATCTCGAACTAGCAATTGCAGCGCTATTTTTGGCAACGATTAACGTATTCACATTAAATTGGCTGATGTTAATGCGGCGGCGTGATGCGTTGCAGATGGAGATTATCTTGGGTGCGACACGCTTGCATTTGCGTCGGCGCTTTTTGCAATCTACTGCAATCATTGCTTTGTTGATGTTGGTGTTAACAACATTGCTAGCAGCATCGGGGTACTTATTGACTAAGCATTTATTGCCGGTTAACTCACTTTGGTCAATGTTCACGGCGCAAGCGGTACTTGTGCGGCTAATTTGGATACTGCCATTGCTAGTTTTGATTGTGGTAATAGCACAGGCTTTTCCTCTAGCGCCGTTTGTTTTTCGCCCGCGGTTCAGTAGGTTGCAAAACGCGAGCACGCCGCTGGCAGATCGCTACATTGGTGTGGTCATATTGATAATGGAAATGCTGTTAGCAGCGGTGATGAGCTGCGCTGCAGCGTGGGCTCTCGTCAACGCGTGGCAAATGCAGCACGCAGAGTTGGGCATGCTCAACGCTCCAACGAGCGTTGTGTCAATTACAGCTAAGCCTGAAGCCGCACCTTTCAAGTTATCAATAGGATCGGCTGCTGAGAACGCTAATAACTTGGCGTTAATAGCTGTAGAACAGGCAGTAAATGGGGTATGGCCTAAAGCTAAGGTCGGTATCGGACCATTACCATCCAACCGCAAAGAAGGTTTGATGCACACAATACATGCCGGCAGTCGCGCTACGGCGGTATGTCAGCATTATGCAACCCGTGGCTGGATCGATGCTGCTGGCGTGCATTTGCTCGCAGGCGTCAATTTCAACTCTGTTGTTGCGCAGCCTGATGCGTTGCTGATAGACTCTCACGTCGCACGCAAACTATTTGGCAGTGCCCAGGTTGCCATTGGAAAGGCGATAGACGGTGTGGAGTTCACCGACAGGCCGCAGCGAGTGCTCGGTGTTTTTTCGCCTTTGCGATTAAATGGCCTGAACCATGCTCCGTGCCCTCTGGTTTTGTTGAATTTGCGCAGCGAGCGCGGTGCAGGTTTCCATTTATTCGGTGGCAATTTATTTATCCGCCCTGAGGTGCCGTTATCGCGCCAGGCGTCGTTACGCTCAATGCTTGATGCTGCATTTACCCGCTCCGCTCCGTCGTTAGAAATTAAGTCGATCCAGAGCGACAGCGCTATTCATGCTCAACTTGCTGCCCCGCAAACCCGCCAAGCCGAGATTTTCGCATTTATCGCACTGTTCGCTTGGGCGATCGCGCTCTCGGGCGTGGCCTCGCATTTGCGCCTGTATCTGGCGATGCGCAAGCGCCTGGCCGCGATCCGCTCCGCGCTGGGCGCCGGCCCGCGCCGACTGTATGGCGAGGTTCTGGGCGGCACGCTGGCCTTGGCTCTGGCCGGTATCGTACTGTCGCTGCTGGCCGCGCCGTGGTTGGCGCAGCAGTTCGCGTTCCTCTCCGGCGCGCAGATTTCACCCTTCGGCGCGGCCACCTGGATCGCCTTGGCCGTGCTGCTGCTGGCGGTGTTCCTGGTGGCGCACTTCCCCGCGCGCCGCGCCGCGCGCGCCGAACCGGCGGCGAGCCTGCATGAGCTGTGAGGGCGCCCGCTTGACGTTGCCGCCGCGCCGCGCGAGGGTGCGCGGCAGGCCCGCCTGGGGCGGGCGCCGCAGGGACTGCCCGTGCCGATGAACCGCGACCTGCGCCCCGACCTGTTCGAGACCATGGACGTGCGCCGCGCGGCGGTGGCGCGGCCGTGGTGGCGGCGCCGGCTGACCTGGGCGCTGGTCGCGGCCGCTGCCTTGATCGTGCTGGCGGTGTGGGCGTGGCGCTTGACCACGCCGGGCGTGGCGCAGGTGGCGCGTTCCGAGGTGTGGCTGGGCACGGTGACGCGCGGGCCGTTCGTGGTGCAGGTGCAGGCCGCGGGCAAGCTGGTGCCGGCCGAGTCGCGCTGGGTGGCGGCGCCGGCGTCCGGCATCGTCGAGGCCAGGTATGTCGAGCCGGGGCAGGCCGTGGCGCTTGGCGCGCCGTTGCTGAAACTATCCAACCCGCAGGTGGCCAACGCCGCGCAGAGCGCGCTGGCCGACTACGCCGCGGCGCGGGCCGACCTGCTGGCCAAGCAGCAGTCTCAGGAAAGTACGGTGCTGGCGCAGCGCTCCAGCATCGAGGCGATGAAGGTCAATGTGGAAAGCGCGGCGATGCACCTGAAGGCGGATGCCACGCTGGCCGCGCAGGGCATCGTGCCGAAGTTCACGTACGACGACGAGCAGCTGAAGTTCAAGCTCCTGCAGCAGCAACTGGCGTTCGAGAAGGAGCGCCTGGCCAGGCTGCAATCGGGCAATGCTTCGCTGATGGCCGCCGAGCGCGAGCGCGTGCGCCAGGACAAGGCGCTGGCCGATCTCAAGCAGCAGGAGCTGGCGGGCTTGACCGTGCGCGCGCCGGTGGCCGGGCAGGTCGAGCAGCTCGATGCCGAGACCGGCGAGGAAGTGGCGCAGGGCAAGAACCTGGCGCGGGTGACCAACCCGGCCGCGCTGATGGCGCAGGTGCAGGTCAGCCAGTACGACGCCGCCAGCGTGCAGCCCGGCCTGCCGGCGCTGATCGATCCGCGCCAGGACAAGATCCCCGGCCGCGTGCTGCGCGTCGATCCCAAGGTCAAGGATGGTCTGGTCACCGTGGACGTGCGTTTGCTCAAGCAACCGCCCGGCGGCCGCGTCGATCAGAGTGTCGACGCCGCGATCCGCATCGCCCAGTTGCCCGATGCGCTGAGCGTGCCGCGCCCGGCCAACGTGCACGCCAACAGCACCGCCGCGGTGTTCGTGCTGGCGCCGGGATCGAATCGCGCCATGCGCCAGAACGTGCGCTTCGGCCTCGGCTCGGTGGACCGCATCCAGGTGCTGTCCGGTTTGGCGCCGGGCGAACAAGTGATTCTGTCCGACACCTCGGCGTATGCCGGGGACCATGCCCTCGAACTGCACTGAAGGAGTCCGCCATGAACGCCACGCCACCCGTGATCGACCTGACCGGCATCAGCAAGCGCTTCAGCACCGAGGAGGTGGACACGTACGCGTTGCGCGGCGTGGACCTGCGCATCGAGAAGGGCGAGTTCGTCGCGGTGTCGGGGCCGTCGGGTTGCGGCAAGTCCACGCTGATGGCGGTGCTGGGGCTGCTGACCGGCTTCGAGCAGGGCAGTTACCGGCTGGCCGGGCGCGATGTCGGCACCTTGAACGGCGACGCGCGCGCCACGGTGCGCAACCAGCACATCGGCTTCGTGTTCCAGAGCTTCAACCTGATCGGCGATCTGAGCGTGCTGGACAACGTCGGCCTGCCGCTGAAGTTTCGCGGCGGCGTGAACAAGGCCGAGCGGCACCGCCGCGCCGAGGAGTCGCTGCAGCGCGTCGGTCTGGCGCAGCGCCTGAAGCATTTCCCGCACCAGCTCTCCGGCGGTCAGCAGCAGCGCGTGGCGATCGCGCGCGCGCTGGTCGGGCAGCCCGACCTGATCCTGGCCGACGAGCCGACCGGCAATCTGGATTCGCAGAACGCCGAGACGGTGATGCAGCTGTTCGCCGAGCTGCACCAGGGCGGCGCGACGATTTGCATGGTCACCCACGATGCGACCTTGGCCGCGCGCGCGCAGCGCATCGTGCACATGCTCGATGGCCGCGTGCAGGCGGCGGTGCAGCAGGCGGCGTGACGCGCCATGAAGATCGTGATGGCGCCCAATCGGGTGTTGCCTGCAACCCCTCGGACGGCAGCATCGCATGGTTGATGCGCTGGATTTACCGGGACTCCGCGTCATTCAGATTCACCCCGCAACGCTGGCGTCCGCGAGCGAAGGAGGACGTGTCCGGCGTGTGGAAGTCGAACCGACCTTCATCCCAACGGCCTGCCCGAAGTGCCAGTCAACCCGGCTCTACAGGCACGGCCTGCGCCGGCAGAGCTATGCGGATGCCCCTCACTTCGGTGAGCCCACGGTGCTGGAGGTCCATCGTCGCCGGTGGCGATGCCGTGACTGCAAGACTCTGTTTCCGGACCCGCTGCCGGAAATGGACGAGAACCGCAGGGCCACCGGTCGATTGATCCGGTTCGTCCAATCCCGCACGCTCGAGCACACCTTCGCGTCGATCGGTCGGGACGTGGGGATTTCCGATGTCAGCGTGCGACATATCTTCGATGACATGGTGCGCGATCTGGAACGCCGGTATCGGTTTGCAACGCCGCGTTGGCTGGGCATCGATGAGGTCAAGATCATCGGCAAGTACCGGTGCATCCTCACCAACGTCGAGAAGAATACGGTCTACGACTTGCTGGACTCCAGGGTCATGGCGGACCTGCGGACGTACTTTCGCCAATTCCCCAACCGCAAAGACGTCGAGCTGTTCTCGACCGACCTGTGGAACAACTACGCCACGGTCGCCAAGGAGTTCTTCCCCGATGCCATCGTGGTGGCGGACCGCTTCCACATCCAGCGCATGGGCACGAACGGCATGGAAGCTGCCCGCAAGGCGATCCGGAAAGGCTTGACCCGCAAGGTGCGGTTGCAACTCAAGGATGAACGTCACGTCATGTTGAAGCACGGATCCCGGCTGAACGACCGCGGGCGCGAGATCCTCGGCGCCATCCATCGTGACTTCCCTTCCCTGGCGCTGGCTTGGCGTTGCAAGGAGCGCTTCTTCGCCATCTGGGAGCAGACGGATCGCCAGTCCGCGTCCGAAGCGATGGATGCATGGATCGCCTCAGTGCCACCGGAGATGGCGGTGTTCTTCAAGGAGGCCCTGAGCGCCCTGGCCACCCGCCGGAACCACATCCTCAACTATTTCGACCACCGCATCACGAACGCCTACACTGAGTCCATCAACCGACTGGCGAAAAGCATCAATCGAATGGGCCGCGGATACTCACTTGAAGTGATCAGGGCCAAGATGCTCTATGACACCAACGCCCTGAAAAAAGGGACGATGGTGGAGCGTGTCGCGACGCCGGTACTGGATGATGACGCGGGCGGCCTTGGCGTTGGGTACATGACGTACACCACGGCCCGATCAGTTCGCTCAAGGGTCCGTTACGACACCCGACTGGTTTGCTACGGCGCGCATATCCCCACCCTGTGCGACAAGCTGGAAGCCGGAGCCTTCGAGGATCAGCCCGCAGGTATTCAACTACCGAACACGTGTTCGTCTAACTGTGCCCTGCAGAATGGCAATTGATTTCCGAGCATCTCAGCGAGCCACCTCTTTTTCTGGGTTGCGTGTTATCGCGTTGAGCACGGCATTCGCTTTGCACTTGTGTCTGTGGATCTTGATTTCACTGCCAGCGACCGTACTACCGCATCGTCAGCGAGCATATGATTACAGGGGAGCGCTGCTTGTTGAGCTATCCAGCAACCGAAGAAAGACCATCTTGCCAACTCCGATAGCCATTAGCTTTAATTCGGGTACAAACTTGCCGACAAGACAATTCACTGCTGATATTCATCGTAAAATAATCCTCCCCACTCCAAAGATCAGAACTGCGATAAAGCCAAATCTAGCCGCTCCGACAGTTCGGTTACCCTCAATAATCAGTCTAATCGCATCGAGAGCTATAAGGTTGCCGCCGGGCGAAACTTGGGCTGAGCGACTTCCAGGCAGCAGATTTGTTCCAGGTAGTTCGCGCGTGATTGCGCACGGTTTTCATTTTGAACCACCGGGGTCTAACACGCTTGGCGGCAAGGTTCACTTGGCCATGGAAGCGTTGCGGGGTATGCTTTTTTGTTCGCAGATTGGCCTTTACGCGAACCTGCCGGCGGCCGAAAGAGATCGTCATGGGCTCACTGCACACGAGCTTCATTTGATTCAGGCCGAGCATTATTGCAATTGAAGGCTACAACCCGCTACGACACCGGACTTGCCTGCTGCGGCGCGCATAGCCCAACTCTGTGCGACAAGCCGGAAGCCGGAGTTTTCGAGCGTCGGCCCACTGGCTTTCAACCACCGAACACGTAACAGTGGTATCGAGAAGTGGCCATTTTCAACCAGCTAATTCGGATACCCCAAAAAAAACCAACCATGCAATGACAATGGTTGGGATTTGCGGATGGTGGAGCGGCGGGGGATCGAACCCCGGACCTTCGCATTGCGAACGCGACGCTCTCCCAGCTGAGCTACCGCCCCACGTGAGCGGCGCAGTTTACTTGGCCAGGCCGATGTCGCCAAGCCCCATTGCACCTGCGTATCGCTGCCGGACTCCCGTATCACGGGAACAAGCGTGAACAGTGTCCTGCAGCGGCACCCGCCGTGCGGATTCAAGGCAACAGCGGCGCCAATTGCGTTTGCAGCAAACCTTGGCGCCAGCCGTGCAGCTCTGCTGGCCAATCGTGCGCGGCGATGTAGCGTTCCAACCCGCGGCGCGGGCACAACAAGCTGGCAGGCAGATCGAGGCGGACGGCTTCACGGTCGATGTACTCGCGCATGGCGTCGAAAGCGCGCTTGGCGTTGCCTTTGAGGAAATCATCGGGGCGCTGCGTTGCCTCGATAAATGCCGCTTCAATGGGCTGTTGCAGGTGCTCCCACAATTCGGCACGCACGGGTTGGCGCAGCGCGCGCTGGCCGCGGGTACGGGCTTCCAGCGTGGCGAGGCCGGCCGGCGGGTCGAGGGCGAGATCCGCGCAGTGTTCGTCGCGCAGCAGCCAAGTACGCGGCACGTCCCAGCGGCGCGCGGCGGCATCGCGCCAGAGCAGCAGGGCACGCAAACGCGCGAGGCTGCTTTCGGGCCAGTGCGCAGCAGCGCGGAAGCTGCGTTGCGGTTGTGCATCAGCGGGCGCATCAGCACGGCGCAGCAAGCGCACGCAGTCTTCCATGAACCAATCCACATAGCCACGCGCGCGCAATTTGTTTTCGAGCATCTCGCGCAACGCATGCAAATGCAGCACGTCCTGCACTGCGTAGGTGTGCTGCTGCAGGCTGAGCGGGCGGCGCGTCCAGTCGGAGCGCGTGGCGTCCTTCGGCAATTCGACGGCGAGCAAATCGGACACCAGGCGCTGATAGCCGACACCAGCGCCCAGGCCGGCGAAAGCCGCAGCAATCTGTGTGTCGAAAAGTTGCGGCAGACCACGCGGCAACAGGTCGCGCAGCACTTCGATGTCTTCGCTGGCGCTGTGCAGCACGCAGATGCGTGGCGCGGCCTCGAGCCAGACGCGCAGCGCCCGCGCGTCGAATGCCAGTGGATCGATCAGCGCGATGGCCTCATCCACGGCGATCTGCAGCAGTGCCAGCCGCGGATAAAAAGTCGACTCGCGCACGAACTCAGTGTCGATCCCGACGCTGGGCGCATTCATTGACAGTTGCGCCAACCAGTCATCGAGACCGGCTGGCGTGTCGATCCATTGCGCTTCTCTCACAGTGCTCCGATTCCGGCACGCAGGCATTGCTCCGCGGCGCCGCTTTGCCTAAGGTGGCGCGCACCCTAGCAGGGAACCTCGAAAAACCCCATTGCGGAGTTTTCGAAGTGCACAACCCTTTATCGAACCGGACCGCAGTCTCATGGCAGGACAATCCGCAACTGGCTGGCAACGCAAGGCGGGTATCGGCGCCGCGGTGGCGCTGCTGCTGTTCGCACTCGTTTACCGGTTTTTGCCGGGATGGCTGATGTTGCCTCCGACCGTGCCGGCTGCGAGCGTTTCGAGCGGCAGCAGTTCAATATCGCTGGGTAACGCGGCCATGAGCCTGGGCAGTACACCCGCCAGCGCCGGCACATCGATCTACAACGCCGGTCCACCGCTGGCGCTGGCACCGCTCACGGCGCGCATCGTGTCGACGCCGCAGTATGCCGGTCCACCCGCCGTGGTGGATCTGCTCAAGCAGGCACACGCGGCTGAACTGGCTGAACGCTGGGTCGGCACGCCGGATAGCGCGGCGGCACTGTATCAGCGCGCCCTGGCGCTGGCGCCCGGCAATGCCGATGCGCGCGCCGGGCTCGGCGCGCTGAGTCAGCGTCTTGCCAGCAATGCGCGGCAGGCCATCGATGAGGGTGATGCCAAAGCCGCGCAGGCACTGCTGAACCTGCTGCGCAAATTGCCTGGAGGGCTGACCGCGACGACGCCGCTACAGGCGCGTCTGTTTGTGCTGGAACACGTGCAGCCGCTGCTGCGCGAGGCCGCCGAGCAGGCGCGTGCGGGGCATGCGCTGAATCCTGCGGGCTCCAGCGCACTGGATCTGTATCGGCGTGTGCTGACGCTCGATCCAGGCAACGTTGTGGCCGCGCGCGGAGTGCGGGATCTACAACACGGCGTGTTGCTGCAAGCACGGGCAGCACTGGCCAGTGAGGATTACCCACGCGTGAGCCGCTTGCTGGCGCAGGCGCAAAGCGTGGCCCCTGACAGTCCGGAATTGATCGCCATGCGCGCGCAGTTCCGGCAGACGCGTCGTCAACATGCGCGTGCACTGGTTGCGCGCGCGGATGCCGCGCTGCAGGCGCGGGCGCCGCGACTGGCCGAACAACTGGCTGCACGGGCCCGGCTACTGGACCCGACACTGCCGCAACTGGCGAGCTACGCAGCGCGCATGCGCGATGCGAAGCTGTATGACGGTTACCGGCCGGGTCAGGTATTCGCGGACAACTTCATCGACCGCGCCGGCAGCGCGCCGACCATGGTGGTGATTCCGGCCGGGACATTCATGATGGGTTCGCGGCCCGGCCAACCTGGCTTTCGCAGTAACCAGGCGCCTGCGCACACGGTGACTTTCAGCAAGGGTTTTGCGCTGGCGCGCAGCGAGATCAGCGTGGCCCAATTTCGCGCGTTCGTGCGTGCCACCGGTTATATAACCGATGCCGAACGCCAGGGTGGCGCCATGGTCTACGACGAGCTCAGCGGCCGCATGCGCATGGATCCAGGCGCCACTTGGCGCGATGGTTACAACGGCCAACCCGCCACCGGCGACATGCCGGTGATCAACATCAGCTGGGACGATGCCGAGGCTTACTGCGACTGGCTGAGCAAGGCTACTGGCAAGGAATACAGCCTGCCCAGTGAAGCCGAATACGAATATGCCGAACGCGGCGGCACCACCACCCCGTACTGGTGGGGTCAGGGCAGCCCGAAGCAGCGCGTGGAGAATCTGGCCGGCTCGCTGGATCGCTCACCCAAGGGGCGCCGCTGGGACAACAGCTTCAAAGGTTACGGCGATGGCTACTGGGGTACGGCACCAGTGATGAGTTTCCTGCCCAATCCCTTCGGCTTGTTCGATATCGACGGCAATGTGTCGGAATGGACCGAGGATTGCTGGCACGACAACTATGTGCGCGCACCCGACAACGGCAGCGCCTGGGTCAATCCGGGTTGCCAGAACCGCGTGGTGCGGGGTAGCTCATGGGCGAGCACCCCCGATCAGGCGCTGAGCGCATGGCGCATGGACATGCCGGCTGATCTGCGCAGCGCGCGCATCGGCTTTCGCGTCATGCGCAGATTGTAGGAAATACTCAGCGATGCGCTTGTTGTCGCGATGAGCGTACAGGTACTTATCGCGGCAACGATGGCGAGACTTTGCCGATAGCGCGTTGCGCGCGAACCATGGCGGAAAGTCCATTCTACAAGGTGGGTACGCCTCAGCCCCGCGCCAGTGTGCCACCGGTCGCGGCCCAGGCCGTGACGCCACCCATCACCGAGGCGGCGGTTGCGCACCCGGCATGGCGCAAGGCCATGGCGGCATGCCGCGAACGCCCGCCACTGGCGCAGATGCACAGCACATCGTTGGCAGCGGGGTCGATACCATGACGCGCCAACGTCGCGGCGATATCACCCGCGAGGGTGCCCAACGGGATGTGCAGGCTGCCCGGCACCTTGCCGTGCGCGACCTCGTGCGCCTCGCGCACATCGATCATCTTCGCGCCCTGTTGCAGGCGCTGCCGCGCGGCCGTGCAGTCGATATCAAGCGGGTGCTTGCTGCCGGTGTTAGTACCGAACATGGGATTCTCCAAAAAAGGTGGGGTTTATAATTGAAGTACTGCGTGCAACGCGTGGCAGTGGCGTATGCGGCTCATGATTTGGCAGCCACGATATGCGGCGCATGACTTCTTCCAGTGCACGCGCTCCCTGACTCGTGCGCACTGACGCCAGCCACTTCGCGGTTGCGCATGTGCTCGGCAAATGCGGCGATCTGCGCGTACGCTTCCGCGCGCAGCGTCGAATCGGCGACTACTTCATCCAATGCGCGCTGCATGCAGGCCAGCCATGCGTCGCGCTCGCCGGGGCCGATCGCGAAAGCGAGGTGACGGCGCCGCATCATCGGCTCACCGTAACGTGCGCGGTATTCGTCCGGTCCGCCGAAAAAAGCACTGAGAAACGCCCGCAGGCGTGCCTCAACCTGATCCAGGCTCATCTGATGCATGGCGTGCACTGCCGCGGCTTCCGGCAACTCGCACATCCACACATAGAAACGCGCGGCGAGTTGATCGAGCGTGGCCGCGCCGCCCAGACGCGCATAAAGGCCACTTGTGTTGCTCATGCTGATTGCCTCGGCTGTGCGTGCAGCGGCACTTTCAGATACACGTGACCATTGCTTTCCGCGGGCGGAAATTCTCCACCGCGCACGTTGACCTGCACGGATGGATACAGCAACGCGGGCATGCCCAAGCTGCGATCACGCGCGCCACGCATGCTGATGAACTGACTGCGGCTGATGCCCTCGTGTATATGAATGTTGCCACGGCGCTGTTCGCCAATACTGCTCAGGCAGCGATGCGCGCGACCGCCCGGTGCATAGTCGTGGCACACGAACAGGCGCGTGTCCTCGGGCAATTCGTAGAGTTTGTGGATCGAGTCGTACAACAGCCCGGCATCGCCACCCGGGAAATCGCAGCGCGCGGTGCCGCCATCGGGCATGAACAGGGTATCGCCCACGAACAGCGCATCACCGATCAGATAGCTGACCGAGTCGCGGGTATGCCCAGGCGTGGCGATGACGCGCGCATCGAGCTGGCCGATATGGAAGCGTTCGCCGTCCTTGAACAGATAGTCGAACTGCGAGCCGTCGCTGCGGAAGCCTGCCTCGAAGTTCAGCTCCGCGCTGAAATGCGCCTGCACCTGACGGATGCCTTCGCCAATGGCAATGCGCCCGCCAAGACTGTCACGGATCTGGGGTGCCGCGGACAAATGATCGGCGTGCGCATGGGTTTCGAGGATCCATTCCAGCTTCACGTCCAGCGCACGCATGTCAGCGATGATCCCGGCGGCGCTGTCGGTGGTGGTGGCTCCGGATGGATAATCGAAATCCAGCACCGGATCGATCAGTGCCGCTGCTTGCGTCGCCGGGTCGATGACCAGGTGGGTCCAGGTCGAGCTGGGCGCATGCAAGAAGCTCTTGATGACTGGATTCATGCGGACTCCTGAAGAAATCTAAATTAGTTATATATGATATATAGTGAGGCCCCGATGCCTTGTATACAAGTCCCCGTGCGTGCGGCAGTCAGCAGCATCGTGCGTCAAGCCAGCCCACCGAGACAGGAATCGATATGACCACTTGCGCCCCCCGATGCATCGAAGGACGTCTGTACTGCATGGGCCAACCCGAACATGCAGACCTGCAGGCGCTGGCGCGCAAGGGTGTGCGGCGTGTGATCAATCTGCGCCCGCACAGTGAGCTCGATTGGGACGAAGCCGCCTGCGCGGCCACCTGCGGGCTGGAGTACGTCAACATTCCGGTCGCCACGCCGGCGGACCTGGACCGCGCCCATGCCACGGCGCTGCACGAGGCGTTGCAAGGCGACGCGCCCGTGCTAGTGCATTGCGGTTCGGCCAATCGCGTCGGCGCGCTGCTGGCGCTGGTGGCGACATGGGAGTGGGGTCATCCGCCCGAGGTCGCGTTGGAACTTGGGCGCAGCGCTGGGCTGGCTGCGCTGGAACCCGCAGTGCGCGTGCGCCTGGGCCTGCCGCTCGATTGAAGCTCTTGCCACGACTCGGCGCGGCGGCGGGATGTGGCCGCAGCCACATCCCGCCAGCACGGTGCCGGGTCAGGCGAGGTCGAAGCGGTCGAGGTTCATCACCTTGCCCCAGGCGGCGGCGAAGTCGTGCGCGAACTTCGCTTGCGCATCGTTCGTCGCGTAGACCTCGGCCAGCGCGCGCAGTTGCGAGTTGGAGCCGAACATCAGGTCCACCGTGGTGGCCGTCCACTTCGTTGCACCGGTCTTGCGGTCGCGGCCTTCCATCACGCCTGCGGTTGCGGTGCGCTCCCACTTCGTGCCCATGTCCAGCAGGTTGACGAAGAAGTCGTTGCTCAGCGTCCCGGTGCGCTGCGTGAATACGCCGTGCTTGCTGCCGCCGACGTTGCCGCCCAGTACACGCAGGCCGCCGACCAGCACGCTCATCTCCGGTGCGGTGAGGTTGAGCAGTTGCGCCTTGTCCACCAGCAACTCGGCGGCATTCGCTTCGTAGCCCTTGCGCGTATAGTTGCGGAAGCCGTCGGCTTTGGGCTCGAGCACGGCGAAGGATGCGGCATCGGTCTGTTCTTGCGTGGCATCGCTGCGACCCGGTGCGAACGGCACCTTGATCTCGACGCCGGTGTTTTTCACCGCCGCTTCCACTGCAGCGCAACCGCCCAGCACGATCAGATCGGCCAGCGAGACTTTCTTGCCGCCTGAAGCCGCGGCATTGAACTCCTTCTGGATGGTTTCGAGCTTGGCCAGGACCTTGGCCAGTTCGACCGGTTGATTGACCTCCCAGTCTTTCTGCGGGGCGAGGCGAATGCGCGCGCCGTTGGCGCCGCCGCGCTTGTCGCTGCCACGGAACGTGGACGCTGAAGCCCAGGCCGTGGCGACCAGCTGCGCGATGGACAAGCCGCAGCCCAGCAGCTTGGCCTTGAGCGCGGCGATGTCTTTTTCATCGATCAGCGCGTGATGCACCGCAGGGACGGGATCCTGCCAGATCAGCTCTTCTTTGGGCACGAGCTTGCCGAGGTAGCGCGTGCGCGGTCCCATGTCGCGGTGGGTGAGCTTGAACCAGGCGCGGGCGAAGGCGTCGGCGAATTCGTCCGGGTGCTTGTGGAAGTGGCGCGAGATTTTCTCGTAGGCCGGGTCGACGCGCATGGCCATGTCGGCGTCCGTCATCATGATCGGCACCTGCTTCGATGGGTCCGCCGAGGACGGAGCCATGTTCCTGGCGGTGTTCTGCTTCGGCGTCCACTGGTGCGCGCCCGCCGGCGTCGTGACCTGCTCCCACTCGTTGCCGAACAGCACGTCGAAGTAACTCATGTCCCACTGCGTCGGCGTCGGCGTCCACGAACCCTCGAGGCCGCTGCCGGTCTGATCGCCACCCGTGCCACTCTTGTAGGTGCTGATCCAGCCCAGGCCCATGGCTTCGACCGGTGCTGCCTCGGGCGCGGGCCCGACATGGCTGACCGGGCCGGCGCCGTGGCACTTGCCGAAGGTATGGCCGCCGGCGGTGAGCGCCACGGTCTCGTAATCGTTCATCGCCATGCGCGCGAAAGTTTCGCGCACCATTTGTGCCGACACCAGCGGGTCGGACTTGCCGCCGGGGCCTTCGGGGTTGACGTAGATCAGGCCCATCTGCACCGCAGCCAGCGGATTCTCCAGCTCGGTCTGCCGGGTGCCATGGCGCTGGTCGTCGAGCCAGGTGGTCTCGGCGCCCCAGTACACGGCGGCGTCCGGCTCCCACTGGTCCACGCGGCCGCCGCCGAAGCCGAAGGTCTTCAGGCCCATGCTCTCCATGGCGACCGTGCCGGCCAGCACCATCAGATCGGCCCAGGAAAGCTTGCGACCGTACTTCTGCTTGATCGGCCACAGCAGGCGCCGCGCCTTGTCGAGGTTGACGTTGTCCGGCCAGCTGTTGAGCGGAGCGAAGCGCTGCTGGCCGCCGCCGGCGCCGCCGCGCCCGTCGCCGATGCGATAGGTGCCAGCGCCATGCCAGGCCATGCGGATGAACAGCGGACCGTAGTGGCCGTAATCGGCCGGCCACCAGTCCTGCGAGTCGGTCATCAGCGCTTTCAGGTCATTGACCACGGCATCGAGGTCGAGGGTCTTGAACTCGGCGGCGTAGTCGAAGGCTTCACCCATCGGGTTGGACTTGGCGGAATGCTGGTGCAGGATCGCCAGGTTGAGCTGGTTGGGCCACCAGTTTGCATTGCCCATGGCGCCGGCAACGGCTTGGCTGTGCGCTACCGGGCATTTCAATTCAGCGGACATGATCGTTTCTCCGTCGTGGCGCGCAGGACGCGCGGGATGCACGGAATCGTGCAGACGGAGCGCAGCTTGCGCCACGGTCTTCAATAGTTGAAATCGTTTGTTTCTAGCGCAGCGATAGCCTGCGACTTGCTCAGGCCGCGCGGCGCGCCAGCAATCGCAGCACCTGGCCGGGACCGCGGTGTCCAGGACCCTCGTCGAGCACGACTTCGCCGCTGAGCAGCTCGATCAGTTCCAGTGCGGTGAAGTCTTCGCGCAGCTGGGTTTCGCTGTACAGCAGGGCAGGGTCGCGGGGGCCGCCGGATGCGCAGGCCAGTTGCGCGGGTGTGAAGGCTTCCAGAATCAACAGTCCGCCGGGGCGCAGCGCGCGCGTGATGCCGGCGTGCGTGCGGCGGCGCAAGGCTTCAGGCAGGTGCACGAAAATGCTGGCAACCACGTCAAAAGCCGCCACCGGCCAGTCCCAGTCCGCGAGATCCGCCTGCACGGTGTGCAGTGCGACGCCGCGCTCGCTGGCCAATTTGCGCGCCTTGGCCAGCCCGGCGGCGGATTGATCCAGGCTCGTGGTCTGCAGGCCTTGCTGGGCGAGCCAGACGCCGTTGCGGCCCTCGCCGTCGGCCAGTGCCAGCGCCGCCCCGGATCGCGGCAGTCGCCAGGACTGGCTGATCAGCCAGGCGTTGGGCGCGGTGCCGTAGTGGTAGTGCTCGTCCGCGTAGCGCTGATCCCACTGTGTTGCGCTCATTGCTGCACGACCTTGTCGATGACGATGCTGATGGGCTGTGTGCGGCTGACCGCGACCGGGCCGGCGCTGCCCTCCAGATCGCCCGCCTGCGCCAGTGCCTGGCCTTGCGCGGATAAACGCGCGCCGACGATCACCTGTTGCGCTGATGACAGGTTCATGCCGGGCGCCATGCTCATCGCATCGGTCAGTGTCACCGTGGCCGGTAGCGCACTGGCTGGCAGCCGTGCCACGGCCAGCGGGATCGATGGCCCGCTGGAATTGCGCGCATACACGAACAGCACCGAATCGGCGGCGAGCCTGGCCGTCAGTTGCGGCGCGAGCGACACCTTCACTATGAGGCGTGGCGCGCTGCTGCCGGCCGTCGCGGGGGGCGGAGCGCCGGCTGCGGTGGCTGCCGATAACACCTGCGCTTGCGCGTGGCTGAGCTTGAGCGAGCCGCGCGTAGCGGCCAGTTCAACTTGTTTGGCTACACCACGCGCGACATCGGAATCCGGCGGCAGCAGCTTGAGCAGGCGCGTCCATGTGGCGATGGCCTCGCTGTAGTGCTGCAACTGGAAATCGCTGATGCCCAGTAACCACAGTCCGCGCTGGTGCGTTGGATCGACGGCCAGTGCCCGTTCGAGGCGCGCGCGCGCCTCGCCGACGATCATGTGCTGCGGTTGCGCAAGAGAATCGGCCTGCGCCCAGGCAACCAGAAGATCGGCATCGTCAGGGCGATATTTCAGCGCATGTTCGAAAGCACTCGCGGCAAGAGCGGGTTCGTTCTTGGCGCCATAGGCTTGGCCAAGCAGTGTCCACAGATTCGGATCGGCGCTGTCGTGCCCAAGCTGGGCTTTGATCTTGGTGATCGCCTGATCCAGCGTCAATGGTTGTTTGGCGGCGGCAGGATTCAGCGCGGCCGGATTGCCGACCATTTCATACAAACCAGCGCTGGCCAGAGGCAGGCCGAAGATGAACAGCACCGCGAGGGCAATCAGGCCGCGACGACGCGTTTGTCGTCCGGCTTGGCGCAGCAGCGGCCACAACACGAGCGCCAGCGCCAGCGCCACCATCAGGCCACTGGCGGTCAGGAACATAACATTCACCAGTCTTCATCCTCATCAGGCGCGGAGGCCACTTGCGGCTGCGCACGACGGCGCAGATAAATCACGACCCCGAGCGCACCCAGCAACAGCACCACGAAAGGCCCGAACCACAGTGCGTAGTTCGATGGCTTCAACGGCGGCTTGTACAGCACGTAATCGGAGTAGCGGTCGACCAGCCATTGCTTGATCTGCGCGTCGCTGCGCCCGGCCTGCATCTGCTGGAAGATCACCAGACGCAGATCCTGCGCCAGCTTGGCGTTGGAATCGGCCAGATCTTCGTTCTGACAAACCAGGCAGCGCAACTGGCGGGTGAGATTCTGGAAGCGCACTTCCTGCGCCGAGTTCTTGAATGGCAACGCGTCGATGGCCGTGGCGGCAAAAGCCGTCCCCAGCAACAAGCCAAGCACCGCGTACCGCAGCCAGTGCGTCATGCGGCCGCCTTGGGGCGCACGCCCAGTTTATGCAGTTGCGGCAATAGCTCGTCGCGGATCACCCCGGGCGTCAGCGGGCCGATGTGCTTCCAGCGAATGATGCCCTGCGCATCGATCAGGTAGGTTTCGGGCGCGCCATACACGCCGAAATTAAGCGCCGTTCTCCCGCTTTCGTCGGCGACCACCTGCGTGTAGGGATCGCCATGCCTGCCCAGCCAAGCCAGCGCATCAGCGCGCCGATCCCGGTAGTCGTAACCGATCAGAGGCACGCCCAGATCCTTGCCCCATGCCATCAGCACCGGCGCTTCATCGCCGCATACGTAACACCAACTGGCAAATACATTGATGACGTAGGGGTGCCCGAGCATGGCTGTCTTGTCCAGCGTCTGCGTGGGTTGGTAAAGCAGTGGCAGTTTCCAGTCGGGGGCCGGCTTGCCGATCAATGGCGAGGGCACCAGCGTGGTGTTGTGGGCGCTGTTCCACCACAGGCCGAAACCGAACAACCCGATGACCGCCAGAAATCCGAGCAACGGCAGATACAGCTTCATGCGTCGGCCTCGCGCAGCCTGCGCGGCGCCGATGTCAGCTCGTCACCTGCGTCTGCGTCTGCGTCGGCAGCGGTAGCGCGCACGCGGAAGCGGCGGTCGAGCAGGGTCACGAATCCACCCAAGGCGATGAACAGGCCGCCCAGCCACACCCAGCGCACGAAGGGTTTGTCGTACAAACGCAGTGCCCAGGCACCGTGCGTGCCGAGGCCTTCGCCCAGGGCCACATACAAATCGCGGAACAAGCCGGCGCTGACGGCGGCCTTGGTTTGCACGATGCCGCCGGAATACTCGCGCTTTTGCGGGTGCAGGACGGCCACCTTGTGTCCGTCCTGGCTGACCACGACAGTGCCTTGATGTGCGATCCAGTTGGGACCGCGCACGTCGATGACCCCATCGAATTGATAACTGTAGCTGCCGATTTGCGCGCTTTGTCCGGGCGCCAGGCGCACGTCGCGCTCCACGCTCAGGCTGTTGGTGAGCAACGCGCCGGCGAGAAACACGCCAACACCGAAATGGCCCAGCAGCATGCCCGCGAGTTCAGCCGGATAGCGACGCCCGGCGCGCACTGCGGTCCAGCGCTTCCACGCATATTGCGCCACACCGGCGAAGACCCACGCCGAGGAAATCCCGCCCAGCCATGCCTGCCAGGTCGGCATGCCGCCGCTGGCCGCCCACGCGAACAGGCCGCCACCGAAAATCGCCGCCAGTGCGCTGATGATGCCGACGCGCTTCCATTCGCGCAGATCCGCGCGGCCCCAGCGCGCAAAAGGTCCGAATGGCAACAGGAGCACGATCGGCGCCATCATCACGATGAACAATGGCCCGAAGTAAGGTGGTCCGATCGACACCCGGCCCAGATGCAGCGCGTCGCCGATGATGGGATATAGCGTGCCGATCAGCACCATGGCGCCGCTGACCACGAACATCAGATTACCGATCACGATCAGCGTTTCACGCGAGGCCAGCGCGAAAGGCTTGCCACCGACGACCTTGGGCGCGCGCAGCGCATACAGCAGCAGTGAGCCGCCGATGGCGATCGCCAGCAGGATCAACAGGTAGGCACCCTGACGTGGATCCGAGGCGAAGGCGTGCACGCTGGTCAGCAGACCCGAGCGCACCAGGAACGTCCCCAGCAACGACAGCGAGAATGCGAAGATCGACAACAGCAAGGTCCATGCGCGCAGCCCGCCGCGCTTTTCGGTGACGGCTTGCGCATGGATCAGCGCCGCGCCGACCAGCCACGGCATGAAAGAAGCATTCTCAACCGGATCCCAGAACCACCAGCCGCCCCAGCCCAGTTCGGCGTAGGACCACCAGCTGCCCATCACGATGCCGGCCGAAAGAAATCCGAACGCGGCGTTGGTCCATGGTCGTGCCCAACGCACCCAGATGTCGTCGAGAGCGCCGCCCAGCAATGCCGCGATGGCAAACGCAAAAGCCACCGAAAAGCCGACATAACCCATGTACAGCATGGGCGGGTGGATCACCAGGCCGGGATCCTGCAACACCGGGTTGAGGTCCATGCCGTTGGCCGGTGCCGGCAGCAGGCGCAGGAACGGATTGGATGTGATCACCATGAATGCAAGAAAACCCACGCTCACCATGCCCATCACGCCCAGCACGCGCGCGGCGAATACCTCAGGCAGGCGCCGCGAAAAAAACGCCACGGCCAGCGTCCAGAAATTCAGGATCATCACCCACAGCAGCAGCGAGCCGGAATGCGCTCCCCACACCGCCGACAGGCGGTAGTACCAGGGCAGGGTCAGGTTGGAGTTCTGCGCGACATAGGCCACGGAAAAATCATTCACCAGGAACGCGTGCGTGAGCACGGCATAAGCCAGTGCCACGAACACGAACTGGCCGGTCGCCGCCGGGCGCGCCATGCGGATCAGCGCCGGCGAGCCGCGCCACGCGCCCAGCAGCGGGAACACGGCCTGCACGCTGGCCAGCAGCAACGCCAGGATCAGGGCCACCTGGCCAAGTTCGGGCATCATGGCACGGCCTCCGCAGCAGGCATGGCGATGTGATGCTTGAGGTGGGCTTGCGCCATGGCCTGCTTGAGCTCACGCGGCATGTAGGTGGCATCGTGCTTGGCTAATACTTCGCTGGCCACGAACACGCCATCGCGCATGCGCCCGGTGGCGATGACCGCCTGATTGGCGCGGAACAGGTCCGGCAGGATACCGGTGTACTGCACAGGCATCGTATGGTCTCCGTCGGTCACGCTGAAATCGACCAGCAGCGAATGTTGATCGTGTTTGATCGAGCCATCCACGACCATGCCACCGAGCCGGAAACTGCGGTAAGCGTGTGCTTTGCCGGCCAGCACCTGGCTGGGCGTGAACAGGTAGTTCATGTTCTGCGAGAGGCCATAGACCATGGCGCTGGTGGCCAGCGCCACGGCACCCAGAATCAGTGCAACCAGAATGATGCGGCGGCGGCGCAGCGGTCTCATGCGGATGTCCTCGGACGGCGACGGGGGCCTTGACGGGCGAGGCGGCCGCGCAGTTCGCGCAGCACGCGGCGGCGGCGCACGACGGTGGCCAGCACATCGCCCGCAAGAATGACGAAAAACGCGGCATAGGCCGGCCACACATACATGGCGAAGCCGCCCATGGCCAGGAACCTATCCATGCGCATCGCCTCCACGAACTTCATCGGCCACCCAATCCTTGCCACGCTCCAGATTCAGCAGTGCCACGCGCGAGCGGCCCATCAGGCTGGCGCCATAATAAAACTTGGCGGCAATGGTCATCAGCAGCAGCGGCCACAGCATCGAGGGGGCGATCGAGGACGGCCCGAAATAACGCACTGTGGTGCCCTGGTGCAGCGTATTCCACCACACGACCGAGTAATGCACGATGGGCAGGTTGACCGCGCCGATCATGGCCAGGAAGGACGCAGCGCGCGCACCCTGGCGCGGATCATCAAAGGCGTGATAAAGGCCGATGACGCCGAGGTAGATGAAGAACAACACCAGTTCCGAGGTCAGTCGCGCATCCCAGGTCCAGTAGGTACCCCACATCGGCTTGCCCCACAGCGACCCGGTAATCAGCGCGATCAGGGTGAAGGCCGCGCCGATCGGCGCCGACTCCATGGCCAGCACCTCGGCCATTTTCGGACGCCAGATCACGGCAACGAAGGCCGACACCGCCATCACGCCATAGACGAACAAACTCATCCACGCCGCCGGCACATGCACGAAAATGATGCGGAACGCATCGCCTTGCAGGGCATCGGGCGGCGCCAGCACCAGTCCGCCATACAGGCCCAGTAGCGCGAGCACGATCGCAATCGTCCACAGCCACGGCTGGATATAGCCCGCGAACACGTAGAAATACGGTGGCGAGCCGAGCTTGTGGTACCAGAGCTTGAAGGCGTTCATGTGTCCAGCGCGATACGCAATGCCGTGGCGCAGGCCAGCGGAGCCAGAACCAAGGCGAGGGCGAGCGCCGCCGCCAACCAGGCCAGGGGCGCGATCCACGGCAAGCCCTGTTGCGCGGCGCCCACGGCACCGGCGGCAAAGATCACGATTGGAACGGCCAAAGGCAACAACATCAATGATAAAAGCATACCAGAGCGACGCGTCCCGGCCGTGAGCGCGGTCAATACGATTCCGAGCAGCGCCAGTAAGGGCGTCGCTAGCAGCAGCGCCAGCAGCAGCACCGGTTGCGCTGCGGGTTCCAGGCCGAGCATGTAGGCCAGCACGGGCGCCACCAGCAGCAATGGCAACGCGGTCACCAACCAGTACGCCAGCATGCGCGCTGCCAGCAGCACGGACAGCGGCTGGGGTGACAGCAACATTTGTTCCAGTGCGCCATCGTCCAGATCGCCACGAAACACATTGTCCAGTGCCAGCAACATGGCCAGCAATACCGTCACCAGCACCACGCCGCCGGCGATGCGTGCCAGGAGCGCGTGCTCCGGCCCCAGCGCGAAGGGGAATAGCGTGGCCACGATGATCGCGTACAGCACCGGCAGCATGGCATCGCCGCGCCGGCGCCAGGCCAGCAACAGATCGCGCACCAGCATCGTGCGAAATGCGCTGCCGAGACTGGCTGTGCTCATGCCGCCAGCCGTATGGTGCAAGTCACGCCCTGATGGAAATTCACCGCGCCGTGGCTGGTGACCAACGCCGCGCCACCGGCTGCGGCATGTTGGGCGAGCAGGTCATTCACCAGACTGATGCCATGTCGATCGAGATTGGCGTAGGGCTCGTCAAGCAGCCACAGCCGCGCCGGCAGCAGCGCCAGCCGCGCCAGCGCGACACGCTTTTTCTGCCCTGCCGAGAGGCTGCGCACAGCCTCGTCTGCGTAACCATCCAAACCGACCCTGGCCAGCATGGCGCGCGGGTCGGATGCGGCCGCATGGCCGTAAAGCCCCATGCCGACGCGCAGGTTTTCCAGCGCGCTCAAATCGGCTTTCAAGCCCAGCAGATGGCCCATGCTGATCGTGCTTGCACGCGCTTCTTCACTGCCGGGTTGCGCACCGAGCACCTGTGCCTTGCCGAAGCTGGGTCGCAGCAGACCCGCCAAGACGCGCAGCAGCGTGGTCTTGCCGCTGCCGTTGTCGCCTTCGATCAACCCGATCTCACCGCCACGCAAGATGAAGTCCAGCGGTCCGAACACGTTCTCATCCCGGCGCGCGAAACCCAGTCCATGGGCGTCGATCATCGGGGACGTGCTGCTGGCGGGGGCGGGGCTCATGCGAATGCGGATTCTGCCCATGCTGCGGCATCGCTGTCCATGCGCGCGAGATGCGCATCGTGTATTTCGGCATGGTGTTCGGGCAAGCGGCAAGCTGGTGATTGCGGGTTCCATCCAGATTGCGGGTTCCATCCAGCAAGCATGACCCGGGAGTTCCATGCGCCCCGCCGCGAACACGGCAATGCCGGAGATGCGACATCAGGCCGCAGTGCGATGGGCGCGTCATCGGCATGCGCATCAGGTCGATACCAGGCGCGATCTGCTGAGCACAGCACCGGCATCCCCCCGGTCATGATGATTCCGGCTTGGACGCATAGTCGATCCTGCACACTTCGAAGTGATGCATCCCGCTGGGCAACATGGCTTCAGCTTGATCATCGACGTGCTTGCCCAGCAGCGCCCTGGCCAACGGTGAGTCGATGCTGATCCAGCAGCGCGCAGGGTCGATCTCATCGGGCCCGACGATGCGGTAGTCGTGACGCACCCCGTCATCGTCCCTGACGCACACCCATGCGCCGAAGTAGACGGTGTCGGTGCGCGTCGGCGGGTGTTCGATGACGCGCAGCGCGGGCAGGCGCTTGCTCAGGTAACGCACGCGCCGGTCGATTTCACCCAGTTGTTTTTTGCGGTAGACGTACTCGGCGTTTTCCGAGCGGTCACCCTCGGCGGCCGCTGCCGCCAGTGCCCGCACGACCTCGGGCCTGCGCTGATGCCAGAGAACGTCCAGTTCAGCGCGCAGCGACTCGAATCCGGCGCGTGTGATCACCGCAGTGGAACCAGGTTGTGGTGGGCGCCAGCGACTCATGCGCGCGGGTCAATGCTGCCCGTCGCCCGTATGCGGGCGACGCCCGCAGGCCACGCGGCAATCGTCAGTCGGACACGTTTCAATGGGACCCCCATTCATCTTTGCTGCCATGATTCTTCCAACCCGGCGTCGATTCTAGTCGCGCATGCAGGGGTGGCACGTGTCCGCGCGCCACTTCGGCGTTGCGCAAAACACCCATCGGGAGCTTGAGCTAAATCGCGCACACGGCTAACGTGCGCGCATCGCATCTGCTGTGGAGAGAAACGACGTGGCAATCCGATACGGCAGTTCCGGTTTTGCAATCACGTTGGCGGCACTCATCGCAGTGGCTCTATCGGGATGCGCCAGCATCAACGGCCCGGCCCAGGGCCTGAGCGCGGGCAGCGACGCGGCACAATCCGGCACGGGCCGGGCCGGCGCCATCTACACCGCGCTGCATCAAGGTGCGCAGTCGTATCAGGATGCGCTGGCCGCGCAGCATCGCGACGATCCTGGCGCCGGGCAGGCCATTCTCAACGCGCTCAATCAGGTTTCCGCCGCGGCGCAATCCTGTGCCCGCACGCCGGGATGCGACATGCGGCGCGTCAGTGCCACCTATGACCGCATGATGCGTTTGCGCGAGCACGTCGGCGGCGATCGCGCTGCGCTGGTCGGCACCAATGCCGATGCGCTGGCCGGAGAATCCTCGCCGGTACTGCAGATCGTGCCGCAGTCGCAGCGCGCGGTGGCGCTGCTGAAGAACGGCGGATTGTCCGCTCTGGTCGCCAACAACGATGCGGTCAAGGCCGCCATCGAGGAATGGTTGACACAGATGCGCAGTCAGTTGATGTCGAGCTACGTCAATTACCAGTTCCTGCGCGCCGAGATGGAGCCTGCGTACCGCAAAGCTGGGCTGCCCGAGGCGCTGTTGTTCGGCATCATGGCCAAGGAATCGGCAGGCAAGGTGCACGCGGTGTCGCGCGCCGGCGCCGCCGGGCCGCTGCAATTCATGCCGGCAACAGCGCAGCAATATGGCCTCAGAGTGGTCGATGGTTTCGACCAGCGTTTCGACCCACGCCTGGAAGCGCTGGCCAATGCCGAGTTCATCAACCAGCAATTGAAGGCGTTCAATGACAATCTCGAATTGACGCTGGCGGCTTACAACGGCGGCCCCGGTTTCATCGGACGTCTGGCCGGTCCCGCAGACGCCAGTTTCTGGTCACCGCAGGTCTACGATGCGCTGCCGCCGGAAACCCGCGAATATGTGCCGATGGTGCTGGCCGCGGCATGGCTGTACCTGCATCCGGATCGCTACAACCTCAAGTTTCCGCGGATCGACGGCGTGCCCGGCCATGTCAGCCTGCTGGCTCCGGCGTCGCTGTCCGAGCTGACGGTGTGTCTGGGGCAGACTGGTGGCATGCAGGACGGCTGGTTTCGCACCTTGCGCAACCTCAATCCGCAACTCGACCCGCAGGCGGTGCAGCCGGCCGGCACGAAGCTGCGCATACCCAAGCAACTGGAATCCGCGTATGCCGCCGAATGCGCGCCGGACAGCCGTTGGACAGCATTGGCCGATACCTTGCATGCGGCTGCGCCACCACCGGTCTGGGCTGCGTCACCGCCGCCGCGTCGCGAAGTCGCTGCGCTGCAACGCTATCAGGTGCGTCCAGGCGACACCTTGAACGGCATCGCGCAACGGTTTGGCTGCGCGGATCCGCTGGATATCGCGCGCGCCAATCATTTGCGTGCACCCACATACATGATCAAACCCGGCATGGACCTGCGCGTGCCGGCCTGCTCGAGCATGCCGCAGCGCGATGTGGCAGCTGCACGCAGCTACCGCGTGCAGCCGGGTGACACCCTGAATGGCATCGCGCAGCATTTCGGGTGCACCGATCCGCTGGACATTGCACGCGCCAATGACCTCAGCGCTCCGGCATACATGATCCGGCCCGGCATGGACCTGCGCGTGCCGGCATGTGGCGCCATGGCACAGCGCGATGTTGCCACCGCGCGCACTTATCATGTGCAGCCTGGTGACACCTTGAGTGGCATCGCCCAGCGCTTCGGCTGTCAGGATGTGGCGTCGATCGCGCAGGCGAATGGTCTGGGCATGCCTTACGTGATCACCGCCGGCATGGAGCTGCGGTTGCCTGCCTGCCGTCGCGGCTGAGAGCACTTCGCGCGCCGAGGAGGCGACATGCGTGCGGACACATGCTTGAAGCAATGGCGAGCGGCTCAGGCCGCTTCGCCGCGCCCGTCGGTGCCCCACTGTGCATAGACTTCGGGCTTGGCTCCAGCGGATTCCTTGATCACGCGCAACAGGCGCAGCACCTGCTTGTGCAGGCTGGTCAATGTCGCGTGGTCGGCATTTTCAGTCTCGTGGTAGACCACCGCGATCCACAGCGCGATCCCGCGCATCCGCACCTGCGCGTTGTCCGAAAGCGCGCGCTCCAGGCCGACCTCGGCGCCTTCGCCCCAAGTCTGGTAAATCCTGTCCGGCGGTGAGCCATACAAATGCGGAGACTCCGCACGCGCGGCGTTGGCCAGCTCCTTCACTGTCAACATGGCCAGGCTGTCGCGCAAGGGTGCGGACAATGTCCCGATCGCGGATTCGATTTGGCGCAATTGGCGGCTCAGGCGCAGCGCCCGGCCCATGGCAACGATTCGTGCGACTAGCTGCATGATGTCTCCCGATCGCGGCGCCGCAATGTGGCGCGCGTCAGCCTAGATGGCTCGGTTGGAAGTATATGCGCTTGAGGTCACAAAGTGACGCACTGGGTCAGTTGTCCTGGCTGGACAGCGTACCCAGGCGCTCACCCATGCGTACGGCCAGTTCAGCGACCAACCCGACCCGCAGGGTCGCGGCGCCAGCAGGCAACACGATGATCACCGTTGAGCCCATGTGGAAACGCGCCATTTCCGCCCCCGCTGCAAGTTGCGGTCCGGATGGGCGCAGGCGTTGCGGCACGCGCGCATAGGGTGGCACGACGGCGCCGGCCCAGACCGTGGAGATGCCGGACACCAGCAGGGCGCCGACCATCACCACGACAAAGGGTCCATGCACGCCATCGAAGTGGCACACCAGCCGCTCGTTGCGCGCGAACAGCCGATCGACCCCGGCCACCGCAGCTGGAGCAACGCTGAACAAGCGCCCTGGGATATGCAGCGTTTCGACAAGCCGCCCGGCACAGGGCATGTGCACACGGTGGTAATCGCGCGGCGACAGGTACACGTTGACGAAACTGCCTTGGGCGTAACGCTGCGCGGCGGCGCCATCTCCCAGCAATTCGGCCAGGCTGTAGTCGCGACCCTTGGCCTGCACGATACGTCCGTCGCGGATCGCGCCTGCCTGGCTGATGCGCCCGTCGGCGGGGCACAGCAGACTGCGCGGATCGGCATCCAGCGGCCGCGCGCCGGGCCGCAGCGCACGCGTGAAAAAGGCATCGAAATGCGCGTACTGGGTTGGGTCGGGATTCTCCGCCTCGGACAGATCCACGGCATAGCTGCGCACGACGTGTTGGATCAGCCAGTTTTTCCAGGGCCGCCAGCGCCAGCGCGTGGCCGCGCGCACCAGCGCACTCAGCGTGTGCTGCGGCAGCACGTGGCTCAGCGCAACGGTAAAGCGCATCAGGACTTCCAGGCCAGCAGGCGTTTCAGGTCCGCGGCCATCGGCGCGGCGTGCAATGGTGGCATGAACACGCCGATCTCGCGTGCATCGGGACCAATGATTGCCAGCGTGGCGCTGTGATCCACGCTGTAGCCGCCGTGCGCGCCCGGTACGATCTTGAACGGCAGCATCAGCGCCTTGGAGATTTTGTCCAGCTCGGCAGCGCTGCCGGTGGCGCCAGTGAAGGCCGGATTGAACCAGTGCACGTACTCGGCCAGGCGTTTGGGCGTGTCGCGCCCGGGGTCCACCGAGATGAACTCGACCGCGACCCGGTCGGTGAGGCCAGCCTTGCGCAACGCTCCCCACAGACTGCGCAGCGTCAGCAGCGTGGTCGGGCAGATGTCCGGGCAGTGCGTGTAGCCCATGAAGACCAGTGTGTAGCGGCCCTTCCAATCGGCGTGCATCAGCGGCTGGCCGTCGCTGCGCGTCAGCGTGAACCCGGGCACGGTGCGTGGCACCGGAAACAACTGTGCGACCTCCAGTGCGGGTGGCGGCGCGGAGTGGATATTGCAGCCGGCAAGGGTCAACGCGATCAGCGCCAGTGCGAGACGGGCGATCCGCGGATGAAATCGCTTCATTGCGCAAGTATAGCGATGCCATCGCGCGCGATCGGACCATGCGGCACCACCAACATCGAGCCGCGGGCGCCGCGTCAATCCACCTTATACTGGCGCACCCATCGCAGCGACCCGATGTGACCGACGCGCTCACCACCTTGCTTGATTTCATCCGCTACGCGGCAAGCCGCTTCGATGCGGCCGGGCTCACCTTCGGCCACAGTCACGACAACGCACTCGACGAAGCCACGCATCTGGTGCTGGCCAGCCTGCACCTGCCGCCGGACCTGCCGCCGACGTATGCCCTGGCGCATCTGACCCAGGCCGAACGCCTGCATCTGCTGGCGCTGATCGAACGCCGCATCAGCGAGCGCATCCCGGTTGCGTATCTGGTCGGCGAGGCCTGGTTCGCCGGACTCAAGTTCAAGTCCGATGCGCGCGCGCTGGTGCCGCGCTCGCCGATCGCCGAACTCATCGAGAATGGTTTCGTGCCCTGGCTGGACGGGCGTGAGGTCACGCGCGCGCTGGACCTGTGCGCCGGCTCGGGGTGCATCGGCATCGCCATGGCCGCGCACAACCCGGACTGGCAGGTGGATCTGGTCGACATCAGCGACGCCGCGTTGGCGCTGGCGCGCGAGAACATCGTCTTCCAGCATGTCGAAGACCGCGTGCATGCACTCAAGTCCGATCTGTTCGCCGCGCTGGCCGGGCAGCGGTACGACCTGATCGTGTCCAATCCACCCTACGTCACCGAGGCCGAATACGCCGCCATGCCCGGCGAGTATGCGCACGAACCCAGACTCGGCCTGACCGCCGGCAAGGATGGCCTCGACATGGCGCTGCGCATCCTGAGCGATGCGCCCGCGCACCTGAATCCGGATGGCCTGCTGATCGTCGAAGTTGGCGAGAGCGAACGCGCACTGGGGCAGTTGCTGCCCAAGCTGCCGTTGGTCTGGCTGGATTTCAAGGTCGGCCCGATGGGCGTATTCGCCATCGAGCGCACCACGCTGCTCGAGCACGCCGCCGTCATCCGCAGCGCTGCAGCCGCGCGCCGATAATCCACCTCTTTCCATTTCCGACCGACTCGCCCGTGTCCAGCAATACCTTCGGCAAACTGCTCAGCGTCACCACCTTTGGCGAAAGCCACGGCCCGGCCATCGGTTGCGTGGTCGACGGTTGCCCGCCGGGGCTGGTGCTCGATGCCGCCGATTTCGTCGCCGATCTGTCGCGCCGTGCCAGCGGGCGCACGCGGCATACCTCGCAGCGGCGCGAGGACGACACTGTCGAGATCCTCTCCGGCGTGTATCAGAGCCTGACTACAGGCACGCCGATCGCGCTGCTGATCCGCAACACCGACGCGCGCTCGCGCGACTACGACGATCTGCTGGAAACGTTTCGCCCGGCACATGCCGATTACACCTACTGGCACAAATACGGCATCCGCGATCCGCGTGGCGGCGGGCGCAGCTCGGCGCGCGAGACCACGATGCGCGTGGCCGCCGGCGTGATCGCGAAAAAGTGGCTGCGCGAGCGCCACGGCGTGCGCGTGCGTGGCTATCTCGCGCAGTTGGGCGCGATCACGCCGCATGTTTTCGATTGGCAAGCCGTCGAACAGAATGCGTTCTTCTGGCCCGATGCGGCACAGGTGCCCGAACTCGAAGCCGCGATGGACGCGCTGCGCAAGGCCGGCGATTCCACCGGCGCACGCGTCAACGTGGTCGCCGAGGGCCTGCCGCCGGGCTGGGGCGAGCCGATCTACGGCAAACTCGATGCCGAGCTGGCGTCGGCGCTGATGAGCATCAACGCGGTCAAGGGCGTGGAAATCGGCGATGGTTTCGCGGCCGTCGCGCAGCGCGGCAGCACACACCGCGACGAGCTGACGCCGCAGGGCTTCGCCTCGAACCATGCCGGCGGCATCCTCGGCGGCATCAGCAGCGGACAGGACATCACCTGCTCGATCGCGCTCAAGCCGACCTCGAGCATCCGCATCCCGGGGCGCAGCGTGAATCTGCGCGGCGAGCCGGTGGAAGTGGTCACCAGCGGGCGCCACGACCCTTGCGTGGGCATCCGCGCCACGCCCATCGCCGAAGCCATGGTGGCGCTGGTGCTGATGGATCATGCGCTGCGCCACCGAGCGCAGTGCGGCGACGTGGTGCCGCAGGCACCGCGCATTCCCTGATGTCACTACCCCAAGGCAAATGACCCAACAGCCGAGCGTCTGGATTTCGCGCCCTACTTTCCCGGAAGTGACCGTCCGGCTGGAACCGTATTTCCGCGTCCTGGCCGAGCCGCGGGAAGCGAAGTTCACCCCGGCAGAGCTGGCCGCGAAACTGGCAGATTGCGATGCCGCCATCGTGGGCCTCAAGGAGCGTGTGGGCGTGGCAGAAGTGGCGGGGGCCCGACGTCTGCGCATCGTCGCCAATCTCGGCGTCGGCTACGACAACCTCGACTTGGCCGCGCTCACCGCCGCCGGCATCGCCGCCAGCAACACCGCCGACGTGCTCAACGAGAGCGTGGCCGACTACGCCTGGGCACTGCTGCTGGGCGCCGCACGTCGCGTGGGCGCCGCCGAGCGCTGGCTGCGCGCGGGACAGTGGCGTGCCACCGAATTCAAGGGCTGGCTGGGCGCGGAGGTGCGCGGTCGCACGCTGGGCATCCTCGGCATGGGTCGCATCGGCCAGGCCATCGCGCGGCGCGCGCAGGGTTTCGGCATGCCGGTGCTCTACCACAACCGCTCGCGCCTGCCGGAAACCACCGAGCGCGAATGTCGCGCCCGATTCGTCGACAAGGGCATGCTCATGCGCGAGTCCGATTTCCTCGTGCTGGTGCTGCCGCTGACGTCGCAGACGCGCCATGCCATCGGTGCCGCCGAGCTGGCGCAGATGAAGCCCACCGCAGTGCTGGTGAACGTGGCGCGCGGCGGCATCGTGGACGACGCGGCGTTGGCTGCCGCGCTGCGCGAAGGTCGGCTCGCTGCCGCCGGCCTGGACGTGTTCGAGGGCGAGCCGAATGTGCATCAGGACCTGCTGGCGTTGGACAACGCGCTGCTCAGCCCGCACATCGCCAGCGCCACGACCGAAACGCGCCGCGCGATGACCGCAGTGGCCGTGGACAACGTGCTGGCCCTGTTCGGCCATGGCGCGCACGCCGGGCATCCGCCGAACCTTTTGAATCCCGAAGCGCTGGCTGTGGGCCGCGCCCCTTTCCTCACCCGCGAAGAACCCACCCGATGAGCAAGAAGAACAGTTACAAGATTGCGATGGTCGGCGCCACTGGAGCGGTTGGCGAGGCACTGTTGCAGATCCTGCACGAGCGCGCCTTTCCGGTGTCGGAGTTGGTACCACTGGCCAGCGAGCGCTCGGCGGGCGACACGGTGACGTTCGCCGGCAAACAGCTGACGGTACGCAACCTTGCCGACTACGACTTCGCCGACGTCGATATCGCCTTCTTCTCCGCGGGCGGATCGGTCAGCCGCGTGCATGCGCCGCGTGCTGCAGCGGCGGGCGCGGTGGTCATCGACAACACCGCGGAGTTCCGTTACCAGGACGACATCCCGTTGGTCATCAGCGAGGTCAATCCGCACGCCATCGCGCAGCACACCGCGCGTGGCATCATCGCCAATCCGAACTGCTCGACCATGCAGATGCTGGTGGCGCTGGCGCCGATCCACCGCGCGGTCGGCATTGAGCGCATCAACGTGGCCACGTATCAGTCGGTATCCGGCGCCGGGCGCTCGGGGCTGGATGCGCTGGGCCGCGAGACAGCGCAACTGCTCAACTTCCAGGAGCCAGAGCCCGGGCGCTTCAGCCAGCGCATCGCGTTCAACGTGATTCCGCACATCGACGTGTTTCTGGATAACGGTTACACCAAGGAAGAAATGAAAATGGTCTGGGAGACGCGCAAGATCCTCGAGGACGTGCGCATCCAGGTGAACCCCACCGCGGTGCGCGTGCCAGTGTTCTACGGTCATGCCGAGGCGGTGCACATCGAAACGCGCGAGAAGATCAGCGCCGACGCTGCACGTGCGTTGTTGCAGCAGGCCCCGGGTGTGGTGGTGATCGACGCGCGCAATGATGGCGGTTATCCCACGCCTGCCGTGCATGCGCAGGGCACCGACCCGGTCTACGTGGGCCGCATCCGCGAGGACATTTCGCATCCGCGCGGACTGGATCTGTGGGTGGTGGCCGACAACATCCGCAAAGGCGCCGCGCTGAATGCGGTACAGATTGCTGAAATCTTGGTGAAAAGCTCAATCTGATCTAAAGTTGCGCCACTTTGCTCAGGCGCCATCGCATGTCGGCGCCGACATCCACCGATTGGGGGCTTGACGATGAAACGAGTGGCATCGCTGGCTGTTGCAGTTGCACTGGCGCTGGGCACGCAACAGGCCATGGCGCTGGGTCTGGGGCAGATCCAGGTCAAATCGGCGCTGGGGCAGCCGCTGCTGGCCGAGATTCCGCTGCGCTTCGACAGCGCGGAAGAGGCCAAGAGCCTGCATCTGGCCATTGCTTCGCCTGCCGATTATCAGCGCGCCGGCATCAGTACCAACCAGATGGCGATACCGCTGCAGTTCGCCGTGGTCACCCTGCCTGATGGCGGCAAGGCCATCCGCGTGACCACGGCGGATCCGGTACGCGATCCCTACATCGATTTCCTGCTGGATGCCGGGTGGGCCAACGGCAGCCTGATCCGCGAATATACGGTTCTGCTCGATCCGCCGGGCTTCGCCAGTAACGCGCCCGTGATGGCACCCCGCGCGGCGCGCTTGCGCACCACGACCGTGCCGCCGGCCGCGACCCCGGCGACACCTGCAACCACAAGCAGCATGAGCGCGCCGGCGAACGTAACCGCGAGTTCCGCCAGCGGCGGCAGTTACACCGTGCACGGCGGCGACACGCTATACGCCATCGCCCAGCAACACTTGCCCGTCGGCGTCAGCATCGACCAGATGCTGCGTGCGCTGCAACAGGAAAACCCGCAGGCTTTCATACACGACAACATCAACGAGCTCAAGCGCGGTGCAATCCTGCGCATCCCGTCTGCAGCCACGGCCGGCGCGATTCCGCCCGCAGTGGCGCGCGCCGCGGTGCGCCGGCAGATTGAGGACTGGCAGGGCCGCGCCCCGCAACCTTTGCTGAATGCTTCCAATGCCGCCGTCACGCACATCCCGGCGGCGGGCGCACGGGCGCCCACTGGGGGACGCCTTGAACTGGTGCCACCAGCTCATGGCCATGGTGCGACCACGCGTGCCGGGGTCAAGGGTGGCACCGGTGATGCCGTCGTGTCCGGACTCAAGCAGGATCTGGCACGCACCGAGGAGAGTCTGGCCAGCGCAAAAATGAATAGCGCAAATCTGAAGGCGCGCGTCGAGCAGTTGCAGCAGCTCAGCACCAACAATGCCAGGTTGCTGGCTCTGAAGAACGATGAAATCGCGCAATTGCAGGCCAAGCTGGCCCAGGTCGAGTCCGCCGCAGCCGCCAAGGCAGCCTCGGTCGCCGCTCCCTCCAGTGCTGCCCTTGCCATGACCGGCGCGGTTGCCACGGTTGCGGTCAGCAGCAGTGCGACCGCGCATGCGACCAGCGTGGTCGCCGTGCCGGCAGCAGCCAAGGTTGCTGTCACGCCGCCTGCCGCGAAGGCCGAGCCGGCGCCCAAGCCCATGCCGCAGCCCGAGACGGAGATCCCGTTTTACATGCAGCCCTGGGTGCTGGGTGGAGCGGCCATTGTGATCGTGCTCGGCCTGTTGGGCTTGGTGTCGAGCCGTCGCAAGCGCAAGTCCGCGCTCGCGCCGCACGCCTCGCTGGCTGATGACTTCGCGCCTGGCGCGCCCGTGTTCGCAGACACCGGCGCAGGAACGCCGGCGGATGCCGGGCACGCGGGCGAGGACGAAGCGGAACTGCAAAGCGAATTGCAGCAGCATCCGCACGATCCGGGCCTGTACCTCGAGCTGGCCTCGCTGCAGTATGCGCGCGGCGATGCCGACTCCTTCGTCGCCACCGCCGAAGCGATGCACGCGCACGTGGATGATGCGGGCGCCGACGAGTGGCAGGCGGTGATGGCCATGGGCGCCGAATTGCGCCCCCGGCATCCGCTTTTCGCCAGGGCAGCATCTGCCGAAGCACAGGCAGAATCTTTCGACGCCGGGCTTGACTTGGCTGAAACCGCTCCCGAGCTCGCCGAGCCGGGCATGGCCGCGCCGCAGCCGCCCCTGCACGAGTATGACGCGCAAGTCGAGCAGGGCTTCGAGGATCCCTATGCCCCAATGACAGGAACCAGTCTCGGTCTGGATGGCGATCCGATCGATACCAAGCTCGATTTGGCGCGCGCCTATCTCGATATGGGCGACCGCGAAGGCGCGCGCTCGATGCTTGAGGAAGTGCTCGCCGAAGGTAGTCAGCTGCAGAAGGACGAAGCGCAGCGGCTGCTGGACTCCGCGCATTGAGTGAGACTTGTGGGTGGGGTCCGTGCGCGCGTTGAGGAGCGCGGAACCCAGATTGCGCCTGCAGCAGGAGTCGCGTTGAGGCCATGCGCATCGCATTGGGCATCGAGTATGCCGGGGACGCATTCCTCGGCTGGCAGCGCCTGGGCCACGGTGCCTCCGTGCAGGCTGCCATCGAATCCGCGCTCTCCAGCGTGGCCGATCACGAGGTCGCGGTGACCTGTGCCGGTCGCACCGATGCACGCGTCCATGCACGCTGCCAGGTCGCGCACTTCGATTCCGCAGTCGTGCGCGCACCGCGTGCATGGATGCTTGGTGCCAACAGCCTGCTGCCAGCGAGCGTGGCGGTGTGCTGGGTGCAACCGGTAGCGATGGAATTCCATGCGCGCTTCAGCGCGATCTCGCGGCGCTACCGCTATCGCATCCTGAATCGAGCGGCACGCGCGGCGCTGGAGCACGATCGCATGGCCTGGGAACGCTTGCCGCTGGATGCCGAGCGCATGCATCGCGCCATGCAGGCGTTGTTGGGCGAACACGATTTCTCGGCTTTTCGTGCACTCGCCTGCCAGGCGCGCCACGCACGGCGCACCGTGCTGCAAGCCAAGGTGCGCCGTGTCGCGGACGAGGTAATCGTCGACATTGAGGCCAATGCGTTTCTGCATCACATGGTGCGCAATATCGTCGGCTCGCTGTTGCCGATCGGGCGTGGCGAACGGCCTGAGCAGTGGCTGCTCGAATTGCTGCAGGGTCGTGATCGCGCCGTGGCCGGACCGACCGCCCCGCCGCAGGGGCTGACTTTCATCGGGCCACGTTACCCGCGCACTTTCGGCTTGCCCGAAGAGGTCTGCGCATGAGACCGCGTGTCAAGATCTGCGGGATCACCCGCGCCGAGGACGCGCGCCTTGCGGCCATGTTGGGCGCGGACGCCATTGGCCTGATTTTCACGCCGCGCAGCCCGCGATGCCTTACGCTTGCAAAGGCACTGGCGATTCGCGCGGCACTGCCACCGCTGGTGGCCATGGTCGCGCTGTTCATGGATACGCCGGCGGCCAGCGTGGCAGAGATCGACACGGCCTTGCAGCCGGACCTGCTGCAGTTTCATGGCGCGGAGAATGATGCTTTCTGCATGGGATTCGGTCGGCCGTGGTTCAAGGCACTGGCCATGCGTGATGCTGGAGACGTAGCCGCACGCATGGCGCAGTATCCGCATGCGGCCGGCTTCGTGCTGGATGGCCATGGCGCTGGTGAACCGGGTGGGCAGGGCATGAGTTTCGATTGGACGCAGTTGCCGCCACTGCCGACACCTTGGCTCTTGGCGGGCGGACTGACTGCGGATAACGTGGCGCGGGCGGTGCGTATTGCGCGGCCCTGGGGTGTGGATGTGTCCAGCGGCGTGGAAAGTGCCGTCGGCATCAAGGATCCGCACAAATTGCAGCAATTCTTTCGAGAGATCCACCGTGAAACCGCAGCGCAAGAGCGAGCCTGAAATCGACTTCAACGCCTACCCCGACGCCATGGGTCGCTTCGGCGATTACGGCGGCGTCTACGTCGCCGAAACCCTGATCGCGCCGCTGGCCGAACTCTCCGCGACCTACCTGAAGCTGCGCGATGATCCCGCGTTCCAGGCCGAGCTGGCCCACGACCTGAAACACTACGTCGGTCGGCCCAGCCCGATCTATCACGCCGAGCGTCTGTCGCGCGAGGTCGGTGGCGCGCAGATCCTGCTCAAGCGCGAGGACCTCAACCACACCGGCGCGCACAAGATCAACAACACCGTGGGCCAGGCCATGGTGGCGAAGCACATGGGCAAGACGCGCATCATCGCCGAGACCGGTGCCGGTCAGCACGGCGTGGCCAGCGCCACCGTCGCCGCGCGGCTCGGCTTGGAATGCGTGGTGTACATGGGCGAGACCGACATCGCGCGCCAGGCGATCAACGTGTTCCGCATGAAGCTGCTGGGTGCGACCGTGGTGCCGGTCAGCTCCGGCTCGAAGACACTCAAGGACGCGCTGAACGAGGCGCTGCGCGACTGGGTGACCCATGTGCGCGACACGTTCTACATCATCGGCACGGTAGCCGGGCCGCATCCGTATCCGATGATGGTGCGCGACTTCAACGCCGTGGTCGGACGCGAGGCGCGCGCGCAGATGCTGGATGAATACGGGCGCCTGCCCGATGTACTGACGGCCTGTGTGGGTGGCGGCTCCAATGCGATCGGACTGTTTCACGCTTTCCTCAACGATCGCGATGTGCGCATGGTGGGCGCCGAGGCCGCGGGCGAGGGCCTGGCCACGGGCCACCATGCGGCTTCGCTGGCTGCTGGCAGGCCCGGTGTGCTGCATGGCAATCGCACCTACGTGCTGTGCGACGACGATGGCCAGATCACCGAAACGCACTCGATCTCGGCGGGTCTCGACTACCCCGGCGTCGGCCCCGAGCACGCGTTTCTCAAGGACACCGGCCGCGCCGAGTATGTCGGCGTGACCGATGTCGAGGCGATGCACGCGTTTCATCTGCTCGCGCGCAGCGAGGGCATCCTCGCCGCGCTGGAATCGGCGCACGCCGTGGCCCAGGCCATCAAGCTGGCGCGTGAGCTGCCGCGTGACGCGCTGGTGCTGTGCAATCTCTCCGGCCGTGGCGACAAGGACGTGCATACCATCGCGCAGCGCGAAGGGATCGCACTGTGATCACTGCGCGCAAAGCCCATGTGCGTTCCCGGCCACTTTCCGCATAATCCGACATGAATCGTATCGATCAGCGTTTTTCGCAACTCAAGTCAGCCGCGCGCACCGCGCTGATTCCATTTGTCACCGCAGGCGATCCTGATCCCGCCGCGATGGTGCCGCTGCTGCACGCACTGGTACATGCCGGCGCGGACTTGATCGAGCTGGGCATGCCGTTTTCCGATCCGATGGCGGATGGCCCGGTAATCCAGCGTGCCAACGAGCGCGCACTGGCGCGCAAGATCGGACTCACGCAGGTGCTGGACATGGTGCGCGCCTTCCGCCACGACGATGCGCACACCCCCGTCGTGCTGATGGGCTATTTGAATCCGATCGAGATCCGCGGCGTCGAACACTTCATCGATGAAGCCGCCGCCGCCGGCGTCGATGGCATTCTGCTGGTGGACTGTCCGCTGGATGATGCCACCCTGTGCGCGCAGATGCAGGCTCGGGATCTGCATCTGATCCGGTTGCTGGCACCGACCAGCACCACGCCGCGCGCGCACGATCTGGCCGCGCGCGCGGCGGGCTTTTTGTACTTCGTCTCCATCACCGGCGTCACTGGTGCGGCGCGTGCCGATGCGGCGGCGATCGCCAGTCAAGTCCTGTCATTGCGTCGGCATGCACAATTGCCTGTCGCCGTTGGATTCGGCGTCAAGGATGCCGCTGGCGCACTGGCCATCGCTGATTTCGCCGATGCGGTGGTCATCGGCAGCGCGCTGGTCGAGCGGCTACAGGGTGGTGGCGATGCCGCCGATGTTTGCGCGCGCGCGCGCGATTTTCTGGCGCCGATCCGCGCCGCGCTGGATGCGCGCAAGGCGGCCTGAGCGGCGCCCGCATCGGTCCATACTCCAGGAGTCCCGCATGAGCTGGTTGCAGAAACTCGTCCCCGGCAGCGCCCAGCGCGAGCGTCGCGCCGCGCCGCGCGGCAAGGTGCCCGAAGGCGTCTGGGAAAAATGCGCGGGTTGCGGCGCCGCGCTGTATCGGCCCGAGCTGGAACGTAACCTGATGGTTTGCCCCAAGTGCAGCCATCACCATCCGCTGTCGGCGCGCATGCGACTGTCGGTGTTCCTGGATGCCGAAAGCAGCCATGAGCTGGATGCCGGCGTGACGCCGGTCGATGCGCTGGGCTTCCGCGACTCCAGAAAATACCGCGAGCGCATCGCTATCGCGCAGCAGTCGACTGGCGAGAAGGATGCGCTGATTTCCATGCGTGGCAGCTTGTGCGGGCAACCACTGGTGGCGGTGGCGTTCGAGTTCGCCTTCATGGGCGGCTCGATGGGTTCGGTCGTGGGTGAAAAGTTCGCGCGTGCTGCCGAACACGCACTGGAACTGCACTGCCCGCTGGTGTGTTTTTCCGCCACCGGCGGCGCGCGCATGCAGGAAGGCCTGCTGTCATTGATGCAGATGGCCAAGACCTCGGCCGCGCTGGCACGCCTGCGCGAGGCCGGGCTGCCTTATGTCTCGGTGCTGACGCATCCGACGACCGGCGGCGTTTCGGCCAGCCTGGGCATGCTGGGCGATATCAACATCGGCGAGCCCAAGGCGCTGATCGGCTTCGCCGGACCGCGCGTGATCCAGCAGACCGTGCGCGAAACCTTGCCCGAAGGATTTCAGCGTTCCGAGTTCCTGCTTGAGCATGGCGCCATCGACATGATTCTCGATCGCCGCCAGCAGCGTCAGCGCATTGCCGACTTGCTGGCGTTGCTGCAGCGCCAGCCGGCACGCGATTGCGCCTGAGGCTCGCCGCTCAGATCGACGGCGGGTGCGCCTTGGCGCGCGCCAGTGCCGCCGCCAGCAGTTGCGCCGCCGTGTTTTCGGGCGCCACGGCACCGGTCGCCTGATCGTTCTGCCTGCGCTGCAGGCGGACTCGATGCGCCTGATGGCGCTGGCGCGCGGTGTCGGACTCCTCCTGCGTCATGCGCGGCAGCGCATGCGGCAGCAGCTCGATGCAATCGACCGGGCAGGGCGCCACGCACAACTCGCAGCCGGTGCACCATGCCGCCGCTACGCTGTGCATGCGCTTGGCCGCACCGACGATCGCGTCCACCGGACACGCCTGGATGCACTTCGTGCAGCCGATGCACTCGGCTTCGCGGATATACGCCAGTGTGCGCGGTTTGTGTGCGCCACATGCGGACTCCGGTGGCAGTGGCGACCGGCCGAGCGCGGCCGCCAGCGCGGCAATAACGGTGTCGCCGCCGGGCGGGCAGCGGTTGGGCGCGGCGTCGCCTCGCGCCATGGCCTCGGCATAGGGCATGCAGCCGCCGTAGCCGCACTGTCCGCACTGCGTCTGTGGCAACAGCGCATCGAGACGATCGACGAGGGCGAGATCGATAGACATGAGCCGGGCAGGTACGCGCATCTGTAGGTGGAAGCCGATGCGGATTATTGTGCAATCACGGGCCCAGGACCGCACGCGCATTGCTGGCGTGGCGGAATTGGCCACTGGTTCAAGCCCATGACCCATCCGCGGCGGATCAGGTGCCAGAATATCCAGACCCGCAAACAGGCTTGGCATCACCCACTCTGGTGTCGCGCATGAGACCGCTCCCGCAAGGCATCGCCCAGGCACTCGCTGCTGCCGCGTTGTTCGGCATCAGCACGCCGCTGGCCAAAATGTTGCTCGGCAGCATGCCGCCAGTGCTGCTGGCCGGCGTGCTGTATGCCGGATCGGGTATGGGCTTGTTGACGTGGATGGCGCTGGGTCGCGTGCGCAACCGGGTTCCCGTCGAAGCTGCGCTGACGCGCCGCGATGTGCCGTGGCTGGCGGGTGCCGTGCTTTTCGGCGGGGTGCTCGGGCCATTGCTGATGATGCTGGGTCTGGCGCGCACCGCGGCCGCGACCGCGGCCTTGTTGCTCAATCTGGAAGGTGTGCTCACCGCCCTGCTGGCGTGGGTGATATTCCGCGAAAATGTGGATCGACGCGTGGCGCTGGGCATGCTGGCGATTGTCGCGGGGGCGATGGTGCTGTCGTGGCAACACCCGGGCGGGATGGGCGCAACATGGGGCGGCTTGGCGATCACCGGCGCATGCCTGTGCTGGGCGCTGGACAATAATCTCACGCGCGCAGTGGCTGGCAGCGACCCCGTGCAAATCGCGGCGATCAAAGGCGCTATCGCGGGCACGCTCAACATGGGTATCGCATTGGCCATCGGCGATCGCTTGCCGCATCTGTTGCCGCTACTGGCTGCAGCGGTGCTGGGGTTCATCGGCTACGGCCTGAGCCTGGTTCTGTTCGTGCTCGCCCTGCGGCACCTGGGTACGGCGCGAACCAGTGCGTACTTTTCCACCGCGCCTTTCCTCGGCGCCGCGTTGGCGCTGGTGATGTTCGCGGAACACGGCAGCCTTGCACTGTTGCTGGCGGGCGGATTGATGGCGATCGGCGTGTGGTTGCACGCCAGCGAGCGTCACGACCATGCGCACACGCACGTGACGTTTTCGCATAACCATCGCCATCATCACGATGTCCACCATCAGCACACGCATGACTTCAAGTGGGACGGGCACGAGCCGCATACCCATCCACACGCGCATGAATCGCTGAGCCACAGCCATCCGCACTATCCGGACACGCATCACCGGCATCGGCACTGATCCGGCATGACCACGGGCGTTCCGCGCAAGATCATCCATGTCGACATGGATGCGTTTTATGCATCCGTCGAGCAGCGTGACGATCTGGCGCTACGCGGGCGACCCGTGGTGGTGGCCTGGCGCGGGCCGCGCTCGGTGGTGTGCGCGGCCAGCTACGAGGCACGTGTGTTCGGGGTGCGCTCGGCCATGCCGGCGGCGCGCGCGGAGCGGTTGTGCCCCGGAGCAGTGTTCGTGGCACCCGATTTCGCGCGTTATCGCGCCGTCTCGCAACAGGTGCGCGCGATCTTCGCGCGCTACACGGCGCTGGTCGAGCCGCTGTCGCTGGACGAGGCCTATCTCGATGTCAGTGCACCGCGCAACGCGTTTCCCAGCGCCACGGCGATGGCTGCGGACATTCGCGCCACGATTCGCGCGGAGACCGCGCTGACCGCGTCGGCGGGGGTGGCATGCAACAAGTTTCTGGCCAAGATCGCCTCCGACTGGCGCAAACCGGACGGCTTGTTCGTGATCAGGCCGGCTGCAGCGGAAAACTTTCTAGCGCCGTTGCCGGTGGCGCGATTGCCCGGCGTGGGCAAGGTGATGGAACAAAAACTGGCGCGGATCGGCGTGTGTCGCGTGGCTGATTTGCGTGCGCTGGACATGCAGCAGCTGGAACAGCAGTTCGGCCGCTGGGGCCGGCGCCTGCATGAACTGGCGCTGGGGATCGATGACAGCCCGGTGCGCAGCGAGCGGCCCACGCTGCAGATCTCCGCCGAGGATACCTTCGCGCAAGACCTGTGCCTAGATCAGCTCGATGCGCCCATCGCGCGGCTGGCGGCGAAAGTCTGGGCCGCGCATGCGCGCGAGCAGGACCGCATCGCGCGCACCGTGGTGCTCAAGCTGAGGACCACACAGTTCCGCACGCTCACGCGCAGCCACACCGGCGTGCTGCCACCGCAATCCGAAGTGGCGCTGGTGCGGACGGCGCTGCAACTGCGCGCGCGCGTCGAACTGCCGACATCCACGCGCTACCGTCTGGTCGGAGTGGGACTCTCTGGTTTCGTCGACGCCGATACCACGCAGCCTGATTTGTTCGGCCCCGAGCGCGACGAATCCGACGCTTAGCGCACCGGCATGCCCGGCTGCGCGCCGCTATCGGCATCGAGCAGAAACAGATCATTGCCGCTGCTGCCTGCAGACAGGATCATGCCCTCGGACACGCCGAAGCGCATCTTGCGTGGTGCCAGATTGGCGATGAACACGACCTTGCGACCAATCAGTTTCTCTGGCTCGGCGTAGGCGGCGCGGATGCCGGAGAAGATCTGACGCTTGCCCAGTTCGCCGGCGTCCAGTTCGAAGCGCAGCAGCTTGTCCGAGCCATCCACGAATTCACAAGCCAGCACGCTGGCGATGCGCAGATCGAGCTTGGCAAAGTCGTCGATGGATATGAAAGGGCCGGGACCCGCAACGCGAGACTCGGGAATCGGGGTCGAAGAGCCGGGGTCCGGGAGCGGCGATCCGGGACCGGTGCGGCCGGCGTTCGCAGATGCGGAAGCGGGAGGCGAGTTCATCGGTCGTGCCCTCGGTTCGGAGCCGGGTGCTGGCGGCTGCAGGGATTCGGTGGACGCCGCGACCATCGCCGCGACCTGCTTGCGGTCGATGCGGCCGAGCAGCGGCGTGAAGGCGTTGATGCGGTGGTCCAGCAGCGGCCGCGCGGCGTCGTCGAAATCCTCGATCGGCGCATCCAGGAACGCTTCGGCACGGGTGACCGTGGCCGGCAGGATGGGTTTGAGCCAGCCGGCCAGCAGCCGGAAAGCCGAAAGCGCGAAGGTGCAGACCTGGTGCAGTTCAGCGCGTTTGGACTCGTCCTTGGCCATCTGCCAAGGCGCCTTCTCGGCGATGTAGGCGTTGACCATGTCGGCCATCAGTACAAAGCCGTTGCAGACCTTGGCGAAGTCGCCGTCTTCGTAATAGCCCGTCGAGCTGCCGGCATATGGGCTTCTGTGCGCCACATAACCGAGGTTCACCTTCAGGTGCTTGTTCCAAAGTTCCTGCTCGGCGTCTGAAAAGTTGCTTGCTGTGCGGCCGTCGAAGAACTTGTGCACGAAGCCTGCGGTACGGCTGGCGATGTTCACCCACTTGCCGACCAGGTGCGAGTTGACGCGCTCCTCGAAGGCGAGGAGATCGAGGTCGACGTCGGTCGGCGCCGGGCCCAGCATGCTGGCGAAGTAGTAGCGCAGGTACTCCGGTTCCAGGCCCGCGTCGAGGTAGGTGCGCGCCTGGATGAAAGTACCGCGCGATTTGGACATCTTGGCGCCGTTGACGGTCAGGTAGCCGTTGACGTGCAGCGCCGTCGGCGCGCGATAGCCGGCGCCGTGCAGCATCGCCGGCCAGAACAGGCCGTGGAAGTTGATGATGTCCTTGCCCAGAAAATGGTGCAGCTCGGTCACGCTGCCGGCGCCGAGGAACTCGCCGAAGCTGGCGGGCTTCAGGCCGAGCGATCGGCCGTGCTCGCTGTCGCACAGCGCGCGGAAGCTGGCGAGGTAGCCGATCGGCGCGTCCAGCCAGACATAGAAATACTTGCCCGGCGCGTCGGGAATGGGAAATCCGAAGTAGGGCGCGTCCCGCGAGATATCCCAGTCGCGCAGGCCGCCGTCGATCCATTCCATGAGTTTTGCGGCGACCGTTGCGGTCATGCGAAGTCGGCCGTTCTCGAGGCCAACCGGTGCGCCGCCGACCCATTGAAACAGCAGATCCCGAAAATCGCCCAGTTTGAAGAAGTAGTGCTCCGAGTCGCGCAGCTCCGGCGTCGCACCCGACATCACCGAGCGCGGCTCGATCAGGTCGGTCGGTGCGTAGGCCTTGCCGCAGACTTCGCAGTTGTCGCCGTACTGGTCGGGCGATTTGCAATGCGGACAGGTGCCCTTGACGTAGCGGTCGGGCAGGAACATGCCCTTGACCGGATCGTAGAGCTGCTGGATCGAACGCCGGGCGATGTGGCCGCCATCGCGCAGGCGGGTGTAGATCAGACTGGCGAGCTGCTGATTTTCGGGGCTGTGCGTGCTGTGGTAATGATCGAAGGCGACACCGAAGTCGGCGAAGTCGCGCTCGTGGCTGCGCTGGATGTCGCGGATGAACGCCTCGGGCGCGACGCCGGCCTTTTCGGCCGCCAGCATGATCGGCGTGCCATGGGCGTCGTCGGCGCAAACGAAGTATGCGGTGTTGCCGGCCATGCGCTGCGCGCGCACCCAGATGTCGCCCTGGACATAGCCCAGCAGATGGCCCAGATGCAGTTGGCCATTGGCGTAGGGCAGGGCGCAGGTGACCAGCGAACGACGACTCATGGCGATGACGATGGCCGGAACGGTCGCCGATTATGCCATGCAGCCACATCCGTCCTCGCGTCACAAGCACAACGCGAGGACGCTGCAGTGGAGGTTATTCGGTCGTGGCGCTGCTTGCTGGCGCGACGTGCGTGGATTCGCGCAGCCACACCTGGGTGCGCCCGAACAGCGAGAAGCCGATGTAGCCGCGCACCTTGAGCTTGGCGCCGCCGTCGATGACCCGCATGTCGCAACGGTAGGTCTTGCCCGATTTCGGATCAAGGATGGTGCCGCCACTCCAGCTGGAGCCATCGGGCTTCATGCCGCGCAAGATTTCCATGCCGTTGACCGGCTGATTCCTGAGCGCGCCCGAGCACTTGTCGCACAGCGGGTTGGGACCCTTGCTTGACTTCAGCACCTTGAGCACCTTGCCGGTCAACTCGCTGTTGGTCTCACTGATCTGGATCAGCGATTTGGCTTCTCCGGTCTTGTCGTCGATCTGCTTCCAGATGCCAACCGGGGACATATCGGCCGGCGTCGCGGTTTGCGCCAGTACGCGCTGCCCGGCAAGACCCGACAGCACCAGCAGCATCGCGGCCATGGCCGGCCATCCGAATGAACGCAGCATACGCATGGGGCGAATCTCCGCAGAAGGTCGTGCGAGCCTGCAAGTCGCGTGCGCAGGCGTCAAGCCGCATCGCCGCACGCCGCATGGCGATGCGCGGCTCTCTGGCATACTCGTGGTCTTCACGCGAGGTAGTCTGGCGATGTCTGCTGCTGAAACCCGTTTGCACGAGCGCTTGGCCGCGTTGCTCGATCCACACCGCGGTGGCGCGTTGGGCGCTGAGTTCGTGCGTGCCGTGGGCATCGATGGCACGCGCGTCGCGCTGGAACTGGAACTGCCCTATCCGGCGCAGGGCTGGTGGCCGGAACTGGAACAGACCGTGCGTGCCGCCGCGCAGGCCGAGGGTTTGCAGGCGGTGAGTGTGTCCATTACCACGCGCGTGCGCAGTCACGGCGTGCAGCAAGGCTTGCAGCCGCTGGCCGGGGTCAGGAACATCATCGCGGTGGCCTCGGGCAAGGGCGGCGTGGGCAAGTCCACGGTATCGGCCAATCTGGCGCTGGCGCTGGCGGCCGAAGGCGCGCAGGTGGGCGTGCTGGATGCCGATATTTACGGCCCCAGCCAGCAGCGCATGCTGGGTCTGTCCGGGCAGCCAGAGTCGCCCGACGGCAAGCGCCTGAAACCCATGCAGGCGCATGGTCTGCAGGTGATGAGCATCGGCGTGCTGGTGAGCGAGGACACGCCGATGATCTGGCGCGGCCCAATGGTCACGCAGACGCTGATGCAGCTGCTGCAGGGCACGGCCTGGGACAACCTCGATTACCTGATCATCGACTTGCCGCCGGGCACCGGCGATATCCAGCTCACCCTGGCGCAGCGCGTGCCGGTATCGGGCGCGGTGATTGTCACCACGCCGCAGGACATCGCCCTGCTCGATGCCATGCGTGCGTTGAAGATGTTCCAGAAAGTCTCGGTGCCGGTGCTGGGCATCGTCGAGAACATGGCCACCCATGTGTGTTCCAACTGCGGCCACGAGGAGCATATCTTCGGCGCCGGCGGCGGCGAGCGCATGGCGCGCGACTATCAATTGCCTCTGCTGGGCGCACTGCCGCTGGACATCCGCATCCGCGAGCAGATGGACGCCGGCGTGCCAACCGTGGTCGCCCAGCCGGATTCGGACCTGGCCCAACGCTATCGCGAGATTGCGCGCCGCACCACCGCGCATCTGGCGCAGCAGGCGCTGAACAAGGCCATCGCGTTTCCCAAGATCGTCGTCGAATAAACCGCCCCGTTGCCTTCGGAAGACGCACATGTCCATCAAGTCCGATCACTGGATCCGCCGCATGGCCGCGCAGGGCATGATCGATCCGTTCGAGCCCGGCCAGGTGCGCGAGGCCAATGGCCAGCGCATCGTGTCCTACGGCACCTCCAGCTACGGCTACGATGTGCGTTGCGCGGATGAGTTCAAGGTTTTCACCAACATCAACTCGACCATCGTCGACCCGAAGGCCTTCGATGCGCGCAGCTTTGTCGACATCCAGGCCGGGGTGTGCATCATCCCGCCCAACTCCTTCGCCCTAGCGCGAACCGTGGAGTACTTCCGCATCCCGCGCAGCGTGCTGACCATCTGTCTGGGCAAGAGCACCTATGCGCGCTGCGGCATCATCGTCAATGTCACGCCACTGGAACCGGAGTGGGAAGGGCACGTGACACTGGAGTTTTCCAACACCACGCCACTGCCGGCACGAATCTACGCCAACGAAGGCGTGGCGCAAATGCTGTTTCTGGAATCCGACGAGGTCTGCGCCACCAGTTATCGCGACCGCGGCGGCAAATACCAGGGGCAGAAGGGCGTTACACTGCCGCGCGCTTGAACCCTGTCACCGGAGAGTTCGTTCGATGAGTCACCGTAAAACTGCTATTCGTGCCGCGCTGACTGCAGGCATTCTTTCCGTCACCTTGTTGCTGGCCGGTTGCAACGGCAATGTGCGCTCCGGCGGGCCGGTGGTCGCCAATGTGCCGCTGCACTACGACATGGTGCTGGAGTCCTACAAGAACGGCCAGTTCCTGCTCGATGGCGCCTTGCTCTCGCCGGAGGACCTGGCCAGCCACTTTCGCTATCTCGACGAACGCAAGAAGTTGCCGAAGACCGTCCTGCTCAAGCCGAGTTCCGAGTCCAGCGTGAAGGACTCGCAATTGCGCTGGTTCGCCGGTCTGCAGGTGACTTTCGGTTTCACCGGTTATGCCGATCTCGATGGCAAGCTGACACTGGTCAACGCACAAGCGCATCCGGACGACAAGAAGAAATAGCAATTGTGGCGCCGGCACGCCGGATGCGGGCGCCGGTCCTTGCCATCGGCGCGGTCGTGTTCATGCCTCGCTGCTACGGCGCCGGAACCACACCGCACCAGCAATCAGCACGATGCCGAGCACAGCGCCGATCCACAGCCCCGGTGTGGCGTAGAGATCGGCCACGCCGCGCCAGGTGGTGCTCCAGTCCACCACGAATCCTCGGTCTCTGCCGAAGGCGGCCTCCGCGACGATCGTGTTCGCCGGGCCCACGATGGTGCCGAGCAGTAGGCGCTTGATGCCTTCTCCCCACAGCAGATGGGACGACACAGTGGGCACGCCCATCAAGCCGATCCAGCCATTGGCTATGCCGACCAAAATCGGAATCAACACTGCCGACAGAAAAGGTTTGCTGCGCACCGCTGCGGAGCACAGCAACAGCCAGCCCGCCGTGAGCAGTGACAACAGCATGTGTGCGGGCAATGCCGCGATCTGCAGCGTCAGCAACGGCAGCAGGTTGCTCTGGCCCCAGATCAACTGCCATGGGCTGCCGCCATGCAGTAACACGACGGCACTCATCACCAGCATCAGCAACAGCCAGGTGCACAGAAAGATGGCGAACACCAGCAGCGGAATCAGCACGACGGCCATCAGGGCTTTACTGGTCACGGTGGCTGCATCGGAGACCGGCAGCGATTTCCAGAACAGCACACTGCGATCGCGCCGGTCGTCGTACAGCGCGCCAAGAAGATAGAAAAACAGCACGATCCCGATAACCAGGGTGAACACAGCGTCCAACGAGTACAGCGAACCGGCCAGCGCCTTGGCCACCTGTTCGACTTGCTGCGGACCGACGTGTGCAAGCATTTCTTGCAGGTTTGTTGTAACGCCGTTGACCTCGAACGTGCCATGCGCGCCATGCACCATCAGCCCCACTTCTCCGGCGAGCAGGCCGAGCAGGGTCAGCGCCAATACCGCCACGCCGGTCCAAAAAGGTGCCCAGAAAAACCCGCCGCGGTGTTCCCAGAATTCGCGCTTCACCAGCCAGATCATGTTGTTCATGTGTAAGAGCCCTGCATGGTGGCCACGAAGATGTCGGCCAGCGAAGGCCGGCGCACGTCACCCAGCGCCTGCAGTTGCTGGCGTTCAACGCCGTCGAACAGATAAACGCTCTTGCCGAACACGCTACGCTCACTGAGTGGCTTCATGGCGCGCGCGGCGTCGGCGTGCTCGGCGGCGACCATGACTTCGGCATAGCGCTCACCGAGGCTGTCCATGTCGGTTTGCAGCGTGATGCGACCATCGCGGATGAACATCACGTCGCTGAGAATGTGCTCGATCTCCTCGACCTGATGCGTGGTGATCAGGATGGTGCGCTGCTCGTCGAAGTAATCCTCGAGCAGGCTCTGGTAAAACTGCTTGCGATACAGCAGATCAAGGCCCAGCGTGGGCTCGTCCAGCACCAGCAGGCGTGCATCGATGGCCATCACCAGGGCCAGATGCAGTTGCACGATCATGCCCTTGGACAGTTCACGCACGCGCGCGGTGCGCAGGATTTTCGTGCGTGCCAGAAAGACCTCGCAGCGCGCGCGGTCGAACTTCGGGTGCACGCCGGCGACGAAATCGACGACTTGATGGACGCGGATCCAGCGCGGCAGTACCGCCACATCGGCGATGAAGCTGACCTCCTGCATCATGTGTTCGCGGCCGATGCGCGGATCGTGTCCGAGGACGTTGAGCGCGCCCTGGAAATCGGTCAGGCCGAGAATGGCCTTCAACGCCGTGGTCTTGCCCGCGCCGTTGGGGCCGATCAGGCCCACGATGCGCCCTGGCTCGATGCTGAAATCGATGCCGCGTAGCGCCTCCGTGTTGCGATACTGCTTGCGCAGGCCATGCGCCTCGATCATTGCGCTCATCGGTCATTCTCCTTGTGGTCGCCAGTCTGCAGCAGGGCGATGGCATCCAGGCCCATGCGTTGAATGCGTTCGAGCAGGGCCGGCCACTCGTCACGCAGGAAGCGTTCGCGCTCGCTGCCGAGCAACTTGCCGCGCGCGCCATCGACGACGTACATGCCCAAACCGCGGCGCTTTTCCACCAATTGCTCATCGACCAGTTCCTGATAAGCCTTGGAGACCGTGAGCGGGTTGATCTGGAAATCCGCCGCAACCTGGCGCACCGAAGGCAATGCATCGCCTTCCTTGAGGGCACCGTCGAGGATCATCGCCACGACGCGTTCGCGCAGTTGGCGGTAGATCGGGACGTTGTCGTTCCAGGTGACGGTCATGGGCGCGTGCTCATCAAAGACGGATGCTGCGTTGGGCAAACGAATAGTAGGGCATGCCCGTGTCCAGTCCGGCGCCTGCGCGATCGGCCGTGTCACTCGATCGCGAAGATGCGAGCGAGATGATGGCCACTTCGGGCAACTGCGTCGTGGTCACAACGACGCTGCGCGCAGGATGGTGCATCACGCCCATGTTGCAACCAGCGCGCGCACCCAGCAGCGTCAGCGCGGACAGGGCGGCCGCGGCGACTGCGGCATAGACTTCGGTTTTAACGTGCATGGCGGTGCCTCACTCAAACCGGTTGCGTGTTGGCCGTGGCCGTGTGCACGGCGACGGTGTAGCCGCTGAAGCCGCTGCGTGCACCGGCCAGCAGCAGCAGGGTGATGAATGTGGCGGCGGTGATGATGGCGATCCTGGACAGGTTCATGGTCAACTCCGAGGGTGATTCGATGCGCGACCGGGCGATTGGTCAGCGCACCAAGGCATGCGGCGCATGGATCGGCGCCACCTGAAATCCGGCGCGGACGCCGGCGAGCATGGCCACGGTCATCAGAATCGAGGCCAATACAGCGAGGGTGCGGATGGTTTTGATGTTCATGCGGCGCTCCGTTTTGGTCAGTTGCTAAAGTGGTGTTGTATTGAACTATATCACCATGTCAGAAGAGGTCAAGCTGATGCTCGGATCTGTTTATCTGCTGTTCAGTATCAAAACTTGACAGCACGCCTCACAGTCATCTAGGACGGGCCCATACACAGAATCAATCCGTCATGGCGCCGTGCGCAGCGCCGGAATCGGCAAGCCTTGCGCATGCTGCGCTGATGCGCGCTTCGTCTATGCTCTAGCGCCGTTTGACGGATCTGCGCATGAACGCACCGAAGCCACCGTCGTCTGCTACAGCAGACAGCGTGAATGCGCCGATGCGCATGGCATGGACCCTGAGCCTGGCTGGGCTGCTGCCACTGCTGGCGGCGTTGATTTACGCCGCGAGTCCCACGACGCACTGGATGGCGGGCGCCATCGTGTTTGAGCTCTATGCCGCGCTCGTTCTGAGCTTTGTGGGTGGCATGCGCTGGGGCAGGGCGTTGGCCTTGAACGAAGATGCCGCGCGTTTGATCGAGGCGGTTATTCCCGGCCTGCTTGGCTTCGCCGCGCTTTTGCTGGTGCCGGTATGGATTCCATTGGCGGTTGCCATGACCGGCATGGGCTTTGCGGTGTGGCTGCGGCGCGATGCGGGCGATACGGCATGGCCATCTGCTTTCAGGCGCTTGCGCGTGGTGATTTCATTAGCCGTGTTGGGCTTGCATCTGGCGCTTGCGGCGGTGCTCTACCTGCGCTCGCCATATTGAGCTGTGCCGCAAACGCCTCAAAATACCGCGCGCAATATCTTGATGCCGGCGATGTACTCACCAGCGAGCGCGCCCAGATTGACCAGCATGAACAAGAGCAGGATGCGCGCTACGCGATTGCGCCACCAACCGCGCCAGCGCACCAGATCGCCCTTCAGGGCTTCGAAATCGGCGACGCGCGGGCGCCGCAGCAGCAGTTCGGTCATTGCCGCGAACGCGCCCGGAGGCAGGATGCGGATCGGCTTGAACGGCGCCACCACGGCTCCTACCAGAATGCTCAATGGGTGCCCACCCGCCAGTATGCCGCCCAGCGCGGCCAACCCCGCGGTGAACAGGGCCCAGTCAAGCAGGGTGCTGAAACCCAGCGCGGGGCTCCTGAAAAACGCATAGGCGATCACCGCGAATAGCGCGAGCACCATGCCGATGGCGATCCATTTCGGCCAGCGCGATGCCGGCGGGATGCGATTGAGCTCGAGCAGCTCGCGCTGCGCCTGCCATTCGCCTTCGCGCAACATCTGCGACAGCCCAGCCAAGTGCCCAGCACCAATCACCACCAGCACGCGGCGCACCTGTGGCGCGCGTTCGACCTGCTGTTGCAGTGAGGCCGCCATGAAGCGATCGCGCTCCCCGATCAGACTGCGGAACAAGGTGGCGGAATCGCGCGCGAACTCGCCGAAAGCATCTTCAAGCATGTCGCCTTGCTTGAGCGCCTCGATGTCCTTTTCGCTGGTTTCCTCACCGCCGAACACACTGGCACCGAGGCTGCCGAGTATGCGCATGCGCTCGCCGAAGCCGACATTGCGCCAGGCGCGCTTGAGTGTCGTGCCGACCTCGCGATCAATCAGCCAGCACGGCAGCGCACGCGCGTCGGCGCCGTCCATCGCGGCCAGCATTTCGGCACCCGGTTCGACGCCGAAACGCTCGGCCAGGCGGCGTTGAAACGCGCCCAGTGCCAAGCTGGCCGCGACCATGCCGACCTTGCCATCGCGAATCACGCGGAACAGATCCATCTGTCGAATCTGTTCTGGATCGCGCAAGCCTGCGGCACGACTGCTGCACAGCTCGACCGCCACCGCGTCGAAGTGCTCGGTTTCGAGCAGCGCGCGCACCGCATCGACGCTGTGCCGCGATACATGCGCCGTACCCAGCAGCACGAACTCCACGCCCCAGCGCTCGACCCGCGCGATGGGTTGCGCGGGCAAAGCTGGTGGCGTATCGCTGGAGGGGAGGGGGGTGTCCATCAATCACGATACCGCTGCAGAATCTCGCCGTAGGCGTCGATGCGCCGGTCGCGCAAAAACGGCCAGATGCGGCGCACATCCTCGCTGCGCTGCAGATCGATTTGCACCACGAGGCGTTCGGGCTGTTCGCTGCCAGCCTGGGCCAGCAGCTCGCCCTGCGCACCGCACACAAAACTGCTGCCCCAGAACTGGATGCCCCCCGCGCCCTCTGGCTGCGGCTCGAAGCCAACACGGTTGCACGTCGCCACCGGCACGCCATTGGCGATGGCATGTGCGCGCTGCACGGTGATCCATGCCTCGCGCTGGCGTTGCTGCTCGGCGCTGGCGTCATCACGATCCCAGCCGATGGCGGTGGGGTAGAGCAACACGTCGGCGCCCGCCAAGGCCATCAGCCGCGCGGCTTCTGGATACCACTGATCCCAGCACACCAGTACGCCGAGTTTTCCGACCGAAGTCTGGATGGGCTCGAAGCCCAGGTCGCCAGGCGCGAAGTAGAACTTTTCATAGAATCCAGGATCGTCTGGTATGTGCATTTTCCGGTATTTGCCGACGATTCCTGATGTTTTATCGAGCACGACAGCCGTGTTGTGATAAAGCCCCGGCGCGCGCCGCTCAAACAGCGAGGCCACGATCACGAGCTGCAATTCGGCAGCCAGACTGGCGAGGAATTCAGTCGTTGGACCAGGAATAGGCTCGGCGCGATCGAACTCGGCCACGGCCTCGTGCTGGCAGAAATACGCGCCATTGTGCAATTCCTGCAGCAGGACCAGTTCCACTCCCGCTGCCGCGACGACGCGTAGTTCCGCAGCAATAACCTCTAGATTGGCGGTAGCCGAGCCGTGATCGCGCTGTTGCAACAGCGCCAGCTTCAATGGAGTGCGACGCATGGAAAACTCGCGGACAAAGCGCAAGTTTAGCCTGCGGGCCCGCGTAACGCGCCAGCGGGGATTTGCATGGTCACGCAGTGCAGGCTGCCGTTCTGCCAGATCAGCGCACGGCAGCGAACCTGCACCACACTGCGACCTGGATGCGCCGCGCCGATGATGCGCGTTGCTTGTGCATCAGCCGGGTCGTCGTAGCCAGGCACCAGTACGGCGCCATTGATGACAAGATAGTTTGCATAAGAAGCCGCCAGACGCCTTTGGCCATCGCGGATCGGCCGCGCCCAGGGCAGGGCATGCAAACGATACGGGCGGCCTTGCGCGTCGCGCAGTGCGGCGAGTTCGTCGCGCATTGCGCCGAGTTCGGCGTAGTGGGCATCACTCGGATCATCGCAGGCTTGAAACACGATGCCGCCGTCAGGGCTGAAACGCGCGAGCGTGTCGATATGCGCGTCGGTATCGTCGCCTTCAAGATAGCCGTGCTGCAACCAGAGTATGCGCTGCGCGCCGAGATCCTTGCGCAGGATGCCATCCAGCGCATCACGGTCCAATTGCGGATGACGCTGATGCAGGCAGCGCCAGGTCGTCAACAGCGTCCCGGCGCCATCGCCCTCGATTGCGCCACCTTCGAGCGCGAAATCGTGCGGAACATGGCGGCCTGATACGAAGACATCTTGTTCAAGCAGCCGCTGGATCAAGGCATCGTCGCGCTCGGCGCTGAACTTGCCGCCCCAGCCGGTGAAGTGAAAATCGGCATACTCATATGCCAATTCGTCGCCCAATTGGTCGCGCAGCACAATCGGGCCGGAATCACGCAGCCACGTGTCATCGTAGGGCACCTGGACGAACTGTATGCGCTGCAATTGGGCACCAGCCGCAACCAGAAGGTTCTGCGCGCGCGCCTGCAGCCCGGCATCAGCCACACAGATCAGGCAGCGTTCGTGGCGTGTGATGGCGCAGACGAGTGCCGTGTAGCTGGACTCAACCGCAGCCAGACGCGCCGCCCAGTCGGTTTGTGCGTGCGGCCAGGCGACAAGAACCCCGGCCTGCGGCTCCCACTCAGCAGGCCAGCGCAAAGCCCGATCAACCATCAATGCACCGGACGCTCGCCCGCGGGGGCATCGGCCACGCTGTGGATCACGATCTTGTGCTCGAAATACACAATGTAGCCCGGGTACACCCAGCGATGGATCGGCGGTTGCCAGCGGCTGCCGCCGCCGCGCACTGGCAACTTGCGCTCGGGCGCGCCGAAACGCCTCTCGACTTGCGCCATGCTCATTCCGCCGGACGGCAGATCCATATGCTTCTCGAGTCGCACCTGCGTGTGCAGTGTGTCGGCATGCGTTGCGGCCGACATCATCAACAGGGTCGATGCCGCGCACAGCCCCAGGAATGCAATTGGACGCATCATGGTTAATCCTCCCCAAGCGCCAGGACGGGCGCCACGCGTGCTATTTAGCAGATGTGCCACGGCAATGCAGCGATGGAGTTCGCGCATCAAGGCCTTGCGCGCACATCGACCACACAAGTCGCGAAACGATCGAGGCCGCTTGCGCGGCCCCGATCATGCGTATCCGTGAGATTGCCGCTCAGCGTTGACGCGCCTTGAAACGCGGGTTGCTCTTGCAAATCACGAAGACCTTGCCGCGGCGACGCACGATCTTGCAATCGCGATGACGCGCCTTGGCGGATTTCAGCGAGGACAATACTTTCATGACACAGCTCCAGCCCGGAACGAGCATTAGCCCGCAATCATAGGAAATTGACCAGCGATAGACAAGGGCTGGGCTGTGAGAATCTGCTGCATTGACCTGGACGGCCTGCGGCCTCGCGGGGCTGCCGCCCTACACCCCCGGAACGCGCGCGCCTGCGCCAGCAGCAGCGCCCACCATGCCGATTCGGCAGGCGTGAAGGCGCGGCCTTCCGGGCTGTGCAGCGCACCAGCGTGCAGGGTCCAGCCCGCCCAGTCCCGCGACAGTGCGCCCAGATCGCCCAAGCGCAGGATGCGCAGCAGCCGGACCACCGACCACGGCACCCGGCAGCGCCCGGCCTCCCAGTAGGCCACGGTGCGCAGGCTGACGCCGAGGAAGTCCGCCGCCGCTTGCCGGCTCAGCAGGCAGGACCGGCGCAGCTCGCCGAAGCCTTCCGGGCTGACGTGCCAGAGGCGGCGGGCCGGACGTGCCGCGCCGGCTTTCCGGGGTCCGTGCCGCCCTGTGCAGACTTTCGCATATGCATATTATGTAAAATTATATGATTGCTTATTACCGCACCCACTGGCACCTCAACGGCGTTGCCTAAAGAAATCACGCAGGAGCAATGCTGAAGTGTCGGCCTGCAAGCCCTGCCGTACTTCAATGCGATGATTGTGGCGCGCGGAAATCAACGTGTCGAAGACGCTTCCGGCCGCGCCAGTCTTGAGATCGGGCGCGGCGTAGATGACGCGTGCGACACGCGCGTGGATCAAGGCCATGGCACACATGGCGCACGGCTCCAGCGTGACGTACAACGTGGTGCCGGTGAACCGATAGTTGCGCAGGCGCTGGCCGGCATCGCGTAGCGCCACGATCTCGGCATGAGCACTGGGGTCATGGTCGATGATGCTGCGATTGCAGCCAGCGCCGATCATTTCGCCATCTAGAATGAGCACCGCGCCGACTGGAACCTCGCCAAATTGATCCTCGGCGTGACGGGCTAGTTCGAGCGCACGCAGCATCCAGCGCTGGTCATCAGCGCTCCAGTCGGGCAACGCGCTCATTCCCATTCAATCGTTGCGGGCGGCTTGCTGGAAATATCATAAACAACGCGAGAAATATCACGTAATTCATTGATTATACGCAAAGAAACAAGTTCGAGAAATTCATAGGGCAGACGCGCCCAACGCGCAGTCATGAAATCGATGGTTTCCACTGCGCGCAGCGCGATCACCCATTCGTAGGCACGACCATCGCCCACCACGCCGACCGATTTCACCGGCAGAAATACCGCGAAGGCTTGGCTGATCGTGTCATAGAGACCAGCCTTGCGCAGCTCCTCGATGAAAATCGCATCGGCATGCTGCAGCAGAGCGACATACTCGGCACGAACCTCGCCCAGCACGCGCACCCCAAGCCCAGGCCCCGGGAACGGATGCCGATACACCATGGCGTGCGGCAGGCCCAGCTCGACACCGATCCGTCGCACTTCGTCCTTGAACAATTCGCGCAACGGTTCGAGGAGCCTGAGGTTCATGCGCTCGGGCAGGCCGCCGACATTGTGGTGGCTCTTGATCACGTGCGCCTTGCCGGTCCTGGCTCCGGCGGATTCGATCACATCGGGATAAATCGTGCCCTGGGCCAGCCAGCGCACATCGCTGAGCTTGCCGGCCTCTTCATCGAATACCTCGACGAACAGACGACCGATGATCTTGCGCTTGGCTTCTGGATCACTGACGCCCGCCAGTGCCGTGAAAAAGCGAGGCGCGGCATTGATGCGGATCACCTGCACGCCCATGTGCTCGGCCATGGTCGCCATGACCTGATCACCTTCGGCCAGGCGCAACAAGCCGGTATCGACGAACACGCAAATGAGCTGCGCACCGATGGCACGCTTGAGCAGGGCCGCGACCACGGATGAATCGACGCCGCCCGAAAGGCCCAGCAGCACGCGCTGCGTGCCCACCTGCGCGCGCACCGATGCGATGGCATCGGCGATGATTCCCGCCGGCGTCCACGCGGTCGCGCAGCCGCACACATCGACGACGAAGCGGCGCAGAATTTCGCCGCCCTGGCGCGTGTGCGTGACCTCGGGATGGAATTGCACGCCAAACCAGCGCCGCTTGGAATCGAGCATCGCGGCGATGGGTATGCTCTCCGTGGATGCAGCCAGATCGAAACCCGGTGGCAGCATGGTGACGCGATCGCCATGTGACATCCATGCATCCAGCCTGCGGGTTCTCCCACCCGCTGTGTCCGGCGAATCGGCATGATCATCCAGTCCGTTGAACAGCGCGCATGAAACGGCGCTCAGGTCGATCGCCGCGTAGCCAAACTCGCGCGCGTGGCCGCTCTCGACTTTGCCGCCGAGTTGCACGGCCATGCTCTGCATGCCGTAGCAGATGCCCAGCAGCGGCACCCCCAGGTTGAACACGGCCTGCGGTGCGCGTGGCGATGCCGTTTCGGTGACCGACTCGGGGCCACCGGAGAGGATGATCCCTCGCGGAGCGAAGCGCGTGATTGCCTCGGGGTCGTGATCCCAGGCCCAGATCTCGCAATACACGCCAATCTCGCGCACGCGCCGCGCGATGAGCTGCGTGTACTGCGAGCCAAAATCAAGGATCAGAATCTTGTCGGAGTGGATATTGATAGGCATCGGGGCTCGGGACTCGGGACTCGGGACTCGGGACTCGGGATCCCTGCCCCGCGATTCGCACGCTGGTGCCGGTTGGTCGCGATCCGGAACCCGAGCCGGAATCGCTGTGGCCGCTCGATGCGCTTGCCGCATCAATCCATGCGGTAATTTGGTGCTTCCTTGGTGATCTGCACGTCATGCACATGCGCTTCGCGCGTGCCGGCGCCGGTAACGCGCACGAACTGCGGCTTGCTGCGCATCTGCTCGATATTGGCGCAACCGCAGTAGCCCATCGCCGCACGCACGCCACCGACCAGTTGATGCACGATGGCGCGCAGCGGGCCGCGATACGGCACGCGGCCTTCGATGCCCTCGGGCACCAGCTTGTCGGTATCGGATTCTTCCTGGAAGTAGCGATCTTTCGAGCCGAGCTGCATGGCACCCAGCGAGCCCATGCCGCGATAGCTCTTGTAGGAACGGCCCTGGTACAACTCGACATCGCCTGGCGCCTCCTCGGTACCGGCGAACATCGAGCCGAGCATCACCGTGGACGCGCCCGCGGCAATCGCCTTGGCGACATCGCCCGAATAGCGCACCCCGCCATCGGCGATCAGCGGCACGCCGCTGCCTTCAAGAGCTTCAGCGACCATGGCGATGGCACTGATCTGCGGCACGCCGACACCGGCGACGATGCGCGTGGTGCAGATCGAGCCGGGACCCACGCCCACTTTGACCGCATCCACGCCGGCGTCGACCAGCGCGCGTGCGGCGTCGCCGGTGACGATGTTGCCGGCCACGACCTGCAACCCAGGGAACCGGTGCTTGATCCAGCGCACGCGCTCGATGACGCCATGCGAATGACCATGCGCCGTGTCCACGACCACCACATCGACGCCTGCTTCTGCCAGAGCCGCGACGCGTTGCTCGGTTTCGCCGCCCACGCCCACTGCGGCGCCGACACGCAGGCGCTCGTGCGCGTCCTTGGCCGCATGCGGATTGTCGCGCGCCTTCTGGATGTCCTTGACCGTGATTAGCCCGCGCAGCTCGAAAGCGTCGTTGACCACCAGCACCTTCTCGATGCGGTTGCGATGCAGAAGCTCCAGCACTTCATCGTGCCCTGCCCCTTCGCGCACGGTAATGAGCTTTTCCTTGCGCGTCATGATGTTTTTCACAGGGTCATCATGCTTGCGTTCGAAGCGCAGGTCGCGGCTGGTGACGATACCGAGCAACTGGTTGCCCTCGACCACCGGCACGCCGGAGATATTGTGCGCGCGAGTGATGTGCATGACCTCGCGGATCGACGTGTGCGGCGCCACGGTGATCGGATTGCGGATCACGCCGGCCTCGAACTTTTTCACCATGCGCACCTCGGCGGCCTGCTGCTCCGGCGTCATGTTCTTGTGGATGATGCCGATGCCGCCGCTTTGCGCCATGGTGATGGCCAGGCGCGACTCGGTCACCGTGTCCATGGCCGCAGACACCAGCGGGATGTTGAGGCGGATCTGCCGCGTCAGTTGCGCGCTGATGTCAACATCACGCGGCAGCACCTCGGAATACGCAGGCACCAGATAAACATCGTCGTAAGTCAGGGCTTCGGTGAGGATGCGCATGGCAGTGGTCTCAAGCTGGATGATTCATGGATCGAGCGCCTCGGCGGCCTCGAGCGTGTTTTCCATCAATGTGGCCACGGTCATCGGCCCGACACCGCCCGGCACCGGCGTGATCCAGGCGGCGCGTTCGGCGGCGGCGGCGAATTCGACATCGCCAATCAGGCGCCCATCGTCGAGACGATTGATACCCACATCGATGACCACCGCACCGGGCTTTATCCATGCGCCCGGCACCAGCGCCGGCCTGCCAACCGCGACGATCAGGATGTCGGCGTCGCGCACGTGATGTTCAAGGTCACGGGTGAACTTGTGGCAGCAGGTCGTGGTACAGCCAGCGATCAGCAGTTCCAGCACCAGCGGCCGGCCGACATGGTTGGACACACCCACCACCACCGCATGCTGGCCACGTACCGGGCGATCGGTGTGTGCCAGCAGCGTCATCACGCCCTTGGGCGTGCACGGGCGCAAACCAAGCTGGCGCAGTGCCAAGCGGCCGACGTTCTCGGCGTGGAAGCCATCGACGTCCTTGCGCGGATCGATATGGTTGATCAAAGCGGTGGCGTCCAGATGCGGCGGCAGCGGTAGCTGCACGAGAATGCCGTGCACCGAGGCATCACGATTCAGTTCGCTGATCAGCGCCATCAGCTCGGGCTGGCTGACCGTGGCCGGGAGATCAATGTCGCGGGCGCTGAAACCCACCTGCTTGCTGGCACGGCGTTTGTTGCGTACGTACACCGCCGAGGCCGGATCGGCCCCCACCAGCACCACGGCAAGACTCGGCGGCACGTGGCCGGACGCGCGGCGCACGGCAACCCGCGCGGCAATGCGTTGCAGTAATTCGTCGGCGACCTTGCGACCGTCGAGCAGGCGTGCGCTCATGGAATGACCGACCAAAACGCGATTATCCACGCCCCGCGCACGGCTGACAAATCGACGCGCGCCGCGACGCACGGCCGCAAACCTTCCCTCGCATGCCCGCGCCTGGCTACTTGGGCGAGCTCGCGCCTGCGCGCGGTTCGATCAGGCTGTGCGCTTCCATCAGGTGCGCCAGCGCGATCAGGTTTTCCACCTCCAGCTTGTTCATCAACCGCTGTTTGTAAGTGGAGACGGTCTTGGGGCTCAGGTGCAATTGCTCGGCAATCACGAAAATGGGCTTGCCGCGCACCAGCATCATCGCCACTTCCATTTCGCGCGCGGACAGTTGCTCGAACGGCGAACCCTCGCCATCAAGCGTGGCCAGTGCGAGCTGCTGCGCGACGTCCGGTGCCAGATAGCGGCGTCCGTCGGCAACCTGACGAATCGCAGTCAGCAATTCATTGGCGGCGCACCCCTTGGTCAGATAACCCAGCGCGCCAGCTTCCAGCAGGCGGCGCGGGAAACGCGCGTCATTGATCACGGTCAACACCACGATGCGCGTGGACAGTTGCGCGCGGATCACGCGCTCGGTCAGCTCGATGCCGCTCATGCCGGGCATGTGCACATCCACCAGTGCGACATCGGGGGCGAGCGAGCGGATCAGGTGCAGCCCCTCCTCGGCGCTGGCTGCTTCACCGACGACCTGCATGTCGGATTGCTGACCGAGAATGAGCTTGAAACCGGTGCGCACCAGTTCGTGATCGTCCACGAGCAACAGGCGGATCATGATCACCCCTCTTGTTTCCCCATTCGCAACATAGGCAGGGCGTGGGCGTTTGGCAAGCATTGGTGCGCATGCGGCAGGCAAAGTGCGCCGGTGCGCGGATGATTCCGGCGCTGGAGCGATCATGCACGCCGCGGGTTCGAGGGCACACGGCGTCGCATTCCGGATCAGTTTGCGAAACCGGGCATCCTGCCGCGGTTTGCAAACGAACGGGCGCGGCAAAGCTGCGCCATCTTCGCTGCGACGAGCACTTGCATGCTCGTCGCAGCGGTACATCCCTGTGCCGGAGCGGTTTTGCAAACCGCTCTCCATGCGATGCAAATCACCGATCCGGTGCATGCGCGGGCCCGCGCACGTTCGTTTACAAGAGATTACGACGACGACACTGCTTGACCAGGGTCAAGCAGCGTGGATCAGACTGGATGCATTGTTGAGCATCGCGACGTGGCCTGTGGCGTCCCCGGCGTGGACGCCAGGTGCACGCGCACCAAGGAGTTCGACCATGAATCCAGGAGATTTCACTCCCTTGAAATCCCTGCCTGCCACTGTGGATGTGCTGATCCTCGGCGCGGGCGGTGCGGGCTATCCGGCGGCATTCTTTCTCGCCAGATCCGGCAACAGCGTGCTGCTGGTCGACCCGATCGGCAATCTCGGCGGCGATTGCCTGGCCGAGGGCTGCGTACCTTCGAAAGCGATGCGCGAAGCGGCGCTGGTGCGGGCGCTTGCGGACAAGTTCGGCAACTTCGGCCTGCGCGGCGACAAGCCCGCAGTCGATTGGCGCGCCGTGCTGGCGCACAAGGACCGCGTGCAGAACACGCGCTACGCGCAGCACCGCGAGGAAATCGCCCGAGGCGGCGCGCTGTTCGTGCAAGGGCGCGGCGCGATCGTCGCGCCCAATCGTGCGCGCATCGATGCCGCTGACGGCGACACGCGGGAGGTCGAATTTCGCCATCTGATCCTCGGCACCGGTTCACGCCCGGCGCGGCTGCCGATCCGCGGAGCGGAACTGGCCATCACCTCGCATGAGCTGTTTCGGATCGGCGCAGATCTGCCTCAGCCTAGGCACCTGATCATCATCGGCGGTGGTTATATCGGCGTGGAAACCGCCTCGATGCTGCAGGCGCTGGGCAGCGCGGTCAGTGTGCTGGAATTCACCGCGCAGGTGCTGCCCGGCTTCGATGCGGAACTGGCGGAGTTTCTGCATGCCAGCCTGGCGCAGCGCGTGCGCATCGAACGGTCGGCACAAGTCACGGCCATCGAACACGCGCGTGACGGGTATGCCGTGCGCTATATGCAAAACGGCAAGCCACAGTCCGTGCAGGGCGATGCGGTGCTGATGGCAACCGGGCGCGTGGCGGTGTTGCCCGATGGTCTCGACCATCTGGGTGTGCGGCTGGAACATGGTCATGTGGTCGTCGATGAAACCCTGCGCAGCAGCAACCCGCAGGTGTGGGCGCCAGGCGATGTCAACGGCCGCAGCATGCTGTTTCACTCGGCGGTGCGACAAAGCCTGGTGGCGGCGCACTGCATTGCCGCGGGTGGGCAGGCGGTCGATCGCATGCACTTCGACGCGGTGCCGATGACCGTGTTCACCGAGCCGGAACTGGCGCATGCCGGCCTCACTTCTGCGCAGGCCGAGGACGCCTTGGGCGCGAGCGCGGTGGCCGTGACGCGGTATGACTACGCGCACGACTCGCGCGCGCAGATCTACGACGAGACGCAAGGCTTCATCAAACTGGTGTTCAGCCGCAAGGATGCACGCTTGCTGGGCGCGCAAATCGCCGGCATGGACGCCGCGCAGCTGATTGCACCGCTGGCGCTCGCGCTCGAGCGCAACCTTGATGCGCGCGCGCTGGCGGCCACCAGTTTTCCGCATCCCATGCTCAGCGAGGGCATCAACAAGGCCGCGCGAGCTTTCCAGCCTTGAGGTCAGCACCGGCACCAGGCGCCAAGGAACATCCCGATGACCGCAGTACCGAAAGTCCGGACGGCACCCGTGCGGCAAGCGTCAGACCTTCCACCCACTGACCACACGCAAGGCTTGACCCGTCTCGAAGCCGCGCAGCGCCTGCAGCGATTCGGTCCCAATGTGATTGCCGACAAGCCGGTTCCCGCCTGGCGGCAGCTGCTGGTCAAGTTCTGGGCGCCGGTGCCGTGGATGCTGGAAGCGGTGATCGTGCTGCAGGTGCTGTTGGGGCGCGTCACCGAGTCCATCGTGATCGCCGCGCTGCTGGTGTTCAACGCACTGGTGGCATTCGCGCAGGAGCAGCGCGCGAAAGATGCCCTGACGCTGCTGCGCAAGCAATTGCATGTCAATGCACGCGTGCTGCGTGACGGTCGCTGGCAAGTGTTGGCAGCGGAGCAGGTGGTGCCGGGGGACATCGTGCATGTGCGCGCGGGCGATATCGTGCCGGCCGATCTGGCCTTGTTCGATGGCGCCGTGTCGCTGGATCAGGCCGCGCTCACCGGCGAGTCGCTGCCGGTCGATGCCGGTTCCGGCAAGCCGGCCTGGACCGGTTCCATCGTACGCCAGGGCGAAGCCAGTGGCAGTGTCACGGCCACCGGCGCACACACCTTTTTCGGACGCACTGCCGAACTGGTGCGCAACTCGAATGCGCCCAGCCACATGCAGCGCACCATCTTCGCCATCGTCAAGCGACTGGTGATTTTCGACGCGGGGCTGGTCGTGCTGGTCGTGGCGTTCGCGCTCTGGCATCACCTGCCGCTGGCCGACACGACGATTTTCGCCTTGATGCTGCTGGTGGCTTCCGTACCGGTGGCGTTGCCTGCAACCTACACATTGGCCACCGCGGTCAGCAGCTTGCAATTGGCGCGCCAAGGCGTGCTGGTCACGCGTCTGCCCGCCGTGGAAGAGGCTGCGGCCATGGACACGCTGGTGTCGGACAAGACCGGCACACTGACGCAAAACACGCTCACCCTCGCCGGCGTCACGCCGCTTGCCGCGGGCAGCGACGCGAACGCTGTGCTGCGCGCCGCGGCCTTGGCCAGTGACGAGGCGACGCAAGATCCGCTGGACCTGGCCGTACTCACTCCCGCGCGTGCACAGGCGTTGCTCAAGGACGCCCCCCAGCGGCAAGCCTTCCATCCCTTCGACCCGGCGACGCGCCGCAGCGAAGGCGTCTATACCGTGGACGCTCAGCTCTGGCGTGCAGTCAAGGGCGCGGCCAATGTGATTGGCCCGTTGTGCAAGCTGGATGCCACGCAGCAGAGCATGCTGAACGCCGCGGAAAAAACGCTGGCCGCCCGTGGCGCACGCGTACTGGCGGTAGCCGCGGGCCCGGCGGACGCATTGCAGTTGCTGGGCGTGATCGGCCTGTCCGACCCGCCACGGCCGGATGCCGCCAACCTCATCCAGCAGCTCACGCAACTGGGCGTACGCGTGCACATGGCTACCGGCGATGCGCTGGAAACCGCACGCGCCATCGGTGTCCAACTCGGCATGGGCACGCGCGTCTGCGAGGCCAGGGGCGAGTCCCTGCAGCACCCGGAGAACTGCGACCTGTTTGCGCGCGTGCTGCCCGAGGACAAGCACGCCATCGTGCAGGCCATGCAGCGCTCCGGCCATGTCACCGGCATGACCGGCGATGGCGTCAACGACGCGCCGGCGCTGCGTCAGGCCGAACTGGGCATCGCCGTGGCCAGCGCGACCGATGTCGCCAAGGCCGCTGCCGGCGTGGTGCTCACTGCTCCAGGTCTGGGTGGTGTGCTCACCGTGGTGCGCAGGGGGCGCGAGGTGCACCGGCGCATGCTCACCTACACCCTCAACAAGGTGTTGCGCACGCTGGTCATCGTGGTGTTTCTGACCTTTGGCGTATTGCTGACCGGGCAGTTCGTCATTTCACCCCTGCTCATCGTGCTGATGCTGTTCGCCAACGATTTCGCCACGATGAGCATCGCCACCGACCGCGTGCTGCCCGCGGCCAGACCGCAGCGCTGGCAGGTCGGGCGACTGATGGGTGCGGCCGGGCTGCTGGCCATGCTGTCACTGTTGGCCTCGCTGCTGATCTACCTCTGGGCACGGGCGCTGGGCTTGAGCGCCGTGCAACTGCAGACGGTGGTATTCCTGATCCTGGTGTTCACCAACCAGACCGGCATCTACGTGCTGCGCAACGACGCGCCCATGTGGCGGTTGGCGCCGTCGCGTTGGATGGCTGCCGCGAGTCTCGGTGACATCGTCATCGTGAGCCTGCTGGCCGGTTTCGGCATCCTGATGGCGGCGCTGCCCTGGGTCGTGGTCGGCGGCGTGCTGCTCGCCAGCGTGGTCTTCGCGCTGCTGCTTGATCTGATCAAACGCCCGCTGTTCACCCGTTTTCACATTGCATGAATGAAAAGGAGTCCGCGCATGAACACCCCCGTGCCAGCCAAAGCACAACCCAACCTCAACGTGCCGTTTTTCTGGCCAGTGCAACTGGCCAGCAGCATGGCCGAACAAGGCATGGCTCTGCTTGCGCGCAACGTCAAGTTCGCCGATGAGGAACTGCGCCTGCACGACGGCAGCATCAAGCCCAGGCTCGCCACCGCGCACAGCGTGCGCCTGAAACTGCGCACACTCGATCTGTGCGACTACTCCGCGCCCGATGCCAAGGGCATCCCCACCCTGGTCAACGCCCCCTACGCCGGCCATACCTCGATGATCGCCGACTACCACGAAGGCCAGAGCCTGATGCAGACGCTGAAAACCAACGGCGTCGGTGCGTTGTTCCTCACCGACTGGCACAGCGCCACGCAGGACATGAAAGACCTCGAAGTCGACCAATACCTCGGCGACTTTCTCGCCTGCGTCGACGATCTCGGCGGACGCGTCAACCTGGTCGGCCTGTGCCAGGGCGGCTGGATGGCGGCGATGCTGGCCGCGCGCTTTCCCGACAAGGTCGCCAGCCTGGTGCTGGCCGGTTCGCCCATCGACACCCACGCCGGCAACGGCCCGCTGGTGAAAATGGTCAAACGAAGCCCGATGAGTTTCTACGAGGAACTGGTGCAAAGCGGCGGCGGGCTGATGCTGGGCAAATACATGCTGGCCGGATGGAAAAACATGCACCCCGAGCAGCACTACGTGCAGGATCAGATCGATCTGTATGAGCACATCGACGACCCGGTGTGGCTGAGCAAGACCGAAGCCTTCGAGCGCTGGTACGAAAACCCGCTGGACCTGCCCGGCCGCTGGTATCTGCAGGTCATCGACCAGTTGTTCAAGCGCAACCTGCTGGCCAAGGGCGACTACGTCGGCCTGGGCCGCGCGCTCAAGCTCAAGGCCATCGCGTGCCCGCTGTACCTGCTGGCAGGCGAGAGCGACGACATCACCCGCCCTGAGCAGGTGTTTGCCGCCGAGACCCTCTGCGGCACGCCGAAAGACCTGATCGAAAAACGCATCGTACCCGGCGGCCACGTCGGTCTGTTCATGGGCGGGCGCACACTGAAGGAAACCTGGCCGGAGATCGCTACTTGGATTCTCAAGCCGCGATGAAAAATCCGCACGCGCTCGATGCGGCCAGCGTCCTGGCGGCCATGGGCGGCGACGCTCAGCGCGGCCTCGACAGCGCCGAGGCGCAGATGCGCCTGGCGCGCCATGGCGCGAATCGCCTGCCCGAAGCCAAGGTGCGCGGCGCATGGCTGCGCCTGGCGCTGCAATTTCACAATCCATTGATCTATGTGTTGCTGGCGGCAGCCGCATTGACACTGCTGCTGCGCGATTTCACCGACACCGGCGTGATTGCCGGCGTGGTCATCGTCAACGCGTTCATCGGCTTCTTGCAGGAAGGCAAGGCCGAGCAGGCGCTCGCCGCGGTGCACCAGCTGCTGGCGCACCGCGCGGTGGTGCTGCGCGACGGCCTGCGTCAGGAAATCGACGCCGCGACGCTGGTGCCCGGCGATGTGGTGCTGATCGAGAGCGGCAGCCGCGTGCCGGCGGATTTGCGCCTGTTCGAGGCGCGCAGCCTGCGCGTGGACGAGGCCGCGATCACCGGCGAATCGGTGGCGGTGGACAAGTCCACCGCGCCCGTCGCCGTTGACGCCGCGTTGGCCGAGCGCAGCTGCATGGTCTGGGCCGCAACCGAAGCGCGTTACGGCCAGGCACGCGGCGTGGTCGTGGCCACTGGCGCCTCGACGGAGCTCGGTCGCATCGGCCACCTGGTGTCCGCGGTGCCCCGCAGCGTCACGCCGCTGACGCGCCGTCTCGATCGCTTCGCGCGGCAGATCACGCTGTTCATCGTCGTGGCCAGCGCGCTGATCTTCATCTGGGGGCTGTGGCTCGAGGTGTTGCCGCCGCTGGAGGTATTCCTCGCCGTGGTCGGCCTTGCGGTGGCTGCCATACCGGAAGGTCTGCCGGCCATCGTCACCATCGTGCTGGCCCTGGGTGCGCGCGCCATGGCGCGGCATCATGCCCTGCTGCGCCGATTGCCTGCCGCCGAGACGCTGGGCTCGGTCAGCGTGATCTGCACCGACAAAACCGGCACGCTGACGCGCAATGAGATGACCGTCGTCGGCGTGCTGCTGCCGGGCGCAACACTCGCCGTCAGCGGCGCGGGTTATGCCCCCGAAGGCGGATTCAACGAGGACGGCAAGCCCGTCGCACCCACGCAGGACACGGCGCTGCAGGCGCTGGCTCGCGCCGCACTGTTATGCAACGACGCCCAGCTGCAACACGACGCGCAGGGCGCATGGACCGTGGCCGGCGATCCCACCGAAGGCGCGCTGCTGACGCTGGCGCACAAGGCCGGACTGGACGCGGCGCGCGAACATGCCGACGCGCCGCGGGTGGATGCGATCCCGTTCGAGTCCGATCGCCGCTACATGGCCACCCTGCACCACGATCACCACGGCCACGGGTTCGCGCTGCTCAAGGGCGCGCCGGAGCGCGTGCTGGAACTGTGCACGCACACCGCCGATGGGCTGCCGTTGCGCCGCGATGCATGGGACGCGCGCATCGCCGAAGCGGCTGCGTCGGGGCGGCGCCTGCTGGCGATCGCGCAGCGCGCGGTACCGGCGGCGCGCTCGTCGCTCGCCGAGGACGACATCGCGCCAGGCTTCGCCCTGCTCGGCCTGGTAGCGCTGCAGGATCCGCCACGCCCGGAGGCTGCCGCTGCCGTGGCCGAATGCCGGCGCGCCGGCATCCGCGTGCTGATGATCACCGGCGACCACGCTCTCACCGCCGCCGCCATCGGCAATCAACTCGGCCTGCGCGGCACGGGCGTGCTGACTGGGCCGGAGATCGACACGCTCGATACAACCGCGCTGCGCGCGCGCCTGCAAAGCACCGACGTGATCGCGCGCGCCAGCCCGGAACACAAACTGCGCCTGATCGCCGCGTTCAAGGCCGAGGGCGCCCAGGTCGCCATGACCGGCGACGGCGTCAACGATGCGCCGGCGCTGAAGGCCGCCGACATCGGCGTGGCCATGGGCCTGCGCGGTACCGACGCCGCGCGCGCCGCGGCCGATCTGGTACTGGGCGACGACAACTTCGCCAGCGTCGCGCACGCCGTGCGCGAGGGTCGGCGCCTGTTCGACAACATCCGCAAGGCGCTGCTGTTCATCCTGCCTACCAACGGCGGCGAAGCCGGGGTGATCCTGCTGGCGGTCCTGCTCGGCTGGGCGCTGCCAGTCAGCGCCAGCCAGATCCTGTGGGTCAATCTGGTCACCGAAATCACCTTGTCGGTGGCACTGGCTTTCGAACCGGCCGAACCCGGCATCATGCGCCGGCCGCCGCGTGCGCCGGGCGCGGCGCTGCTCAGCGGCGCCATGCTGGCGCGCATCGCCTATGTCAGCCTGCTGATGACGGCCAGCACGTTTTTCGCATTCCAGTGGGAGCTGGCGCGCGGCGTCGGCATCGATGCCGCGCGCACCGCCGCGGTCAATATGCTGGTCATCGGCGAAATGGTGTACCTGTTCAATATGCGCCACTTCACCGCCTCCAGCATCCACTTCGGCGCGCTGCGCGGCAATGCCGTCGCATTGTGGGCCTGCGCGCTGCTGGCGATGGCGCAGGCGCTATTCACCTATGCCCCGCCGCTGCAAGCCGTGTTCCACACCCGCCCGCTGGACGCCGCCGCGTGGCTGTTGCTGGGCGTGCTTGGCACGGCCAAGTTCCTCGCTGTGGAGGCAGAGAAGTGGTGGCTGCGGCGGCGTGGCATCTCGGTCTAGCACGACGCCGTCTGCGCCTGACATGTCCGATCATCGCGGGTTGGTGAAGGCGCACCCGTTGCCCATGCCCAATGGCCCGTCAGAGATCTCCAGGCGGCAAGTTCGGCGGCGGTTCCATGCCCAGCGCCTTGCGTTTGCGCACCGCCAGCCAGGCCAGCAGGGAACCCAGCAGCCAGGCGGCGGCGCGCACGGCGCGCAGCACGATCGCAGGAAAAACGCTGCGCGGCGATGCGCCCCATTCATGCAGCAGTTGCGGGTCAACGCTCGCGCTGAGGAAGATCGTGATCACCACGATCAACAGCACGCTGATCGCCCATGCGATCGCCATGCGCCGGATGAAAGCGAACAACAGCCTGAAGGCGATGGCGCCCAGCAGCAGGAACAGCAGCGATTCGACAAGCAGGATGCGGATCATGTGCGGTGCCTCCCTGAGGTGACGCTCGCACGCGGCGAGCCGTACGAGATCAAGCCATGCGGTGGCGGAACAGCCAGGCCGCGGCGCTCATGCTGGCCAAGCCGATCAGCGCCAGCGGCGCGTATTGCGACCACAACATGGGGATGGTGCTGCCTTCCAGGAACACGCCGCGCACGATGATCAGGAAATAGCGCATCGGGTTGATGTAAGTCAGCAATTGCACCGCCTCGGGCATGTTGGCGATGGGCGTGGCGAAGCCCGACAGGATGATCGCCGGCACCAGAAACAGGAACACGCCGAGCAGGCCCTGCTGCTGGGTCACCGCCAGCGAGGAAATCATCAACCCGATGCCGATCGCCGCCAGCAGGAAAAAGAACATGCCCAGCGCCAGTGCCGCCACGCTGCCGACGAAAGGCACCTGGAACCACAGCACCGCCATCAGCGCGATGAAGCCGCCCTCCAACCCGCCGATGACGAAACCCGGCACCGCCTTGCCGATCAGGATTTCCAGCGGCCGCATGGGCGTGACCAGCAACTGGTCGAAAGTGCCCATCTCGCGCTCGCGCGCCACCGACAGCCCGGTGACCAGCAAGGTGACCACCAGAGTGAGCAAGGCGACGATGCCAGGCACGATGAACCAGCGCGAGCGCAGATTGGGGTTGAACCAGGCGCGCATGACCAGTTGCGCCGGCGGCCCGCGCTGGCTGTGTGCCGCCGCCCATTGCTGATTGAAGTTCAGCAGGATGCCGCTGACATCGTTGAGCGCCAGCGCCGCGGTGTTGGAATCGCGCCCGTCGATGATGATTTGCAGCCGCGCGGGCTTTTGCGTCAACAAGTCGCGGGTGAAGTGCTGGCCGACGTGCAGCACTAGCAGCGCGTCCTTGTCGTTGATCAACGGTGCGATCTGCGCATCGTTGCGGATCGTGGCCACTTGCTGAAAATTGGGCGAGCCGCTGAAGCGCGCCAGCAGTTGGCGCGCGGCATACCCGGAATCCTGGTTGTACACCGCGTAGGGAATGTGATTCAGGTCGAAGCTGGCGGCGTAACCGAACACCATGAGCTGGATCAGCGGCGGGCCGATCAGCACCGTGCGGCTGGCCGCATCGCGCAGCACGGCGAGGAATTCCTTGATGATCAAGGCGTAGATGCGCGCCCACATGCTCAGTCCAGCCTCTTGCGCGACTTGCGCCGGGCGATGCCGAAAAAGATCAGCGCCATCAGCGCCAGCGCCGCGCTGTTGGTCAGTACCACCGGCCACACGTTGCCGGCGAGGAACAGCGTCTGCAGGATGGCCACGTAGTAGCGCGCGGCGACGATATGGGTGAGGAATTGCACCACCGCCGGCATCGAGTGGATGTCGAAAATGAAGCCGGAAAGAATGAATGCCGGCAGGAAGGTGACGATCACCGCCACCTGCGCGGCGACGAACTGGTTTTTCGCCAGCGTGGAGATCAGCAGGCCCATGCCGAGGGCCACCAGCAGGAACAGCGCCGAGCACACCAGCAGCAGCCAGAAACTGCCGACCAGCGGCACCGCGAACAGCCACACCGCCATGGCCACCGACAACAGCATGCCGCCCATGCCCAGCACGAAATACGGCACCAGCTTGCCGAGCAGGATTTCGCCCATGGTCACCGGGCTGGCCATCAGCGCCTCCATGGTGCCGCGCTCCCACTCGCGCGCCACCACCAGCGCGGTGAGCAGCGCGCCGATCAGGGTCATGATCACGGCGATCAAACCCGGCACCAGAAAATCGCGACTGCGCAACGCCGGGTTGAACCAGATGCGGCTTTCCGCCACCACTGGAATCGCCAGTGGCTGCCCGGCCTGATCGGCCTGCAATTGCAGCCAGTTCTGCCACATGCCTTGCAGGTAACCCAGCAAGATATTGGCGTTGTTGGCATCCACACCGTCCACCCACACGGCCACGGGCGCGGTTTTTCCAGCCAGCATGTCGCGCGAAAAATCACCGCGCAGCCAGACGATGCCGGTGACTTGGCGCTGCATCAGCGCGGCGCGCGCGGCGCTGAGGCTCGGGTAAGGTCGCGGGTCGAAGAAATCCGACTGCTGCAGGCCGCCGATGAAATTGCTGGTCTGCGCCGTGGGCTGATCGACCACCACCGCCAGCGGCACGTGGTGCGCGTCCAGCGACACGCCGTAGCCGAACAGCAGCAGCAGGAAAACCGGCAGCACGAAGGCGATGGCGATGGCCGATGGATCGCGCAGGATCTGCAGGAACTCCTTGCGCACCAGTCCGCGCAGACGCTGGCGGTTCATGGCGCGCGGCTCACGGGGCGATCCTCATGCCGCCCGGCGCGTCTGCGCTTCATGCGCCTGGATCAGGCCGATGAAGGCGTCTTCCATGCTTGGATCGGGCATGGCGGCGGTTTTGACCCTGGCGCGGATCTCCTGCGGCGAACCGAAGGCGAGGATTTCGCCCAGCGACATCAGCACCAGGTGATCGCAATACTCGGCCTCGTCCATGAAGTGCGTGGTGATCATCACCGTCACGCCGGATTCGGCCAGATGATTGATGCGCTGCCAGAACTCGCGCCGCGCCAGTGGATCGACGCCCGAGGTGGGTTCGTCGAGAAACAGGATCGAGGGCTCGTGCATCAGCGCGCAGGCCAGCGCCAGGCGCTGCTTGAAGCCCAGCGGCAGTTCCGCCGCGCCCGCATTCAGATACGCGGTCAATTCGAATTCGCGCTGTGCCCAGTCCAGCCTGGCCTTGCGCCGGGCGCCACCCAGGCCGTAGGCCGATGCAAAAAACGCCAGATTCTGCGCCACGCTCAAATTGCCATACAACGAAAACCGCTGCGACACATAGCCGATGCGTGCGCGCGCCGCCGCCCGCGCGGTGCGCAGGTCCACGCCTGCCACGCGCAGCGTGCCCGAGCTGGCCGGCAGCAGCCCGCACAGCATGCGGAACGTGGTGCTCTTGCCCGCGCCGTTGGCACCCAGCAAGCCGAACACCTCACCGCGCTGCACGGTGAATTCGATGCCTTTGACCGCCTCGAAGCTGCCGAAAAAGCGGCGCAGTTCATGGACCTCGATCACCGTCTTTGCCGCGTCCGCACCCGCGTCATTCCCGCGCAGACGGGAATCGAGCGCAGCAGCTGCAGGCCCGCCAGGCTGGGCGTCGCCATGCACAGCAGACCCGGCATCGATGCGCTCGATGACTTGCGCTTGTCCATCGCCGCGCGCTGCCAGCAGCGATACGAACGCATCCTCGAAGTGCGGTTGCACCGGTTGCCAGTCCTCGCCCGCCTGTGTCAGTGGCTGGTTGCCTTGCAGCACCACGCGCACGCTCTCGGCTTGCACCAATGCATCGACCACGCCCGCGCGGCTGCGCAGGACTTCCTGCAACTGCCGGCGCCGCAGCGCCGGATGCCGCACGCTGTAGCAATGCCCAAGCAGCGGCGCATTGAATGCGGCAGGCGGTTGCTGCGCCAACAGCTTGCCCGCGTGCAACAGCACGATGTCGTCGCACAACTCGGCTTCGTCCAGATACGCCGTGCTGACCAGCACCGTCACGCCCTGCGCGCGCATGGCCTTGATGATGCTCCACAACTCGCGGCGCGAGATCGGATCGACACCGACCGTGGGCTCATCCAGCAGCAGCAGACGCGGCGCGCGCAGCAGTGCGCAGGCCAGCCCCAGCTTCTGTTTCATGCCGCCGGACAAATCGCCGGCGCGGCGCTTGCCGAACGGTCCCAGCGCGGTCAGGCGCAGCAGCTCGTCAAACCGGGCGGCGCGCTGCGTCGCATCCAGCCCCTGCAGGTCGGCATACAGCGCGAGGTTCTCCTGCACGCTGAGGTCTTCGTACAGGCCGAAACGCTGCGGCATATAGCCGATGTCGCGCTGGATGGCAGCGGCCTGGTGGCGGCTGTCGTGGCCCAGCACGCGCACCGCGCCGGCGTCTGGCAGCAGCAGCGCGGCCGCCAGACGCATCAACGTGGTCTTGCCGGCGCCATCGGGTCCGAGCAGGCCGGTGATGCGCCCGCTCTGCACCTGCACACTCAGACCCTTGATGGCCTCGACCGCCTGCTTGCCCTGGCGAAAGCGTTTGTGCACCGCATCCAGCACCAGTGCGGGCGCCTCCACGGCATCAGTCCTGGCAGACATGCGCAGGAATCGCGCGCGGCGCGTTGTCGTGCAGCGGCACCTGCACCGTCACCGGCATGCCCAGGCGCAGCCGCCCTTGCGGATTGCATGCGTAGACGCGCACGCGGTACACCAGCTCGGTGCGCAAATCCGTGGTCTGCACCGATTTGGGGGTGAACTCGGCGGTGGGTGAGACAAAGCCGATCCAGCCCTTGAAACGCTGCCCGGGAAAACTGTCGCTGAGGATGTCGGCGCGCATGCCGGGCACGATGCGGCCCTGCTCGGTCTCCGGCACATACGCGCGCGCCCAGACCGGATTATTCAGGGCGAGCGTCAGCGCTGGTGTGGCGGGGCCGGCCATGTCGCCGACCTCAAGGATGCGTGTCTGGATCACGCCATCGGCCGGTGCCCGCAGCGTGGTGTCATGCAATTGCCGCCGCGCCAGCGCCAGCGCCGCGGCATCGGCCTTGACCTGCGCGCGCGCGGCGGCGATGTCTTCCTGGCGCGGCCCCTGCACGGCCAGGCTCAAGGCCTGCTGCGCGCTGTCCAAACCTGCGCGCGCGTTCTTGAGCGCCTGCAGCGCGTTGTCGGCCGACTGCTGCGGCAGCAGATGCGCGGCGGCCAGGGTGCGCTGGCGGTCATAGGTGATTTGCGCGTTGCGCAGCGTGGCCGTCGCGCTGGCAGCCGTGGCGCGCGCCTCGGCGATTTGTTGCGGACGATTGCCGGCCACCAGTGCCGCCAGTTGCTGCTGCGCTGCGGCCAGCACACCCGCAGCCTGATCGACGGCATCCTGGAAGCGCAGCGGATCGATCTGCGCCAGTACCTGACCTTTGCGCACAGTCGAACCTTCCTCGAAGCCGATGCGTTGGATGCGGCCAGCATCGTTGAAGGCCATGTCCACGGTGCGGATATCGATATTGCCGTACAACATCAGCGCAGCCGGTGCCGGATGCTGTACGTGTCGCCACCACCATGCCGTCGCGCCCGCCAGCAGCACGACAACCACCAGCAGTGGCAGAATTTTGCGCGGCGATGGTTTCATGGATGCTCTGCTTCCTGATGCGTTCGCGGCAAGACAGCAGGCATTGTCACACCCGCGCACCCTGCCCGGCTTGATCTGGCTCAAGGATGGACCCGCCGCAACGCGGCCGCACGCGATTGGAAATGGCGGGCTCCGCGCTCCATCATGCTCACTGGTGCGGCAGCACGCCCATATCGGAGCATTCCCGATAGGTTCGGTGCCACCGAGATCGGTTTCATCGCCGCGAGTATCGCCACCTGCTACTACCGCAGCGGCTTGGCCACGGTGCAGGCGTGGACTCTCGGTGCCAGCGTCGTCGCCGGCGCGATTCGGGTCGCCCTGCTGCGACGCCGCTTGAAGGATTGAAATGTCCACGCCCGAAACAGAACACCACGCCGTGCCTGACAACGCCCAACCGGCACGCGCCGGTCTGACCGCCAACGAAGCTGCGGTGCGGCTGGCGCACGACGGCCCGAATCTGCTGCCGGGCGCCGCGCCCAAGACCGCTTGGGCCATCGTGCTCGGCGTGCTGCGCGAGCCGATGTTCCTGATGCTGCTGGCCGCGGGCGGCATCTACCTGCTGCTGGGCGACCGTGGCGAGGCGCTGTTCCTGCTGGCCTTCGTGTTCGTGGTCATCGGCATCACCCTGGCGCAGGAGCGCAAGACGCAGCGCGCGCTGGAATCGCTGCGCGACCTGTCCGCACCGCGCGCGCTGGTGATCCGCGACGGCCAGGAGCGGCGCATTGCCGGGCGCGACGTGGTCGTGGGCGATGTGCTGGTGTTGCACGAGGGCGACCGCATTCCCGCCGATGCCCAGCTCATCGACGGCCAACTGGATGTCGACGAGTCGCTGCTCACCGGCGAGGCGGTGCCGGTGAGCAAGCTGTCCGACGCCAAGCTGCACCCGCCCGCCATACCAGGTGAAGGGGCGCTTGACCCCCACGCTTCGGCTACGCCTTCGCTGCTCCCCGATGAGGCTGCCATCGCCTTGGGGCGGCCCGGCGGCGATGGCGGCGCCACGCTGTTTGCCAGCACCGTGGTCACCAAGGGCGTGGGCCTGGCCGTGGTGCAGGCCACCGGCGCGCGCACCGCGGTGGGCGGCATCGGCGCGGCGCTGGCGGGCACCGCCGAGGTGGATTCCGGCCTGCAACGCGCCTCGCGCGGGCTCATCCGCAAGCTGACCGTGGTCGCGTTGCTGCTGGCCATGGCGCTGGTGCTGGTGAGCTGGCTGTGGGATGGCCGCTCGCCGCTGGAAGGACTGCTCGCCGGCATTGCGCTGGCGATGGCGATCCTGCCCGAGGAGATCCCGGTCATCCTCACCGTGTTCCTGGCGCTGGGCGCATGGCGGCTGTCCAAAAGCAGGGTGCTCACCCGCCGCGTGCCCGCAGTCGAGGCGCTGGGGGCGATTACCGTGCTCGCGGTAGACAAGACCGGCACGTTGACGCAGAACCGCATGCAGGTGGCCGAGCTCGCCGCCGGCGAAGCGGTGTTCCTGTCCAGCGCATCCGACTTGCCCGAGCCTTTCCATACCCTGGTCGAGTTCGCCATGCTGGCCACGCCGCTCGACCCTTTCGACCCGATGGAAAAAGCCATCCAGGGCTTCGGCCACACGCGGCTGGCCAACACCGAACATGTGCACGACGACCGCAGCCCGGCGCACCAGTACGACCTCGCCCGCGACATCCTGGCGATCACCCGCGTGTTCGCCGACACCCACCCCGACACCTATGTGCTGGCGACCAAGGGCGCGCCCGAGGCGGTGGCCGACCTGTGCCACCTGCCCGAGCCCGGGCGCGCCGCCATCCAGCGGCAGGTCGAGGCGATGGCCACGCGCGGCCTGCGCGTGCTGGGCGTGGCGCGTGGCACCTGGCAGGCGCCCGCGCCCGGAGCGCCGTGGCCTGCGAGCCAGCACGATTTCGATTTCACCTTCCTCGGGCTCATCGGCCTGCTCGACCCGCCACGCCCCGAGGTGCCTGCAGCGATTGCCGAATGCCGCGCCGCCGGGGTGCGCATCGTGATGATGACCGGCGACCACCCCGCCACCGCCCGCGCCATCGCCGCGCAGGTCGGGCTGTCCGATCGCGCCGAAGTCGTCACCGGGCCGGAACTGGCCGCGCTGGACGACGCCGCGCTGCGCGAGCGCCTGCGCCGGGTGGACGTGTGCGCGCGCCTCGCCCCTGAACACAAGCTGCGCCTGGTGCGCGCACTGCAGGCCGACGGCCAGGTGGTGGCGATGACCGGCGACGGCGTCAACGACGCCCCGGCGCTCAAGGCGGCGGACGTCGGTATCGCCATGGGCGAGCGTGGCACCGACGTAGCGCGCGAAGCCGCGGCCCTGGTGCTGCTCGACGACAGTTTTGCCAGCATCGTGCAGGCCATCCGCGGCGGACGGCGTATTTTCGACAACATCGCCAAGGCCACGCGCTTCGTGTTCGCGGTGCATATGCCGATCATCGCGCTGACGCTGTTGCCGGCGCTGCTGCACTGGCCGGTGCTGCTGTTGCCGGTGCACATCGTGCTGCTGGAATTGCTGATCGACCCGGCCTGCTCGATCGTGTTCGAAGCCGAACCGGCGGCTGCCGACCTCATGCGGCGCCCGCCGCGGCCACTGTCGGCCAGCCCGTTCACCCTTGGCAATATCGGCTACGCGCTGGCGCAAGGTCTGGGCATCGCCGCCGTGCTGCTGGCAGGACATGCCCTGCTGCACCACTTCACTACCTGGTCCGAGGCCGACTTGCGCTTGGTGGTGTTCACCGCGCTGGTGCTGGCTTTGTTCCTGCTGATCCTGGCCAACCGCGACCTGGCCCATGCCGCGCTGGCCAACTTGCGCGGCGACAACCCCTGGCTGGCGCGCATGTTCGTCGGCGTGGCGCTGGTGCTGGCGGCGGTCATGCTGATCCCCGGGCTACGCGCGGTGATGGGTTTCGCCAGCGTGGGCCTGCCGCCATTGGCCGCCGCGCTCGGTCTGCTGATCGCCTGCGGCCTGTGGCTGCAAACGCTGCGCTGGGCCGATGGCTGGCGTCTGCACTGGACACCGGCATAAAGCTCGGACAAGTCTGGAGATGCGCGTTGCACCGGTGTGCGCCCCGATCCATTTTCCCGGGGGCGGCACCTGCATCCTTGGGCGGGGATCTTCGCCTTCTTGTGTCCAGAACTCTCAAACCGGACGGAACCCGTCAGAGCAGGATCACCCCATGCCCAGCCCGATCAATCCCGCGTTTCCCGTTGCGCACGCGTTTCACATCAGTCTGCGCGTAGCCGATCTGGACCGCAGCACGGCGTTTTACGGCGCATTTCTCGGCACCGAGCTCAGGGATCGTACCGCGCTACAGCACCTTCATCGTGCCGAACCAGCGCCTGAATACACTGCTGCTGGTCGTGCGTGCCGAACACCGGCCTGGAGTTCGGCGTCGGCGCCCACGTGTTCGACACATTCCCGGAAGCGCGGGACAATTCTGGTACAAGGGACGCGGAGCATCACACCAGGGCTTTGACTACTCATAGCGCCACGGAATTGCCGATCCCGGACATCGGGTCGCAGGAGATCATATGAAAGCCGTCAGCATCGAACACTCGAAAGTCGTCTATTTCGCGGACTTCGCGTTTTATTTCGCGGCGGTCGTGCTGCTGCTCGGCATCCTGGCCAGGTTCGCGCCGCGTCAGGCGCTGCCCGGCGTGGTGCTGGCGGTGATCGGCGGCGTGGTGTGCTGGAGTCTGGTCGAATACCTGATGCACCGCGTGATCTTTCACGGCATCGAACCGTTCCAGCGCATGCACGGCGAACATCACCAGCGTCCGCAGGCATTGATCGCGACACCCACGGCGCTCAGCGCCGTGTTCATCCTGCTGCTGGTGTGGCTGCCGGCAACGCTGCTGGGCGGCGTCTGGCTGGGCCTCGGCGCCACGCTGGGCATGACTGCGGGCTATTTCGCCTACGGTCTCGTCCACCATGCCATGCATCATTGGCGCCCGCGCGGCGCCTGGATGCGGCAGCGCAAGCGCTTGCATGCGCTGCATCATCATGCCGCGCAACAGAACTACGGGGTGACCACGTCACTGTGGGACCACGTCTTCCGCAGCTACCAGTAGCCCCGGATCACCGCCATGACAGCGCATTCGCTTGGTGCGCGCGTCGGTCCTGCTCGTCATCCGTGGGGTCTGTGCCTGCGCGCAGGTTGATGCACCAATTCACTGAAGGAGTTCCAGACGATGTCCAGAATGCACTTGGAACGCCATCGCATGCAGCGCATCGGCTGGCTGCGTGCCGCGGTGCTGGGCGCCAATGACGGCATCGTCTCCACGGCGAGCTTGATCATCGGTGTCGCGTCGGCCCACGCCACGCACGGCGCGGTGCTGGTTGCGGGCGGCGCGGGTCTGGTGGCGGGCGCCATGTCGATGGCGGCTGGCGAGTATGTATCGGTCAGCTCGCAGGCGGATACCGAGCAGGCCGAGATCGCACGCGAACGGCAGGAATTGGCCAGCGACGGCGTGCACGAAGAGGCCGAACTGGCCGGCATTTATGTGCAACGGGGATTGGACCCGGCACTGGCCAGGCAGGTCGCCGTGCAGTTGATGGCCAAGGATGCGCTGGCGGCCCACACGCGCGACGAGCTTGGCATTTACGAATCCACGAGCGCGAAACCATTGCAGGCGGCGCTGGCCTCCGCACTCTCCTTCGCCGTTGGCGCGGCCCTGCCCTTGCTGGGCGCTCTGCTTTCCCCAAGCCGGCAACTGGCCCTGATCGTCGCTGCGGCATCGCTGTTCTTCCTGGCGGCGCTGGGCGGCCTGGCCGCCTACACCGGCGGTGCCGGCATCGCCCGCGGCGTCTTGCGGGTCACGTTCTGGGGCGCGCTGGCCATGGCCATCACGGCCGGCGTGGGCATGCTGTTTGGCGCCGCTGGCTGATCGGTCCATGGAGCCACGACGACAGATGCCGATGGTTGATTGATGCATCCAGGCGAGACGCCCGGAAGCCGCAGGTGTTGCCCCGCTCGCGTTCAGCGCGCGGCCGCAAAGCGGACACCCGCCGCGACTGCGGGTCGTTCGGCCTGCCACGCGCGCAATACATCCGGGCGCAACAATTGCACGCGGCGCCGCTCGATGCTGATCGCGCCAGCCGCCTGCAAGCGCGAAATCAGGCGACTGACGGTTTCCATGCTCAGACCGAGGAAATTGCCGATCTCGGCGCGCGTCATCGGCAACTCATAGCTGGATGATGCGGGATCGGTAGCGGGCAGCATGTCCGCAAGGTGCATGAAAAAGAACGCGATCTTCTGGGTGGCGCCCATGGCGCCCAGCATGTGCTGCAACTGCTCGGCTTGGGCCAGGCGCTCGGACACATAAGCCAGCAGGCGATCGAGGAGGCTGGCATCGCTTTCGGCCAGAGCTTCGATGGCCTGGATCGGAAACTCGCAAACCATCGCCGACTGCAATGCCACCAGGTCGGTGGCGTGCGTGCGGGTGGCGAAGCCGTCGAGACCGATCCAGTCCCGCGGCCCATGAAAACTGACGATCTGTTCACCGACCGCATCGCCGTCGGCATGCACTTGTTTGAAGGCGCCCTGCACGATCAGGTACAGAGTGCGAAACGGATCACCGCAACGCGCGAGGCGCTCGCCGCGATTCAGCACGATGGTCGCACTGGCACAATCGGCGACCCGCGTTTTAAGCGCAGGCTGCATGTCCGATGGCAGAAACGCCGCGCACGACGAATAGTTCAATTTCGAGTTGGGCGCAGGGCTGCGCGCGTAACGCTTCATGCGTATTGCCATCTATTCGCGATCAGCAGGAATGATGGCATATTCCTCCCAGCCCGGCGTGCAGGGGCGAGGAGCGTGGACGAACGCCCGAGATCTCGGCGCGACGTTCAATCGACCTCGAAAAACCGTGTCGTTTCGCAGACCGGGTATCGGTGCGACCGCAGATTGGCAAGCGTGTCGCTGATCTTCGGATCAAGCAACGATTGATCGATCGCATCCTGCGCGATCATCCCGTCGCTTGCCCTGTTTGGCGCAAGACGGGCACGAAATCCAGCCGTCGAGATGCCCTGGATGCTGTCTGCGCATGACACTGCTCCTGTCGTGAATCAGGCAGCCTAGGGTCGTGGCAGCCGACGCATCGCGGCGTCCTGATCGGCCGCGCGGCTGGCTGTCTCGCCCGCAGCAAGCTCGATGATCTCCTCGGTGATCGCTTCCTGTCGCACCTGTCGCTGGATCGCCTGCAAGGAGGTGAGTTGCCTGTCGATCTGCTGGTGCGCCGCCGTCATGGTTTCCATGCGTGCCTGATTCTCGGCGGCGAAGGCGTGCAACGCGGCATCGCAAAGCTGGGCATGCAGGTAGTCCGCGATGAGTTCTTGCAGGAGCTCGACCGGCGCGAGATTGACCAAGGGTGCCGCGCGCCGCGTCCTGTGCGGAAAGATCGAGGAGTCGAGCGGCAGCAGACGGCGACTTTCAACCTGGATCGGATGAGCGGGGTGCCAGCGGCTGAACACGACCTCGAGCCGCTCGATCGCGTGCGCGCTCATGCGCGCATACAGTGCCTCGACGATGCGATCGGCCAGCTTGGGTATGCCCTGGGTATGCGTGGGCATGGCATCGGTCCAGACTGGATGCAGGCCGCGTTCGGCTGTCGCCGTCAATCCATGGGTGCCGATCAGGAATAGTTGGGCATGCGGCAGTTGCGCGCCAGCGGCATCCAGGATGCGTTCACTGTACGCACCCGCAAAACCCTGTTCGGCGCCAAACAGCACCAGTGCACGGCCGGCAGTGGCCGGCGGCATGGCCATGCCGGTTGCGGGGACCAGTTCCAGCGCGCTGCCGATGGCGTCGGCGATCGCCGCGGCATAACTTTCGACCGCCGTGAGCTGATCACGCGCCTGCTGAGCACGCGCCGCCGCCATGCCGCGCATGGCGTTGACCACGGCACCAAGCTGCTGCGTGCCATGGATGCGGGCTTCGATTTCAGCGAGGCGTTCGGTCATGCCGATTCCGCCTGTGCTGCGGCGCTCGATGATGTCAGGGTTTGCAGATACTTGCGCAGGGTTTCGAGCAATGACTCCCGTGCGCTGTCCGGCAGTGTGCCCTGCTCCTGGATCGTGCGCACGGCCGCCGCCGCTCCGCCATCGAGCGCCTCTGCAAGACCTCGACGAAATGTCTCGACCTGAGGCAATGCCATGCCATCGAGCAGACCGGACTGCACCGCCAACACCAGCGCGACTTCCTCAGCCAGGCGCAAGGGTACGTGCTGCGGCTGGCCGAGAATGGCGCGGATCCGCGCCCCACGCGTGAGTTGCTGACGCACCCGCGTGTCGGGCATGCCACCAAAACGGGTGAAGATTTCCAGTTCGAGAAATTGCGCGTAGTCCAGGCGCAGCGTCTGCGCGGCTTGCCGCAACGCGGGGGCCTGGGTCTTGCCACCGACCCGGCTGACACTCACACCCACGTCCACCGAGGGCTTCAACCCCTCATCGAACAATCGCGCATTCAGCACGATCTGCCCGTCGGTAATCGAAATCAGATTGGTCGGAATATAGGCGCTGAGGTTGCCGGCATCGGTCTCGGCGATTGGCAGCGCGGTGAGCGAACCGCCACCCCTGGCCTTGGACAGCTTCGCAGCACGCTCCAGCAGCCGTGCATGCACATAGAACACGTCGCCAGGATAGGCCTCGCGGCCCGGCGACTGGCGCGTGAGCAAGGCGATTTCGCGGTGACTGGCGGCGTGCTTGCTCAGATCGTCGATGACGACCAATGCATGCTGGCCGCGATCACGGAAATGCTCGGCCATGGTGAAACCGGCAAATGGGGCAATCCACTGCAGGCCCGGCGCGCTGGATGCCGGCGCCACGACCACGATGCAGCGCTCGGGTGCGCCATGCGCCTGGATGGCATCGATGGCGCGGCGCACGTTCGCACTTTTCTGGCCCACCGCCACGTAGATACAGACGATGTCGCTGTATTTCTGGTTGATGATGGTGTCGATGGCGATGGTGGTCTTGCCGATGGCGCGATCGCCGATGATCAGTTCACGCTGCCCGCGTCCCAGCGCGAACAAGGTATCGATCACCAGCAGACCGGTCTGCACCGGCTGGGTCACCAGGTCGCGTTCGACGATGTCAGGTGCCGGGCGCTCGATGGGTTCCCGTGTATCGCTGGTGACCGATCCCCTGCCATCCAGCGGTCGCCCCAGCGGATCGACCACCCGTCCCAGCAGGGCGTCGCCGGTTGGCACGCGCACCACATCGCCGGTGCCGTGCACCACATCGCCAGCCTGCACTTCATCGATGCCATCGAGCAGTACGCAGCCAATGTGATCGCGCTCGAGCACCTGGGCAAATCCGAACTGCCCGCGCTCGAAGCGCAACAATTCATCGAGCCGCGCCTGTGGCAGACCCGACACCATGGCAATGCCATCGCTCACCGATTCCACACGGCCGATCTGTTCCGCCCGCGCCTCCAGCGCGGTAGAGCCGATGCGCTGCCTTGCACTTGCAAGCCATGCATCGGCGGGTGTTTCAGGCGTGTTCGACATCGCCGAGATCCTCCAGGATACGGGCGAGATCGGCTCGCCAGCTGTTGTTCACCACCAGGTGCGCGCTGTGCAGTTCCAGCCCGGCGATCAGCGCCGGGTCGGTGCTGAACGTCAACGCCATCGGCGTACCCAGAGCCGCGCCGATCTGCTCGGCATGATGGGCCTGCTCGACAGCATCCAGAGGCATGGCGCTGATGACATCGGCATTGCCGGTGCGCGCCAGCGCCTGCAGTGTCACCTCGGGCAGGACGCGCAAGTCATGCAGCAGCCAGCCGAGAAAGGCCTCGCGCACAGCGGCGGAGTCGAGCCGCGCGGCCAAGCGCTGGGCGATGCTTACGGCGAGCTGCGCGGCATGTTCCCGCCAGATGTGTTCCGCGGCAGCCTGCCGCCTGGCGAGCTCGACTTGCGCGGCATCCAGCACGGCTTGCGCCTGTTGCGCGGCAAGCAGCAAATGCTGGGCACGCATCTGTTCGATCTCGCCCTGTGCCTTGGCCAGCAAATCCGCGCGCTGTTGCGCCATCGTCGCGCGGAGTTGCACCACCTCGGCCAAAGTGGCATCGGCCTGGTCGCGCCGCGTGCGAGCCGATTCGAGCAATTCCTTCGCAGCCGCCTGACGCTTGGCAATGATGTCCGCCACTGGGCGCCAGAAATAGCGCCCAAGCAGCCAGACGAGGATCAGGACATTGATCGCCTGCAGGCCGATCGTCCACCAGTCGATGCTCATGCCGTCATTTCAGCAAGGGGTTGGCGAACAGCAGCAGGAGAGCGATCACCAGGCAGTAGATGGCCATGGTCTCGATCATCGCCAGGCCCACGAACAGGGTGCGTGAAATGGTGTTGGCCGCCTCAGGCTGGCGGGCGATGGCATCCATTGCGGCGGCCACCGCGCGTCCTTCGGCCAAGGCCGGGCCAATGGCGCCAAATGACACTGCAATAGCGGCAGAAGCAATGCTGACGAGCGCTAACCAGTTCATGGTGGGGTCCTTGTGGGTTCGGATTGGGGTGAAACGGATGGAGGCTTGCGGCGCCCCACGCCGACCGCTCCGGCGATGAATACCATCGCCAGCACGGCAAAAATATAGGCCTGCACCGCGCCGATCAGCAGATCAAGCGCCATCAGTGGAATGGGCACCAACAGGCCGGCCAGCGACAGCACGATGCCAATCACGAAGACACCGCTCATCACATTGCCAAACAAGGCTCGTCAGCGGAATCCGTGGGTGATTCCTGCGCTATCCGGCTGATGCCACCTCGCTCAAGAACCGGTACAGCTTTCTGCAGGTGCCGTCGAACGCATGTTGCTGGGCTTCGGTGATGCTGGGGTAGATCAGTGGGCCACCTTCGTCGTCAATGTAGTGGAGTAGCACGGCTGTTGGCGTCTTCATGCGCAGGCGCGGTTCGTCATGCAAGCGGCGCACGAGTTCGCCGCCGAGCATCCAGAGATGATCGCGGTGACGTGCCAAGGTCTTTCGACTGAGGTCGGTTGCCAGCAGATGCTGCAGGAATGGCGTGAGCGCTTCCAGCACGTTGCGACCGAAGTCGATGTCGCCATCGTCAAAGCACCAGCGGTGCGGCCACTCGGAGAGATCGGGGCAGAGCTCGGCCAACATTTGATCGTCGGGTTGGTATGAAATAGCGGGTTTGCCGCCACCTGCCAGATTCGACCTCCCCATGTTGATCACCCGCTTGCTGAATGCCTGTCACCACCATCCTGGTTTCGTGTATCAGGGTGCGCGCCTGCTCGAGGCCGAGAACACCATCGAGGTTGACGTGCGTCCTCGCCGCGGTTCGCGTCCGATCTGCTCGGGATGCGGAAAGCGCGGCAGCGGCTACGATACGCTGTCGGTGCGCCGCTTCGAGTTCATTCCGGTCTGGGGCTTCGCGGTGATTTTATTGTATGCCATGCGTCGAGTCGCCTGCCGTGGATGCGGCGTCAAGGTCGAACAGGTGCCCTGGGCGATTGGCAAGCACACGCTCTGCAAGGCGTACATGTTGTTCCTCGCGCAGTGGGCGCGCCGACTGTCCTGGCGAGAAACGGCGGTAGCGTTCCGCACCAGCTGGGAAAAGGTGTTTCACGCCGTGGCATGGGTGGTCGAGTGGGGGCTGGCGCATCGCGAGTGGGGGCCGCTGCGTGCCATCGGCGTCGACGAAATCCAGTACGGCCGCGGCCACGCGTATCTGACGCTGGTCTACCAGATCGATGCCGGCTTCACGCGGCTGCTTTGGGTCGGCAAGGAGCGCACCACGGCCAGCTTCCAGCGCTTCTTTGACCTGATCGGCAAAGATCTCGCGGCGCGGATCGCCTTCGTCTGCTCGGACATGTGGAAGCCCTACCTGAAGCTGATCGAGCAGAACTGCCCGAACGCACTGAACATTCTCGACCGTTTCCACGTCGTGGCGACGATCAACAAGGCGATCGACGAAGTGCGTGCCAACGAAGCCCGCCGGATGCACCAGGACGGCTATGAGCCTGTCCTGAAGAAGACCCGGTGGTGCGTGCTGAAGCGTCCGGGCAATCTGACGGGAAAACAGCGCGGCCGCCTGCGGGAACTGCTGAAGTACAACCTGAAGACGGTTCGCGCCTACCTGCTGAAGGAGGACTTCCAGAAGTTCTGGGAGTACGTGTCACCCACCTGGGCCGGCAGATTCCTCGATGAGTGGTGCACGCAGGTGATGCGCTCACAGATCGAGCCGATGAAGAAAGTCGCCGGCACGCTACGCCGACACCACGAGCTGCTGTTGAACTATTTCCGCGCCCGCAAGCAGTTCTCCAGCGGCGTCGTCGAGGGGCTCAACAACAAGTGCAAAGTCACCATGAGAAAAGCCTACGGATTTCGGACCTTCAGGGCGACAGAAATCGCGCTCTATCATGTGCTTGGCAAGCTACCTGAGCCGAAGCTCGCCCACAGGTTTTGCTGACGAGGCCCAAACAAACGCACGAACAGGGAAAACGTGCGCGTGAGGCTCTCGAAGAAATTCAGCGGAATCATCAGCGGACTCGGCGCTGCGAATGTCGCCAGATAACCGCGTATCCCGCCAGCACGAATACCAAAGCCGATCACGGCGATGAATACCAGCAGTGCCAGCGCCATATCCGTTTCGAGTTGCGCAGTCGGTGGCTTGACCCCGGGCATGAGCGAAGACCAATTGGCCAGAAAAATATAGACGAACAACGTACCGATGAAGGCGCGGTAAGGGCCTGGTTCAAGCTGCATGGTGTCGCGGATCTGCGCATCCACCGTGGCGACGACCAGCTCGAAAGCCGCCTGACTGCGCGAAGGCAGCAGTTGCAGGCGGCGTCTGAGCAGCGCGGCGCCGGACAGCAGCAATGCCATAATCACCCAAGTGGTCACCACGGCCTGCGTGATCGGTATCGGACCGAGATGGAACAGCGCCGGATTGTGCAGAGGCGATTGCATCAGCGATCCCGCCGCACGCGACGCATGACTACGAAGCGGCCCGCCAGTACGCCCGATGCCGTCAACAGCAAAACCATGGCGCCCGCCTGCGCCGCCAGAAACAGCAAGCCTGCCAGCAGGATGAACCGGCCGAATGCCATGGCCACGGTGGTCAGCACCTTGTGCCGGCCGGATACCAGTGCACGCGCATTCCTCCAGACGGCATGAAAATACGCGAACCCGGCAAGAAACCCCAGAAGCAACCCGGGCAGCAGCAACGGCCATGACGCATGCGCCGAGGCGGCGCGCAGAAGCCAGGTGTTCATGCGCGTTTGATCCAGTTCCAGGCCGACCAACTGCCCAGGATCAGCCCCAGGATCAGCAACGCGCCGGTGAACATCAGCCCTGTTCCGCAGGCGTGATCCAGCCAATGCCCCGCGAAGAGTCCAAGCAGCATCGGCACCACGATAGTCAAACCGAGCACGCCGATCTGCGCCAGATGGCGCGTGACCGAGGACTGGCCGTCGTCCGCTTGATGCTGCAGGCGCGTGCTGTGCAGGCGCGCCTGCCGTACCAGTGCGTCGTCGGCATCGTCCGGATGTACGGGCTTTTCGCTCATCACCCGATTCCGCTGCCACGGTACTGACCCGCGCGCAGGTAACGCATGATCAGTCGAATGGCATTGATCTGCAGGCGCGTGCCTTCCACGCGCTGCGTGCGCTCGAGGTCGAGATCGGCGCGGAAGCGCGCCAGTACGGCCGTGTCGAGCCGCGCGAGATCGTCACCCACCACGGCTTCGCGCGTGGCGATGCGTACTTCGCGTCCGCCGGACATGGTCAATACACCGCGGCGAACCGCGCAATAACGCTGCGCTCCATCGGCGCGTGTCCAGCTCACCACCGAGATCGACAGGCTGGTAAGGAAGTCGGCATGCCTGGGGAGAATGCCGAAACCGCCACTGGCGTCTTCGGCGCGCAGTGATTCCACACCGTCCTCATCGACTTCGATCGACAGCGGGGTGACGATGCGCAGCTTCATTTCGCCGCCCCCCCGGCGGATGTCGCACGTGTTGATGCCAGCTCTTTCTGCCGCGCATCGTCCAGTGTTCCCACCATGTACAGCGAGCTTTCCGCCCAGGCGTCGGCTTCTCCCTCGAGGATCGCGCGCACGCCAGCCAAGGTATCCGCGCGCGTCACGGTGCGCCCGGGCGTGCCCGTGAAGGCCTCGGTCACCATGAACGGCTGGCTGAGAAAGCGCTGCAAGCGCCGTGCGCGCTTGACCACCAGCCGGTCACTGGCGGCAAGCTCCTCCACGCCGAGCAAGGCGATGATGTCTTGCAGTTCCTTGAACCGCGCCAAGGTCTCGCGGGCGCGTTCGGCAATACGGTAGTGCTCCACGCCCACCACCAGCGGGTCGAGCAACGCCGACGTCGAGGCCAGGGGATCGACGGCCGGGTAAAAGCCCTCGGCGGCAAGCTGGCGCGACAGCATGATCATGCTGTCCATATGGCTGGAGATGGTCGTTACCGCCGGATCGGTGAAGTCGTCCGCCGGTACGTAGACCGCCTGGATCGCGGTGACCGCGGTGCCGGCCACCGAGGCGATGCGCTCCTGCAGCGCCGCCACTTCGCTGCCCAGGGTCGGCTGGTAGCCCACGCGCGAAGGCAGCCGGCCCAGCAGCGTCGACACTTCGCTTCCGGCCTGCACGAAGCGGAACACGTTGTCCATCAACAGCAGCACGTTCTGGCGTTTCTGGTCACGGAAGTATTCGGCAATCGTCAGGGCGCTGTGCGGCACCCGCCAGCGCGCACCGGGAGGTTCGTTCATCTGTCCGTAGACCAGCACCGTGCGCGCAAGCATGCCGGAATCGCGCATGTCGCTTAGCATCTCGTGCCCCTCGCGCAAGCGCTCGCCGACGCCCGCGAACACCGAAATGCCGCGGTACTTCTCGACCATCGCATGGATCAGTTCCATCACCAGCACGGTCTTGCCGACGCCCGCGCCACCGAACATCGCAGCCTTGCCTCCCTGCGCCATCGGCGCCAGCAGATCGATGACCTTGATCCCGGTTTCGAAGACCTCGATGGCCGCCGTCTCCTGCTCCAGCGTGGGTGGCGGATTGTGGATGCTGCGCAGGGGAGTATCGGCCGGCAGCGCCGGTCCAAGGTCACGCACGTGTCCGACCACGTCAAGCAGGCGTCCGAGTACTGCATCACCGACCGGGACCCGCACGGATGCCCCCGTGGATCGCACCGGCGTGCCGCGTGCCAGACCAGCCGTGTTTTGCAGGGCGATGCAACGCGCCGTATGCAAATTCAGGTGCCCCTGCACTTCGAGCAGCATGGCTCCGGGTCGATCCCAGGTGACACGCAACGCAGTGTGGACAGGGGGCAATGCCGAGTCGGCAAATTCCACGTCGACGATGGCACCGCGCACCGTGACGACCCTGCCTTGCGCAGGTTCAACGTCGTTCTTGTCCAGGCCGGTCATGGGCTTTGGCGTCCATATGTGCCTCGCACTATTCTACGTCGCTCGTTGCGGCGCCTCGGGCTGAAGAACGCTTGGATTTGACCTGGATCAATATGCGACACGATTGAGCAGGGGAAGATTGCATCGCCAACCTGATCTGGATGCCGGATCGCTCCGGATGGTTCCCTTGGTCAACCAGTCACGCACCGTGAGTCATCCATCATGACGGGCCCTCGTCGTACCGCGCTGTTGGTACTGGTGGCGGTGTTGGTTGTCGCGGTGATTGTTTTCTCGACGCCGTTGCGCACGCTGGTATTCGGCCCCGCGCAGGGGCCCGCCAACATCGTCGTTTCGGGCAACATCGAGGCACACCAGAGCGTGCTTGGCTTTACCGATGTCGAAGCCCCGATTACCTATTTGCCCTTCGATGAAGGCGAAGAAGTCAAGACCGGCGCCGTGCTCGCGCGTGTCGATGACCGGCTCTACCGGCAGCAGGTGCAGATGGATCTTGCCGCGCTGGGGACGGCCCGGGAGCAAGTTGCCGTCGATCAGAGCAGTCTTGCCGCGGCACGCAAGACCGTGGCCAGCGATCAACTGGACCTGACGCAGAAGCAGCGTGACCTGGCGCGCGATGCAACACTCACCAAGCCCGGTTTCGTCTCGCGCCAGACCTACGACCTCGCCGTAACCGCAGCAGGTCAATCGGCCGCGGTACTGGCGCGGGATGAGGCCCTGGTGAAAGTCGCGGTCGACAATGTCAGCCTGGCCGAGGCCAACCTCAAGACCGCGCAGGCCAAGGTTGCCCTGGATCGCGTGACCTTGTCCTACACCACGCTGCGCGCGCCCTTCAGCGGCGTGTTGGCGATACGTGAAGCCGAATTGGGCGAGGTGGCAGGACCCGGAGTCGCCATCTTCACCCTCGACGATTTGGGCCATGTCTGGCTGCGCGCTTATGTCAATGAGCAGGATCTGGGGCGCGTGCGTCTCGGTGAGCCGGTGACGGTCACCACGGATACGTATCCAGGTCACATTTATCACGGACGCATCGGCTTCATCGCCTCGCAAGCCGAATTCACGCCCAAGACGGTGGAAACCCACGCCGAGCGGGTAACCCTGGTCTATCGCATTCGTATCGACATCGACAACCCGAACCATGAGCTGTTGCCCGGCATGCCCGCGGATGCCTCGATCGCATTGTTGCCGGCCGGAAAATGAGCACGCTCGAGTTCGCCGTGCAGGTGCGCGCGCTGAGCAAAAGCTTTGGCCCGCTGCATGCGGTTCGCGGCGTCGAGTTCAGCGTCGAACCTGGCGAGATTTTCGGTTTGGTCGGACCCGATGGCGCGGGGAAAACCACCACCATGCGCATGCTTGCTGGCGTGCTGCGTCCGGATGCAGGTGCCGTCACGGTCGATGGCATCGACGTGACCGCCGACCCTGAAGCCGCCAAGTTGCGCTTGAGCTACATGCCACAGCGCTTCGGGTTGTATGACGACCTGAGCATCGCCGAGAACATTTTTTTCTATGCGGAGCTTTTCGGCGTGCCGCGCAAGCAGCGTATCGCGCGCAGCCAGGAATTGATGCGCGCCGCCGGGCTGACGGGATTCGAACGCAGGCTGGCCGGGCAACTCTCGGGCGGGATGAAGCAGAAACTCGGCTTGATCTGCGCGCTGATCCACACGCCGCGCGTGCTGCTGCTCGACGAGCCGACCACAGGCGTCGATCCGGTTTCGCGACGCGACTTCTGGGCCATCCTCTACAACCTGCGCGAGAGTGGTGTGGCGATCCTGATGGCCACCGCGTACATGGACGAGGCCGAACGTTGTTCGCGCCTGGCGCTGTTCCACGAGGGTGAAATTCGCCATTGCGACACGCCGGCGCGGCTGAAGGCCTCCATGCCCGGTGCGCTGTTGGCCATCAGCGCGCCGCAACCGCGTGCCGTGCGCGACGCGCTCGCGGGCAAACCCGGGGTGCTGGGGGTGTTGTTGATGGGCGATCAAGTGCATGTGCGGGTGGACGACGCCGCCCGCCGCATCCCCGAGCTGCGCGCGCTGCTGTCCAGGCAAGGCATGGCGGACGCGCAGATCGAACCGGCCGAGCCGGGGATCGAGGATGTCTTCGTGGCCTTGCTGGGTGCACCGGCAACATGAGCACCAGCACTGAATCCGCCGTTGTCGCTCGCGGCCTGACCAGGCGCTTCGGTCCTTTCACCGCGGTCGATCACCTGGATCTGTCCATTGCTCGCGGCGAGGTGATGGGCTTCATCGGTCCCAATGGCGCCGGCAAGTCCACCACCATCCGCATGTTCTGCGGCCTGCTCACGCCCAGCTCCGGCAATGCCACGGTGGCCGGGTTCGAGGTGGGCAGCCAGTCGCAAGCGGTGCGCGAGCACATCGGCTACATGTCGCAGAAGTTCTCGCTTTACGGCGATTTGACGGTACGTGAGAACTTGCACTTTTTCGGCGGCATCTATCACGTGCCACAACACGAGCTGCCCGAACGCATGGCGTTCGCCTTGTCCATGGCCGCGCTCAAGGGTCAGGAGGACGCGCTGGTGAATACGCTCGCGGGCGGCTGGAAGCAACGCCTGGCGCTGGGTTGCGCCATCCTGCACCGTCCGCCGGTACTGTTCCTCGATGAGCCGACCTCGGGCGTGGAACCCGCGGCGCGGCGCATGTTCTGGGATTTGATCCACGATCTGGCAAGCACTGGCGTCACCATTCTGGTGTCCACCCACTACATGGACGAGGCTGAATACTGCAACCGCATCGCCTTGATCGACCGCGGCAAACTGGTGGCCATGGGTAGCCCGGGCGAGCTGCGCGCCCATGGCCTGGGAGGCGATTTGCTCGAGGTCGCATGCAGCCCGCTGGGCGCCGCTCTCAAGGTGCTGACGGGTGCGCCGGGCGTGGTCGAAGCCGCCATTTTCGGCGACAAGCTGCACGTGGTGGTTACGGCAGACGGTTTGACCATCGACACCCTGTCGGTGTTTTTGACCCAGCACGGCATCCAGACGGGACCGACGCGCAAAGTGCTGCCCAGTCTGGAAGACGTGTTCGTGCGGCTGGTGTCGCACGCGCAGGACATGAGGAACGTGGCATGAACCTGCGCCGCCTGCTGGCGATGGCTTACAAGGAGGCCCTGCAGATCTGGCGCGATCCGCGCAGTCTGGCCATCGCGCTGCTCATGCCACTGATGCAGATGGGGCTGCTCGGCTATGGCGTGAGTCTGGACATCAAGCATGTGCCGATGTGCATGTACGACCAGGAAAACAGCCAGATCAGCCGCTCGATCGTCAATGCATTCGACGCCGGCGGCTGGTTTTCGATCAGCAAGGTACCGCACAGTCAGGCAGGCATTCGCAATGCGATGAACCGTGGCGACTGCATCGCGGCAGTCGTGATTCCGGTCGACTTCTCGCGCACGCTGGCCACCACGGGCACCGCCAATATACAGGCGGTGTTCGATGCCACCGATGTCAATACCACCAATATCGCTCTGGGCTATATCCAGGGTGTGGTGGCGCAGGTCAACGCACGGATCCAGACGCAATGGGCCGCCGCGCACGGCGTGCAGCCGTCGCAGCTCGGCCAGGTTGATCTGCAGCCCAGCACCTGGTTCAACGAAACACTGGACAGCCGCAACTTCATCATCCCTGGTGTTGTGGCGGTGATCCTCGCCCTGGTGGGCGCACAGCTGACCTCGCTGACCGTTTCGCGCGAGTGGGAGCGCGGCACCATGGAGCAGTTGATCTCGACCCCGGTGACCGCGCTCGAGGTCATGCTGGGCAAGCTCACTCCCTATTTCATCATCGGCATGGTGGATGCGGCAATCTGCCTGAGCCTGGCCGTGTTCTGGTTCGACGTGCCCTTTCACGGCACCTTGCTCACCCTGTTCGCGGCGACCGCATTATTCAGCCTGGTGATCCTCGGTATCGGTTACCTGATTTCGGTGCGCATCCGCAGTCAGCTTGGCGCCAGTCAGATCGCCCTGTATGTGACTTTGCTGCCGACCACGCTGCTCTCGGGCTATACCTTCCCGATCGATCAGATGCCGGCCCCCATCCAGACGCTGACCCTCATTGTCTATCCGCGCTATTACGTCACCATCCTGCGCGGCATTTTCCTCAAGGGCAGCGGCATCCTCGACCTGTGGCAGCCCCTGTCGGGCCTGGTGATTTTTGCCGTGATCATCATTTGGCTGGCCGCGCGCGCCTTCCACAAGCGATTGGACTAGGTCGATGTTCGAACGCCTCTCCGCGATGTTGACCAAGGAGTTCCTGCAGATTCGGCGTGATCGTGGCGCGATGCTGCGCCTGATCGTGCCCCTGGTCGTGCAAATGATGGTATTCGGCTATGCCGCGACGTTCACCGTGCACAACGTCAGCACCGTCGTGCTTGACCTCGACCAGAGCCAGGCCAGCCGCAGCCTGATTTCGCATTTCGTTGCATCGGGACGCTTCGATGTGGTCGAAGAAGCCAGGACCGATGCCCAGGTCAAGAGCGCCATCGATCAGAACGTGGCGCTGATGGCCATCGTCATCCACGCCGGGTTCCAGCGCGACCTGCAAAATGGCAAGGGCGCGCCGTTGCAGGTCATCCTGGATGGCACCAACTCCAACACCGCGCTGATCGCGCTGGGTTACATCAGTCAGATTGTCACGCAGTTTTCGAGCGACGAAGCCAGCAAACTGCTGCCCCCGCATGCCAGCCTTGCGCGACCCGAAATTGGCGTCACGCTGCAAACCCAGCCCTGGTTCAATTCGGGCCTGGAAGACCGCTGGTTTTTCATACCCGGCGTGATCGGCAGCCTGACCTTGCTGCAGGTGGTGAGCCTGACCGCTTTCGCGATCGTGCGCGAACGCGAGGTCGGCACGCTGGAACAGATCATGGTCAGCCCGATCCGGCCGGTCGAATTCATCCTCGGCAAGACCGTGCCGTTCTTTCTCATCGGGCTGGGCGACATCACCCTGGTCAGCACGATCGGCATCTTCTGGTTCAAGGTTCCGTTTATCGGCGATCCCCTGGTGATGCTGGCTGGCGCCACGCTCTTTTTGCTGGCAGCGATCGGCATCGGGCTGCTGCTGTCGACATTTTCCAAAACCCAGCAGCAGGCGTTCTCGCTCAACTTCTTTTTCGTCAACCCGCTGTTCATTCTCTCGGGCTTTGCCTTTCCGATCGCGGCCATGCCCACGGCTCTGCAGTGGTTCACGCTGATCAATCCGCTGCGTTACTTCCTGATCGTGATCCGCGCGGTCTTCCTCAAAGGGGTCGGATTCACGGTGCTGTGGCCCGATCTTGCGGCGATGGCGGCATTGGCCGCGGTCATGCTTACCGTGAGTGTGCTGCGCTTCCGCTCGTCATTGAATGCCTGATGCAGTTCAATGGCGCGTTTGCTGCCATTTCAAGCGCCTTCAACTGAAATCCGAAGTCGTTGCTGCGTGTCGGTGCAGCGGCAGAATCCGGGTTTGATGTTGTTCCAGCGTGAGCCCGTGGCCGTAGATGCCGAATGCCCAGGTGCTGAGCAGCCCGAGCAGGCTCACCCCGGCCATCAGGGCCAGCACGGTGGGCACACCCCACGCGGATTCGATCAAGGGCAAGGTCAGCACGCCCGCCGTCGCGCCGATTTTTGAAATCGCGGCGGCAAATCCGGATCCGGTTGCACGCAACTGCGTGGGGTACAGCTCGGTCGGCAGGATGAACGTGGTGCTGTTGGGCCCCATGTTCATGAACAGGTTGAACACCACGAAACCCGCGAACACCAGGGCGATGTGTTGTCCGGCGCCACCTGCCAGCAGCGTGCTGGCCCACAACACAAGCATGCCCGCCACCATGCCGGCAAAGCCGGTCACTTGCATGCGAATGCGGCCGAAGCGCGCCACCGCCCACAAGCCCAGCACAAAGCCCAGCAACCAGAACAGGTCGATCAACCCGGTGCCGCGCGCGAGCGCAGCAACCTGTTGCACCAGGGGCAGATGCGGCCCCTCGAAATGCAGGTCCGTCAGCAACAGCGCGGTGAACAGGCCCACTCCGTAGGTGGCGATATCCATCAGGAACCACGGCAGCGTGCATAGCAGCGTGCTGCGCAAATAAGCCGGGTGAAACAATTCGGCATAGCCCAGCGACTTTTTTGTGTGCGGCACGCGCGCGACGAAATGCACCGCGTCGCCCAGCCGCGAGGCCATGGCTTCCAGTTGCTGCCGGTCCACGGGCACGAAACGCGCCAGCATATGCACGGCTTCGCGATTACGTCCCTGTCCCATCAGCCAGCGCGGACTCTCGGCCATGTTGATGCGGGCCAGCAGAAACAGCACGGCGACCAGTGCCTGCATGCCGAGGAACCAGCGCCATGCCTCAATGCTTGGCGCCAGGTGCAGCAAGGCCATGGCCAGCAGGGCCGCCAGCAGCAACCCGAGTGCCTGGCAGGCAATGGTCGCCACCAGCATGCGGCTGCGTTTGCGGTGTGGCATGCACTCGGCGACATAGCTGCCACTGGCCGGGAAATCCATGCCGGCGCCGATGCCCACCACACATTGCGCAGCGATCAACAGCCAGGCATCCCAGGTCAGCGCGCTCACCATGGCGGCCAGCGCCAGCAGTCCCATGTCGAGCAGAAAGACCGGCTTGCGGCCGATGCGATCGGCCAGCCACCCGCCCAGTGCGCCGCCGGGCACGCCACCGGCGAACAGCGCCGCCGCGACCAGGCCCGTCTGCACCGGCGACAGGGCGAGATCACGTACCAGCAGGGGCATGGAGATGCCCAGCATGAACACCGCCAACCCGGTAATCAGCGTGCCGCCGCTGGCCAGCGCCCACGCCAGGACATGCGGCAGGCGCATCGGTGCGTCGTCGAGCAAACGAATGATCTGCGCATGGTCGGGGCTGACGGTTTCCGCTGCGGCAACTGGCGGATCGGGCGCGGCGGTCATCATGGATTGCGCAGTTCGTGCTCAGGGTGCGATGGCCCCACTGTCCACGGTCTGACTGGTATAGGCAAACACGATACCGGGATCGGGGCACAGCAAGGCATGGTCCTTGCCCTTGTAATCCAGACGCGCGAGCAGATCCATGATCAGACCCAGGCGCGCGCGTTTCTTGTCATTCGCCCGCACCACCGTCCATGGCGCCACTGCGCTGTGGGTGCGCGCCAGCATGGCGTTGCGCGCCGAGCTGTATGCCTTCCAGTGCTTCTGCGCCGCTGCGTCGATGGGGCTCATCTTCCACTGCTTGAGCGGGTCGGTGAGCCGGTCTTTGAGGCGCTGCTTCTGTTCGGCCTTGTCGATGTCGAGGTAGTACTTGAACAGTTGAATGCCCGAGCGCACCAGCATCTGCTCGAACACCGGCACGGTTTCGATGAACTCCTCGTACTGCGCCTCGGTGCAGAAATCCATCACCCATTCCACCCCGGCGCGGTTGTACCAGCTGCGGTTGAACAGCACGAACTCCCCTGCCACCGGCAAGTGCGGCACATAACGCTGGAAGTACCACGCCGATTCTGCCCGGCTCGATGGCTTGCCCAGTGCCACCACGCGCGTTTCGCGTGGCGAGAGGTGTTCGACGATGCGTTTGATGGTGCCGTCCTTGCCCGCGCCGTCGCGCCCTTCCAGCAGGATCAGGATGCGATCGCCATGCGCGATCAGATGCTTCTGGAACTTCACCAGCTCGATTTGCAGCGCGTGCAGGGTTTTGCCATAGCCCGCGTCAGACGCAGTGGCGTGATGTTTGGTGTGATGCTTGCTCATGAGCGTTGTCCTTGCATGTTTGGCAGCCGTGCAGTCGCGCACATCATCCGACGGTGTGATGGCCGGCGTCGACGAACACGATGCTTCCAGTCATGCCGCGAGTCCGGCCGCTGCGCAGACCCGCGGTGACCGCGCCGAATTTCCCAATATTCACCAGGATGTGTCCGGGCAAGCGCTGCGCGGCCTGATCAAGGCCCGGCTCATGGCTCGATGATCACTTTCAGGGCCTGATGCCTGGCGGCGTTGGCGAATACTTCGTAGGCTTCGATAAGCTGCGCCAACTTGAAGCGGTGCGTGATCAGCACCTTCGGATCGATCCTTTTGGCGGCCACGGTCTTCAACAGCATCGGGGTCGAGGATGTGTCGACCAGCCGCGTGGTGATCGAGATATTGGCCGACCAAAGCGATTCCAGATGCAGGTCGACCTTGCTGCCATGTACACCCACATTGGCGATCACCCCGCCGGGCGCGACGATGTTCTGGCAGATGTCGAAGGTGGCGGGGATGCCGACGGCCTCGATCGCGGTGTCCACGCCGCGACCATTCGTGCGATCACGCACGATCCGGGTGACATCCGCCTTGCCGCTGTTGATGGTCAGGGTGGCGCCGAAACGCTGCGCCACGGCCAGCCGGTTGTCATCAAGGTCGATGGCGATGATCTCCGCCGGTGAATAGAACCTGGCGGTCAGCAGCGCGGCAAGACCGACCGGACCTGTCCCAACAATCGCAACCGTGCCGCCGGGCGCGACCTGGCCGTTGAGAACACCACACTCGAAACCAGTCGGCAGGATGTCGCTCAGCATGACCAATGCGTCCTCGTCCGCCCCCGCTGGAATCGGATACAGACTGGTATCGGCGTGCGGAATACGCACGTATTCGGCCTGCGTGCCATCGATCTCGTTGCCGAGGATCCAGCCGCCCGTGGTGCAGTGTGAATACATGCCGCGCCGGCAGTATTCGCATCGGCCGCACGCGGAGATGCAGGAGATCAGCACGTGATCGCCCGGTTTGAAGGAAGCCACACCAGCCCCTGCGGCTTCGACCACACCGACGCCCTCGTGGCCGAGGATGCGGCCGGGCGCACAGGTCGGCACGTCGCCCTTGAGGATATGCAGATCAGTGCCGCAGATCGTGGTCCTGGTGACCCGGACGATGGCGTCACCCGGGTCGCGCAAGACTGGCTGCGGGCGATCCAGCAGCGACTTCTTCCCCGGACCCTGATAAACAAGTGCCTTCATGGTGCGTGCCTCCAGTATTGAACGGTGTCGAGCCCCTGGCGCGGTCAGCAGTGATCGCGCGCCATCCCCGCGGCACTGGTCACAGCATCTCCAGCGCCAGTGCGATGCCCTGCCCGCCGCCGATGCACAGCGTGACCACGCCTTTTTTCAGCCCGTCGCGATGCATCGAGTGGATGAGCCGCGTGGTGAGAATGGCACCGGTCGCGCCGATCGGGTGGCCATGCGCGATGGCGCCGCCCTCGACATTGACAATGTCAGCGCCGAAGCCCAACTCGCGCGTGCAGGCAAGCACGATGGCTGCAAAAGCCTCATTGATCTCCACGCGCTGCACATCCTTGATCGCCCACTTTGCGCGCTGCAGCGCCATCTGTGTCGCCGGGATCGGGCCCAGGCCGAAGTAGCCCGGCTCGACTGCCGCGACGCCATAGCCCGCCAGCCGTGCCAGTGGGCGCAGATGGTGCTGCTCGGCCCAGCCACGCTCGGCGACGATCATGGCGCTGGCCGCGCTGTTCAGTCCCGGCGCATTGCCCGCGGTGATGGTGCCGCCCTTGCGGAACGCGGGCCTGAGTTTGGCCAGCGATGCGGCCGTGGTGTCGGGGCGGTTGTGCTCATCTTTGATGAACGTCTGCGGCCCTTTGCGGTCTTTGACTTCGACACCGACGATCTCGGCGTCGAACTTGCCAGCCGCCTGCGCGGCGGAGAACCGCTGCTGCGAACGCAGCGCCCAGGCGTCCTGCTGTTCGCGGGTGAGGCCGCAACGGGTCACCAGGTCTTCGGTGTGCCAACCGGAATGCTCGCCGCTGAAGGCGTCGTTAAGGCCATCGAGCAGCATGCTGTCGAGCACGTGGCCATCGCCCATGCGCATGCCCCAGCGTCCGCCGGGCAGCAGGTAGGGCGCCAGGTCCATGTTCTCCATGCCGCCGGCGACGGCGCACTGGATTTGTCCGGCCATGATTTCCAGCGCTGCGCTGACGATGGCCTGCGCACCCGAACCACACACGCGGTTGACGGTCATCGCCGGCACTTCCACCGGCAGGCCGCCGCCGATGGCCGCCTGGCGCGAAGGATTCATCTTGCAGCCGGCCTGGATGACATGGCCGAACACCGCCGTCTGCACGGCATCGGCGGCCAAACCGGCGCGTTGCAAGGTGGCGTGCACCACCACGCCGCCGAGGGCGGTGGCGGGCGTGTTCTTGAGTGAGCCGTTGTAGGTGCCGATGGCGGTGCGCACGGGCGCGCACAGCACGATTTCAGGGTTTGACATGGTCACGATCCTCGAATGGAACAACCAGTCCGGGGATCACGCCGTGACCACCCGGCGATCACGGTGCAGACACTCAGTTCGGCGTTGCACCGGTGCTGAATTCGTTCACCGCATCCAGCAGCGGCGTCAGGTACATCAAGGCGGGACCGCCATGCATCAGTACCGCGAGAAAACCGGCCTCGACCAGCTCGTCACGGCTGGCCCCGGCATTGAGGGCATTCTTGACGTGAAGCGCGATACACCACTCGCATTGCGCCGCAACCGACAGCGCGACGTTGACCAGTTCCTTCTGCTTGAGCGACAGCGCCGGTCCGGCCTCGGCCTTGCCCATGAAATTGACGAACGCGCCGACCTCATCGGGGTGGCTTTTGCCGAGGGTGTCAAGCAGTTGCTGGATTTCATCCAGACGCTGATGCATGGCATGGGGCATGGCTGATATCTCCGTGACGCGTGTTCAAGGCACCGGGTGATGGGCGTGTGTGGCCAGCCCCTGCAATCGAGCCAGGGTTTGTCGGGCGAGCACGCCCATCGACTCGGTGAGCGTGGGGTGGGAATGGATGGCCTGCGCGAGCTGCTCCAGCGTCAGGCCATGGCGCACGACCAGCGCGCTCTCGCCGATCGGACCGGAGGCGCCTTCGATCAGCGCATGCATGCCGACGAATTCATCCTGTCGTGGCGGCGGCAGACTCATGCAAGGTACTGCCCGCCGTTGATCGACAGCGTGGCGCCGGTGATGAAGCCCGATTGCTCGTGCACCAGAAACGCCACTGCGTGCGCGATTTCGTCAGGCTGCGCCAGGCGCCCCAGCGGGATCTGCGCGACGATGCCTTGCAGCACCCTGGCATCCATGCTGGCGAGCATCTCGGTCGCGGTATAACCCGGCGCCACGGCGTTGACGGTGATGCCCTTGCGCGCCGACTCCAGCGCCAGCGCCTTGCTGAAACCGATCACCCCGGCCTTGGCGGCGGAATAATTGGTCTGTCCGAACTGACCCTTCTGGCCGTTGATCGAAGCAATGTTGACGATGCGCCCCCAGCCGCGCGCGCGCAGGCCCTCGATCACCGCGCGGCTCATGTTGAAGCAGGCGAACAGGTCGTCCTCGAGCACCGTGCGCCATTGCTCCGGCGTCATCTTGTGCAGCGTGACATCGCGCGTGACACCGGCGTTGTTGACCAGAATGTCGAGCGGCTGCCCGGCGTCGGTTTCGGCCTGGTGCACGCCGGCCTGGCAGGCGGTGAAATCCGCGGCATCCCACTTGTAGGCGCGAATGCCGGTGTCCCGGGTGAACACCTGCGCGGCCGCGTCATTGCCGTGATAGGTCACGGCGACGCGGTAACCATCGTGCGCCAGACGCCGCGCGATGGCCGCGCCGATGCCGCGCGTGCCGCCAGTCACCAGCGCGAACCGCTGTGATGCGGAAGTCATGACGAGCCGTCTCCAGAATCGTGAATGAAAGGTGCGCCAGCGCCCCGACCGGCGCAAATCGGCGCACGGCGCCGCATGGGATCAACGTCGCGGGGGCTGCGTGGGAATCAGCAGCAGCGGGATGTCGCGACTGCGGTGGATCAGTCCTTCCGCCACGCTGCCCAGGATCATGGCGCGAAATCCGGTCTTGCCGTGGCTGCCGCAGACGATGAGATCCACGGCGTGCGCCCGCGCCTCTTCGAGGATCTGATCGGCGATCGTCGGCAGTTTGCCGTCGGTGATGCGCAGTGCCTGCGTGCTGGGCACATCGTGCTCGCGTGCCTGCGCCGTGGCCTGCCCCAGCAGCAGCTCACCGGCGGCATTGACGGCGGCAGTCACCTCGCTGTCGAAGCTGCTCAATGGCTCCATCATCACGACCGCGGCACGATCGATGACATGCACGAAATGCACCGTTGCGTGCTGGTCAGCAGCCAGAACCAAGGCCTTGGCGATGGCTTGATCGGCCCCGGAACTGCCATCGATCGGAACCAGAAGATGCTTGAAGGTACTCATGCACGATCTCCTTGCATGCCCATCAGGCGCACGCCCGAACGGACGCGCGCCACGCTGCCGTGACCCGCGCGCTCACTTGGCGGATTTGCCGCTTGTCACCGGCTTGATGTCCGCGACGTTGGCCGCGCTGTTCGAGGCCGGCTGCAGCGCAGTCAGCGAACCCATGCCCGCGGTCATCATGCTGGCCGCGTTCTGGAATGCGCTCATGAACGGCGCCATCCAGGCGTTTTGCAGATTCTGTGGTTGCGGCGACCCAGCATCGGTCGCGCTGCGGCTGACGCTCTGCGCGCCGACAAAACTGTCGGTGCCGTACTGCACCACCAGACGCATGATTTCGGCGTAGGCCGCCGCGGTTTCACTGATGAAGTTGCCGGAGCGATTGCTTTGATTGGCAAAATTCCGGGTGATCAGGCTCATCGCTTCCTGCGCCAGTGCCGTGGGGTCGTTGCCATTGAGTGCACTGGTCATCGAGAAATCACGCAACATGCCATGCAGCACTTCGGCATGCGCATCGCTCATGCGCTTGTACTGATCGAGCACCTTGGAGGTGAACAGGAATGTATTGGCGATATGGTCCTTGTGCAGTTTTTTCAGTTCATCGAGTTGCGTGGTCGAGATCATGACGAACTCCTGGCGCGTGATGCGCGGTTGTATGCGAGCGGTGCGGCGCGAGTCGCACGATGTGGTCCGATGTGGACCATGGACAGCTCGCGCCCGTGCAGTCGAAAAACATCGATTGACGCGAGCGAATCGATGCTTGAGGCGAACACTTTAGCCGCAGGTGCAAGCACAATCCTTGATCCAGATCAAGAGGGATGTCGATTGCCGAGACTAAAGTTCACATCGCCATCGCGCCGGGCCGCGCCCGAACGCCGCAGCCCGCCGCGGCGATGAAGGGTTACGTGGATTGCAGCCCGGTCAACCGTGACCAGGCACCCACCCATGCAGCGCGCGTTCGATCGGGCAGCGGTATGCAGGATGCATCCGCTCGACATGTCTCTCGAGAAATCCATGAACGACCACCCCACTTCCTCTCCGAATGCGACCGCCTCCATGCAACCGCTGATGGCGCAACCACAAGCGACCGTCCCCCCGCTGGATCGCAGCGTGCATGCAGCGCTGGCGCGCTTCACCTTTGGCCTCTCGCCCGCGGCGCTGGCCCAGGCATCCATGGACTGGCGGCTGCACCTGGCCGGCTCGCCGATGAAGCGCATGGAACTGGCCAGCGAACTGGCGCAGGCACTTGCCAATGGCGTGGTGGACTGGATGCGCGCGCTGCAGGGCCACGCGCTGGTGAACAACGACGCCGGCGATCCGGCGCTGCAGGTGCCGGATCAACGCTTCGCCGACCCCGCATGGCAACGTTATCCGTTCAATCTTTACGCGCACGCTTTTTTGCAGCAGCAGGCGTGGTGGCAGCACGCCACCAGCGGCGTGCGCGGCGTGTCCGGGCATCACGAGCAGATGGTGGCGTTCATGGCGCGGCAGTGGCTGGACATGCTGGCGCCCACCAACTCACCATTCACCAACCCCGAAGTCATCGAGGCCACGCTCAAGAGCAATGGCATGAATCTGCTCGAAGGCAGCAAGCTCTGCATGGACGACATGCAGCGCGCGCTCGGCGGCCTGCCACCCGCGGGCAGCGAGCACTTCATCCCCGGCCGGCAGGTGGCGATCACGCCGGGCAAGGTGGTGCTGCGCAACCGGCTGGCCGAGTTGATCCAGTACAGCCCGTCCACGCCGCAAGTGCACGCCGAGCCGGTGCTGATCGTGCCGGCGTGGATCATGAAGTACTACATCCTGGATCTTTCACCCGGCAACTCGCTGGTCAAGTACCTGGTCGATCAAGGCCATACCGTGTTCATGATCTCGTGGAAAAACCCCGATGCGGGCGATCGCGACCTGGGCATGGACGATTACCTCACGCTGGGCCCGCTGGCGGCACTCGATGCCGTGCAGCGCATCGTGCCCGGGCGCAAGGTGCACGCCGCCGGCTACTGCCTCGGCGGCACACTGCTGGCGATCGCCGCGGCTGCCCTGGCGGCGCAGAACGACACGCGCCTTGCCACGGTCACAATGCTGGCCTCGCAAACCGATTTCACCGAACCCGGCGAGCTGTCGCTGTTCATCGACGAGAGCCAGGTGACCTTCCTCGAAGACATGATGTGGGGACCAGGCTACCTGGATGGCACGCAGATGGCCGGCGCGTTTCAGATGCTGCGCTCCTACGACCTGATCTGGTCACGCATCACCCGCGATTACCTGCTCGGCCAGCGCCGGCCGCCCAATGACCTCATGGCCTGGAACAGCGACGCCACGCGCATGCCATTCCGCATGCACAGTGAATATCTGCGCGGCCTCTATTTGCGCAACGACCTGGCCGAAGGGCGCTGGAAAGTGAATGGCCAAGCCGTCGCCGTGGAAGACATCACCCAGCCCTGGTTCGTGATCGGCACCGAGTCCGACCATGTCGCGCCATGGCGCTCGGTGTACAAGATCCACTTGCTGACCGACCGCGACGTGACCTTCGTGTTGACCAGCGGCGGCCACAACGCCGGAATCGTCAGCGAGCCTGGACATCCGCGCCGGCATTATCGTTGGGCCACGCACGCGCAGGGCGCCCCATTCATCGCGCCGGAACAATGGCTGCAACAGGCGCAACCGGAGCAAGGCTCGTGGTGGCCGCGCTGGCATGACTGGCTGGCGGCGCACGGCAGCGGCCTGGTGGCGCCGCCGCGCATGGGCGCGCCGGAACTGCCGCCACTGGCGGACGCACCCGGCAGTTACGTGCTGCAACGCTGATCAAACCACACTTTGCGGGAAATCTGATGACCGAGATGATCGAAAATCGTCCGTTGGCCGAACTCCGGGTTGGTGATACGGCATCGTTGACGCGCACGTTCACCCAGGGCGATGTCGAAACCTTCGCGCTGATGTCCGGGGACGTGAATCCTTCGCACGTCGATGCCACATTCGCCGCCAGCGATCGTTTTCACGAGGTCGTGGCGCACGGCATGTGGAGCGCGGCGCTGATCTCCACCGTGCTCGGCACCGAACTGCCGGGACCCGGCACGGTGTATCTGGACCAGAGTCTGAAATTCCGCAAGCCGGTATTTCTCGGCGACAGCGTGCGCGTCACCGTCACCGTGAGCGCCATCGATGCCGCGACCGGCCATATCCCGCGCGCCACACTGCACTGCGAAGTGATCAACCAGCGCAACGAGATCGTGGTGGAAGGCGATGCGCAGGTGATCATCCCCACTGAAAAAGTCAGTCGCCCGCGCGTGCACTTGCCGAAGCTGGAGTTGCGCGATCCAGGCGTGAAACTGCGCGCGCTGATCGAGCAGGCACGCGTGGCCATGGCCGGCCATGCGCCGCTGGCGATGGCGGTGGTGCACGCGGTCGATGCGGTGTCGCTGGGCGGTGCCGTTGACGCGGCGCAGGCCGGACTGATCACCCCCGTCTTCGTCGGACCCGAGGCGCGCATCCGTGCCGCAGCCGAGGCCGCGCATATCGACATCGCGCCGTACCGGCTGATCGCGACCGAACACAGTCACGCCGCCGCCGCGCAGGCCGTGGCGATGGCGCGCAGCGGTGAAGTGCAGGCACTGATGAAAGGCTCGCTGCACACCGATGAACTCATGCACGCCGTGGTCGACGCGCAACTCGGCCTGCGCACCGCGCGCCGCATCAGCCATGTGTTCGTGATCGACGCGGTGAACTGGCCGACGCTGCAACTGCTCACCGACGCGGCGGTGAATGTCGTTCCCGATCTGGAGGCCAAGCGCGACATCGTGCAAAACGCCATCGATCTGGCGCACGCGCTGGGCATGGCGCGGCCCAAGGTGGCGATTCTGTCCGCGGTGGAAACCGTCACGCCCAAGATCCCCTCCACGATCGACGCCGCCGCGCTGTGCAAGATGGCCGACCGCGGCCAGATCACTGGCGGAGTGCTCGACGGTCCACTCGCATTCGACAACGCAGTATCCGCCGCGGCCGCCAAGACCAAGGGCATCGTCTCAGCGGTGGCGGGCCATGCAGATATTCTGCTGGCGCCCGATCTCGAAGCAGGCAACATGCTGGCCAAGCAGCTCGAGTACCTCGCCGAGGCCAAGGTCGCCGGCATCGTGCTGGGCGCGCGCGTCCCGGTCGTGTTGACCAGTCGCGCCGACCTGCCGGATGCACGCATGGCCTCGTGCGCGCTGGCGGTGCTGCTGAGCATGGCGGTGCCGGCGGCGAAAGCGGGCTGATGCGCAGCGTGTCCGCGCGCCACACGCTACCGATGGATTCGACATGACTTGCATCCTGGTTCTCAATGCCGGCAGTTCCAGCATCAAGTTCGCGGCGTTTCGCAGCGGCGACAACGACACGCTGGAACTGTTGCAACAGGGCCAGTTGGCCGGCATCGGCAGCACGCCGCGACTGCAGGCGCATGACGCGGCCGGGCATGGCCTGGTTGATCGCACGCTGGACATCCAAGCCGTGCCCGATGTCGCCGCGGCGGAAGCCGTGGTCAACGACTGGATCGCCACGCACCTCGGCGCGGCCCCCGATGCGGTCGGCCATCGCGTGGTGCACGGCGGTGTCGATTTCTGGCAGCCCGTGCGCATTGATGCGGCGATTCTGGACAGGCTCGCGGCGCTCAGCGCGCTGGCGCCCTTGCACCAGCCGTTCAACCTCGCGCCGATCCGCTCGCTGCTGCAGCGCCAGCCGCAGTTGCCGCAGGTGGCCTGCTTCGACACCGCGTTTCATCACGGCCACGCGCCCGAGATGGACCTGTACGCGCTGCCGCAATCGCTCATCGCCGCGGGCGTGCGCCGCTACGGGTTCCATGGCTTGTCCTACGAGTACATCGCCGCGCGCCTGCCCAGCGTCGCGCCCGATCTGGCACGCGGTCGCACCGTGATTGCGCACCTCGGCAACGGCGCCTCACTGTGCGCGCTGCAAGGCGGGCGCAGCGTGGACAGCACGATGGGATTCTCGGCGCTGGAAGGCCTGGTGATGGGCACGCGCCCGGGCAACCTCGATCCCGGCGTGGTGCTGTATCTGGCGCAGGAGCAAGGCCACGATGCGGCGCAGATCAGCCACCTGCTATATCACGACTGTGGGCTGAAGGGTTTGTCCGGGCTCAGCGGCGACATGCGCGAGCTGCTGGCCAGCGACAGCGCGGCGGCACGGCTGGCGCTGGCCGTGTTCGCGCATCGCGTCGCGCAGAGCGTGGCGGCGATGGCGGCGAGCATGGGCGGCCTCGATGGCATCGTGTTCACCGCCGGCATCGGCGAGCATGCGCCCGGCGCGCGCGCCGCGATCGTGCAGCGCCTGGACCTGTTCGGCGCGCGTCTCGATGCCGTGACCAATGCTGGCAGCACGGGCGTGCTCGATATCGCCGCGCCCGACTCGCGCATCGCGCTGCGCGTGATCCCCACAGATGAAGAACTGATGATCGCGCAGCACACGTTCAAACTGTTGCGCAGTTGATGCCGTGCGCAGCGCTTACAGCGCAGCGCTGGTACGCGCGCCGGCTTGCTCCGAAGCGACCTCGATGGCCGCGACGCTGCGCCGCGCGGCCGCGCAATGCAGCAGGTCGGAATCGCTCAGCCAGTGCTGATCGGGATAGTAGGCGAACACGTACTGCCCGCCCTTGAGCGCGTTGATCACACGCTGCGCCACGCGTTTGCTCACCGCCGGACAGCCCCAACTGCGTCCGAGGCGACCCTCGCGCTGCGCGAAAGCTTCGCTCACGTAGGGCGCGCCATGGATGACGATGGCGCGTTGCAGCGCATTGTTGTTGAAACCTTCATCCAGACCCTGCAAGCGCAGCGAATAACCGTTGTCGCCCTGATAGGTGCCCAGCGTGCGGTACAGGCCAAGGCTGGATTCGAGGCTGCCCTGGCGATCGGAAAAATGCTTCGCGAAGTTGCCGCCCGAGTTGCGCCCGTGCGCCACCAGCTCGCGCATCAACAGGCGCGGGTCGGCCAGGTCGAAAATCCAAAGACGCCGGCGCGTGGACGGTAGCGAGTAGTCGATCACGGCCAGCCGCTGCGCGCCCGACATGCCGCTGCTGACGGCACAGTGCATGGCCGCCACCGCCAGCCGCAGTACTTGCGGATTGGCCGTTGGAGCCGCCTGCGCGAGCGTGCGCCATAGTGACGGACCCGTCGTCGATGCCGCACTGGCAGGCAACGCCAGCGCGGCAAGCAACAGTGCGAGCGCGCACGCGAGCAAGCGAAATCGAAAGCGCAGAAAAAGCATGTTCGTATCGTAATGGCTGAGCACGCGCCGTTCCTGAACACGTCGCGCAAGCGCAGAATGCGACGGGATTTCCATGTCCAAAGCGACCCGCCACTCATGATCAGATACGCCTGGATCGTGCTCGCCCTGCTGATCGCAACCTGCGCGCAGGCGCAGGTACCCGACACCGCGCCGCAAACCGCCATCGCCACGCGCCTTGACGCTCTGGCGCAGCAGCCGCTGGGTGTGCTGCGAATCGGCGACCACACGCTGGGCGCGCTGGTTTCGCGTTTTTATGCGCAACGCGCCGACGCGCCCCTGTGGCAATCCGCTGCGCGCCTGCGCGCGCTCGATGATGCGCTCGATGGTCTGGTCGATGATGGTCTGGCCGCGCAGGATTACGGTGGCGATCGCCTCGCACGCGATGTGCTGCGGCTGCAAGAGCACGTGCCAATGACCGATGCACAACGCGCTGACATCGATGTGCGTGCCAGCGCGGCCTATCTGCTGGCATTGCTGCAATTGCGCCATGGCGTGCTCGACGTCGATACGTTCTATCCGGATTGGCAGGCCACGCCGCGGTGGTCCGCATCCGCTGCGTGGCTGCAGGCCGCCGCGCACGCAGCAGAAGCCGGGCACATCACTGCGGCGTTTGACGCGGCGCGCCCCTCCGCACCGGTCTACGCGCAGTTGCGCACGGCGCTGCAGCGCCTGCGCGATGAGGCCGCCGCCGGCGGCTGGCCCGCGCTGCCCGCCGGACTGGCGCTCGAGCCTGCATGCAGGACGCGCGCGTGGCGCTGTTGCGCAGGCGGCTGCTGATTTCCGGTGACCTGACCCGCACGCCGCAGGGCGACGCTGATGACGACGATGCGGCGCTGGCCAACGCCGTGCGCGCGTTCCAGAGCCAGCACGGGTTGCAAGCCGATGGCGTGGTCGGCCCCGCCACGCTGGCGGCGCTGAATGTGCCGGTGACCACGCGCATCGAGCAACTGCGCCTCGATCTGGAGCGCGCGCGCTGGTACCTGCACGATCTGCCGCCACGCTACGTGCAGGTCGATCTCGCCAATTACCGCCTCGATTACTACGACGATGGCCGCCTGGCCTGGTCCACGCGTGTGCAAGTGGGCCAGCCGCGGCGGCCCACGCCAGTGCTGCGCTCGGCCATCACGCGGCTGACCATCGACCCCTCATGGGTGGTACCGCCGACGATCCTGCGCGAGGACATGCTCGCCAAGCTGCGCCGCGATCCCGATTATCTCGCACGCAATCATTTGCGCGTGTTCGATCGTCAAGGGCAAATCGTGCCGGACAACGCAATCGATTCGGCGCGCGTCAAGGTAGTTGTCGCCTCGGTCAGGCAGCCAACGGCTGTGTATCGGCATCCCCTTGCGTGGTGGCGACTGCGTCGCGTTCCGGGTTGAGTGTGACGGCGCCGATCGGCGTCCAGTTGCGGGTGCGGCCGGACCATCGTGAGGGATGGCGTTCGCGCGCCTGGGTGTAGAGCGCATGGCGCGCCGCCAGGAGCGCGTGATCGTCTCCGGCGTGGCGCTGAGCGGGTGCGACGTAGCGAATGCCGCTGTGGCGATGATCGACGTTGTACCAGTGCACGAAGCGGGTCGCCCAGATGCGGGCCTCGTCGAGGTCGGCAAAGCCCTGGGCCGGAAACTCGGGCCGGTACTTGGCGGTACGAAACAGCGACTCGGCATAGGCGTTGTCATCGCTCACGCGCGGGCGCGAGTACGAGGGCTTCACGCCCAGCCAGTGGAGCATTGCCAGGACCGTGGTGGCCTTGAGGGTCGAGCCGTTGTCGCCGTGCAGGACCGGCTTGGTCTCCAGGCAGGCGATCCCTTCGGCCAACGCGGTACGGTGCACCAGCTGCGCGGCATGGTCGGCGTGATCGGTGTCGTGCACCTCGGCGCCGACGATCTTGCGACTGTACAGGTCCAGGATCAGATACAAGTGGAACCAGCGCCCGCGCACCTGCGCGGGCAGATAGGTCATGTCCCAGCACCACACCTGGCGCGGTGCGGTGGCGCGGTGCGTGGTGGGTGGGCGCACCGCCCGGGGTGCCTTGGCGCGTCCACGGTGGGCGGTCTGGCCCTGCGCGCGCAGCACGCGGCTGAAGGTCGACTCGCTGGCGAGGTAGACGCCCTCGTCGGCGAGCATGGGCACGATGCGCGCCGGCGGCACGTCCGCGAAGCGCGGCGCGTTGGCCACCTGCAGCAGCTGCGCCCGCTCGATCTCGCTCAAGGCGTGACCGGGCGCCGGGTGGATGGACCGGGGCCGGCCATCGCCCTCGGCGAGGCCATCGTGGGCCTTCCAGCGCTGCAGAGTGCGCAGGTCGATCCCGGCGGTCTCGCAGGCAAGCTGTAGTCGCGCGCCGGCGCGATGCGCCACGCCAATGTGTTGGGCCAAGGCTTGGCGATCTTCGAGGACAATCATGCGTCCTCGCCGTTGTTGAAGATCGCCGCAACTTTTTTTGACAGCACCAGCAGCGCCGCGGTCTCCGCCAGGGCGCGATCCTTGCGCAGCAGGTTGCGTTCGAGCTCCTTGATGCGCCGGCGGTCCTGAGGGCTGCCTTGGGTGCCGGCTGCGGTCGCTTCGGAGGCCCCCAGCGCTGCCGTGGCCCGCGCACGCCACGCATCCAGATCCGCCGGAAACACGCCGTGCTCGCGACACCACGCGCTCTTGCCCACCGCGTCCAGCGCCGCGGCCGTGATCACCGCATCAAGGCGTGCGTCCGCCGTCCAGGATCGTGCCGGGGCAACCCGGCACCGAACCTCCTCGCGCCAGCGCGCCAACGTCCACACGCCAATGCCCACTTCCCGCGCCACCACCTCCAGCGCACCACTCTCCGGCGGCAGCAAGCGGGCCACCGCGCGTTCCTTGAATCGTTGTCCGTATCGAGCCACTTCAGTTCTCCATCGCCGCCTTCAGGGTAGGGGTTCTATGGAGGCGACAACTAGTCTGACGCGGCGGGGATTGGACGCGACCGCCCTCGGGGCTGACCCTGCGTCAGGATCCGGGCCCCGACGGTGCACTGGGCCTGGTCGCATTCCGCTTCGCCAACACCCACGAGGTGTATTTGCACGACACGCCGCACAAGGCCTTGTTCGCACAGACCCGACGCGCCTTCAGCTCGGGCTGCGTGCGCGTGGAAAACGCGATGGAACTGGCGCAACTGCTGCTCGGCGATCCCGTGCGCTGGAATGCGGAAAGCCTGCAGACCGCGGCCAGCTATGACGTGACCCGCGACGTGCCGCTGAACCCATCCGTGCCACTGCGCATGATTTACTGGACCGTTGCTGTAGCGCCCGATGGCCGGGTCGGTCTGGTACCCGACGTGTATCGCCAGGATCCCGCGCTGCGCGCGGCTCTGGGTGATGCGCTGGCGCAGCAACAACAGGCCTTCGCGCTGGCCGACTGAACCGCTGCATGCATGCCGCGGCCGGGGTTGCCGGATCAGCATTCTGCGTCGGATTTGATCCAGATCAATTTTCGCGGCGATTGCATCTGGTCACAGCCCGTGCGCAGGCATAAGTTGCTGGTCAGAGCCTGGGTCACCCGCCTTGGGGAGTGCAGCATGCCGAGCCATTCAGCAAATGCAGTGCCGGCATGCACGGCACCCGCGCCGCCGACCGGGGATCCGGCGCTGCGACCCACGCTGATCATGGGGGTCGGCAACACCCTGCAGGGCGACGATGGCGTGGGTGTGCATGCGCTGCACTGGCTGCACAACGCGCTGGGTGCGCGGCCCGGCATCCATCTGTACGACGCCGGCACGCTGGGTGCCACACTGCTGGTCGAGATCGAGCAGACCCGGCGTTTGATCTTCATCGACGCGATGCGCATGAACACTGCGGCGGGTACGGTGCGCTGTTTCGAGGGCGCGGCCATGGACCAATGGCTGCGCCGCGCGCAAGCCGGCAGCGTGCACGAGGTCAGCCTGGGCGAGTTGCTGGACATGGCGCGACTGCTCGATCGCCTGCCACCGCGACGCGCGCTGATCGGCATCGAACCCGGCCCTATCGGCTGGGGCGAACACCTCAGCGCGGAACTGACGAGCGCGCTGCCGCAAATCGAGCACTGCGTGCGCGATGTGCTGCGCAGGTGGACCGATGAAACCGCTTGAAATCGCCGTGGTCATCGAGCCGCGCGACGACGCGACCGGCATGGTCGCGGCCATCCTGCGCGAGCTGGAGGATGCACTGCAGGCGTATCTCGCCAGTGGCACCACTCATGTGATCGACCTTGCCACCCTGCCGCTGGGGCCAGCGGATCGCGCGGCGCTGCAACAGGCGCTGGGCGCGGGGGAGATCGAGGTACGCATCAACGCCCTCGGGGCATCGCTGCTGCGCGAGACGGGTTTTGCCGGCATCTGGTGGGTACGCCATGAGGACGCCGAGGGCAAGCTGTTGTGCGAACTGCTCGAAGTCACCGATGTGCCGGAGATCGTGCGCGCCTATCGCGCGGATATCGAGGCCGCCAGCGCGCGGTTGTGCGGGCTGACGGCACTACCCAACTGAGGGGCTGACCCATGGATCGCGAACCGACCATTCTCGAATCGTTCCAGCAGCAGGGCATGAGCCGGCGCTCCTTCCTGAAATTCTGCGCGGCCGCTGCCTCATTGCTGGCGCTGCCCGCCGCGCGCGCCGCCGAACTGGCCGAAAAACTGGGCGCCATGCCGCGACCGACGGTGATCTACCTGTCATTCCAGGAATGCACCGGCTGCCTGGAATCGCTGACGCGCTCGTTTTCGCCAACCATCGAACACCTGATCTTCGACACCATCTCGCTGGCCTACAACGATACCTTGCAGGCCGCCGCGGGCGAAGCTGCCGAGGCCGCGCGCGAGGAGGCGATGCGCAAGGCCTGGGGCAAGTACGTGCTGGTGGTCGATGGCTCCATTCCAGCCCCGCTCGATGGCGCTTACTGCGTGATCGGGGGCAAGAGCGCGCTGGCGTCCGTGCAGGAAGTGGCCAAGGGCGCTGCCGCGGTGATCGCGGTGGGCACCTGCGCGGCGTTTGGCGGGCTGCCCATGGCCGCGCCCAATCCCACGGGCGCGGTAGCAGTGCAGGATCTGATCAAGGACAAGCCGCTGATCAATATTTCCGGCTGCCCGCCGATCCCCGAGATCATCACCGGGACCATCGTGTATTTCCTCACCTTCGGCGTGCCCGAGCTGGACGCGCACCGCCGTCCCAAGGTGTTCTACGGCAACACCATCCACGACCGCTGCTACCGCCGGCCGTTCTATGACAAAGGGCTGTTCGCCAAGACGTTCGATGACACCGGCGCGCGCAATGGCTGGTGCCTGTACGAACTGGGGTGCAAGGGTCCGACCACCTACAACTCCTGCGCCACCATGAAGTGGAACGGCGGCACCAGTTTCCCGATCGAATCCGGGCACGGCTGCCTGGGCTGCTCGGAGCCGCAGTTCTGGGATCGCGGCGATTTCTACAAGCCGCTGTCGGCAGGCCTGTGGCACGGCAGCATCGGCGAGGACCTCGGCATCGCCGCGGTGGCCGGTGCCGTCCTCGGTGGTGCCGCGGCATTGACCGCACGGCATCGCCAGGACAAGACCCGCACCGAAACGGAAACCAGGAAACCGGAGGGCAAGTGATGAACCTGCTCACGCTCGCACGCGGCCCCATCCTGCAATGGGCATTGGTGATTTTCGTCGTCGGCACGGTCTGGCGTCTGGCCGGCATCCTGCTGCTGCGGCGCAAGCCCGACTACACCGAGCCACGCAGCACGCATACCTGGCGTGGCGCGGCCAACTTGATCGTCAAGCGCACCGTGCCCAAACGCGAGTTCGCCGCGCAAACGGCGTTCGGCAACACCATCGGCTACGTGTTCCACATCGGCCTGGCCATCGTGGTGTTCGGTTTTGTGCCGCACATCCTGTTCATCAAAAGCCTGACCGGGCTGTCGTGGCCGGGGCTGCCCAGCGGCATCGTCTACGTGGTCGGCGCGCTCACCGTCGCCGCGCTGGTGGCGGCGCTGGTGCGCCGCATCAGCAATCCGGTCATGCGCCTGATATCCAATGCCGATGATTATTTCAGCTGGGCGGTGACCATCACGCCGGTCATCACCGGACTGATGGCGGCGGCCCATTGGGGCGGGCCCTATCCGACGATTCTCGCCATCCACGTGCTCAGCGTGTGCCTGCTGCTGGCCTGGCTGCCATTCGGCAAGCTGATGCATGCGTTTCTGGTATTCATCGCGCGCGGCACCACCGGCGCGCTGTTTGCCCGCAAAGGAGCCAGCACATGAGCGCAACCGTCGTGAATGATCCCGTTGGCGGCGCCGCGCGCGGCGTGCCCAGGCCCGACCTGCGCCAGGACATGCAGGGCGAAATGCCCGCGCAGGAGCGCGTGGATATCGCCATGCGCCATTTCGTGCGCGATTTTGGCGCAGTCGCTGCCACTTACATGGAATCGTGCGTGCACTGCGGCATGTGCGCCGAGGCCTGTCACTTCTACGTGCAGACCGGCGATCCGAAATACACGCCGATCTGGAAAATCGAGCCGTTCAAGCAGGCCTACAAGCGCGAGGCTGGTCCCTTCGCGCTGTTCATGCGTGCGCTGGGTCTGAAGCGCAAGGTCACCATCGAGGAGCTGCAGGAGTGGCAGGAGCTGATCTACGACTCCTGCACCATGTGCGGCCGTTGCACCCTGATCTGTCCGATGGGCATCGACATCGCAGCGCTGGTGAGTCTCGCGCGTCACGGCATGCACAAGGCCGGACTGGTGCCGCACGAACTCTGGGCCGCGGCCGAACGCGGCGAACGCGAAGGCAGCCCGCTGGGGGCGACGCCCAAGGTGCTCAAGGAGCGCATCGAGTGGATCGCCGACGAGGATGACGTGGATATCCACCTGGACAAGGAACACGCCGATGTGCTGGTCACCATGTCCTCGATCGAGATCCAGAAATATCCGCAGGCCATGGCCGCGGTGGCCAAGGTGCTGAATCACCTGGGGATGAGCTGGACCATCCGTTCGGACGGTTACGAGGCAACCAACTTCGGCCTGCTCTCGGGCAACGCCGACTGGCAGCGCGACATGAGCATGAAGATGATCAAGGCCGCGATCGCCTGCAAGGCCAAGCTGCTGCTGCTGCCCGAATGCGGCCACGCCTACACCGCCATGCGCTGGCAGGGCGCCAATGTCTATGGCCAGCCGCTGCCGTTCAAGGTGCGCCATATCTCGGAATTCCTCGGCGAGCACATCGCCGATGGCAGCCTGCGACTCAAGAAAGGTCTCAACAAGACAGTGACGTTCCACGATCCCTGTCAGGTCGCGCGCCGCGGCGGCGTGTTCGAGGCGCCACGCGTGGTGCTGGCCGCGCTGGGCGCCGAGGTCCACGAAATGAAGGACAACCGCAGCATGAACTGGTGTTGCGGCGGCGGCGGCGGCGTGATCAGCATCCACCGCGCCGATGCGATCCGTTACAAGGCCTTCGAGATCAAGATGCGTCAGGTCGAGGATACCGGCGCCGAAATGCTGGTCACCAGTTGCTCCAACTGCCGGCTCAGCTTCGACGACAGCCAGGCACATTTCCACTGGGACAAGACCGCGCACAGCCTGCTCGAGGCCGTGGCCGACAACCTCGATGACACGCTGCCGGCCAGGTCCGTTGCACCCGCTGCCATCGTCAATCCATACCGGGAGGCGCCCGCGCCATGAGTGCCCAAACCGTCGTCGTCGATCCGATCACGCGCATCGAAGGCCACCTGCGCATCGAGGCCACGCTGGACAACGGCGTCATCAGCCAGGCCTCCAGTTCCGGCACCATGGTGCGCGGCATCGAACTGATCCTGCGCGGCCGCGACCCGCGCGATGCCTGGGCGTTCGCGCAGCGCATCTGCGGCGTGTGCACGCTGGTGCACGGCATCGCCGCGGTGCGTTCGGTGGAAGATGCGCTCAAGTATCCGATTCCGCCCAACGCGCAACTCATCCGCAACCTGATGATCGCCGCGCAGTTCGTGCACGACCACGTCATGCACTTTTACCACTTGCACGCGCTGGACTGGGTGGACGTGGTATCGGCGCTGTCGGCGGACCCGCAGAAAACCTCGGCGTTGGCGCAATCGATCAGCAGTTATCCGCAGTCTTCTCCGGGCTATTTCAAGGCGGTGAAGGACAAGCTGCAGCGTTTCGTCGCCTCGGGCCAGCTCGGTATTTTCGCCAACGGTTACTGGGGCAGTCCGCTGTACAAGCTGCCGCCCGAGGCCAACCTGATGGCGGTGGCGCATTACCTCGATGCGCTGGCCTGGCAACGTGAAGTGGTCAAGCTGCACGCCATCTTCGGCGGCAAGAATCCGCACCCGAATTTCGTCGTCGGCGGCGCGCCGGCCGCGATCAGCGTCGGCCCCGGCGCCAGCGCCGGCGTCGGTGGTGCCACCGCGATCAACATGAACGGGCTGGAGATCGTGCAAAACGTGATCCGGCAGATGCGCAGCTTCGTCGACGAGGTGTATCTGCCGGACACGCTGGCGATCGCCGGCTTTTACAAGGACTGGTTCAAGAAGGGCGAAGGCGTCGGCAATTTCCTCACCTATGGCGAGTTCCCCAGCGAAGGCAAGAGCATCAACGACCTCGCCAGCCTGATGATTCCGCGCGGCATCATCCTCGATCGCGACCTGAGCCGCGTGCACGAGGTTGATCTCAACGCCAGCGAGCAGATCCAGGAATTCGTGGCGCACTCGTGGTACGACTACAGCACCGGCAAGGACAGCGGCCTGCACCCCTACGCGGGCCAGACCAACCTGCATTACAGCGGCCCCAAGCCGCCCTATGAGCACCTGGACACCCAGGCCAGTTACTCGTGGCTGAAGTCGCCGCGTTGGCAAGGCAAGGTCATGGAGGTTGGCCCGCTGGCGCGCGTGCTGATGCTGTACGCCAAGGGCGACCCGGCCACGCGCGAACTGGTCGGCATGGTGTTGAGCAAGCTCGACCTGCCACCCGCGGCGCTGTTCTCCACCATGGGTCGCACCGCCGCGCGCACGCTGGAGTCCAAGCTCATCGCCGATTCCATGCAGGGTTGGTACGACCAGCTCATGGCCAACATCCGTGCCGGCAAACTGGAAACCTTCAATCCGGCGTTGTGGGAACCGTCCACGTGGCCGGATTCCTGCAAAGGCGTGGGCTTCATGGAGGCCCCGCGCGGGGCGCTGGCGCACTGGATCGTGATCAAGGACGAAAAAATCGACAACTATCAGGCCGTGGTGCCCAGTACCTGGAATGCCGGTCCGCGCGATGCACTGGGTCAGGACGGGCCTTACGAAGCCGCGTTGCGCGGCACCACGCTGGTCGATCCCAAGCAGCCGCTGGAGATCCTGCGCACCATCCACAGCTTCGATCCCTGTCTGGCCTGCGCGGTGCACGTCGCCGATCCAGACGGTACGCCGCTGATCCAGATCGAGGTGCAGTGAGATGCGCGCCGCCTGCCCTCAGCGCCCGCACGGAGTCCGTTGATGTGCCTGGGCATTCCCATGCAGGTCGTGCACGGCGATGAATGGAGCGCACTGTGCCTGGCAGACGGTTCGCAACGCCGCGTCCACATGGCGCTGGTTGGCGCGCAGGATGCCGGCACGTGGCTACTGGTGCAGCAGGATACGGCACGCGAAGTGCTCAGCGCCGCGCAGGCAAGGGAGATCAAGCAGGCCCTGGCCGGTGTTGCCGCTGCGCTGCGCGGCGAGACCGATCTCGCCCGGTATTTCGGTGACCTCGGCAGCGCCCCTCCACGCGCACCGGGTCATTGAAATGGCTGCGAGCAGTTCCGGAGCGCCCGGCGCATCATGAATGCACTGCCCGCCCCGCCCGCTTTCCTGACACTGCGCGGCGCGCGCGGAACACATTTGAGTGTGGGCTTTGTCGCGCCTCGCGGGACACACAGCGAATCATGGCTGACGCATATTCGGCCTGCCGTCGCGCTGCAGCGCGTGGGCCTGGCATTTTCCTTGTGCCGTGTCGCGCAATGCACGACGACGCAACTGGCCATGCATGCGGCCGCTGCCGCCGATGCGCCCGATCAAACCGCGCTCGCCGCGGCCGTACGCGCCGAGTGGCTGCGCGAGCACGCCGTCAATCTGCTGCTGGCCTGGCCGCGCATGTTGCGGCAACCCGAGGAGCCCGCGTTGGTACGCGCACTGATCGGCGTCGCCGCTGACGCGCGCGCGGCGCCGCGCGCCTGGACGCGCCTGCTCGAGCAGGATCTGCTGGGCATGCCGCCAGCCGATTTCGTGCATCTGGATGCCGCCGGGCTCGAGGCATGGCACCGCGCGTCGGCCACCCCGCTTGCGGCGCGCTTCGCCGCGGCGCGGCGCGCGACGCCGTCGCTGACGCCGCAGCCCATGCTTGCGCAGCTTTCAACGTGGACGCAAGCCGACGCACACGCGCTGGCGGCACGGATGCGCAGCGACGCAGGATTCAGCCAGCGACCGCATTGGGACGGCGTGGTCAGCGAGAGTGGCGCCGGCGCGCGTCAGTTCGCGCATCCCCTGCTGGCCGCGTGGCGCGGACAATCGGGCAACGACGCCGGTATGCGCATGCTGGCGCGCCTGCTCGAGCTTGCCCTGGCCGCCACGGACGAGCTGCCCGCGGTGAACATGCGCGCCTGGAAGCTGCATGCCGGCGAGGCGATGGCTGCGGTCGATACGGCGCGCGGACCGCTGTTGCACTGGCTGCGCATCCGCGCCGGCCAGGTGGTCGCCTACCGTATCCTCGCCCCGACCGAATGGAACTTTCGCGGAGGCGGCGTGCTCGAGCAGGCGCTGACGCGATGCGATGGTCCCGATGACGCCCAGGCGCGCGCATGGGTGCTGGCGCTGGACCCCTGCGCCGAGTGCCGGGTGGAGCGAAGTGATGCATGAGATGGCGCTGGCCGAGGGGGTTCTCGGCATCATCGAATCCGCGCAGCGTGCGCAGCACTTCCACGCCGTGCGCGTGGTGCGCCTGGAAATCGGCGAGCTGGCCGGGGTCGAGGTGGCGGCGCTGCTGTCCTGCCTGGATATCGCGCTACGCCGCAGTGTCGCGCACGCTGCCCGCATCGAATGCGCGGCCGCCCCCGGTCGCGGCTGGTGCATGGACTGCGCGCGCAGCGTATCGATCGCCACGCTGTATGCCAGTTGCCCGCACTGTGGCGGGGCGCAGGTGCAGGCAACCGACGGACTGCAGATGCGCGTGCAGGATCTGATGGTCGAATGAGGAGACAAACCATGTGCAATGTATGCGGCTGCGGACAGGGCGAGACGCGCATCGAAGGCAAACCGGACGTGACTGCGACAGCGCATGCGCATCCACTCGGACATCGGCATGGCCACGATCACATCCACGATCACGACCATGCTCACGGCGACGCGCACGAACATGACCACGCTCACACGCACCTGCAGGATGTGCAACTTGCGCGGCACGCTGCGCAGGGGCACACGCACGAGCATGCACACGGGACGCGCACGGACGACCTGCATTACGGGCGTGGTGCGGCACATGCGCATGCCCCGGGCCTGAGTCAGGCGCGCATGCTGCGCATCGAGCAGGACATCCTTGCCAGCAACAATGCCCATGCCACGGACAACCGTCGCTGGCTCGAGGCGCATGGCGTGTTCGCGGTCAACCTGGTGTCCAGCCCTGGATCGGGGAAGACCACGCTGCTGGTGCGCACCATCGAGGCCTTGCGCGACGCGCTGCGCATCGCCGTGATCGAGGGCGACCAGCAGACGACGCATGACGCCGACCGCATCCGCGCCACCGGCACGCGCGCGCTGCAGATCAATACCGGCAAGGGCTGCCACCTCGATGCGGCCATGCTCGGCCATGCATTGGAGCATTTGCATCCCGAGGACGACAGCCTGCTGCTGATCGAGAACGTCGGCAATCTGGTGTGCCCGGCCAGCTTCGATCTGGGCGAGGCGCACAAGGTCGTGGTGTTGTCGGTGACCGAGGGCGAGGACAAACCGCTGAAGTATCCCGACATGTTCCACGCGGCGGACCTGATGCTGCTGAACAAAATCGACCTGCTGCCGCATGTGCGCTTCGATGTCGAGCAATGCGTCGCCTGCGCACACCAGGTCAAGCCCGGGCTGCAGGTGCTGCAGGTCTCGGCGCAGAGTGGCGCGGGCATGGAAGCGTGGCTGGATTGGCTACGCCGCGGTGTGAGCGGCGCGCATGAGCAGCGCAAGCACACGATCGACACGCTGCAGCAGCGCATCGCCGAGCTGGAAATCCAGCTCGCAGCCAAGGCTTGAGCCTCGGCGATGACCCTGTTGGAAGCTCCCGTCACTTCCCTTGCGCAGCATCGCGTGCGCGTGCGCGGCGTGGTACAGGGCGTCGGCTTCCGTCCATGGATATGGCGTCTGGCGCACGAGCATGGATTGCGCGGCTGGGTACGCAACGATGCCGAAGGAGTGGAGATCCTGCTGCAGGGCGAGCACGCGGCCATCGCCGCCTTCGCGCTGCGCCTCGAACACGAAGCGCCACCGCTGGCACGCATCGACACGCTGCATTGGGCCTCGCAGGCGCCGCAGGCGGGGCTGCACGATTTCGCGATACTGGCCAGTGCCCACCACGGCACCGCGCGCACCCTGATCAGCCACGACAGTGCGGTGTGTCCCGATTGCCTTGCTGAAATCTTCGATCCGAATGCGCGGCGCTGGCGCTATGCCTTCAGCAACTGCACGCACTGCGGACCGCGTTACACCATCACGCGCGGTATTCCCTATGACCGGGCGCGCACCAGCATGGCCGCTTTCCCGATGTGCGCGGCCTGCGCGGCGGAATACGCCGATCCGGGTGACCGGCGTTTTCACGCCGAACCCATCGCCTGCCCGATCTGCGGGCCGCGCCTGGGTTGGCTGGATGCTCACGGCCATGCACAGGATGGCACTGATGCGCTGCAGGCCGCGGTCGCGGCATTGCGCGCGGGCGCCATTGTGGCAATCAAGGGGCTGGGCGGCTTCCATCTGGCCTGCGATGCGCGCAACGCCGATGCCGTGCAACGCCTGCGCCAGCGCAAGCAACGCGAGATGAAACCCTTCGCGCTGATGTTGGCCAACCTGCACTCGATCGAGCCACTGGCGTTGCTGGATGCCGACGAACGCGCACGACTGCAGTCGCCGGAGCGACCCATTGCCCTGCTGCGCAAACGTGGCCGGGTCGATGCACTGCTGCCCGGCGTGTGCGACGGCATGGCGCGGCTGGGGGTGATGCTGCCGTACACCCCGCTGCACTATCTACTGTTTCACGAATACGCAGGACGCCCCGCGGGCAGCACGTGGCTCGACGCGTTCGACTCGCCGGCGCTGGTGATGACCAGCGCCAACCCCTGCGGCGAGCCACTGGTGGCCGACAATGCCGAAGCAGTGCGGCGTCTCGGCGGTATCGCCGACGCGTTGCTGGTGCATGATCGCGCCATCGTCGTGCGTTGCGACGACAGCGTGCTGCAGCACGCCGGCGGGCAGATGCAATTCGTCCGCCGCGCACGTGGCTACGTGCCGCGCGCGATCCGCCTGCAGGCGGACGGCCCGGTGGTGCTCGCCGTCGGCGCGCACCTCAAGAACACGCTGTGCATCACGCGTGGCGACGAGGCCTTCATCTCGCAGCACATCGGCACGCTCGACAATGCCGCCACCCGCGCCATGTTCGATGAAGTGGCGCAGCACCTGCTCGGCCTGCTGCAGGTGCAGCCGGTCGTGCTGGCCCATGATCTGCACCCGGACTTCCACTCCACCCGTTACGCGCAGACGCTGGCCGCGCGCCTCGATGTGCCCTGTATCGCCGTGCAGCACCACCATGCGCATATCGCCGCCGTGGCTGCCGATCATCGCCACAGCGGACCGTTGCTGGGACTTGCACTGGATGGCGTCGGTCTGGGCACGGATGGCGGCGCCTGGGGCGGCGAGCTGCTGCGCATCGATGGCGCGCACTGCGAGCGCATCGATCATCTGCGCGCGCTGGCCTTGCCCGGCGGCGACCGCGCTGCACGCGAGCCCTGGCGCATGGCGGCGGCAGCGCTGGCTGCCATGGGCCATGGCGATACCATCGCGCGGCGCTTTGCCGGGCAGCCGCAAGCCCTGGCTGTGCAGCGCTGGTTGACCTCGGGCGCGGCCATTCCCGGCAGCAGCAGCCTGGGGCGCTGGTTCGACGCAGCGGCAGGCTTGCTCGGCATCTGCGCCGTGATGGATTTCGAGGCCGAAGCCGCGATGCGCCTGGAGGCGCTGGCCTTGCGCCACGGGCCGGCGCAGCCTTGGCATGACGGCTTTCGAATCACCCGCGACGGGCTCGATTTGTTGCCGGCGCTGCAACACCTGCACAGCGCCACGGACACTGCCGAAGCCGCTGCGCGTTTCCACGCCACGCTTGCCGCAGCGCTCGTCGCATGGTCGCTGCAGGCAGCGCAAGCGCATGATCTCGGCGTGATCGCGCTCGGCGGCGGCTGCCTGCTCAATACCGTGCTGGCAACCATGCTGCGTGCTCAGCTTGCGGCGCATGGCCTGCTCGTACTGGAAGCGCAGCAGGTTCCGCCGAACGACGGCGGACTCAGCCTCGGTCAGGCCTGGGTCGCGCGGCAGCATCCGGCCAGCATCCACTGAAGGGGAATCACATGTGCCTCGCCCTACCCGCACGCGTCGTCGAACTGACTGGCAATGATCAGGCGGTCATTGAACTGGGTGGCATCCGCAAGACCATCTCGCTGGCGCTGGTCGATGGCATCGCGCCCGGTGACTACGTGATCGTGCACGTCGGCTATGCGCTGACGCGCCTCGACCCGGCACAGGCTGAAGCCACGCTGGCGATGATGGCCGCGGGCCCCATTGCCGAAACCGTGCCATGAAATACATCGACGAATACCGCAACAGCGCCCTGGCGCAGCACATCGCCGCGGCCATACGCAATGCCGCAAGCCCCGCGCGCATTTATCGGTTCATGGAGTTTTGCGGTGGCCACACCCACGCCATCGCGCGCTATGGCCTGCCTGATCTGCTGCCGGGCAACGTGCACATGATCCACGGCCCCGGCTGCCCGGTATGCGTGCTGCCGATCGGGCGCATCGACATGGCCATCGAGCTGGCGCTACGCCATCACGCCATCGTCTGCACCTATGCCGACACCTTGCGCGTGCCCGCCTCGGATGGCCGCAGTCTGTTGCGCGCGCGCGCACAAGGCGGCGACGTGCGCATGGTGTACGCGGTGGATGACGCCTTGCGCATCGCACGCGAGCATCCGGACCGCGCGGTGGTGTTCTTCGCCATCGGCTTCGAGACCACCACGCCGCCGACTGCCGTCGCCATCCTGCAGGCCGCTGCCGAAAACCTGCACAACTTCTCGGTGTTGTGCTGCCATGTGCTGACGCCTGCGGCGATCGCGGCCATTCTGGATGCACCGGCGGGCGAAGCACCGCAGGGCGTGCCGCTGGATGGTTTTGTAGGCCCGGCGCACGTATCGACGGTGATCGGCAGCGAACCCTACGCGGCCTTCGCGCGCGCCTATCGCAAGCCGGTGGTCATCGCCGGCTTCGAGCCGCTGGACTTGATGCAGGCCATCCTGATGCTGGTGCAACAGGTGAACGAAGGTCGCGCCGAAGTGGAAAACGAGTTCATGCGCGCGGTCACGCCAAGCGGCAACCGCAAGGCACAGGCGCTGATGGCGCAGGTGTTCGAACTGCGCGAGCGCTTCGAGTGGCGCGGCTTGGGCGAGATTCCACATTCGGCACTGCGCATTCGTGATGCCTACGCCGCCTTCGATGCCGAGCGCCGCTTCGAGCTGGGCTATCGCAGCGTGGCCGACAACCGGGCGTGCGAGTGTGGTGCGATCCTGCGCGGCCTCAAGCGCCCGATCGACTGCAAGCTCTTCGGCACGGTATGCACGCCGGAGACGCCGATGGGCTCGTGCATGGTGTCCTCGGAAGGCGCCTGCGCCGCGCACTACACCTACGGCCGTCACAAGGATGCGCAGGCGAGCGCGGCATGAGCGGACAAGTCAAAGCCGGCTACGCGCGCGCACTGGATATCAGGCGCGGTCGCGTCGATCTCAGCCACGGCGGCGGCGGGCGTGCCATGGTGCAGCTGGTGCGCGAGTTGTTCGCACGGCACTTGGGCAATACCTGGCTCGAGCAGGGCAATGACGGCACCGTGCTGCCACCGATCAGCGGACGCCTGGTACTGACCACCGACAGCCACGTGGTCGCGCCGTTGTTTTTCCCGGGCGGCGACATCGGCAGCCTCGCCGTGCATGGCACGGTCAACGACCTCGCGGTGATGGGCGCGCGCCCGCTGTGGCTGACCGCGGGTTTCATCCTCGAAGAGGGCTTTCCGCTGGGCGATCTCGATCGCATCGCCGCGTCGATGGCGCGCGCCTGCGCCGCGGCGGGCGTGCTGCTGGTCGCGGGCGACACCAAGGTGGTCGAGCACGGCAAGGGCGATGGCGTGTTCATCACCACCACGGGCGTGGGTGAGGCGCACCCGCACTGCACGCTTTCGGGTTCCGCGGCGCGACCCGGCGATGTGGTGCTGTTGTCGGGCACGCTGGGCGATCACGGCATGGCCATCATGAGCCAGCGCGAGAATCTCGGTTTCGACACGCCGATCGAATCCGACAGCGCGGCGCTGCATGGGCTGACGGCGCAGCTGATGGCGTGTGCGGGCGCGGACATCCGCCTGATGCGCGATCCCACCCGTGGTGGACTGGCGGCAACCATGAACGAAATCGCCGACCAATCCGGCGTCGGCGTGCTGCTGGATGAAGCGGCCATTCCGCTGCGCCCCGAGGTGGCCGCGGCATGCGAGCTGCTTGGCCTCGATCCGCTCAACGTGGCCAACGAAGGCAAGCTGGTACTGGTCTGCGCCGAGCAGGCCGCCACTGCCTTGCTGGCGACGATGCGCGCGCATCCACTGGGCCGCGCGGCGGCACGCATCGGCGGCATCACCACCGATGCCAACCATTTCGTGCAGATGCGCACGCAGTTGGGTGGCTGCCGCATGGTCGACTGGCTCAGCGGCGAGCAACTCCCAAGGATCTGTTGAGGCTATTCAACGTGTACACCGACTCCACGCCTTCGCACGGGTCCTGGATGAAACGCGGCGTGGCCCCGCTGGGCTTCGTGGCATTTCTGAACCTGTGCGCCTGGCTGGCGCTGCTTGCCGTGGCCGGACACGACGCCGCCCTGTTCGGCATCGGCGCGATGGCGTATTTCTTGGGCCTGCGCCATGCCTTCGATGCCGATCACATCGCCGCGATCGACAACGTGACGCGCAAGCTGCGCCAGGATGGCCAGCGCCCCGGCAGCGTCGGCCTGTTTTTCTCGCTCGGTCACTCGACGGTGGTGATTCTGCTGTCGCTGGGGCTCGCGCTGGCGGCTCGGGAAACCGAATCGCACATGGCGCTGATGCGCGGCATGGGCGGCGTGGTCGGCACCGTGGTCTCGGCCCTGTTCCTGACGGTGATTGGTCTGGTCAACCTGCGCATCCTCATCCTGCTGCTGCGGGCATTGAAGCGCACGCGCGCCGGCGCAACCGACATTGAGCAAGCCAACACCGATGCGCTACTGGAGCAGCGCGGCTTCATGTCGCGCGTGTTCCGGCGCCTGTACGGGCGCATCCACGCCAGTTGGCAGATGTACCCGATCGGGTTTCTGTTTGGCCTCGGTTTTGATACCGCCACCGAAATCGCGATCCTGGGCCTGTCCGCGGGCCTTGCCCAGCATGGCGCCATGAGTCTCTGGGGCGTGATGGTGTTTCCGCTGCTGTTTACCGCCGGCATGAGCCTGATGGATACGCTCGATGGTCTGGTGATGCTGCGCATCTATGACTGGGCGATGTCCGATGCAGTGCGCAAGCTGGTGTTCAACACCGCGGTCACCGGTATCGGGGTGCTCGTGGCATTGCTGATTGGCGGCATCGAATGGTTGCAACTGCTGGCCAGTGAACTGGGCTGGAACACCGGCATCTGGGGCGCGCTGGAAAATCTCGATTTCAGCACGCTCGGACTGATGATCACGGCGCTGATCGCGCTCACCTGGGGTGGCGCGGCGCTGTATTACCGGCGCGCCCTGCGGCCACGTGCGGCATGAATCGTCTGGGTCAACAAGTCGGCTGGCCTGCCTAGCCGTCAGGATGGCGACGGCCTGCGCATGCCAGCTGCAAGCGCACGGCGGCGGACTCGCCCGGACGGCGAAGTGAGCGTTTTATCAGGATTTTTCTGGGTTTCCCGGACTGCTGCGGACGTGCGCGAAAGTGAGAGTGGTGCCCGGGGCCGGACTCGAACCGGCACGACTGTTGCCAATCTGCGGATTTTAAGTCCGCTGCGTCTACCAATTTCGCCACCCGGGCATGGCGGCGGGCGTATTCGATACGCCTGGGGGTTGTTTGTGGAGGCCAGGGTCGGAATTGAACCGGCGTACACGGCTTTGCAGGCCGCTGCATAACCACTCTGCCACCTGGCCTTGCTTGCACGATACCTTGCACGATACCGCAGTCATGCACGATCGGGGCGTGGTAGAACCCCTGAAACAGCAAAACCCCGGATCGCCGAGGTTTTGGAAAACTGGAGCGGGAAACGAGACTCGAACTCGCGACCCCGACCTTGGCAAGGTCGTGCTCTACCAACTGAGCTATTCCCGCAACGGAATCGGAATTGTAGATGCGGGGCCGTGACTGTCAACCCCCATCACGGAAACTGGACTCGCTCAAGGCCGGCCAGGCCGCGCGCAGATAGCCGAAACCGGAGACCAGCGTCAGCGCCGCGGCGAGCACCAGCAGGACCTCGCCAACCTTGTAAAAACGCAGCGTACCGGCGTCGTGCTCGACCAGCAGCACGACGATGGCCACGAACTGCATGATGGTTTTCAGCTTGCCCAGCAACTGCACGCGCACGCGTGCGCGTTGCCCCAACTCGGCCATCCACTCGCGCAGCGCGGATACGCCGATCTCGCGTCCGACAATGACCGCGCTGGTCAGCGCCAGCAGCGCCGACGGGTGATCGGATACCAGCAGGAACAAGGTCACTGTCACCATCAGCTTGTCGGCCACCGGATCGAGGAACGCACCGAAAGGCGAGGTCTGGCCCAGTTTGCGCGCCAGCCAGCCATCCAGCCAGTCGGTCAGGGCGGCGGCCACGAAAACGCCCGCCGCGGCCAGGCTCGACCAATGCCACGGCAGGTAGAACACCACCACGACCACGGGCAGTAGCAGGATACGAAACAGTGTGAGCCAGGTCGGCAGATTGATGCGCATGGTCGAGGATTCAGGCAATGCGCAAGTGTGGCACGCGCGGCGCGCAGGCGTCAGCCATGCAGGGCAGCATAAATGCGCGCCGCCAAGCCGCGATCGATGCCGCTGACCCGGGCGATTTCCTCCACGCCCGCGCCTTGCAGGCCAGCCAGCCCGCCAAAGGCGTTCAGCAGCATGCGCCGCCGGCGTGGACCGATGCCCGGAATGTCCTGCAGCACGCTGCGCTCGCGCGTCGCTTCGCGGCGCCGGCGGTGCGCGCCGATGGCGAAGCGATGTGCTTCGTCACGTACCGCGTTGATCAATTGCAGCGCCGGCGAAGCGCTGCCCGGATGCAATTGCCCGCTGCCATGCGCCAGCACCAGGGTTTCCTCGCCGCTGCGTCGTGCCGGCCCCTTGGCTACACCGACGATCGGCACATCACGCAATCCCAGGGTATCCAGTACCTGCTCGGCGCGCGCCAATTGCCCTGCCCCGCCGTCGATGAGCAGCAGATCCGGGCTGGCCCAATCGCCACCTTGCGCGGCACGCCGGAAGCGGCGCGTGAGCGCCTGCTCCATCGCCGCGTAGTCGTCGCCGGCGACGACGCCGGTGATGTTGAACTTGCGATAATGACCTTTCATCGGACCCTCGGGGCCATAGGCCACGCACGAGGCCACCGTGGCTTCACCCTGGGTATGGCTGATGTCGAAGCATTCGATGCGCGTCGGCGGCTGCGGCAGTGAGAGCAGGCGCGCAAGATCGGCAAAACGCGCTTCCAGCGTCTGCCGGCTGGCCATGCGCGTGACCAGAGCGGCCTCGGCATTGCGTCCGGCCAGCTCGATGAAACGCGCGCGATCGCCGCGCACCTGGGTTTTGATGTGCACCTCGTGGCCGGCATGCTCCGCCAGCGCCTGCGCCAGCAGCTCGGGTTGCTCGGGTGCGTATTCGAGGATGAGCTCCGCGGGAGCCGCGCGTTCGGCGTAGTACTGGGCGATGAACTGCGCCAGCAGTGCGCCTGGCGCGGGCGCATCGACGCCCATGCGCGGGAAGAAATCGCGCGATCCAAGGGCCATGCCATTGCGGAAAAACAGCACGCTGACGCAAGCGCTTTCGCCGTTGATGCGGCAGGCCAGCACGTCCATGTCGGCGCTGGCGCCCTGCACGTAGTGTTCGCTCTGTATCGTGCGCAAGGCCTGGATCTGATCGCGCAAGCGCGCCGCGCGCTCGAACTCCAACGCATCGCTGGCGCATTGCATGAGCGCGGCAAGCTCGTTGATGACCGCGCTGCTGCGGCCTTGCAGGAACATTTGCACGTGGCGCACGTCGACGGCGTAATCCGCGGGCGAGATCAAGCCGACGCAGGGCGCGCTGCAGCGCCCGATCTGGTATTGCAGGCAGGGCCGGGTGCGATTGCGGAAATAGCTTTCCTCGCAACCGCGCAGGTGGAAGAGCTTGTGCAGCAAGTTCAGGCTTTCGCGCACCGCGCCGCTGCTGGGAAACGGCCCGAAATAACTGCCCGGCAGCGTGCGTGCACCACGATGGTAAGCCAGGCGCGGATAGTCGGCATGCGCGGTGATCAGCACATAAGGATAGCTTTTGCCGTCACGCAGCAGGATGTTGTAGCGCGGCTGGAATTGCTTGATCAATTGCGCTTCCAGCATCAGCGCTTCGCTTTCAGTACGCGTGACGGTGGTTTCCATGCGCGCGATCTGCGCCACCATCGCGGCGATGCGCGGCTCGAGCAGCGGGCGCATGAAGTAATTGCTGACGCGCTTTTTCAGGTTGCCGGCTTTGCCGACATACAGCAGGACGCCATCGCCCGCGTACATGCGATACACGCCCGGCGCGTGGGTCAGGTGGCGAACGAAGAGTTTGCCGTCGAACGTGGCCGGTGCCGATGCGTGCATGACGGCATTTTACGCGCCGAGCGACAACTTCCCGAGGGCACCGCTGTCCAGGTCGAGGCGATGCAACAGGTGCGTGCTGCGCTCGGCCAGCCACAGGCTGCGCCCGGCGATGGCGAGTCCGGCAGGCTCCTGCAGCGTTTGCGGCAGCACCATGCTTTGTACCGTCCACCCGGCGCGCCCTGCCGGGTTCATGCGGCACAGGCGTCCATTGAGCGTGTCGGCGACATACACCGTGCCGGTGCCATCCACCGCCAATCCCAGCGGATGCGCGAAGCGCGCCGTGCCGGCCGTGCCGTCGGCCAGTCCTGGGTGCCATGGACCCAGACCCGCCAGCGTCGAAAGCTTGCCGTCGGCGATGCGCAGCGCGCGCACGGCGTTGGCGCCGGCATCCGCGATCAACAATTGTCCGGCGTGGTAGGCCAGCGCCGCTGGCTGCACCAGTCCAGCCTCGAGCGCCGGGCCATCGAGCAGGCGGTTGTGACCGTTGCCCACGAGCACCTCGACGCGGTCCGCGGCCAAGTCCATGCGCCAGATTTGATGCTGCCCGGCCATGCTTACGTACATCTGGTTGTCGCGTACCAGCAGCGCCACCGGCGCGCTGACCGCGAGCGTCCTCGGCGCGATCGCCGCGCGCGGCGTGTCGAAGCCTTCGCGGCCGCTGCCAAGCACGGTTTCAACCTGCCCCGAGGCAAGTCGCACACGGCGCACGGCATGGTTGCCGGTGTCGGCGACGTACAGCGATTCCCCGCTCAGCGCCAGGCCCTGAGGGTCGCAAAACCCGGCATCGTTCAAGCGCCCGTCCCAGTAGCCCGGCGTGCCCGAACCGAACTGGCGCAACACACGCCCATCCTGCGTGCATTCCAGCACGCGATTGCGACTGCTGTCGCTCACGTACAGGCGCTGCGCGTCCACCGCCACGGCCGAGGGAAAGCGCAAACTCATTTGCGGCTCGCCGCCATCGATGCCAGGGGCCGCATCGAAGCGGCGCAAATCGCGTGCGGCGGCGTCTTCCAGCAGGTTGCTGGCCAGCGTTTCCAGCTCGTCGCCCATCAATTCACCCTGCAGCACGCGCACCACGCCGCCTTCGCAGTCGATGACCACCGCGCTGGGCCAGGATTCGATGCCGAATGCGCGCCACGCTCGCCAGTCGGCATCGTTGGCCACCGGTACGCGCAGGTGCAGCCGATGTGCCGCCTTGGAAATCGTCAGCGCCTGTCGCTGCGCCGCATATTTCGGCGTATGCACGCCCAGCAACACGACGCCATCGTGCAGTCGCGCGGCCATTTTCTGCAGCCGCGGCAGCAGGTTGATGCAATGGATGTTGTCGTAACTCCAGAACAGCAGGATCACCACGCGGCCACGCAGGCTGTCCAGGGTGATGCGCCCGCGCGTGTTGACCCAATCCAGCGCATCGACGGACAGCGGCAGTTGCGGTTTGGCGGACATGGCAAATTCCTCGAAGTCATGATGCTCGAAGTCATGATGCTTGAAGTCATCTTGCCAGATGCCATCCTGCCCGATGTCACGCAGCATGGTTTCAGGACGGGCGATGGGCGATGTTAGCCGGCCGGCGCAGTGCGCGCCGCGCACGCGTGCAGGTATGCCTCGGCGCGCGCGAGATCCTGCTCGGTATCGATGCCGGGTGGAAATTCATCCACGCTCAGTGCCACGCTGATGCGATAACCATGTTCCAGCGCGCGCAACTGTTCCAGCGCCTCGGCGCGTTCCAGCGGGGTCGGCTCAAGCTGCGCGAAATGGCGCAGAAAGCCGGCGCGATAAGCGTACAGACCGATATGGCGCAGCACAGGCACGTTTTGCGGCAGGCTGCGGCGATCATGCGCCAGTGCGTCGCGCGCCCACGGCACCGGCGCGCGGCTGAAATACAGCGCATGCCCGCTGCGATCGCAGACCAGCTTGACCACGTTGGGATCGAACAACTCATCGATCGCGTCGATCGGTACCGCAAGGGTCGCCATCGCCGCGTCGCCCTGCGCCAGCGCTGCAACCACGGCATGCACCCCGGCAACCGGCACGAAGGGCTCGTCGCCCTGCAGATTGACGACGATGTGATCCTCGGGCCAGGCACACGCCATGGCGCACTCGGCGAGCCGATCGCTGCCCGACGCATGATCGGCGCGCGTCATCACCATGCACACGTCGAGGCCGCTCACTGCCGCGGCGATGCGCGTGTCATCGGTGGCCAGCACCACTTGCACCGCGCCCATGCTCAGCGCGCGTCGCGCCACGTGCACGATCAAGGGCACGCCGGCCAGCAGGCGCAGCGGCTTGCCCGGCAGGCGCGTGGAAGCGAAACGCGCTGGAATGACCACGCTGAACCCGGGCAAGCCGCCAGCGTTCATGCCATCTGCGCCTGGGTGGCCACGTGCAGATCGAAACCGACGCCGCGCGCCAATGCCTCGAAGCCGGGGAACGAGGTTGCGACATTGGCGCAATCCGCGATGCGCACCGGGGCACTGGCGCGCAGTGCGGCCACGGCAAAGCTCATCGCGCAGCGGTGATCGCCATGGCTTTCCACTGCGCCGCCGCGCAGACTGCCACCCTGGATCAGGGCGCCGTCGGGGTTCTCCTGCACATCGATGCCCAGCGCGCGCAAGCCGCTGGCCATCACCGCGATCCGGTCGGATTCCTTGACCCGCAATTCGGCAGCACCATGCACGCGCGTCACGCCCGTGGCGCAGGCCGCGGCAACGAACAGGATCGGAAACTCGTCGATCATGTCCGCTACCTGTTCGCGTGGCACCTCGATGCCGCGCAAGTCCGCATGGCGCACGCGCAGATCGGCGGTCGGCTCGCCGCCGCGCTGGTGTGGAGCCTCGATGCGGATGTCCGCGCCCATGGCGCGCAAGACCTCGATCAGCCCGGTGCGGCGCGGATTGAGGCCAACATCCCGCAGCAGCAGTTCGCTGCCCGGAACCAGGGTCGCGGCGACAATGAAAAACGCCGCCGAGGAAAAATCACCGGGGACCTGCACATCGCTCGCTTGCAGGCTTTGCCGACCCGGCAGGGCCGCCCAACCGGGGCCGAATTCGATCGGCCAGCCGAAGGCCTGCAACATGCGCTCGGTGTAATCGCGGGTGGGCTGTGCCTCGTCCACACGTGTCACGCCATCGGCGTACAAGCCCGCCAGCAGGATGGCAGATTTGACCTGGGCGCTGGCGATGGCCGTGCGCAACGCGCGCGCGCGCAGCAGCGCACCGCCGTGAATGCGCAGCGGTGGCCTGCCATCGCTGCTGTCGATGCGCGCGCCCAATGCGGCCAATGGCTCGATCACGCGCCGCATCGGCCGCTGCGACAGCGAGGCGTCGCCGATCAGCACGCTGTCGAAATCCTGTCCGGCCAGCAACCCCGCGAGCAGGCGCATGCCGGTGCCAGCGTTGCCGCAATCCAGCGGCTGTGCGCTGGCACGCAGGCCATGCAGGCCGACGCCATCGATTACGCGCTCGCCAGCGCTGGGCGCGGTGATGCGCACGCCAAGCTGCTGCAGGATGCGCGCGGTGGCACGGGTGTCCTCGCCTTCGAGGAAACCGCTGACGCGAGAACTGCCGTGCGCCAGCGCGGCCAGCATCAATGCACGATGCGAGATCGACTTGTCGCCCGGCACGCGCACGCTGCCGCGCAGTGCTGCGCCCGCGTGGCAGATCCAGTCCAGCCGCGCGCTCATGTGCGTGGCGCTGCGCGCGTGCGCATCACGGAATCGCCACCGGGTAGGAACCCAGCACGCGGATCTCGGCCGCATGCGGCGCGAGTTCCTGCAGCGCGGCGCGCAGCGGCGTGTCCTCGATGTGACCGGACAGGTCGATGAAAAATGCATACTGCCAGGTACCGCTGTGCGCAGGCCGCGACTCGATGCGATTCATGCTGACTCCATGCGCGGCGAACGGGCTGAGCGCATTGAACAGCGCGCCGGGCTGGTCGTTGACGAACACCAGCAGCGAAGTGCGATCGTTGCCCGAGGCTGGAAACAGTTCGCGCCCCAGCACCAGAAAGCGCGTGGTGTTGTCGGGACGATCCTCGATCGGGCCGGCAATGACCTTGAGGCCGTAGATGTGCGCCACGGCCTCGCCGGCGATCGCCGCGACGTCGTCGGCCAGACGCGCGCGGCGCGCGCCCTCGGCGTTGCTGGCCACCGCTGCACGCTCGCTGGCCGGCACGTGCTGGCGCAACCAGACCTTGCATTGCGCCAGCGACTGCGGGTGCGCATACACGCGCTCGACATCCGCGAGCTGTCCTGTGCGCGAAAGCAGGTATTGGCGCACGCGCAACTCGACCTCGCCGCAAATCTTCAACGGCGAAGTCAGAAACATGTCGAGTGTGGACTGGATGGTGCCCTGCCCGGAGTTTTCCACCGGCACGATGCCGAAATCGGCGTGCCCGGCTTCGACCTCCTGGAATACCTCCTCGATACTGGCCAGCGGCAACAGGCGCGCGCTATGGCCGAAGTGTTTTTGCGCGGCCTGCTGGCTGAAGGTGCCCTCAGGGCCGAGAAAACCGATGCGCAACGGCTCCTGCTGCGCCAGGCAGGCCGACATGATCTCGCGAAACAGGCGCACCAGCTCGGCATCCGACAGCGGCCCCTGGTTGCGGTCCACCACCATGCGCAGCACCTGCGCCTCGCGCTCGGGGCGGTAGTAGTCCACTGCCGCTTTCAGCGGCCCTTTGGCGCGACCCACCTGCTGCGCCCAGCGCGCGCGTTCGGCGATGAGCGCCTGCAGTTCGCGGTCGATGCTGTCGATGCGCTGGCGCGCTTCGGTCAGATTGGCGCCGGGTGCGGGAGAAACCACGGGCTGCGGTTCTGCTTCGTTGGCCATGATGGTGCATCGCGACAGGAACCCGCATCCTGCGCGAAGCGCGGCGCTGATTCAACCATGGCGCTTGTTGAAGTCCTGCATGAACGCCACCAGCGCCTCCACGCCTTCCTGCGGCATGGCGTTGTACAGCGATGCGCGCATGCCGCCGAGCGCACGATGGCCTTTCAGCGCCAGCAGGCCGGCCTGCTCGGATTCGCGCAGGAACACCGAATCGAGCCGGGCATCGTGCAGGAAGAATGGAATGTTCATGCGCGAACGCGCGCTGGCATCGACCGGGTTGCGGTAATAGCCGCCGGAGCCGTCGATGGCCGCATACAGGGTGTCGGCCTTGCGCCGGTTGCGCACGGCCATTGCCGCCAGTCCGCCGCAGCGCGCGATCCACTGCAAAGTGAGTCCAGCCAGATACCAGCCGAAAGTGTTGGGCGTGTTGAGCATGGACTCGTGCGCCGCGTGCTCCGCGTAACGGAAAATGCCCGCCATCGGACGCGTGGCGCGGGTCAGCAGATCCTCGCGAATGATCAACAGGGTCAGGCCCGAGGGACCGATGTTTTTCTGCGCACCGGCGTAGATCATGCCGAAGCGCGTGACGTCCAGCGGCGCGGACAGGATGCTCGAGGAAAAATCCGCCACCAGCGGCACGCTGCCGACCTCGGGGATATCGGCGAACTCCAGCCCGTGGATCGTCTCGTTGGGCGTGTAGTGCACGTAGGCTGCACCGCTATCGAGCAGCCAGTCGGCACGTGGTGGCAAGGCACGGTACTGGCTGGCGCGCGCGTCGGCGGCGATGCGCACCTCGACATAAGGCGCGGCCTCGCGCGCGGCCTTCTCGCCCCAGTGGCCGCTGAGCACGTAATCGGCATGTTGCCCTGGCGCGGCCAGATTCATCGCCAGCAGCGCGAATTGCAGCGTGGCGCCACCCTGCAAAAACAGCACCTTGTAATGCGCTGGAATCGCGGCCAGACCCCGCAGGTCGGATTCGATTTCGGCGGCCAGCGCCATGAACGCCTTGCTGCGATGCGAGATTTCCATCACCGAGGCGCGCGCGTCGCGCCATTCCAGCAGCTCGGCCTGCGCCTGCCGCAGCACCTCCTCGGGCATGGCGGCTGGGCCAGCGGCGAAATTCCAGGTGCGGCTCATGGCGTCACTCCAGGGTCGTTCAATGGCGAATGGCCAGCAGCAGCGCCAGCACGAGCGCGATCACCGCCGCAGTAAGCAGCAGCCACCACACCTCGCGGCGCGGCCCGGCGGTGTCTTCCGGACGCGCGGCTTCAGCCGGAATGAAGGCATCCACGGCATCATGGCGCGCTGCGTCGGGGGGTGCATCCACCAGGTAACGCTGCGCGCCGATGCTGATTTGATCACCATCGTGCAACCAAGCACATGCCGCAACGTGACCGTTGATGCGCGGCCATGCCGCCATGGGCAGATCGCGGCACAGCATGGCCGGGCGCCCCTGCACGCAGAACACGCGCAGTGAGCCCGCATTCGCCCCCAGGCCAGCCGGCAGTCCGTCGGCACCCAGCTCCAGCGTCGGCGCAACGCTGAGCGCCGCGCCACTGCGCGAGCCGCCGATACCACGCAGGCTCAACGCTCCAGGCGGCACCTCGGTGTCGGGTTCGGCATCATCCGGGCAGGCCTCGCACACGTGCTCGCCCAGCAGCAGGACCTGCGCGGCGCCGATGCTGATCTGATCGCCCGCGTGCAGCAGTGCGCGCTCGCGTACCGGGCGTGCGTTGACGTGGATCGGTGCCACCGCCGCGCCCACTTCCAGGACATAGCCGCGCGCGTCCAGACTCAAGCGCGCATGGGCGGCGGCGACGCCTTCACCAGCGAGCACGATGTCGTCGCCAGCCGAGCTGCCCAGCGTGATGGATGCGGCAGCGCTGCTGAATTCGATTTTTTCAGGTGCCAGGATGGCGATGCGCATGGTGTGCTCCCGGCGCGAACTCTATCAGGCGATCTCCGCTCCGTGAGGCTCGTTCAAGTCTGCATGACAGATTCGAAGCCGACTTCCTGCCCGGATCAACAACGGGAAGGTCGCCGTGCGGATCGGGGCGGGTCCGCCATCCGGTCGCGCAGAGCGGCAATCAGCCGGCTGCTAGAATCTGCCGATTGTGTGGCCCCGTGCCGCCGCCATCGCAGGAACTTTCCATGACGCATCCGATTCTCGCCGCACTCGGCGTCGACGACACCCATTCCGGCACCTATCTGGGCCAGGGCGCCTGGGCATCTGCCACGAATGGCGCCATGATCGAGGTGCGCGCGCCGCGCGACGGCAGCGTGCTCGGCCATGTGCAGGCCAGCAGCGCCGGGGACTACGAACGGGTCGTGCAGCGTGCCGAGGCGGCCTTCAAGGAATGGCGCCAGGTGCCGGCGCCGCGGCGCGGCGAAGCGGTGCGCTTGTGCGGCGAGGCGTTGCGCAAGCACAAGGACGCGCTGGGCTCGCTGGTGGCGCTGGAGATGGGCAAGATCAAGCCCGAGGGCGACGGCGAAGTGCAGGAGATGATCGACATCGCCGACTTCGCGGTGGGCCAGGCGCGCATGCTGTACGGCCTGTCGATGCACTCCGAGCGTCCCGGCCACCGCATGTACGAGCAGTGGCATCCGCTGGGCCTGGTCGGCATCATCAGCGCGTTCAATTTTCCGGTCGCGGTGTGGGCCTGGAATGCGTTCATCGCCGCGGTGTGCGGCGACATCTCCATCTGGAAGCCCTCGCCCAAGGTGCCGTTCAGCGCCATCGCCGCGCTGAAGATCTGCAGCGAAGCGCTGCGCGCGGGCGGCTTTCCGGACATCTTCTTCCTGTTCAACGACGCCGGCACCGAGCTGGCCACGCGTTTCGTCGATGATCGCCGTGTCGGTTTGATCAGCTTCACCGGATCAACCGCGGTGGGCCGCAGCGTCGGCCAGCGCGTCGCCGGACGCATGGGCCGCTCGCTGCTGGAGCTGGGCGGCAACAACGCGATCATCGTCGACGAGAGCGCCGACCTGAAGCTGGCCATCCCGGCGATCGTGTTCGGCGCCGTCGGCACCGCCGGCCAGCGTTGCACCAGCACGCGTCGGCTGATCGTGCATCGCGCCATCCACGCGGTCGTGGTCGAGAAACTCAAGGCTGCATACGCGCAGGTCGAGCATCGCGTGGGCGATCCGACCGATCCCGGCACGCTGATGGGGCCGCTGATCGACGCCGCGGCCGTGCAGCGCTACGAGCAGGCCATCGCCACCGCCAGGGCTGCCGGTGGCCAGGTGGCCTTCGGCGGCGGCAAGCTGGACCGCCCTGGCAATTACGTGCGTCCGACGCTCATCACCGGACTGGCTCCCGATGCCGAGGTGATCCAGCACGAGACCTTCGCGCCGATCCTCTACGTGCTGCCGTTCGACACGATATCGGAAGCCATCGCCATCCAGAACGGCGTGCCGCAGGGCCTGTCCTCGGCGATCTTCACGCAGAACCTCAAGCACGCCGAGCAGTTCCTGTGCTGCACCGGTTCCGACTGCGGCATCGCCAACGTCAACATCGGCACCTCCGGCGCCGAGATCGGTGGCGCCTTCGGCGGCGAAAAGGACACCGGCGGCGGGCGCGAATCCGGCTCCGATGCATGGAAGGCCTATATGCGCCGGCAGACCGACACCATCAACTACTCCGACGCGCTGCCATTGGCCCAGGGCATCAAGTTCGAGTTCTGAGCCATGCACGCCGCCGCCGCCGAAATCGCGTTGCGTACCGCCGAAACCGCTTTGTTGAAGGCACAGCAGCGCGGCGACCGCGACGCAATGGCAGCCCTGCTCGCCGCGGATTTCGAGGAAATCGGCAGCAGCGGGCGTCATTACGACCGCGCCAGCATTCTGGCTGCAATCGGCAGCGCGAAAATCGGCAGCGCACAACTCGAGGATTTCGAGATCAGCGATTTCCGCCTGCGCCAGCTTGCCAAGGACCTCGTGCTGGTGCACTTTCGTACGCGCTTGCGGCGCGGCGACAGCGTGCTGCACAGTGCGCGCAGCTCGTTGTGGCGGCGTGAGGATGGCCTGTGGCGCATGGCATTTCATCAAGGTACGCCGTGTGCGCAGGGCGTCGCATAGCAGCGCACTCGTTGCATCGACGACATGCAGGAGGGGAACCGGATGAACACACTGTACGTGCGTACCAGCGGCACCGCGATCGCCAGCCTGATCTTCGGCGTGCTCGCTTGGGTCGCGCTGCCACTGCTCGGCGCGATCCTCGCGGTGATCCTAGGCCACATCGCTCGCGGCGAAATCCGTCGCGCGCCGCCCGGCAGCATCGATGGCGACGGCATGGCCGTGGCAGGGCTGGTGCTGGGCTACGTGCATCTGGCTCTGGCTGCGCTGGTGATCGCCCTGATCGCGATGGTGGGCATGTTCGCGATCGCCGCGTGGTTCGGACATTTCCTCGCTTGAGCAAGCCCGATTCGTTCGCCGGCGGCGGTGCTTACGCGCTCGCGCGCAGCCTGCTGTTCCGCCTGGACGCCGAACACGCACACGCGCTGACGCTGGGTGCACTCGATGGGCTGCAGCGCCTGCATCTGGCACATTGGCTGGCGCCCGCGATTCCGCCGTTGCCCGTGCGCGCGTTCGGCCTCGACTTTCCCAACCCCGTCGGCTTGGCCGCGGGCCTGGACAAGAACGCCGCGCACGTCGACGGACTCGCGGCCATGGGCTTCGGCTTCATCGAGGTAGGTACCGTCACGCCGCGGCCGCAGCCTGGCAACCCGAGGCCGCGCCTATTCCGCCTGCCCGGTCAACAGGCCCTGATCAACCGCATGGGCTTCAACAACGACGGCGTCGATGCACTGCTGCGCAACCTCGACCGGGCGCAGTATCGCGGCGTGCTCGGCATCAATATCGGCAAGAACAAGGACACCCCCAACGCACAGGCAGCGGACGATTACCTGCATGGCCTGCAGCGCGTGCATGCCCAAGCCAGCTACATCGCGGTGAACATTTCCTCGCCCAATACGGCGGGATTGCGCGACCTGCAGGCGCACGCGGCACTGGATGCGTTGATCGGCCGACTGCGCGAGGCGCAGGAACGCCTCGGCGCGCAAGCCGGCGCACGCAAGCCCATGTTGCTGAAGATCGCCCCGGATCTGGATGGGCGCGACATGGACGACATCGCCGAGGTATTGCAGCGCCACGGCATCGACGGGCTGATCTGCACCAACACCACGCTGGCGCGCGATGGCGTGGCCGGCGCGGCGCACGCGCAGGAAAGTGGCGGACTCTCGGGCGTGCCCTTGCGGGCGCGCGCCGACAGCGTGCTGCGCGGCATGCGCGCGCGTCTGCCGGGCATAGAGATCATCGGCACCGGCGGCATCGACGATGGCACCGCGGCCGTGCAAAAAGTCGCCGCCGGCGCGTGCCTCGTGCAGCTTTATACCGGCTTGATCTATCGGGGCCCGGCGCTGATCGCCGAATGCGTGCAGGCGCTGCGGGAGGCCGCTGATGCAGCCCGCGCGCATTGATCTGCCCGGCTGCACGCTGATCGAGGATGCGCCGCTGGAGGCGCACAACACGCTGCGTGTCAGGGCGCGCAGCGCATGGCTGGCCGAACTCGCCGATATCGGCGCGTTGCCGCATCTGCTCGACCTCCCGGCACTGCGCGGCCTGCCGCTGCTGGCATTGGGCACCGGCTCCAACGTGCTGTTCACCGCCGACTGGCCGGGCCTGATCGTACAGTTGCGCAACAGCGGCATCGAGCCCATGGGCGAGGCAAGCGGAAACGTCATTCTGCGTGTCGGCGCCGGCGAATCCTGGGATGCGCTGGTGCGCTGGACTCTGGCGCATGAACTGGTGGGGCTGGAGAACCTCATCCTGATTCCAGGCACGGTCGGCGCCGCGCCGATCCAGAACATCGGCGCTTATGGCGTCGAGGTGGCACGCAGCATCCTCAGCGTCGAGGCCTGGGACCGCGCGCACGAGTGCTTCATCGAATTGCCCGCCGCCGACTGCGCATTCGGCTACCGCGACTCGTGTTTCAGACGTGCACCCGCGCGCTGGATCATCACCGCGGTGCGCTTCAAGCTGGCACGCAGCGGCGCACTGCATCTCGACTACGCCGACATCCGCGAAGAGCTTGCGCGCATGCGCATCGAGCAACCGCGTGCGGTGCATGTGGCCGAGGCCGTGCTGCGCCTGCGCACGCGCAAACTGCCTGATCCGGCGCTGATCGGCAACGCCGGCAGCTTTTTCAAGAATCCGCAGGTTGATGCCGCGTGTGCCGCCACATTGCGCGCGCGCGAGCCCGGTCTGCCGCAGTGGCCCCAAGTCGATGGCAGCGTCAAGCTTTCGGCCGCATGGATGATCGAGGCCATCGGCTACAAGGGACTGCGCGAGGGCGACGCCGGCATCTCCGAGCGCCATGCCTTGGTGCTGGTCAATCACGGGCTGGCTAGCGGCGCGCAACTGTGGGCGCTGGCCGTGCGCGTGCGCGACGCCGTGCGCACGCGCTTCGGCGTGCTGCTTGAAGCCGAGCCGCGCGTGCTGCCCTGATATCAATCCGCATTCAACAAGACAAGATTCTTCGAGCGAACGGCCCGGTCGTTCTGGCTCCGTCAGCCCCGCACAACTCGTCAGTCCCGCACAAGTTGACTCGTCATCCCAGCGCAGGCGGGGATGACCAATGCGGGGCCGGGGCCACCCTGAACCTCGGCATTCGCCGCGCAATGGCGCACTGCACAGCACTGGACGCGCTGCAAATGAGCAGTTAGGCTTTGCGTGCTGATCCGGCCGGCGCGAAGCCGCCCGACGCTGCGCCCCCGCACTTCAGGGCATCACCCAGCACCACTTCTGCCTGAATAGACGGGCATGTGGCCAGCAGCCGGTTACAGCAGGGAATTTTGCATGACGGCCGCAGCATCGCAGCACCTGCTGCGCGAATGCCGTAGATGCAAATCGCGGAACCGCGCTGACTGCACGTTGCATGGCGCATTTTGCCGAAACTGATTTCGGGCGCTTTGCAGGCGCCTGTTCGCAAACAGCGACACGCAATCCGAGAACACATTTGAGCGTACCCCACTACAGCCTGACCGCGGCTTGCGGCCCTCGTCCGATGAGTGCCGCATGAGCACTGAACCTGCCGTCGCAGGAAGCGCTGATGCGCCGCAAGGCCCGTTCAAGCCCGTCCCGCAGCAGCAGGAAATGCCGCTGGCGCTGGTGCGCGGTCAGCCAATGCTGAGCATGCCGCAGGATTTGTATATCCCGCCGGACGCGCTGGAGGTCATTCTCGAAGCCTTCGAGGGCCCGCTGGATCTGCTGCTGTATCTGATCCGACGCCAGAATCTGGACGTACTGGACATCCCCATCGCCGAAATCACCCGGCAGTACATGGACTACATCGGACTGATGCACGCGATGCGCCTGGAGCTGGCGGCCGAGTATCTGGTGATGGCGGCGATCCTCGCCGAAATCAAATCACGCTTGCTGCTGCCGCGACCGCCCGACGACGCGGCCGGCGGCGAATCCGATCCGCGCGCCGAACTGGTGCGCCGCCTGCAGGAATATGAACGGTACAAGCGCGCCGCCGAGGATCTGGATGCGCTGCCGCGCGTGGAGCGCGACACCAGCGTGGCGCATGCCGATGCCGGTGAGCGCAGCGTGACGCGGGTGCCGCCTGCGGTGGATTTGCGCGAACTGCTGCTGGCGCTCAAGGATGTATTGCGCCGCGCTGAACTCGGCGGCGCCGTGGCCATGCAGCGCGATGCATTGTCGATCCGTGAGCGCATGAGCGACCTGTTGCGCCTGATCGAGGATGGCGCGTTTCACGCCTTCACCGAGGTATTCAAACCCGAGCAGGGACGGCTCGGCATCGTGGTCAGCTTCATCGCCATGCTGGAACTGATCAAGGAAGGCCTGCTCGATGTGATCCAGGATCAACCACTGGCACCGATTTACCTGAAGGCATGCAGCGCCGCGGTCTGACGACCACGCTGCCACGCAAGCCAGAAACCGCACGTTCCGATAACGCAAGACTTCACGATCCGCACATGGAAACGATCCAGATTCAACGCATCCTCGAAGCCGCCCTGCTCGCCAGCGCCGAGCCTTTGTCATCGACACGGCTCGCCGGCCTGTTCACCGAGGACGAGGGCGTGACCGCAGCCGATGTCGCGCGAGCGCTCGAAGCGCTGCACACCGATACCGGCACACGTGGCGTGGTGCTCGCCGAAGTTGCCTCGGGCTACCGCTACCAGGTTGCCGGCGACGTGCACGCATGGGTCGCACGGCTCAACGCCGAGCGTCCGACACGTTACTCGCGCGCGCTGCTGGAAACCCTCAGCCTGATCGCCTACCGGCAGCCCATCACGCGCGGCGAGATCGAGCAAATTCGCGGCGTGGTGGTATCCAGCAACATGATCCGCACGCTGGAGGAACGCGAGTGGATCCGCATCGTCGGGCATCGTGACGTGGCCGGCCGCCCGGCGCTGTATGGCACCACGCGCCAGTTCCTCGACTACTTCAACCTCAAGGCGCTGGAAGATCTGCCGCCGCTGGCCGAAATCCGCGATCTGGAGGAACTGGCGCCGCAGTTCGAGTTCGAGGCCGCACCTGACCGTGCAGTCAACATCCTGCCCGCGCCTGTCGAAGCCGCCGGCACGGCCGACGCGACATCCGATTTTTCCGCAGCATCCGCTGCCACCCACTTGCCCTTGCCCGACGCAACCGCGCCGGCGCCAGACCCCGATTCCAAGGAGCACCTCGCATGACCGCGCCCACGCGCACCCTGTTGTCACTCAAACGCCAGGCCGCAGCCGACCACGGACCGCGCCTCGAAGAACGCCTGCACAAGGTATTGGCCAACGCCGGACTGGGCTCGCGCCGCATGCTGGAGCAACGCATCGAGCAAGGTGAGGTACGCGTCAACAACGAAGTCGCCACGATCGGCACCAGTGTCGGCGCCGGCGATCGCGTCGAGCTTGATGGTCACGCCTACGTGGTCGCCAGCGATCGCCGCGAAGACGCCGAAGTGCTGATGTATCACAAGCCCGAGGGCGAGGTGATCACCCGCGAGGACCCCGAGGGCCGGCCCACCGTATTCGACAACCTGCCGCGCCTGAAAGGCTCACGCTGGATCGCCGTCGGCCGCCTCGACCTCAACACCACCGGCCTGCTGCTGCTGACCACCGATGGCGACCTGGCGCATGCACTGATGCACCCCGGCACCGCGCTCGAGCGCGAATATCTGTGCCGCGTGCACGGCGAGGTTCCGGACGAGGTCCTGGCGCAGCTCAGCGCCGGCATCGAGCTCGAAGACGGCCCCGCGCGCTTCGAGGAAATCGCCCCGATCAGCCGCGGCGGCAGCCATAGCTGGTTCCGTGTGATCCTGCGCGAGGGCCGCAACCGCGAAGTGCGGCGCCTGTGGGAATCGCAGGGCCTGATGGTCAGCCGCCTCAAGCGCATCCGTTACGCCAATATCGAGCTGCCACGCCTGCTGCGTCGCGGCCATTCGCAAGCGCTGGACGCCGCAGCCGTGAGCGCGCTGCGCGCGCTCGCCGGCATGGGCGCGCCGCAGCCGACGCTGACCCTGCAGCCGGTGTTGCACCAGCGCCGTGCGCAGCGCAACGGGGTCAAGGTGCGCGCCGAGCGTGCGCAAGCCTGGGCGGCAGGCAGTGACGAAGGCCGCGAACTCGCCGCATTCGATCGGGTGCGCGACGACCACCGCGATGCACGCCGACGCGGTACGGGTCCCAAGCGCGAGGTCAACGGCAACGTGATGCGCGCTGATCGCACTCCCGGCGCGCGCAAACCGCGCGCATTCAGCCCGGGTCAGGAACTGCCCGCGGTGCGTCAGTGGGTCGCTGGCGAAGATCGCCCTGGTCGCGGTGGGCCGCGCCGTGGCGCCGGCGCGCACATGGAAAAAGGGCCGTGGCTGCCGGCCAGCCGCGGCCACGGTGGACATGGCGCGGGGCCGTCCGGAGAGCGCACTGCACGGCCTTTCGACGCTGCGCGTGGTCCACGCCGCGGCGGCGAGCGCGCGGCACCGCCCGCGGGTGAACGGGGTCCACGCCCGGGCGGCGAACGCGCGGCACGGCCCTTCAATGGCGAGCGCGGTGCACGCCCCTTTGCCGGCGAACGCGGTCCACGTCCGGGTGGCGAGCGCGCCAGGCCTTCCAGTGGCGAGCGCGGTCCGCGACCCGGCGGCGAGCGCCGCCCGCGCAATGATGCGCCGCGCGGACCGCGCCCGCCGGGCCGCGGACGCTGAGCCACCGCCATGGATCGCTATGCCGCGATGCAGTTGTTCCTGCGCGTGGTCGACGACGGCAGCTTTGCGGCTGCGGCCAGTCACAGCGGCATCTCGCGCGCGCAGGCCAGCAAGCTGATCCGCGCTCTGGAAGAAGACCTCGGCGTGCGCCTGATCCAGCGCACCACGCGCAAGCTCAGTCTCACCGAGGCTGGCCGCCACTATCACGAGCGCGTGGCCGCGGCGATGGCCGCACTCAACGAAGCCGCGGCCGAGGCCGGGCAGCGCCAGACCGAGCCGCGCGGGCACCTGCGCGTAAGCGCACCCACGTCGTTCGCGACGCGACATCTGGCCGATGCGCTTACCGAGTTCCTGCGCCGCAACCCGCGCATCGAACTGGAACTGGATTTGAACGATCGCCGCGCCGACCTGGTGCGCGATGGTTTCGACATGGCCATCCGCATCGGTCACCTGGCCGATTCCAGCTTGATCGCGCGGCGCATCGCGCCCGCGCGCATGCTGGCGGTGGCCGCACCGGCGTACCTGAAAGCGCACGGCACGCCGACGCACCCGCAGCAACTGGAAGCGCACACGGCGCTGTTGTACACGCTCATCCCGCACCACGACCTGTGGACCTTTGCGCGCGAGCAGGACACCGTCAACGTGCGTGTCCATGGCCCGTTGCATGCCAGCAATGGCGATGTGCTCGCCGCTGCCGTGGTGCGTGGTCTGGGTGTGGCGGTGCAGCCCAGCTTCATCGTCGGCGACCTGGTGCGCAGCGGCGAATTGCAGCGCATCCTGTGCGACTGGCACCTGCCCGAAGCGACGATCTACGCGGTCTATCCGGCGGGCCGCGCGCTGCCCGCGAAGACCCGCAGCCTGATCGATTTCCTGGCCGCGCGCTTCGGCGACGAACCCTACTGGGACGATGGCCTGTTCAGTGCCAAGCAGGCCGCGCCGATTGCGCGTCGCGGCAAGTCCGTTGCGAAATCCTGAGCGGCGCGATCATGACCCGGCACGTCCCTCGGCAAGACTGAACTCGTCGGCGTCCATCCACGCCGGAAACCGTTCGCGCAACGCCAGCAGCGGAGCGGGATCGAGCGCGACCGTGACCACCTGCGCAGCGCGACCCAGTTCGACCAACGGCTGTCCGAGGGCATCGAGCACGGTGCTGTCACCGGCGTAATCCAGACCGTTGCCATCGCGACCGACACGGTTGACCGCGACCACGCAGGCCAGATTCTCGATGGCACGCGCACGCAGCAGCATGCGCCAGGCGTAGCGGCGCGGCTCGGGCCAATTGGCCACGAACAACAGCAGGTCGTAATCCATGCCGCCCGTGGCGCTTTGCAGACGGCGATTGCGCAGCCACACCGGAAAGCGCAGGTCATAGCAGACCTGCGGCAGCACGCGCCAGCCGTGCAATTCGACGATGGGCCGCGCACCGCCCATGGCGTAGCGCTCGTGCTCGCCGGCCATGCGAAACAGATGGCGTTTGTCGTACTGCGTGCACTGGCCATCGGGCCGCATCCACAACAGGCGATTGAAATTGCGACCTTCGTCGCGGATCACCACGCTGCCGGTGACCACCGCGCCAACCTCCGCCGCCAGCGCGCGCAGCCAGTGCACGCCTTCGCCATCCATGCCTTCGGCCTGATGCAGTGTGTCGTTGGTGAAGCCGGAGAGGAACGTCTCCGGCAGAATCACCAGATCACTGCCCTGCCCTTTCAGGTTGCGCACCAGACCGCCGTAATACGCGCGGTTGGCCGCGGCGTCATGCCAGCGCGTGTCGCCCTGTACCAGGCTGATCTTCAGAGTTTGCACAGACGCTCCGCGGCGGCGGCCAGGGTGGCGTCGGACTTGGCGAAACAGAAGCGCAGCAGCCGCGCATCGGGCGGTGTTTCGTAAAACGGCGACAGCGGAATCGCGGCCACGCCGACTTCGCGCACCAGCCAGTCGCAGAAGTTCAGATCATCCACATCGCGGATGGCACTGTAATCGGCCAACTGGAAATAGCCGCCTGGCACTGACAGCAACTGCAGACGCGATGGCGCCAGCAGCGCGCGGAAATGGTCGCGCTTGGCCTGGTAGAACGCGGGCAATGCAAGGTAATGCCCGGGTGCCTGCGCCAGCATCTCCGCGAACGCCCACTGCGCCGGCTGGAAGCTGCAAAAAGTGAGGTACTGGTGCACCTTGCGAAACTCGGCGCTCAGCGTTTTGGGCGCGATGCAGTAACCCAGCTTCCAGCCGGTGCAGTGGTAGGTCTTGCCAAAGGAGCTGACCACGAAGCTGCGCTCGGCCAGAGCCGGGTGACGCAGCGCGCTCTGGTGCTGCGCGTCGTCGAACACGATGTGCTCGTAGACCTCATCCGACAGCACCCACAGCCCGTGCGCCTGCGCCAGCTCGGCCAGTGCATCGAGATCGGCGGTGGAGAACACCGCGCCCGATGGATTGTGCGGGCTGTTGACGATGATCATGCGCGTGCACGGCGTGACCGCGTCGCGCACGCGCTGCCAGTCCACGGAAAAATCCGGCAGGCGCAAGGGCACATGCACCGCGCGCGCGCCCTGCAGGTCGATGGCCGGCTGGTAGCTGTCGTAGCAGGGATCGAGCACGATCACCTCCTCGCCCGCGCGCACGCTGCAGGCGATGGCGGCGAACAGCGCCTCGGTGGCGCCCGAGGTGACGGTGATCTCGGTGTCCACGCCGATGCGGCGGCCATACAGACGCTCGGTCTTCAGTGCGATCTGCTCGCGCAACGCGGTGATGCCGGTCATCGGCGCGTACTGGTTATGGCCCTCGCGCATGGTACGCGCCAAGGCATCGACCAAGGCTGGCGGCGGATCGAAATCAGGGAAGCCCTGACCCAGATTGATGGCCTTGTGCTCGATCGCGAGCTGGCTCATCACCGTGAAAATGGTGGTGCCTACCGCGGGCAACTTGGTTTCGATCTGCATGCGTCTGCTCGGACTGGAACGCGCGGCATGCTAGCACGTGCGACATTCAGCCAACGGACGTCCAAATGCATCGCATGGACGAGTCTCGGAACCCCGCCTCAGGAACCCCAGCAGTTGGCACTGCCGCCGGTCGAGGTCTTGTTGCCGGCCTGGTCGAGGCTCAGCGTCGCGCAGCCCGTATCCTGTGCCTGCGGACCAATCGCGGTCGCGGTGAGGGTGTACGTCGTTGCGGTCACGTTGGAGGCAACGACACTGTAGTACCCCTCAGGCGATGTGGTCTGAACAGCAGGGCACGTCGCCGTGGTCGGCGCATACGAAAAGTACTGCGCGTAGCAGCGCTCCATGGTGGCCTGATCCTGATTCAGCGCAGCATAGGCGTCCGACCGTCGACTGCGCAGCACGTACTTGTTGTATGCCGGGTACGCGATAGCCGAGAGAATGGCGATGATCGCCACGACGATCATCAACTCGATCAAGGTAAAGCCTACGCTGCGTTTCATTGGACAAGTCCCATGTTCAGTGCTTGGCTTTCGGTTGCGGCGATGCCGGTTGCACGATCAGCCTCGTCACCGTCTTGCCATCTGGCGTGAGTATCGCTGTCACGCGCGCGCCCGATGATATCTGTCCAAGACTCTTGGCACCGACGACAACGGTATCGCGGGTGATCGCATAGCTCTTGCCCGCGATGGTGACACGCGCGTTGCTGACACTGACCGATTGCACTGTGCCGTGTGCCACTCCGACGGCAATGATCGCTTGACTGGGTCGAGCCAGCAGCAGGCAGAGCACGCATGCAGCGAGGGTCGTAAGCCATCTGTTCATCGCCACTCTCCTATTGAATGATCTGCCACCAGCCTACGCGCGTTGGCCCACCGCCACGTTCCTGCACGGATTTGATGGTCTGATCGGAACGCGTGATCAGCTTCAAGGCGTGCGCGGCACCCAGATCGGCGCTGATGATGGTTGGTGCCGCCGAGTACACCGTGCCCATGCTCATGCCCACCGGGTTGTAGGTCGTGCCGCCAATTGTGACTTGATCACCACCATTGATCGTGTAGTCACCGTTGACATCCAGCTCCGGCTGCGAGAATGAACCGCCGTTGACGTAGTTCACATCCATCAGCCATGAATTGAAGCCGACACTGCACTGCGTGCTTGATGCCGAAGTCGGTGCGTTCGTGGTGAACACCACGGCACCGCTTTCCAGGCGTGGATCAGTGATCACGCGTTCGCCGCTGGCCGGCAAATCCATGTACCAGCCCAGTTGTGCCGTACTGGGCGTACTGCTCGGTGCCGTGCAACCGCTGGGCAAGCCGGTCGTCGTGCTGTAGTAGACGCAGTTGTTGGTGACGGTACGCACGGCCTGGGGTAGTCCCGCAGTCGCGGCAGATATCGTGGTCAAGACTTGCGCCTGCAGATTGCTGCGGGTGTAAGCATTGGCGATGCTGGACGCGCTGGTGGTCGGTTTGTCCCACACGCCATAAAACGATTGCGTTTGCGTGCTGCTCAAATCGCTGGCCGCCAACAGCTGACCGGTACCGAAATACACCATCAAGCCGAGTTGGTTGGGATAATTCGGGTTGAGCGTGACTGCTGGCGTCGTGGTGATGGGCTGCGGGTTGCCGTTGGCGTCGCGCGCCTGGAACAACAAGCGCACGGTCCATTTGCTGGGGCTGCTGTTGGACACGTTGATCGACCACAGATTGCCCTGCAGATCGCCGGCGAACACGTGATCGACCGGCGCACCGATGATGCCGTCCGAATTGGCCGCCACCACGCTGGACAAACCATCCGGCAGATTGGGGTTGCAGGCACCACTGACCGCCGCACACAGATCGATCCTGGCCTGTAGTGCGCCAGTTTGGGCATTGACTGCATACAGAATGGCGTGATTGGACGGGCTGTCGTAGCCGTTGCCGAAGAACGCCATGAACATGCCCTGCAAGGTAGCGTTGGAATTGCTGCACGGCGACTGATACCCGGGGCTGGGTACGCAAGTCAGAGCTAGCGCCGGCGTACTGTAGGTATAACCCATGCCACCGCCGCCCGAACCACTGAACTCCCATCGCACCGCCTTGGCCAAGGCGGATTCGGTCGTCAGACTGGCCGGGGTGGTCACATCCAGCGCATAGATGCTGTTGCCGCCGGCATTCTCGCCGCCGACCAGCAAGGTATGCCAAGTGCCATCCGCGAACTGCACGTCACCCGCCTGCGGCGATCCATCGACATAAAACTGGTGGCTGTAGTTGGGCTGGGTGAGATCGATCAGGTTGGCGAAGACGCCGTTGGGCACGAAAGCAAACAGCTCCTTGCCGGTCTTGGGATCGAACGCATGCAGCATGCCATCATTGGCGCCTACGTAAAGCATGGGCTGGCGATTGACATACGTGCTCTCGAAGCTCTGGTAGCTGCTGTTGAAGCTGGTGCTGAAACCGGAACCGCTTGCATAGGGTCCATCGGGCGCACCCACATAGATCGGGTTGCTGTCGACGATGTCGCCGAGGATATGCGCGCGATTGCGGAATGGTCCGCCATTGCTTTGCTGCCTGGTCTGATCCCCACGCAAATAGTGCAGGCGTTCCTGGCCCAAGGTATCGCTGGGCTGCAACAGTAATTGCTGTGCAGGCGATATGGAGTTTGCCGACAATGTACCGGTCGTGCCCCACCGAAACGGCGCACCCGCACCGGGCGATGCACCTGACGCCGCACCCGATAACGCGGGATTCCAGGTTGCGATGATGCGGTTCGTGCTCCAACCTGTCCCGCTTGACTGCGTATCGACCTGCGTCTGTGCGCTCCATACCGCATTGCTGGAAGCGGTATTCACTTGGCCATTGCTGGCATCGATCGGAAACTCGCGCAGGTCGCCAGTCCAGTTGGTGTTGTACGAAGCCTCGTAGACATCCGAACCGGTATTCAGGCCGGTCGAATTGACTGCCGCCGACGCCGTGGACAAGCTGCCCGCTTGGATCTGGTTCAGAATGACCGAGAGTTGCGAGACCAAACTGCTGGGACTCGTGGCCGGAAAATAGCTGCTCGTGCCGCCGGCGATGGCCATGGCCGTCAGCGCCGCCGCCGCCTGAGGATTGGCGGATGGATCGACGCCCGCGCCGAGGCCCACCACATAGGTTTCGATTCCTTGAGTCTTGAGTTGGGCAATGGTGTTGACCGCGTCAATCAATGCCTGGTCATTAGTGGCCGATGCATTGAGTGACCCATCCGCATTGAAAGCTGCAGTGACGTGATAACCTTGCGCGGCAGCACTGCCCAGCGGTGGCCATAAATTGCCATCGAGGTCCATCGTCGGCAGACCATCAGTCACCAGCACGACATACTGCTTGGGTGGACAGGCCTCTTCGTCGCTCACTAGTCCTTGCAAGTACGCTCCTGCCTTGGAAACCAGTCCGGCGATCGGCGACTGGTAGGCCAGTGCCTTGATCTCGGAGCTGCTCGAGTTGTTGGTTTCCGGCGCCAGGTAAGGCGTGAACGTGCTGATGGCGGTACTGATACTGCTGGTCGTGGGTTGCTTGCCCGCGCTGGTCATCGGCACCAGCACAGCGCCGCTGTTGGAGGTCACGCTATTGACGTAGTAGCCGAAGCCGCGGTGCGCATACATGACCTGCGGCGAATAAGGGACATAACCCGCATTGGTCGGGCCGGTGACCGTATTCGCCGACGGCACGGCATTGTTGTAGCCAACAGAAATCTTGCCACTGTTGTAGTTCGACAAGGAGAAAAGAGTATATGGCGTCGATGTCGGCGGGTTGATCGAGATCCCGCTATTGGGACCTGACGCCGCGTAGGTGCCGCCATAATCGACATAGACCGCCGGCTGACCCGATGCATAAAGCACATCGTTGATATCCGGCTCGTCGCTGGTGGCGCCGATCTGCATGTACTGGTAGCTGGCCATCGTGCCACCGTAGAGCGTGCTGTCGATCTGCGAGCAGTCATTGCTCACCGAACTCGAGGCAATGGTGTACTGGTAACAGGGATTGATCGTCCACAACGTGGGCGCGGGGCTGGCGTTCGGATCGGCGAGCGCATAGGCGGCATAGTTGGTATAGCCATTCGCCGGCAGCGCGTTGGCAAAGGTGAATGGACCACCATTGGGCGACATGTAGTACACCCAGGTCGAATACAGGCTGGTCCCCGATGTCGCGTAATCCTCCAGCGCAAAATCGGTACTGCCCATGTAGGCCTGCAGAATGGCCGCAAGCCCGGCCTTGGCGACATTCAGCCGGCTGGCGCTGTTGTCGACCAGATTTCCGCTGGCGTTGACTGCAGTGTAAGGAGCAACACCTGCCGCGGACGGCACGACCGGCGGCGTGAACCCACTGGGCACGGTGTAATTCACGGGGGAACTGGAGTTGTACAACGAGACTTGGCCCGCGCTCAGGCTGCCGGAACCCGTCATGATCGCACCACCCAAATCGCCATCCATGGACTGCGAGTTGCCCACCGCGAACAGCACTTGCGGATGCACCGGGATGGCAACGCTCAGCGGTATTTGCGAAATTAGAATCGTTGGCGTGGTCGCGGCCTGCACCGGAATCATCGGCGGCGCGAACAAACCCGCGATGACCGCCAACGCGGTGCCAGTAGCCAGATTGCGGAACGCAGCGTGCAATTTCATGACGCACCTTGTGCCGTGGGCACGTGTCGGTTACTCGTGGAAGATGCTTTGCACCATCACTGGTGCCTTGCCGTTGGCGCCCACCGCGCGCACGGTGATGCGATAGACATTCACTGTCTGCACGCCGCCGCCGTATTGCACCGATGCCAGACTTTGCCCGGGCATGGCCACACTGGGCAGCTGCTCGATCATCACTTGCGGCGCGGCACTGGAAAGACCGGAAAACGTCGACGCAAACGTGGTGCCGGATCCGCTCCATGTGGATGGATTCGTCCACAGCGGCACCTGCAATGGATTGAAAAGATACAGTCCGTTGTTGCCGGCTGTGGTGAACGGCACGCCTGTATACGCGCCCGTGAGCAACTGGCCCTCGGCGATACGCAACGCGCCCTCGGCGGTCTCGAACGAGATCTGCGCGTTGGCCGTGTTACCGGCGACACGCGCCTGGTTGGCCTGGTACACCATGGCCACCAGTGCCGCCAGGGTCAGCACCAGCAGCAACACCAACGCCGTCAACAGCACGAAACCTCGCTGCCTGCGCGACGCGTTGGCATGACACTCACTGCTGGCTTGCAGGGCCAGTTCGTGGCTTTCTCGAATTTCGAGCCACGATTCCCGAATCCCGCGCATGATCGCGTTCATAACGTGGCGTTCCTGATCGACAGTGTGATGACATAGACATGGCGCAGTCGGGTATCCGGCGGCACCTTGACCGTGGTGCCGAGTACCGGCCAACTGGTTGGGTTGGCTCCCGGCGGCGCCGAACCGAGCGGTCCCTCCAGCAGAAAACCCATGCGCACGGCATACACCTGCGCCCAATTGGTCACCGCAGATGCAGGCACCCATTGCTGGGTCACGCCGCCGGCGCCAATGCCATAGAGGATTTGCATGTTGTCGACGCCGGGCACCAGCGGTTGCGGTGCCGAAGCACTCGCATTGGCGCCGTTGCCATTCGAACAACCCGAAGCAAGCACCGCCAAAGACTGCCACTGCCCGCACATCATCACCGCGCCGTACAGCGCGCTCTGTCCACCCGGTCCCTGCGCAACATAGAACGCTTCTTGCTGCAACAGCACGAACTGCGAGCCCAACGGGAAATTCGGCGCGAAATCAGCCTGTTTGTTGCTGCCGATGCCAGTGCCTTGGTCGTGGTGGATGATCAGATTGTTCGAATTGGCGCCTGCCTGAGAAAAAATCGTGAAGGCAATCGATTTGGCGCAATCGCTGACCGCACCAATCATGCCGGGCTGTACCGTGGCCGTTGATGGCGGCGGAAAAGGCTGGCTCTGGATCGTCAATTGCCCTGAGTTGCCGACGATGTCGGTGACCGGCACCGGAATGGTGCCAGGCAATTCCCCGCCCACCACGATCACGTCGCTGCCGGCCTCGGGCATGTTGTTGGCGAACGAACTGTCCAGCGCAGGCGTCCATTTGCCCGTGCTGGTTGCGTTGGCCGCATTCAGCCCGCTCATCGCGGTGTTGGCCGAAAAACCGAACAAAGGCGCACTGAAGTTGTAAAGCAGACTTCCGGAATTGATGATGTTGCCGGTCGTGGAAAATGCGCCGCAACCAGCGAATCCGGCGCCACGCACGGCCGGAGCGACCATGGCCGCAATCGCATTCTCAGCGTTCTGCATCGAGGCTTGGGCCGTCGCGGTGCCATAAACCTGACGCTGCGCGACAAACACGGTGACGACGCCGGCGAGTATCACCAGGCCGATGGCAATCGCCACCATCAGTTCCACCAGCGAAAATCCCATGGAACGTTTCATCACAGCACCGTCGTCAAGGTGTAGCTGGCGGGCTTGACTGTTTGCTTCAACGCCTGCAGCGTGGGTGCATCGCTCCATTGCAGCTTGACCGTTACTTGCACGTCTTGGTTGGCGGAGGACACACCCGCCGGAGTCGCGGTGGAAATACTGGATGTCGCCGCAGGCAGCTCGTTCACCAGATCGGAATGCCACTGCCACAAGTCGTAGTTCGCCATCTGTTGTGGACTGCACGTATTGCTGGAACAACTGGTTGGTGCCGAACTGGGTGGGGCCACGTCGTACAGGCCTTGCAATGCAGCCGAGCGATTGGCGCGCATGCGGTCAAGAATGTCGTAGGCATCCTGCACCGCTTGCTGCTGCATGTAGCTTGCCGCATTGTTCTTGTGTACCAGCAGCAACACGCCAGCCACGCCCAACATGCCGATCGACAAGATGACCACGGTCACCAGCACTTCGAGCAAGGTGAAGCCGGCGGCACGCAGCGGACGTTTCATGTGTGCTTCCTCAGGGACAGGTGAGCGAAGTCGTGCCATCGGCTGCCATGCCCGGCGTATTCGATGCCTGGATGAAGCCGGTGGCGTAAACCGAAATCGCGCGCGCGGCGCTACTGCCGCGCGAGTCGCACGCAACGAGCAGAGTTTGAGTAGTGCTGAGCAGGCCTAGGCCATTGAAAGTGATTTGCGTGACCGAGGAACCTGAGCCGATGGGAACGCTGTTCAATGTAGGTCCGTTCGCACTCAACACCGTGGTGTTCAGCACCGCACTGGTTCCCTGTGGTGGCTGCTTGACCACGATCCAACCCGCGTTCCAGTTGCTTCCGCAGGTCGTGCCTCCAGCGGAGCCAAGCGGGCATACGGTAACCGGCTCATCGTTGCTGAGCGCTGTGCTGCGCGCATAATTTAGTGAGTTGTAGAGGTTGTCGATCAAGCCATTCAATCGACGGTTCAGCAGTACGGTGTGGAAGTCGGGTATGGCGATGCCCAGCATGATCGCCACGATGATCAGCACGACCATCAGTTCCAGCAGAGTGAATCCGCGCGCATTGCGCATTGCCGCCCCCTGTCGCGGCCGACGACCGCACGCGCAGATTGACCACAGCGAGACACGGGTGCGACATGCCATTCGACGAATGGCGGCGTTCAGCCGACGTATGGCCGGTGCGCGAAGACAAAACGTGCTCGCGGTCACATTCGTGACGCGTGCCGGATGAACCGCACGGTGGCGCGCGGCTGCTGGCTGCAGGCGCGCAGCCGACCGCGCGTCGCGCTCACACTTCGTGCCGCAGCGCCTGCACCCCGTAGCGTTTGAGGTACACGTAGTACAGCAGCGGGATCACCACCAGCGTCAGCAGCGTCGACACGAAGATGCCGAACACCATGGATACCGCGAGGCCCTGGAAAATCGGGTCGCTGAGGATGAAGAACGCGCCGATCATGGCCGCCAGCGCGGTCAGGATGATGGGTTTGGCGCGCACCGCGCCGGCCTCGATCACGGCCTCTTCCAGCGGCTTGCCGGCCAGCACCGAGTGGTTGATGAAGTCGACCAGCAGGATCGAGTTGCGCACGATGATGCCGGCCAGCGCGATCATGCCGATCATCGAGGTGGCGGTGAACTGCGCGTGCATCAGCCAGTGCCCGGGCATCACGCCGATCACGGTCAGCGGAATCGGCGCCATGATCACCAGCGGCACCAGATAGCTGCGGAACTGCCCGACCACCAGCAGATAGATCAGGATCAGGCCCACCGAATAGGCCAGGCCCATGTCGCGGAAGGTTTCGTAGGTGGTGGTCCACTCGCCGCCCCACTTGATCGAGAAGCTGTCGCCGTTCGCGGGCGGGCCGATGAAGTGCTGACTCAGATGGTAGCCGTCGAAAGTGCGCTGGCTGATCTCGCTGACCAGCGTGAACATGCCGTACAGCGCACTGTCCACGTGCCCGGCGTCATCGCCGGTGACGTAGGTCACGGGTAGCAGATCCTGGTGATAGATCGCGTCCGACCACGGTGTGGTCTCGACATGCACGACCTCGGACAAGGGAATCAACTGCCCCGCCTGCGCGCGCACGCGCAGCGTGAGCACCGAATCCAGCGAGCCCAGATCGGACTGCGGCAGGCGCAGCACCACCGGGATCGCGTGCTTGGCATTGCCATCCTGCAGGTACGTGGCATCGATGCCGCCCAGACCCGCGGCGATGGCATCGACGATCTGCTGCTGGCTCACGCCCAGTGTCGCGGCGCGCGTGCGATCGATCACCAGCAGCTTGCGCTGTGACCCGGGATTCTCGACGGTGGTATTCACATCGACGATGTTGCGCGTGTGCTCGAACAGGTGCTCGACGTCCAGCGCGATCTTCTTTTGCACCGTGTAGCTCGGGCCGTAGATCTCGGCCACGATGGGCGCCAGCGCCGGCGGCCCGGGCGGGATCTCGACCACCTGCAGATGCGCGTGGAAGCGCGTGGCGATGGCCGCCAGCGCCGGACGCACCGCGCGCGCGATCTGGTGACTCTGCCGCGAGCGCTGGTCCTTGCCCACCAGATTCACCTGGATCATGCCCTGATAGGGCAAGGTGCGCATGAAGTACTGGCGCACCAGCCCGTTGAAATCGATCGGCGCCGGCGTGCCTGCATACAACTGGTAGTTGACGACCTCGGGCACCTTGGCCAGCACCTGGCCCATGTCGGTGAGCACGCGGTTGGTCTGCTCCAGGGTCGATCCCTCGGGCATGTTCAACACCACCTGGAACTCGGATTTGTTGTCGAACGGCAGCATCTTCAGGATCACCGCCTTGACGCCGACCAGGCTCACCGACAGTAATACCAGCAAGCCGATCGCCGCGAACAGGCGACGCCGGTTGCGTTTGGCCTTGTCGCCCAGCAGGAACGGCGACATCACGCGATTGAACAGCGCATAGAGCTTCTGATCGAGCCTGGACTCGGCGGCATGGCCCGGCCCGGCGCCGTGGTCCTCGTGGTGCTGTGCCAGCTTCCTGAGCAGGTGATAGGCCATCCACGGCGTGACCACGAAGGCCACCGCCAGGGAGATCAGCATGCCGACGCTGGCGTTGATCGGGATCGGGCGCATGTATGGCCCCATCAAGCCGCCGACGAAAGCCATCGGCAACAGCGCCGCGATCACGGTGAAGGTGGCCAGGATGGTCGGGCCGCCTACCTCGTCCACGGCGATGGGAATAGCCGCGCTGAGCTTCTTGTTACCCATGGCCATGTGCCGGTGGATGTTTTCCACCACCACGATGGCGTCGTCGACGAGGATGCCGATGGAGAAAATCAGCGCGAACAGCGACACGCGATTGATGGTGAAACCGATCGCCCACGACGCGAACAAGGTGATCGCCAGGGTGATGACCACCGCGACACCGACCACGACGGCCTCGCGCCAGCCCAGTGCCAGCAACATCAACAGCACCACCGATACCGTCGCCAGCAGCAGGTGCTCCATCAGCTCGGCGGCCTTGGCATCGGCGCTGCGGCCGTAATCGCGGGTCACCGCCACGTGCACGTCGGCGGGGATCTCGATGTTCTTGAGCTGGGTCAGACGCGCGCGGATGGCGTCGGTGATGTTGATCGCGTTCTCGCCCTGCTTCTTGGCGATGGCGATGGTCACCGCCGGCGCCAGTCCGGTGGCCGGCCCGCCCATGCCCGCCGGCGTGCCGTAGGCAGCATAGCTGGTGGGGTAGTTGGCGCCACCGACGACCTCGGCGACATCGGACACGTAGATGGGTTTGCCTCCGGCGAGGCCGATCACGAGGTTGTGCACCTCGTTGGCATCCATCAGCAGCAGGCCGGCCTTGACCGGAAAATCGGTGTTGCGGCTGTACTCGTCACCGGCATCGGTGGCTACGTTGGCCGCCTTCAGCGCATTGGCCAAGTCGGTGACGGTGAGGTTGTAGGCAGCCAGCTTGCCAGGATCGAGCTTGACCAGTACTGCGCGCTGCGGCGCGCCGACGCTGTACACGTCGCGCGTTCCAGGCACGGTCTTGAGCGTGGTTTCCAGGGTGCGCGCGACCTCGGCCAGTTGCACCGGGTTGGCGTGATCGGACCACAGCGTGAGGGTCATGATGGGCACGTCGTTGATGCCCATCGGCTTGATGATCGGCTGGCCCACACCCACGCCGGGCGGCACCCAGTCGAGGTTCGAATAAACCTTGTTGTAGAGGCGGATGATCGCCTCCTGGCGCGGCACGCCGACGCGGAACTCGGCGGTGATCACCGCCACGCCGGGACGACTGACCGAGTACACATGCTTGATGCCGCGGATCTCGGAGACTTTCTGCTCCAGCGGAAACGCGACGAGGTTTTCCACATCGCGCACATCGGCGCCGGCGAACGGCACCGTGATCGTGGCCATGGTGACCTCGATCTGCGGATCCTCCTCGCGTGGGGTGATGATGACCGCGGCAAGGCCCAGCAGCAGGCCCACGATCGCCAGCAACGGGGTGATCTGCGATGCCTGGAACGCGCGCGCGATACGCCCGGAAATGCCGAGCGGCTTGGTGCCAGCCATGCGTTCAGGCTCCCTGATCGTTCGACTTGCGGTGCTGCTTGACCAGCCAGGCCACCGCCTGCAGCGGATTTCTGGCGATGGTTTCGCCTGCCGTCAACCCCGAGATCACCTCGACCTGAGCGCCGAAACGCGCCCCCAGCCGCACCTGGCGCAACGTGATCCCGCCGTCGCGCACGACATAAACGCCAGTGATCTCGCCACGTTGCAGCAAGGCCGAATCCGGCACCAGCAAGCGCGGCCGCGAACCAATCATGAAAGCTACCTGCACCACCTCGCCGGGATTCAGGCCGGTGTCGGCCGGCGGCAATTCCAGGCGCACGGTGAAGGTGTGCGTGGTCGGATCGGCATAGGGGAACACGATGACCTTGGCCGCTTCGATGCGTTTGCGCCCGCCATCGAGCACCACCCAGGCGCGCGCGTATTTGCGGATGGCATCGACGTCGCTTTGCGGCACCTGCAACTCGACGCGCAACTGGTTGAGCGAGATGCCGGCGATCAGCGGCTGGCCCGGCTGCACCGCTTCGCCGATCTGCACGAAACGCTGGGTGACGATGCCCGCGTAGGGCGCGCGCACCACGGTGTAATTCTGACTTTGCAGCGCGGCGCGCGCATTCTGCTGCGCGGCATCCAGCGCGGCCCTGGCCGAATCGCGCGCGGCCAGCGTCTGGTCGTATTGCGCCTTGGACACCAGCTTGCGCGCATAGACTTGCGCGATGCGGCTGTATTGCGCTTCGGCGTCGGTATACGCGGCCTGCGCCGAGCGCACCTGGGCCGCTGCGGCGCGCGCCGCCGAACCTTGCTCGACATCGGTGAAGCGCGCCACCACCGCGCCCTTGGGCACGTAATCGTTGACATCGAACGGCAGTTCGACCACGCGCCCCGCGGTCTGCGCCGACAACGTGGCGCGATTGACCGCCTGCACCGTGCCATCCCACACGCGGTCGCGTGGCGTGACCTGCTCGGACACGGTCAATACCGGTATCGGCGCAGCGGCATTCGCCACCACTGCCGGCGCCTGCGGATGGCTGCACGCAGTCAGCACCAGTGCCGGCGTCACGACGGCACCCAGCAGAAGCCCGCGCAGGCTTGGCATGGGCACGCGCCTCACCGGAACGCGCAACCGGCCGGCAGACCGAGCTTGCGCAACACGATCGCCAGCGGGCAGAAGCTGGTGAACGCGGACTGCAGCAGGTTCAGCCCGACGAAGGCCGCCAGCAGCATCCACAACGGGGATACCAGCCAGGCCAGCAGCACGCTGATCAGGATCATGCTGCCGGCAAAAGCAAAAACGATGCGGTCGATGTTCATGGTTGACACGGCTCCATGGTGGCGGGTGAATCGGCACCGGACGCGAGGCTCAGCGCCGGCGCCAAGGTGAAACGCTCGCGCGGGCTTGATGCCGCGCGCGAGTACTCAGAGCCTGTGAAAAATTCCGCGTCGTGCGGAATTTTTCATCGGCGCGTCCGGCACAGGTCCGTACGCGCCTGCGCGAATCAGCCACTGGCGTGACCGCTTCGCGTCCGGCCATCCATGGCCGGGCTGAGAGGCTGAAAAATTCACAGCCTCTCAGGGCTTCGGCGTGTTCTTCAGGCGCTCGATGCCCAGCGCCTTGAGTACGTATTTTTCGTAGATGGGATCGGTGTTGCCGGTCTTCATCTTGTTCATGAAATATTTTTCGAAGGCCACCTTGGCCAGGTGCACCCACTTGCCGACCTTGGCCCAGGTGACGTTGCGCGGCGGGATCTGCGGCAGCGCCACGAAGGCGGCGCCGGTGTCGCCCATGTCGGCCAGGCAGATCGCATTCCACGTTGCGACCTGATCGGCCGGCTGGCCCGCGATCTCGCTGGCGATGTTGTGCACGATCGCACCCACCATCGACTCGATCATGTAGCCGGTCTTGGGCGCGCCCGTGGGCACCGGGGTCACTTCGACGGGCGGGATCGCCACGCATACGCCGGCCGAGAAGATGTTGGGATACTTCGGGTTGCGTTGATGCTTGTCGATCAGCACGAAGCCGCGCGGATTGCACAGGCCGTCCACCGCCGCCACCGCGTCGACACCCTTGAACGCCGGCATCACCATGCTGAACTTGCTCGGGATGCGATGCTCCTGCAGCAACTGGCCCTTGCCGTCGAGTTCGTTGACCACGACCTCGGTGGCCGTAACCTCGACGACTTTCGCGTTGCAGATCCACTTGATATGGCGCTGGCGGAACTCGGCCTCGATCAAACCTTTGGAATCGCCCACGCCACCCAGGCCCATGTGCCCCACATAGGGCTCGGGCGTGACATAGGTGATCGGAACGCGGTCGCGGATCTTGCGCTTGCGCAAGTCGGTTTCGATGATCGTGGCGAACTCGTAGGCCGGGCCGAAACAACTCGTGCCGGCCGCCGCGCCGACCACCACCGGGCCGGGATCCTTGACGAACTCCTGGTAGGCATGCCAGGTCGCATCAGCGTGCGGCGTGGTGCAGATCGAAAACGAATGCTTGTCCGGGCCCAGACCGGGGATCTCATCGAAGGCCAGCTTGGGGCCGGTGCAGATCACCAGATAGTCGTAAGCCAGTTCCTTGCCGCTGCGCGTGAGCAGGAGATTCTGCGCGGCGCGGATCTCGGTGGCCGGCTCGTCGATGAAGTCGATGTTCTTGCGCGCAAGATACGGTTCGACCTCGAGCTGCACATCGCCCACCTTGCGCCAGCCGATGCCCACCCAGGGGTTGGAAGGCGTGAATGAAAACCTCGGCCCGTCACCGACCACGGTAATGGCGTGCTCGCGACCCAACCCGGCGCGCAGTTCATACGCCGCCGTCATGCCGCCGATACCGGCGCCCAGCACAATGATCTTTGCCATGTTCCCTCTCGCTGTGTCGTTGCGTGCGACTGTGCGCACTGAGTCCGGCGTATAATATTAGAGTTATCTTATTTAAACAAAGCACAACCTGTCAATGACCCGATAGCACCGGCGAAGAGTACCCCTGTTGTCGGCAAGCGGGCACACTACCCACCATTAGCAACCCGCAGGAGTCGATATGACCACGCCGCGCAGCAATCGCAAGATCGTTGCCCTGGACAGCAGCTTCGATATCGAGGGCATGCAGCGCAACGCGGATGACGCCACGCGCCTGCTGCGCGCGCTGGCCAATCCGCAGCGCCTGCGCATCCTGTGCCTGCTGGTCGGTGGCGAGATGTCGGTGGGACAGATCAACGCTCGCGTTGATCTCAGCCAGTCGGCGTTGTCGCAACATCTGGCCGTGTTGCGCGAAGAGCATCTGGTGAACACGCGTCGCGAGGCGCAGACCATCCACTACGCATTGGCCAACGGTCCGGCGCAGGCGATCATCGAGACCCTGCACGGCATTTATTGCAGCCCGATGAAAAACCACGGCAACAGCCGGTCCTTGTGCACATCCTGAGTGCATATGCTCAGGCGCAAGAAAAGCCTGACACCGGCACGGCGGCCTGTTCCTGCTCGTGCATACGCTTGAATGTCGCGCCGATACGGCGCATGCGCTCGAAGGACTCCAGCAGATCGCGCGCATGGCGCACCAGTTCGCGGCCCGCCGGGGTGACGCGCACGCCGCCACGATTGCGTTCGAAACATTCCGCGCCCAGATAGCCCTCCAGCTTGCGCAACTGGATGCTCAGCGTCGATTGGGTCACGTGGCAGCGGCGCGCAGCCTCATGAAAATTCAGGCAGTCCGCGACGGCGATCAGGTAGCGAAAATCACGAATGGTCATGCCGGCACTCCTGGAACGAGTGCGGATGATGCTCTCGCAAGCAGGCATGGCAGTCCAAGCGATTGTCGCGATGGTGGGCATTGAAATGGCCTATTCCCATTCGCGGCGCGCTTGGCGCGGGCGCCGACTGTCGCTAGCCTGCGTGGTTTGACCACTGTCCATCGTCATGGCCGATGCGCGCCACTATCACCGCCTGCCCTCGCCGTTGCGCATGAAACGCGGCGGCGAGTTGCTGCACGCGCAGCTCGCCTACGAAACCTGGGGCACGCTGTCGCCACATGCCGACAATGCCGTGCTGATCCTGCCCGGGCTCTCGCCTGGCGCGCACGCGGCATCCGGTCCGCATGACCCGAGTGGTGGCTGGTGGGAAGCCATCATCGGTCCCGGCAAAGCCATCGACACCGAGCGCTGGTTTGTCCTCTGCGTCAATTCGCTGGGCAGTTGCAAGGGCTCCACCGGTCCGGCCTCGCAGGATCCAGCCACCGGCAAGCCCTATGGCATCGAGTTTCCGGAACTCACCCTGGAGGATGCAGCCAACGCCAACCAGTATCTGCTCGATGCCCTGGGCATCGCGCGCCTGGCGTGTCTGGTGGGCTGCTCGATGGGCGGCATGACCGCGCTCGCGCAGATGCTGCTGCACCCGCGCTGCACGCGCGCGCACATCAGCATCTCCACTGCGCCGCAGGCGCAACCTTTCGCCATCGCCATCCGCTCGTTGCAGCGCGAGGCCATCCGCCTCGACCCCAACTGGAACAACGGCAGCTATGACGACGCGCATTACCCGGAGGCTGGCATGCGCATCGCGCGCAAGCTCGGCGTGATCACCTACCGTTCGGCGCTGGAGTGGAGTGGCCGCTTCAGCCGCATCCGCCTGGACAGCGACGCACGCGATGAAGACCCGTTCGCTTTTGAATTCGCCGTGGAGTCCTACCTCGAAGCCCACGCGCGGCGCTTCGTGCGCAGCTACGACCCTAACAGCTATCTTTACCTCAGCCGCGCCAGCGACTGGTTCGACATCGCCGAATACGGTGGCGGCAGCGTCGCCGCGGGGCTCAAGAAAATCTGCATCGAGCACGCGCTGGTGATCGGCGTGGATACCGATATCCTGTTTCCGATCGAGCAGCAGAAAGCCATCGCCGACGGTCTCGCCGAAGCTGGCGCCCAGGTCGATTTCGTGGCGCTGGATTCACCCCAGGGCCACGATGCCTTCCTCGTCGACACCGATCGCTTTGGCGCCGAAATGCGCCGCTTTCTCGACACCCTCGATACCACGGGCAGCGTCGGCGTCTGACCCTGCAGCACCTGCGCCACTGCATCCGCAGTATCGACTGCAACGCGGCATCCGCGATGCCACTGGCCGGCGCGTCCTGCCGTGACCGGCGCTACGAACGGCCGTTCTCGCTCGACCCGATCGATTGAATACCGCATACTTCGCCGCTTGATCCGTGCCGAAGTGGCGGAATCGGTAGACGCAGCGGACTCAAAATCCGCCGCCCTTAAAAGCGTGAGGGTTCGAGTCCCTCCTTCGGCAGTACCGTCGTTTGCTTTGCGGCGGAGAATTTTTAATATGAATCAGCACGTTACGGAGTGATTTGGCTCACGGCTTCGGCGTACGGCATGCGGAGTTCGCGTGCTGCAAGTGCTGGGCGGCATCGCTGTTGATTGCTGCTCGGCTCTGTGGTCGGCATGCCCACCCCGCGCGCGCAGTGCACCAACATCATGCAGAGCGCGGTGCATCGGGTGCTCTCCGCGGCCTTTCTGTTTCTCGAACTGGCGCCCTGATTTCGCGCGGGGGAAACACATGCGCACGAACCAGCTTGAAGCCTTCAGCGATGGCGTCATGGCGATCATCATCACCATCATGGTGCTGGAGCTGAAGGTTCCGCACGGCGCTACGCTGGCGGCGTTGCAACCGCTGCTGCCCGTACTGTCCAGCTATGTGCTGAGCTTCGTCTACATCGGCATCTACTGGAACAACCACCATCACCTGTTTCATGCCGCCACGCGCGTCAGCGGCGGCATGCTGTGGGCCAACCTGCATTTGCTGTTCTGGCTGTCGTTGTTTCCATTCGTCACCGGCTGGATGGGCGAGAATCACTACGACACGCTGCCCACGGCGCTGTATGGCACGGTGCTGCTGATGGCAGCCATCGCCTACTGGATACTGGAGTGGCTGATCGTGCATTGCGAAGGCGCACAATCGCTGCTGGCGCGCGCCGTGGGCGGCGATTTCAAGGGCAAGCTCTCCATCGCGCTGTATGCGATCGCCATCGCGCTGGCGTTCGTGCAAGCATGGCTGGCGCAGATGCTGTATCTGGCGGTCGCGCTGCTGTGGCTGGTTCCGGACCGGCGTATCGAACGTCTGCTGCGCGAAACCAACTGACACAGCCCCGCGCGCGGCGGAACCACCACGCACGTCCGGCGTCTTATCTGTGCAATCGAATTGCTGGAGTACGCGCCGATGGCAACGCAACGCTATCCCTACTATCTCGCCAATGCCGCGCAATCGCCCAATGCGGATCTCGAGGTCACCGACAAGTTTCGCGGCAGCGTCGCTGCGCGCGTGGCCCTGCCCGATGCCACCGCCGTCGAGCAGGCCATCGCCGCCGCGGTCTCCGCCGAGGCGCCGATGCGGGCGCTGCCGCCTTACGCGCGGCAGCAGATCCTGGAGCACTGCACGGCGCGCTTCCGCGAACGCCACGAGGAATTGGCGCTGGCGTTATGCGTCGAGGCCGGCAAACCCATCCGCGACGCGCGCGGCGAAGTCACGCGCCTGATCGACACGTTCAAGGTCGCCGCGGAGGAGGCGGTGCGCATCGACGGCGAAGTGCTGAACCTGGAGATTTCCGCGCGTGCACGCGGCTATCGCGGCTTCACCCGGCGCGTGCCGGTAGGCGCGTGCAGCTTCATCACGCCGTTCAATTTTCCGCTGAATCTGGTTGCGCACAAGGTTGCGCCAGCCATCGCGGCGGGTTGCCCGTTCGTGCTCAAGCCATCGGAGAAAACCCCGCTGGGCGCGCTGATCATCGGCGAAGTGCTGGCTGAAACCACGCTGCCCGAAGGCGCATTCTCGATCCTGCCGCTGCCCGGTGAGCGTGCGGGCGCACTGGTCGAGGATGATCGCCTCAAGCTGCTGTCCTTCACCGGCGGCCAGATCGGCTGGCAGCTCAAGGCGCGCGCCGGGCGCAAGAAGGTCCTGCTGGAACTGGGCGGCAACGCCGCCTGCATCGTCGATGCCGATCAGCGTGCGCGGCTCGACGCCGTGGTCGAGCGCATGATCTTCGGTGCGTTTTATCAGTCCGGACAGAGCTGCATCGGCGTGCAGCGCATCCTTGTCCACAGCGATCTTTATCCTGACTTCCGCCAGCGTTTTGTCGCCGCTGCGGCGGTACTGCGCATGGGCGATCCGCGCGATGAGGCCGTTTTTCTCGGACCGGTCATCGACGCCGCCGCAGCAGCGCGCCTGCGCGCGTGGATCGATGAAGCCACGAGCACCGGCGCACGCCTGCTGTGTGGTGGCGCCGGCACAGCGCAGTTGCTGCCCGCCTGTGTACTGGAAAACGTCGCGCACAACGCCAGGCTTTGGCGCGAGGAGGCCTTTGGCCCGGTCGCCGTGCTGGAACCGTTCAACGATTTCGACGCTGCCCTGCACACGGTCAACGATTCCACCTACGGCCTGCAGGCCGGCGTGTTCACCGATTCGATGACCCATGCCCTGCGCGCATGGGATGTGCTTGAGGTCGGCGGCGTAATCGTCGGCGACGTGCCCAGTTTCCGCGTCGACAACATGCCCTACGGCGGCGTCAAACGCTCCGGGCTGGGCCGCGAGGGCATCCGCGCGGCGATCGGCGAAATGACCGAGTCACGCCTGCTGGTGATCCGCGATGGCATTTGAGAACCACGCATGCCGATCACCCTGATCAGCCCCGCACAGCACGCCATGACGGTGCGCGGCAGCCGCTTCCTGGCTGACGCCGCGCCGGTCCGCGATGCCGCTGCCGCGATGCACTGGCTGATCGGGCAGCGCCACGACGATGCCACCCACAACTGCTGGGCCTGGCGCTGTGGCGTCGAGTACCGCAGCAGCGACGATGGCGAACCCGGCGGCAGCGCGGGCCGCCCCATCCTGCACGCCATCGACGCACAGGGGTTCGATGAAGTGGTGGTGCGCGTGGCGCGCTGGTTCGGTGGCGCCAAACTGGGCGTGGGCGGGCTGGTGCGCGCCTATGGCGGCTGCGCAGCGCAATGCCTGCGCGCGGCGCCGCGGCGCGAGATCGTGGCCATGGTCGTAGCGCGCATCGAGGCCGATCCTGCCACGCTGGCGCGGCTGCGCGGGCGGCTGGATGCGTTCGCGGCGCGGATCGCGCGCGAGGTCGACGGGGACGGCGCGCTGCATGTGAGCCTGCCGCGACAGCAATGGCCCGTCCTGCGCGACTGGCTGGCCGAACTCACGCGCGGCCGCGCACGCTGCGACAGCGACATCGGCCACGCAACCACGTGACGTGCGCGCAACGCGCCAGGCCTTAAACTGGCGTTTTCACCGAACCGACCGCGATGACCGACGCCCCGCGCCCCAGCGGCCGCAACCTGCGCGCATTGTTCCGCCTGTGGCCTTACGTGCGCCCGCATCATGCGTTGGCGCTGGGCTGGGTGGTGTTTCTGGCCTTGTCCTCCAGCGCCACGCTGGCGCTGCCTTACGGCGTGCGCCTGATGATCGACCACGGCTTCAGCCACGGCGACCCGGCCGCGCTCAACCGCAGTTTCGTGATGCTGTTCGTGATCGCGCTGGTGCTGGCACTGGCCACCGCTGGACGCTATTTCTGCATTTCGCTGCTGGGAGAACGCGCGGTCACCGCGCTGCGCGATCACCTGTATGCACATCTGATCGGCCAGGATGTGAGCTTTTTCGAGCGCCTGCGCGTGGGCGAGGTGAACTCGCGCCTGGGCACCGACACGCAGGTGGTGCAGGACATGCTTGGCTCCGGCGTCTCGGTGGCGCTGCGCAGTATGGTGACCCTGCTCGGCGCCTCGGCGCTGATGGTGTGGACGCAGCCGCGCCTGGCCGGTCTGACCGCTCTGGTGATCCCCGGTGTGATCCTGCCGATCCTGATCTTCGGCCGCCGTGTGCAGAAGCTCTCGCGCAGCAACCAGGACCGCATTGCCGACACGGCTGCGATCGCCAACGAAACGCTGAATGCCGCCAGCACGGTCAAGGCTTATGCGCGCGAGCCCTACGAGACCGGTCGCTATCGCGCCGCGCTGATGCAGGCGCTGCGCGCCGCGCAGCAACGCATCGGCACGCGCGCCGCGCTCACCGCCACGGTGATCGTGCTGGTGTTCGGCGCAGTCACGCTGGTGCTGTGGTCGGGTGCGCGCGAGGTCGTCGCCGGGCAGCTCAGCCCGGGCGTACTCGGGCAATTCGTGCTGTACGCGGTATTCGCCGCGGGTTCGGTGGGCGCGCTGGCCGAAACCTGGGGCGAGGTACAGCGCGCTGCAGGCGCGATGGAACGCATCGACGAATTGCTGGCCGAGCAACCCCAACTGGTCGCGCCGGCGCAAGCGCGCGCCCTGCCGCAGCCACTGCGCGGCGAGATCGCTTTCGAGGCCGTTACGTTCCACTACCCCACGCGACCCGACACGGCGGCCCTGGCGCATTTCAGCCTGCGCGTGCGCCCGGGTGAAACCGTCGCGCTGGTCGGACCTTCGGGTGCCGGCAAGACCACGGTGCTGCAATTGCTGCTGCGCTTCTACGATCCGCAGCAGGGGCGCATCACGCTGGATGGCATCAACCTGCGCGAACTCGACCCGGGCGCGCTGCGCGGCGCCATCGCCCTGGTGCCGCAGGAGGCGGTGATCTTCCATGCCAGCGCCGCCGACAACATCCGCTTCGGCCGCGCCGAGGCCGATGATGCCGCGGTGCTCGCCGCCGCGCAGGCCGCCGAGGCCGATGCCTTCATCCGCGAGATGCCGCAGGGCTACGCCATGCCATTGGGCGAGCGCGGCATGCGCCTGTCCGGCGGTCAGCGGCAGCGCATCGCCATCGCCCGCGCACTGCTCAAGAATGCCCCGGTGCTGCTACTGGACGAGGCCACTGCCAGCCTTGACGCGCAATCCGAGGCCGCCATCCAGAAAGCCCTCGCGCGCCTGCACCACGGCCAGACCACGCTGGTCATCGCGCACCGCCTTGCCACCGTGCAGCGCGCCGACCGCATCGTGGTCATGGATGCCGGCCGGATCGTCGCCGAAGGCACGCACGAATACCTGCTCACGCAGGGCGGCCTGTACGCCGACCTCGCGCGACTGCAATTGCTGGCCTGAGCGCACATCCTCCGCTGCGGCCGCGATGGACTGCGCGCAACTCCTCGGGTGAGGGTGCGCAGCACCGTTGCTGATGTCCATCCCGGCGGACGCTGGTGTGCTGACGATGGTGTGCTTCAGTACGGCCACCGCCAGCAGCCAGTCGGGCATTGCAGGTCGAGGCGAGAGTTCGGCAGTGCGAAGAGGGATTTTCGCCGCTGCGCCGGCGCATGGTGGTTCCATGGGCCAAGAGGTGGCGGAGAGGAGCCGCACGGCCGAATTCGCAGCCCGGCCAACCAAAGTCCGACAGACTGCCCGGACAGGCGCAAGAGCTGGCCCGGCTCACCTCTCAACCCGCAGCCGATCCAGCCAGTAAGATCCAGCCAATAAAAAGAAACCCCGCCGCAGCGGGGTTTGAATCGTTTCAGATGCCGATCAGGTTTTGATCAGGCGTCGGCGATAGCGACGTTGGCTGCCTGGGCGCCCTTGGGACCCTTGACCGTTTCGTAGCTGACGCGCTGGCCTTCCTGCAGCGAGCGGAAACCCTTGGAGGTGATCGCCGAGAAATGCACGAACACGTCCTCACTGCCGTCCTCGGGCGAGATGAAACCGAAACCCTTGGCATCGTTGAACCACTTGACCTTTCCGAAGCTCATTGCCTTCAACCCCTCAACAAAAATGGACCAATGTGCATGTTCGCGCCGCGTCAAATCAGGCCTGTCATGCCCCACGGTACCCTGCACGGGCGGGATTTTTGGCACGAGTCGGGTTGATGTGCAAGTCAAACCTGCATTTCACTGCGCGATTGCGCTCACGAAACCACCCGGATCGGCCGCCATTCCAATTCGTTCCGCTGGGCCCAACAGGCGTTCGAAGCCATGTACCACGCCATTTCTCAGGCCGTTTGCAGAAACTGCGCGAGAAGCAGCCCAAGGGCGGCACTGGCTGCGGCGACATTGGCCTGCACCTCGTCCAGGGTGACCGCATGCGGCTCTGGATCGCAGCCGGCAGCCCAGTTGGCCAGTATGGCCACGCAGGCGTAGTCCAGCCCCAGTTCGCGCGCCAGTGCGGCCTCGGGCATGCCGGTCATGCCGACCATGGCGCAGCCGTCGCGACGCAGGCGCGCGATCTCGGCGACGGTTTCCAGGCGCGGACCCTGCGTGCAGCCGTAACAACCGCCTTCGCGCAGATCGACGCCTGTCGTGCGCGCCGCCGCGAATAGACGCGCGCGCAAGCTTGCGCTGTAGGGCTCGGCGAAATCGATATGCCGCACCGGGGCACCTTGCACGCCGCCGTAGCTGCCCTCGCGGCCCCAGGTGTAGTCGATGATCTGATCCGGCAGCGCCAGCACGCGCGGCGGCAGGTCGGCGCGGATGCCGCCGGCCGAATTGATGCCCAGCACCTCATGCGCGCCGAGATGCTGCAGCAGCCACAGATTGGCGCGATAGTTCACCGCATGCGGCGCCAGCGTGTGCTGTGCGCCGTGGCGTGCCAGGAACAGCACGTGCCGCGCGCCGTAACGACCGCTGATCACTTCGCCGCTAGGCGCGCCCCAGGGCGTATCCGCGACGGGCACGCGCGACTCCACCTCCAGGCCATCGAGCTGGTACAGCCCGGTGCCGCCGATGATGGCCAGCGTGGTGGCGTGCGCGTTCATGCATCCCTCAAGGCGTAGATGGCGGGCAAATTGCGGCCCTGCTCCTGAAAGTCCATGCCATAGCCGAACACGTAGCGATCCGGTACCAGCAGGCCGTTGACGTCGCTGTGCAGCCCCGGCACGCAGCGGCCATGCGGCTTGCGGCACAAGGTGGCGATGACCACCTCGGCCGCGTGCTCGCCGAGGCACCAGTCGCGCAGCGCGGCCAGGGTATGGCCTTCGTCGAGGATGTCATCAGCCAGCAGCACGCTGCGCCCGGCCAGCGGTGTGGCGGGACGCTGCTTCCACAGCAACTCGCCGCCCTGGGTCGAACCGCGGTAGCGCGTGGCGTGCACGGTGTCGAAGCGCAGCGGGCTGCGCATGGCCATGGCCAGTTGCCCGGCAAACGGCAAGGCACCGTGCAGCACGGTGAGCAGCAGGGCTTCGCGCCCCGCCAGACGTGCGTCCAGCGCAGCGGCCATGTCGTCGATGGCCTGCGTGATGACGCAGCGATCGTGGATGAGATCGCTGGCGGTCAGCGCATCGGCCAGGCTGGCAGGCAGCGCGCTCATGCCACGGCCTGCGTTTGCAAGCTGGCCAGATCAGCCAGAAAGCGCGCGCGCTGCGGGTTGTCGAGCAACGCTGCCCAGCTTGGCGCAGCCTGCCCCGCCAGACGCACCTGCGCGAATGCAGGAGCGCCATGCACGGCGCGCGCGGCGGCCAGTGCCTCGGGCACCAGCGCCGGTGCGCAGGCCAGCACGATGTGACAGCCGGCGGCGTAGTGCGCGGCGACGCGCGCGCCAACGCCGCCGGCGCTGGCGGCCGCGGCCATGCCCACGTCGTCACTGATGACGATGCCGGCGAAGCCCATCTCGCCCTGCAGAATGTCCTTGATCCAGCGCGGCGAATAGCCCGCCGGCAACGCATCGATGGCGGGATAGGTCACGTGCGCCATCATCACCGCCTCGGCGCCGGCGGCGAAACCCGCCGCGAACGGACGCAGATCGGCTGCGCGCAACTCGGCCAGCGTGCGCGCGTCGCGCGCGCCCTCGAGGTGGGTGTCTTCCAGCACCGAGCCGTGCCCCGGGAAATGCTTGAGCGTGGCCGCCATGCCGGCCAGCCGCATGCCACGCACATAGGCCTGGCCGAGCGTGGCCACGGCCTCCGCATCGGCGTGCAACGCGCGCGTGCCGATGGCGCGGTTGCCGCGCGCCAGATCCAGCACCGGCGCGAACGACAAGTCCACATCCATCGCGCGCAGCTCGCTGGCCATGATCCAGGCGTGTTCCTCGGCCAGCGCCACCGCGCGTGCCGCATCGCGGTCCCACAGCGCGCCGAGTGTGTCCAGCGCCGGCAGGCGCGTGAAACCGTCGCGGAAACGCTGTACCGGGCCGCCTTCCTGATCGACGGCAATCAGCAGCGGTGCCGCGCGCGCACCGCGTACCGCGTCGATCAGGCGTGTCAGTTGCGCGCGATCCGAATAATTGCGCGTGAACAGGATCAGCCCGCCCACCTCGGGCGCGGCCAGCCACGTGTGCTCATGCGCGGCCAGTTGCAGACCCTCGATGCCGATCATCAGCATGTTTCATCTCCGGCGCGTTCGCGCGCGTTCCACGCAGCGTAGGGATGCGCGATCAGGTTGACGTTGAAATAGCGCAGGTGCTGGCTGACCTCGCGCCCCAGCCACAACGGACGCGGAAACGGTGCGTCCGCGGCGGACAGTTCCAGCTCGGCCACGACCAGCCCGGCATTGCTGCCGAGAAACTCGTCGATCTCGAAGTGCACGTCGTCCACCGGCACCACGTGGCGGCGCTTCTCGATCAAGCCATTGCACAGGGTTTGCAGCATGCGCTCGGCATCCGCGGGTGGAATCGCGTAGTCATATTCATCGCGCACGATGCCCGCGCGCGCGGCCTTGATGTTGAGCCACGCCGTGGCGTCTTGCACACGCACGCGCACCGAAGCACGCGCCAGCCCCGCGGCCAGCGCCGCAGCGTCGATCAGATAACCCTGGCGCAGGTGCAGCGTGCGCGTCACGCCCGCGCGCCAGGTGTCAGCGCGCAGCAGAAACTTGCGTTCGATCTCGATGCCCATGCGTGCCTCAGTCGCGCTCGAACAGGGCAATGGATTCGACGTGCGCGGTATGCGGAAACATGTCCATCACCCCCGCCGCTGTCAAGCGAAAACCATGGCGTTGCACCAGCGTGCCAGCGTCGCGCGCCAGCGAGCCTGGATGGCATGACACATACACCACGCGGCGCACCGATGTCCCCGGCAGATAGTCCAGCAGCTCGGCGGCGCCAGCGCGCGGCGGATCCAGCAGGATCTTGTCCCAGGCTTCGCGCGCCCACGGCGCCTGGCGCTGGTCGGCAAACAGATTCGCGGTGTGAAAGCGTGCGTTGCCCAGCGCATTGCGCGTGGCATTTTCGGCGGCTCGGGCGACCAGACCGGCGTCGCCCTCGACGCCCGCCACCACGGCCGCGCGACGCGCGATGGGCAGGGTGAAGTTGCCCAGCCCGGCGAACAGATCGAGTACGCGCTCGTGCGCCTGCGGCGCCAGCAGGTCCAGCGCCAGCGCCAGCATGCGTCGGTTCATGCCGGCGTTGACCTGGATGAAATCCAGTGGCTGAAACACGATCTCGATGGCGTCATCGTCGATGCGATAGCTCAATGCGCGCGCGTCCAACTCACGCAGCGGCTGCGCGCTGTCGGGCCCGCCCGACTGCAGCCACAGCGCGATCGCGTGCCGATCGGAAAACACCGCGAGGCGCGCGCGATCGGCCGCGCCCAGTGGCTGCATATGCCGAAACAGCAGCAGCGCCGCGTCGTCGCCGCGCGCGAATTCGATTTGCGGAATGTCGCGGCGCGCATCCAGTGAGTCGACCAGCGCTGCCAGCGGCGCGAGCAACGTGTCGAATGGCGGCGCCAGCACCGCGCAACTGCCCAGATCGGCCACGAAGCGCGGGTTGTCCTCGCGGAAACCCACCAGCACGCGGCCTTTCTTCTCGACCCAGCGTACCGACAGGCGGCCCTTGCGCCGGTATGCCCACGGCGCATCGGCCAGCGGCGCCAGCCAGCGCTGCGGCACGACCTTGCCGATGCGCTCGAAGTTCTCCGCCAGCACGCGTTGCTTGGCAGCAAGTTGCGCGGCGGATTGCAGGTGCTGCAGCGCGCAGCCGCCACAGCGGCCGAAGTGCGGGCACGGTGGTATCGCGCGTTGCGCCGAGGGCGTGAGCACGGCGAGCAACTCGGCCTCGTCGAAATGCCTGTGGCGCTTGCGTGGACCGATGCGCACACGCTCGCCCGGCAGCGCGCCGCGGACAAAGATCACCTTGCCGTCGCTGCGGGCCACGCCACGACCGTCGTGGCTGAGATCGATGATGTCGGTTTCGAGGTCGCTCATGCGCGGAAAACAAACGGCCCGGGCGCGGCGCCCGGGCCAGATGATGACAGCGGTTTCGCGCGCTGGACTATTTGCGCTGCCACGCGCCGGAACTGTCGCGATAATACCAGCCGGGGCGTGCTTTCTGGATCCATGTCTGCGCGAAGATGGCGCGGATCCTGGGCTCCCACTCGGGGTGGCCATTGGCGCTCGCGATGGCGGCATACAGATCGGCGCGCTCGCGATTGGCGCTGGCCACGGCCTGGCTGACCCCGGCCCGTTGCGGCAACGAGGCCGCGTTGAGATCGCGCACGGCGACATTGCCATTGGCGGTGAATCCGATCACCCCGGCTTTCAGCAGGGGTTCGAGATTCTGCTCGAAATTGGCCTTCATGCGTGCTTCGATGGCCTGGATCCCGGGCGTCGAGATATTCATGTCGGGCTCGGCGGCGGCGGCCGGCGGGATGATGAAATCGAGCACCGCGATGCCGAGACCACCGCCACCCGAACCCGCGTTGATCGACGTGCTGCTGGCTGGCGCCGGACTGCTGCCAGCGGGCGCCGGACTGGTCGCGGTGCCCAGCACATTACCGACAATTTGCTGCGCGGCTTTCTGCGCGGCAGCGGCAGGAAAATACACATTGATGGTCACGCAGCCAGCGAGCAATGCCAGGCAGGCGGCGAGCAGGATGAGCGGTTTGTGCATGGCGGTTCCTTCAGCGAATGACCGGGCCCTGCCCGGTGGTGGCGGCTTGCAGCCGCGACAACAGCGTGGACCAGTCTACCTGTGTCTGATGACCGATGATGTGGATATAAGGCAGGCCATCACCTTCGACGATGCTGTAGCCGCCACCATTGGCGGGCTTGATGCCGCCCATGGTGCAGACGTCGTTGGCCAGCGTGCACGACAGCCCGATGTGCTTGTAACCGAAGGTGCTGAACAGGCTCAGCACCGCGCCCTGGATGCCACCGGCCAGTCCACCGCCACCACCGACCGAAGTCAGGTTTTTCACCGCGCGCTGACTGATGCGCCCACCGCCTGCGGTGTGCAGCTCGGCCTTGAACGCCACCGGATGCCACGCCACCAGACGCAGCCCCTGCACGTTGCCATCGAGCTTGCCGGTGATTTCGCCGAAATCGAACACGCTGGTCAGCGGCGCCAGCTCGATGCCATGCAGGCTCAGATCGGCGCCCAGCTCCGGCGCCACCCCGAACAAATGCGCCAGGCTCATGCGCGTTACGGCGACGTAGCCGCCGAACACCTGCATGCTGAGCCCGCCCTGCAATACGGCGCGGCCATCCTGCCAGCGCAAATCCGGGATTGCGCCACCCAGCGTGCCGCGAAACGCCGGCCAGCCCAGCGCGCCGGACAACTCGCCCAGTGATACACCTGTGAACGCCAGGCCGGTGCTCAGGCGCGTGCGCTGCGTGCCGGCAGGCGCGAAGCTGAAATGTTGCACGAGCATGTTGCCACCCAGAAGCGGAATCTGCGCAGGCGCCACCAGCGTGAGCAGTCCCTGGGCGTCGCGCAGGCGCATCTGCACCGTTCCCAGCGGCACACGATAAATGCTGGCCGCGCGCCAGCCCAGCGTGGTGGGTGCCAGCGTGGTGCCGCTGCGCCAATCCAGCGCACCGTTCAAGCCGGCGATGGCAAAACGCCCGCTGGTATCGGCCATGTCGACATGGTGCAATTGCAGCTGCAGCGCGTTGAGCACGCCGCGCTGCCAGTCAAGCGTTACTTGCGCCTGACCCATGCCCTGGAAGCCTGGCAAGCCGTGGCTTTGCAACCAGGTGCTGGCATAGCGCGGAATCGCGCGCGCCAGATCGATGTTCGCGCGGCGGACCACCAGGCTGTCGAGCTCCCCCTTGGCACCCAGCGCCATGCTGGCGTCCAATGCCACGGCGTTGCCATCCTGGTAGTCGAAGCGCGAAATGCGCAGCGTGCCCGCGGCATCACGGGTCAGATTCACGTCCAGCGGCGCATCGCGCGCCGGCAACTGCGCGTAAAAACTGCCGGCCAGCAGTTCGCCACCGCGCAGCGCACCGTCGAAATCCAGCCGCGTGGCATGCGCATCGTGCTGCAGGTTGAAATCGCCGCGCAGGCCGAAACCTTGCGCCGCCACGCTACCGCCTTGCGCGAACGCAGCCAGTCCTTCCACACCCAGGCGCCCGGAAACACGCAGGCTGCCGGCATCGGCATCCAGTGCGATCGTGCCGCTGGCGCTGCCGTTGCGGACGCTGGCCCCCGGCATGGCCGCGCCCAGCGCGCCGCCCAGCCAACTCAGCGGCAATGCAGTCAGCTGCAATTGCACGTGCAACGGCGCATCCATCGGCAGCGCCGCATCGATGCGCGTGGCGCCCTGATCGATGACGATCACGGCGGTATCGCTGAGCGGGTCCAGCGTGACATCGATTTGCGCATCGCGCAGTGCGCGCCCCGGCGCGGCGCGCAACCGCAGCGGCGCCTGCATGTGCCAGCGTCCGTCGCCCCGGCGCTGCAGCGTGCCGGTCACGTCCATGCCAACCTGCTTCCAGCCCAGCGCGGGCACGGCCACGGCAGCTGCCGACAGGTGCAGCGCGAACACGCCTGGCTGCGCCATCTCGGGCGCCAGCACCACACGCACGTCGTGCGCCGCGATGCCGGGCGCAGCGAGCACGCGCGCGTGCAACGTGATCGCGGCATGCACAGGAAGCGCGGCCAGCACCAGCAACAGGCCACACGCGCGCGGAATGCTTGCAATCACTCTCATTGCCGGTGATTCTGCCAGTGCAGTCGGGGGATGGATATGAATATCGCGCTAACGCGGGGCTTGCAGGTCTTGCTGGCGGAGGACGATGCGGTCTCGGCGCTGTTTCTCGCCGATGCCCTGGGCGCGCTCGGCTGCAGCGTGCAACATCACGCCGATGGCGCGGATGCGCTGCAAGCCGCGCGCAGCATGCGCTTCGATCTGCTGCTGCTCGACCTGCACCTGCCGCGCTGCAATGGCAGCGAGTTGCTGGCCAAGGTGCGCCTTGATGCCACCTCGGCCAGTCATGAAACCGTCGCCATCGCCACCTGTGCCGGACTCGATGCTGCGCAGCACGCGCATCTGCTGGCGCAAGGTTTCAGCGATGTCCTGCCCAAACCGCTGAGCTTGGCCCTGCTCACGGCAACTCTGCATGCTCATGCCGCAGGGGTGCAACTCGACGAGGCGCGCGGCCAAGCCGCCGCCGGTAGTGCGGCCACACTGGCGGCATTGCGCGGCCTGCTGGTACTGGAGCTGGCGCAACTCTCGGCGCAGTTCGACGCCCTGCTGGCGCGCGATCCGCCCGGGCTGTGCGAGCGCCTGCACCGGTTGCGCGCCAGCTGCGGATTCTGCGGCGCGTTGCAACTGCAGGACGCCGCCGCCGCTGCGCACGACGAACTGCATCAGGGTCGCGCGCGTGCGGTCACGCTGGCGCGCCTGCGCGCGCTGCTGGGCTCGACGCGGCTCAGTCTGCTGCGTGCGGGCGCGGCCGTGCCAGCGGGGCCAACGACCACGAGGCCAGTGCCCGGCCACCCAGATGCAGGCTGATCAACTCGCGCAGCAGGCGCCGCAGATCGGGTAGATCCTGCGCCTCGGGCACTTGATCATGTGCCAGTGCCAGCAGCGCTGAACCGCGTAGCCCGGAGCCACCCAGGTGTGGCTGCCAGCGCAGCGGGCCGCGCTCGGGCGCGTAGGCATAGCGCAACCCGGCCTGCACGGGCGCGCCGCTTTCGGCTTCGCGGTCGAGCAGCGGCGCATACCCCATGGCTTCGAGCAAGTCGCGCTCGAAGCGGCGCAACAGCCAAGCGCTGGCGCGCGCGCCACTGAGCTGCTCCAGTAGCGTCTGATACTGCGCGAACAGGTGCGCATGCGCATCCTCGCGCGGCAGCAGGCGCACCAACAATTCGTTGACATACAGCGCGGCCAGCAGGGCTTCGCCGCCGAGTGCGTGCAGCGCCATCAGCTCGGCCGCGTGCAGGCGTCCGAGTTCGCCCTGCCGGCTGTAGCTCAGACGCAGCCTGCGCAGCGGCTGCAGATCGGCGCGCGCGGTCGGCGTATGCGCACCGCGCACGCCGCGCGCGATCAGGCCGATGCGGCCATGCTCGGCGGTGAGGCATTCGAGCAACAGCGAGGTCTCGCGCCACGGCCGCGCGTGCAGCACATAGCCCGGCTCGAGGCTGACCGGCGCAGGCATGCCGGCGCCTAGTCGGTATAGCCGAAGCGCTTCAGCTCGGCCTCGTTGTCGCTCCAGCCGGCGCGCACCTTGACCCAGGTTTGCAGAAACACGCGGCGCCCGAATAACCGCTCCATGGCACGACGCGCGCCGCTACCAACCTGTTTGAGCATCGTGCCGCCGTCGCCGATGACGATCGGGCGCTGGCCCTCGCGCTCGACCCAGATCACCGCGTGCACCTCGGCCAGGCCATCCGCGCGTTCGCTGAATTGCTCGATCTCCACCGTGGTGGAGTAAGGCAGCTCATCGCCCAGGCGCAGCATCAATTGCTCGCGCACCATCTCTGCGGCCAGAAAGCGCTCGCTGCGATCGGTGATGTCATCGACGTCGAACTGCGGCGCGCCCTCGGGCAGGCGCTGCAATAGCTGCGCGCGCAGCTCGTCCAGACCTTGACCACGCAGCGCCGAGGCATACAGCACCGCAGCGTAGCTGTGCTCCTCGCTCAGTCTGGCCACGAACGGCAGCAATGCGGATTTGTCGCGCTGGCGGTCGATCTTGTTGATCACCAGCACGCGCGGCAGGCGCTCGGCGGCGATCGCCTTGTACACGGCAGCATCTTCGTCGCTCCAGCGACCGGCTTCGATCACGTGCGCGATCAGGTCGACCTCGCCGAGCGCGGCGTGCACGGCGCGATTGAGGCTGCGGTTGAGCGCACGCCGCGCGCCGCGATGCAGGCCCGGCGTGTCCACGAATGCGATTTGCCCACCGACCAGCGTGGACACGCCGAGAATGCGGTGGCGCGTAGTCTGCGGTTTCGGACTGACGATGCTCAGATGCGTGCCCAGCAGCGCGTTGAGCAGGGTCGACTTGCCGACATTCGGCCGCCCGACCAGCGCCACACGCCCGCAATGGCCAAGGCCAGGCGCATTCATGCGCGGCGCTCCCGCACGGCGGCCAGCGCATGCGCGGCGGCCTCCTGCTCGGCGGCGCGGCGACTGCTGCCGCTGCCATTGAAATGCTGCGGCTCGGGCAGCGCAAGCACGCAATCGACCTCGAAATGCGGCGCGTGATCGCTGCCGCTGCTATGCACCAGTTCGTACTGCGGCAAGCCCAGCGCGCGCTGCTGCAGCCATTCCTGCAAGCGCGTCTTGGCGTCCTTGGCGGATTTTTCCAGCAGCGCGATACGCGGTTCGAACAGGGTGCGCACCAGCGCGCGGCATGTATCCAGACCGGCATCCAGATACACCGCCGCGAGCAGCGCCTCGAAGGCGTCGGCGAGAATCGAATCGCGACGCTGACCGCCGCTTTTCATCTCGCCCGGCCCCAGATGCAGGCGCGCGCCGATGTCCAGTTCGCGCGCCAGTTGCGCCAGGGCCTGGCCGTTGACCAGGGCGGCGCGCTGCCGCGTCAGCTCGCCCTCGTCGGCGCGCGGCCGTTGTTCGAACAGCAACTCGGCGACGAAGGCGTTGAGCAAGGCATCGCCGAGGAATTCCAGGCGCTCGTTGTTGTGCCGTCCCGCACTGCGATGGGTCAGCGCCAATTCGGCCAGCGCAGCGTCGTGGAATTCATGCGGCAGATGCACGAACTCAGCCCGCAGCTTGCGTGTTCATCGGCGCCGAGGTCTTGAAATGCAACAGGAAGCTGATGTTGTAAAGAAACGGGATGACCTTGTTGTAGCTCATGGTCAACATGGGCGTGGGGCCGCCAGTGACGATGCTCAGCCTGGCGTCGCTCAGCGTGCTGTTGTCCACGTACTGGAAGCTGCCGGTGAACGACATGTCATTGCGAATCTGCGCCAGCGGTTTGCCCATCTCGCCAGGCTTGTCCGCGGTTTCCTTGACGGTTTTGACCACGCCCATGTACTCGGCGTAGGCCGGCACCAGCTTCATCGCCATGTAGGCGAAGAACCCGGCGATGATCAGGATGAACACAAACCCGATCAGGGTCATGCCGTGCTGCTGCGTTTTCATTGCCCCTCCCGTGCGCCAAAGCGCCTAATGAATCATCGTGCCGATGCGTTTGAAATCGATACCGTGCGGCCCGCGCCAACTGAACCAGATCATGAACGCCTTGCCAACCAGGTTGCGCTGTGGCACGAAGCCCCAGAAGCGGCTGTCCTCGCTGTTGTCGCGATTGTCACCCATGACGAAGTAGCTGTGGGCCGGCACCGTGCAGGTGCCATCGTGGGTGTTCTCGAAATGGCAGGTCGGCGACTGATAGGTGCCGCCCATCGCGATTTGCGGCATTTCCGCGATCTCGTTGGTGTGCGCGCCCAGGTGCTCGCGATACACCATGGCGCCATTGGCTTCCAGCAGGCGGCTCTCGCGGCCGTAACCACCCTGATAAGGACCAACCAGTTGCGTCGGCACCAGTTTGCCGTTGATGTAAATCTGCTCGCCGCGAATGCGGATGGTGTCGCCGGGCAGCCCGATCACGCGCTTGATGTAATCCTCGCTCGGCTTCAGCGGGTAGCGAAACACCACCACATCGCCGCGCTGCGGCTCGCCAGTGGACAGGATCCTGGTGTGGAACACCGGCAGACGCAGGCCATAGGCAAACTTGTTGACCAGGATGAAATCGCCCACCTTGAGCGTGGGCATCATCGAGCCGGAGGGGATGCGGAACGGCTCGGCGATGAACGAGCGGAACAGCAGCACCGCCGCCAGCACCGGAAACAGCGAGCGCGAATAATCCACCGTCCACGGCTCGCGCGCCGGCAGACCCCCGACACCCGCGCGCGCCATGCGGCGCTTGCGCAGAAACACCACATCGAACAGCCAGACCAGGCCGCTCAGCACGGTCAGCAGCAATAGAATCAGCGAGAAATATTGCATCGCATGTCCTTGAAATATATTTGTTGCACGTTTACTTGTTGTCGACCTTCAGCACGGCCAGAAACGCTTCCTGCGGGATTTCCACGCGGCCCACCTGCTTCATGCGCTTCTTGCCTTCCTTCTGCTTCTCCAGCAGTTTTTTCTTGCGCGAGATATCGCCACCGTAGCACTTGGCCAGCACATTCTTGCGCATGGCCTTGACCGTGGCGCGCGCGATCACCTGCGCCCCGATCGCCGCCTGGATGGCGACATCGAACATCTGCCGCGGGATCAGATCCTTCATCCGCTCCACGAGTTCCCGTCCGCGCCGGTCGGCATGGCTGCGGTGCGAGATCATGCTCAGCGCATCGACGCGATCGCCGTTGATCAACACATCGACGCGCACGAACGGGCCGGCCTGGAAGCGCTCGAAGTGGTAGTCCATCGAGGCATAGCCGCGCGACACCGACTTCAGGCGATCGAAGAAATCCAGCACCGCCTCGGCCAGCGGCAACTCGTAGCTGATCTGCACCTGCGTGGCGAGATACTGGATGGAGCGCTGCACGCCGCGCTTTTCCTCGCACAGGGTGATCACGTTGCCGACGTAATCGGGCGGCGTGAGGATGGTGGCGAGAATGATCGGCTCGCGGATCTCCTCGATCTGCGTCAGCGTCGGCAGCTTGGCCGGATTGTCCAGCTTGAGCACGCCGCCGTCCTTCAGCCCCACCTCGTACACCACGGTGGGCGCGGTGCTGATCAGATCGAGGTCGTACTCGCGCTCCAGGCGCTCCTGCACGATTTCCATGTGCAGCAGGCCGAGAAATCCGCAGCGGAAGCCGAAGCCCATGGCCTCGGATGATTCCGGCTCGAAAAACATCGCCGCGTCGTTGAGCTTGAGCTTGTCCAGCGCTTCGCGCAGCGCGTTGTAATCATCCGCCTCGGTCGGAAACAGACCGGCGAACACGCGCGGCTGCATCTGCTGGAAACCCGGCAGCGCCTGCGCCGCCGGACTGGCGGACTGGGTCAGCGTGTCGCCCACCGGCGCGCCATGCACGTCCTTGATGCTGGCCGTGACCCAGCCCACCTCGCCCGGCCCCAGCCGCGCCTGAACCTTGCGCTTGGGCGTGAACACACCGACCGACTCGACGTCGTGGGTACGCCCGGTGGACATCACCAGAATCCTGTCGCGCGGCTTGATCTCGCCCTGCATCACGCGCACCAGTGAAACCACGCCCATGTAGTTGTCGAACCACGAATCGATGATCAGCGCCTGCAGCCGATCGGTGCCGCGCGGGCGCGGCGGCGGGATGCGCGCGACGATGGCCTCCAGCACCTCGATCACGTTGAGCCCGGTCTTGGCGCTGATCGCGATCGCGTCCTCGGCATCGATGCCGATCACCGCCTCGATCTCGGCCTTGACGCGCTCGATATCGGCGGTGGGCAGGTCGATCTTGTTCAGCACCGGCACCACGGTCAGGCCCTGCTCGACGGCGGTGTAGCAGTTGGCTACTGACTGCGCCTCGACGCCCTGGGCGGCGTCGACCACCAGCAGCGCGCCCTCGCAGGCGGCCAGCGAGCGGCTGACCTCGTAGCTGAAGTCGACATGGCCGGGGGTGTCGATGAAATTGAGCATGTAGGTGCGGCCATCGCGCGCCGTGTACGGCAGCGAGACCGACTGCGCCTTGATGGTGATGCCGCGTTCGCGCTCGATCGGATTGGAATCGAGCACCTGGGCTTCCATCTCGCGCGCCTGCAAGCCACCGCAGAGCTGGATGATGCGATCGGCCAGCGTGGACTTGCCGTGGTCGATATGGGCGATGATGGAGAAGTTGCGGATGTGATCCATGGCCTGCACGGTGTGTGGACGGCATGGGCGCACCGCACGCAGCCGCGCGCCGCACGACGGCGGCGCTGTTCGGTAAATCGAAACGCCGCCCGCGGGCGGCGCACATGGATTATGGCAGAAGGCTGGCGTGACCGGGGTCGGCACGCCAAGCTGCGGGATTAATCCTGCAGCTTGGCGACGACAGCCTGCGCGCTATTGCTTTCCGGCACCGGGCTTGGGCACCGGCACAGCCACGAACTGGCTCACCTGGCCGCGACGCACCAGCAGGATCGCGACCTCGCCCGGCTTGTAGGCACGCACCGCGTTCTCGAACTGGGTCACGCTACCGACCCGCTGCTGACCCACCATCAGGATCACGTCGCCCGGCTGCAGACCGGCATCACGCGAGGGACCACTGACCGTACTGACCTGCACGCCTTCGCCCGCTTTCAAGTCGAGCTGCTCGCGCTGACCCGCGCTGAGATCCTGCACGGTCAGGCCAAGGCCATTTCCGGAAATTGCCTGTTCCATGCTGGCCAGCGCATGTTTGCCGCGCGGCGCCTGTTCGACCTTGACGTTGAAGTTCAGTGTCTTGCCAAAGCGGATGACGGTCAGCTTGGCGATGCTGCCAGGCGGCGTCAGCCCGACCATCGGCGACAGGTCATCCACCGAGTTGATGGTCTTGCCGTCGTAGGCCACAATCACGTCACCCGGCTTGATGCCGGCCTTTGCCGCCGGACTGCCGGGCATCACACTGGCCACCAGCGCGCCCTCGACGCGGCTCATGCCAAGGCCTTTGGCGGTATTCGGCGACACGGGCTGCAGGTACACGCCGATCATGCCGCGCTCGACGTAACCCTTGGTCTTGATCTGCTGCACCGCATTCATGGCCACGTCGATGGGGATGGCGAACGACACGCCCATGAAGCCGCCGGTGTTGGAGAAAATCTGCGAATTGATGCCGACCACCTGGCCATCCATGTTGAACAGCGGACCACCCGAGTTGCCGCGATTGATCGGCACATCGGTCTGGATGAAGGGCGTATAGCGCTGATCGCTGGGGCCCAGGCTGCGCCCCACGGCACTGACGATGCCCGCAGTCACGGTGTGATCGAAACCGAACGGTGAGCCGATCGCCAACACCCACTGGCCCGGTTTCAGGGCGTTGGAGTTGCCGATGTTCACCACCGGCAGATTCTTCGCGTCGATCTTCAGTACGGCGATATCGAACGTGGCGTCGGCGCCCACCAATTTGGCGGTGAATTCGCGGTGATCAGCCAGTGTCACGCTGATCTTCTTGGCCCCGTCCACGACGTGGTCATTGGTGAGGATGTAACCATCGGAAGAAATGATGAAACCTGAGCCCATGGAGATTTCTTCCTCGGGCTGCATCTGCTGCTGCGGCGGCACCGGGAAACCGAAGAAGCGGAAAATATCCGGTACCTGTGCCTGTTGCTGGCCACCGGGCCCGCGCATGAACGGGCTGGGCTGGGTGATGTCGGCGCGGACATTGACCACGGTCGGGCCGTATTTCTCCACGATCGAGGTGAAATCGGGCAGGCCGGCGGTGGCGGCCATGCTGGCCAGTGGTGTCGCCACGAGCAGGGCGATGGCTGCGAACTTGAGCAGCGTCCTTTTCATCGAGCAGTCTCCAGAGCAGGGGTTGAATGGATACCGCAGCGCGGTGCAGGTTTCGATGGCCCGGGACCCTTCGAGTTCAGCATCGCGCGGGCACTCGTTCAGCTTCGCTTTGGACACCTGCGCGCGCCTCGGCCGGAAGTCATGGGCCGCGCAGCGATTAACCCCTGTTTCAGGCTTGCCGCCTACAACGCCCCATCCGCCGCACCCGCCGGCAGCACGCGCTTGAGGTCGTAAATCACCGCGCCCTTGCGCCCGAGGGCGCGGATGCCCGTTGCGCCTAGATCTCGAAAACGCTGGTGCGCCACGGCCAGCACGATGGCGTCGTAATACCCCGCCTGCGGCTGCGGCACCACATCCAGAGCATATTCGGCGTGCGCCAGCGCGATGTCGACCCAGGGATCGTGCACATCCACCGTGGCGCCGGCCTCGCGCAGTTCGCGGATCAGATCCACGACCCGGGTATTGCGCAGATCCGGGCAATCCTCCTTGAAGGTCAGGCCCAACACCAGTACGCGTGCACCGACTGCGCCGATGCCGTGGCGCGCCATCAGGCGCAGCACCTGATTGGCCACGTAAATGCCCATCTTGTCGTTGATGCGGCGCGCGGCCAGGGTCAGCTCGGGGTGATAGCCCAGCGCGGTGGCCTTGTGCGTGAGGTAGTACGGATCCACGCCGATGCAATGCCCGCCCACCAAACCGGGACGGAACGGCAGGAAGTTCCACTTGCTGCCCGCCGCCGCCAGCACTTCGGCAGTGTCGATGCCCATCTTGTTGAAGATCATCGCCAGCTCGTTGATCAGCGCGATGTTGACGTCGCGCTGGGTGTTCTCGATGACCTTGGCGGCCTCGGCCACGCGGATCGAGCCGGCGCGGTGCGTACCGGCCGGAACGATGCGCCGGTACAGCGCATCGACGAACCCGGCGGCCTCCGGCGTGGAGCCGGAAGTCACCTTGATGATGGTTTCCAGGCGGTGCAGGCGATCGCCAGGATTGATGCGCTCGGGGCTGTAGCCGCAAAAGAAGTCGCGATTGAACATCAGGCCGGACACGCGCTCGAGCACGGGCACGCACACTTCCTCGGTGGTGCCGGGATACACCGTGGATTCGTAGATCACCACCGCGCCGCGGCGCAGCGCGCGACCCACGGTTTCGCTGGCGGCGATCAGCGGACGCAGATCCGGGCGCTGCGCCTCGTCCACCGGCGTCGGCACGGTGACGATGAACACCTCGCGGTCATCCAGATCGGTCGCCGCGCTGCTGTAGCGCAGATGCGGCGCGGCGCCAAGCTCCGCGGCACTGGCTTCCAGGGTGTGGTCACGGCCGCCGCGCAGTTCATCCACGCGCACGGTATCGATATCGAAACCCACGGTGTCGAACTCGCGGCCAAAAGCCAGCGCCAGCGGCAGGCCGACGTAACCGAGGCCGACCAGGGCAATACGGGGATGGGTGGGAAACATGGCGTCTCGCGCGTGGGCCTGCAGCAGTGCCGCTGTGGTGCGGATGCTAGCAGTCAGTCGCGCAGTCAGTCGCGCAAACGGATGCCGCGCGCGCGCCACGCAACCCGCTACGACCCGAACGTGCTGACGTCCAAGCGCAAGCGCGCGTGTTTGATCAAGATGTGTTTGATCGAGACATGTTTTATCAAGTATCGGGATTCCCATCGCGCGCCAGCGGGCGCTGGTCCGTGGCCGTGCCTTGCGTGCGCCGCACGCCGGCCATGCGATTGCGTAGACCGCATTCATGCACGGACTTGTTTCGTGAACGCGAGCTGTCGCTATACTCCGGGCCTTGCGCGGGTCCGGATTGCGGCCGGATCGCGCCTTGACCCTCGCCGAGGACTTTTCATGTTGCGATCGCTTCTGCTTGCCTCGTTTCTGGTCGGCATCGCCAGTGTGGCGGTCGCCGCTCCCGCACCCGCGCCGACATCGGCCGCGCCCATCGCCAAGCATCCCGGCGATGCCGCCGCCGGTCGTCTGATGGTATTCACCTGCCACGGCTGCCACGGCATTCCCGGCTATCGCAACGCCTACCCGAATTATCCGGTGCCCAAAATCGCCGGACAGCACTACGACTATCTGGTCGCGGCGCTCAACGAATACCGGGATGGCCAGCGCACGCCGCCGACCATGACCATGAACATCCAGGCCAAGAGCCTGTCCGAGCAGGATATCCGCAATATCGCGGCCTACCTTTCCAGCATCCGCAAGTGAGCCCGGGGGATTATTCGATGACACGCACGCTGATCCTCGCCCCGGTGCTGGCCGCGCTGCTGCTGCTGATTCCGGTCGCGCATGCCGGCGGCAACGCCGCCGCAGGCAAGAAAAAAGCCGTGGTCTGCTTCGCCTGCCACGGCGCGAACGGCGATTCGCTCGATCCGCAGTACCCGCGCCTCGGCGGCCAGTACGCGCAGTACATCGTGCAGGCGCTGAAGGAATACCAGGACGGCGAGCGCAAGAATCCGATCATGGTCGGCTTCGCCTCGACCCTGACCGAGCAGGACCGCGAAGACATCGCGGCCTATTTCGCAGCGCAAAAGCCCGTGCTGTGGACACTGCGCGGCGAGGTTTCCGGCTCGCACAAGCGCCAAGGCACCTCGCTGTAACGCGCCACCACGACCCGTCGAGGCGCCGGTTTCACGCGCCCCGGCGGTGGCGGGGTCTGGCTTGCCATGCCAGTGCGATGGACGCGATCGTCACGACGAGCGCCGCTCAGCGCAGCGCTGACTCGCCGTGCGCGTGCGCCGCGTAATAGGGATTTTCGCCCTTGGCGTGCTCGGTGGCATCACGCACGGCGGTGATCTCGGGCACTTGCTCGCGCAAGGTGCGCTCGATGCCGTCGCGCAAGGTCAGATCGACCTGGCCGCAACCCTGGCAACCGCCGCCGAAAGCCAGCACCACGCTGCCATCGCTGCCCACCTCGAGCAGGCTGACGCGACCGCTGTGCTGCGCCAGTTGCGGATTGATGAGGTCCTCGATGACACGCTTGACGCGCTGCGCCAGCGAAGCCTGCGCGGCATCGGTCTCGCCGCGCAGACGCGGCGCGCGCACGCTCAGCGCCTGGCCGGTGCCCGTGGGCAGGTAATCCAGCACGGCACCATCCAGCCAGGGCACGCTGGCGCCATCCACGAAAACATTGAAGCCCTCGCACTGCAGCACCCATTCGTCCCCGGTGATCTCGGCGGGCTCGCAAAAACTCAGCTCGCAGTCGCCCTTCAGGGTGCCGCCATCGCGGGCACGCAAGCGGATACCCCAACCGGGACCGCCTTGTTCGGCCAACAGCTTGCGGAAATAGATTTGTGCGCGTTCGGAAATATCGATCATGCCGTGTGCCTCTCAGCGGTGGCCACCCGCGCACCGAGTGCGCGGCGAGTGCCGCCTGGCTTGCGCAAGACCAGCACCCGCGCGGCCCTGTCCGCGTATGCGCATTGTAGCGTCCTATACTCGCGCCTCGTCGAAACTGCCAGGCAACCGACCATGACGCTGGATCAACTCGCCGCGCAATCCTGCCTGCCGCGCCGCGGCGCCGAGCACCGCCTGGATGCCGCGCGCATCGCCGAATGGCTGGCGCTGCTGCCCGGCTGGCAGCGCGGTGCGGATGACCTTTCCATCGGCAAGGATTTCAAGTTCGCCGATTTCCACCACACCCTCGGCTTCATCAATGCTGTCGGCTTCCTGGCCAATCGCGCCGATCACCATCCCGACCTGCAGGCCGGCTACGGCCACTGCCATGTGTCATGGTCGACGCACGATTGCGCTGGCGTGTCGATGAACGATGTGATCTGTGCCGCGCGCGTCGAGCGCCTGCTGTACGGTTGATGTACCTTGGCGCGCGGCCGTTGGCGCGCGCAGCGGCGCTGCTCGCACTGACACTGTTGCTGGCCTGGTCATTGGCTGCTCTGGGCAATGCGCTGACCCGCGCCGGCGTGGCGCAGCAGGGTCTGCGCGAATGGCGCGCATGGCACAGCGGCGTCTCGCCGTGGCAGTGGCGGCTGCGCCGACCCGCGGATGTCATCGCCGCGCGTGCGTTTGGCGCCGCCAGTGTGCATGCGGATGATGACGCGCTGGCGGTGCACTATCGCGGCGGCAGCTGGCAAATCGGTCTGCGTCTGGCGCGACCGGCAGCGTTGACGGATGCACCGGTGTTGCTGCTGTCGTTGCGCCAGTCCGCGGCATTGCCCCTGAGCGTCATCGTGCGCAGCACGCTGCATGCACGTGCCTGCACCGCCGACGCGGGTCTGCTGCCTGCACGCGCCGGGACATTGCGCATCGATCTGGCGGCCTTGCCCTGGCGCTGCGCCGGCCAGCCCGCGCGCATGCCAACCCGGGCCGCCATGCTGCGCCTGCAGTCCAGCGGCCCCGCGGGAAGACGCATCGTGCTGATCAGCGCCATGCTGCTGCCGGCGCAAGCACTGAGAGGGTGAGAGTTTTTCTCTGAGCCACCCAAACGGTTGTGCGGCAGGCATGATAGCGAGCATGACGACATCCACTGAGCATGACCCGGCGGCGACGCAGACAGGCCTGTTTCTGGACCTGCCCGAGCCCAGCGAAGCCCAGGTACGGGAGGCGCAGGCCAAGGCGGCGATGCAGCGAGAGCAAGGCGCGCCGCGATTGCTCGAACCCAACCGTTTGCAGGTGGAGCTGCGCGCCTCGGACCTGGAATCGTTGTTGCCCGAGGACCACCGGGCGCGACTGGTGTGGGGTTACGTCGAGCGTCAGGACCTGAGTCGGTTGATCGAGGCGGTCAAGGCGCGCGGCAGCAACGCCGGTCGTGCGGCGATCGACCCGCGCATTCTGTTCGCACTGTGGCTGTACGCCACGCTGGACGGTGTGGGCAGCGGCCGCGAAGTGGCGCGGCTGAGCCTGGAGCACGATGCGTACCGGTGGATTTGCGGCGGCGTGTCGGTGAACTATCACGCGCTCAATGATTTTCGTGCGGGCAACGAAGCGCTGATGGACGAGCTGCTCACGGATAACGTAGCCGCCCTGGCCGCGGTGGGTGCGATCACCTTGCAGCGCGTGGCGCAGGACGGCATGCGCGTTCGCGCCGCTGCGGGTGCCGCCTCGTTCCGCCGCCAAGCCAGCCTGGACGACCACCTGAGCCAGGCCCGCGAGCTGGTGCAGACGATCAAGACGCAGGCCCAGGCCGATCCGGGTCAAGCCCGGCGGCAAGCGCAGGCGGCCAAGCTGCGCGCGGCCCGGGAGCGCGAAGCGCGCATCCAGGCGGCGCTGGAGCAACTGCCTGAAGTGGCCGCTGCCAAGAAGCGCAACGGCTCCAGGGCCGAAGACGCCAGAGCGAGCACCACCGACGCCGACGCGCGGGTCATGAAGATGGGCGACGGCGGTTTCCGTCCGGCGTTCAACGTGCAGTTTGCCACCACCTGCGAAGAACAGGTCATCGTCGGCATGGACGTGGTCACCGCCGGCAGCGACATGGCGCAACTGGCGCCGATGGTCGAGCAGGTCGCGCAGCGCCTGGGGCGCAGCCCGGAGCAGTGGCTGGTCGATGGCGGCTTCCCCGCGCACGAGCAGATCGATGCGGTGGCCGGCAGGACCAAGGTCTACGCGCCGGTGCCAGAACCCAGGACGAAGCAGGACGCGCAGGGCAAGGAGGTCGCGCAGGACAAGCACCAACCCAAGCCCGATGACTCCGAGGCGGTGGCCCAGTGGCGCGTGCGCATGGCCGGCAGCGAGGCCAGGGACATCTACAAGCAGCGCGCGGCAACCGCCGAATGCGTCAACGCCCAGGCGCGTAACCGAGGCCTGCTGCGCATGCCCGTGCGTGGCTTGGCCAAGGTCCGCTCGGTGGTGGGCCTGTTCGTGCTGGCGCACAACCTGTTGCGCACCGCCGCGCTGGCACCGCAACTCATCGGTTGGGGGACAGATCCGTCCGCCATGGCGGCGCAGGCCGCATGAGAGGGCAAGAAATGGCCCCAAAGCGCTCAGCCAGCGCGAAGTTCGGGAGACCGACACCCATCACGGGCACCGTCTGCGCCATTCGACCGCACGCGCAGGCGACCACGTCCAGCATCAGCAGCCGTCGCGCCCACGCCGACAACCGAAAAACTCACAGCCTCTGAGCCCGCAAGCACCGCAGACATGGGCGCACTGGCGCGCGCAGTCGCCGCCGCGCGCCGGTGTTCCCGTGGTCTGGCTGTCCGCCACGTATTCACCGTATCTGCTGGCCCAGCGCGATGCGCTGTGGCAACGCGACCCCGCGGCCATCGCGTTGCCGGTCGGAGCGCCAGCGCGCGCCGGCGCAGCACGGTGCGTCTTGCCCTGGGACTGGATCGCCATTGCCGCCTGCGCCTTGCTGATGCTGGGCCTGTTGCGCTGGCCGCCACACGCGCCGCGGCTGCGCGCACTGGGCGAGGCCCTGCTGGCGCTGCTGCCGGTGCTGCTGATCGCCTTCGGCGTCGGTGACAGCCAGCGGCCGGATGCGCGATCCGGCGCACTGATCCTGCTGGCGCTGGGTTTCGCGCTGCTGCTGAGCGTGCGTCGCACGCCGCTGCTGGCGCCCTGGCATTGGCTGGCACCGTGGCGGCAATGGGCGCTGCCGCTGCTGCCGGTGTTGGCCGCGCTGCTGCTGTGGCTGGCGCAGCCCGTGATGGTCCCTGGCATGGCCAGCTTCGTGGGCTATTTGCCATGGGCGGCACTGCAGCAATACCTGCTGCTGGTGATCGTGGCGCGGCGCCTGGACTATGCGCTGGCGTGGCGGCCGCTGGCGGTGCTGCTGGCGGCGCTGTTGTTCGCCCTGGCGCACACGCCAAATACACCGCTGATGCTGCTCGCTTTTGCCGCGGGCCTGTTGTGGACTGGCTGGTTCCTGCGCCGTGGCGCGCTGCTGCCGGTGATCGTGGCGCACGCGCTGGGTGCCACGCTGCTGCTCGGCATCGCCAGCAACGCCGGCTGGCTGCGCTCGCTGGCCATCGGCGGGCGCTATCTGGGCTGGGGCGGCTGAGAGGCTGTGAATTTTTCAGCCTCTCAGTCCGGCCATGGATGGCCGGACGCGAAGCGGTCACGCAAGTGGCTGCTTCGCGGAGGCGCGTACGGACCCGTGCCGGACGCGCCGATGAAAAATTCCGCACGATGCGGAATTTTTCACAGGCTCTGAGCCTGCACGACCGCGCGCAGATCGTCCGGCAACGGCGCGGAAAAACTCCAACCCTGGCCGTCGATCTCGAACTCGAAGCGTGCCGCATGCAGGAACAGACGCCTGAGGCCGCGTGCGCGCCACAGTTTATTGGCCTCGCGCGTGCCGTATTTCTCGTCGCCGGCCAGTGCATGGCCGGCGTGCTGCGCGTGCACGCGAATCTGGTGCGTACGCCCGGTGGCCAGGGTCGCCTCGACCAGGCTGGCGTCGGCGTAGCGCTCCAGCTCGCGGAAGAACGTCAGCGCTGGCTTGCCGTCCGCGGCCACGCGCACCAGGCGCTCGCCGCCGGCCAGATCGAACTTGCGCAACGGCACGTTGATGTCGAAACGCGCACGCTGCAGGCGCCCGGTCATCAGGCACAGATACTGCTTGGTGACGCGGCCCTCGCGGATCGCCGCCTGTACACCCAGCAGCGCGCTGCGCGAGCGCGCCAGCACCAGCACGCCGGAGGTGTCGCGGTCGAGCCGGTGCGCCAGTTCGATACTGTCTCCCGGGAACGCCGCGCGCAGCAGCTCGATGGCGCCGTGGCTGATGCCGCTGCCGCCGTGGCTGGCGATGCCGGCGGGTTTGTCCAGCACAAGGAAATGCTTGTCGTGATGCACCACGGCCGCCCGCAGGCGCTCGATCTGCCCTGCATCGGGCGCCGCGGCCTGCGTCGGCGCCGACTGGCGCAGCGGCGGCAGACGCAACTCGTCACCTGCGTTCAGGCGCGTATCCGGTTTGGCGCGTTTGCCGTTCACGCGTACCTGTCCGGTACGCAGCAAGCGGTAGATCAGGCTGCGCGGCACGCCCTTCAAAAGGGTGCCGAGGGCATTGTCAATGCGCTGTCCATCACGCTCGGAACCCACCTGGATGTGCTGGACGCCACCGGCGGGCGCATCGGAAGTTCGCGTCATCATTGAAAAATATCCCGTCTGACCCCTACACTGCGCTGGCTCTTTGCGGGCCCTGGCGGTAAAGCTGCAGGACCGCACCTGCCGGCAGCGCCGGCCGGATCAGGCCGTGCATCGTGTACGAGGCGGCCGCACTCCGTCCAGCCTGTTCATGCAGGTCGGCGTCCAGCCGGCATCCTCGAAGGTGCCGGGCGGTGCCGATGGGGCAGTCGTATCCCACCCACCAGCGCAGCGTAACCCGCTGCGCTTTGCACCCCGACGGTGCGAGCCCGGTTGGCCGCCTCTGGCGCCACCGCGGCGCGCCCCACGGGCGACCGAGGAACAACACAATGAAACGCATGTTGATCAACGCGACTCAGCGTGAAGAGTTGCGCGTAGCCATCGTCGATGGCCAGAACCTGTACGACCTGGACATCGAAATCCCTTCCAAGGAACAGCGCAAGGGCAACATCTACAAGGGTCGCATCACCCGTGTCGAGGCTTCGCTGGAGGCTTGTTTCATCGAGTACGGCGCCGAACGCCATGGCTTTCTGCCGCTCAAGGAGATCAACAAGATCTACTTCCAGCCCGGTGTGGATGCGCGCAAGGCCGGCATCCGCGAGCTGTTGAAGGAAGGCCAGGAAATCATCGTCCAGGTCGAAAAAGAGGAGCGCGGCACCAAGGGCGCGGCGCTGACCAGTTTCATCAGCCTGGCCGGTCGCTACATGGTGCTGATGCCGGACAACCCCAACGCCGGCGGCGTGTCGCGCCGCATCGAGGGTGAAGACCGCCAGGCGCTAAAAGAAGCCATGGAGATGCTCACCTTGCCCGAGGACATGGGCCTGATCGTGCGCACTGCGGGCATGGGCCGCGACGCCGAAGAGCTGCAGTGGGACCTCGATTACCTGCTGCAACTGTGGAAAGCCATCGACGCGGCCGCCAAAAGCAAGCCGGCGCCGTTCCTGATCTACCAGGAGTCGCGCCTGATCATCCGTGCGCTGCGCGACTACCTGCGCAACGACATCGGCGAAATCCTCGTCGACAGCGAGGAGATGTTCGCCGACGCGCGCGAGTTCATGCAGCAGGTGATGCCCAACAACCTGCGCAAGCTCAAGCTGTACCAGGACACCACGCCGCTGTTCTCGCGCTTCCAGATCGAGTCGCAGATCGAGAACGCCTTCGAGCGCGACGTGCGTCTGCCGGCCGGCGGCTCGATCGTGATCGACGCCACCGAGGCGCTGACCGCGATCGACATCAACTCGGCGCGCGCCACCAAGGGCAGCGACATCGAGGACACCGCTTTCAACACCAACCTCGAGGCCGCCACCGAGATCGCGCGCCAGTTGCGCATCCGCGACATGGGTGGCCTGATCGTGATCGACTTCATCGACATGGACAGCCCCAGGCACCAGCGCGAGGTCGAGGACCGGCTCAAGGACGCGCTGCGGCATGACCGCGCGCGCGTGCAGATCGGCCACATCTCGCGCTTCGGTTTGCTCGAGATGTCGCGTCAGCGCCTGCGCCCGAGCCTCGGCGAGTCCACGCAAATCGTATGCCCGCGCTGCGAGGGGCATGGCCGCATCCGCGGTGTCGAATCGCTGTCGCTGTCGGCGTTGCGCCTGGTCGAGGAGCACGCCATGAAGGAAAGCACCGGCCAGGTGCTGGTGCAGGCGCCGACCACGGTCGCCAACTATCTGCTCAACGAAAAACGCGCGGCGGTGGTCGAGATCGAAATGCGCCACAAGACGCACGTGGTCATCGTCGCCGACGAGAATCTGGAAACCCCGCACCTCGAAATCACGCGCCTGCGCGACAGCGACATGGGCGAACACGTCAAGCCCAGCTACGAACGCCTCACCGCGCGGCCGGAAGCGGTGCTGCCCAAGGTCGGACAGATCGACGCGCAGGGCGAGCAGCCCGCGGTCTCCGGCGTGCGTCCCAGCAGTCCGGCACCGCTGCGCGATGAAGAAGACGGCCCCGCGGCACCGGTGACCAGCGCGCCCAGGACCGTCGCTGCCGTACCGATGACGCCGCTGCCGGCAGCCGCCGAGGGCGGCCTGCTCAAGCGCCTGTTCGGCTGGTTCCGCAGTGGCGAAACGCCGCACGCACCCGCGCCCGCGGCAACGACGGCAAAACCACGCAACGGCACGCGTGCCGCCGGCGAGCGCGAACGCGGCACCCGCGAGACGCGCGAGCGCCGCGGCCACCGCGATGAAGCCCGTGGTGGCGGGCGCGGCCGCAACACCACGGCTGGCGCCAAGAGCACACCACCCGCGCAGCAACGTCCGGGGTTGGCCAAGTCCGTTTCCGGCGCACGCGTACCGACTCCCGCCACGAGCAAATCCACCAGCGAGCGTCCCGTCAAGCCAGACGCCGAGCGCGTGGCCGGCGAGCGGGCCGTAAACGAGCGTCCCAACCGCGAGCGCCAGCCCGCAGCGCCGGTGGCCGCGCCAGAAGCGCACACTGCGGATGCTTTGCTGGCAGCGGCGGGCGCTACGGAGGCAGGCGGCATAAACGCTGCCCCGGCGCCCAACAGCGCGACCCAGCATCCGGGCGAAGTCAGCGCAGCCAGCACGACACCCGCCACAGCGGCCATAGCAGGTGCCAAGGAAGGCAGCGAGGCGACGCGTTCGCGGCGTCGCGGCCGCCGTGGCGGCCGCCGGCGTCGCAGCGCCGAAGCCTCGACGTTGAACGTTTCCGGCACACCCGACCACACCAGCCACGACGCCGAGGATTACGACGACGAGGATGCCGACAACTCCGTCGCACAGGCGCCGCATCACGCCAAGCCTGCCATGCGCGCGCCGCAGGCTTCCGCGCCGGTATTGCCTATGCCCTCCGCGGCGCCGCCAGCATCCGCGCCATCCGCGCCATCCGCGCAGCTTGCGCCAACGCAGTCTGCGAACATGCCAGTCGCCGTGCCCGCAGTTGCAGCAGCGGCAAGCAACGTGGATCCGCGCCCAGCTGCCAGCCTGCTGACGACCGGCCCAATCCCGTCGGCGACCACGCTGCAACCCGCGCCGGCACCCGCCACGGCAACACCCAGACCGCTGATCCCCGTGCCGCGGCCCGCGCCAGCGCCCCAGGCGCAACGTCCCGCGCCCTCGGTGCCGCTGGATGCCGCCGCGTATGTGACCGCGCCGATCGTGAGCGCCGCGCCCACGGCAACGCCAGCATCGACCGCGCTGCCTGCGCAGGTTGCAGCCACAGCGCCAGCCTTGGCGAGCGCAGCGTCGACGCCGGCACCGGTCGTCAAGCCCGCGCCCACCGTCGCCGCACCGGTACCCGACACGGCACCACAACCCGCCACCGCCGCGCCTGATGCCGCTGCCGCACCGCGCCAGTCCAGCCTGTTGCCGGACGCTGCGCAGGGCAACATTGACAAGACGCCCTGAGGAACATCATCGCGGTCGAATACGGCTTCGTTCGGCCGCGATCCTGCACCTGAGCGCCCATCAATGGCCGCTTGGGCGCCAATGACCAGGGTCTGGCCACTGCAGGCGCAATGCGCACAAGACTTGGCGGCATAACCCGCCTGCGCGCATACGGCACGGTGCGCTCTGCACTTTTCCGCCGGGAGCACGGCATGATTGCGCGCATTGCGCAGACACGCACGCGTTCGGCGCGTATCACGGCACTGCTGCAATGCTCTGATGGCGGACGCATACGGTCTGGCCTGTCACAACAGAGCGGTTCGCAAAACCGCTCCGGCACAGGGATCTGCCGCCGCGACGAGCACATATGTGCTCGTCGCGGCGAAGGTGGTGCGCTTTACCGCGCCCGTTCGCTTGCAAACCGCGGCAGGATGCCCGGTTTTGCAAACTGATCAACAAAATGCGCGCGCCGCCCTTTCGGACGGCGCGCAATTTATGGCCCGGAATCGAGGATCCGCAACGAACTTCATGACCCGTGCATGACGCTCGCTTGCCGCTACTCAATTACTGCTGCGGCTGATCCATGCCGGCGGCATTTTCGACCTTGAACTCGACGCGACGGTTGCGCGTGCGGCCCTCGGCGGTCTTGTTCGAGGCCACCGGGTCGTCCTTGCCAAAACCCTTGGTACCGACGATCTGGCTGGCCGGAACCCCGTGCGCGGTCAGATAGTTGGCCACGAATTCCGCGCGACGGTCGGACAGTTTCAGGTTATAGGCCTGGCTGCCGATCGCATCGGTGTAACCGTCGATCTGGATGGTGACGTCCGGATAACGCTTCAACGTATCGGCAGCCTGGGCCAGGATCGCGATCGAGTCCGCCACCGGGTGATCGAGAATGCCGTTGACGTCGGACTGTCCTGGACGCGGACGATCGAACTGAAACTGCACGCCGCGCAATTCGATCACGACTTTCTGCTGTGCCGGCACGGGTGCTGGCGCCTCAACCGGCGGTGGCGGGGGCGGTGGCGGTGCAGGAGTCGCTTCGGGCGGCGGGGGCGGGGGCGGGGGCGGTGCTTCACCGAACCGATAGATCAGGCCGACCGAGAGCAGATCAATGTCGCCTTTGTTGCCGACGGCATCGTCGATTCGATAGCGCTCCGCTTCAAGCCGCATGCCGAGCGATTGGGTGAGCGCGTACTGCAAGCCAACGCCGAACTTGTAGTTCGTAGCATTCTTCCTGGGATAAGGAATGAGCACGTTGACCGCGCCGGTCCCGCTGAAATCGTCCCTGGCTTGGGCGTAGATCAATCCGACCCGGCCAAACGCAGACAATCTTTCAGTGATCGGCAGGAAGCCGACGACGTCGAAATCAAGACCGCGCAGCCGGATATTTCCATTCAGTGAGCCCGCAGGCAGTGTCATCGAGGTAAAGCCGAATTTCCCCAGATCGAAGTAGCCACCTTCAAGGGCGAAATACCTGTTGAACTGGTAGCCGCCGAAAAATTTGAAACCCGTGTTGCGATCGCGATCCGACATCGAAGTCGTGACAAAACCGCTTTGCAGGAGACCGTTGGTGATCCTCTGGTTGTCAATGGTCGCCCTGGACTGGCCGACATTGGCGCCGATGTACCAGCCTGGACTGTCGGCCATCGCGAATGGGCTGGCGATGACCGCAAGTATCGCCAGACTCAGCATCCATGGGGTTCTTGATACTTTCATGTTGATCTCCCTGAGGATTGACCGTCTCAGATGGTGGTATGAAGAGCGGTTGCTCGAATGCCTCGAGACTCAAGGCGCCGGCACATTGATGACCGTATTCACGATCGTCACTGAAGCACCCAGGGATATTGCCCTGCCGTTCAAGGTTGTGATCGCGGCATTGCCTGCTGTCGAGATGCTGACACCCGACTGGGCGATGATCGTTCCCACCATGGTTCCACCGCCGCCCGCGTTGATCGTCGCGGCGGTGCCCACCTGCCAGAACACGTTCTTCGCCTGCGCGCCATTGACCAGAGTGATACTTTGCGGGAACGCCGTACCCGGTCCGCCCACGGTGAGCGTGCTCGCCATCTGGAACACCCACACGGCGTTCGCGTTGCCCTGGGCGTCAAGGGTCAGGTTGCCCCCTTGGATCATGAACGAACCCGCGGCGGCCGTGTAAACGCCAGGAGTAAGCACAAGATTGGCCAAGTTGCCGGCGCCTGGGTCGGGTCCACCCGGCATCGCCACCAGCGCGTTATATGCAGTCAACGCGTCGGCCCGGGCCTGCGTTGCGATCGCCAGGGTGGCTGCTGTTCCTTCAGTCGGACAGCCAACCGTCGGCGGCGGCGGCGCCGTGTAGATTGTGCCATTGACGGTGCCGATATTGAGCGGCGTTTGCGTATAGATGCACTGCGCGCCTGAATCGTGAAAACCGGTCACCAAGGTAGACACTGCTGTGGTTCCGATATCACCGTTGACTATGGTGAGGATGCCCTGGTTGGTCATTCCGGCGGATCCGCCAAAATCACCGAATGTCGATATCGATCCCAAGGCTACCGGCGGCGGGGAGGAGCAATTCACCACGGTAAAGTGCCAGAGGAAATCGCTTGCCATCCCATTGGCCGGAATTGCAAGATCCTTGACCCCATTGGCACCACCCATGATCGTGGCCGTGTACGTCACGCCCGCGGTCAGTGCATTGAGCGGTGTAAAGGTTGCGATGGTGCCTGTGGCGCCATCAAGAACCACCGATCCTGCCGTGACCGGAGTCAGCGAAGGCGCCGGTCCGGTCACGGTAAACGTTGCCGAGTTGACCGTGGTCGGATCCATGCGCAACCCGGAAGGCACATTGAACGTCGCGTTGATGGCCGCGTTGGTGCATACGCTGCTCGAGCCCGCGGCAGGGTTGGTGGACAACACCGAGACATCCGCCGATGCAATGGGCGCCGCAGTGGTGAAGGTCCAGACGTAATTGCTCGCCGCGGGCAAGGCAGCCTGATTGCCGGCCAGTGCATTGCCGGCCAGATTCGTCGCTGCAGTGGTGATCGTGGCGGTATAGGTCGTGCCGGCGGCGAGTGCTGCGGTCGGCGTGAAGGTCGCAGTCGCGGCGCCGACGGCATAGCTCACTGTGCCTGCCACCGCAGTGGTGCCAGGCCCTGTCAGGGTGAAGGACGACCCGGTGATCGTTGCTGGGGCCATCTCCTCAGTGAACACGGCGGTGATGGCGGTATTGGTCGGCACACCCGTTGTCGGGCCAGGCAGGGTCGTGGCTGGTACCGTGGACAGCACCTGAGGCCGAGTCGTGTTCGGCGCCACACCCGTGCTGAAGGTCCAGACGTAAGGACTCACCATGGCGAGGCCGCTGATGCTTTGGGCGGCGGTGACCGTGGCGGTATACAGGGTGTTAGGTTGCAGGGTGGTCCCAGACGTGAGGGTGTAGGTGGCGATCGTGTTGCTCGCGTTGAGCGTCACGGTCCCGGTGGGACTGGTGCAGGACCCGGCACAGGTCACCGTGAAACTGGCCGCGCCCGTGATGGGCGCCATCGGCTCACTGAAGGCGGCGGTAATGATCGTGTTGTTGGTCGTTACACCCGTTGCGTTGTTGACGGGTGCCACGGCGGTCACCGTTGGCGGGATGCCCGTGGTAAAGGTCCAAACATAAGGACTTGCCAGAGGCAGGCCTGTGCTAAGACTGGTGGCCCCGGTAACCGTGGCGGTATACAGGGTGAGGGGTTGCAGGGTGGTTCCGGGCGTGAGAGTAAAGGTGGCAACCGTGTTGCTGGCGTCGAGCGTCACCGTCCCGGTGGGACTCGTGCAAGATCCGGTGCAGGTCACGGTGAAACTGGCTGCGCCCGTGATCGGCGCCATCGGTTCACTGAAGGAGGCGGCAATGACGGGGTTGCTGGTTGCAACGCCGGTGGCGTTGTTGGCCGGAGTCACAGCGGTCACCGTCGGAGCGAGCGCCGCGGTCGTGCCACCCGCGCCAAGAATCGGGGCGCGTCCCTGGCTACCTCCGCCACTGCACCCTGCCAGCACGGCACTTATCAGCAAGACCATGAACAACGGCAGGTATCTGGAATAACTCTTGATTTCGTTCATTTCTCACTCTCTCCATCGGATCCAGAAAACCATTGGCGTTGACGGCCGAACTCGATCGGCACGCACGCTGACGCTCACCGCAAATCGCACAACGCGAAACTTCATCGCGCTGATCATCGCCCGGTGTTGATGCTGGGTCTGTACGGCCGCGCACACATGTCTGTGACAATCCATACACAATCCACACCGTGCATCCGTTTTCGCATCGCGCTGTCCGATTGCGGACGCCGCGGCAAGCAACTCATGACTCGGTACGCGGCAACCCGCTGATTTCACGCCGCCCGCGCGGATGCACTCGCGTGGCATGGACCTTGCGATACGCAGGGCATGGATTTCCAGAATCTTGCGCTGAAAAGACAGAAGCGCCGCCGCCTGTGGCTGGGTGGCAGTGCCAGCGTGATCGTCATCGCCGCGCTGGCCATCGGCATCGCGCGCCTAGGCCCGGCGCTGCCCACGGCACGGCGCGCCAACCTGTGGATCGGCACGGTGCAGCGCGGCGAGCTGACCATCCACGTGCGCGCCGATGGCGTGCTGGTGCCCAGGCTCAGCCGCTGGATCGCCGCCGCGTCGGGCGCCGAGGTCGATCACATCCTGGTGCGCCCCGGCGCCACGGTGACACCCGACACGGTGTTGATGCGCCTGAGCAACCCCGAAGTGCAGGACCGCCTGAGCAGCGCGCAGGCCGGCGTCGCCGAGGCCGAGGCCGACCTGGCCGCCAAGCGCACATCGCTGCAATCGCAGTTGCTGGATGAGCGCGCCGCGCTGGCCGCCGCGCGCGCGGCCTATGCTTCGGCCAAGATCAAGGTGGACGCCGATGCCACGGTGGCGGCCAAGGGCATCATCCCGATGGTGCAGTACAAGCAGAGCCTCATCGCGCTGAAACAGCTCGGCTACCGCGAGCAGATCGAGCAGCAGCGCGTCGCCGTGTTCGGCGGCAACATCCGCGCGCAGCTCGCCGCGGTGCAGGCGGCGTTGCAGCAGCAGCGCAGCAATCTGGCGCTGCGCCAGCGCCAAGTCGCCGCGCTCACGGTGCGCGCCGGCCTCGCCGGCGTGGTGCAGGAAATCCCGGTGCAGGAAGGCCAGCAGGTCGCCGCCGGTGCCAACCTGGCGCGCGTGGCGGATACGCGCAGCCTGATGGCGCGCCTGCAGGTGCCCGAGGTGCAGGCCAAGGATGTCGCGCTGGACATGCCGGTGAGCGTGGACACGCACGATGGCCTGATCGACGGCACGGTGACGCGCATCGACCCCGCCGTGCACGAGGGCAGCGTGCGCATCGAGGTCGATCTGCGCGGCAAGCTGCCGCCCGGCGCGCGGCCCGATCTGTCGGTCGAGGGCCGCATCCGCGTGATGCGCCTGCGCAACGTGCTGTGGGTGGGGCGCCCGGCGCTGGGGCAGTCCGACGCCACGATCTCGCTGTTCCGTCTCGACCCGGGCAGCGACACCGCCACGCGCGTGCCGGTGCGCCTGGGCGCGGCATCCATCGACCGCGTGCAAATCATCAAGGGCCTCGCCGCAGGCGACAAGGTGATCCTGTCCGACACCAGCATCTGGGACAAGTACAACCGCATCCGCATCGAATGACCCGCCGCTTTCCCACGCCACCGGAGTACGCCATGACTGCCGCCGCATCCGTGATCACGCTGGCCGATGTACGCAAGGTATTTCAGACCGACGAAGTGGAAACGCACGCGCTCAGCGACGTGCACCTGGACATCCGCAAGGGCGAGTTCGTGTGCATCACCGGGCCGTCCGGTTGTGGCAAGACCACCTTGCTGTCGATCCTCGGCCTGCTCGATGCGCCCAGCGCCGGCAGCTACGAACTCAACGGCCACGCCGTGGCCACGCTGGGCCTGCGCCAGCGCGCGCGCCTGCGCAACGCCGAGATCGGTTTCATCTTCCAGGCATTCAACCTGATCGGCGATCTCACCGTCGAGGAAAACGTCGAGCTGCCGCTGACCTACCGCAGCGGCATCGGCCGCGCCGAGCGCCGCCGCCGCGTGCAGGAAGCGCTGGAGCAAGTCGGCATGGCGCACCGCCTGCGCCACTACCCTTCGCAGCTTTCCGGCGGCCAGCAGCAGCGCGTGGCGGTGGCGCGCGCGCTGGTCGGCCAGCCTGCGATCCTGCTGGCCGATGAGCCCACCGGCAACCTCGACTCGCGCAACGGCGACGCGGTGATGCAACTGCTCACCGAGCTGCACCGCAAGGGCTCGACCATCTGCATGGTCACCCACGACGCGCGCTACGCCGCGTCGGCGCAGCGCAGCGTGCGCCTGTTCGATGGCCGCATCGTCGATGAAGACAGCTTCCAGCGCCTCACCCGCGAGGACGAAGCACGCCTCGAGGCCATGGTCGATCTCGACCCGGGCACGCAGCCATGAAAGCGGGGGTGCTGCTGCGCGAACTCTGGCAATCCTGGCGCGCCAGCCTGCGGCGGCCGGGCTTCGTGCTGCTCACCGGGCTGGCGCTGGCCTTGGGGGCGGCGCTGTGTGCGCCGCTGCTGGACGTGTTTATCTCCTCGACGGCGAGTCAGGCACGACTCGCGGCGCCGCAACCGGATCGCCTTGCCTATATCGGCCCAAGCCACGCGCCTGGGCATTACACCTCCATCTCGCTGAAACAGTACGAGCAACTGCGCAGCCTGCCCGGCATCGCCTCGATCGGCGCGAGCACTTTTTTCAGCCAAGTCAATGTGAGTGTCGGCCGCATTCCGCTGCTGGTGTATGCACAGCGCGTGGATCGCGGCTATCTGGCCACGCTGGCCATGCCGATGGCCCTGGGTCGCTACTTCACCACCGCCGAGGATGACCCGCATGGGCCACGCGTGGTCATCATCAGCCACGGCTTCTGGCTGCAGCACTTCGGCGGTAGCCATGAGGTCATCGGCAAGAACCTGAGCATCAATGGTCAGGTCACGCGCATCGTCGGGGTTCTACCCAAGTCATTTCCGGAATTGAGTTTTGCCCGCATCCAACTGCTGCTGCCCCTGCGCGCCGCACCGGGCCTGACGCGCGACACCGATCTGACCGCGATCGCGCGCCTCGATGCCCACACCAGCTTCCGGCAGCTCGGCGCGGAAGCCGCGCTGCGCATGCGTCTGTTTTTCACGGCGCAAGGCAAACATCACTTTGAAAAGCATCCCTTCGTCGCAGAACCACTGCAGCATTCCATGCGCCCCAGTGCGGGTGGGGTTGGAATGTTGCTGGGTCTAATGACCACGGCCCTGCTGCTGCTGACCGGCAGCAACGTGGTCAACCTGATGTTGCTGCGCGCGCAGCAACATCGACATCAGCTGGCGATCCGCGCGGCGATGGGGGCTTCCGCCTGGCGCCTGCTGCTGACGGCACTGTCCGATGGTTTGCTGATCGTCCTCATCGGCTGCTCTGCGGGATTGCTGGCGAGCGACCTGCTGCTGCACGCCCTGGCCGAGCATGTCGCGAGCATCGGCTTCATGGGCGCAAGCCACGTCGCGCTGACCGGCAGCATGGTCGTGTTCGCCATCCTCATCGCGCTGCTGATCACCAGCATCGGCGCGATCACCGGCGCGCGACGCGCGCGTGCGCTGGGCGCATCGGTCGCATCCACGCAAGGCCTGCACGGTGGCCAGGACGCGCGTGCATCGCGGCTCAGCCGGGTGCTGGTCGTGGTGCAGGCGGTGCTCGCCACCAGTCTGGTCGGTATCTCGATGTTGCTCGCGCAAGCCGCTTACCGCAGCGCTCATGCCAACACGGGTTACGACACGCGCCATGTGTACAGCTTTCACGTGCTACCGCCACGTCAGCTGTACCCGGATCGACAAAGCCTGGCCATGCTGGCCGCGCGGATCACCGCCACGCTGCGTTCGATCCCGGGCGTCGATACCGACGCCGCCAGCGACCTGGCGCTGCATGACGATACCGACGACTACGCATTCAAATTGCCGGATGGACATGCGGCCACGGTCGCCACGCGTGCGATCAGCCGCGACTACCTGCAGTCCGTGCGCCTCGGCTTGCTGCGCGGCCGTCCGTTCGACCACGCCGATTTCCATGACGGCGCCGCGGTGGCCCTGGTCAATGCCGCCTTCGCCAAGCGCTACCTGCACGATGCGGCGCTGGGCCAGTTGCTCGGCACCACGCCCAAGAAAGGCGCACCCGAGTCGTTGCGCATCGTCGGCGTGACCGCGAACGCCCACGCGCCTGGCCAGGCCGCGAACCCGGTGGTGTTCGTGCCACTGCCCATGGATCCGCGCAGCGCGCCGGTTTACAGCAATGGGCTGCATTTTCTGCTGCGCATGCACCCAGGCGCTACGCCGAGTCTTGCCAGCGTGCGCGCCAAGGTCCAGCAGACGGCGCCTGCGCTGGCCGTCGCCAAACTGCTGCCGCCCAGCGCGCAAGTATCCGGGATGCTGGCCTTTCTGGGCCTGCTGTCCGACGTCATCGCGACGGCCGGGCTGCTGGCTTTGCTGCTGGCGGGCATGGGCCTGTACGCGGTGATGCGCGTCAGCGTCAACGCGCGCACCCGCGAGTTCGGCGTCCGCGCCGCGCTGGGTGCGTCACCACGCGCGCTGTTCGCCCTGATCCTGCGCGCCGGTCTGCGCCCGCTGGCCATCGGCCTGGTGGTCGGCAGCGTGATCGCCGTGTTGCTGGGCATGGCCGCGCACGCGTTCCTGCTCGGACTCAGGGGCTTCGACCCCTCCGCGATGCTGCTGACCTGGCTGGTGCTGCTCGCCACCGGATTTCTGGCCACGCTCGGCCCCGCCCTGCGCGCCGCGCGCACATCCCCAACGGTGAGCCTCAATGACAGCGCGGGTTGATCGGGTTGCGATGTTCGCCACCAACGGAGAGATGCAGCCATGAATCCAAGCGTGATCTTCAGGGAACTCTGGCAATCCTGGCGCGCCAGCTTGCGCCGGCCGGGCTTCGTGCTGCTGGCGGGGCTGACGCTGGCGCTTGGGGTGGGCGCCTGCGTGGCGGGTTTCGCACTGCTTTACTCCGTGATGCTGAAACCGCTGCCGTATCCTGACCCCAGCCGGCTGGTACAGATCGGCCCGAGCTATGCAGCCGGCGTATCCGGAGACATGTCGCCAATCTGGTATCAGCACCTGGGCAAACCGCCCGGCCTTGCTTCGGTGGGTGCTGCATATGGCGGTCGCTACGTGAATGTGGCGGGCTCCGGCCAGCCGGTGATGGTGGCGGCGCAACCGGTCGACCAGGGATTTCTGGCCACTCTGGGCGTCACCATGGCGCTAGGGCGCAACTTCACGCGCAGTGAAGACAGCCCGCACGCATCACCAGCGGTGATCTTGAGCCACGGCTTCTGGTTGCGGCAGTTCGGGGGCAGTGCTGCAGTCATCGGCCGGACACTGATGGTCGATGGTCAGCCACATGCCGTGGTGGGCGTATTGCCAACCTCGTTCCGCTGGCCGGCGCAGGTCGACCTGCTGCTGCCGCTGCAACTCGCGCCGCACAGCACCGACCCCGGCACCAACCTGACCGTCATCGGACGTCTGGCGCCTGACACCACGCTGGGTGCCGCCAGCGCACAAATCCAAACGCGGATGCAGAACTACGCACGCGCCAGCGGCGATCTACGCGCCCTGCGCGCGCACTTTGCGGCGACAACACTTGCCGCGAATCTGGATTATGGCTATCGGTCATTGCTGTGGATGGTGTTTACCTGCGCCGGCTGCGTCCTGCTGATCGCGGGCGGCAATGTCTCCAACCTGATGCTGCTGCGCGCCGCAGCGCAAAGCCATCCCAGTTCGGTGCGTGCCGCGCTTGGCGCGCATGGCCTGCGTCTGGTGCTGCCGGCGCTGGCGGAAACTCTGCTGGTGGCGATGGCCGGCGTGGCGCTCGGACTGCTGGTCGCCGTGGCGGGCATGCACTGGCTCAATAGCGAGCTGATGCACCAAGATTGGTTTGGCACCGTGCGCCATATCGGTTTGAACACGCGTTTGGTCGCCTTTGCCCTGATCGCCGCATTGTTGGTGGCCAGTCTTGCTGCCTTGCTGCGTATGTGGCGCGTGCGTGCCAGCGCCGCGCCGCAGGAACTGGTGTCTGGCGGACGCAGCGGCTTGAGCATCAGCGCCGGTCGTTTGAGCCGCGTGCTGGTGATTGCACAAGCAGCGCTGGCGGCGAGCCTAGTGCTGATCGCGGCACTGTTCGCGCACAGCCTGCTGAAATTGACGCGGGTCGATCTTGGCTTTGATCCCACGCACGTGCTGACGTTCGCCGTGGCACCGCCGCCGCGGGACTACCCGGCGTTGTCGCGACTGTCCAGCGAACTGCTGCATCGCCTGCGCGAAATTCCGGGCGTGCAACGCGCCGCGCTGACCAGCAACCCGCCAATTCAATCCCAGATGAATCTGCCCATACTGTTGCCCAGTGGCCAGGAAATTTCTGCCCAGTACCGATTCGTGAGCCCTGATCTGTTTGCGACCCTGGGCATTCCCTTGCTGCGTGGCCGCGGTATCGGTGTCGCTGATCGCCGTGGCACGGCGCCCGTTGCGGTTGTCAGCGCGGCATTCCAGCGGCGCCATCTGTCGGGCAACGCGCTCGGCCAGATCCTCACGATCAACCTCAGCAGCATCGGCGTGCCAATCGAACATTTTACTGTCACCGGCATCGTGGGCGATATCCGCCAGTTCGGTCCACAGCAACCGGCACCAGCCATCGTCTATGTGCCCATCAAGCAGGTGCCCGCTGCGCTGATGGCCAAGCTGCGCCAGTTCGTGCCGCTGAATTTCATGCTGCGCGTGCACGGCAATCCGCGCAGCTACGAGAGCGCCGTGCGCGCGGCCGTGCATGAGATTGCGCCCGGTCTGGCGCTGGCCAACCTGGAGCCACTCGGCACCAGTGTCGCTGCGGCGCTGGCGCCGACGCGCCTGCTCATGCTGCTCGCGACCATTGTTGCGGCGCTGGCGCTCGGGCTCGCCAGCGTCGGTCTGTATTCGGTCATGGCGGTTGCCACTGCCGCGCGACGGCGCGAATTCGGCGTGCGTGCCGCCATGGGCGCCACACCTCAAGACCTGATGATGACGGTACTGCGCACTGGCCTGCTGCAAGTATGCGGGGGGCTCGTGCTCGGCCTTGGCATCGCCTGGGCCGTTTCCGGTGTGCTGCGTGCCTACCTTTTTGGCTTGAACGTACTCGATCCGCTGGCATTGCTGACAACCTGCGCCGTGCTTTCTCTGGCCGGCACCTTGGCCTGCCTCGCCCCCGCCCTGCGCGCCGCGAGGACACCGCTGACAGTGAGCCTCAATGAAAGCGCGGGCTGATCGGGTTGCGATGTTCACCACCAACGGAGAGATGCAGCCATGAATCCAGGCGTGATCTTCAGGGAACTCTGGCAATCCTGGCGCGCCAGCCTGCGGCGGCCCGGCTTCGTGCTGCTGGCGGGGCTGACGCTGGCGCTGGGCCTGGGGCTGTCAGTGGCGATGTTCGCGCTGGTGAATACGCTGGTGCTGGCACCGCTGCCCTATCCGCAGGCCAGACAACTGGTGGTGATTGGTCCGGCGGATGGCGCCGGACATTTCTCCGAGCTGCCGGCGCGCTGGTATCCCATGCTGCGCGATGTGTCGGCGCTGCAATCGACCGGGTACAGCCTGAGTTGGGGCACCGAGGTCAACGTGGCCACCACGGATGCGCCGGTCATGGTGAACGCGCTTTCAGTCAGCCGGCACTATCTCTCCACGCTGGGCGTGCGCATGGCACTGGGGCGCAATTTCACGGCAGCCGAAACCTCGGCGCACGGCCCACGCGCGGTGATCCTGACCTACGGTTTCTGGCAGAGTCATTACGCGGGCCTGCACGACGTGCTGGGCCGCACTTTGCTGATCGACGGCGCGCCAGCCACGATCGTCGGCGTTCTGCCGGCGCGGTTTCGCATGCCCGAGCCCTTCGCGCTGATGCTTCCGGCAGCGCTTGAGACCGCACAGCGCCTCAATAGCTACCTGGTGGTGCTGGGTCGATTGAAACCCGGCGTCAGCTTGAGCAACGCCAGCGCGCAGATCGATGCGCGATTGCAGAGTTGGTTGCCGGCCCATGGCGAGAGCCTGGCGCGACATCCGCATGCCTCGGCCACGCCGCTGTCCTCCAACATGGTGGCTGGCTATGCCGAAATTTTGGTATTCATTCTGCGGTGCAACCTGTTACTGCTGGCTCTGGCAGGAGTGAACATCGCCAACCTGATGCTGCAGCGCGCTCTCGCCCACGGCCACGCGCAGGCGATCCGTGCTGCCCTTGGGGCATCGTCCTTGCGCACCGTGCTGCCGATCGTGGCCGAGGCCATACTGATCAGTATTCTGGGCACGGCGCTCGGGCTGGCCGTCGCGGCGTTATGCCTGAGATGGGCCAACGCAAACGTGATGCGACCCGAGTGGTTCGGCTTCATTACCCACGTGTCGATCCAGCCAGTGGCCGTGGCCTACTGCGCGATGGCCAGCGTATTGGTGACGTTCCTTGCCGCCGGCGTGGGACTGTGGCGTGCACGAAGTCCGCATGCGGTGCGCGAACTTGTCACCGGCGGACGCGGCGGGCAGACCGTCGCGTCGGGACGGCTCAGCAAGACGTTGGTGATGCTGCAGGCCACCCTGGCGACGTTTCTGCTGATCTACTCGTTTTTGTTCGCGTGGTCCGAAATCATCATCAACCGTGCACCGCTCGGCTTCTCCTACGTTCACGTGTTGACGGCGACCATTCACCCGCCACGGTCGCAGTACACCGATACGTCCTCTCTGGATGCATTGGGCCTGCGCACGCTCGATCGGCTGCGCGCGCAGCCTGGCATCGTGGCGGCCGGGATCATGAATGGCTCACCCTTGGGATCCGCAGTCACGCTCAAATTCCAGCGCGGAACAGCGCCGCCTTTCGCGGCTCAGTATCAGTTCGTCACGCCGGATGCATTCCAGACACTGCAGATTCCCCTGCTGGCCGGACGCGGCTTCAACGCCGGCGATCGCGCGGGCGCAGAGCCCGTGGCCATCGTCAACGCCAGCTTTCAGAAAAAATATTTCACCACAGGCGCCTTGGATCATCGCCTCGATCTGATCCTGCATCATGTCGGCTTGCCTACCCAGCGCCTGCGCATCGTCGGTGAGGTTGGTGACGTGCATGTCTGGGGGCCTGGAAGTCCGCCGCCGCCGATCGTGTACGTACCCATGGCGCAAGTACCCGATGGACTGATGGATGTGCTGCGTCAATATGGGAATCTGCACATCCTGGCGCGTACCAGCGGAGCGCCGTCGAATTACCTTGGCGAGCTGAAAGGCATGCTTGGACAAGTCGCGCCAGGTCTCGCGCTTCTGCATCTGCGCCCATTCGCAGAGCGCGTGAATGAAGTCTTCGGACCCAACCGGATGCTGACGCTGATTTTCGGTTTCATCGCGTTCGTGGCACTGGCTTTATCCAGCCTGGGCTTGTTTGCCGTGGTCAGCACCAGCGCGACCGCGCGTACGCGCGAATGGGGCGTCCGCGCAGCGCTGGGCGCTTCACCTGCGCGATTGTTCTGGGCGGTGCTGCGCATCGGTTTGATCCAGGCAGGTACCGGCATCGTGGCGGGCCTCCTGCTGGGCTGGGGTGTCACGACCCTCCTGGGAGGCGTCCAGGTCAATGCCGTCTCCGTTGGAGTCGATACGATCCTTGCCAGCCCCACGGTGCTTTCCAGTCTCGTGGCCTTGCTGCTCGGTGCCGCCGTACTGGCCTGCTTGGCCCCCGCCCTGCGTGCGGCGCGCACGCCGCCGGTAGCAGCGCTGAGCAATGACTGACGTCGCCGTTACACTGCGGCCATGACGCCACGCCCGCCGCGCGCCCGCGAAACCACGGTGCTGATCGCCGATGATCAGGCCGATGTGCGCGCGGCGCTGCGCCTGCTGCTCAAGTCCGAGGGCATCGCCAGCATCGGCGCGGACAGCGCGGCGGCGGCGCTGGAATCCGCGCGCAGCCGCGAGTTGGCTTGCGCACTGATCGACCTGAATTACACCCGCGACACGACTTCGGGCGCCGAAGGCCTGGGGCTGCTGGCGCGGCTGCGCGAGCAGGCGCCGGAGCTGCCGATCGTGGTGATGACGGCGTGGAGCAGCGTGCCGCTGGTGGTCGAAGCGATGCGCCGCGGCGCCAGCGATTTCATCGAGAAGCCCTGGGACAACGCGCGCCTGCTGGCGGTGCTGCGCGCGCAGATCGCGCTGGGCGAGGCCGCGCGCCGCCAGCGCCGGCTGGAAGCCGAAAACGCGCTGCTGCGCGGCGATGCGATGCCCGGCTTCATCGCTGATTCGCCGGCGATGCGCAAGCTGCTGGACATGCTCGCGCGTATCGCGCCCAGCGACGCCAATGTGCTGGTGCTGGGCGAGAACGGCACCGGCAAGGGCGTGATCGCGCAGCTTCTGCACGCGCGCTCGCCGCGCGCGGCGCAGGCGTTCATCAAGGTCAACATGGGTGGCATCGCCGAGAGCGTGTTCGAGTCGGAGATGTTCGGCCACGTGCGCGGCGCCTACACCGACGCGCGCAGCGAGCGCATCGGCCGCTTCGAGCTGGCCGACGGCGGCACGCTGTTTCTCGACGAGGTGGGCAATATCCCGCTGGCGCAGCAGGCCAAGCTGCTGCGCGTGCTCGAGGATGGCGAGTTCGAGCGCCTGGGTTCCTCGCGCACGCAGCATGCGGACGTGCGCCTGATCGCGGCGACCAACGCCGATCTGCCCGCGGCGGTGAGCGCCGGATTGTTCCGCAAGGATCTGCTGTACCGCCTCAACACCGTCGAACTGCATCTGCCGCCGTTGCGCGAGCGTGCTGGGGACATCGTGCCGATGGCGCGCGCATTTCTCGCCGCCAGCATGCAGCGTCATCTGCGCGGCGACATGCACCTGGCCGCGGATGCCGAGCGCGCGCTGCTGGCGTATGCATGGCCGGGCAACGTGCGCGAGCTGCGCCACGTGATGGAGCGCGCGGCGCTGCTGTGCCCGGCCGGCGTGATCGATGCCGCCGCGCTGACGCTGGGCGCGGCGGCAACCGATGCCATCGAGCAGATGACGCTGGAGCAGGCCGAGGCCTGGCTGGTGCGGCGCGCACTCGAACGCCATGCGGACAACTTGCAGGCCGCCGCAGATGCGCTGGGAATCACCCGCCAGGCGCTGTATCGGCGCATGGAAAAACACGGCTTGCGCGATGCCGACGATGCCACCGGCAGCGAATGAACCCGCGCGCGCGTCGCGCTTGACGCGCTACCAGCGGCACGTGCTGGGCGGCGTGCTGCTGACGCTGTGCCCGCTGCTGCTGATCGCGATCGTCCTGATCGTGCTGCCGCTGCCGCCGCTGTCGCGTTGGTTGCTGCTGGGCACGGCGCTGCTGGCCAGCGCGGCGCTGCTGCGCTGGCACCTGCGCCGCGTGACGCGGCCACTATCCACGCTGGCCAGCCTGCTGGAAGCGCTGCGCGAGGGCGATTACACGCTGCGCGGCGTGGCCGGCGGCGCGCTGGGATCGGTGATCTACGACGTCAACGCACTAGCGCAGCGGCTGCAGGCCGAGCGCGTGCGTTTCGAGGAAGCCTCGCATCTGCTCAGCAAGACCCTGGCCGCGCTGGACAGCGCGGTGTTCGTGTTCGACGGCGGCGCGCGCCTGAGCCTGGTCAACCCGGCTGGACAACACTTGCTGCAGGGCAAGTCGCCGGATCTGTTCGGGCGCAGCGATGTTGAGCTCGGCGTGCAGGATCTGTTCGCGGCGGTATCCGGCAGCGTGATCACGCGGACATTTCCGGGGCGCAGCGGACGCTTCGAGGTGCGCCATGCGAGCTTGCGCCAGCAAGGCCGCGGCGGACGCCTGCTGGTGATCAACGACCTCGACCGCGTGCTGCGCGACGAAGAGCGCCAGGCCTGGCAGCGCCTGCTGCGCGTGCTCGGGCATGAGGTCAACAATTCGCTGGCGCCGATCCGCTCGATCGCCGGCACGCTCGGCACGTTGAGCGCGCGCGCACCGCTGCCGGATGACTGGGCTGGCGATTTGCGCGACGGTCTGGCGCTGATCGAGCGCCGTGCCGCCGCGCTGACGCGCTTCCTCGCCGGCTACAGCCAACTGGCGCGGCTGCCGCCGCCACAGCGGCGCGCGCTGGACCTGGCCGTGCTGCTGCGCACGCTGGCGCGCATGGAGTCCGCCGCCATCAGCGTCGCGGCCGATGCCGCGCTGCCGGTGCAGGCCGATGCGGACCAGCTCGAACAGGCGCTGATCAACCTGCTGCGCAATGCCGTCGAAGCCGCACCGAGCGACCACGCCGAGGTGCGCGCGCGCGCCTGGCGCGAGCCGGACCGCGCCGTGGTGGAAATCATCGACAACGGCCCAGGCCCGCCGCCCAGCGCCAATCTGTTCGTGCCGTTCTTCACCACCAAGCCGGGCGGTTCGGGCATCGGTCTGGCGCTGGCGCGGCAGATCACCGAGGCGCATGGTGGCGGCGTCGCGCTAAGCGCGCGCGGCGACGCGCCCGGAGCGGTGGCGCGGCTGTGGATCAGTCTCGGCAACGATGCGGCAGATGCGCGTTGAAGTACGGCTGGCTTTAACGCCCCTACTCCGCCCGGGTAAGGCTATGCGTTGATGACCTGCCGCGGGCAGATCATGCACGGCCGAACGACAGCGCGCTGCGCGCGATGGCTGGGGGTGGGTCGGGTGGAGGTTCGATGCAGAAACAATCGACGCGCCCTGCCTCAGCCTTGACACAGATGCTGCAACGCCTGCGCATCCAGCGGCTGCGCGTCGGCGCCACAGCCCGGGCACTGCGCATCGCGCGGCAGGGCCAGTTCGCGGAAGCGCATGGCCAGCGCGTCGAACAGCAGCAGACGACCGATCAGCGACGTGCCCAGATCCAGTAACAGTTTCAGCGCCTCGGTGGCCTGCAGCAGACCGATCACGCCAGGCAGCACGCCAAGCACGCCCGCCTCGGTGCAACTGGGCGCCTCACCCGCGGCGGGCGGATACGGAAACAGGCAGCGATAACAGGGCGAGTCGGCGCGGCGCGGATCGAACACACTGACCTGTCCGCTGTAGCGCTCGACCGCGCCGTAAATCATCGGCAGACCGAGCCGCAGGCTGGTGGCGCTGACCGCATAGCGCGCGGCGAAATTGTCGCTGCCATCGATCAGCAGATCATGGCCGGCCAGCAAGTGCACGGCATTGTCCATATCCAGGCGCACGGCATGCGTTTCGATGCACGCGCGCGGATTGAGCGCCTGCAGCGCAGCCGCTGCGGACGCGACCTTGGGCGCACCCACGCGCGCATCGCTGTGCAGCACCTGACGCTGCAGATTGGAGCGCTCGACCACGTCATCATCGATCAGACTCAGCGTGCCGACACCGGCGGCGGCCAGATACAGCGCGGCCGGCGAACCGAGGCCGCCGGCACCTACCACGGCCACGCGCGCCCTGGCCAGACGCGCCTGTCCGCGCACGCCAACCTCCGGCAGGCGCAACTGGCGCGCATAACGTTCGCGCGCATCGGCGTCGAGATCATCGTCCGCCAGCGGCAAGCCGGCCGCGATCCACGCCTGCATGCCGCCACGGACCGATTGCGCCACGATGCCGCGCGCGCACAAGGCCTGCGCCGCGCGCAGCGAGCGCTGTCCCACCGCGCAGATCAGCAGCAGTGGCTGCGTGAGCGCCACGCGCGCCAACCAGGCATCCAGTGCGTCGATATCCACGCCCTGCGCGCCCTGCGCCATGCCGCCGGCGCGTTCGGCAGCGCTGCGGATATCCAGCAGCACGGCGCCCGCAGCCACGCCTGCGGCGGCGGCGAACGCGGAGATTTCAGGATCGTCGTGTTGGCCCATGGTGCCGGCAGCCGTGGCAGCGGCGGCGCTCAGCGCTTGCCGCGCGAGTGGCGAATCAAGCGCTGGCGTTTGCGCAACTGGCTCTCGGTGAGCACGTTCTTGCGCCCGGCGAAAGGGTTCTCGCCGTCGCGGAAATCGATGCGCACCGGCGTGCCCACCAGCTTGTAGCGACGCCGGAAAAAGTTTTCCAGGTACTTGCGGTAAGCCGGCGCCAGATGCGCCGTGCGCGAACCGTGGATGATGATGCTCGGCGGCGCATGGCCGCCTGGATGGGCAAAGCGCAGCTTGGGCATGTGCCCGCGCACCAGCGGTGGCTGGTAAGCAGTGACCGCTTGCTCCAGCGTGCGCGTCAGCGAGGATGCGACCAGCTCGGTGGTGGCCGAGGCATGCGCGCGACGCACCGCGCGCATCAGTTCGCGCAGCCCCGACCCGTGCAGCCCGGAGATGAACACCACCTGCGCCCAGGGCACGAAATCGAGGCGTCGCTCGAGGCCGCTCTTGCACTGCGTGCGCGCGTAGCTGTCCATGCCGTCCCACTTGTTGGCGGCGATCACCAGCGCGCGCCCGGACGCGAGCACGTGACCGATCAAGGTCAAATCCTGATCGGTGATGCCCTCGCCGGCGTCCAGCAGCAGTACCGCGACTTCGACCTGCTCCAGCGTGCCCAGGGTCTTGATGACGGAAAGCTTTTCCAGACCGTCGTCGACGCGCGCGCGGCGGCGCACACCGGCGGTGTCGACCAGTACGTAGCGTTGACCGTCGCGCTCCAGCGGCACGCGGATCGAATCGCGCGTGGTGCCGGCGGTCTCGGACACCACCAGGCGCTCCTCGCCGAGCAGGCGATTGACCAGCGTGGACTTGCCGACGTTGGGGCGACCGACCATGGCCACGCGGATGGCATCGGGGTCTTCCACGGCCGCTGCATCAGCGCTATCCGGCGGCAGCCATTCCGCCAGCACTTGCAGCAGGTCATCGAGTCCGCGCGAATGCGATGCTGCGATCGGCAATACGTGGCTGGCACCCAGCGCGGCGAACTCGGCCAGCGCGGTTGCCACATCCAGGCCATCGGTCTTGTTCACCGCCAGCAAGAGCGGCTTGCCGCAGCGGCGCAGCTCGTCGAGGATGCTGCGATCCTGCGGCATCAAGCCGTCGCGCGCGTCGACCATGAACACCACGGCCGCGGACTCGGCGATGGCGAGGCGCACCTGACGCGCGGCGGCGATCGAGAGGTCGTCGATTTCGACGCCGCTGAGACCGCCGGTGTCGATCACCACGAACGGACGCTCGCCACGCCGGCATACGCCGTAGTGGCGATCGCGGGTCACCCCGGGCAGATCCGCGACTAAAGCATCGCGGCTGCCGGTCATCACGTTGAACAGCGTGGATTTGCCGACGTTAGGACGTCCGACCAGGGCAACGACGGGGAGCATGGGCGCGTGACATCAGCCGCCGGAGACGCGATAGGCGGTGACGCTGCCATCGTCGCCCTCGACCAGGGCGATGTCTCCGGCGATCAGCGGCCGCGCGACGATGGCCGAACCGGCCGGCTGTTCCTTCGCCGCCAGCTCGCCATTGGCCAGATTCAGCCAGTACACGTAGCCCTGCAAATCGCCGATGACGATGTACTTGTCCATCTGCACCGCGGGTGCGGAGAGCCAGCGCCATTCCAGCTTGTCCTGTTTCCACAGATCGCCGCCGTTGCTGGCATCCAGCGCCCAGATGTTGGAGGCGGCGTCCACCGCGATGACCTTGCCGCCGCCTTCGTCGACACCGGTGTAACCGGACAGCGGGCGGCTCCACAGCGTGCGGCCGTTGGCCGGATCCACGGCCATCACGTTGCCGTGGTAGGCGTCGACGAACAGCTTGCCGTCGGCGAACACCAGTCGGCCATCAGAGTCATCAATGCGCTCGATGTCGGTGCGGCCTTCGCCGCTGGCGACGGGCACGCTCCACAGGGTGCTGCCGTCGGCCTGCGACAGCGCGACCAGCTTGCCATTGTCGCTGCCGAAGAACACCGCGCCGTTGACCGCCAGCAGCGTGCCATTGCCGCGCAGGCTGAGCGCGGGCACGTCGCCACGGTCGTACAGCCACAACTGCTTGCCGGTCTGTTCATCGAACGCAAACACGTGGCCATCGTTGCTGCGCACGAAGACCTTGCCGCCGGCGATGGCCGGGGCGCTGATCACCTCTGAACTGGCCTGCGCCCGCCACAATTCCTTGCCGGTCTTGGCCTCGAAGGCATACACGCCGCCTTTCTGCGTGCCGACGAAGAGCATGCCGTCGGCCACGCTGGGACCACCCGCGAAGTGATCGTGCTCACGGCCCTTGAACCAGCCGAAAGGATGCCAGCCGCTGCCACTGGAGTGGGACCACACGGTGGCACCGTTGTCCAGCTTCCACGCGACCAGACTGCCGTTGGTACTGGCGGCATAGACCACGCCGTCCGAAATCGCTGGGCGCAGACGCACGCCGCTGTTCCCGGCGCCGTCGCCGATACTGTTGCTCCATAGCCGCATGACCGTCAGCGTGGCCGTGAACTTCGGCACTGGCTTGGGCGGGTGGATGTTGTCCTTGCTTTTGAACAGCCCGCAACCGCTGACCACGAGGGTCGCCGCGAGCAACACGATAAGACCACGTTTCATCAATTCACTTCCCGGCGATGGCGAGATTGTCGAGCTTGAGTTGCAGCAGGCCGCGCTGCGGCGCGTCGGGCTTCATGCCGGCCAGTGCTTGTTCATAGGCGCTGTGCGCGGCGGCCTGATTGCCCTGCGCCAGATACGCATCGCCCTGCAACAGGGCGACATCGGTGCGGTAATCATGCGTATCGACTTTTTGCAGCGTGGCCAGCGCCGCAGCGGGTTGCTTGAGGGCCAGTTGCACGCGCGCCAGACGCACCAGCATCAGGCCCTGCAACGGCTTGTCCGGGCCATGCGTGGCGGCCCATTGCAGCGAACTCGCGGCGGCCTGGTAGTTTCCGGTCTTGACCTCGCGCGCGGCCTTGAGACTCATCGCCAGGGTGGCGTAGACATTGCCGGGGAAATCACGCGCCAGCACCGCGGTCGCGGCGTCGGCTTGCGTGACGTCGCCCCTGGCGATGGCGGAACTGACCAGGTCGTATTGCTGCGCGGCTTCCATGTCGAGCCCGGCGCGGTGCGATTTCCACCACTGCCAGCCGAAAATCAGCGCCAGGCCAAGGGCGATGCCGATGGCGATCGAGGCCCAGTTGTTGGCCAGCCACTGGCGAACGCGTTCGCCTTGTTCGTAATCGTCGTAGACGTCGAGTGCCATGCCTTGTTCCAGTCGTCGCGGGCGCGCAAGAGGCGCGCGTCGCAAAGGCCGGGAGGATAACCGAAAAGCGCGCTCAGGCGTGGCCCTGAGCCGTCCCGATGCTGAAGCGCGCAACATTGCTGGCACTGACGTCATCGAGCACGAACGGCTTGCCGTCGACCGTGACGCTGGCCGCGGCGGCGTTGCCGATCAATACCTGCAACGCGGTGGTGGCCTGCCAGGAGTAGCTGCCCGGTTGCAGCAGCGCGTATTCGAGGCGCTTGCCGTCGGCGCCAGTGACCTCGACCCAGCTCGGCGCGTTGAGCGTGAGCGCCAGGGTGGGCGCACCCGCTGGCGTCGGCGCGGGCGCGGCGCTTTCGGCATCACGGGAGATGAACGGCGTCATTGTGGCCAGCAGCGGCTGTTGCGACTGCGGCGGTGGCGCGACGGGCGGAAGAATCACCGCCACGCCCGGCATCCGCGCGCTGTGCGCCGCGTCCACACGCGGCACCAGCGGCACCGGAGCGGAATCAATGGCCTGCAGGCGCACGCTACCGCGCGTGGTATCCGTGTGCATGGCGAAATACACCAGGGGTGCGATGAGCGCCACGGTGATCACGATGTAGCTGGCCGCGTGCAGATAACGCTCGACCACGTAGCGGCTGTTCGGCATGCGCCCACTGGCCAGCAGCGCAGGCGGCGCCTCGGGTGCGAGGCAACGCACGTACTCATCCAGCGTGGCGCGGTCGATACCCAGCAAGGTGCCGTATGCGCGCAGATGGCCGCGCAGGAACACGCCGCTGTCGAGCGGGCTGAGCGCGCCCGCTTCCAGCCGCCGCAGCACCTGACCGGGCATCGACAGGCGCTCGGCGCACTGCGCCAGGCTCAGGCCGCAGCGCTGGCGCGCGGCCGCCAGTTCGGCGCCAATACGCAGCGCCTCGACGGGATCGACCACGCTGGCGGTGGCATTGAAGACCGTCGGCGGGTTCATGGCCTGGCTCATGGCTGCGACCCGGTGGCGCTCAGACTCTTGGCCTGCGGCGAGTCGGGATATTGCTCGATCAGGCGGTCGCGATAGGACTTTGCCGAGACCGTATCGCCCAGCTTGGTTTCGATTTCGTAGCCCAGCTTGAGCGTGTCCGGACCGGCCGGGCCCAGCGATTCCAGACGCTGCAAATAAGCGCTGGCGCGGAACGCGTTGTCCTGCAGATACCAGACCCGCGCCGACTGATACAAAGCCGCGGGAAACTTGGGATCGATGCTCAGCGCGTCATGGAACTGCTGCGCGGCCTCGGCCAGCTTGTTGAGCTTGATGAGGCACATCCCGGCGTTGGTGTAGGCCGCGTAAGGCGTCTGGTAGAACGGATCCTTGGCGGCGCGCGTGAAATACTGCAGCGATTCCTCGACCTTGCCGGTGCGGCACAGGAATGCACCGAGATTGTTGTTGGCCGAGCCGCTCTTGGGCTCCAGATCGAGCACGCGACGGTACTGGTGTTCAGCGTTGCCATACTCGCCGATACGCTCGTACAGCACCGCCAACACGGTGTGCGCGGGCACGTAGTTGTCATCGTACTTGAGCGCCAGTTGCAACTTGGCCAGCGCGCCTTTGAGGTCGCCGCGCTGCATGTAGGCTTCGCCAAGCTGGGTGTGGATCTGCGCCGCCTCGAGTGCCTTGTTCGCGGAACTTGTGTGCAGACTGTCGCTGGTGCCTGTGCTGGCACAACCACCCAGCGCCAGCAACCCCGCTGCCAACAGTACCGGCAGGAAATTTTCAAGCCGCATGCGTGACGCCCTCCTCGATACGCTTGCGAAACTCGGCCGCACGTCGCGTGCGATCGAGCACCTGGCCTTTCAGTTGGCCGCAGGCCGCGTCGATGTCATCGCCGCGCGTGCGCCGCACCATGGTCATCACCCCGGCCTGCATCAGGATGGTCTGGAACGCGGCGATCACCTCCGGCTTCGAGCGCGCATAACGCGTGCCGGGAAACGGATTGAACGGGATCAGATTGACCTTGCCCGGCAGGCGTCGCATCAGCTTGATCAACTGGCGCGCATGATCGGGATGATCGTTGACGCCATCCATCATGGTGTATTCGAAGGTGATGCTGCTGCGCGGCTTGCGCGCGGCGTAACGCGCGCAGGCGTCGAGCAGTTCGGCGATCGGGTACTTGCGATTCAGCGGCACCAGCTCGGTGCGCAATTCGTCATTGGGCGCATGCAGCGATACGGCCAGGCTGACGTCGCTGACCTCGCCCAGGCGATCGATCATCGGCACCAGGCCGGCGGTGGAGAGCGTCACGCGCTTGCTGGCCAGGCCAAAGCCGAGATCGTCGCGCATCACGTCCATGGCGCGCACCACGTTATCGAAATTCAGCAGCGGCTCGCCCATGCCCATCATCACCACGTTGGTGATGCGGCGCTGCTGGTGCGGCACGTTGCCCAGCGCAGCGGCAGCCACCCATACCTGGCCGATGATCTCGCTGGCGTCAAGGTTGCGGTTGAAACCCTGCGTCGCGGTCGAGCAGAAGCTGCAGTTGAGTCCGCAGCCCACCTGCGATGACACGCACAGCGTGCCGCGCGTGGGCTCGGGGATGTACACCGCCTCGATCGCGTTGCGACTGTCGGTGCCCAGCAGCCACTTGCGCGTGCCATCGCTGCTGTGCTGATCCAGCAGTGTCGTCGGCGGCGTGACTGCGGCCACCTCCAGCAGCTTGTCGCGCAAGCCGCGGCCAAGGTCGGTCATGCGCGTGAAATCGGTGACGCGCTGGTGATAAATCCACTTCATCACCTGGTCGGCGCGGAAGGGCTTCTCGCCAAGCTGCGCGAAATACTCGCGCAGCCCGTTGCGATCGAAGCCCAGCAGATTGACGCGCGCCGAATTCACCTCATCGCCTCATGCACGCGCGCACAGATCGGTGCCGGCGAAGAAGTACGCGATCTCGACCGCGGCGGTTTCATCCGCATCGGAGCCATGCACGGCGTTGGCATCGATACTGTCGGCGAAGTCGGCGCGGATCGTGCCCGGTGCGGCTTGCTTCGGATCGGTGGCGCCCATCAGATCGCGGTGCTTCTGCACCGCATGCTCACCCTCGAGCACCTGGATCATCACCGGGCCGGAGATCATGAACTCGACCAGCGCCTTGAAAAACGGACGCTCGCGATGCACCGCGTAAAAGCCTTCGGCCTCGGCGCGCGACAAGTGGCGCATGCGCGCGGCAACCACGCGCAGACCGGCCTGCTCGAAGCGCTGGTAGATGGCGCCGATGACATTCTTGGCGACCGCATCGGGTTTGATGATCGACAATGTGCGCTGCAGCGCCATGAACACGACCTCGATTGACTCAAGTGGTGGGGCGGCGTCAGCCACGCTGCGCCGAAGTTAACCGGAATTTTCACCCCGGTTAGGGGCTTAAGTCACAAATTGTTGACTTTTTCTAGCTTTCGGGCAAGTCCCGCTGGCCATTTCGCGGTGTGTCCGAGCCCGCGCTGAACGCGGCAAGCCGGGTAATTGACCTCGCCGCCGCGGCACGCCTATCCTTCAAACGTTCGTTTGATTCGGGGACTGGCTTGAGCGCTTCGCAATTTTCCACCAAACAACGCATTCTCGGCGCCGCCGAGGCGCTGTTCGCGCAGCATGGCTTCGCCGGTGCGTCGTTGCGTCAGGTCACCGCCGCCGCCAACGTCAATCTGGCCGCGGTCAACTACCACTTCGGATCCAAGGACAACCTCATCGAGGCCGTGTTCAGGCGCCGTCTGGATGCGCTCAACGCGCGCCGCCACGCCGCCCTGGCCAAAGTCGAGGCCACACCCGAAGCCACGCTCGAGGATGCGCTGGATGCCTTCATCCGCCCGGCGCTGGAGCTGGCGCTGGACCGCCATGGCGGCGCCGCGTTCATGCGCATGCTGGCGCGCGCCTACGCCGAGCACGACGAACGCCTGCGCCGCTTCCTCTCCGACAACTACGGCCACGTGCTGCGCGAGTTCGCGGTGGTGTTCCACCGCAAGCTGCCCGGGCTGTCCAAGGAAGAGTTGTACTGGCGCATGGATCTGGTCGCCGGCGCGCTCACCTACACCATGGCCGATTTCGGCCTGATCAAGCGCCGCGCCGGCACCAGCGAAGCCGCACACCGCGAGTACACCATCGAGCATCTGCTGCGCTTCGCCTCCGCTGGCCTGCGCGCGCCCTGAGCGACATTCCGCGCGTCGCGGCGCACGCACGTCGCATCCGCATTCTTGCAAAAAATTCTTTCAAAAGACCTCAAGGAGTCATCCCCATGAACCCAACCCCCCTGCGCATCCGCAAGGCCGCGGTGCTGGGCGCCGGCGTGATGGGCGCGCAGATCGCCGCGCATCTCGCCAACGCCAGCATCGAGGTGGTGCTGTTCGATCTCGCCGCCCGGCAAGATCCCAAGAACGGCATCGCGCTCAAGGCCGTGCAGAATCTGGGCAAGCTCTCGCCCGCGCCGCTGGCCGAGAAATCACGCGCCGCCGGCATCATTCCTGCCGATTACGACGAACACCTGGCGCAACTGCACGACTGCGACCTGGTGATCGAAGCGATCGCCGAACGCATGGACTGGAAGCTGGAGCTGTATCACAAGATCGCGCCCGCCCTGCCCGCGCACGCCATCGTCGCCAGCAACACCTCGGGGCTGTCGATCAACACGCTGGCCGAGGCGCTGCCGGAAACCCTGCGCACACGCTTCTGCGGCGTGCATTTCTTCAACCCGCCGCGCTACATGCACCTGGTCGAGCTGATCCCGCAACGCGCGACGGATCCCGCCGTGCTCGATGCGCTGGAAGGTTTCCTGGTCACCGCGCTGGGCAAGGGCGTGGTGCGCGCCAAGGACACGCCCAACTTCATCGGCAACCGCATCGGCGTGTTCTCGATCCTGGCGACGATGCACCACACGCAACAATTCGGCCTCGGTTTCGATACCGTGGACGCGCTGACCGGCCCAGCCATCGGCCGCCCCAAGAGCGCGACCTATCGCACCGCCGACGTGGTCGGCCTGGACACCATGGCGCACGTGATCAAGACCATGGCCGACACCCTGCCCGATGACCCCTGGCACGGCTACTTCAAGTCGCCCGCCTGGCTCGAGGCCCTGATCACGCAAGGCGCACTGGGTCAGAAAACCGGTGCGGGTTTTTATCGCAAGGCCGGCAAGGACATCGTGGTTCTGGATTTGGCCAGAAAGGACTACCGCCCCTCACAGCAAAAGCCCTCGGACGCACTCGCCGCGATCCTCGCCATCAAGGATCCGGCGGAACGGTTCGCCAAGCTGCGCGCCAGCCAGGAGCCGCAGGCGCAGTTCCTGTGGGCCGTGTTCCGCGACCTGTTCCATTACACCGCGTATCACCTGGCCGACATCGCCGAGACCGCGCGCGACGTGGACTTCGCCATCCGCTGGGGCTACGGCTGGAAACTCGGCCCGTTCGAGACCTGGCAGGCCGCGGGCTGGCAGCAGGTCAGCGCCTGGATCAACGCGGACATCGCCGCCGGCAAGACCATGAGCAAGGCGCCGTTGCCGGCATGGGTGACCGACGGACGCACCGGCGTGCATGGTAGCGATGGCTCGTTCGCGCCCAGGAGCGGCACCCATCTGGCGCGCTCCACGCATCCGGTATACCAGCGCCAGATTTATCCCGACGCGTTGCTGGGCGAGCGCTTCGATCAGGGCCAGACGCTGTGGGAAAACGCCGGCGTGCGCCTGTGGACGCTGGGCGATGACCTCGGCATCGTCTCGTTCAAGACCAAGATGCACACGGTCAACGACGCCGTGCTCGATGGCGTGCAGGAAGCCGTCACCCGCGCCGAGCGCGAGCTCAAGGCGCTGGTGCTGTGGCAATCCAGCGAACCGTTCTCGGCCGGTGCCGATCTCAAGGGCGCGCTGGGTCTGCTGCAGGCCGGCAAGATCGACGCCTTCGAGGCGATGATCGCCAACTTCCAGGCCACCAGCATGCGCATCAAGTACGCGCTGGTGCCGGTGGTCGCGGCGGTGCGCGGTCTGGCGCTGGGCGGCGGCTGCGAGTTCCAGATGCACAGCGCGCGCACCGTGGCCGCACTGGAAAGCTACATCGGCCTGGTCGAGGCCGGCGTGGGCCTGCTGCCGGCCGGTGGCGGGCTCAAGGAAATCGCGGTGCGCTGCGCGCAGCAAGCCGCCGGCGGCGACAGCTTCGATTTCGTCAAACGTTATTTCGAGACCTTGGCCATGGCCAAGGTGTCCGGCTCGGCGCTGGAGGCCAGGCAGATGGGCCTGCTGCGCGAGTCCGACGTGGTCGTGTTCAACAGCTTCGAGGTGCTGCACGTGGCGCTGCGCACGGCGGCGGCACTGGCCGACTCCGGCTGGCACCCGGCCCTGCCCGCGCGCGCGGTGATCGTGGCCGGCGATGTCGGCACCGCCAGCCTGAGGATGATGCTGATCAACATGTTCAGCGGCAAGTTCATCTCCGAGCACGACTACGAGATCGCCGGCCGCATCGCCGACACACTCTGCGGTGGCGATATCGAGCGCGGCGTGACGGTGGACGAGAACTGGCTGCTCAAGCTCGAACGCAAGCACTTCGTCGCGCTGGCGCAGATGCCCAAGACCCAGGCGCGCATCCAGCACACGCTGACCACCGGCAAGCCATTGCGCAATTGAAGAGGACACCACCATGAGCAAGCAAATCCAGGACGCCTACATCGTCGCCGCCGTGCGCACGCCGGTCGGCAAGGCCCCGCGCGGCATGTTTCGCAACACCCGCCCGGATGATTTACTGGCGCACGTGCTGCGCGCGGTGCTGGCCAAGGCGCCGGGCATCGACGTGCAGCGCATCGGCGACGCCGTGATCGGCTGCGCCATGCCCGAGGCCGAGCAAGGCATGAACGTGGCGCGCATCGGCGTGCTGCTGGCCGGCCTGCCCGACAGCATTCCCGGCATGACCATCAACCGCTTCTGTTCGTCCGGCTCGCAGGCCGTGGCCATCGCCGCCGACCGCATCCGCGTCGGCGAGGCCGAGCTGATGCTGGCCGGTGGCACCGAGAGCATGAGCATGGTGCCGATGATGGGCTTCAAACCCGCGATCAATCCGATCGTGTTCGAGGACGACAACATCGGCATCGCCTACGGCATGGGCATCACCGCCGAGAACGTGGCGACGCGCTGGAAAGTCAGCCGCGAGGACCAGGATGCCTTCGCCCTGCAAAGCCACCAGCGCGCGCTGGCCGCGATCAGCGCCGGCCATTTCAAGACCGAGATCGCGCCCTACACGCTGGACGACCACTATCCGGACCTCGCCAGCGGTGGCATCCAGTCCGACACGCGCCTGATCGACACCGATGAAGGCCCGCGCAAGGACAGCACGCTGGAAGGACTGGCCAAACTGCGCGCGGTATTCCGCATGGGCGGCAGCGTCACCGCCGGCAACAGCTCGCAGATGTCCGACGGCGCCGGCGCGGTGCTGCTGGCCAGCGACAAGGCCATCAAGGAATTCGGCCTCACGCCGCTGGCGCGTTACGTCACCAGCAGCGTCGCCGGTGTGCCGCCGGAAATCATGGGCATCGGCCCCAAGGAAGCGGTGCCGCGCGCGCTGCGCCAGGCCGGCTGGAAGCATGAGGATCTGGACTGGATCGAACTCAACGAAGCCTTCGCCGCGCAGTCGCTGGCGGTGATCCGCGACCTCGGTCTCGACCCGGCCCGGGTCAATCCGCTGGGCGGCGCCATCGCCCTGGGCCACCCGCTGGGCGCCACCGGCGCCAAGCTCACCGCCACGGTCGTGCACGGCCTGCGCCGCACTGGCGGCAAGCGCGGCCTGGTGACCATGTGCATCGGCACCGGCATGGGCTTCGCCATGCTGCTGGAAGCGGTGTGACGGGTCGGCGCGCATGATCCGCCAAGCGTCGCGGATCATGCGCGCCGGCGCACACCGACGCTGCGCCCGCGAACACTGCGGCTGCAAACCTGCCGGACCGACACCGAAGCCGGCATGCTGACTTGCCAATTCTCTGGCATTCGCACGATTTGCGCACAGCCAGCAGACGGGGTAACCGTGAAATCGAGTCGCTGGCGCGATCGATCAGCCGCCGCGCAACAGATCCTGGATCGAGGATCCATGTCCCAGCAGCGGCGCGATCAGGCTCAGGAGCAGCAGGAACAACAGCACCATGACCAGCGTGGTCACCGCCTGGATGATGTAGTGCACGGCGATGTCGTTGACTGCCGCAGTGGCCAGGCCGAGACCCTCGGGCGCAGCCGGGCGCCGGCGCGCGGCATCGAGCCGCGACGCGGCACGAAACTCCAGAAACGCCACCCAGCCCAGGGCGCCGGCGAACGGCAGTCCGATGATGGTGATGGCGAGCAGCACGGCCAGCACGCCGTTGAGCACACCGCAGGCGCGCATCCACCCCGTGGCCTGCGCCAGCGGCGCGATGCTGGCCGCGAACGCCGCGGCCTCGCTGGCGGGCAGCGGCGCGGGCGCGGTGTCGGCGATCGCTGCGGGTTCAGAGACCATGGGCGACCTGCGCAAAAGCTTCGAACACGGTCACGACCAGCAGTAGCAAGCCCAGCGCACTGGTGATCGCCGCCAGCATGAAATAGCGCGCCAGCGCAGCGAAACCGGCCTGCGCATCGGCGGGGAGCATGCTGGCGTGTGCTGCGCTGAGCACCGAGGCCGCGCGGTACAGAAACCACGCCGACAGCGCACCGGCCAGCGCCGCCAGGGCGTCCAGCCAACTGCCGTGCCAGAGCTTGAACACGGCAAAGGCCAGCAGCAAGGCGGCGAAAACGAAACACCACCAGCGCTGCCGGTGCAGCGGCGTGGCCAGGATGCGCACCCACTCGGCAGGTGGCGTGGCCGACGCCGCGAGCTTGCCATCGGGCTTGTCTGCCGACGGGGGATTCATGCGCGGCGCTCCATGGGCCGGGCCACGCTCAACCCGGCGGCCAGTGCATGCTGCGCCCGGCCAGCAGGTGCAGATGCAGGTGATACACGGTCTGGCCACCGTCGGCGTTGCAGTTGATCACGCAGCGGTAGCCCTGCTCCGAGAACCCCTGAGCGCGCGCGTAGGACGCCGCGGCCAGTGTGAGTTTGCCCAGCAGCAGCGCGTCCTCGCCGCGCGCGGCATCGAGCGTGCTGATGGCTCGCTTGGGAATGAACAGCACGTGCACCGGCGCCTGCGGGTTGAGGTCGCGGAAGGCCAGCACCTCGGCGTCCTCGTAGACGATGTCGGCGGGGATCTCGCGGCGGACGATCTTGGCGAACAGGGTGTCGCTCATGCGCAGACTCAATTCAGGGGAAGACGGCTGCCGAAAGCATGGGCCAGCGTACCGCGATCGATGTATTCCAGCTCGCCGCCCAGCGGCACGCCGTGCGCGAGTCGGCTGACGCGCACACCTGCGGTCTGCGCCAGCTCGGCCAGATAGTGCGCGGTGGCCTCGCCCTCGACGGTGGGATTGGTGGCGAGGATGAGTTCTCGCACCTCGCCCTGCGCCAGGCGCCGCTGCAGCAGCGGCAGGCCCAGTTCCTCGGGCCCGAGACCATCCAGCGGAGAAAGACGCCCGAGCAGCACGAAGTACAGGCCGCGATAACCGGTGGCATGCTCGATCGCGGCCAGATCGGCCGGTGTCTCGACCACGCACAACTGACTGCGCTCGCGCGTGCTGCCGGCACACAACGCACAGCGCTCGCTCTCGCTGAAGCTGCGGCATTCCACGCAATTGCCGATGCGCTGCATGGCGGCCTGCAACGCGGTGGCGAGGCGCCCGCCACCCTGGCGATCGCGTTCTAGCAAGTGGTAGGCCATGCGCTGCGCGCTGCGCGCGCCGACGCCCGGCAGACAGCGCAGGGCGTCGAGCAGTTCATCCAGCACGGGCGAGGCGGTGCTCAAAACGGCAGCTTCATGCCGGGCGGCAAGTTCAGGCCCTGCGTCAGACCGCCCAGACGCTGCTGGCTGAGCTCGGCGACCTTGTTGATGGCGTCGTTGATCGCCGCGGCGATCAGGTCCTCGGCCATCTCCGGATCGTCGGCCAGCAGCTTGCGATCGATGTTGACGCGGCGCGTCTCGTGGCGCCCGCTCATGACCACGTTGACCAAGCCGCCACCCGCGCTGCCGGTGACTTCGAGCCTGGCCAGTTCCTCCTGCGCGCGCTGCATTTCCTCCTGCATACGCTGCGCCTGCTGCATCAGTTGCGCGATCTGGGCTTTCATCATCGGGTCTGCTCCACGGGTTTGATGCTCTCGGGCAACAGACGCGCACCAAAGGTCTGCTGCAATTCAACGATCACCGGATCGGCCTGCAGCGCGCCGAGCGCGGCGCTTTGCGCGCTGCCTTGCTGCGCGGCGGCCCGCGCAGCCGGCGAGTCGGGCTGCTCGACGCCGACGCAGCGCAGCCGCGGACGCTCGCCAAGCACGGCTTCGAGCCTGGTTTCGAGCTGCGCCAGCATCGCGGGGCTGGCGAGCACCAGATCGTGATGCGCCATGGCCAGCACCAGCGTGTGTCCATCGCGCGACTGCAACGCGGCGCGGCGCGCCATCTCGCCCAACGGACCGCGCAATTCGGCGCGCTCGATCAGCTCGGACCAGTCAGGCAAGGCCGTGGCGGCGTGCGCCACGTTGGCACGCGCGGCGGCGGGCGGCGCGGGTGCGGCGGGCGCATCCGCGATGATGTGCACTGCGGCCGTTGCCGGCCGCGCGGCGGGCGGCGCGGTGCTGGATGACGCGGCGGCGCTCGCCGCGTGCGCCGCCGTGGCGCGCGCGCCCGCGTCGTCGCGCTGGGGCCGGAACGCCAGCATGCGCAATAGCGCCATCTCGAAGCCGGTGACTTCATCCGGGGCCAGCGGCAGATCGCGGCGACCACTGAGCGCGAGCTGGTAATCGAGCTGCACTTCCTCGGCACCCAGACGCGCGGCGAGGTCATCCAGCACCGCGACGTCGGCCTCGTTGGCGTCACGGTAATCCGGCACCAGCTGGCGCAACTGCACGCGATGCCACAGCGCGGCGAGGTCATCCAGCACCTTGCCGAAATCCGGCGCGAAGGCAACGATGCGTTGCGCCTCGGCCAGCAGTGCCTTGCCGTCGCCCGCCGCCAGCGCCTGCGCCAGACCGAGCACTTCGGCGCTGTCGAGGCTGCCCAGCATGGCGCGCACATCCGCCGCGCGCACCGCGCCGCCGCCGTAGGCGATGGCCTGATCGAGCAGCGACAGCGCATCACGCAGCGAACCATCGGCCACGCGTGCCAGCAGCGCCAGCGCGTCGACTTCGCAGGCGATGCCCTCGGCGCCGAGGATGTGCTGCATCTGGTCCTGGATCTGCTGCGGCAGCAAGCGTTTGAGGTTGAACTTGAGGCAGCGCGACAGCACCGTGATCGGCAGTTTCTGCGGATCGGTGGTGGCGAGCAGGAACATGGCGTGCGGCGGCGGTTCCTCCAGTGTTTTCAGCAACGCGTTGAAGGCGTTTCTGGACAGCATGTGTACCTCATCGATGAGGTACACCTTGTAGCGGCCGCGCGTGGGGGCGTATTGCGCGTTCTCGATCACCTCGCGCACGTCGTCCACGCCGGTGTTGGAGGCGGCGTCGATTTCCAGCAGATCGACAAAGCGCCCGGCGTCCACCGCCTGGCACACCGCGCATTCACCACAGGGCTCGGCACTGGTGCCGCGCTCGCAGTTGAGCGATTTGGCCAGGATGCGCGCGATGGTGGTCTTGCCCACGCCGCGCGTGCCGGTGAACAGGTACGCATGATGCATGCGCCCGCTCGCCAGCGCGTGACTGAGCGCGCGCACCACGTGCTCCTGGCCGACCAGCTCGCTGAAGCGGCGCGGCCGCCATTTTCGTGCCAGCACTTGATAGGACATGAGGCGCATCCAGAAGCAAGCGCCTATTGTGCCAAGCGTTGCCGCAAGTCCCAAGTCAGCGATGGCGCAGCATGACAGGCTTGAACGTACCCCCGTGCACTCGCTATGCTTGCGTGCTTGCCGTCGCGGCTGATCGACATGCGCGAAGGCAAGCACAAACCCGGAGAGGTGTCCGAGCGGTTGAAGGAGCACGCCTGGAAAGTGTGTATACGGTCAAAAGCCGTATCGAGGGTTCGAATCCCTCCCTCTCCGCCAAGTTCGATGTTTGAGGCTTTTGTTCCGCGTCGCAGCTGGTTTGCAGCCACGAACACCGAATCACCAGCGACGGATCCAGTTCACGGTGGCCCCTGTCGGTCCCTCCGCGACGCTAGTCCGCAAACTCCGCCAGGCCCGGAAGGGAGCAACGGTAGTGGATGATGCGGGTGCCGGAGTGTGGCTGGCAGGGGCCGCCACCCTCGCCGCCTGCCCAGCACCGGCGCCGACCGCGGGCTGACTCGGCGCTGCACGTTTGCAGGCGCGCACGGAACCCGCAGCGCGCACTGTGTTCTATTGCCCGGATGCCCAACCCCACCATCCACGACCCCGCGATTGAAGCGCCGATCGTCCTGCCCGCCGGCGTGATCCGACTGATGGCGATTCGCGCCGCGCGCAGCGTGGGCCAGGGTGCGCTGGTGGCCGCGTTCGCGCTGTACCTGCACGCACTCGGCTGGCACGCTGCGGGCATCGGTGCGACCTTGTCGGCGGCGTTGCTGATCGGCGCGGTATTGACCATGGCGGTCGGGCCGCTGAGTGATCGCACCGGTGGACGCAGGCGTTTTCTGCTGCTGTACGAAGTGCTGCAGGTCGGCGCGGCGCTGCTGGCGATTTTCAGCACGCATCCGGCGTGGCTGGTACTGGCGGCGGTGGTGGGCGGCTTTGGTCGCGGCGCCAATGGCAGCGCCGGCCCGTTTGGCCCCATCGAACAGGCGTGGCTGGCGCTGCTGTTGCCGGCCGCACAGCGCGGACGTGTGTACAGCTGGAATACCGCGCTGGGCTTCAGCGGCATGGCGCTGGGCGCGCTCGCCGCCGGAGCCATCGGCTGGTTCGCCCCGCACGCGGGCGCCGCGCCTTATCGCTGGCTGTTCGGACTGTCGCTGCTGGGCTCGCTGGTCAGCCTGGTGCTGCTGTTCGGCGCACGCGAGCCGGAGCGCGCACAGCACACCGCAGCCATCGCCGGCTCGCGCGCGGAACACGCCGAGCGCAGCGAGCAACGCGCCGAGAACCAGCGCCTGCTCAAACTGGTGCTGGTCAACAGTCTCAACGGACTGGGCATCGGCATGATCGGTCCGTTGATCGCGTACTGGTTTCTGCTGAAATTCGCGCACGGGCCGGGCAGCATCGGTCCAGCCATCGCCGCCAGCTTCGCGCTGGGCGCGTTGGGCTCAGTGCTGGCTGGAAAGCTGGCGCGGCAGCACGGCTTGATCCGCTCCGTGGTGTGGATGCGTCTGGCCGGCCTGCTGCTGCTGCTGGCGATTCCGTTCTCGCCGTGGTTCATGCTTGCGGCGGGATTTTACGCCCTGCGCGCGGGCATGAATCAGGGCACCGCCGGCGTGCGCCAGGCACTGGTCGCCGGCTTGACGCGCGATCATCGCCGCGGCCTTGCCTCCAGCCTGCAGAATGTCTCGATCCAGATCCCGCGCGCCATTGGTCCGCTGGTCGCCGGTCTGCTGCTGCACGCCGGCATGCTCACCGCGCCGTTCGTGCTGGCGGCGATCTTCCAGGGCGCGTATCTGGTTCTGTACGCGCATTTCTTCCGCGATTTCGCCGGCGGCGGCGCGGATTGAACGCTGCTCAGCCCGCCGCGTCGCGCAGCGGCTCGGGCGCAGGCAGCGCCACGCGCTGGCCAGGGTCCAGCACCGCGTAGCCCGCCGCGCGCACTGCCGCCGCATCTTCGGCGCTGGCCTGGTGATACAGCACGAGCCGCGCGCGCAATTCGGCTGGGTATTCGCGCGCCAGATCATCCAGCCCGGTGTGCGAGGGATTGCCGAGCAACCCGCAATCGTGGAATACGCGCTCGCCCTGCGCGGCATACTCGGCCAGCATCTCGGGGATCGGCCGCGTATCGCCGGTCCATACGCAACTGCCGCGCAACGCCACGCCAAACGCACTCAGCGGACGATGGTGGCGCGTGGCGAACACATCGAACCACAGACCGTGCAACCAGAAGCCGCGGCTGCACGGCACCACGCGAAACGCGTCCCAGAATTGCGCGCCGCCCTCGGCCAGCAGGCGCGGATAGTCGGCCAGCCGTGCCTGCAGCAGCGGCACCAGCGCGGCGTGCAGAAACAGTTGCGTGCGGCCGCGCCAATGCGCGTCGAACCACAACCGGTAGAACAGGCCTTCCAGCCCACCGACATGGTCCATATGCAGGTGCGTCAGATACACCGCCGGTGGTGGCGCGCCATAGGCATAGAGGTAGCGCACCAGGGTGTCCGGCCCGCAATCGATCAACAGCAGCGGCGCGGCGTCACGCTCGATCACCGCCGCCGAGCTGCCCAGCGCGTGCGCTTGCGCCGCGCCGGTGCCCAACGCGTGCAACGCCCAGCTCATGATGCCTGCATCCCATTGCCATCCCGCAGCGCCGCGGCATAGGCATGCAGCAGTGACTGCCAGCATTCGCGCATCAAGCGCGTGTCGTCGACCATGGAATCGGGCGCCACTTTGCGCATGGATCGCTGCAGACGCGCAAGGTTGGACCGCTGCCAGCGCCGCGCCGGCCGGCGCGCGCGACCGCGATCGAAATCGATCAGGTACAGATTCGCGCCAGACCAGAGAATGTTGTGCGCGTTCAAGTCGGCATGATCCACGCCGGCCCGATGAAACCGCGCCAGCAGCGCACCCACCGCGGCGCAATCGCCGGCGCGTAGCGCGCCGGCACGCAGGCGCTCGGCCAGCGTCTGCGCCGCGGGCAGCTCGGCGCTGAGCAGATCAGCGCGCGCGCTGAACCAGCCGGCACGCACGCAACGCGCTGCCAGCGGCTGCGGCACCGGCAAACCCTGCGCGCGCATCCACTGCAACAAGGCGAACTCGCGGAATCCGCGCGAGCGCGCCGCGCCCAGCCACAGGTAACGGTCGCCGCGCAGACGCGCCAGCAGACCACCGCGACGGAAATGCCGCAGCACCAGCGCGCCTGCCGGGCTATCAATGAAACCCACGCTGCCACGGCCGCCGTGGCGCTCGCGCAAAAGACCCTGCGCCTGCCACCATGCCGGCTCGAACCAGCGCGCATCGACTTGTGGAACCGCTGCGGGGTCGAACACAATCGAACTGTTCGCCTCGGTGCGCGTGTGTGCCTGCCGGGGTGTCGTCTCCACTTTCATCCTGCAAGGGCTGCGGCCTGAGCGCGAGTCTAGTCAAAGCCCGATGCCCACCGCACCCCCGCCCGCCTCGATCTGCCTCCTGCGCACCTCGGCGCTGGGCGATGTCACCCACGTGCTACCGCTGATCCACACGCTGCGCGCCGGGTTTCCACTGGCGCGCCTGACCTGGATCGTGGGCAAGCTCGAACACAAGCTGGTGGGTGATGTGCCCGATGTCGAGTTCGTGGTGTTCGACAAGAGCATGGGCCTGGACGGCATGCGCAACGTGCGTCTGGCGCTGGAAGGCCGCCGTTTCGACGTATTGCTGCACATGCAGGTGGCGCTGCGCGCCAATGTCCTCAGCCTCGGCGTGCACGCGCGGCGACGCGTCGGCTACGACCATGCGCGCGCCAAGGATCTGCATGGACTGACCATCAACGAGCGCATCCCCGCGCGCACGGGCGAACATGTGCTCGATGCCATCGGCAGTTTCTGCGAGCCGCTGGGCCTGAAGCAAACCACGGTGCACTGGGACCTGCCGATCCCGGTCGAGGCCGCGGCCTGGGCCGCCGATCAACTCCCCGACGATGCGCCCTGGCTGTTGATCAACGCCGTCTCCAGCCACAGCGTGCGCAACTGGTCCGCCGCCGGTTACGCCGCCGTCGCCGATCACGCGCAACAGGCGCTGGGCTGGCGCGTGGCGCTGACCGGCGGGCCGAGCAAATCCGAACGCCAGCTTGGCGACGCCATCCGCGCGCACATGCACAGCACGCCGGTCGATCTGATCGGTCGCGACACGCTCAAGCGCGCGCTGGCGTTGTATCGGCGCGCCGCCGCCGTACTGAGCCCCGACGCCGGCCCCATGCACATGGCCAACGCGGTGGGCACGCCGGTCATCGGCCTGCACGCGGCCAGCAATCCGGCACGCTCCGGCCCGTACAGTGATCGGCGCTGGTGCGTGGATCGTTACGCCGCCGCCGCACACAAGTTCATGGGCCGCGCGGTCGAGGATCTGCCCTGGGGCACCAAGATCGAACGCCCCGGCGTGATGGACCTGATCCATATCGACGACGTGATCGAGCGCCTGGAGGCGCTGGATCAGGCGCGCCGCCACGGCTTGCTGCGCTGCTGAGACTGCGCGGCGCAAATGCGATAGACCAAACCCGCTGCACTCGGCGCGGACAGCGTCTCGACGTTGAACCCACCCTGCACTCGAACCATTCAAGGTCATGCGACCGCAAATCGGTGGCTGGCGCGTGCTGAAGCAACCGTGCTGCAGCCTCGATGAGCCGCCGCGGCAACTGCTGGGACAATGCCTGCAGCGAAACGCTGTTCGGTTCACTGAAGGTGGAGCGGCTGCATGGGCAGCGCTTCGTGACCCGGCGCCACGCCGAGGATGAAACGATCGCCTGGCTGCTCTGGTACAACCAGTCCCGACTACACTCCACTTTGAACTACGTCAGCCCGATGCAGTTCGAGCAACACTGGCAAATCCAGCAGGCAAAACAGGCCTGACCCTCATACGGTTATGGGATACGAAGTTCGGGGGCAAGGTCAGACAGCAACGCGGCCTTCTCTGCATAGGCCTTCTCAAGTGCGTTAAGAGTCATCCCTTTGGCCTTGACTAGCTCTTCCTCAAGACGTTCCGCATAGGCGTGATTTATGACATCACTTCGGCGCATCGCGGTCTCCCCCAGCTCTTTAATGGACGCCACGGCAGCCGGTGAAGGTGGCCGGAGTTCGGGAGTGACCCTTGCCGTGGCGAATCGGTCATGCGGCAGCCTTCTCGATCGCGCGCAGCTCATCGGCCAGTTCACGTTCGGCGTGCCACAGGTCGTATTCCTGTTGCATGCGCAGCCAGAGCGTGGCGCCATTGCCTGCGAACGCGCCCACGCGCAAGGCCATTTCCGGCGTGAAGCCCTTGCGCTCGGCCAGCAGGTCATGCAGGGTTTGCCGCGATACGCGCAGACGGCGTGCGCTCTCGGCCACGCTCAGCCCAAGGGCAGGCAATACGTCATCGCGCAGGATCGCGCCCGGATGGATCGGGGGACGGTTTCGCTTGGCGGTGTATTCGGTCATGGTCGGCTCTAGTGGTATTGCTCCAAGTCCACGTGCAACGCATCGCCGCTGGCCCATTCAAAGGTGATGCACCACGGTCCATTCACGTGCAGGCTGTAGCGTGTCGGCTTGTGTCCCTTGAGCGGGTGAAAATCGAAGCCCGGCACGTTCAGCTCCGCTAGTTCGCCCGCGGCGTGCAGCGCGTCCAATCTCCGCAGGATGCGGCTTCGCAAGTCCGGCTTCACCTTCGCGGCGTTGCCGCTCCGGAACAGGTCAGCCAGTCCCTTGTGCCGGAAGCTGCGGATCATGGGGCATTGTCCGGTGCTGCCGGACAACTGTCAAGCAACACTTGACTAGTCAGACTTGCGCCGGATCGGCACCACGTCGGCACCCTTGCGCAGCCCGTCCAGGTAATTGCTCCACTGCACGAATGCCGCCGCCACGCGCTCGGGCTGCACCACGTCATACACGCCCACAATGCCGGGGAGCCGGTGATTCAAGGCGCGTTCGCAGACTTCGGCGGGAGTGCCCAGCGCGCGCATGCCGCTGCGCACCGTGCTGCGCAGATCGTGAAAGACGATGCTCGGGAAGTTCGGCAGCGTGGCGGCGTAAGCCTTGAGCCGATCCAGCGCGCGTTCGTGATCCATGTTGCGATCCTGCGCACCAGCCAGCGCCGGGAATACCAGGGGCGAGCCGCAGGCCAGCGGGCGCAGGCGCTCGAATAGCGCAGCCGTGGACCGGTGCAGGCGAATCACGAACGCCGGAGCGGTCATGCGCTTGCGGGTTTTGATGCGCTCGCGCGGGATGCGCCATTCGCCTGCTTGTGTGTCGATTTCCTGCCATGTCGCGCCCAAGGCTTCGCCGATCCGCTCGCCGGTGCGCAGCAGCAGTTCGGCCAGCGCCGCATCGACAGGTGCGAGTGCCGACAGGCCCAGCAGGAACATGCGCAACTGCGCGGGATTCAGAGCGACGCGCTGACGTTTGGCAGGCTGCGCGGAAATGCTGGACATGTTCACAGCGCGGAACGGATTCGCCACCACGATGCGACGCGCGCGGGCGTGACTGAATAGCGCGATGCCCGCCTTGCGCGCGTTCGCAGCCGCCCAGTAGCTGCGCTCGGCGGCGCGCTCGATCAGGGCTTGCGCATCATCCGGCGTCACGTCTCTGGCTACGCGCGAACCCAGCGCCGGCAGCAAGTCCGTGCGCATGTAGTTGAGCATGCCGAATGCCGTGCTGGCGGCAAGTCCAGGCGCGACACGGGTTTCGTGATCGCGCAACAGATCGCGCACCGTCCATGCGCAGGCATCGGCCACCTTGCGGCGCTGTTTTTCTACGGCCACGTCCTCGCCTGCGTCCACACGAACGCGCGCCTTGGCTGCGGCCCTGCGTGCATCCGCCAGCGACAAGTCGGGATAGCGGCCAGCGTGAGTTCGCGGCGACGTCCGCCGAATCGATAGCGCAGCGTCCACGCGGCAGCGCCAGCAGTGGACAGAGTGAACGTCAGCCCTGCGCCATCGGATAGCGAGACAGGCGCACCAGCGGCCACCAGACGGCGCAGGGTGGCATCGTTCAAAACTTTGGTTTGGCGCTTGGACATGACGCGCTTGCGAATGAGTAGCCAGCCCTCAGGCTACCCATCTAGCTACCCATTTCGCGAGTGTCCGAGAATGTCCGTGTTCAGCCGTGCGTGTACGTGAACACGCATTTTCAATGTCTTAGGTTGTAAAAGCGGACGCCAGCGGATGCGCTCGGACGCCTAGCGGTAATCCTGATAGGACTTCTCTTCAACCAGGCGCGAACCCAGCTTGAGGTTGATCGCGCGCTTGATCGCGGCGCGCTCGTCGTTGCGCACATACACGGCGCGCGCCAACGCGATGAACTCGGCGTCGAAGGCCTGCGCCTTTTCCTTGAGGCGGATATGGTCCTCGATGTCCCACAACGCCGCGTTGACCTGCTTGAGCGCGGCGCGCTCGGCGGCGATGTCGGTGCGTGCGGCGGGATGCGCCTGCCAGGTGTGCTCGAGCAGTTGCAGTTCGTCGCGCACATTGGCCAGCTTGGCGGCATCACTCATGCGCTCGGACTTGATCTCGAGAATGGTGAGCTTGTCCAGCAATTCGCCGTAGGACACCGGTACCTGCAGCAGGCTCATGGGCTGGTTCCCTGGTGGACGGAGCGCGCGGCGAAGGCGCCCATCGCGCTGCGGTAATGACGCAGCTCGCGGATCGAATCGTGGATGTCGCTGAGCGCGGTATGCGTCGAGTCCTTGCTGAAGCCTTTCAGCAGCTCCGGCGCCCAGCGCCGCGCCAGCTCCTTGAGCGTGGACACGTCCAGATTGCGGTAGTGGAAAAAGCGCTCCAGCGCGGGCATTTCGCGCGCCATGAAGCGCCGATCCTGACAGATGGAGTTGCCGCACATCGGCGACTTGCCGGGCGGCGCCCACGCCGCGAGAAATTCGAGCGTGGCGGCTTCGGCCGCGGCGGCATCGTCACGGCTGTCGAGCACGCGCTGCCACAACCCGGACTTGCGATGCTGGTTGCGGTTCCAGTCGTCCATCGCCAGCAGGCGCGCTTCCGGGTGGTGAATGGCCAGCACCGGGCCTTCGGCCAGCACGCGCAACTCGGCGTCGGTGACCACGCTAGCGACCTCGATGATGCGGTCGGTGCCGGTATCCAGCCCGGTCATCTCCAGATCGATCCAGATCAGATTGTCCTCGTGCACGGCGGCTGTCGTCCTGCGAGAAAGATCGAAGTCTAGCAAAGCGCGCGCGGACATCCGGTGGATAATGCACGCCATCCCACGGACAGCGCATGAGCTCCCACGCAAGCATCGCGACAGACCCCTTCAGCGCGCGCGAATTCATGCGCGACGGTCACCGCGTGCGCTACCGCCTGCACGCGCCGTCCGGCACCAGCCTTGCGCGACCCGTCCTGCTGTTTCTGCATGGCTCCGGCGAATGCGGCACCGACAATTTGGCGCAGACGCAGGTCGGACTGGGGCCAGCCCTGCTGCGCGGCGTCGTGCCTTTCCCGCTGCTGAGCGTGATGCCACAACTGCCGCCAGGTGCCTGTTGGCAGGATGGGCATGTCGAGGACGCGCTTGCCGCCGTGGACGACGCGTGCACGCACGCCGCCGGCGATCCCGCCCGCGTCGCGCTGACCGGTCTGTCGCGCGGTGGCTACGGCGTATGGCAACTGGCGCTGACGCATCGCGGACGCTTCCGCGCGCTGATTCCGGTCTGCGCCGGCGTCACGGCGCGCGCCAGCGACCCCGGATTGCGCGTGGCCGCACTGGACGGCAGCCAGGATCCCTGGCGCGACGCCGCGCGAGGTTTGCATGAAGTGCCGGTGTGGATGGTGCACGGCGCGCTCGACGATGTGATTCCGGTCGAGCAGTCGCGGCGCATGGCCGCCGCGCTGCGCGAGGCCGGCGCGACGCCACGCTACCGCGAACTGCCCGGGCTCGGCCACAACGCCTGGGACGCAGCCTATGGCGATGCCGCGCTGTGGCGCTGGCTGCGCGACATCCTCGCGACGGGTGCGCGATGACTGAGGCAAGTTTCTACTGGCACGACTACGAAACCAGCGGCGCCGATCCCGCGCGTGATCGCCCGCTGCAATTCGCCGGCGTGCGCACCGATCTCGCGCTGCAACCCATCGAGGCGCCGCAGGTGTTTTTCTGCCAGCCGGCACCAGACGTGCTGCCGCACCCGGATGCCTGCCTGCTCACCGGCATCACCCCGCAGCGCGCACAGCGCGAGGGCCTGCCCGAGCCGGCCTTCGCCGCGCGCGTGCACGATCTGCTGGCGCAGCCCGGCACCTGCGGCGTGGGCTGGAACTCGCTGCGTTTCGACGACGAGATCAGCCGCCATCTTTTTTACCGCAATTTTTTCGACCCTTATGCGCGCGAGTGGCAACACGGCAACAGCCGCTGGGATCTGATCGACCTGGCGCGCATGGCCTACGCGTTGCGTCCCGCGGGCATGCAGTGGCCGCTGCGCGAGGACGGCGCGCCCAGCTTCAAGCTGGAGCATCTGGCGCGCGCCAACGGCTGCGAACCGCGTCAGGCGCACGATGCGCTCAGCGACGTGGAGTCGCTGCTGTGTCTGGCGCGCAAGCTCAAAGCCGCGCAGCCACGCCTGTGGGACTGGTATTTCGGCCTGCGCCGCAAGCAGCAGGCCGGCGCGCTGTTGGACTGCGCGCACATGACGCCACTGCTGCACGTATCGCAGCGCTATCCGGCGGCGCGCGGCTGCCTGGCCGTGGTCGCGCCGATCAGCGTGCATCCGCTGCAGGCCAACAAGGTCATCGTGGCCGACCTCACGCCCGATCCGGCGGAGTGGGCGCACCTGCCGGTCGACGACCTGGCCGAGCGCCTGTTCACCGCGCGCGCCGATCTGCCCGCGGACATCGCCCGCGTGCCGTTGAAAACGGTCAGCATCAATCGCGCGCCGGCACTGGCCACGCTGGAAACGCTCAAGGGCGTGGACACCGCGCGCATCGGGCTGGACCTGGACGCCTGCCTCGTGCACGCCGTCACGCTGCGCGCCAGCATGGGTCTGGCCGAACGCGTGCGCGCGCTGTATGCGCGTGAAACCCACGCCGAGCCGACCGATGCCGAGCTGGCGCTGTACCGCGGTTTTCTGCCCGATGCCGACAAGCCCCTGCTGGCCGCGGTACGCAGCGCACCGGTGCAGGATCTGGCCGCATACGCCGCGCGTTTCCGCGACGCGCGCTACCGCACGCTGCTGCAGCGCTATCGCGCGCGGCATCACGCGGACACGCTGGATGCAGCGGAACTCCACGCCTGGCAGGACTTCCGCCGCCAGCGCCTGCTGGGCCGCAGCGCGCTGGGCGGGCTGGGCCTTGACGCCTACTTCGACCTGATCGCGCAGCGCCGTGTCGAACCCGTACGCAGCGGCGCCGATCTGGCCCTGCTCGATCAGCTTGAAGCCTGGGGCCGCGCGCTGGCCGCCGATGTCGCTCCGGAGCACGACGATGTCTGAGTCCGCAACCTTCACCCCGGCCACGTTCAAGTTCCTGCGCGCGCTGGCGCGGCACAACGAGCGCACCTGGTTCAAGGCGCATCAGGCCGCGTACGAGCGCGACGTGCGCGCGCCGTTCCTGGCGCTGATCACCGCGCTGCAGGCGCCGCTGGCCGGGATCAGCCCGCACTTCCGCGCCGATCCACGCAAGCTCGGCGGCTCGCTGTTTCGCATCCAGCGCGACACGCGTTTTGCCAGCGACAAGCAACCGTACAAGACCTGGGCCGGCGCGCGCCTGTTCCACGAGCGCCACCGCGAGCGCCCGGCGCCGTCGTTTTATCTGCACATCCAGGCCGGCGCATGTTTCGTCGGCGCCGGTGTGTGGCATCCGGAATCCGCAACGCTCAAGCAGCTACGCGGTTTCATCGCCGACAACCCCGCGGCTTGGCGGCGCGCGGTGCATGCCAAGGCCTTCGCCAGCCGTTACGAATTCTGGGGCGAGCGCCTGCGGCGCGCGCCGCAGGGCTACGCGCCGGACCATCCGCTGATCGAGGATCTGAAGCTGAAGAACTTCGCCGCCGGCTGCGCGCTGGACGATGACCTGGTGCTGAGCCCGCGCCTGCCCGACGCGCTGACCACCCACCTGCGCGCGCTGGCGCCGCTGGTCGACTACCTGTGCGCGGCGCTCGACCTTGAGTTCTGAATCCGGCGCCGTCGCGGCCCCTGCCGGCGCCGCGCCCGAGCACGTGCTGCCCTACGCGCGGCTGGCGGCGTACTACTTCGCCTACTTCGCCATCATCGGCGGCTACACGCCCTACTTCAGCGTGTTTCTGCACAGCCGCGGCATGGATGCCAGCGCCATCGGCCTGATGCTGAGCCTGTGGTATGCCACGCGCATCCTTGGCCCCGGCGTGTGGAGCTGGCTGGCCGGACGCGGCACGCACGGCGTGCGCTGGCTGCGCGCGGGCACGCTGCTGATGCTGCTGGGTTTCGCGCCGATGCTGTGGCCGTTGCAGCAAGGCGGACTGATCGCCAGCCTGATCGCGTTCGCGTTTTTCGCCAATGCCATCGGGCCACAGTTCGAGTCCATCGTGCTCTCGCACATGCCCGGACGCAGCGAGCGTTACGCGCGGCTGCGGGTATGGGGTTCGATCGGCTTCATCGCCATCGCGCTGCTGTACGGATTTCTGCTCGATCATCTCGATGCGCGCTGGCTGCCGGCGCTGATGCTGCCGTGGATGGCGCTGGTATGCGTGCTCAGCTTCAGCCTCGACTACGGCCCCGGCCATCACCACGCGCCCGCGGTATCGATGCAAGATGTGCGCGCCGCACTGCGTCAGCGCGAAGTGTGGGGTTTCTTCGTGCTGATGCTGCTGATGCAGATGGCCTTCAGCCCCTACCACATGCTGTATTCGCTGTACCTGCGCGAGCACGGCTACAGCAGCGGCGCCATCGGCGGCCTGTGGGCGGTGGGCGTCGGCATCGAGATCGCCACGTTCTTCGCCATCGCGCCGATCCTGCTGCGCTACGCGCCACGCACGCTGATGCTGGCGGGCCTGGCCGCGGGCACGCTGCGCTGGCTGGCGATGGCGCTGTTGCCCGGTCTTGGCTGGGTGATGGTGCTGGCGCAACTGATGCACGCGTTGAGCTTCGCTGCGTTTTACGCCGCCGCGATGCGCCTGCTGGCACGTTACTTCCCGGGGCGCCTGATGGGCTACGGCCAGGGTATCAACTCGAGCTTTTCCTCCGGCTTCGGCGGTGTGCTCGGCGCGCTGCTCACCTCCAGCCTGTGGCCGCTGGGCGCGGGCTCCGGCGCGTTCATGGCCAGCGCCGCGCTGTGCCTGGCCGGCGCCTGGCTGGCGTTGCGCATGCTGCCGCGCGGATGAGCGATGCGTGCGCTCGGTGCGGGCGCAAAGCCCCGCCCCAGGCCGGGTACGGCAGGCCGGCATGGCACGTGATCAGGCTGGGGAATCGCCTGATACGCTGACGCACCGCCGCGCTTACGCCCATCCATGCCCGCCCCGCACGCCCTGTCCGTCCACGCCACCGAGGAATTGCTGTACTTCGTCCTGCTGCAGCTCGCCGTGATCGTGCTGGCCGGGCGCATCGGCGGGGCGCTGGCGCTGCGCGTGAAGCAGACTGCGGCTGTGGGCGAGATCATCGTCGGCATCCTGCTCGGGCCGTCGCTGCTCGGGCTGCTGGCGCCGCAGGTGTTCGGCTACGTATTCCATTCGGCCTCGGGCACGCCGCTGCAGATCCTCGCGCAGCTCGGGCTGATCCTGCTGATGTTCCAGATCGGGCTGGAGTTTGACTTCGGCCATCTGCGCGAGCAGACCCACCGGCGCGCGGTGCTGTGGGTGGGCGTGGCCAGCCTGGTGGCGCCGTTCGTGCTGGGCCTGGGCTTTGGCTGGATCAGCGCGCCGGAGCTATCGCCGCAGGCGCCGCGACTGGCCTCGGCGTTGTTCGTCGCCGCTGCGTTCTCGATCACCGCGCTGCCGATCCTCGGCCGCATCCTGATCGACTTCGAGCTGACGCGCACGCCGCTGGGCGTGATCGCGATCAGCGCCGCGGCGATCAACGACGTGGTCGGCTGGCTGCTGCTGGCCCTGGTCACCACGCTCACGCTGAGCCATTTCGCGCCGCTGGCCTTCGCGCTGAAAGTGGCACTGGTGCTGGGCTTCGGCCTGCTGTGGGTGCTAGGCCTGCGGCCGCTGGCGCGGCGCCTGATCCGGCATCTGCAACAGGACGGCGACGACCTGCCGCCCAGCCTGCTGGGCATCGTGCTGGCGCTGGTGTTCGTCTCCGGCATGGCGACGTATCAACTGGGCATCTTCGCGATTTTCGGCGGCTTCATCATGGGCGTGATCCTGCATGACGAGGCGCGTTTCGTGCGCGCCTGGAAGGCGCAGATCAACCCCTTCGTGCTGGTGTTTTTCCTGCCGATCTTCTTCACCTACACCGGCCTGCGCACCGACATCGGCGGCCTGTCCAGCGCCGCGCTGTGGGGCTGGTGCGCGCTGCTGGTGCTGCTGGCGACGCTGGGCAAGTTCGGCGGCGCCTATCTGGCCGCGCGCGCCTGCGGCATGCGCCACGCCGAGGCCGGGGTGATGGGTGCGCTGATGAACACGCGCGCGCTGATGGAGCTGATCATCATCAACGTCGGCTACGACCTCGGCGCGATCTCGCGCCACGTATTCACCATGCTGGTGCTGATGGCGATTCTCAGCACCGTGATCACCGCGCCGCTGCTGCGCCGCTGGCTGCCGCGTGCCGGCCACGCCATCCCGTCAGCGCACTGAACAGGATCGGCGCCAGACCCAGCGACATCAGGATCGACAGCAGCAGGCCGCCCATCACCGCGACCGCCAGCGGGCGCAACAGATCGGTGCCACGACCGATGCCGATCGCCAGCGGCAGAAAACCCAGCACATCGGCCAGCATGGTCATCAGGATCGGGCGCAGGCGCTGGCGCGCGGCCAGCACCACCATGGCCACGCGCGGCGCGCCACCGGAAAGCTGGCGCGCGCGCGCGAAGATCAGGATGACGTTGTTCACCGCGATGGCGAACACCAGCAGCATGCCCAGGAACGCGGTGCTGTCCAGATCGATGTGCAGCAGCCACAACGCCAGCAGCGCGCCGGGCGCCGCCAGCGCGATCGCCAGCATCGCCGCGATGCCGGCGCGCTGGCTGGAAAACTGCAGCCCCAGCAGCACCAGCAGCGCACCCAGCGCGGCGGCCAGGATCATCGCCATCTGCCGGAAGCTGCGCGACTGCTGCTGGTAATAGCCGCCGATCACGCTGCTGATCGAAGCCGGAAAATGCATCGATGCCAGCACCGTGCGCGCGCGCGCGGCGGCTTGCGCCAGGCCCTCACCGGCGCGCGGTTGCAGCCACATGTAGGCATACGGCACCAGATTCTGGTGGGTGACATAGGGCACCACGCCATGCAGTTGCACGCGCGCGAGCTGGTCCAGCGGCACCTGGGCGCCCCCGGGCAGGCGCAGTGGCAGCGCCGCGACCGCGCCCGGCGCCGGGGCCGGCGTGACTTCGAATACGCGCAGCGGCAGGATCTGCTCGCCACGCAGCAACATGCCCGCGGAACGCCCCCACAGCCGCGCCTCGACCTGCTGACTCAGCGCCAGCGGCGTGAGACCGTAGAGGCTGGCCTGCGCGCGCGGCGTCAGCGCGATCTCAGGCCCCGCCGAGGGCGACTTGAACACCACCTCGCTGAAAGCGCCGCTGTGTTTGAGCGCTTGCGCCAGACGTTCGCCGGCAGCGTGCAGCAACGCCGGGTCGGAGCCGAACAGGAACACCTCCAGCGGTGCGTGCGAGCCGGACAGGTCACCCAGGCGATTCACCATCACCTGGGTCGGATGTTCCATCAGCAGGCTGGGCACAGCCTGGCGAAAGGCGGCACTGAGCTGGCGCATCACCGTGCGCGTGCCGACGCTGCGCTGCGGCTTCAGCACGATCGCCAGCGCGCCCTTGTTGGGCGTGGCATAGGCATTGGAAAAACCGCGCCCGACCACCAGCGAGGCGCGCGCCACCGCGGGATTGCGCAGCGCCACGTGCAACAGCGTGCGTCCGACCGCCGCGGTCTCGGCCACGCTGCTGCCCACCTGCGTGCGATACGGCACCGAAATCACGCCCTCGTCCCAATGCGGCAGGAACGCCGTGGGCAGCGCACGCAGCGTGAACCAGCCCGCTGCAGCGAGCACCAGCATCAGCGGAACCACCAGCCATGCGCGGCGCGTACCGGCGATCAGCCAGCGTCCGTAGCGACGCTGCGCGCGTTGCTGCCGGCGCGAGGGTGCATAAGTGCGCGCGCGGCCAGCCAGCCACAGCGCCAGCACCGGCGTGACCAGCAACGCCATCAGTTGCGACACCAGCAGCGCGATGACGATGGCCACCGCCATCGAGCGGAACAGCAGGCCGAGTGTTCCGGACAGAAAAATCAACGGCAGGAACACCAGCACCGAAGTCAGCGTGGCCATGCTCATGATCGGCAGGATTTCGCCGATGCGCTGCAGCGCTTGCGCGCGGCGCTGCTCGCGCTCGCCGCTGAGATCGTGCAGGCCACGCTCGATCACCACGATGGCGTGATCGACCAGCGCGCCGATGGCCGCGGCCAATCCGCCCAGGGTCATGATGTTGAGCCCGTAGCCCAGCGCGTGCAGCGCCAGAAACGCCGCGGCCAGCGACAGCGGCACCACGGTCAGCACCGCCAGTGCACCATCCACGCGGCCGAGGAACAGCAGCACCACCAGCAAGGCGATCACGCTGCCCAGGCCCAGCGCGATCCACACGTCGCGCAGACTGCCGCTGATCAGCCCGCTCAGGTCATAGATGCGCACCAGTTTCACGCCCGCCGGCAGTTGCGCGCGCAAGCTCGCGATGCGCGCCTGCACGGCGCGCGCCACGGCGACCTCGTTGGCGCCTGCCTGCGCCTGGATGTCGATCAGCAGCGCGTGGCGCCAGCCGGCCACGGCCGCGTCGCGCTGCAGGGGTGGCGGCGCGATGGTCACCGTGCCCAGCGCGCCCAGCGCGAGCGGCATGCGGCTGCCATCGATGCCGACCGGACCCAGCGGCAGCAGGAGTTTTTCCAGCGCGGCGGCCGTGGCCGGGCGCGGCGTGGTGGCGACCACGAACTGCTGGTTGTAGGCCTGCAAAACGCCGGAGAAATACGGTCCCTGCGCGGCCTGCAGCGCCGCCACCACCTGCGCGGCAGTGAGATCGTGCTCGGCCAGGCGCCGCGCATTCAGCGCGATCTTCACCTCGGGCCAGCCGCGTCCCGTCCAGACCACGCGGTAGACGCCGTCGATGCCGAGCAGCGCGGGGCGCACATGAAACGCGAAAGTCGGCATCAGCGCCGAGCTGTCGAGCCGGTTCGACACCAGCGCATACTCGGCGAAGGGGTACACATTGGGCGCCATCAGATGGACCGCTACTGTCGCCCCCGCTGGCAGCGCGATATGCGCCAGCCGTGCCTGCAGCATCAGATACGCCGTTTGCGCATTGACGCCCTGATCGAAATACACATGCAGCTTGCTCAGACCATAGCCGGTCTGCGAGCGCACCAGGCGCACGCCGGGCTCGCCTTTGGCGGCCTCCTCCAGCGGGAGCGTGACCTCGTCCTCCATCGCGCGCACCGGCAAGTTGCCGGCATTGACCAGCACCGTGACCTTGGGGAAATCGATGTCGGGAAAGATGCTTTCCGGCAGCGTGCGCAGCGCATACCAGCCGGCGCCCAGCAGCAGCAGCGCGGACAGGATCACCGACCAGCGATTGAGCCACAGAAACGCGAGATAACGCCGCATCATGGACGCACCGCGACCGCCACCCCATCCTGCAGACGCGCAGCGCCGCTGATGATCAACGTGGCCGGACTGCCCAGCGCGCCGCGCACCCAGCTCATGCCGCCATGCGCGGCCAGCACCTGCACTGGCACAGCGTAAGCATGGCCCGCGCGCAGCACGAACACCTCACTGCGCGCGCCGCGCCACACCACCGCGGCATTGGGCACACGCCATGCCGGTGCGCGTGGCAGCGCGAGCTGCAACCACAGCCACTGCCCCGGCAACAACGAGCTGGATGCCGGCAACGCCACATACACCGGCACCATGCCGGCTGTGCGCGCGCTCTGTCCCAGCGAGCGCACGGTGGCCGCGCCGTGCAGATCGCCGGCATGCCACTGCACGCCCATGCCCACCGCCACGCGGCGCATCTGGCGCGGGGTCAATTCGGCGCGCGCCCATGGCTGACCGCGGCCTAGCAGGGTGGCCACCGGCGTGCCGCGATACACCACCGTGCCGGCGCTAACCAGATAGGCCAGCGTGCCCGCGAACGGCGCACGCAGGATGGATTGCGCGTTCTGCCGCTGCAAGGCCAGTAGCGCGGCGTCGGCCTGCTGCAATTGCACGCGTGCCAGGTCGAGACTTTGCTGTGCCACCAGCCCACGCCGAGCCAGATGCTGCTGCCGGTGCAGGTCGGTCGCGGCCAGATTGGCATTGGCTTGCGCGGCGCGGATCTGCGCGAGCAAACCCGGCACCTCGACGCGCGCGATCACCGCGCCCGCCGCCGCCGCGCCCGGATGCAGGAATGGTCCCTGCACGCGCCCGGTCACCGGCGCCGCCAGCACCGTGTGGTCGGCGCTCTCGACGCGCGCCAGCACGTCAATGCGATCCTGCCAAGGTGCCCGCACCACGGTCTGCACCGCTACCGACAGTGCCGTGGCGGCGCCCGCCGTGACGACCGCGCCCACGACGAGCGCACAGGCCAGCACAAACGCCAGGCACATCTCGCCGCCGTGGCGCATGCGCATATTCGGTATCCGATAGTGAGGACGAGTCATGGATTAGACTAGCTACGGTCGCGGATGTGCCGCTTGCGAAGATGCGATGTTCTTACATAAGCGTAATCAGCGCGCCGGGGCCCTGGAATGCGCGGGCAGGGTTTACCAAATCGTGATCCAGTTGCATGCGCGATCAAGGCTCAGGGCACATGCCATGCGCGCCATAGTTTCCCAGCATGGCGCCTCCTGACTTGGAGACTGCCCATGCGCCGCATGCTGCTGGCCCTCGCGCTTGCATTATCCGTCATGACCGGCATACCCCTCGCGCACGCCGGCGGCGGTCCGCTGGGTATCGACCATCGCCTCGGCTACGACAACGGCGGCATCTGGAACCGCAGCTACCAGAAGGACCTGGGCTATTGCGAGGCGTTGTGCACACTGACCGCGGCCAGCCTCATCGGTGGGCGCACGCGCTTCGGCCGCACGCTGTGGCAGTCGGTGGACGCGATGGCATTCTCCTCGCTGGCCTCGCTTGCGCTCAAAAACACCTTCGGCCGCGAACGGCCCAGCTACAGCGCCGATCCCAATCTCTGGTTCCACGGCGGCGCCAGCTTCCCCAGCGGCGAGGTCACCGAGGCGTCCAGCTTCGTCACGCCCTTCATCGCCGAATACCAGCACGACCACCCGTGGGTGTGGGTGCTGGCCGCGATCCCCGCCTACGACGCCGAGGCGCGCATGAAAACCTGGGGCCACTGGCAGACCGACGTGCTCGCCGGCGCCGCGCTGGGCACGGCCTTCGGCATCTGGGCGCACGATCGCAAGAGCCCGTTGCTGCTGTCATGGCTGCCCGGAGGGTTCATGGTCGGCTATGCGCATTCGTTTTGACAGGCACATCGCAAGCCGGATCGGCGAATTCATTGCGCAGCCGCAACCACGGTACCCTGCGCGATCGCGCACAGCTTCTCCTCGCCGTCCTCGATTGAGTAGATCTCGCACTGGCACACGGCCTGGCGCTTGCCGACGCCTGTGGCATGCGCGCGCGCGACCAGTAGCGAGCCGCGCGCCGGCTTGAGGTAATTGATCTTGAACTCCGAGGTAAGTGCATTGCCGCCGAGCGCCAGGCCCCCGGCAAACGTGATCGTGTTGTCCGCCAGGTAGCTGATCACACCGCCGTGCACGAAGCCATGTTGCTGCTGGTGCTGGCCGCTGATCGGCAAACTTATTTCCGCATCGCGCGGTCCCGAGCCGGTTAGCCGAGCGCCGATGAACTGGCTGAAGGGCTGTGACTCGAAGATCTGCCGTGCGAATGCGCTCAGATCGTCCACAGCATGCTCTGCAAGGTTATGCGCATCAGTCGCCCCGCCGCTCACGGCGATCCTTTTTCGCGTCGCCCAATTGCAGCCAGTTGTAGCGCGCCTGCGCGGCCAGATAACCCCAGGGCCGCAGCGCCGAGTTCACGCCGAAGCGCGCGAACTCGCGCCATGCCTCGTCGCCACGCGCGATGGCGGCGGCGAGCAGTTCACCGGCCACCGTGGTCGGCGCCAGACCATGACCGCCGAAGGCCTGCGCCCACCACAGGCCCTTGCCGTCGCCACCGAGTTGCGGCATCTGGTGGCGCGCGTAACTCATCAGGCCGGACCAGCCATAGTCGATGCGCACGCCCTGCAACTGCGGGAACACGCGCAGCAGGTCGCGGTACAGCAACCGGCGCACGTCCTCGGGGCTGCGCTCGCGCACCGCGATGCGCCCGCCCCACAGCAGGCGCGTATCGGCCAGCGGGCGGTAGTAATCGAAAGCGAAGCGGCTGTCGTACACCGCCGCCGCCGAGGTGAGGCAATCGTAGAGGCGCGTGCCCAGCGGCTCGGTGGTCATCACATAGGTGGCGATGGGCAACACGGCGCGATCGATGCGCGCGTCCAGACCACTGAGGTAACCGCCCGTCGCCAGCAGCACCTGGCGCACATCCGCACGCCCGCCGCCAGTATGCAAGCGGAAACCGCCGCCGCGCAGGCGCTCCAGGCGCAGCACGCGCGAGGTCTCGCGCACATCCACGCCCTGCCCGATCGCCGCCTGCGCCAGACCGCGCGCGTAGGCCAGCGGATCGAGGTGCATGGCGTTGGGCTCGAACAGCGCGCCGTGGTAGCGCGTGCTGTGTATCCATTCGCGCAGCGCATCGGGCTCGATCGGTTGCCACTCGGCACCGAGTTGCGCCAGCGTGTCACGGCGCTGCGTCAACACGCGCGGGTCGCGAAACCAGTTGGCCCACAACACGCCGGCATCGGCCAAGTCGCAGGGGATCTGGTACTGCTGCACGCGCCGCCGCAGCAGATTCACGCCCTGCACCGTGGCCTGGTACAGCGCGCGCGCACGCTCCACGCCCAGGCGCTTGATGAGTACATCCTCGCCCAGCGAGTAGCCGGCGAACACGAACCCGCCGTTGCGCCCGGAGGCGCCGAAGCCGATGCGCTCGGCCTCCAGCAGCAGCACGCCACGCTGGCCGCGCTCGGCCAGGCCCAGCGCGGTGGTCAGCCCGGCATAGCCGCCGCCGACGATGGCGACCTCGGCCTCGACCTGGCCGGTCAGCGCGGGCAACGCCGGCACCGCGGCGGCACGCGCCTCGTAATAGCTGGCTGCGGCCAGGGGCGCGCGCATCAGGGCGCTGCTCCGACCTGCGCGAGCGCCTGCTGCAGATCGGCGATCAGCACGTCGCTATCTTCCAGCCCGATCGAGAGCCGGATCAATTCGGGCGGCGCGCGGCCGGGCTGCTGGATCAAAGGCGCGCCGGCAGGCAGGAACGCCACCAGCGGGCACACCAGCGATTCATATCCGCCCCAGGACACCGCCAGCAAAAAACGCTGCAAGGCGTCGCAAAAGCGCGCGATGGCGGCAGCATCGGCGTCCTTCAGCGCGAAGGAAACCAGTCCGGACGACGCGCGCATCTGCCGCGCGATCAGCGCGCGCTGCGGGTTTTCAGGCGCATGCGGATACCACACGCGGGCCACGCGTGGATGCGCGGCCAGAAACGCGGCGATGCGCGGCGTGGTCTCGGCCACGCGCTGCATGCGCAGCTTTAGCGTGCGCAGCCCGCGCAGGATCAACGCGGCATCGTGCGGGCCTGGAATTGCGCCGAGGGTCATGAATGGGCCGTGGAACACGCGCTCGAGCAGCGCGCGTGAGCCGCATAGCGCGCCGGCGACGACATCGCTGTGGCCATTGAGATATTTGGTCGCCGAATGCGCGACCAGGTCGATGCCCAATGCCAGCGGCGATTGGTTGAGCGGGCTGGCGTGGCTGTTGTCGCACAGCGTCAGGATGCCGCGTGGCCGCGCCAGCGCCGCGATCGCGGCCAGGTCCTGCACCTCGAAGGTCAGCGAATTGGGGCTTTCCAGCACGATCAGGCGTGTCTGCGGCGTGAGCGCGGCGGCGACTTCAGCGATGTCACTGGCATCGACGAAGCGGTGCGCCACGCCGAAGCGCGCCAGCAGATCGGCCAGCAGCGCGCGCGTCCAGCTGTAGGGTTTCTGCACGCAGACGACATGGTCGCCCGCCGCGACGCAGGCGATCACCGCAGCGGCGATGGCCGCCGCGCCGGAAGCGAACACCAGGCATTCCTCGGCGCCTTCCAGTGCGGCCAGCTTCTGCCGCAGCATGTGCACCGTGGGGTTGCTGCCGCGCGTGTAGAACGGCGCGTCGAATTCGCGCGTCGCCGCCGCGCGCATGGCGGCGACATCGGGAAAGGTGAAGATCGAACTCTGCAGCACTGGCGGCGCCACCGCGCCGAAGTAACGCTGCCGCTCCTCGCCGTGGTGGTTGATGATCCAGTCCAGATCCATGTTCACGGGCAGGCCGCGGCGCGCACCAGCGGTGCCAGTTCGGGATCCTCCAGCGCCAGCGCCAGAGTGGCGCGCACCAGGCCGGCCTTGTTGCCGCAGTCGAAGCGCGTGCCCTCGAAGCGATAGGCCAGCACCTCGCGCTCGTGCAGCAGTGCCTCGATGGCATCGGTGAGCTGGATCTCGCCGCCGCTGCCGGGCGCGGTCGCGCGCAGCAGCTCGAAGATGCGCGCGGGCAATACGTAGCGCCCGACGATGGCGAGATTGGACGGCGCGTCCTCGGGCCTGGGTTTTTCGATCACGTAGCGCAGCCTGGCCGCACGCTCGCTGATCGGCTCGGCATCGACGATGCCATAGCGCCACGTGTCGGCGCGCGGCACCTCTTCCACCGCGACCACGCCGCAACCGCGCACCGCGGCCAGTTCGGCCATCTGCTTGAGCGCACCGGCATGCGGCGTGCGGATCAGATCATCCGGCAGGATCACGCCGAAGGGTTCATCGCCGATCACCGGCGCCGCGCACAGCACGGCATGACCCAGGCCACGCGCATCCGGCTGGGTCACGAACACGCAGCGCACGTGCGCCGGCAGCACGTTGCGCACGATCTCCAGCAGCTCGGTTTTGCCCGCCTCGGCCAGCTTCTGCTCCAGCTCGTAGGCGTTGTCGAAATAATCGGCGATGGCGTGCTTGTAGCGGTTGGTGACGAACACCAGCGTGTCGGCGCCGGCTTCCACGGCCTCGTCCACCGCGTACTGGATCAGCGGTCGATCGAGCACCGGCAGCATCTCCTTGGCCACGACCTTGGTCGCGGGCAGAAACCGCGTGCCCAGACCGGCCACGGGAAACACCACCTTGTGCAAATGCCGGCTCATGCCGAATCTCCTGAATCGCCGCGCAGAAACGGCACCACCGTGCCCGGTTGCGCATTGTGGACCCAGTCGAGGCTGGGCATAAGCGCTTGCAGCACGCGCTGCAACGCGGGCTCGTCGAAGCTGATCACGGCTTCGCCGGCACGCGCCAACTGCGCGTCCAGCAAATCGGTGCTGACCTGTCGTGGCTCGGCCAGATACAGCTTGGCGTGCGTGGTCGGCGCGTAGTTTTCCTGCGGGTGGAACAGCTCCTCGAAGAGTTTCTCGCCGGGCCGCAGGCCGGTGTAGACGATGGCGATGTCGCGCCCTGGCTGCTTGCCGGACAGGCGGATCATCTGCGTGGCCAGATCGTGGATGCGTACCGGCTCGCCCATGTCCAGCGCGAAGATGTCGCCGCTGCGCCCCTGCACCGCGGCCTGCAGGATCAGCTGGCAGGCCTCGGGGATGGTCATGAAATAGCGCGTGACTTCCGGGTGGGTCACGGTCACCGGCCCGCCGCGCGCGATCTGCTCGCGGAACAGCGGCACCACCGACCCGGCCGAATCGAGCACGTTGCCGAAACGCACGGTGACATAGTGGCAACCCGGCGCGCGCTGCGCCTCGGCCTGGCACGCCATCTCGGCGATGCGTTTGCTGGCGCCCATCACGCTGCTCGGGTTCACCGCCTTGTCGGTGGATACCAGCACGAAGGTGTCCACGCCCGCCGCGCCCGCCGCCGCGGCCAGCGTGCGCGTGGCCAGCACATTGTTGCGGAACGCCTGGCGCAACTGTTCCTGCAGCAACGGCACGTGCTTGTAGGCGGCGGCGTGCAGCACCACGTGCGCGTGCGAAACACGCAGCGCGTGGCGCGCGGCGGCGGGGTCGCCGCAATCGCCCAGCAATGGCCGCAGCAGCAGATCGGGATAGGCCGCGTTCAATTCGCGCGCGATGCGGTACAGGTTGAACTCGCAACTGTCGAGCAGGGTCAGCGAGGCGACGCCCAGACGTGCCACCTGCCGGCACAGCTCGCTGCCGATCGAACCGCCACCGCCGCTGATCAGCACGTGGCGCCCGGCGAAACCGGCGCGCACGCGCTCCCAGTCCAGGCTCACTGCATCGCGGCCGAGGAGGTCCTCGATCGCCACCGGCTTCAGCTCGTTGCGCTGCGCGCGCCCGCTGACTACATCCTCGAAACGCGGCAGGGTGCGAAACGGCAACCCGGTGCGCTCGCAGGCGGACACGATGACACGCATCTGCGCGACGCTGGCCGAGGGCACCGCAATCAGCAGCATCTCGGCGCTGCTGGCACGCGCCAGCTCGACCAGTTCGGCCACGCTGCCCAGCACCGGCACGCCTTGCACGCGCGCGCCGCGCAACTGCGGCGCGTCGTCGATGAATCCCACCACGCGATACGCTGCGTCACGGCGCAGATCGCGCACCAGGGCGTCGCCGGAACGCCCGGCACCGATCACCAGCACGCGCTGCTGCGTGCGCTGGCCAAACAGTTCCAGGCGGCTGTCCTTCCAGTAGCGATACAGCAGCCGTGGCGCACCCAGCAGTAACGCCAGAATCAGCGGATACAGGAACAGCACCGAACGCGGCACGCCGGCCAGGCGATCGAGCAGGAACAAGGCCACGCCCACCAGCACCGCGCCCACCGCCACGGCGCGCGCGATATTCCACAGATCCGGCATGCTGGCGAAGCGCCACAGACCGCGATACAGGCCGGTCCAGGCGAAGATCGTGCCCTGCACCGCGAGCACCACAGCGAACTCTTCCAGACTGAGCTGCATGCCGCCGGCCTGCGCCAGGTGGTAACGCAGCACCATGGCCAGCCACCACGCCAGCGCGACCATGCCCAGGTCATGCAGCACCACCGCACTGCGCGGATGCAGCAGACCGAGGCGTAACTCAGACAGGCGCATGGCGATTCCCGTGACGTCGCGGCGCACGGCGACAGGCCCGTTTGCCCTGCCACCACGCCGCGCCGGCGAGCATATACAGCGCGGCCACAAGCCACCAGCCCAGCGCGGCGTCGCGCTGCGCCCACAGTGCCAGCGGGATCGCCAGCAGCAGGTTCCAGCCGAGGTAGGCCAGCAGTGCCTGCGCATGCGAATGCCGCGTGCGCGCGAGCCATTGATAGAAGTGTTCACGGTGCGGCCGCCACCAGCGCCGCCCGCGCAGCATGCGCGACAGCAGCGTGGCGCCGGCATCCACGGCGAACGCCGACACCAGCAGCAGCACCGCCGGCAACGACCATGCGCCGCGCGCGACGCCGGCAAACGCCAGTGCCGCCAGCATGAAGCCGAACGCGCCGCTGCCGACATCGCCCATGAACACATGTGCGCGCGGCAACGGCAGATTGAACGGCAGGAATCCAGCCAGCGCCGCGGCCAGCAGCAGCGCCAATGCCAGCAGCGGCAGTTGATCGCTGCGCGCGGCCATCCACGCGAATACCAGCGCCAGCGTGAATACCTGCATGGCCAGCAGGCCGTCGCTGCCATCCATGAAATTGTGCAGGTTGATCGACCACGCCGTGGCCAGCACCAGCGCGGCAGCCAGCAGCAACGCCAGTGGCGGCTGCAGCACTGGCGACAACTGCGGCCACAGGCTCAACGCCAGCAGCGCGCCCGCCGCGAGATGCGCGGCTATGCGCGGACCGATACCCAGGCCACGGTGGTCATCCAGCGCGCCCACCAGCGCGGTCAGCAGCAATGCCGGCAGCCACATCCCTGTCCAGCGCCATGGCAAGGCCGCGCCGGGCAGCAGTTGCAGCAACAACAGGCCCAGCGCCAGCGCCAGCACCGCGCCGGCCCCGCCGCCGCGCGGCGTGGGCAGGCGATGCAGACGGCGCCGGCCCGGCTGATCCAGCAGGCCGCGCCGCTGCGCGTAGAGCATCATCGCGAACACCAGCACGCCAGCCAACAGCGCGACCAGCACCGCCAGCAGCAGGATCGGAGCCAACACGCCCGCGGCCACGTCCATTCAGGCGCCCGTCGCGCCGTGCACCGGGCGCAGCGTGCTCCAGTTCTTGCAGCTCGGACACTGCCAGTGGTGCGCGCGTGCGCCAAAACCGCATTGCGTGCAGCGGTACAGCGCCTGGCCTTCGAGCACCGCGGCGGTCAGATCGCGCAGCAGGCGCAGGCTGGACCCGCTGTCACTGCCCCCCTCGATCGCGGTGTCCATCAATTGCACCAGGCCGCGCACCGAGGGCCGCTGGCGCAACTGCGTGCCCAGGAATTCCACCGCGCGGCTCTGGCCATCGCGGCGCGCGTAAATGCGCGCCAGCGCCAGCACCGGTGACACGCCTTCATAGCGCAACACGATGCGTCCCAGGGTTTGCTCGGCGCGCTGCATCTGCTGCGCGCGCGCGTAGGTATCGAGCAGCGCGGGGAGAATCTCGGGCACGTAATCGATGTCGGACTCCAGCGCCTGCTCATAGGCCGCGATCGCCGCGGGATAGTCCGCATTCGCGGCGGCGAAGCGGCCGCGCAGGATCAGCGCGCGTACAAACTCGGGATGCGCAATGAACGCCTGTTGCAGGTAATCGGCGGCGTCTTGCAGGGCGCCGTGCGCCTGCGCGCGCTCGGCCAGTTCGCAGTAGAAATGCGCGATCTGCAGCGCCTGCTGTTCGCCCGAGGTTTCCTGCAGCCGCCGCGCGTACAGGATGGCCTTGTGCCAGTCGCGCTCATGCTGGCAGATGGCGATCAGGTGGCGCAGCGCCGAGGGCGCCTGCGCGTTCATCGCCACCAGATCGGCGAACAGCGTCTCGGCGCGATCGAGCAGGCCGGCACGCATGTAATCCTCGCCCAGCTCGAGCAGTGCCATGGTTCTCACGTCGTCGCTGAGATTGGCGCGCGCGATCAGGTGCTGGTGCACGCGGATGGCGCGTTCCACCTCGCCACGACGGCGAAACAGGTTGCCCAGCGCGAGGTGCGTCTCGATGGTGTCGCGGTTGGCCTCAGCCAGTTGCAGGAACACCTCGATGGCCTTGTCCGGCTGCTCGTTGAGCAGGTAATTCAGACCGCGGAAATAGCTCGAGGACAGTTCATTGACGCGCGCACCCGAGCGCCGCGCACCCAGCCGGCGCGCGCTCCACCAGCCGGACAGAAACGCGATCGGCAAAAGCAGGAACAGCAGCAAGAGTGGATTCATGCAGCGTCTTGGCCATCGCCTTGTCCGCGCCCGGATGCCCTGCGCCGGCGCCGCGCGCCAAGCCCCAGCCATGCGCTGAGGCCGCCCAGCAGCCAGCCCAGCACCAGCACGGCCAGCAACGTCACGCCCTTGGGCAAGTCGGCCTCGACCAGCAGAAAGTCGTAATGCACGGTGCCGCTGTTGAGCGCGGCGAAAGCCGCACCCAGCAGCGCGAATATGAGCAGCAAAGCGGCGATCACGAAGCGCATGGCGTCTCCCTCAGCCGAACTTTAGCAGGCCATGCAAGCGCCACGCGGCCAGAACGCCTGCGGCGCGCCGGGAATCAGGGCGTGTCGGGTGCACGCCGGTCAATGGCCGTTGACGCGCTCGCGCAGTTCCTTGCCCGGCTTGAAATGCGGCACGTGCTTGCCCGGCAGCGCCACCGCTTCGCCTGATTTCGGATTGCGGCCGACACGCGGCGCGCGGTAGTGCAGCGAGAAACTGCCGAAGCCGCGCACCTCGATGCGCGCGCCAGTGGACAGCGCCTCGGTCATCTGGTCAAGCACGTGCTTGACGCCGATTTCGACGTCGGCGAGGGCCAGGTGTGCCTGGCTGCGTGCCAGGGCTTCGATGAGATCGGATTTGGTCATGGCGGCGCCAGTAGGCGGGCGGGGCGAACCCCAGCCCGCCGGGGGACGGGCAGGATCAGCCCTTCTTCATCTGTTCCTTGAGCAGGGCGCCCAGCTTGGTGGTGCCGCCGGCTGCGCTCTGGTAATCGGCCATGGTGTCCTGCAGATCCTCCTCGTCCTTGGCGCGGATCGAGAGCTGCATCTGGCGACCCTTGCGGTCCATGCCGGTGAACTTGGCCTCGACCTTGTCGCCCACCTTGAGGTGCAGGGTGGCGTCCTCGATGCGCTCCTTGGCGATGTCGTTGGCGCGCAGGTAGCCCTCGACGCCATCCTCGAGCGCGATCAGCGCACCCTTGGCGTCCACTTCCTTGACCACGCCGCTGACGATGCTGCCGCGCGGATGGCCGGCCATGAACTGGCCGAACGGATCCTGCTCCATCTGCTTGACGCCAAGGCTGATGCGCTCGCGCTCCGGATCCACGGCCAGCACCACGGCCTCGATCTCGTCGCCCTTCTTGAAGTTGCGCACCAATTCCTCGCCGGTACTGTTCCAGGAGATGTCGGACAAGTGCACCAGGCCGTCGATGCCGCCGTCCAGGCCGATGAAGATGCCGAAGTCGGTGATCGACTTGATCGCGCCATTGACGCGATCGCCCTTCTTGTGGATCGCGGCGAAGGTTTCCCACGGATTGGCGCGGGTCTGCTTGATGCCCAGCGAGATGCGGCGACGCTCCTCATCGACATCCAGCACCATCACCTCGCAATCGTCGCCGACCTGCACCACCTTGGCCGGGTTGACGTTCTTGTTGGTCCAGTCCATCTCGGAGACGTGCACCAGACCCTCGACACCCGGCTCGATCTCGACGAAACAGCCGTAATCGGTGACATTGCTGACCTTGCCGAACAGGCGCGCATTGACCGGATAGCGGCGCGCGATGTTGACCCACGGATCGTCGCCGAGCTGCTTCAGGCCGAGGCTGACGCGGTTGCGCTCGCGGTCGAACTTGAGCACGCGCACTTCGAGTTCGTCGCCGACATTGACCACCTCGGACGGATGGCGCACGCGCTTCCACGCCATGTCGGTGATGTGCAGCAGGCCGTCGATGCCACCGAGATCGACGAACGCGCCGTAATCGGTGAGGTTCTTGACCACACCCTTGAGCACAGCGCCTTCCTGCAGGCGCTCCATCAGCTGCTCGCGCTCGACCGAGAACTCGCTCTCGACCACGGCACGGCGGCTGACCACGACGTTGTTGCGCTTGCGATCGAGCTTGATCAGCTTGAACTCGAGATCCTTGCCTTCCAGGTACACCGGATCGCGCACCGGACGCACGTCCACCAGGGAACCCGGCAGGAACGCGCGCACGTCCTTGATGTCGACGGTGAAGCCGCCCTTGACCTTGCCGGTGATGCGGCCACTGATCGCGGTGTTGTTGGTGAACGCCTCCTCGAGGTCGTCCCACACCATCGAGCGCTTGGCTTTCTCGCGCGAGAGCTTGGTCTCGCCGGTGCCGTTCTCGATGGCGTCCAGCGCGACCTTGACCTCGTCGCCGATCTGGATGCGGATCTGCCCATCGTCGTCGCGGAATTCCTCGATCGGGATGATGCCCTCGCTCTTCAGGCCCGCGTTGATGACGACGACATCGGAGCGCACGTCGATCACCGTGCCCAACACGATCGACCCCGGTTTGAGCTTGGACAGGGTCTGGCTGTTCTCGAACAGCTCGGCAAAACTTTCAGTCATGGGTTTATCCGGTGTGGTTGCCGGCACAGCCCGACGGGCGGCTCGGAACCGGGTTGTGGACGCTTGCGCGCCGTTGAAAACCACTCCTCGCGGAGTGGGCCTTGCGCCCTGTCGCGGCTCAATGCCGCGGCAGCAACGCCAGAATCCGTGCTACCACTGTCCCGATCGGCATGCCGGTGGTATCGATCACCACGGCGTCTGCTGCGGGCTTGAGCGGAGCCACTGCGCGCTCGGCATCACGCCGGTCGCGCGCTTCGATCTCCCGCAACAAGTCGACGAGTGTAACCCGGAGTCCCTTGTCCTTCAACTGCTTATGGCGCCTTTGTGCGCGCTCGGCAGCGCTGGCGGTCAAAAACACCTTGGGAGCGGCATCGGGGAAAATCACCGTGCCCATGTCGCGACCGTCCGCGACCAGCCCGGGTGCCTTGCGAAACGCGCGCTGCTTGTCGAGCAACGCCGCGCGCAGGCTGGGGATGGCGGCGATGGCCGAGGCCGCGGCGCCGCAGGTTTCGGTGCGCAAGGCGTCACTGGCATCGTGACCGTTGACCAGCACCCGGGTCTCGGCGCCGGCACCGGGATCGCGGAAGCCGATGCGCGTGTGTTCGGCACAGCGCGTCACCGCCTCGGCATCGGACAGATCGATGCCGGCCAGTGAGGCGGCATAGCCCACCGCGCGATACAGCGCGCCGGAATCCAGCAGATGCCAGCCCAGCTGCGTGGCGAGCAGGCGGCTGACGGTGCCCTTGCCCGAGCCGGACGGACCATCGATGGTGAGCACGGGTGCGGGCGTGGCAGCGGACATCGGCATCTCGAAACGCAAAACCCGCACAGTCTAACGTGCCTGCATGCACCCGCCGCGGCGGCCGTGCATCGGCCTGTCCGGCGCCGGCGTCAGGCGTCGGCGAACGGCACAGCCAGCACCCCGGCGATGGCGTCGCCACCCGCCAGCACCAGCAGCAGCCGGTCAACGCCCAGCGCCACGCCGGCGCAATCGGGCAGCGCATCCAGCACCGCCAGCAGGTTTTCGTCCATGGGCAGCCGGGCCTGCCCGCGCGCCTGGCGCCGGTGGTTGTCCGCGACGAAACGGCGGCGCTGCTCGCGGGCATCGTTCAACTCGTGGTAGCCGTTGGCCAGCTCGACACTGCCCAGATACACCTCGAAACGCGCGGCCAACGGCGGATCGCCCGGCAACACGCGCGCCAGTGCGCACTGGCTGGCGGGGTAATCGTGCAGCACGGTGATCTGTCCGGGCGGCAGGCGCGGCTGGATGCGGTGGCTGAGCAGCAGGTCCAGCCAGTCGTCACGGGTCAGCCCGGCAGGATCGACCTGCTGCCCGCCCAGCGCCGCGCGCAATTCGGAGTCATCGGCATGGTGCGCGTCGACGCCCAGTTCGCGCGCGAACAAGGCCGCGTAATCGAGTACCTCGACGCGCGCCACGCGCCCGACCAGCGCCAGGGCCGCCTGTACCAGTTCGACCACCTCGCCCGCCAGGCGACGCTGGTCCCAGCCGATGCGGTACCACTCCAGCAGGGTGAACTCGGGGTTGTGGCGCGCGCCGACCTCGCCATTGCGAAACACGCGGCCGAGTTCGTAGCAATCGCCGACGCCCGCTGCAAGCAGGCGCTTGAGCGGGTACTCGGGCGAGGTGCGCAGCCAGCGCGTGCGCGCACCGGCATCGACGTGACCGATGAACTCGGTGCGAAAACTTTCGATATTGGGATCGGTATTGGCGGCGGCGGAGAGCATCGGCGTCTCCACTTCCAGCACCCGGCGCGCGGCGAAAAATTCGCGGATCAGCGCATACAGCCGCGCGCGCCATTGCAGTTGCGCACGCAGTGCGTCAGGCGCGGGTGCCGCCACCTCAGGAAGTCACCCGCGACCACAACGACTTGACGCCATCGAGAAACGATTGCGCGCGCGGCGAGTGCTGCGCGGCACCCTCGCTGCGCATGCTGGCGTCGAGCTGCTCCAGCAACTCGCGCTGCTCCCGCGTCAATTGCACCGGCGTTTCCACGACGATGTGGCAGATCAGGTCACCGGCGTGGCCGCTGCGCACCGAGCGCACGCCGCGCCCGCGCATGCGGATCTGCTGGCCCGATTGGGTCTCGGGCGGCACGCTCAGGCTGACCTCACCGTCCAGCGTGGGCACCATAATCTCGGCGCCCAACGCCGCCTGCGCGATGCGCACCGGTACTTCGCAGTAAAGATCATCGCCATCGCGCTGGAACAGGGCGTGCTCGCGCACGCGCACTTCCACATACAAGTCACCGGCCGGCTGCCCCGCCGGGCCGGGCTCGCCCTGGCCACCGAGGCGGATGCGATCGCCCGTATCGACGCCGGCCGGAATGCGCACCTCGAGCTTGCGCGTGCGCTCGACGTGGCCCTCGCCATGACACTGCGCGCATGGCGTTTCCACCACGCGTCCGCTGCCGCGGCACTGCGGGCAGGCCTGTTGCACCGAGAAAATGCCGTTCTGCATGCGCACCCGGCCCTGGCCGCGACACGTCGGGCAGGTCTTGCTGCGCCCGTCGGCCGACCCGCTGCCCTTGCAGGCCTCGCAGGCGACGATGCCGGGCACCGCGATGGTCTTGTCGCAGCCGAACACGGCCTCTTCGAGATCCAGATCGAGCAGGTAGCGCAGGTCGCCGCCGCGACGTGAGCGCCCACCGCCGCCGCCGAAAATGTCGGCGAAGATATCGCTGAACATGTCGCCGGTATCGGCGAAACCCGCGCCGCCGCCGCGTGCGCCACCGCTGGCGAACGCGGCGTGACCGTGGCGGTCGTACAGCGCACGGCGCTCGCCGTCGCAGAGCACCTCGTAGGCTTCCTTGGCTTCCTTGAATTTGTCCTGCGCGGTCGGGTCATCCGGGCAGCGATCCGGATGAAACTTCATGGCCAGGCGCCGGAACGCCTTCTTGATGTCTTCCTCGCCTGCCGTGCGCGGCACACCGAGAACTTCGTAATAGTCGCGTTTGGACATGGGTTGCGCGCAGAGGTGATCGACGGAGGGGAGCTAGCTTCAGGGCCGAAGCCGCGGTGCGGGGAGAATAGCGCCTGGTGGCCGCAATCGATCCGGCCACCGATGACCCGCTGCGGGCTTCCCAGCCCCGCTTACTGCTTGTCCTTGACCTCGGTGAACTCGGCGTCGACCACGTCGTCCTGCGCGGCGCCTGTGCCCGCACCCGGGCCGGCAGCGGACTCCGCGCCCGGCGCCGCGCCAGCAGCGGCCGCCGCCTGCAAGGCCTGCGCGGCCTGCTCCAGCGCCTGCGTGCGTGCTTCGATGCGTGCCTGATCGTCGCCCTTCATGGCGTCCTCGAGGTCTTTCAGCGCGGACTCGATGGCGCCGATCTGCGCCGCCGCCACCTTGCCGCCATGCTCCTTGAGCGCGCTGCGCGTGGCATGCATCAGCTGGTCGGCCTTGTTGCGCGCGCCCACCAGTTCATGAAACTTCTTGTCGTCCTCGCGGTGCGCCTCGGCATCGCTGACCATGCGCTGGATCTCGGCGTCGGACAGGCCCGAACCGGCCTTGATCTCGATCTTCTGCTCCTTGCCGGTGTTCTTGTCCTTGGCCGAGACGTGCAGGATGCCGTTGGCGTCGATGTCGAAGGTGACCTCGATCTGCGGCATGCCGCGCGGCGCGTTCTGGATGCCGGCCAGATCGAACTTGGCCAGCGATTTGTTGTAGCGCGCCTGTTCGCGCTCACCCTGCAGCACATGCACGGTCACCGCGGACTGGTTGTCCTCGGCGGTGGAAAACACCTGCGCGGCCTTGGTCGGGATGGTGGTGTTCTTCTCCACCAGCTTGGTCATGACGCCGCCCATGGTCTCGATGCCGAGGCTCAACGGGGTCACGTCCAGCAGCAGCACGTCCTTGACCGTGCCGCCCAGCACCGCGCCCTGGATCGCCGCGCCCACGGCCACGGCCTCGTCGGGGTTGACGTCCTTGCGCGGCTCCTTGCCGAAGAAATCCTTCACCGCTTCCTGCACCTTGGGCATGCGCGTCATGCCGCCGACCAGGATCACCTCGCTGATGTCGCCGACCTTGATGCCGGCGTCGTTGATCGCGGTACGGCACGGATCGATGGTGCGCTTGATCAGCGCCTCGACCAGCGCCTCCAGCTTGGCGCGCGTCAACTTGATGTTGAGGTGCTTGGGGCCGGACGCATCGGCGGTGACATAGGGCAAGTTGACGTCGGTCTGCTGCGCGCTGGACAGCTCGATCTTGGCGCGCTCGGCGGCGTCCTTCAGGCGTTGCAGCGCCAGCGGATCCTTGCGCAGGTCGATGCCCTGCTCCTTCTGGAACTCCTCGACCAGGTAATCGATGACGCGCATGTCGAAGTCCTCGCCACCGAGGAAGGTGTCGCCATTGGTGGCCAGCACCTCGAACTGCTTCTCGCCATCGACCTCGGCGATCTCGATGACGGAGACGTCGAAGGTGCCGCCGCCGAGGTCGTACACGGCGATCTTGCGATCCTTGCCGATGCTCTTGTCGAGGCCGTAGGCCAGCGCCGCGGCGGTAGGCTCGTTGATGATGCGCTTGACCTCCAGCCCGGCGATCTTGCCGGCATCCTTGGTCGCCTGGCGCTGGCTGTCGTTGAAGTAGGCCGGCACCGTGATGACCGCCTCGGTGACCGGCTCGCCCAGGTAATCCTCGGCGGTCTTCTTCATCTTCATCAGCACCTTGGCGGAGATTTCCGGCGGCGCCATGCGCTTGCCATCGGAGGTTTCCACCCAGGCATCGCCATTGTCGTGCTTGAGGATCTTGTAGGGCACGATGCCGAGGTCTTTCTGCACCTCGGCATCGGTGAACTTGCGCCCGATCAGGCGTTTCACCGCGTAAAAGGTGTTCTTGGGATTGGTCACCGCCTGGCGCTTGGCCGGCGCGCCGACCAGCACCTCGCCGTCCTTGGTGAAGGCGACGATCGAGGGCGTGGTGCGATCGCCCTCGGCGTTCTCGATCACGCGTGTGCTCGAGCCCTCCATGATGGCGACGCAGGAATTGGTGGTACCGAGGTCGATGCCGATGATCTTGGCCATGAGTCAGCTCCGGGGAAGTGGTGGATGTGTGGTGTTGCGGCCGCGGCCGCGCTGCTGATCAGGTGGGGCTGCTGCGCGCTGATTCAAGCGCCTGCCGCGCGCGCCACGGTGACCCGCGCCGGCCGCAGCAGGCGCTCGTTGAGCAGATAGCCCTTCTGCAGCACGGCGACCACGGTGTCGGGCGCGTGCCCTGGCGCATCGACCAGGCTCACGGCCTCATGGCGCTCGGCATCGAACGGCTGACCGAGGGGTTCGATGGCGCTGAGCCCATGCGCCTGCATCACGCGCTCCAGTTCCTTCAGGGTCAGCTCCATGCCGGCGCGCAGGCTGGCGGCGTCGGCGTTGGGAAGGGCAAGTCCGTGGCCCAGCGCGTCGGCCACGGTCAGCAGGTCACCGAGCACGCGTTCGTTGGCGAATTTGCGCGCCTGCTCCAGATCGCGCTGCAGGCGCTTGCGCTGGTTCTCGATCTCGGCGCGCTCGCGCAACATCATCTCGCGCGCGGCATTGGCGGCGTTCTCGGCCGCAGCCAGGCGCTCGCCGAGCGCGGTGAGGTCGGCATCGATGGAATCGGGGGTGTTCTCGGGGGACGTTTCAGGCGTGGTCATCGCTGCGGCTCATGGATGTTTGATGGCGAAAAGACCTGACGCGCGCCGCGCAACGATGCGGGACGACAACAGGCAATGCTTGGGGTTATGCGGGCGTGACGATGCGATTCAAGATGCCGCCGAGCAGATCGGCGCTGGTCTGCACGACCTGGATCACGCGGTCGTAAGCCATGCGCGTCGGCCCGATCACGCCGATGCTGCCGAGCACGCGACCCTGCACGCCATAGGTCGCGGTGACCATCGAGCAGCCGGCCAGCGGCGCGAAGCCGCTTTCCTCGCCGATGAACAGGCGCACGCCCGGCGCGGCGGCGCAATTCTCGAACAGCGCCAGCAATTCGCGCTTCTGCTGGAACGCCTCGAACAGGCTGCGCAGGCGCTGCAAGTCGGCCAGATCGTGCACCCCCATCAGGTTGGACTGACCGCTGACCATCAGGTCGGGGATGCTCTCCGGGCCGGGCTGCACGGCATGCGTGGCCAGTTCCACCGCGCCACCCAGCGCGCTGCGCAGCGCGCCGTCGGCGGCCTGCAGCTCATGCGCCAGGAGAGCACGGATTTCACCCAGGCGCATGCCGCAGAAGCCGGCGTTGAGCACCGTCGCGGCGCGCTCCAGATCGGCTGCGTCGGGGCGCCGCGTCATTTGCAGGATGCGGTTCTGGATGTGCTGATTGGCGAACACCAGCACCACCAGCACGCGCTCGTCGGGCAGCGCCACGAACTCGATCTGGCGCAGCGGCAAATCATCCTCGCGCGGTACCGTGACCATGCCGACGAACTGGGTCATGGCCGAGAGCAGCGCCGAAGCGCCGGTCGCCAGCTCGCGCGCGTCGCCCGGCATTTGTTGCAGACCACGCGCAAGGCGCTGCTGATCCGCCAGCGGCAGCGGCTTGATTTCCAGCAGGCTGTCGACGAACAGACGCAGGCCCTGCGGCGTGGGGACGCGCCCGGCCGAAGTGTGCGGCGAAGCCACCAGGCCGGCGTCCTCGAGGTCGGCCATGATGTTGCGGATCGTCGCCGGGCTCACTTCCAGCCCGGCCGAACGCGACAGCGTGCGCGAGCCGACCGGCTCGCCGCCGCTGAGGTATTGCTCGATCAGGCTGCGCAGCAACTGCCGCGCGCGCGCATCGAGACCGGGTGGATAGGCTGCCATGGACTGGGTTCGGACAAAGCTGCAGCATGGATAAGGCCTGCGCGGCCTGCTTGCAAGCCCCGTGAGCCAGGCCCGCCAGCCTGATGCATGCCGCGCGGCGTCGTGAAACTGCTGCGCCGGCCGCGCCGCGCCCATAGAATCACGCCATCATTCCCGCCATGCGCTGCACCATTTCATGCTGACGACGCTGTACGTTCGCGATCTGGCCGTGGTCGCCGAAGCCGAGATCACGCTGGGCGCCGGCCTGACCGTGGTCACTGGCGAGACCGGCGCCGGCAAGTCGCTGCTGGTCGATGCGTTGCTGCTGCTCGGCGGCGCACGCGCCGACGCCACGCTGGTGCGCAGCGGCGCGGAACGCGCCGAGGTCAGCGCCGAATTCGACCTCGCCGCCAGCCCCGCCGCGCGCGCTTGGCTGCACACGCAAGCCCTGGACGATGACGGGCACTGCAGCCTGCGCCGCGTGCTGGCCGCCGCGGGCGGTTCGCGCGCGTGGATCAACGGCCGCCCGGTGGCGCTGGCGCAGCTGGGCGAACTGGCCGCGCATCTGCTGGAGATCCACGGCCAGCACGAGCATCAGGCGCTGCTGCAGCGCGAGCAGCAACTGGCCCTGCTCGATGCCTACGGCGCGCACTCGGTGACCCTGCTGCAGGTGCGCGAGCTGGCCCAGCGCTTGCGCGCGCTGGCGCACGAGGCCGCGACGCTGGGCGATGGCAGCGAGCGCGATGCGCGCCTGCAACTGCTCGCGCACCAATGCACGGAACTCGAGCGCTGGGCGCTGCCCGCGGAGCGTCTTGCCGCGTTAGAAGCCGAGCAACGCCGTCTGGGCCACGCCGAGCGCCTGCTGGCGGGGAGTGCCGCACTGGTCGATCAGCTCGAAGGCGACGACGGCCTGCGCAATCAACTCGCGCGCGCCGCCGCGGAACTCGCGCGCCTGGCCGAGATCGACGCGGACCTGGGCGCCAGCCGCGAACTGCTGGATGCCGTGCTGATCCAGCTCGGCGAGGCCGGCAGCGCGCTGGCCCACTACGCCGAGGCGCGCGACCTCGACCCGGACCGCCTCGCCGAGGTCGATGCGCACCTGCAACACCTGCACGACCTCGCGCGCAAGCACCGCTGCGCGCCGGACGCACTGCCCGATGTGCTGACGCGCCTGCGCGACGAGCACGCGCACCTGCACGATGCCGGCGCACGCCTGGATGCGCTGGCGCGCGAGCGCGATGCGTTGACGCGCGATTACGACACTGCAGCGGCCGCCCTCGGCGCGGCACGACAGCAGGCGGCGCAACGCCTCGGCGCCGAGGTCAGCGCGCTGATGGGCACACTCGGCATGCCCGGCGGGCACTTGCAGGTGGCGCTGGAAGCGACCGCGCCGGGCGCAGCCGATGCGCAAGGCCGCGAGCGCTGCGAGTTCCTGATCAGCACGAATCCGGGCCAGGCACTGCGCCCGCTGCGGCGCGTCGCCTCGGGCGGTGAACTGGCGCGCATCAGCCTGGCGCTGGAAGTCAGCATGCTGGGCCTGGACGATATCGGTTGCATGGTGTTCGACGAGGTCGACAGCGGCATCGGCGGCGCGGTCGCGGAGATCGTCGGACACAAGCTGCGTGCGCTCGGCCGTGTGCGTCAGGTCCTGTGCGTGACCCATCTGGCGCAGGTCGCGGCGCAGGGACATGCGCACCTGCGCGTGAGCAAGCACAGCGACGGCGCGGCCACGCGCACGCAGATCGAGACACTGGATGTCGAGGGACGCCGCGATGAACTGGCGCGCATGCTCGGCGGCGTATCGATCACGCCGGAAACGCGCGCGCATGCCCGCGCCATGCTGGAGCAGGCGCAAGCGCGTTGAACGACGTGGCGCCTCTCAGGCCACCACCAGGCCGCGCTCGCGCGCCAGACGGTACAAGTCCAGCTCGGAGCCGGCGCCCAGCTTGCCCATGAGGCTGGCGCGGTGGATGTACACGGTCTTCTGGCCGATGCCCAGTTCGGCGGCGGCCTGCTTGGGCGTGAGCCCGCGCGCCAGCAGCAGGAATACCTCGTGCTCGCGCGCGGTCAGGCGCGCCAGGGGATCGCCGTCGCGCGTGCTCTGGCTGCGCGCGATATCGCTGCTCAGGTAGCGCTCGCCGGCCAGCACGGCACGCAGCGCGGCGATCAGTTCATCGGCGGCGGCACCCTTGCTGACATAGCCCCAGGCGCCGCGACGCAGCGCCTCGGAAATGTACGGCTCGGTGTCATGCATGCTCAGCACCACCACTCGCAGACCGGGGCGCAGGCTGAGCAGATGCTCGAGCAACGGCAAGCCACCGCCGTTGGGCAGCGAAAGATCGAGCACGACCAAGTCAGCCGCGTTGGCGAGGATGGTCTCCAGCGCCTCCTCGGCGTCGCCGCATTCGGCGATCACATCGAGTCCCGGCTCGGTCTGGATCAGATGCTTGAAACCCTCGCGTACGATGGCATGGTCATCCACCAGCACGATGCGTGTCATGGCACCACGATAGCAGGCCTTGCGCGGCGCGAGCACGACAGGGCCGGCGCTCGATGCGCGGCAGTCCGCGGCGCGTGGCGCGCCTTGTACCATGCCACCATGCTGCGTCTGTCCCCGCCCAAGCTATCGCCATGGCTGCAAGGTCCGGCCGCCGCGCTCGGTTACGTGCTGGCCTGGGCCGGGCTGTTCGAGATTTCGCAGTTGTACTGGTATCTGCCCGCCGGATTGCGCTTCGGTGCGCTGCTGCTGGCGCCGCGACGGCTATGGCCGTGGCTGATCGGCGCGGAGTGGTGTGCCGGCCTGCTGCTGCGCCTGCATGACCCGCATCTGCTGCACGATCCCCTGCTGCTGGCGTGGATGGTGTTGCCACAACCGCTGGTGGTCGCCATGATCATCGCGCTGATGCGGCGACGTGCGACGCCGGTACTGATCGAGCGCCCGGAACGCGCCGTGCGCCTGCTGGTCGGCGCCCTGCTCGCCGCGCTGGCCAGCACCGCGGTCAATGCCCCGATCCTGCAGACACTGGTCGGCTTGCCGCTGATGCATATCGGCAGCATGCTGGCCAATTTCGCCTTGGGCGATTACGTCGGCATCCTGCTGATTACGCCGCTGCTGATCATGTTGCTGCGCGCGCCACCCGATCATGCGCAGGCCCGCGCGCTGCTCGCCGACATGCTGCTGATCCTGCTGCCGACAATCATCGCCCTGCTGCTGATGATGGATGAAAGCGTGCCACTGGCGCGTTATGCGCGCGTGCTGACCCTGGTGCCGGTGCTGTATTTCGCCTTTCGCCACGGATGGCGCGGCGCCAGCCTGGCGATGCTGGCCAGCAGCACGGCGGTGACCGCGCATGCGGGCCTGCAATTGCGCCCCGAAGCGCCGGCCGAGGCGCAGTTGTTCCTTGCCGTGGCCGGCACCGGTGCGCTGCTGCTGGGCGCTGCCACAGACGCCCTGCGCCAGAGCGGCCTGCGTCAGGCGCTGCAAAACGCGCGCCTGGCCAATGCCAATCAGCGTCTCGATCAACTCGCCCAGCAGTTGGCCAACGCAGCGCGGCGCAACCTGCGCGCGGAAGAAGGCGAGCGCAAGCGCATCGCCGCCGAACTGCACGATGAGCTGGGCCAGAACCTCACTGCCATCCAGATCCGCGTGAAGATCGCGCAGAACCGGCTCGAAACAGCCGGACTCGGCGACGTATCGGCTTCGATCAACGACATCGTGGCCACCATGCGGCGCAGCGTGCGCGGGCTGCTGGAATCGTTGCGCCCGGCGGCACTGAACGAATTCGGCCTGGCACGCGCCCTCGATGAGGGTCCGCTGCGCGATCTGATCCAGAGCGCGAACATGAATTACAGCGTCGAGCTGCGTGGCGACCTGCGCCTGCTCGATGAGGGCATGCGCAATACGCTGTATCGCATCGTGCAGGAGGCCGCGACCAACTGCGTGCGCCATGCGCGCGCGCACGCATTTCGTGTGCGCCTGCGCGCGGCCCGTCGCGGCGACCAGCTGCTCGCCCTGCTCGATATCCGCGACGACGGCGTGGGGCTGGGCACTGCCCATGGCGCACTGTCGGCCATTGGCCAGGGACGCGGGCTGCACAGCATGCGCGAGCGTGTCCTGGCGCTGGGCGGCACGTTCCGCGTCATCGAGAGCGCGCAGGGTCTGCGCCTGCGCATTCTGCTGCGCCAGCCGCACGCGCCGGCCTGAGCGCCCAGGCCGAACCGCGGGCGCGACCGGCTGCTGCGCGGCCGCTCGACGCATGCCGCGCGTCTAGGAATCTTTCTGATTGTCGCGCCCTTAGCATCGCGTTTACATTCCTTTCATGTTTGGGGTGCCGCCATCGGAGCGTGGCGGCTGGCAGGCGCCGTTTGGGGCGGTACTTGCCAAGCGGGTGGTGAACCCGTTGCGCGGCCATGGATCGCCGTTGCGCGCCGCAGGTCAGGATGATCACGGCGAACTGCCTGGCTTGGGGAGCCGGGTTCGCGGGTGGTGAAGGAATGCCACCCGCGTCTTTATCGAGACTGACGCCCGCCTTGCGCGGGCGTCACTTTTTTCACGCTGGCGCTGCTTTTCGCGCTGGCGCTGCGCGCGGGCGTCCTGCCCGGGACGGCGGTTTCCGGCGTCGCGCGCGCGGCGCGGCGCGGACGCACATACAGCACCAGACTGTGCTCCTCGAGGTCGTAGCCGTGACGCTGCGCGATGGCGCGCTGCAGGCGCTCGATGTCTTCGTCGACGAACTCGATCACTTTGCCGCTATCCAGATCGATCATGTGATCGTGATGGCTGCCGCGGTTGAGCTCGAATACTGCTTGCCCACTTTCGAAATGGTGCTTGTTGACGATGCCGGCTGCCTCGAACTGGGTCAGCACACGATAGACCGTGGCGAGGCCGATATCCTCACTGTGCTCGACCAGATGCCGGTAGATATCCTCGGCGCTGAAATGGCGCGGATGCCTGCCTTGCAGGATGCTGAGAATGCGCACGCGCGGATGCGTGACCTTCAGGCCGACGCGACGCAATTCCTGCGATTGATCCACGGCGAGATTCTCCCGATCCGATTGCGCGGCAGTGTATCATCCGGCCCTTTGAACGCTGGCGCAGAGTGCATGCAAACCATCAATCGTACGCGGGTCATCATCTGGGCCATCGCGCTCGCATCCAGTTTCGCGCTGGGCGGCTGCGCCATCCTGTACAAACCGGACGTGCAGCAAGGCAATCTGATGCAGCAGGCCAAAGTCAGCGAACTCAAGCCCGGCATGACCAAGCGCCAGGTGATCACGCTGCTCGGCGCACCCTCGGTGGTCTCGCCGTTCGACGGCAGTCGCTGGGATTACGTATCCACGTTCCAGCACCGCGGCGAGAAGATCCAGGAGCGTAAGCTCACGCTGATCTTCAAGAACGACACCCTGGTGCGTACTGAAGGCAATTTCTTCGCCGAGACGCCGCAGGACATGCTCAAGGCCAGCAAGGCCTTCCAGGGCGACTATATCCCCAGCGCGCCGAAGAACGGCGGCCAGGACGCTGGCAAGCAATCCGGCGGCGGTTGAGTCGCTTCCGCTTCAGTGCCGCGCCGCGCGCAGGCGGCGCGCCTGCATCGGCGTCAGCGTCAACGCGCGGTACACCTCCACCTGGTCGCCATCGCGCAAGCATTGCTCGGGCCGCACCACGCGCCCGAAGATGCCGAGGTTGCCCGACTGTTGCCACGCGGCCTCGGGATGCGCCGCCTCCAGACCGCTGCGCACAATCGCGTCGCGCACGCAACTGCCGGGCGGCAACGACAGATGCCGCACGAAGGCTTCACCCGCGCACGGCGCAAACACCACGTCCACCGCCAGATCGCGCTCAGGCATAGGCGCGGCGTGCCTCGGCGCAAAAATCATCGACCAGGCGATCGGCCAGACCCTGAAAACCCAGGCGCAGCGCCGGACCCCACAAGCGTCCGGCGAAGGCAAAGCCCAGATCCAGCCCGACGCGGCAACCGGCTTCGCCCAGCGGCGTGAAACTGAAGATGCCATCCAGCGCCTGCAGCGGCCCTTCAATCAACTGCATCTGCAATCGCCCGGGCGGCGACTGCAGGTTGCGCGTGGTGAAGCTCTGCACCATGCCGGCGAATCGCAAGTCCAGCCGTGCAATCTGGTAGCCCTCGCCGCGCTCGAGCACGTGCGCGTCGGCGCACCACTTGAAACGCATGGGGTATCCTTCGACCTTGTTGACCAGGTCATACATCTGCGCCGGCTTGAACGGCACGATCGCGCTGCGCTGGATTCGGGTCACGGCCTGTCTGTCGCGGTTGCGGCAAACCACCATTGTACGGACATGAACAAGCCCAAAGCCAAGGCCACGGGCGGCACGATTGCGCTCAACAAACGCGCCCGCCACGAGTACCACATCGATGAGCGCCACGAGGCCGGCCTTGCGCTGCAAGGCTGGGAGGTCAAGGCACTGCGTGCCGGACGCCTCAACTTCGGCGACGCCTACGCGCTGATCAAGGGCGGCGAGCTGTACCTGTTCGGCGCCTCGATCACGCCGCTGATCAGCGCTTCGACGCACGTCGTCGCCGATGACCGGCGCACGCGCAAGCTGCTGCTGCACCGCGAGGAGATCGACAAGCTCATCGGCGAGGTCGAGCGCAAGGGCTACACGCTGATTCCGCTGGCGCTGTACTGGAAAGGCCGCCACGTCAAGATCGAGATCGGTCTGGCCCGCGGCAAGCAGGAGCACGACAAGCGCGCCAGCGAGAAGGAGCGCGACTGGGACCGCGAAAAGCAGCGCGTGATGCGCGCCAGGAATCCTCCAGCCTGAACACGCTGCGCGGCGAGCATCGTGGCACTTGAGGCAATCGCCGCGCACCCCCATACTTGCTTGGCTCGACCTTTCGCAACCGGGGGTGTTCCGGCTTCGACGGGGGTAGTGAGATGGTTTGGTGCATGCCGAGGGGGCAGCTTTCCTCGTTAATCCAGCGGCAAAACCACAGACGCCAACGACGACGTCTACGCACTGGCCGCTTAAGGCCTAGCCCCGAACCCACTTGTGCCTGTGCTCGTGGATGTAGGGTCATTATCACAGGATCGCTGCCGATCGCCGCCTGCCGGTCGATGGCTAGATCTAGCGGGCTGGTTTCCCGGTGCGCCTCGCACACCGTGCTGCCGGGAAACGAGACTCAACGGTGAGCTAAGCATGTAGTACCGGGCGTCAAACGCCTTCGGACGCGGGTTCGACTCCCGCCACCTCCACCAATTCGACTTACCAGAACTTCCTGAAACATAACTAAGCCCTTGTTACAGAGGGCTTTTTTCTTGACTGCGCTTACCTGTAGCGGTGTCGATTTCCCTGACATTGCGCCAAGTTTTGCAGTAGATGCTACAGTAACCCGCGAGCACTCATCAGGGTTACTGCAATGCTGACATCTTCCGCCGTCACCAACGCCAAGCCCAACCCCGCGAAGCAGTACCGGCTATCCGACGAGCGCGGCCTGTACCTACTGGTGCGGCCGCAAGGCGGGAAGTGGTGGCGCTTCGACTACGCCCGCCCCGGCAACAAAAAGCGCAACACGCTGAGCCTGGGCATCTTCCCCGACGTGTCGCTGAAGCAGGCACGCGAACGCCGCGACGAGATCCGTAAGCTGATCGCGGACGGGATCGATCCGGCCGCCAAACAAGCGGCTGAGCACAGCGCCGCGGCCGACACCTTCAAGGCCATCGCTGAGGAGTGGCACACGACGCACAAGGCAAAATGGACACCAGATTACGGCGATGAAATTCTGCGCCGGCTTGAAGTGAATGTGTTTCCCTATATCGGCGCGAGGGCCATCACCAGCTTGACCGCCCCGGACATTCTGGCGGTGCTGCGGCGAATCGAAGCGCGCGGCGCCGTGGATCTTGCGCATCGCCAGCACCAAGTCTGCGGGCAGGTATTTCGCTATGCCATCGCCACCGGGCGCGCGACTGCCGACCCGACCCCTGCCCTGCGCGGTGCCATCCCGCCCGCGCCCAAGGTGCACCTGGCCAGCATCAAGGAACCGGCGCGCGTCGGCGAGCTGCTGCGCGCGCTGCACAGCTACAGCGGCGGCCCCGTGGTATCCGCCGCGCTCAACCTCGCGCCGCTGGTGTTCACTCGGCCCGGCGAACTGCGGCATGCCGAATGGGCCGAGATCGACTTCGACACGGCTGAGTGGCGCATCCCGGCGCACAAGATGAAGATGCGCGCGCCGCATATCGTGCCGCTGAGTACCCAAGCCGTCGCCATCCTGCGCGACCTGCACCCGCTGACCGGGCGCGGCAAGTACGTGTTCCCTTCACCGCGCGGCGCGGCGCGCTGCATGTCCGAAAACGCCATCACGGTTGCCCTGCGCGCGCTGGGCTACGACGGCCAGACGATGACCGGCCACGGCTTTCGCAGCATCGCCAGTACGCTACTGAACGAACAGGGCTGGAACCGCGACGCCATCGAGCGCCAGCTTGCGCATGCCGAGCGCGATGGGGTGCGCGACGCCTACAACTACGCAGAATACCTGCCCGAGCGGCGCAAGATGATGCAGGCATGGGCGGACTACCTGGACGGGCTACGCAAGCAGCCGGGGACGGCGTGATGGATGCTAAAGCCAAAGAGCAACAGGAGCTTGTTGCAAAAATCCGCCAGGAAATCGCTGACGACGATTCCGATTTTGCCTCTCTCGACGCTGTATGGGATTCGGCGTACCACGCGTACCAAGACATGCGCGACGACCTACCGACAACCTCTCGCTACAGCTACGTGCTGGCGGCCGTTGCGCGTTGGGTACTTGATGTGGGCGCCTATCCGCCTCCAGAGTTGATGATCGCGCTCGCCATGCTGTTCAAGCAATACATGGACGCTGCTGGCGACCTGGACTTGGAAGCAGTCTACTTCGGCCGTCCACCGCAACGCCTTGGAACTTACGCCCGCCGCGCAGTTCGTGAGTCCGCTGCGCTACCTATCGACATGGCGTTTTTGTTTGCTTTTTGCGCTGCAAAAAATAGCGGATTGAGCGATGCCATGTCGGCGGAAGCCGCGCAGGCCCGGGTTGAGCGCGATCACGGCGAATGCCCGGACGCTGAGACCATGCTGCGCAGGATGCGCAGAGAGAAGGCACAGGCGCGGACGAAATAGGCGGTTTTTCGTCCGTGCATGCACGGCATCCCGAGCATAGTTTCTCGGTACCGCTGGCTACGCCGGCTTGTGCGAGGACCGCGCATGGAACCCAGCAATCAGCAGCACTCAACGCCACCATCTTCCATGCCGCCGCAGCCACCGCTGGCGCCAGGCGATCTGATCGACGAGCACGAAGCTGCGGCGATTCTGGGCGTGAGTATCCAGACGCTTCGCAACTGGCGCTGGCGCAACTGCGGGCCACACTACCGGAAAGTCGGCAGCAGACTGGTGCGCTACTTGCGCAGCGACTTGCTGGTCTTCATCGAAAGCGGGATCCATTGATCCTGATCTATCGGAAGCCTGCCACCGCCGCCCCGCGCCACCGCCCAGCACCAACACCCTGCCCCTGGCCCACCTCGCCCCGCGCGCCGACCCGCCTCGGCTCGCATGCCGAACTCTCGGCTGATCCGGTTGCGGGCGCGGTACTACCATCCGCGTGCGACGGATCTCGCCAAGAAGCTGGGCTGAAGTGGGTCCGGCGATGCCGTCCCGGTTCGGAAGCCTGGCGAAGTTGGGCTTGCGATGCTGCTGCGTCCGAGCGTCAAGCATGTCGAAGATGCTGTTGGTCGCGAGGCTGGTGATGACGTCGCCGAAATCCGCACAGCGCTGGCGATTGAAGCTCGGAAGTCAGATTGATTTGGCCTGCCTCAGATGAACACTTCGGGCCGACTACCTTCACAACCTGCGACGCGACGCCTGGGTCAGCCACACACACTGGCGGCATGGCGACCCGGGTGGCATGCTGCGACCCTATAGCAGACGGTCGAGATCAACCCGAAGCGGACGCAGACCGTACCTGTTGCTGCGAGCACTGGATTTCCGAAGTTTAGATGCCAAGGAGACCTCTTGCCCCGAGAGACAGTTCGAGAGTCGAGGCCGTGCACAGCCTTGAAGCCTCCTGACGAGTAAAAAGAGACTTCCCGCTTCCAACGGCCTCGAGGGCCATGATGGTTTTTACAACCGTCAGCAGAAGGGGAAGTCTCGATGAGCACTATAACCATGGGCGTGGATTTGGCGAAGAACCTGTTTTCCGTATGTGCGGTGGATGGCGCCGGACACGTGCAGCGGCGGCAGGATCTCGGGCGTGAAGCGTTTGCGCTGTGGCTGGCGCAGGTGCCGGCCGGCACCGTGGTGGCGATGGAGGCATGCAGTGGCGCGCACCATTGGGCGCGGCGCTGTTTGGAGGTCGGTCTGCAGCCGCGCTTGATGGCGGCGCAGTTCGTGACGCCGTTCCGCAAGAGCCGCACACTGAAGAACGACCGCAACGACGCCGAGGCGATTGCCACGGCGGCACGCCAGGGCAACATGCGCTTTGTGCCGGTCAAGTCGGTCGAGCAGCAGGCGCGGCTGGCATGGCATCGCGTGCGCGAGGGCTACAAGACCGAAGGGCTGGAGATCAGCAACCGCCTGCGCGGTCTGCTGGCCGAGTTTGGCATCGTGATGGCGCAGGGTGACCGGGCGTTGCGCATCGCCTTGGCGGATCTCGACGCAGCGGCATCGTTGCCTGCGGAGCTGAAGGAACTGCTGCGCGATCTCAGCGCGCACTGGGCGCAGGTGCGCGACCGCATCGCCGCGTGCGATGCGCGCATCGAAGCGCACGCCAAGGCGGATGAGCGCTGCGTGCGGCTGCGCGCGCTGATCGGCATTGGCCCGCTCACCGCCGATGCGATGGTGGCGAGCGTCGGCTCGGCCAAGGAGTTCAAGAACGGCCGGCAACTGGCCGCATGGCTCGGCCTGGTGCCGACCCAGCACTCCAGCGGCGGGCACACCCGCCTGGGCACGATCAGTTGCCGCGGCGATGCCTACCTGCGCACGCTGCTGATCCAGGGCGCGCGCAGCAGCCTGCAGCGCGCCAAGGTGACTGCACAGGATCGGGCCACGCCCGAGCAGATCTGGATCCGCCAACTGGCGTGTCGGATGCCGTTCGGCAAGCTGCTGGTGGCGATTGCGAACAAACACGCGCGGCAACTGTGGGCGATGCTGGCGCGCGAGGAAGCCTACGACGCCGAGGCGTGGCTGAAGCACCCGATGGTGCAGCGCCCGGCCGGCAAGCGCGCGGTGAGGATCGCCGGCATGGCATGACACGAACGCACATCCTTTCACGTCAGCGCGAAGTGGTCGACAACGGTCAGACCGACCCGGAGAGAACCTGACTAACCTGCCGGACGTCACCCCGTGTTTCGGCTGATCCCCGAACACCGACGATACCGAAAGACGAACGAGGTCTCCGGGTGCGGTTTATACCCTGGTCCGCGCCAGCATCAGCGGCGCAACAAGACCGTTTATGGAAATGCAGTCTGACATTCGTTGCATCACCACGCAGCACTGACACGCACGACGCAGCAAAGAGGACAACACGATGACCAGCCATGGCCCGAAAGCTCAAGGCAAGAACCTCAAGCGCGCGGCGTTGACGGGAAGTCTCTTATGGTCACGTTAGACTCACTGCTTTGAGCGACGCTGAAGGGCTGTAATGAGCGCCTTACCTCCGAATCTCGAACACGTCCGGAACGCCGCATTAGCTGCCCTAGGCGGCATCAAACCGGCTGGTTCACCTCAAGGCAACGACGAATCGCATGCGCTCATGATGGCCTCGCGAACCAATGGCGGACGCGACCTTCCGCCCTACTACCTCGTCTACTTTTTACTCGTCGATCTTCTCGGTTTCGCAAACTTGGGCCAATGGGAAAAAGTCGCGTGGATCGTGCCGATTCGATATTCGGGTCGGTTGTACTCGATAGAGCATCGGAAAATGGGGCTCGGGATATTTGCTCCAACTTATAAGAACGATTTGCAAAAAATTGGGCAAGCAATCGCCAGCGGTACACCGAGCGACGAGGCCGAGCAGCACGCGCGGGAGATGTGTGTACTCATCAAGAAAGCGATCACGAAGGCAGAACCCTATTTTGAATGGCGAGCCAAGCAAGCAGCCGTCGGCAGTAAGTTGAACGTCACCAATAATAGTAGTTGGCTGTTCGAGCGATACGAATACATTCGTGATGAGTATAAGCGCCTCGACGAGGAATTCGAACGAAGGAAAGATGAACGCAATATCACGAAATATCCGAACGGCGGCATTATGTCCGTTTGGCCTGCTTATGCAATACGTCGACATGCCGAGTGGACAGGCCAAGCGGCAATCGACGCCTTCTTTAGCTGGACAGAGCATGCTTTCATCCACATCGCCATCCTGAATGGAGCCGTGAAAACTGGCGAGGATGTTGCGGCACTAGCCGAAGCGGATTGGAAGGCCAAGTTCAAGGCCGCGCTCCCTATCAACGATGCAGAGATTAAGAAGCGCTACGAAACGCTGTTGGACTTGCGCGCCCAGATTCGCAACTACATGGCACACGGTGCTTTTGGGAAACGCGGCCAAGCGTTCAAGTTTCACTCTGGCGCAGGTGCAGTGCCGGTGCTTCTTACACTACGTCAGCAACGTCGCTACACGCTGACGGGAAAACCTGATTTTGCAGAGAAAGCGGCGTTGAACGAGATTGATGCTTTCATCCGCCACGTCTACACCACTGGTGCGGCCATCGCCTTGGAGCACGTTCAAAGTGGCTTAGCAAGCATTCTCACGTATGCAACAGATGGCACGTACGGTAGGGCGATGAACACCATGGAGGACATGAAGGAGTTCATCGAGTATATGAATCATCAAGTGGACAGATCGGCCAACATGGATTGGTAGCATCGGGCCGAATCGGCTAACGCCGTGCGTGTATGACACAGCGTCCGCTTCTGGCCGGTCGGTTCCGATCCGCTTCAGCGGAACCAGTAGCACAGCGCTGGCGCCTTGATCGCCTGAGTGGCATGCTGCGACCCATTTCAGTCATTCAGCAGATCCAACTTGAGACAACTGCCGACCAGACTATTGGTTGAGGTCCAAGCCCACTCGAAGCGTCGTAAGCCTAGCCCTGAGAGCTGCTCCCTCTATCGGGTGGAACTGGGACAGTCGCCCTACGCGCCCTGAGACTCGATTGATCTCAGATTTCAATCGCACTGGATCTGTCGAATTCTTACTGAGCACTTCGAGCTGATGCACGGCGGTGCGTATGTTCTGCCGCTCCCTGGTCAGCAACGCTGGACGCGCGTTGATCATGAGCTTGGTGGTCAACATGGGACCGTTCCCACGTCGGATCTCGTGCTTTGATCTTTTGGCTTGGAAACCCTTCGAAGCCATAAGCCCATAAACTTCAGCAATGCAACTGCCAATCTTCTCGTTATTTAGCTGCTCTTTGGACGAGCAGGTCACGTCATCAACATAACGGGAATACGAGATCCCTCTATCCCGTAAGTTCTCGTACAACCGCCACTCTCGATCCCAAAACGCGAGATTCGCAAGATACGAACTAGTGATTGCACCCTGAGGCAGGGCACCATCTTTTATGGTCAACATTGTCAGCAGCTGCGCCACTTCTGGCGCAAACCGGAAAAAGCTCACCCATATTGAGTAAACAACCTTCGCGTCCGTGCTCGGGAAGAAGTTTTTGATGTCCTCGGTTACGACGATGGCAGCGCCAGCATGCAAAACCGCATTTCTTCGCGCATCACGCCCTTTCAGACTACCCGTAATGTAATCGGGAAACACGACTCTCTGGAAAAACCGTGCCTGTATCCGTCTGTGGACACTTTTGAGCAAAGGAAGCGCATCAAACGTCCTCCGGATGCTGCCATCAGCCTTGATGATTGGCTTGCCGTCCCGATATAGGCCGCCAGCTGTATCACCGATTCGCTGCAAATCAACAACGGACACTCCCAGCGATCGGCTTAGACTCGCCAGAGATCGAACTGGGCTGAAAGTGTACTTAGGCTGGGCTGCCTTGGGGTTCATTGAGCAAATCCAACGCAGTCATAGCCAACCTACCAGCAAGATCCTTGTCGATACCCGAAAGCTCTCCTCGGTCTGCCCCTAAAAAGAACAGGATCTCCAGTGGCACCCTTAGACCGGCCGCAATTTTTTGCACGGTAGAGAGCGTGGGATCTCGCTTCGAGTTTTCAAGCATCGACAGGTAGGAGACCGAACAACCAGCCAGCTTGGCCAAATCGGCCTGGCTAAGCTGACGCCGTGTACGGCACATTTGGATGGCGCCACCGATATTCATACGTGTCTCCAAAACATGAAAGGCTTGCTGCGCCTGTCGTCGTCATCTCTATCAGTTCATCAGATCAGTGATGTTCGTAACCATCCGTATCACTAAGCCGATCAGTTCCAGCACGCGATACCCGTAATATAACGCGGAGAGAGATTTCGAGCGGGTTCCGTCCTGCTCTAGTGCGGCAACTACTGCTTCGATTTCTTCGATAACGCTAGTGTCGAGTTGGCCTTGATAAGCATCGCGCAGCTGCTTTAGCAACCGGATGCTGCTTTCTTTGGTATGGCTATCCATGTGGATAACTCCTTCGTCGGGCAACATTACCCGCCGTCGGTAGCAATGAGCCGGAAGGAGCCAACCCGACACAACAAGCCAATCACCATTCCGACGCTCCGGACCACGCCGTCACAACAAGCCTCTGCCTGCTGCATACGTGATCCTTCGCACGTTGTGCCGAGGTGCCTGATGTACGAGGAACCCGACACACGTGCTGCGACATAGCTTCACCAATGGATCGTGAAGCGCCCCGCTCAACTGGGGCCGACTAGCTAGCTCTTTGCTATCGAAAAAGAAGTGGAACCAATTCCCAAATACAGCTCAACCGAGCGGTAACACTCGGCCTGGGACTAAGATAGTCGTAAAAGAAGCCATTGTCAATATAGTTCACTCACAGTGAATGTTGCGCCGCAACCGAGGACTGCTGCCGATCAGCCTTCCGGCTCCGGAAGATGATGGATCACTCCGGTGCAAACCCTGGGTCAGAGTGCATTTTTTGACCGTCTGCGTCGGGCCAAGAGCGGCCCGCTGAATGGATTCCTGCTTCTGATCCTGATGCGCGCAGGGATGCGCGTCGCGCCCTTGCCAGGGACGGCCGCGCCGATCTCCAAGTGCCGGAAAGGAGAAACCCGCACGCGCGAGCCCCTCGCGGCGATCAATCCTCGCCTTCCAGCATGATCGTGATCACGGGCTCCCCGTCATCACCCGGCCCACACTGCGCCCACAGTTCCGCACCCAGCGCGCGGAACACCACGCGATCGGTGCCACGCGCCGCGCGGATGGCCTCGAGCATCGCGGAGAGCACCGCCGAAATTCGCACGGCCTCGGCCACCTCGCGCATGTCGCGGTCGGGCTCCGGAATGGCTTGGATCACTGCCCACACGCTCGCTGTGCACGCGGTCGAGTAGCGGATGCTGCAGGAATGCGCGCGCTCGCTCAGATCCACCAGCACGCCATCGGCGAGAGCCTGGCTGCGGGTGTAGCTGTAGATCAAGTCGTCGTCGTTCAACATGGAAAGTCTCCGAGAGTTGGGCCGCGTGCGCCGCGGCCCGGGGTTGCATGGATCAGCAGAGGCCGCGGGCGGCCAGACTGGTGATGGTCTCGCCGGCGACCAGGTGGTCGAGCACGCGACAGCCGACCAGATCCAGCGCCTGTTTCAACACCTGCGTCAGCGCCACGTCGGCGCCTGATGGTTCGCTGATGCCGCTGGGGTGGTTGTGATAAAGAATCACAGCGGCGGCGTTGCATGCGATGACGGCGCGCACCACTTCGCGCGGAGGCACGCTGCATCCGTCCAGCGTTCCTCGGAATAGTTCGCGGGTCTGAAGAACCCTGTGTTTGTTGTCCAGCAAAATCACGCCGAAGATCTCTGCGACCATGCTTGCGCAATGCACGCGCAACCAATCGCGCGCCGCCTTCGGGTCGCTCAGGGTGCCCTGACGTGTCCAGCGCCGATGCAAGATCGCCTCGGCCTCGCCCAGAATGTCGGCCTCGTGCTGTGCCTGGGTGTCGGTCATCTCTTCCGGGTCGCGGTGTTGGTATAGAGCTGCGTCTTCGCTCCTAACCTGCTGCTCGCTGGTGAGTCCCTCGACTTTGACTCGGCTCGTCGCCGTTCGCGTGGGAGATGTCCGGATCGTTGCCGTGCGCATATCTGTTCTCCGTTGGTGGTTGGTTTGCTGCTCGCTGGAGCCGCCCTCACCCGGACGTGAGGCGGCCCCTTGCCGCGTAGCGGCGCGCAGGCGGGAGACGTGATCAGCCGGAACGGCTGGCGCGGCACCTGCGGCGCGGGGCCTACGAGCGCGGGCGGCTCAGCGGGCAGCGGCCACCGACGGAGACGGGCCGCAACGATTCGGCCCACGCGGATGGCGGGCTGGTGAAGTTCGTCGTTGTCGATGTGGATTCATGGCGGCCAGGACGGCTGCGCCGGAACCGGCCCCGCGAACGGACGCGGGGCCGCGATGTTGATCAGTCGATCGGCGTCGGTCGAATGCCGCGCCATTGCGATCGCGTGCAACGGAATTCGCGGCCCTGGTCGCAGTGCATAGCGATGAGTCCGCGTCGCTGATCGAACGCATCGACCGTGACGGTGTAAGCCGCGCCGATGCAATACGGCGGCGGCATGCGGTAGCGGCGGCCGATGATCGGCCGCCCTGTTGTCTTCGTCTTCGTCGCCATGTTCAGGCCTCGGCCTCGGCCGGCGCCGCGCGCCCGGCCTTCAAGATTTTGTCGGCAGCACCCATGATGCGGCGGGCGTGCTTCTCGGTGACCCGCTCGGCGCTGGTGTCTTGCAACCAGTGCTGGATGTAGCCACGCGATGCCTCGAGATTGCCGCAGCTCAGAACGGCACAGCACAGATACGCGACCGACTCGGCTTCAACCTCGGCAAGACTGCGGGTCAATTCCGGGCCATCCTCGATGCGGCCTTGCTCCGAGTGCAGCAGGCAATGCGCGAGCTCGTGGCACAGCGTCTTGATCGGTTCCACAGCCAGCGGCGACACCGCCACGCGGCGGGACTCCGGCAGCGCGTAGCCCTGCGTGTTGCCATCGCTGGATTGGAACGCTTCACGCGTGATGCCCAGCGCTGCCAGCGCGTGCGCCGGGTTCCATGCGGCCGGGGCCTTGGCCTCGAGGTCGTGCGGCTCGGCGCCCTCCAGCGGCTCGGTCTGGTGCAGCGCGAACCAGTTACGGCGGGCAATGAACAGCGTGTGGGAAGCCTTGCCCTTGCCTCCGTCCTGCGCGTCATCTTCCGGCTTCGCGTCGGCCTTCGCCTTCACGGTCACGGGCATAGACATCATCAGCGCCTTGCTGCCCTTCTTGACCACGCGGCCCAGTTCCTTCCAACGGTTGAAACTGGCAATTGGTGCCAGTGCTTCGCCACGCGCCCATAGTTGCCCCGCCACCCAGAGCGCATTGCTCAGCGAATAGCTGTGAAACAGGTGGTAGCACTCTGCCACGCGGCCGGGCTGCGTCAGCGCCTCACGCAACAGCGCCATGAAGTCGGGTTGTCCGTTTCCAGCCTTTCCCTCACCTGCCGGGAGGTGAGCCTCGGGCCGGGTCTGGGGCCGGAACAGGCCCCGGTCGCCTTGGGCCGTGCGCGGGTTGTTCGTGCTGTTCGTCGGGTCATGCATGATGCTGTCCTCTGCTGTGTGGGTTCTGCCGGTTGGAGCCGCCTCACCCGATTGCGAGGCGGCCCGAATCCCGCGCAGCGGGGCGAGCAGGCAGCGGGCATGACAGAGCGCAGCGTCGCGAAGGGCTGGCGTGACCGATGCAGGCGAGGGGCCAACGAGCGTGGCGGCTCAAAGCGGCAGTGGCAGCAGAGGGCTTGCGGACCCGCGCAGCACGAGCGCGCGACCCAAGGTGGGGTGAAGGATTTTGTTGTTGGCATTCGCGCCGAAGGCGCGATTTATCTTGCTGTTTTCGGATCAAGTGGCTTGAGATTTTTCATCTCTCGATTCCACGACCCCGCGTGCCCGGACTTCAATGAAAAAGTCCTGCATCGATAAGATCAATTGTCAGGTGTACGCATCGCCTTACTGCGTCGCGCTGGGCTGATAACTACTCCGCACCGCGCCGCTGTAGTGGTCGTAGATGTGGGCGAAGGTGCGCGCGAATTTCTCCTGCTGCACTTCGCGCGTGTAGGCCGGCGGCAGCTGGCGCATCTGCAGGCGAATGGCCTGCATCACCGCCGCCTTGGCCTGCTGCTTTTCGCGCCAGTCCAGCACCAGCTTCTCGCGCTTGAGCGTGGCCAGCAGTTCGCGGCACACGCGCTTGACCTCGGCCTGTTCGGCGTTGCTCAGCTTCGGCTCGGGCTTGGTGAGGATGTCGAACAGCGCCAGTTCCTCCTCGCTCAGGTTCTCGGCCACGGCGCGCTGTTCTTCCGCGCTCAGGTCGCGGGCGAACTGCACCAGCTCGTCGAACAGTTCCTCGATGTTCCTGCTGCCGGCATTGTACTCGTCGATCAGCTGCTGGAACTTCTCGGCCAGGTCCACGCGCGATGGATTGATCTGCAGCATCGGGTTCAGACGACCCTCGATCAGGCGGCGCAGCTTCTCGACCTCGGTGCGCTTGTGGCCCTGCGCAAACTTGTCCTGCAGCGCCTTGAAGTCGATCTCGGACAGATTGATCAGCGCCTCGGGCTGGCTGGCCGGGGCGATGTGGTAGCCCTCGGTGGCAATCGAATCGTTGAGCAGCGCCTCCACGTCACCCATCACGGCGCTGATGTCGGGCTGGCCGGTTTCGGCGCGGATCTTGGCGGCGAGATAGCTCACCAGCACCGCCATCGGCGCCAGCTCGTGCGCCAGCGGATCGGGCAGGATGGCCTTGAACAGGCGCGCCACCTGTTCGGCCAGGCGCAGGTAATGCTTCTTGTCGGCGTCGCTGACCAGCAGCGCCTCCACCGCATCGGCAATCAGCCCGATGCGCGCAAAGCCCTGCGCGCCGGCGATGGCATCCAGGCTCACGCCATGCTGGGCGGCGAAGGTCTGCGCGTCCTGCAGCGCCGCGCGCAGCGCCTGCACCAGCTCGGCCTTGTCGAGGATGGGCGAGGCCTGTCCGGACGCTCCGGGCTGGGCGTACACGGCCAGCGCGTTCTGCAGCGCACGGAAGATGCCGACGTAATCGACGATCAGCCCCGATTCCTTGCCCGGCGCCACGCGGTTGGCGCGCGCGATGGTCTGCATCAGGGTGTGCGCACGCATCGGCTTGTCGAGATAGATCGTCGAGCAGGTCGGCACGTCGAAGCCGGTGATCCACATCGCGCACACAAACACCAGGCGCAGCGGGTCGGCCTCGTCCTTGAACTTCTCGTCGAGTTTTTCCTTCAGCAGGCGCTGACGGTGCGGGGTGATGTTCAGGCCCTTTCCGGCCAGGTCTTCCACCTCGTTCTGGCCCTGTGACACGACCACGGCCATGTCCGTGGTTTCCATCAAGCGAATGCGCGCGATTAGTGCCTCGCGCGCATCGCCATGGGCCGGCTCCAGCGCCGCCTGCAGCCGCGCGATCTCGGCTTCCCAGTGCACCTGCACCTTGTCGTACATGCGCACCGCGGTGGCCTTGTCGATGCACACCATCATCGCCTTGCCGCGATAGCCGCGGCCGACAAAGTGCCGCACCACGTCCTCGGCGATCGCCTCCAGTCGGTCCTCGCGGGTGATGATGTGGTACTCACGGCCGAACTCGCGCTCCAGCTTCTTCTCCTGATCCTCGTCCAGCTCGGCGGCTTCGAGCAGGGTTTCCAGATCGCGGTTGAGGTCGGCGTTGGTGAGCTGCACCTCGGGGATGCGGTTCTCGTAGTACAGCGGCACAGTCGCGCCGTCCTCGATCGAGCGCGCGAAGTCGTACACGCTCACGTAGTCGCCGAACACCTCGCGCGTGCGCTCTTCCTCGCCGGCGATCAGGGGCGTGCCGGTGAAGCCGATGAAACCAGCGTTGGGCAGAGCGTTGCGCATGTTCAGCGCGAACACGTCGTACTGGCTGCGGTGCGCCTCGTCGGTGATCACGATCACGTCGGAGCGGTCGGAGAGTTGCAGGTAGGGCTGTCCCGGCTCGTTCCTGAATTTCTGGATCAGGGTGAAGATGTAGCGCTCGCTGCCGCGCAGGAGTTGCTTGAGGTGCTCGCCGCTGGTCGCGCGCACGTCCTCGCGCGCGGTGGCGCCGGTGGCCTTGAAGGTCTTGCTGATCTGCGCGTCCAGTTCCTCGCGGTCGGTCACGACGACGAAGGTGCAACTGCCCAGCACGCGGCGCAGCACCTTCTGCGTGAAGAACACCATCGACAGACTCTTGCCGGAACCCTGGGTGTGCCAGAACACGCCCAGACGCTTGCGCTCGGCCGGCTCGCTGGCACGCAGTTCCTGCAGCCGCGCGATGGCTTTGTTCACGCCGAGGAACTGGTGATTCTTGGCGGTCTTCTTCACCAGGCCGCCCTTGGCCTCCTCGAACAGGGTGAAGTTTTCCACGTAGTCCAGCAGCCGCGCCGGGGTCAGCAGGCCGCGCAGGGCGCGCTCCAGGCTCACCGTGCCGGCATTCGGGCCGAGCACTTCGGCCTCGTCGTCCACCCGCTTCCAGTCGAAAAAGTGTTCCCAGGCGCTGGTCAGCGTGCCCACGCGCGTGTCGCTGCCGTTGCTCAGCAGGATGAAGGCGTTGGGGTGGAACAGTTGCGGAATGCTCTGCCCGCGGTAGTCGCGCAGGTTGTCGTCGAAGGCGCTCTTCAGCGGCACGCTGGGCTTTTTCAGCTCGATGAACACCAGCGGCAGGCCGTTGACGAAGCCCAGCAGATCGCAGCGGCGGCGGTACATGTCGCCCGCCACCCACATCTGCGAAGCAAGAAAGAACTCGTTGTTGTCCGGTGTGGACCAGTCAATCACGCGCAGGGTGACGGTCTCCTGGCCGCCGTGCGCATCCGGCAGGCTCACCTTCACCCCGTCCTTCAGCAGCCGGTACAGCTCACGGTTGGCGTTGACGGCCAGTTGCGTGCTGCGCTCGGCGCGGATTTGCTCGATGGCCTGCGCATACGCTGCGTCCGGCAGGCCCGGGTTGAGCCGCTGCAAGGCCGCGCGCAGGCGGCGGGTGAGGATGACCTGATGCTCGCTCTCGCGGCCTTCGCTGCCGTGCTCGCCGAAGGTTTCTGCGAACAGGTTGGTGTGCGTCCAGCCCAGCGACTCCAGCAGCGCGATGGCCGGCAGTTCCACCAGCAGCAGCTCGCCGTAGCCAGCGGCGATATTGCGGACGGTGGGGATGCGGGTCATGCGTCGGGGCCGCTGGCGGACAAGGCGACAGGCGGCGGGCTGTTCATTTCGTCGCAGCGGGCTTTGCCGGCAGCGGTGCGCCGATGTTCACCATCTTGCCGTCGAGCCACACATGGCAGGGCGTGCCGGTGCGCAGCGCCAGTTCGCGCGCGATGTGAGCGGCGCGGCGCAGGGCGGGCAGCACTTTCTGCAAATCGGGGTCGCACAGCATGATCGTCGATTGTGGCTTGGGTGTGCTCATGAGTTCTCCTGTCCGGCCAGCAGCACCGGCTCGTTGCCTGCATTGTCATACAGCGCCCAGGCGTTGACCAAAGGCTTGTAAACGCCCTCGAAGTTGCGCAGCCCGGCATCGAAGCGGCGGCGGACAATGGCCGCGGGGATGCCGTGGCCGCCTTGCGCCACGCGGTCGGCCACGCGCTGCACCGCCATGTCGGCGCTGGGCAGCGACAGGAACACCAGCGCGACGTGATAGCCCAGCGCGCGCCATCGCGGAATCTGCCGCGCGTAGCCGTGGCCGCTCAGCGTGGTTTCAAAGGCAAAGCTGCGGCCACGCACCACGCGCGCGGCAATTTCTTCCAGCATCAGGCGCCCGGCACGCAGCGCGGCGGCTTCCGGGTGAAAGGGCGACAGCCCGGCGGCGATCAGGTCGGCGTTGACGAAATCGCGGTAATCGGCCTCGGGCAGGAACACGCGGGCGAAGGTGGTTTTGCCCGCGCCATTCGGCCCAGCGATGATCAGGATGCGGCGCGGCGCGCTCATGCGACGACGGCCTGCGGCTCGGGCAGGTCGGACACGTCCAGCTCACCGGAGATCAGCCGGGGCAGCAGCAGGTCGCGGGTGGTGCGGAGGTTGTGGTTCTTTCGAGACAGCACGCGGGTAAGACCGAGAAGACTTGCGCAAGTATTTGCAAAACGCGCGAGCAGATCAGGCGATGGAACAAGCAGAGGCAAGGCGTATGCCTGATTGCGATTCAGCCCCGGAACCGCAGCATCATTGTTCAGAAAATTCTGCTGCTGCAGGTTGAAAAAGACGAAATGCAGCGGCAACGCAGACTTGACGTAGAACACCGTATCGATGGGGAAGAAAGGCACATCGCACCAATGCACGCTGCCGACGTTGCCCTTGCGCCCGACGATGATTCCAGGGCCGTCCACAAGACTGAAGGAGTGGAGCCCGACGACGCCACTGGACCCATATACAGGTATGTCTCCTTCAACACGGTCCTCCGCCTTGAGTGCCTTACCGTAGGCAAGTTCGATTTCGTCGCCAAGCCGACACACGCGCCACCCTTCCGGCACCGGGCCCACCTCGGACTCGACCATGCGGGTTTGCTCGTGGCCGGGGAAGCGGAAGCGCACGAACCATTCCTCGTAGATGCGCCGTGCCATCTCCTCCAGAATCGCGATGCGCCGCATGTTGTTCTCGATCAGGTCGTCGTAGGCGGAGAGGATGGCGGCGATGCGGCGTTGACGCTCCACTTGTAGAAACGGAATCTCGATGTCATTGACCTTGTAGATCCCGAGCTTCGGCTGGGCGGCTCCCGCCGCAGACAACTTCATCTGCTGCTGCGCGTCCGGAGAGAGGAGCGCGTAGGCCAGAAAGCGACTGTCAAGGTTGAGCGTGGTCGGAATCAACTTGACGGCGTTTTCCGTCAAGTTCGCACCATCGAGTTCCGGTGGCGTAATTCCAACGTCCCCAATGTTCCCGACGATGGTGATGCACACGTCGCCGACTTGAACGGTATACCTACGAATCTTCTCGAATACATCGTCAGTGATGTAGAACTGCTCACTCGCTCGGATGCGGCCGCCCCTGATGTCTTGCCCTCTGATGTAAGGGTGACTGGTCGGCTCAGTGGAAAACGCCGCACCTGACGGAAGACGTTTCCCACCCTTCACATCTACAACCTTTGCCAGCTTCACCCGTACGATCGTCATCGGGGCAACTCTGAAAGGGCTTCGAATACTCGCTCTTCGAGTGCCTTCGCTTTTGCAGACAGTTCCACGAAGTCAGCCTCAAGATCAGCAATGCGTTCAGCAAAATCAAAACTATCCGCCGCCCGCTCACCTACGCCGACATAGCGGCCCGGATTCAGGCTCCAGCCCTGCGCCTCGATCTCGGCGCGCGTGGCGGCCTTGCACAGCCCGGCCACGTCGCGGTAGCGGCCATCAGGAAACTTCTCGGCCAGCAACGCGGCGCTGCCGGCGTCCGTCTCCGGTACCTCGCCGCGGTACAGGCGCACGATGTTGGCGAGGAACTCCAGTTGCTCGGCGGTGAATTCGCGGATGGCGCGGGTGACTTGCTTGAAGTAGGGGCGCGCGTCGATGAACAGCATGTTGTCTTGGCGCGGGCCGCTGCGTTTGCTCTTGTCGAAAAACCACAGCGTGCACGGCAGAGCGACGGTGTAGAAGAAATTGCTGCCGACGCTGACGATGACGTCCACCGCGCCGCCCTGGATGAGCTTCTTGCGGATCTCCAGCTCGCTGCCGCGCGCGTCGCCGGCCGAGTTGGCCATGACGAAGCCGGCGCGGCCGCTGTCGTTGAGCGCGGCGTGGAAGAGCTGGATCCACAAGTAGTTGGCGTTGTCGGTGCTGGGCAGACCCAGCGCGAAGCGGGCGTCGTCCTTGAGGCGGTCCTTGTCCACGCCGGAGACGTTAAACGGCGGATTGGCCATGACGAAGTCGAAGCGGCCGTTGATGTGGGCGCCGCGCCCGGACACGGCCTTGTGCGGATCTTCGTAATAGGTGTTGCTTTCGCGGATGTCGCCGGACAGGCCGTGCACGGCGAGGTTCATCTTGGCCAGCTTGACCGTGTCGGCGGCTTTCTCGGTGCCGAACACGGTGAGCTCGGTGGTGGCGTTGCGCTGGTGACGGCGCACGAATTCGGCGGACTGCACGAACATGCCGCCGGAGCCGCAGGCGGGATCAAAAATGCGGCCATGAAACGGCTGGATGATTTCCACGATCAGCCGCACGATGCTGCTGGGCGTGTAGAACACGCCGCCCTTCTGGCCTTCCTTGAGCGCGAAGTTGCCGAGGAAGTATTCGTACACCTTGCCGAAGGCGTCGCCTTGCAGGTCCAGCGGGGCCAGCAGGCGCAGCAGTTCCACCAGGGTGGCGTTGGGCAGCAGGTTGTAGCCGCGCGGCAGCACGCCGCGCAGTTCGGGGTTGTGGTCCTCGACCAGCGTCATGGCGCGGGTGATATGGCGGCCGAGATCCGCGCCCTCGGTGAGCGATTGCAAATACGCGAAGCGCGCATCATCTGGCAAATACAGCACGCCCTCGGCCTGGTAGTCCATCGGCTCGCGGTCGGCGGGCGCGATACCCTTGGCGGCGAGCGCCGCATCGGCCTCGGCGTAGCGCGTGTCGGCGTAGCGCAGGAAAATCAGCCCCAGCACGGGCGTGGAAAACTCGGACGGCTTCAGCCCGGTGTTGGCCCAAAGCTGATCGGCAGCCGCCCACAGGCGGTTCTCCACGGCGACGAGATCGGATGTCACAGAGCGTCCTTTTCAGCGATACAAGGCCACGTTGCCGCAGCAGGTTCGAGTGCGGCAAAGTATCCCACTCGCGGCCCCATCTTCAGAGAGGTGTCCACGTACTGGGCTCAAGCAATGACCGCAATACACTCGGCGCCCTCACGTCCAGCAATCTTGGCAGCATCACTGACGCGCCATCCGTGCAAGCTTGCGGCAACGCGTGTGCCAGCCTGCGCAAGCACCTCGCGCCCCGCCCATTGTGGATCAATCCACTGCAGGACTTGATCCGCTGGCACCAGCACGGGACTGCGATCGTGGACGCGCGCCACCGGATCGACCGGGCTGCGGGTGAGGATGGCAAAGCCGGCTTCCTGGGCCACGGCGCCAAGGAACAGCGGACTGCGATCGTTGGCCTCGAAGTACCACCACGGCCGATGCTTCTCGGTCTTGGCACCTTCGGGTTCGTAGAAGCCCGAGGCCAGCACCACACAGCGGTGCTGCGCGAACGGCTCGCAATACTCCGGCACGACCTGCGCGGTCTCGCTGCGCACATTGATGCGGTTGCCGCGCGAGGTCGGGAAGCGCCACGGCAGTTCGTTGAAGACAACTTCGCCCTGCGCATCGCGCGCCAGCAGCCAGGCCGGCGTTCCCGGCGCGATGTTGTAGCGGGGTCCATCGAGGGCTTCGACTCGCGGGGCCAGAACACCCGCCGCCTCGGCAAAGACCGGCAATGGCTGGTAACGGGCGAAGCGTCCACACATGCCGCTACGCTGCACCTGGCGCCGGACGGATGCAAGGCAGCTGTCAGGTCATAGTGCGGATTCTGGCCGGGCTGACCCGCTGTGCTGCTATTCGATGGCCACTTTGATGTGGCACTGCTGCTGGAGACATCTTTGAAAAGATGAGCCGTTATCGGCGCCAGGTTTCGGGATCGGCGTCAATCGGCCCGAAGCAGACGGTCACTATCATCGTTTTTTATTCAACTGGCCGCGTAAACGGGGTAGAACTCCTGCAACATTCCTAGCAGCCTGTCGAACTTGAACGCCCCTTCAACGCATGCGGAAAAGCTCAACATGACTGGGGCTTTCCTATCAGCCCCCAGTCGAATAGCGCGAGCATGGTGTGTCCCTGACCATCGTCAATTTGCGCCTTCTTTGGATGGTAGCTCAGCCGATCGTAAGTCAGCGGCAGCCCAGAATTGCTAAAGCCCAACCCGTTGGTTCTAAGCACATCGAGAAAGTGAGTCTGAAGCAAAAGAAAGAACGTGGCTCCGTGGAGGTAGACTATCGCGCCCATGCATTCTCGTGGCGTTCCGTCTTCCGTGCCCATCCATGCGAGGGTTATACCTGCTTGCTCTGTGCTCACAGGTTCGTAGCCATCGACGCGCAGCAAGTAGAGGCCGCATCCATGTGGCAAAGGCTCCAATCCGAACGCGTTGCGGACTAGATCTTGGTTTGGTAGCCACCTGTTCGCGTGGGCGAACCCTGCGGCCATGTGATTTATAACGGTCTTGAGTGCCCAACGCTCAAGCAACAATCCACTCAGGTGAACCGTTGTGTGTCGTGCCCCATCAACAAACTGATGGAGCCCTTCAGCAAGCTTCTTCGCTTCGCTATCGAGCGGGCTCAATCTGGAGTTGTGACGCTCGCAGAGAATTCGTGCCTTCGGCCAATCAAACCCAATCAGTTGATCGGGCATGTTAGCCATGCCCTTGACTGCCATTTCAGTTTTCGACCCCTTTCGGGAAATCGCCCTGCTAAAGATATGCTCCTTGGACATGGAGCCGGCGCAGTCACCAAGGCTGTTCGCCCAACATTTTCGGTGCGGCTCGGGATTTGTCATGTCGTGAACATCCCTCGGAGCCCCACGGATTGCGAATCCGCCGTAAATAGCGTCGACGCATTTGTTGAGCGCCCTAACATCGCCGATGACGCGCCGGTAAAACCGCGAAGTGAGATTCTTGGTCGCTGCACATCGAGTAAAAAGAGACTTCCCGCTTCCAACGGCCTCGAGGGCCATGATGGTTTTTACAACCGTCAGCAGAAGGGGAAGTCTCGATGAGCACTATAACCATGGGCGTGGATTTGGCGAAGAACCTGTTTTCCGTATGTGCGGTGGATGGCGCCGGACACGTGCAGCGGCGGCAGGATCTCGGGCGTGAAGCGTTTGCGCTGTGGCTGGCGCAGGTGCCGGCCGGCACCGTGGTGGCGATGGAGGCATGCAGTGGCGCGCACCATTGGGCGCGGCGCTGTCTGGAGGTCGGTCTGCAGCCGCGCTTGATGGCGGCGCAGTTCGTGACGCCGTTCCGCAAGAGCCGCACACTGAAGAACGACCGCAACGACGCCGAGGCGATTGCCACGGCGGCACGCCAGGGCAACATGCGCTTTGTGCCGGTCAAGTCGGTCGAGCAGCAGGCGCGGCTGGCATGGCATCGGGTGCGCGAGGGCTACAAGACCGAAGGGCTGGAGATCAGCAACCGCCTGCGCGGTCTGCTGGCCGAGTTTGGCATCGTGATGGCGCAGGGTGACCGGGCGTTGCGCATCGCCTTGGCGGATCTCGACGCAGCGGCATCGTTGCCTGCGGAGCTGAAGGAACTGCTGCGCGATCTCAGCGCGCACTGGGCGCAGGTGCGCGACCGCATCGCCGCGTGCGATGCGCGCATCGAAGCGCACGCCAAGGCGGATGAGCGCTGCGTGCGGCTGCGCGCGCTGATCGGCATTGGCCCGCTCACCGCCGATGCGATGGTGGCGAGCGTCGGCTCGGCCAAGGAGTTCAAGAACGGCCGGCAACTGGCCGCATGGCTCGGCCTGGTGCCGACCCAGCACTCCAGCGGCGGGCACACCCGCCTGGGCACGATCAGTTGCCGCGGCGATGCCTACCTGCGCACGCTGCTGATCCAGGGCGCGCGCAGCAGCCTGCAGCGCGCCAAGGTGACTGCACAGGATCGGGCCACGCCCGAGCAGATCTGGATCCGCCAACTGGCGTGTCGGATGCCGTTCGGCAAGCTGCTGGTGGCGATTGCGAACAAACACGCGCGGCAACTGTGGGCGATGCTGGCGCGCGAGGAAGCCTACGACGCCGAGGCGTGGCTGAAGCACCCGATGGTGCAGCGCCCGGCCGGCAAGCGCGCGGTGAGGATCGCCGGCATGGCATGACACGAACGCACATCCTTTCACGTCAGCGCGAAGTGGTCGACAACGGTCAGACCGACCCGGAGAGAACCTGACTAACCTGCCGGACGTCACCCCGTGTTTCGGCTGATCCCCGAACACCGACGATACCGAAAGACGAACGAGGTCTCCGGGTGCGGTTTATACCCTGGTCCGCGCCAGCATCAGCGGCGCAACAAGACCGTTTATGGAAATGCAGTCTGACATTCGTTGCATCACCACGCAGCACTGACACGCACGACGCAGCAAAGAGGACAACACGATGACCAGCCATGGCCCGAAAGCTCAAGGCAAGAACCTCAAGCGCGCGGCGTTGACGGGAAGTCTCTTATGGGCATGTTAGGGCGTATGTGGCTGAGCAGCATCTGCTGGGTAGAGAACTTCGCGAAGTCCAAGCGATGCCAGCTCAACCTTGTGATCGTGAAAATTCTTGTCGCGACTCACTAGACACTCCCACTCGTGGTGAATGCACGACCATGCGACTAGCACGTCACACATGCGATTCCGCCACACGGAGTTTTCGTTGATGTTCGTGGGCGGTGCCGTCAGGATACCCGGAAACAGAATCTCCCGAATCTTCGATGCCAAAGCTATCATCTCGGCAGATGGCCACAGTGCATGATCCCAATAAAAAACATCCCAAATCGCCAATGGAAGGAGGTGATGTACGCCAGCGAGCCCGACGTTATTCAGTTTCGCATCAAACGCGCCAAAATCGCGACTCGCGATGCCAGTGGGTTGATTCTCTGATGCGCTTACCACGACCACCGCTAGTTCAACCTGTCTCTTCTTCCAAGCCCCAATTAGAGTCCTGACGTGGCGGGCATCCAGGCGATTCACTTCGAGATCGATGAGGCAGTTGGTATCCAGTGCCATCTTGCGTGTCATCAGAAAGGCCTAAAAAGAAATAGACCCCGGATCCGGGGAATAGCATCGGACGTTAGATCTTATTCGGCGTACTGTCAATCTGAAATTTCCCCGCTGGATCAATCGAATGAAGAACCTCGTGGCAAGCCGCGAGGTTCTTCATTTTCAATCATTTGCGTGGTTAGTTGATTCCGCATTCCTTATATATTTATCGACAGATTGAACAAAATCGGACGCACGATCTGATGCCGAATCTAGTGGTGATATTGGTAGCTGCTGTGCATCAGAAGGTTTGCCTCCTGGAGCAATCATCCATATTGCCGTGTTCGTTCCATTAAGCTTGAGCCAAATTAGATACTGGTAGTCTGGGTGTGCATATGGCTGACGCTGCGCAAATTCATCAATGACGGTTGTTTTGAAAACGCCTCTTTGCTGTAGAGCCTGGGCCATGCCGTAATAGCCATAATATTCAACTGTTTGTACATAATTTACGATCGTTTCAGAAGGATGCCCATGAGTCTTGACCGTTTGGCGGCACCATTCCAATGACGGAACAAACACAAGCGCAGATAAAGCAAGAGGCTTTGACAGCTTCGGTATAGCTATGACCTTGCCACGAATGTCAGTGCGCGCTGCTTGAATCGCGGCATTAGATGATGGGTATTGTTGTCCGTTATACGTATACGTTGTAGCACAACCTGCCAGCAACGCGGTCATTAGTACGAAAAGGAATATTTTAGCCATGATTGCACCCCATCTTTGAGTTTATACAAAAGATCATTAACTTCATAACTTTCACCAATAAGCACCGCTTCAATGTCCGGTTTGGGTCGCACTTTGCCATTCGCGGTGCCTTGATGCCAGTAGCTGCGGCATCGGTGCACGTCAGTGCACGGCCGATCCCTCTTTCTCCTCCAGCGCACCGATCTGCTCGCGCAGCACGCGCGCACCCAGGACGACGGCGTGGATCTCCTGCTCGGCGATGGCGGTCAGCTTGGTGATGTGTTTCCGGAGCCCTTCTAGGTCCTTGGCACTGGCAGGCTTCTCGGGATCCTCCAGCAACGCCTGCATGCCGGAGAAGATGCCGTCGAGCTCCATCAGGGTGTCGAGCGATTCGCCCATGGGTTCGGGAACTTCAAGATTCACCTGATCACCGAACACGCCGGTCAGAAACCCTTTCAGCTCTTCCGTGCGCGTCTCCGCCAGGCAGGCCAAGCTTTCGCGCGTCGCCCGGGCCGGGAACGTCATCAGCCGATAGGGATGGCCCTCGTCCTGATGCACGGTGAGCTCATTCCACAGTCCGTTGATCAGCGCACCGAGGAGCTCGTTGACTGCTTCGATGGACGCAAACGCCGGCAGCGCTCCATCCCAGATCCGCGCCAGCGTCTTCATCGGTTGTACGGGTTCGGTCGCGCACATCGCGCCCAGGAAGTGCGTGCGCACCGCGTGGTAAGGCATCGGGCAGTCGTAGCGCTCCAGCATCGCGAGGGCCTGCGCTTCGATGGTCCGGGTGCGGTTTCGCCTGGCGGCGGATGGTTTCGACACGATCGCTGTTCCTGAGGGTGAGTGTGAATGCTACCGCGAGGCCGCAACGGTGAGTGCTATGCGTGCGGGTAGCCCGATCTGCTAGGCTTGATTCACGTTCACGAATCAACGTCCCATGACCCCTCCTCCCTCCTCCCACGGCGGCCGCCGGCCCGGCGCGGGCCGCAAGCCCGGCTCCGGAAGCTATCGCGAACCAACGCAGCCGCTGCGAGTACCGCACAGTCAGGTGCCGACGGTGCTGGCGTATCTGGAGCACTGGAGAGCCGGTACGGTCCTGCCGCTGGAGCCCGGTACCGCGGTGGCCCAGGATGCGCGACCGCTGGCCGTCACCGGAACCACCGGCCCGATCCGCTTCAGCGCCGCGGTGCCGGCCGGCTTTCCGAGTCCGGCCGATGACTATGTGCAGGAGTGCATCGATCTCAACCGGCACCTGATCCGGCAGGGCCACGAGGCCGCCACGTTCATCCTGCGGGTCGAAGGCTGGTCGATGCTCGGCGCCGGCATCCATGACGGCGACGAGATCGTGGTCGATCGGGCCCTGAACCCCAGCGAAGGCAGAATCGTGGTCGCGGTCGTCAACGGCCAGCTGACGATCAAGCGCCTGCGCTTCCGGGAGGGCCAGCCGGTCCTGATCGCCGAGAACCCGCACTTTGCCGATCGCACCTTTGCCGAGGGCGAGGAGCTGGAGATCTGGGGCGTGGTCACCCGGGTGCTGCACAAGGTCTGAGGGGAGAACGGCCTCGGCAGGACGGGAGGATCAGGAGTCATGCAGCGCCGCATCGCCCTCGTCGACGTCAACAACTTCTATGTCTCCTGCGAGCGGGTGTTCAGGCCCGACCTCGAAGGCAAGCCGATCGTGGTGCTGTCCAACAACGACGGCTGCGTGGTCGCCCGCTCGGCGGAGGTCAAGGCGCTTGGTGTGCCGATGGGCCTGCCGTGGTTCCAGATGAAGGAACTGGCACGGGAGCACCGGATTCTGGCCTTCTCCTCCAACTACACCCTGTATGGCGACCTGTCGTCGCGGGTGATGGCGGTGCTGGGCCAGTTCGCGCCGGATCAGGAGGTCTACTCGATCGACGAGTCCTTCCTCGACTTCACCCGGCAGCCGCATCTGGATCTGACGGCGACGGGACAGACGATCCGCCAGCGGGTGAAGCAGTGGGTGGGTGTACCGGTCTCGGTCGGCATCGGATCGACCAAGACCCTGGCCAAGCTCGCCAACCATGTGGCCAAGAAGCGCGCCGACTGGAACGGCGTGTGCGATCTCGACACCCTGCCCGGGTCCGATATCGATGCCCTGCTGGCAAGCATCGAGGTACGCGAGGTCTGGGGCGTGGGTCGCAAGACGGCGATGAAACTCGCCGAGCAGGGTATCCGGTCGGTGGCGGATCTCCGGGCGGCCAATCCGCACCGGCTGCGCGAGCGCTATTCCGTGGTCATGGAGCGCACGGTGCGCGAGCTGCAGGGTGAATCCTGCATCGATCTGGAGGAGGACGCGCCGCCCCGGCAGCAGATCATCGCCAGCCGGTCGTTTGGCGCGCCGGTATGGACCGAGGCGGAGCTGGCGGAAAGTCTCCGTGCCTACATGGGCCGCGCGGCCGAGAAGCTGCGCCGCCAGCACGGCGTGGCCGGGCGCGTCGGCGTCTGGCTGGAGACCAACCGGCATCGATTGCAGGATGCGCAATACCACCCGAGTGCGACGTTACCGCTGCCGGCGCCGAGCGATGACACGGCCGTGCTCACGAAGGCGGCGATGACGGTCCTGCATCACCTCTACCGGGACGGCTATCGCTACGTCAAGGCCGGCGTGATGCTGCTGGAGCTGGGCGAGCGGAACGTCGAGCAGGGGCAATTGTTCGCGGATGCGCCGTCAGCGACAGATCCCCTCCGCACCGCCCTGATGGCCACCCTTGATCGCGTCAACGCACGCTGGGGCAAGGGTACGCTGGGCATCGGCAGTGCCGGACTCCGGCAACCGCGGCGCTGGGCGATGAAGCGCGGGACCATGACCCCGGCGTACACCACCAACTGGGACGACCTGGCGATCGTGAGGGCCTGACTCAAACCAAACAGCCTCCATGAAAGCCGGGGCGATTCATCCTCAAGCGACCCGTTGCGTAGTGGGCTCGACCCCAAAGAGCCCCGAAACCGTCGCGCGCACTCACGCCGGGTGAATCAGCTCGGACACTGCACAGATCAAGGATGGTTTTCATTTGCGGGCTCATGTGTACTCCTGTGGTCTGTGCGGGTGGGATCAGATGAATCCGGCCAGCGCTGGCAATGCGCCGATCATGGCCGCGACCGCGCAGGTGCTGGCGACAAGCACCAGCACGCGCTCGTGGTCCTGCGGCAGCACCAGTGCTTGGCGGGCGACCACGCAGGCGGTGGCGACTGCCGCACAGGCGAGGCCCACGGACAGCGGATCGTAGGGCGTGGTCGTGACTGCGTGGCCGAGTGCATACAGCGGGATCAGCGAGGCCATCAGCACGGCCACGTTCCGCCTGGCGTCGGCTCCGCTGCCATGCCCGGCAGCCATGAGGCCGGTGAGCGATGCGACGATGGCGGCGGCACTGGCCGCAGCAGGCTGCGGGAGCGACGGCATCAGCTGCTCGATGCCGATGGCGACAAGGGGCCAAGCCAGGATTGGCGCGCCCAGCCAGATCATGAGGCGCAGGCCGGAGCCCGCGCCTCCGCCGTTGCGGCCGACTGCAAGAGAGCCGACGAGTTCGGCGAGGGCAGCTCCCGCTGCGATGAAGCCGGCGACAGGTGGGGAGGCGACGTGGGCATATGCAAGCCAAACCACGACGAATACACATGAGGCAAGAAACATTCGGAGCAGCATAGTCATTCCCTCCACTCGGATTCGACGCCAAGGTCCGGCGCCAGGTCGTCGTCCTCGGCAGCCGGCTCAGGCAATCCGGGCAGGTCGATGTCGGCGTCGAACAGCGGTTCGTCGAGCGACTGCGAGCGCCCGCCACCGCCCGGCGGGTCATTGTCTGGATCAAGTGCAGGCGCAGCGGTTCCGAGCGGCGGTTCCGCGCGGCGCCAGTATTCGCACTCGACGAACGGCGCGACGGTGTGCTCGGGACGCGGCGCATAGGGCTGCAGGACTTTGCCGATGAGGTCGTCGATCGCGACCAGCAACTCAACGCCATCGGGCCCTGCGCGCAGCTCGGTGAGGTCGCTGGAGACCAGTACTGGAAGCCTCTCGGCGCGCGAGGTTTTGCCCTGGAGCGCGCCGCCGCTGCCGGTGGTTTCGAGGCGTTTGACGTCCCTATCTCCGACGCGCTTGCACACGCTCTCCGCGCCTGCGGCGGACATTTGCGCGTATACGCGCAACGATTGCATGGCGAGCAACGGAGCGGCCTTTTCGAAGCCCATGCGCGCCGCAAATTGCGATTCATCCTGCGCCGCCAACACCGTGCGCACGCCCCGCGATCGCGCGACCTCGGCGGCGCGCTGCAGGTGTTCGAGGGCTGCGAGACCGAGCTGCGGCGCCTCGTCGATGATCAGCCAAAGACCGGCGTCGTCGGCGGATTTCTCGCGCATCAGCGCGCTGTTCGTAGTGGCGACCAGCACGCGCAGGATCGCCCCGAAAATCGCTTCGGCTGCGCTCGAAAAAGCAGCGTTGTTGTTGAGGATGACGGTGCGCACTTCCTGGTGCGCTTCGCCGGTCAGCCACTTGCGCATACTGAACTGCGGCGCATCAGGCCTGCCGTGGTCCACGGCGGCGAGCTGCAGCAGCATGCGCGAGCACGTGCCCACGGTTGAAATCACCCCGCGTTCGCCCTGCGACGGCCCGGGCAGCGCACCGGTCTTCGGATGCGGCCGCGCGAACGCGAACGGCAGAATCTGCCGCACGCGCGCGTCACCGCGCTCGGCTTGCTGGGCCATTGAACGCGCATCGCCCTGAAGGGCGCGGGCGAGGTCGATCCAGCGCCACTGCGCGCCCTCGAGCAGATAGCTCTTGATGAGGCCGCCCACGATGGCGCTGGCGCCGTCGTAGAAGTATTTGTTGTTCCCCTGCATCTCGCTGGCGCCGGTGATGGCGTCGGCGAACTCCGAGGCCAGTGCCGGGCTGTCGATGTCGTCGGGCGACCACAGCGCGGCGCGCGCATCCCATGGCCCCAGCAGGACGCACGTCGCCGGGTCGAACAGTTGCGCGGTGTAATCGCCTTTGGGGTCATGCACCAGCACGCGATCGCCGCCGCCACCGTGCAGGATTTGATGAATCGCGGCGGACAGGCAGACCGTTTTGCCGCTGCCCGGCAGGCCGACAAACAGCGCGCCGGCGGTGAGGCGCTTGCGCGAGAAGGCGATGCCACCCAGCACGAGGCTGGGGATTTTGCCCACGCGCTGGGCCTCGCTCATGCGTGAGGTCTCGGCGGCCTGCAGCACCGGCACGGCCTCGTCGGGGTCGCGATAGAAGCGCGTCCCGCGCACGTGCTGGATCTCCGTCTGGTGCGCGGCGTACCAGCCGCCCAAGATGGCGCCAGCCAGGACGGCGCCGTCGAGCAGGCCGCCGACGAGACGCTGCCAAGCGGACGGCAGCGACTTGATCGTCACCGGCCACAGCGACGGAAGCGGCGTGTGCGTCAGCACCAGCAGCACACTGGCGCAGGCCAGGCTGGCACCGGCGCCGAGAACGGCGCCGATCAGGATTTCGATGATGTGGGGTTTGATTTTCAGGTTCATGATCAGTTCTCTGCCTCTGTGTCGGTACCCAATGCAGTGACCGGCGTGGATTCCTATTCGCCGCGCCGTCAGCCCATTTCCGGGCCGTCGAAGTCGAGGTCCTGCTCGAGGTCCTGGTCATCGAGGTCGCGATCGGGATCAGGGGCGTCGAGGCCGAGCTGCTCGCGGTCGCGCTCGATCGCCGCGACCACCCCGGGGTCGGTCGGCTCGGCCATCATCGGCGGCAGCCCCGGCAGGCGTTCCTCGCGCTCTGCCTCGCGCTCGGCCAACCACTGCGCCAGCGCGCCCGGCAGCGGCGGGTCGCGATCGGCGGCGGTTTCGAGGGCCTGCTTACACTGGCCGGTATTCCGCTCGAGCACCGCGGCGAGCTTCTGCGCGTCGTCGGTGATCACGACGCCGCGCTCGCGTGCACGCGAGATAATCACGTACAGGCGGGCCAGTTCTGCCAGATTTTCCTGACCGGCCCGAATGACCCCGATCGATTCGTCCGCAGTTTTCCCCTGCGCCTGGTCGGCGGTCATGGCGTAGCCGTGATCGACGTGCAGGCCGCGGTGGGTGTCGAGCGTGTGCTGGTGGCCCTTTTCGTCGCGAACGGTCATGCGGTCGCCGCGCACCGCCGTGACCTCGAGCCGCGTGCCGTTCGCCAGGCGCTCGCCGTCGGCGTTGTGCATCGCACTGCGGGTCACGATCGAGTCGCCGCGGCCTACCGCGAGCGCGCGCGCATCGAACACGTCGAACCTGCTCATGTTGCGCGGGTTGAACGTCCAACGGCTGCCGTCCTCGCGCTGGATGGTCACGAGGCCGTCGCGGCTTTCGACGACGGTCGTCTGCTCGCCGCGGTCGGGGCCGCGGCGGTGGGCCGCTCCCCATACGATCACGTCGCCCGTCTGGTAGCGGGCGGCGTCGCTCCGTTGCGCGGCGGTCCATTGTTTCGAGTCGAGGATCTGGACTTCGCGCTCGTCGCGCACCTGGCCGGCTGCCACGCGCTGATCGTGAATCTCCTTGTTCACGTCCGCCCGATCGGCGCGGCTGAGCGTCACCACGAGCGCGCTTTTGCCGGCGGCCTGCGCCTGCTGGTAGCGCTCGGCCGCGGCGGTGATCTGCGCGTCGCGGGTTCGGATCTCGAGCGTGTCGGCCTTCTGAAGGGCTTCGCGCACGCGACCGGAAAGCGCGTCGTACACCGCCCCGCGCAACGTTTCATTCTTCTGGCGCACGATCTGGGTGAGCTGGTGCTTGTGCTCCGGCCGGACACTCGCGGAAAGCTGGCTGTACGCCGCGCCGGCGCCCACGCTGCCAATCTGTTTTGTGTCTCCGCTGAGGATCACCGTTGCGCCCGTGCGCTCGGCGCGCTGCAGCAAGTCTTTAGTGTCCCGCGCTGACATCATCCCGGACTCGTCCACGATCCAGAGCTCCCGCGCGTCGGGACGCGCGGGCTTGGCCTGTTCGTGGAGAACAGATGCCACCGTTTCGCCACGCGAGCCCAGCGCTTCGCCGAGCGTGGAGGCCGCGCTCGAGGTCGGCGCCATCGCCCGGACAGTGGCGCCGTTCGCGCGCGCTTGGTCGGCGACGGCTGCGAGGCAGCTCGTCGTTTTCGCCGTGCCCGCGTGACCGCCCAAGACCTGGAGGCGCGAATCGCTACACAGAATCGCCGCCGTCGCGGCCCGCTGCTCGTCCGTCATCGGGCGGCCGTTCTGCGACTCGCGGGCGGCGATGGCGCGTTCGATCGCACGCGCCGTGACACGGTCTGACAACGGCGCTTTGCCGGTTGGGTCGATCAAGCGCGCGCCATTCGCGCGCTCGAGCTTTCCGGCGGTCTCCAGCAGTGCGCGCTCGGTCTTCACCCCTTCGGCAGTTGTGAAACCGCTCCGGTGCCCGCGCTGCCCGCCGGCAGTCCTGCCCCAGCTCGGGCGCTGGATCAGGTCGCCGCGCCGCTGGGCGCGGTCAATGGCGGCGGCGAGGTCGGCGTCGCTGGCATGGCCCTGGGCATAGATCCTGCACTCATGCTCGAGGTCACGGCGGCTGAAACGCGCGTCACGCTCGCTGAGGTGCTCGATGGCGCGCTTCACCGCGTCATCCGACGCAGCGAGACGCTGGTCGTTGCCGATGAGCGCCCCGTGGCGCTTGTCCAGGTCATAGCCATGCTCGCGCGCCAGCGCGCGCCAGGATTCGACCAGCGCCGCGCGGTCCACGCCAACCAGCTTCTTATCGCGAGTAGCAAGCGTGGCCGCCTGTTTGGCGTCCGGCGAAGCCGTCTCCCGGGTCAGGCCCCGTCGCGCCAGTTCGGCCTCGATTGCCTGAGTACGGGTCGAGAAAGCCAGCGACAGCTCGGGCGGCACGTCGCGGATTTCGAACGATGGGTGACCCTGCGCGTTGATCGTCCAGTCGATCTCGTGGCCGGCCTCACGGGCGCCGCGCGCCAGCTCGGCCATATACAGCGTGCCCGCTTCGCGCTGGGCCGCGAACAGTTCTTTGCCGTCGATCGAAGCCCAGCGGCCCGTCGTCTGGTCGTAGCCGGCGTTCGCGATCACAATGTGGCTGTGCAGGTCGGGTTCGACCCGGCGGTTCGTCGTGTGCCGGAACACACCAGTGATGCCCTCCACCTGCCGCCATTCGTAGCCCTTGCCGTCGGCGCCACGCTGGCGGGTCACCAGCGCATGCGCCTCGATGTGCGCCAGGGCCGCGCGTGCCGCGCGGTCGTGAGCAGCCGCGAGACGATCGTCGCCGGCGACAAGGGCGGCGACCGAGAAGCTCTTTGGGGCTGAGAATGTCAGGTCGTAGCCGGCCCGGTGACGGGCCGGGTTGCCAATCCGCTGGCCGGCCACCTCGCCGCGCAGGGCGGCGGCGAACGCCGTGGCGCGTGTCTTGTCGAAGGCGCCAGCGAGGCCGAGTCGAGTGGCGCCACATCCCACCAGTTCGGCCGGCGCTGCCCCGCCTTCGCGGTAGTAGTCGTCGAGCTCGCTGAAGTACCGCGCCGCGCCCTCGGCGTCGCAGAGCTGCTGGATGGTGATCATCGCGCACCTCCGGAAACAGGCGAAGTGGCGCCACGCATCACTTGCTCGGCCAGCCGGATGAAGTTGTCCTTCACCGCCTCGCGCAAGCGGGCGATCTGCTCAGCCAGGGCAGCCGTGTCTGCGGCGGCCTTCTCCGCCTGCGCAGCAACGGCGGCCTCGACCGCGATCCTCACGGACGTCTCGATGACCGCCTTCGCTTGGGCAAGCACCGCGTCGGCCTGTGTGCGAGCGGCCGTCTCTCCACGGGTCAGCGCGAGCACATATGAGGTCACGCGCGAATAGCCCGCCGCGCGGGCGGCCGATTCCAGTTCGGCGCGCTCGGCGGCAGAGAGACGCAGGTGGATGCGCGCACGGCTCTTGCGCCGTGGACGGCTCCTGCGGGGCACGGCCACGATGGTTGAGGCGGCGGTGATTTCGGGGTTGATTGCTTCGGTGTTCATTGGGCACCTCGAGCGTGGTCCTGGTACCCAATGCAGTGCGCTCGGGATATTTTTTTCTGGCGTCAGAACGACGCCGCGTGGTGGCGTCATGCTGGGAACGAGGCGCTGCAACGCTTTCAGGTCGCTTTATCGCAGCGGGTGGCGCCATAGGTGGCGCCAGCGATTTGCTCCGCGCGTCAGGAAGTTGCAACACACCGAGCCACGAAGTGGCAGCCGCAGGCGTGCGAGGTGTGTGTGCTCGGAGAGATGGCGCCCACTGGGCGACGGCTCGCAGAGCTGAGGGCATCCACCCGCAGGGTGGGGTGCCCGACCATCACGCGCACGCGGGCCGCCGCAGGCGGTTCCCGGCGGCATGGGCTGGCGGTTGGGTCCGGGGCTAGGTAGTGCGGGTGCGCGGCTCGGTGGCAGACGGATCAGGATGCGGGTCGGTCGCTGCGAGGTCGATCAGGCCCGGAGCGGACCGCCGGTCCGGCAGAGCGGGCATTGAGCGAGTCGGCGGCAGGATCGGTCCGGCGGCGCCGGCAGGCGGGCGGTCGATGCAGCCCGCGGGCTGCATTGGCAGCGGCGTCACCAGGAATCGGTGCGGCGCGCGGGTGTCGCGCTGGCGGTTGGTGGAGCCGCACGTCGCTGGCGGTTTTGGCGCCGGGTGGCGCCACTGGCGACGTGCGGCGAATGCACAAAGTTGTGCATGTTTATGGATGCACACAAACATGCACAAGTGTGCATACATTGGTGCATGTTTGTGCACATGCCTGCAGGTGGCGCCACCGGCCCGGTTTCAGGGGCGCCACCGGGCGCGAGAGGGGTTGGGATCGTTGATCAGGCGCTCCCGGTCGGCGGACCTGGCGGACCCGTGATCTGGTCAGGATCGACCGCGTTCATGCTCTTGCGCCGCCCGTGATCGGAGACCGCCAGACCGAGGAGGGCGTCGGCGAGCAGCCTCTTCGCGCCGCGGAGCCGCTCAAACGCAACGGGCTCACCATCGATGGAAAGGCGGTAACTCAGGCGGTCGCCTGACGGTGCCGCTTTGTAGAGTTCAACCGCCATTTCGATGTGCGGCAGGCGTGGGTTCTTCGGAGCCATGACCAGGTACTCGTGAGTGGGTGGTACCCAATGCAGTGACGGCCCGAGCTCGCCGGCGCGAGGGCTCTCGGTGGCGGGCGGTGCGAGGGGCCGCGATGACACGCACGGGTTCGCAATCGGTGAGCACTCCACCGAAGCCGATGACCCGACGGACCCTGAGGCGCTCAAGCACCTGCTCGGCGCCGCTGAGCGCTAGACGAGCGTTCCTCACCCCACGCCCGGCGTTCTTCCAGTCGTCGATTGACAGCTCGACGCGGAACGCGGAGCCAACGCGATCGCACACGTCACGCCCGCGGAAGCCGACGGCTTTCGGGCAGTACCAGTCGGCAATCAGCCGACCGCTGCGCAGACCTCGAAGGACGCTACGAGCAAGCGTTCGCGCTGCACTGCCGCGCGTGCGCGTGCCGGCGGCCGCGTTCGCGCTGACAAGATGCCGACGCCGGTCGAGTTCTTCGATTTGATCGACGGTGGTGATGGCGCGGCCTCGCATGGGTTCTGCTGCTCGCCGCGCGGCGTCGAATGCTTCGGCAGACTCCCATGGCGCCGTGGAATAGCTGACGTGCTCGTAGATTCGTCCCTGGATCGCGATCTCCTTCATGCGCGCGTCCACCGGGCGCCGCTTGAGGTCGTATTCCCACGACACGCTCTTGCGCACGGCCTTGCTCGTACCGTCAGCGTTAGCGCGCACGTACTCTTTCGGCGATGGCAGCGCGTTGTAGGTGCACTCGAGCCTCCCGTCGCGCTCGAGGTACATCGCCGCCATGATCTCGGGATAGTCATCGCGCTGCCGGATTTCGCGAGAGGCCTTGAACCCCGCGCCTGCATGCGGCAGTGGTTGATTGCCGATCGCGCCTACACCGTACCCGCCGCGCGTTGTCAGCATGACCAACTTTTGTGCGGCGTGTTTCACTTCCCAGATCGCGCCGCCACCCAGCGCCGCGCGAGCGTGGCGGAAGTACGGGGTCAAACCGTAGCACGGCAGCACCTCAACTTCTGCGGCGGTAGCTGTGGAAAGGAATCCATCCGTCGTTACAGACGCAACCCGGTGTCCGCGCGCATGCAGCTCTTCCATTGCGGCGCTGGCAAATGCCCTGACGAGGCTGGTTGTCAAGGCTGCCTGCGGTGCCGACGTGATCACCGAAGGTCCTTGGGACCTCACAGCATCATGCCGCGTCGAGTAATTTCGTTTGTCCGCGAGGCCCTGAGCCGTCTTCCCGTAACCGCTATTGTTGATGTCTTTCAGCACCAAGTCCTGCACGGACTTCTTACCGAACACACGCTGGGCTTCTTTCCGCATGCCCACAAGTGATTCGTAGGCCTCGCGCAGACCGAAGGTGTCGCGCGAAGCAATGATTTGTGCGGGTTGCAGCAGCGTCACGCGCGCACCCATGCGAAGCGCCAGATACAGTTCCGGTGCGCTGGCCCAGGTCTTCCCGCGCTTGGGAAAAATCAGGCCACGGCCTAGAGCGTCCTTGCATGGCAGGCAGGGGAACATCACCAACTCGGGGAAAGCGAACTCGACGTACCCGAACAAGTACGAAACCGGCATCGGTACGTCCGAGGGCCGCAGTTCGCCGGCGGCGAGCACGCGAGGCGGAACGGTGAAATCGGGATCTGGGATGAGCGCCATCGCGCTCGGGTAGGCGCTGGATATATCGAGATCGATCCAGGGGCCGTCATGAATCCCGACCAAGAAACATTCATTGCGCCCGCCGTAGTACGCCTGCGCGGCGGCGGGGAGTGCCGTTACAGCCTCGGGCCGCGGCTCAAGTTTCTTTTCAGACTTGAACTTGCCGCCGCCCACGTCTACCCGCTCACGCTTCGTTTCAAGCCCGCGCCATTCGAGATCGAACTGTTCGGGAGTCCATCCGCGCGTGCGGCAGACATGATCACGGATGTACGTTGCCGCACATCCGCCCAACGTCACAGGGATTGAATCGAGACCAAGGGTTTCGCGCACGCGCTCAGCCCAAGCCAGCGCGACGCTGGCATCACGCGCCGCGTACAGCGCGAAGACGTCGGGCCGCTCGCGCAGCAGTCGGTCCATCGCATCTTTACCGTAGCCTTCGGGTAGATCGAGCTTGCGCAGACCCAGCGCCTTGCCGAGTGCGTCGAGGTTGCTGCCGGCAGGCGCCAGCAACTGCGCGTCGCGGGTGATTAGCGTGGCGCGAGCGACCCAGTCGTGACGGTCGGCGTGCGAGATATGGACGCTTTCTGGGCGCTCGACCGACGCCACCGTCCGCCGCACAGAATCGAGTTTCCGCAGGCGCCGGGCGCCGCCGTAGAAGCTGGTGATGTCCACGACTCCGTAGAACCCGACCAGCGTGACGCGCAGCGCGACGGGCTGCCGCTTGCCACTTGCGCGTTCCTCGAGGGTCAGGCGCGGCTTGTATGAAAGGCTGATCAGTCCGGCCGCCTCGAAGTCCGCGAGGAACCACGACAAGACGGTCTCGCGCTTGAACCGCGTTCCCCGGTCGGAAGGCGGGAAGCACAGCCATTCAAGCGACCGGCCGCCCGAGACCACCACACTGAACTGCCAGCTCAGTACGCGTCGCCGCCCGGGGTGTCGCGCGTCCGCAGTCCACTCGGCGTCGAGCCCCACCGTCAACGTCGGCATGGGGTCGTCGCCCCGTGCCGGTGTCATAAGCACGTATGGGCACCCAAACGGGCTTATGACACCATCATTTTCTCCATTTGAATCAGCATCCTGCAACGGTGCGGTTCGGGAACCTTTTGAACGTTCCCGCGAATCGACTCCATACAAGAGCACGCACAGAGCCCCGCTGCCTGGCGTCCGGTGCCGGCGCGAAGAGATGACCAGCCGTTCCACGCCACGCCACTCGAGGTGCCTGCCCTCGAGGAAGTACACCTGCAGCGAGTCGAGCAGCGGGCCCTCGAGGCCCTCGATGCCGAGGCTCATTCGTCGGCCTCTTGGTCGTAGGCCTCGCCCGAGGCAATCATCGCTTCACGCGCGGCAGCCTGCGCGCGCGCCTTGTGCGCGCGGCGCGCCCAACCGCATGCGACCCGCGCGCGGTGCTCTGGGCTGGAGTGGTCGTATTCAAGTCCGCGACCGCGCGCGACTCGCAGGCACTCTGCGGCTCGGCGAGGGTCGATCTCTCTGAGGACTTCCGCCTGCACCAGCTCTACGACCGCTTCCTCGTCCGTGCAGAAGGACAGGGCTGCGAGGCATGCTCTCTGGCCGGCCGGCGAGAGCGTGCGGAACACCGCCGCCGTGGCCTGCTTGTGGAATGCGGCGCGCAAGGCGCCGAGCCTCACGCGGTCACTGATCCTGTCCAGCGCGCCGTCGATGCTCGTGGGCGGCGGCGGCAAGCCTTGGCCTGCGCGCGTACCGTGCCTGCGAGCCGGCTGCTTGCGCTCGGCCGGGTGGTGCTTGGCGCCGCTCACGCGGCACACCCGGCGATGCGGCGCTTGGGGCCGCGCGGACGCGGAACCGAGGGAACCGATGCCGCCTGCGTCCCGACCAGCACGCGCGCAAGGTCGCCGACACGCACAAGCCAGCGCTTGCCAACGCGGACCGGCTCGATACCTAGCCGACGCAGCCTGGGAACGGCTCTGTAATCGGTCCGGTCGCTGCCTCGCGCGTTGCCTCCGGCGAGTTCCAGGGCCCGCCCGGGCCGAAAGTCGAAGCTCCCGTTGTTTTGATCGAGGAGCTGCGCAATGACGATGGCAAGCGCAGCGCCGCTGCTGTCCTCGCCGGCCGGGGTGTTGAAGTCGAATTCCATGGTGGTCCTCGTGTTGCTGAGGACCGCCGCGCGCATACGCTTCAGTGGGACTGATCAGGCGTCGAGTCGCACAAACGAAAGGGCCGCCGCGCATTGCGCGCAGCGGCCCGGATTAAACGATGGTTGGGTTACGCCGCGCGGAAAAGGGCGGCGGCGCGAGGAGCCGGCAGGACGCGGTCAGCGAGAGTGGCGGCGATGGTTCCGAGCTGCGCGCGCGTTTGCGCGCCAGCGTCCTGCGCGGAGATTGCTGCGCGGTGCAGGCTAACGATGGCGGACGTGCCGCAGCAAAACACTGCAGCGACCAGCTCAAGGACTGGCGCCAGTGCGCGCAGGACGGCGCCAGCCATCAGCGCTGCGCCCGCCTCTGCTGCGGATCGGATCGCACCAAGCAACATGGCGGCCAACAACCCGCCGCGTCGCGCGGTGAAAACAACATCCGCGACGGTGCGCGCCGGCATCAGCATGATGGCTGCAGGCACGATCAGTATCAGCAGCGCTGCCAAATCAAGGCCAACCACGTGCGCGCCCAGTGCGCACACCGCGATCGCGGCCATCGCCATCAGCGCGGCATATATATTTTCTGCGCGGTGAGTGGTGATTGACTGCCGCATAGTGTCCGTTGTACTGCGCCCGGCGCATCTTGTCAACACCAAGCGTAACCTACTAGGTTCTCTAATTATTGTATAATTGTCAAGCTCTAGGGTCGATCGTCAGTCGTCTCGTCCCCTGCCCTCTCGATCCTCACGTGCGGTAGATTTTGCAGTAGCTGTCGATCACTTCAGCGATAGTTCGCATGTAGAGCAATGCTTCATTGCCGGTGTTCGACTCCCGCCACCTCCACCAATAACAAACCCCCAACCGGTCCCGGTTGGGGTTTTTTCTTGCCTGATCGCGCCGGTTCCCGTGTACTCGTGCGGGTTCCTGCGAACGCCTGCGTCTTCATTCATTCGCCTTCCCCCGCTGCAGACTCAACCAATACATAGCTGGTGCTACGCCCGCCTGCATCCGATTTCCGCAGCACGCCCCGCGCAAGCAGGTCGTTGATGTCGCGCAAAGCCGTGTCCGGCGAGCACTTGGCAATGGCAGCCCACTTACTGCTGGTGAGCTTGCCTTCGAACCCGTCGGGCAGCTTGTTCAGCAACCTCACCTGCCGCTCGTTCAGTGGCGTGGTCGCCCAGCGCTGCCAGAACCGCGTCTTGGTCAACACGGCATCGAGTGTGTGCTGCGCCTGGTCGACAGCGCGATGGAGCGTGTCGAGGAACCAGGCGAGCCACTCGGTGACGTCCAGAGACCGTTTCTGGGTCTGCTCCAGGATGTCGTAGTAAGCCTTGCGTTCGCGCTGGATCTGCGCCGACAAACTGTAGAAGCGTTGCGGGCTGCCGTCGGCGCGTGCCAGCAGCAGATCACCGATGGCTCGGGCGATACGTCCATTGCCATCGTCGAACGGGTGCAGCGTGACGAACCACAGATGGCCGAGGCCAGCTTTGAGCAGTGGCGGCTCGTTCGACGCGCCATTCACCCAGTCAAGGAATCGGCTGGTTTCGGCCTCGAGGCGATCGGCGGGCGGCGCTTCGAAATGCACACGCTGGCGGCCGATTGGGCCCGAGACCACCCGCATCGGACCACTGTCATCGTCGCGCCAGCCGCCGACCTTGATCCTGGAGAGCCCGGAGTAGCCGGTAGGAAACAGCGCGGCATGCCAGCCGAACAACCGCTCACGCGACACCGGCGCATGGCAGTTGGCCGTGGCATCGAGCACCATCTCGACCACGCCTTCGACGTGTCGATCGACCGGGGCCAGGGCGCCGATGTCCACGCCCAACCTGCGGGCGATGGATGAGCGCACGGATTCGACGTTGAGCTGCTCACCCTCGATCTGGCTGGTCTTGACCACGTCTTCGGCAAGCGCCGCCAGGCTGGCCTGATCGCGCAGGGCCATGCCGACGTCGGCCAGACGGCCCATTAGGAGTCCTTGGGCGCGACTGGCCTCAGCCATAGGCCCAGCCAGTGCCGCCAGGTCGAAGTGCCAGTTCGGCCAGTCGTTGGACTGCCAGATGTACTTGTAATCGCCGCTTTTCATGCGGAGATTATGGGCTGCATTCTCCGCACACGCAAGTCTTTCGCCGCACATGGTGCGGAGAAAGGTGGCGCCAATCGCCGCACGACGGGTTGCCTCATCTCGAAATGGGTAGCATCCCACCACCAATTCAGTTAACTTCAACATCCCGGAAATACCTTCAAGCCCGCATTCCAGCGGGCTTTTTCTTGCCTGGTGGTCAGCGCCCGCGCGTCCTCGCCGACGATCAGCCCGCGCAGCAGGAAGGGCGTCTCACCGCGCGTGTGGTTGGCCCGCGCGCGGCTGATGGTCGCCTGTTAGCTGATCGTCTATTCAGGATGATTCGTTTGTTTCGTTCATTTCGTCTGTGCGTTAGGCTATGCCCAGTGGCCCTTCCGTGACCACGGAGATTCCCATGAACGCAATTGCCCTCAAGTCATTCGATCCAATCATCCCGACCGAGAAGGAGTCGGTGCAGGCGCAGCAATCCAGCCGGGTGTTGGCCCGCTATCTGAAGGCCCATGGCACCGAGCCGGTGGAACTGGCTGAACCCGGCCACCCTGATCAGCGCATCACGCTGCCAGCCGCCGCGCTCAGATTGCTCGTGGACATTTTGACCCAGATGGCCCAAGGCAACGCCGTCACGCTGATCCCAGTGCATGCTGAACTGACGACCCAGGAAGCAGCCGATTTGCTGAACGTCTCCCGGCCCTATCTTGTGCAACTGCTCGAGGCCGGGAAAATTCCTCATCGCAAGGTTGGCACGCGCCGGCGTGTGCTGTTCCGCGATTTGATGCGCTACAAGTCTGTCGAAGACGAGGCCCGGCTGAAGGCACTGGATGCGCTTGCCGAGCAGGGCCAGAAGCTGGACATGGGCTACTGAGTTCCGGCGCGTGGCCGATTTCACCGCGGCTCAGCTGGGGCGAACGCGTGATCTGATGAACGCGCACGTGCGTGATGCGCTAGTCGAGAACTACGAGCCGCTGATCCCAGCGTTGACCCTACCCGATGCCGATGACCGGCATGTGCTCGCCGCTGCAATCCGGGGACGCGCGGATGTGATCGTGACCTTCAATCGGTCGGATTTTCCGAAGGCGGCTCTTGATCCCTACGGAATTGCAGCCCAGCACCCCGATGCCTTCGTGCAGCACGTCATCGATCTTGCGCCTGGCATCGTGCTCGGCGCCGTCGAGCGACTGCGCTCGTCTCTGCGGAATCCGCCAGTCGACAAACCCCAGCACCTCGATACCATCGAGCGCCAGGGGCTACCTGGCTCGGCGGCAAAGTTGCGCGGACTGATGCTGCCTGCGTAGCAGACTCCGAAAGTCCGTTGATTCGGCACAACCCAGGTTGTGAATTCCACGCAACTCGCTGGCAGCCCTCGCAAATCCGCCCACTTGCCCGCAGCGCTTGCCGCGCAAAATAAATGCATGACGCGATGCGGTTCATCGTCAACCGCGGCCACCGGAGCACTGATAGACTTTCATCCGGTTTCATCCACTTGAGTCGCTTCCAGTTGGCAAGCGCGGACGCCATGACCATAGAACCGTGGGTTTCCGTCGAGCAGGTCGCCCAGCATCTTGGCGTGGCCAAGGACACTATCTATCGCTGGCGCGAGCATCGGGGATTGCCAGCGCACCGCGTCGGGCGCCTGTGGAAGTTCAGGCTGTCCGAGGTGGACGACTGGGTGCGCGCCGGGGGCGCGGATGAAGAACAACGCAGCGATGGCCAGACGCCATCGCGCACAGCTTGAGGGATGGGCTGAATGCCAACATTGAACTGGATCGGCAAGGCCGCCGTCGTCAAACACCATCGCGAGGTACCGTTCCGCCTGCTGGAGCCGGTGCCGGAACTCTCGCTCCCATCGCCCTCCGGGAGCGGGGTCGGGGATGAGGGCGACTACGGCGGCAACCTGATCGTGCAGGGCGACAACCTGCACGCGCTCAAGGCGCTGCTGCCGCGCTACGCCGGACAGGTGAAGTGCATCTACATCGACCCGCCCTACAACACCGGCAACGAAGGCTGGGTTTACAACGACAACGTCAACAGCCCGGAGATTCGCAAGTGGCTGGGCGAGGTCGTCGGCAAGGAAGGCGAAACGCTGGACCGGCACGACCGCTGGCTGTGCATGATGTATCCGCGCCTGGTTCTCTTGAAGCAGTTCCTGCGCGAGGACGGTGCGATTTTCGTGTCCATCGACGACAACGAGGTGGCTACGCTACGGCTGTTGATGGATGAGATTTTTGAAGCCCGCAACTTTGTGGGCACGATCATCTGGCAAAAGAAGTACGCCGTATCCAACGATCACAAAACCATTGCCCCAATGCACGACTTTGTGCTGGTTTATCAGCGATCGCCCAGTTGGCAGCGTAACCTGCTGCCGCGTGGGGAAGAAAAAGATAGCCAGTACAAGCATGAAGATGACAGAGGGCAATTTCGTAACAGTGACTACACCTGTGCCAAAACAGCCGAAGAACGCCCAAACCTCTACTACCCCGTCACCAATCCCAACACAGGCGAGGAAATCTGGCCCAAGCGCACCCGCGTCTGGGCCTACTCGCAGGAAGAGCATCAACGACATGTGGCAGAGGGTTTGATCTACTGGGGCAAGGACGGCAAGGGCAAAGTGCCTGCCTATAAGCGCTACAAACATTTGCTCCGCAATGATGGGGTGGTGCCGCAAACACTATGGCCACACGAATTTGCCGGCCACACCGATGGCTCGCGCAAGGAACTGCGCGAAGTGCTGCACGACATCCCTTCGGTATCAGATTTCGCAACGCCTAAGCCGTCCTTGCTCATCCAACGCATCCTGCAAATTGCAACAGATGCGGATTCTCTCGTGCTCGATAGCTTCGCCGGTTCCGGTACCACCGGCCACGCGGTGCTCAAGCAAAACGCCGAGGATGGCGGCCAGCGCCGTTTCATCCTGGTCGAGATGGACGAGAACATCGCCCGCACCGTCACCGCCGAGCGGGTCAAGCGCGTGGCCACCGGCTACACCAAAGGCGCCCTCATCCCCGACCCCGCTCCCGCTCCCGCCAGCGGGCGAGGGGAGAAAATCGTCGAAGGCCTCGGCGGCGGCTTCCAGTTCTGTCGTCTTTCCGCAGAACCCCTATTCGACGCCGACGGTCAGATCCGCAGCGATGTGACATTCGCGCAACTGGCCGAGTTCGTCTGGTTCGCCGAAACCGGCACGGCGCGCCCTCACCCCGGCCCTCTCCCGGCGGGAGAGGGAGAAAAACTGTCGCCGCTGCTGGGCGTGCACGAGGGTCGCGCGATCTACCTGCTGTACAACGGCATCCTCAAGGACCGCTCGGTGGCCGGCGGCAACGTGCTCACCGGCCCAGTGTTCGATGTGTTGCCCCGGTTTGCCGGCCCGAAAGTGATCTACGCCGCCGCCAACCGCATGGGCGGCCGCGCTGCACGCGAGGGCATCACCTTCAAGCAGACGCCTTACGCGCTGGAGCCGTAGCGATGACCGACGCGCTGAAGGTCATCGTCATTGCCGGGCCCAACGGCGCGGGCAAGACGACGTTCGCGCGCGAGTTCCTGCCCCACGAGGCGGATTGCCCGGTGTTCGTCAATGCCGACCTGATCGCCGCCGGGCTGGCACCGTTTGCGCCGGAGAGCGCCGCCATGCAGGCCGGGCGCCTGATGCTGCACGAGTTGGATCGGCACTTTGCCGCCCGCGAAAGCTTCGCCTTCGAGACGACGCTCGCGGGGCGCGGCTATCTGCAGCACATCCGCGCCTGGCAGGCCGCGGGCTACCGGGTGAAGCTGATCTTTCTGCAGCTCGACAGCGCCGAGGCCGCCATCGCCCGCGTCGCCCAGCGGGTGCGCCAGGGCGGGCACGACATCCCCGAAGTGACGATCCGAAGACGCTTTGCTGCCGGCCGGGAAAACTTCGAGCGTCTGTACGGGCCGCTCGTCGACGCCTGGGCGCTGTATGACAACGCCGGCACCGCGCCGGTGTTGCTGGACTGGAGCGAGAAACCATGAACCGACAGCCCATCGAAACGGCGCGCGACGCCGATCTGCGCCTGTCGCTGCGTGCGATGCAGCGAGCCGCACAACGCGCACGGGAATTGGCGGCACGCACGGGCACGGTCATCGTGATCAGCCGTCGGGGCGTCGTCGAGCTCCTGCAGCCCGATGCCGCCGCACCGGCGCAAGCCATACAGGAACCGGGCGCACCCTACGGTGATCAGCGATGACCGCCTTCGCGCCCAAGGTCTACCAGCAGCAAGTGCTCGACAGCGTCGAGGCCTATTTCAAGACCTGCCACGAACTGCCGTCGCCCTCGATTGCCTTTACCGCCACCACGGAGCGTCTGTGGGGGCGCGGCAATGCGTACCACCCGCTATCGGGCTTTCCGTCCGACATGCCGTACTTCTGCCTGCGCGTGCCCACCGGTGGCGGCAAGACCTGGCTGGCGGCGAAAAGCGTGCAACTCGTCAATACACATCTGCTGCGTTGCGAGCACAGCGTGATTGTGTGGCTGGTGCCCAGTAAGCCGATCCGTGAGCAGACGATCAAGGCGCTGAAAAATCGCAGTCACCCGTATCACACCGCGCTGCGCGAGGTGGGGCCGATCACGGTGCTCGATCTGGAAGAAGCCAAGAGCGTGACCCGCGCCACGCTGGACACTTCGACCACGGTGATTGTCGCCACGCGGCAGGCGTTCCAGGTGGAAGAGGAAGAGTGCCGCAAGGTGTATCAGTCCAGTGGCGCGCTGATGCACCACTTCGACAACCTGTCACCTACGCAGCGCGACGAATTGCTGACCGATGGCGAGGGCAGCGAGCGCACCACGCCGTATTCGCTGGCCAACGTGCTGCGCCTGCGCCGCCCGTTCGTGGTGGTGGACGAGGCGCACAACAGCCGCACCGAGCTGGCCTTCGACATGCTGGCGCGCTTCCGCCCGAGCGGGGTGCTGGAACTGACCGCCACGCCCGACTTGGAGCGCACGCCCAGCAACGTGCTGCACAGCGTGTCCGCCGCCGAGTTGAAGGCGGAGGAAATGATCAAGCTGCCGGTGGTGCTGGAAACCGAACCCAACTGGCAGCAGTGTCTGGCCGATGCCATTGGCCGACGCGACGCCCTGCACAAGCTGGCGGATGAAGAACGCCGCGCAGGTGCGGCCTATCTGCGGCCCTTGGTGTTGATCCAGTCGGAGCCGCGCCGCGCCGGCATCGAGACGCTGGATTATGAGCGCGTGCGCAAAGAGCTGATCGCCAACCATCGCATTCCGGTGGAGGAAATCGTGGTCGCCACCGGCGAGGAAAAGGGCCTGGAGCAGATCGAGACCGACTACAAGGGCGGCATCGCCGACCCGGCCTGCCCGGTGAAATTCGTCATCACCCAGAAGGCGCTGGCCGAGGGCTGGGATTGCCCGTTTGCCTACATCCTGGTGAGCATGGCGTCCTTGTCATCGGCGACGGCGGTGGAACAATTGCTCGGGCGTGTGTTGCGGCAGCCTGATGCGGCCCATCGGCAGGCCAAGGCCTTGAATCAGTCCTATGCCTTCGTGGTGTCGCGCAACTTCGCCGAGACGGCAGGCGCGTTGCGTGACCGTCTGGTGGCGGGCGCGGGTTTCGAGCGGCGCGAAGTCACCGAGTTCGTTACCGCCGCACTGCCTGAGCAGGCGCGGCTGGATCTGGCGGGTCACGCCGGGCGCGTGGTCGTTCGGCCGGTGGCGATTACCTTGACCGAAAAACCCGACCTGAAGAGCGTGCCGAAGCCCGTGCGCGACAAGGTGAGCTGGGACGGCAAGCGCAACACGCTGACCATCAGCACGCCGCTCACGGCAGATGAGGCCGAAGTCCTCAAGGCCTCGGTCACCTCCGAAACGGCGGCAGCGGCGATCGTGGAAGCCGCCGAAGTCAGCCGCACCACGGCGATTGAATTCTTCCAGACGCCCGCTGAACGGGGCGAACGCTTCCGCGTGCCGCAACTCGCGCTGCGCGTGCAAGGCGAATTGCAGTTGTTCGATGACCCGGAGGTGCTCGAGTACCCGTGGGACTTGTCGCCCTACGATGCGGCACCGACGGCGAATGACCTGGCGGCATTGGGCGCGGCACTGAAAGTATCGGAAGGCGGCGAGATCGACATCGATGACGGCGGCCACGTGGTCTCGCGCTTCCTGCCCGAGTTGCAGCGCGATCTGGGCCTCGTCTATCAACCCGAAAACTGGGATGAGGTTCGCATCGCCACCTGGCTGTGCCGCAACCTGCCCGAGCCGTCGCTGACTCATGCCAGCAAACAGGCATTTGTCGCGGCGTGGCTCACCGACTTGCTGCGCCGGGAAGGCTTCACGCTGGCACGTGCCAACCTGCAGAAATTCCTGATCCGCAATCTGATCGAGGCGCGCATTCGCGAACTGCGCAAGCAGACCGTCGGCAAGGCCTATCAGCAGGCCCTGTTCGGTGACGATGCCGCCTCGCGCGTGGCGGTGAGCGATCACTACGCCTTCGAGTTTCATGCCCAGGCCTATGCGCCAAGCCGCGACTACGACGGGCGCTTCGGGCACTTCGATTTCCGCAAGCATTTCTATGGACGCATGGGCGACTTCGACAGCAAGGAAGAGTTCGAATGTGCCTGCCAGTTGGATACGTGGGCGCAGCAGGGCCGCATCCAGTTCTGGGTACGCAACCTCGTGCGGCGCGAAGGCAGTTCATTCTTTCTGCAGAAGGCCGATGGGCGCTTCTACCCGGACTTTCTGTGCCAGTTGCCCGGTGCGGCAGGCCAGCCGGGGCCGATTCTCGCGGTTGAGTACAAGGGCGCGGATCGTTGGGCTGGCGCGGAGGATGACCGGTTGATCGGCGGCCTGTGGGCCAACCTGTCGGAAGGCCATTGCCGGTTCGTGATGCTCAAGGACAAGCAGTGTGATCGGGTCGAGGAGAAGCTGTCCCCATTGCCGGTTCGATCGAACTGATCCCGCGAGCTCCTCACTGTGGACCACGCCACCCTCTCTACCCTGCGCGACCGCCACCCCGCCTGGCGCCTGCTCGCTTCGCCGCACGCACCGCTGGTGGCGAGCTTCCTGCACCGGGTGTTCGTGGCGCCGAACATGCGCGTGATGAGCGAGGCCGATCTTGCGGAGGCGCTGGAGGACGAGCTATTCGCCCTGCGCGAGCAGTTGGGGCCGGAGGCCTACCCCAAGGGCGCGCCAGACTATCTGAACGACTGGGCCGCGCCCGACAAGGGCTGGCTGCGCAAGTTCTACAAGCCGGGCACGGACGAGGCGCAGTTCGACCTGACACCGGCCACCGAGAAGGCCATCGCCTGGTTGCTGACGCTGACCGAGCGGCCATTCGTCGGCACCGAGTCGCGCCTGCTGACGCTGTTCGCGCTGTTGGAGCAGATCAGCGCCGGGACCGAGGCCGACCCGATCAAGCGCGTGGCCGACCTTCGCCAGAAGCGCGACGAACTGGACGCAGAGATCGCCCGCGTGCTGGCCGGTGACGTGCCGCTGCTGGACGACACGGCGATCAAGGACCGCTTCCAGCAGTTCCAGCAACTGGCGCGCGAGCTGCTGGCCGACTTCCGCGAGGTGGAACACAACTTCCGCGGGCTCGACCGCAAGGTGCGCGAGAAGATCGCGCTGTGGGAAGGCGCCAAGGGTGCGCTGCTCGACGAGATCATGGGCGAGCGCGATGCCATCGGCGACTCCGACCAGGGCCGCAGCTTTCGCGCCTTCTGGGATTTCCTCATGTCCAGCCGGCGGCAGGAGGAACTCTCCGCGCGGCTGGATCAGGTGCTGGGGCTGCCCGCCGTCGCGGCACTGAAGCCCGAGCCGCGCACCCGGCGCGTGCACCACGACTGGCTGGAGGCGGGCGAACACACGCAGCGCACGGTGGCGCAACTGTCGCAGCAATTGCGCCGCTTCCTGGACGACCGGGCCTTTGTGGAGAACCGGCGCATCCTGGACCTGTTGCACGGCATCGAGAGCAAAGCGCTGGCCTTGCGCGAGGCCACGCCCTCCGGCACGGTGATGCACATCGATGCCATGGGGGCGGACATCGAACTGCCGCTGGAGCGGCCGCTGTTCACGCCGAGCGTGAAGCCGCGCCTGGTCGAACTGGCGTTCGTGGCCGGTGAGGATGACATCGACACCGCGCACTTGTTCGACCAGATCGTCGTGGATAAGGCGCGCCTGCGCTCGGCCGTGCAATGCGCACTGCGCCGCCAGCCGCAGATCACGCTGCGCGAGCTGCTGGATGTCGAGCCCCTGCACCAGGGCCTGGCCGAATTGGTGGCCTACCTGGAGCTGGCCCACGCCGGGGACGGCGGCGACGCACTGGACGGCCTGCGCACCGTAGTCGACGAGGCCGTGGAAGATCCCATCCGTTGGCAAGCCCGCAACACTGCGGGCGAGGCCGTGATGCGCGAGGCGCGCTTGCCCCGCGTGATCTTCACGCGTTGAGTGCTTGGGATAGCAGGAAAGTGAAAAACATGAACGACGCGCTGCACGAGAACGATTCGGTAGAGACCCCGCCAAGCGCGCTGCCGGCGGTGCCCGAGCTGTCGCAACTCATGGTGCACTTGCTCAAGGGCGTGCTCTACCGCGACGACGACGAGCACCTGTGGGCCAGCCTGCTGCGCCTGCAGGCACGAGTGCGGGAACAGGCCGCGGTGCTGCTGCTCGATCTGGTGCTGGACGAGGCCGAGGGCCACGCCTTCCTGAAGAGCCGTCCGGACCCGGACGAGTCGGAGGGGGCGCCGCGCCTGCCAAGACTCGTCGCCCGCCGGCCACTCTCCTATGCGGTGAGCCTGATGCTGGCGCTGCTGCGCAAGCGCATGGCCGAGTTCGACGCCGGCGCTGGCGACACCCGGCTGGTGCTCTCGCGTGACGAGATCGCCGAGCTGATGCGGGTGTTCCTGCCCGATGGCACGAACGAGGCCCGGCTGATCGACCAGGTGGACGCGACGATCACCAAGATGGTCGATCTGGGGTTTCTGCGCCGACTCAAGCCTGCTGCCGGCAGTGCGCAGGACCGAGGGCACTATGAGGTGCGGCGCATCCTGAAGGCCTTTGTCGACGCACAGTGGCTGGCCGAATTCGACGCGCGGTTGGAGGTCTACCGCACGGCGCTGTCCGCAGTACCCGCCGAATCGACCGACAAGGTAACAGCCAGCAAGGGAGTGCCCGATGCTTGAGTCGTCGACGCTGGGCCTGGACTTCATGGCCGACAACAGCCGGGTGGGCTTTCGGCTGCAGCGGCTGGAAGTGCTCAACTGGGGCACTTTCGACAAGCGTGTCTGGCGCTACGCGCTCGACGGCCGCAATGGCCTGCTCACGGGCGACATCGGTTCGGGCAAGTCCACGCTGGTCGATGCCATCACGACCTTGCTCGTGCCGGCGCATCGCGTGGCCTACAACAAGGCGGCCGGGGCGGATTCCCGCGAGCGCTCCTTGCGGTCCTACGTACTGGGCCACTACAAGAGCGAGCGCAACGAGGTCACGGGCAGCGCCCGTCCTGTGGCACTGCGCGATGCGTCGAGCTACTCGGTCATCCTCTGCGTCTTCCGCAACGAGGGCTACGACCAGGCCGTGACGCTGGCCCAGGTCTTCTGGCTGAAGGATCCCCAGGGCCAACCCGCGCGTCTGTTCGTGGCTGCCGAGCGGGCCCTCGCCATCGCCGATGACTTCAGCGGCTTCGGCAGCGACATCACCGCCCTGCGCAAGAAGCTGCGCGGCGCGGGCTGCGAGCTGTTCGACAGCTTCCCGCCTTACGGGGCCTGGTTCCGCCGTCGCTTCGGCATTGAGCACGAGCAGGCCCTGGAGCTGTTCCACCAGACCGTCTCGATGAAGTCGGTGGGCAACCTTACCGACTTCGTGCGCAGCCACATGCTGGAGCCCTTCGACTCCGGGCAACGCATCGAGGCCCTGATCCGCCATTTCGACGACCTGGACCGGGCGCATCAGGCGGTGCTCAAGGCCAAGCGGCAGGTGGACTTGCTGACGCCCCTGGTCGCGGACGGCGCGCGCCATCAGGCGCTGGTCGCCGCGATCCAGGACTGGCGGGATGCTCGCGACCAGCTTCGGCCGTACTTCGCCCGGCTCAAGGGCGAGCTGCTGGACCGCCGCCTCGGCCTGCTGGCGGAGGATGCGGTCCGGCTCGATGCGCAGATCGAGCGCCTGGACGCGCAGCGTGAGACCGAGCGCGTTGATATCGGCCGCCTGGAGCGGGCTCTGCGAGACAACGGCGGCGACCGCCTGGAGGAGCTGGCGGCGAAGACTCGCCGTCTGGAGCAGGACAAGGAACAACGCCAGAAGAAGTCCGACCGCTTCCAGGAGCTGCTGGCCCGCATCGATGAGGCGGCGCCGACCGATGAAGCGGGCTTCCTCACCCAACAGCAAGGCATTGCCCAGCGTGCCGAGGGATTGCGCGGACGCATTGCCGACCTTGACAACCGCGAGCGCGAGGAGGACTTCACGTTCCGCAAGGGCCGTGAAGAGCACACCGCCTTGTCCGACGAGATCGAAAGTCTCCAGCGGCGCAAGAGCAACATCGATGCCGCCCAGATCCGCATCCGCGATGCGCTGTGCGCGGCGCTGTCGATCGGTGAGGACGAACTGCCCTTCGCGGGCGAGCTCATTCAGGTGCGTGACGACGAGCGCGAGTGGGAAGGTGCCGCCGAGCGGCTGCTGCGCGGCTTCGGCCTCGCGCTGCTGGTCCCGGGCGCGCACTACAAAGCCGTTGCGGACTGGGTGGACCGCCAGCATCTCGGCGCCCGGCTGGTGTACTTCCATGTGCTGCAGAGGAAGGCCGGTCAAGCCGCTGGCGGCGCCAGCCTGCATCCGCAGTCGCTGGTGCGCAAGCTCGTCATCAAGGCGGATTCGCCGCACTACGAGTGGCTGGAACAGGAGCTTCGCCAGCGCTTCGACGTGGCCTGCTGCGCCAGTAGCGAGCAGTTCCGTCGCGAAGCCCGCGCCATCACGCGCGCCGGTCAGATCAAGGACCCGAGCGGGCGCCACGAGAAGGATGACCGCAGCCGCATCGATGATCGCAGCCGCTACGTGCTCGGCTGGAGCAATGCCGACAAGCTGCGTGCGTTGCGCGATCAGCGGCAGCGCCTGGAGGAACGACTTGCCACGCTGGGGCAACGCATCGGCGAGATCCAGCAGGCGCGCAAGGAGCTACAAGGACGGCTGGAGACGCTCGCACGCCTGGAGGAATTCACGCGCTTCGCGGATATCGACTGGATGAGCCTGGCCCGCCAGATTGCCGCGCTCACCGAGGAACGTGCACGGCTGGAAGCCGCATCGGACACGCTGCAGGAGCTCGGGCGTCAGCTCAAAGCGGCGCAAGATCGGCTCGCGGATACAGAACGCAAGCGCGACGAGGCCCGGGACAAACGTACTGAGGTCGCAACCAAGCGTGCGGCGGCACAGGACCTGTGGAATCAGACGGCCCGGATTTGGGACGACGCGCCGCTGACCGGGGTGCAGAGCGAGCGTCTGGATGGCTGGCGCTCGCAAGCGCTGGGCGAGCATCAACTGTCGGTCGAGTCCTGCGACAACCGGGAGCAGGAGGTGCGCAAGTGGCTGCAGGAGCGCATCGACGCGGAGGACAAGCGCCTGGCCCGTCTGACCGAGCGCATCGTCAATGCCATGCGCGGCTTCAAGGAAGAGTTCAAGGCCGAGACCGTCGAGATGGACGTGAGCCTGGCGGCGCTGCCGGAGTACGAGCGGATGCTCACCGGCTTGAAGGGCGACGACCTGCCGCGATTCGAGGCGCGCTTCAAGGAGCTGCTGAACGTCAACACGATCAACGAGATCGCCAACTTCAACGCCCAGCTCGCCCGTGAGCGGGAGAAAATCCGGGAGCAGATCGACACCATCAACCGCTCGCTCGCCGCCATCGATTACAACCCTGGCCGGTTCATCCTGCTGGTGGTGCTGCCCAGCCCGGATGCAGAGATCCGGGACTTTCAGCAGGATCTGCGCGCGTGCACCGAGGGCGCGCTGACGGGATCAAGCGATGAACAGTATTCGGAAGCCAAATTCTTGCAAGTCAAGACCATCATCGACCGCTTCCGGGGCCGTGAAGGACTGTCGGACGCCGACCGGCGTTGGACCGCCAAGGTCACCGACGTGCGCAATTGGTTCCTCTTCTCGGCCAGCGAGCGCTGGCGCGCCGACGGTACCGAGCACGAGCACTACTCGGATTCGAGCGGCAAGTCGGGTGGTCAGAAGGAGAAGCTGGCATATACCGTGCTGGCCGCGAGCCTCGCCTACCAGTTCGGGCTGGAGTGGGGCGCCGTTCGTTCGCGGTCATTCCGCTTCGTGGTCATCGACGAGGCTTTCGGGCGCGGGTCGGACGAGTCGGCACAGTACGGGCTGCGCCTGTTCCAGCAGCTCAACCTGCAGTTGTTGATCGTCACGCCGCTGCAGAAGATCCACATCATCGAGCCCTTCGTGGCCAGCGTGGGCTTCGTGCACAACGAGGGCGGGCGCGACTCGCGGCTACGCTGCCTGTCGATCGAGGAGTACCGGGCGCACAAAGCCGCGGAGACGGCGGAGGGCATGGCCGAAGCCAGGTCTGCCGGAGACGGCGCGGCATCATGAACTGGACCACGCCGGCCGATTTGCGCACCCAGGTCCAACGCTTGTGGGATCGGGGCGACTTGATGCGTGCGGTGGTCACGGACACCACTTCGTGGCCGCTGCGCCTGAATCTGAAGGCCCCCAGTGCCGCGGACCTGTCTGACCGCTTCGAAGCAGTTCGTGACTGGGTGCGCGCCGTCGCCGATACCCCGCAGGTTCGGATCGAATGGCGGGAGTGGAACCACCGCGTCCAGGGGACGCAGCGGCTCCCGGCGGCCGTCCGGCTCGACACCCTGCAAGACGCCTTGGCCTTCATCGGCAAGGCTCGGCAAGCGCAGCGGTTCGAGGCGGTGTGGCAGCAGACGGCAGCCGCGCAGCCGCCGCTGCTGGCGTGGCTGTCTCGGCGGCCGATCCAGGCGCTGGAACTGGTCGACCGCTGGGAGCGTCTGCTGGCCATCGTCGCATGGCTGCAGGCCCATCCTCGACCGGCCGTGTACCTGCGCCAGGTCGACGTGCCCGGCTTGGACAGCAAGTTCATCGAGGCCCACCGAGGCGTGTTGGCCGAGCTGCTGGACCTGGCTCTGCCACCAGAAGTCATCGAGACCGATGCGACCGGCGTCGCGCGGTTCACACGCCGATTCGGCTTCCTGGACAAGCCCGTCCGGATTCGGTTTCGCCTGCTCGACCCGGCCTTGCCCAGCCTGCCGGGCTGCGAAGGCCTGCCCGACATCACCCTGGACGCCGCGAGCTTCGCGGCGCTGGCGCTACCCGTCGAGCGCGTCTTCATCACCGAGAACGAGACCAACTTCCTCGCCTTCCCGGAGGTGGCGGACGCCATCGTCGTCTTCGGCGCGGGCTACGGTTGGGAGGCGCTGTCGCGCGCCTCGTGGCTGCATCGATGCCATCTGCACTACTGGGGCGACATCGACACCCACGGATTCGCCATCCTCGACCAGTTGCGTGACTACTTTCCGAATGCGGCGTCCTTTCTCATGGACCTGGAGACGCTGCTTGCCCATCGCTCGCACTGGGGCGAGGAGCCCGACCCTGCGCGCCACGACCTGGCGCGTCTCACACCCGAGGAGGCGGCCGTCTATGACGACCTCAGATTCGATCGCCACCAGCCCCGGCTGCGGCTGGAGCAGGAGCGCGTGGGCTTTGGCTGGTTGTGCGATCGACTGGCGTGTATCCCCTTGGGAGCCCTCGTGGCCCCGCCGCCGCCTCGCTCGTAAGCTCGGGAGGCGCTTTTCATCTGGGCAAACTACCCGCCACCAATTGAATATTTTCTGGTGCGCCCGGCAGGGCGCACCTGCCTGGAACCGCAGGGCTTGCCGCGCCGCGCCTGTGCGTGGGCAGGCCCTGTACGGGAATGACAGCCCACGCGGCCATGTGCCCGACGGCGGCGCGAGCGCTCGCGATCAGCGCGCGCCGCATGTCACACTTGAGCCCACGCACCCCTGCCCGCGTACCGGTATCCGGAGCCCCGCCTTGAGTTCGCACACCAGCCTGCGCCAGCGCCTGACCCCGTTCCTGTTTCCGCTGTTCATGCTGCTGACGCTGGCGGTGTACTGGCCGGGTCTGTACGGCGGCTACACCTTCGACGACTACCCCAACATCGTCGACAACAGCGCGCTGCGTCCCGCGCATGTGGACATCAAGACCCTGCTTGCCGCGGCCTTGTCCTCGCCGTCCAGCCAGTTCAAGCGCCCGCTGTCCTCGCTGACGTTCACCGCCAACTGGCTGCTGACCGGCACGGACCCGTTCTGGTTCAAGCTGACCAACGTGCTGATCCATCTCGGCAACGGCGTCCTGCTGTTCTGGCTGACGCGGCGCCTGCTGCGCGCGGCCAAGCCCGGCATCGAACCACTGCATGAGATGTGGGTGGCGGCGCTGATCACCGGCGGCTGGCTGCTGCTGCCGGTCAACCTCACCGCGGTGCTGTACGTGGTGCAGCGCATGGAGAGCCTGGGCAATCTGTTCGTGCTGGCCGCGCTGCTGGGCTATGTGCGCGGACGCATGCGCATGCAGCGCGATGGACGCGGCTTCTGGGGCGCGGCGATCTCGCTGGCGGTGTTCACCGCGATCGGCTTCACCGCCAAGGAAGACGCGGCGATGGCGCCGTTCTACGCGCTGCTGATCGAGTGGCTGCTGTTCCACGGCCGCAGCTACGCCGACCAGCGCCGCGATCACCGCATCGACTGGCTGTTCGTGGTGGTGCTGCTGTTGCCGGGCGTGATCGGCTTGGCCTGGCTGCTGCCCGGAATCATGGACCCGGTGACCTGGGCGACGCGCGATTTCACCCTCAGCCAGCGCCTGATGACCGAAGCGCGCATCGTCATGGATTACGTCGCATGGATCATCGTGCCGACGCCGCACGGACTGAGTTTCTACCACGACGACATCCACATCTCGACCGGACTGCTCAGCCCATGGACCACGCTGGCGGCGATGGCCGGCATCGCCGCGCTGATCGCCTTCGCGCTGGTGGTGCGCAAGCGCCTGCCGTTGGTCGCGCTGGGCATCGCGCTGTTCTTCGCCGGGCAGTTGATGACCGGTACGGTGATCCCGCTGGAACTGGTGTTCGAGCAGCGCAACTACTTTCCCAGCTTCGCCATGCTGCTGGCCATCGTGCCGCTGCTGGCCGCGCCGGGCGCGGCGCTGCCGCTGGCGCGCGGCACTTTGCTGGGCGCGCTGTTCGCGCTGTGGATCGGCATGACCGCGCTCACGTCGTGGGCCTGGGGCAACCCGCTGCGTCTGGCGCAGCAACTGGTGCTGCGCGCGCCGGATTCGCCGCGCGCGCAGTACGAGCTGGGCCGCACCTGTATCGTGATGTCCAATTACAACCCCGATTCGCCGTTCACGCCGCTGGCCTACGCGCCGCTGCAGCGCGCGATGAACCTGCCTGATTCGTCGATCCTGCCCGAGCAGGCGCTGATCTTCTTCAACGCGCGTCTGCATCGGCCCATTCAGCAGGAATGGTGGACGCGCATGATCGCGCGCCTCACCGATCGTACCCCCGGCGTGCAAGAGGAAAGCTCGCTGCAGGCGCTCACCACCTGCGCGCGCCAGGGCTTGTGCGACTTGCCCAAGCACGAGATGGTCGCCGCGTTCCAGGCCGCGCTCAACCATCACCGCCAGTCCGGGCGCATCCTGCAGGTGTATGGCGACTACACGCTCAACGTGCTGCACGACACCGCCGCGGCAATGACGCTGTTCCGCCGTTCGGTGGAAGCGTCACCGGGCGAACCGATTTACCGCGTCACCCTGGTGCGCCTGCTAGCCGTCACCGGACACCTCGATGCCGCGCGCCGCGAGTTCGCCAAAATTCGCCCCGATCAGCGCCTGATGCTCGGCCCGAGTACCGTGCACCAGCTCGTATCCTGTCTGGCGCCAGGGCAGAACGGTACGGGCTGTGCCAATTGACGACTGGCGAGGCAACGACTGAAACCGATGGTCTTTACACGACCACTCCTGAGTTCCGATGAGCCTGCCTGACTCCATGGCGAGTCGGCGTGACGCAAAGCCTGCGCAAAAGCGCCTGACCGTGGCCTATGTACTTGCCTATCGCGCGCCCGATTTCATCCGCAGTCGGAGCCTGCTAATTGCGCTTGAAGCCTGCGACGGCATCAAATTGACCGTTGCGCGCAATCACAGCACAGGCATGGCCCGCTACTTCGAAACCTGGCGCGCGCTGCGCCAGCTGCGCAAATCGTTCGCGCCCGATCTGTATGTGCTTGGTTTTCGCGGGCACGAGATGTACTGGCCCGTGCGCTGGCTTACGCGTGGCAAGCCACTGGTTTTCGATGCATTGATGTCACCGTCCGCCTCCTTGCACGAGGAAAACAAGACCGGGTTTATCGGGCAGATGATCGCGCCACTGCTGCGCTGGCTGGAAATTGGCATCCTGCATGATGCCGATCTGGTGTTGACCGACACCGAACAGCACATCGACTTTTATGTCGATCGATACGAATTGCCCCGCAAGAAATTGTTGGCGGTTCCGGTCGGAGCCTTGGAGGGTGCCACCACCCCAGATCAGCAAGACCAACACTCCGTGCAAAACGCGTTCTCAGTGCTTTTCTACGGCTCGATGCTGCCGCTTCATGGTGTCGATGTGATCGTGGCTGCCGCTGCGCAGTTGCGGGATCTGCCCATCCGTTTCGACTTTATCGGTGGCGGTGCAAAGCAGGCACGTCGCCTGCGTCAGCTTTGCGAGCGCCTTGGCGTCACGCGATACACCCACCGCGCCTGGGTGCCGTTGCATGAACTGGTGGATACGGAGATTCCCCGCGCCGACCTTTGCCTTGGCGGCCCGTTCGGCGGCACGCCACAAGGCCGCCGCGTCATCACCAGCAAGACCTCGCAAGCGCTCGCACTGGGCAAGGCCACGGTCATCGGCGCGATCGACGAAGACATCGGATGGATCGACAAAGACAACTGCCTGCTGGTGCCACAGGCGGATCCTGATGCGCTTGTTGCTGCACTGCGCTGGGCTTTCGCCGAGCGCAACGCGCTATCACGCATCGGCGCGCGCGGACACACGCTGTACCAGCAAAAGCTCTCGGTTCACGCGATCGCGCAGCGGCTCTGTCCGGCATTGCGCGAATTGCACGATCGATGGAGGACCGGGCGATGAGTCGCGCACTCGACACGCCGCCACGGATCAGCGTCTGCATCGCCAACTACAACGGCGAAAGCATGCTGCGCGACTGCCTCAATTCGGTTTACGCGCAAAGTGGCGATTTCCGAATCGAGGTGCTCCTGCACGATGACGCTTCCACCGATGGCTCGGTATTTTTGGTCCGGCACGAATTCCCTGATGTGCAGGTGATCGAAAGCCGCGACAACGTGGGTTTTTGCATCAGCAACAACCGCATGGCGGAAGCCGCACGCGGGCACTATCTGCTGCTGCTCAACAACGATGCCGTGCTGCGCCCGGGCAGCCTCGATGCCCTGTTGCATGAGGCGTGCGACACCACAATCCCAGCGGTGCTCGGGTTGCCGCAATACACCCTGCACGACGGCAATCTGGTCGATCGCGGCTACGAGTTCGACCTGTTCATGAACCCGATCCCCGTCTTCACCACCGGCGTGCACGAAGTGGCCACCGCGACAGGCGCCTGCCTCTGGATTCCGCGCGAGGTCTGGAGTGCCGTCGGCGGGTTTCCGCCCTGGTTCGAGTCCATCGCCGAGGACATTTATCTTTGTCAGGCCGCACGACTGCTTGGCTACCCCACGCGCGTGCTGGACGCGCCCGGCTTCGATCACTGGATCGGCAAGAACCTGGGCGGCGGCAAAGTGATGGATGACAAGCTCAAAACCACCGCGCGCCGCCGCGCCCTGAGCGAGCGCAACAAGACAGCTGTGATGCTGCTCTGCTATCCCGCCTGGGCGCTGCTGGCTCTGCTGCCCATCCACGCGCTGCTGCTGGGTATCGAGGCGTCGTTTCTGTGGCTTGCCGGATCAGGTCGCGGCAAGATCAAGTGTATTTACGGCACGATCCTGCCTGGCCTCTGGCGGCACCGCAAAGACATCAGCGCGCTGCGACGCAGTTTGCACGCCAGGCAAAAACAATCCGGCTGGCGCTTCATGCGCCGCTTTCACTGGCTGCCGCACAAACTGCGCATGCTGCTGCGCCACGGTGCGCCGGAAATCGGATAGTCGCAAACCAAGGCGACGCAACCACTACCCCTGCCACGGCCCCATGCGCCCGCGCAGGCCGTCCCACAGGCCGCGCAGCCCCATGCGCAAGGCCGCGAGGCGCTGCCGGCCGAATACGGTTTGGGTGTAGATGACGCCGAGGATGTTCCAACCACTGCGCAGCTTCCAGCGCCAGGGAATGAATGGCAGGCGGCACAGCGCCACAAAGTTGCGGATACGGTAGTACACCCGCACCGGGCTGTAGGCGCTCTCCTGCCGCCAGCCGAAGTACCACACGCGCAGCGCCTGGTCGCCCATGCTGTGGAACATCACCGCCGCGCCCACGCCGAACAGTGAAAAACCCGCCGCACGGGCGCGGTGGCTCCATTCGATATCCACGTTGTCGATGAAAAAATCCTCGCGCATGGGCCCGACTTCGTGCAGCACCTGCGCGGGAACCAAGGTGCCGGAGGTGATCAGCGTCAGCGCCTCGATGGCGGGATGCGTCGCATCGGGTCGCTGGTGGCCATAGAAAAACTTGCCCGGCACGACGGCCTGGAATGGAAAGGTGATGCCGGTGTGGCGGTCGGTATACGTGGGGCCGACGGCGCCGACGCGCCGCCCCTCGTGGATCAGCGCTTCCTGCGCGCGCAGCAACTCGGCCACCATGTCGGCTGCGGGCAGGCTGTCCTGATCGCTCAGCAGCACATGCGTGGCCTCTGCGGCCAAGGCCGCGTCGATGCCCACATTCAGCGCGCGGGCGATGCCGAAGTTATCGCCCAGGCGGATCAGGTGCAGTGCGGGTTGCGGCAACGCGGCGCATAGCGCTTCCACGCGCCGGTCTGCTGCGGGCGTGTTGTCCACCACGAACACGCCTGCGGTTTGCGCAAGCAGCGTATCGAGCAGGGCGCGCAGCACCTCGGTGTCGGGTTGATAAGAAACGACGACTGAAAATACACATGGCATGGCAATAATGATTACCTTGAAATCACACGTGCTGGATTGCCGGCGACAACAGCACCCGACTCAACGCTTTTTGTAACTACGGCGTTCGCTCCAATTATTGCCCCAACGCCAATGGATACTCCAGGCATGATGCAAACGCCATCGCCTATCCAAACCCGTTCTCCGATGGCGACACCACCGCGAGAATTCAAATTGCGCAATGCAGGGTGTGTACCTTTGGCTTGTGGTTCATCAAAACCGGGTTTCCCGTGGAAATGATCGGTTATCAGAACATTACTGCCAATCAAAACATCATCCGCGATTTTAATATCATTAACCGCTGCAATGTGAACGCGGTTCATGAAAATTACGTTGTTGCCGATCGCTATTTGAGGTTTGTGTGTTTGGCCGCCATACGCGGAAATTGCTTCTATCCAAAAGTCATCACCAGCTCGGAAATTAGCTCCCAAACTGATATATTTAACACCTCTTATTTTTGATTTTCTTCCAATGCGAACATTATCCGAAGAAAAAATTTTTGAGTAAACTGCCGATCTCAATGACTCGGCGAATATCTCCTTGGTGCGTATAATTGTCATTAACGCGCCATTTTCGGCGTTGAAGCCTATCATTCGCTTATATATGCCCATATGACTCAGCTATTTGCAGACTTGCGAAAAACAACCAATAAAACGCGAAAAAAAGTAGCGGCAGCATAAATAATAACTAGTAACATTAATGCAATTTGTGCCATTCCATGAAGTACATAAATTGCAAATAAGAGAATTGTCGTCGCGAAGCACAGCAACCCCGCGCCTCTTGCCAGCGTCGCGCGCAAGGGCTGTTGCAGCCACCACGCGGTGCCGTACAGCAGCGCGGCATCCAGTGCCACGCGCAGCGTCCACGCCAGCGCGGCGCCGGTAATGCCGAACCAGTGCACACCCGCAACCAGCAGCACGGCGAACACCGGCAGTTCCAGCAGGTGCAGCTTGGCGGTCAGGTCCGAGCGGCCATACGCCTGCAGCAGGGCGTAGGGCAGATGCGCGGCGCTGTTGAGAAAAATACCGATCAGCAACAGTTGCAGCACGGGCGCGGCTGGGCCGGCAAAACTCGCATTGAGCCAGAGTGCCAGCAAGGGATGCGCGAACACCGCCACCACAAGGACGGCGGGCAGCACCAGCACCACCACCGCGCGGATGGCGAGGGCCAAAAGCCGGGTCGAGGCTTCGGGCCGGGACTGCGTTTCCGCCAGCGCTGGGAACAGCGCGTTCATCGCGGTTTGTGGCAGTGACGTGGCGCGAAACGCGGTATCGAATGGCACGGTGTAATACGCCACCGTCGCGGGCGGAAACAAACTGGCCAGATAAAAACGGTCGGCATAGACCATCAGTGGGCCGATGAGGTTGCTCACCGACAGCCAGCCGCCAAAGTGCAGCGCGTGGCGCAGATCAGCGCGGCTGGACGTTACGCCCGGCTCGCGCGGCAGCAGGCGCTGCAACTGCGTGAGCCACAGCGCCATCCACGCCACGCGCGTGGCGGCCAGCGCGGCGATCACCCAGCCGATGTCGGGGCGGATCAGCGCCACGATCACCGGCAGGCCGAATTGCAGCAGGCTCATCGGCATGCGCCACAGGCTGAGCAGGCGGAATTGCTGCAAGCCCTCCAGCGTGCCCATGGCCCCGGTGGCGGCTAGTGCGAAGGGGATGGACAGCGCCAGCGCGCGCAGGCCGAAAAGGGTTTCGCGCGCCATCTCGCCGCTGAGCGAAAACAATCGGTCCACCAGAAACGGCGCGGCCCACCACAGCGCCACCAGCCACAGCACGCCAAACCCGGCGAGCAGGCCGATGACGCGCCACACCAGCGCCGCCACCTGTGCCCGCGAACGGCCTTGCCCCAGGCTGCTGGACACGGTTTGCGTGAGCGCGCGGCTGAGGCCGAGATCGAACAGCCCGGAAAACCCGATCAGGCCCAACGCGAGGGTGAACACACCCAGCCGTGCAGCCCCCAATGCGTGCAGGAGGATGGGCAGCGCCACCAGCCCGACGCCCAGCGACACCAATTGCCCGCCGACATTCCACAAGGCGTTGTGCGCGACCTTGCGGCTCATGACCTGCAGCCATCGATGGCGTGCTGCGGCACCCGGTTTACGCCCAACCCCGGCGCGCGGTTTCGTCAATGAGACGCTGGGCCGTTTCGAGCAGCACGGGGACATAGCGATGTCCAGCCTGGAGATTGCTGGCCAGCATGCTTAGGTCATCGACGTATTCGTGAATCATCTGATTGCGCAGTCGGCGCGCTTCGATCCATCCATCGGCTGACACGATCCAGCCCAGGCGCTCGGCACGATCAAGGTTGTCGATCACCGCCCCGATCGGTTCCTGCAACGCTTGCAGGAGCGCCGGCACGAACTTGTCACCCACGGTGTCCTGCAAGCGTGCAAAGCGCGCCACGAAGGCATCCAGCCGCTCGGCCATCACGACATCAGCTTCCATCGACTGCAAGCGCTCCGGCGTCAACGGCGAAGCGAAAAGCCGCGCGTCGGTGGCGCGTAGATGCAACGACTCACGTTGCACGATTTTCACCAGGAATCGCAAGCGTTCCAGATTGCCAGGTGCATTCACAGCAACACTCCGTCACGCAGGGCGACATCATGAATCGGCAGGCGCATGAGGTTGGGCGCGGCCAGCACCACATCGACCTTGCGCCCGTACATCGCGCGGCTCACGCGCACTGAAAACCTTGCACTGGCGAGGCCAGGCTCGGTCACTGGCGTGTCGAGCTCCACCAGCAAATCCACGTCGCCGCCGCGCGCGGCGTCATCCACGCGCGAGCCGAACAGCCGCACCCGCGCGCCAGCGCCGAATTGCTCGACGGCCAGTTGCTTGATCGCGGCGATATGGTGCGCGTCGAGTCGCATGCGACTTCCCGTGGTGATGCTGCATCAGTTTAACCCCATGCCCGACGGCCAAGTCCCGAAGCCGGCCAGCGCAAAAACTCTCACGCATCGCGCCGATACGTCAGGTTGGTGATCTGCTCGGAGATCAGCCCGATCAAGAACACGATGACCGCGGCGCTCCACAGCAGCGTGCTCATGTTGGTCAGGCGGCCGGTGTCGATGTAGGTGTGCAGGTAGTTGATCAGACCGAGCACGAAAAACAGCGCGCTGACCGGCAGGAACAGCTTCAGCGGCGAGTACAGCAACAGGCCCGGTTTGCCGGTGGCGATGTTCATCCGTACAGCCTCTCAGTGCACCACGCCCACGCCCGCCGCCATGGCCGCCTCGGCCAGTGCGGCATCCTGCGTGGCGATGGGCAACTGCAGGCGCAGGGCCAGTTCCAGATAGGCCGCGTCATAACTGGACAGGTCGTAACGCAGCGCGAGCGAGAGAACGGTCTGGGTGGCAGGTGGCTGCGCATCGACGGCGATCGGCAAGACGGCAATCTGCTCGGCCACCTCGCGCGCCTGACTGGCGATCATCGCGCCGCGCTTGCATGCAGTACGCAGCACGTTGGCAAGTTCCAGAGGCCACAGTCCTGGCGCGATGGCACCATCATCCAGCAGCCGCCGTGCGATGGCCTCGGTGTAGTCGGTTGATTGATTGGCCAGAAACCAGCCGCACACGACCGAGTTGTCGATGACGAAGGGCATTCAGTCCGCGCCTTCGCGGGTGATGGCCTTGAGGTCACCGTCCAGTGGGATGCTCGCACGCAGGCCGCGCAGCCGCTCAAAGCCAGCAGCGATGCGTTTGCGTGCCTCGTTGCGGCCGGTCTTGCCGGCGGTGGGCTCCGCGATCAGCCGGGCCACGGGTGCGCCGCGACGGGTGATCGACACGGTCTCACCCTGCTCCACGGCTGCGAGCAGCTCCGAGAATCGATTCTTGGCTTCGTAGACCGGCACGATTTTCATGGCGCGCTCATTTGGCGATATGGCTAGCCATATTTTAGCCGCGGTCGAGGACGCGTTCAATCATGCCGCATCCTGCGCTCCGCCTGGCCAGGAGCGGCGGTCACGAAACCCTCACCCCTCGCGCTTGTACGTCAGGTTGGTGATCTGCTCGGAGATCAGCCCGATCAGGAACACGATGACCGCGGCGCTCCACAGCAGCGTGCTCATGTTGGTCAGGCGGCCGGTGTCGATGTAGGTGTGCAGGTAGTTGATCAGGCCGAGCACGAAAAACAGCGCGCTGACCGGCAGGAACAGTTTCAGCGGCGAGTACAGCGTGGCGATCTTGAAGATGATCAGCAAAAAGCGCACGCCGTCGCGCAGCGGTTTGATGTGGCTCTTGCCGACGCGTTTGGCCACGGCGATGGGCTCGTAGGCCACCGCATAGGCGCTGCGGAAAAACGCCATGGTGCTGGTGGTCGGATACGAGAATCCATTCGGCAGCAGGTGCAGGAACTCGCGAAACTTGTCCGCGCGCACGGCGCGGAAGCCGCTGGTCAGGTCCAGCACCTTGTGCCCGGTCATCCAACTGGCCATGCGGTTGTAGAAGCTGTTGGCCAGGCCGCGCCCGACCCCGGCCTGGCCGGACCAGGCGCGCGCGCCGACGACCATGTCGTAGCCGGTGTCGAGACGCGCCAGCAGGCGCTCGATGTCGGCCGGATCGTGCTGGCCGTCGGCATCCATGAACACCAGCACGTCACCGCGCGCCGCGCGCGCGCCGCGTTTGATCGCCGCGCCGTTGCCCATTGAATAGGGTGAACCGAGGCAGCCCACGCCGTGTTGCGCGCACAGCGCGCGGGTGTTGTCGGTGGAGCCGTCGTCGATGACCAGGATCTCGGCCACGGGTTGCGCCGCGCGCAGGCGCGGCAGCAGATCGGCCAGCGCCGGCGCCTCGTTCTTGGCGGGCAGGATGATGCTGAGCAAGGCAGTCCCCGATGGCGAGCCGCGTGGGCGAGCGCGGCGATGATACGCGATGGCCGCCTGGGCCGGCGCGCACAAACCCAGCCGCGTGCTTGCGGACCGGTGCCGCGCGTGCGGACGGCGCGAGGCGTCATCCCTGTGCAAGCGGGGATCGCCGCATCGGCAACCGTGCACGTCATCGCACACGCATGCGGCACGTCTGGATCCCCGCTCGGCGCTGCGTGCCGTTCGCGATGACGAGCAGGAAGACCGCGCCGTCCATGGATGACGAATCAGGGTGTGATTCGCATTGCAAAGGTGACGCGCATCATGCTTGCGCGGGTCTATCGGAAAAAGTCGGGGGTCCGGGATGCCCCGATGCCTTGCGTTTTGCGGTAGATTCGCAGCAACGACGGGGGGTTAGACCGGATTCTTATGGCAACTCAGATGAATGCACCGCCGCTGGCGGGCCTGACCGGAGTGGCGCGCCGCCTGGTGGCCGAGGGCGCGCTGAGCGAAGCCGATGCACGCAGCGCGGTGCAGGATGCGGCCAGCGCGCGACTGCCGCTGGCACGGCATCTGGTGCAGAACGCCCTCGTCGATACGCAGCGGGTGATGTCTGCGCTGTCGGCCGAATTCGGCGTGCCGGTGCTGGACCTGGAGGCCATCGACCTTGCCCAGGTGCCGATCAAGCTGGTCAGCGAGGACCTGTTGCGCAAGCACCGCGTACTGCCGCTGTTCAAACGCGGCAACCGCCTCACGCTGGGCACGGGCGACCCGGCCAACTCGCATGCCATGGACGAGATCAAGTTCCACTCGAACATGATCGTCGAGGCGGTGCTGGTCAACGATTCCGCGCTGGAAGCCGCCATCGACGCGGCCCTGCAAAGCGCCGCCACCACCATCAGTGGCCTCGATGGCGACGACGATCTCGATGCGCTGACGCTGGAGGGCGAGGCCGGCGCCGCGCAGGACGATGCGGCGACCAACGCCGCGCCCGGCGACGAGGCGCCGATCGTCAAGTACGTCAACAAGATCCTGCTCGATGCGATTCGCCGCGGCGCCTCGGACATCCACTTCGAACCCTACGAGAAGTTCTATCGCGTGCGCTACCGCATCGACGGCGTGCTGCGCACCGTGTCCAACCCGCCGGTGCAGCTCACCCCGCGCATCTCGGCGCGCCTCAAGGTGATGGCGCAGCTCGACATCGCCGAGCGCCGCGTGCCGCAGGACGGGCGCATGAAGCTGAGCATCGGCAAGGGCCGCTCGATGGACTTCCGCGTCAGCTCGCTGCCGATCCTGGCTGGCGAGAAAATCGTGCTGCGCATCCTCGATGGCGGCGCGGCCAAGCTGGGCATCGAGAAACTTGGCTACGAGGACGATCAGCGCCAGGAGTTTCTCGCCGCCATCCACAAACCCCATGGCATGGTGCTGGTGACCGGTCCCACCGGCTCGGGCAAGACCGTGTCGCTGTACACCGCGCTCAATATCCTCAACACCGAGGGACGCAACATCTCGGCGGCCGAGGACCCGGTGGAAATCCGCCTGCCGGGTATCAATCAGGTGCAGGTGAACGAGAAGAAAGGCATGACCTTCGCCAAGGCCCTGCGCGCGTTCCTGCGCCAGGATCCCGACGTGATCATGGTCGGCGAGATTCGCGACACCGAGACCGCCGAGATCGGCATCAAGGCGGCGCAGACCGGGCACTTGGTGCTCTCCACCCTGCACACCAACGACGCGCCGCTGACCATCGCGCGCCTGATGAACATGGGTATCGCGCCCTACAACATCACCTCGGCGGTGCTGCTGGTCATCGCGCAACGCCTGGCGCGGCGCCTGCATGACTGCAAGAAGCCCATGCAGCCGCTGCCACCAGGCGCGCTCAAGGCCGAGGGTTTCAGCGACGCGCAGATCGCCGAAATCGAGGCCGGGCGCATCACCTTGTACGACGCCGCCGGCTGTCCGCATTGCAACGAAGGCTACAAGGGCCGCACCGGCATCTACCAGGTGATGCCGATGACCGAAGAAATCCAGCGCATCGTGCTCGAAGGCGGCAACGCCTTGCAGATCGCCGCCGCGGCCAAGGCCAGTGGCGTGCGCGACCTGCGCGGCTCGGCGCTGGTCAAGGTCATCAACGGGGTCACCAGCCTCGCCGAAATCAACCGCGTGACCAAGGACTGAGGGGAATAGCAATGGCCATCGCCGCCACCGCCAAGAAACGTCCGGACACGGGTGCCGCGCGCGCCGAAATCTCGCGCCTGACCACCTACACCTGGATCGCGCTGGACAAGCGCGGTCAGAAGATGCGCGGCGAAATGCCGTCCAAGAACGCCAGCCTGGTCAAGGCCGAGCTGCGCCGCCAGGGCATGAACCCGCAGACGGTGAAGGAAAAGGCCAAGCCGCTGTTCGGCGCCGCCGGCAGCAGCATCAAACCACGCGACATCTCCATCTTCAGTCGCCAGATCGCGACGATGATGAAATCCGGCGTGCCCATGGTGCAGGCCTTCGAGATCATCGCCGGCGGCCAGCGCAACGTGCGCATGAAGAACCTGCTCACCGACATCAAGACCTCGCTGGAAGGCGGCAATTCGCTGCACGAGGCGCTGGCGCAGCATCCGGTGCAGTTCGACGAGCTGTATTGCAACCTGGTCAAGGCCGGCGAGGCGGCTGGCGTGCTCGACACCGTGCTGGACACGGTCGCCACCTACAAGGAGCGCATGGAGGCGATGAAGGCCAAGATCAAGAAAGCCATGTTCTATCCGGCCATGGTGCTGTCGGTGGCGGTCATCGTCAGCCTGGTGCTGCTGATCTTCGTGGTGCCGGTGTTCTCCAAGGTGTTCAAGGACGCCGGCGCGGCCATGCCGGCGTTCACGCAGATGATCATCAACGCCTCGGATTTCGTGAAGAACGACGGCATCTTCATCCTGGTGGTACTGGTCGCGATCATTGTCGGACTGGTGATGCTGTACAAGCGTTCGACGGCCTTCGCGCAAGCGCTGGATCGCATGTCGCTGAAGATCCCGATCATCGGCAATATCCTGCGCGAGTCGGCGATCGCGCGCTTCGCGCGCACGCTGGGCGTCACCTTCAAGGCCGGCGTGCCGCTGGTCGAGGCGCTGGATGCCGTCGCCGGCGCCACCGGCAGCGTGGTCTACGGCAACGCGGTGCGGCAGATGCGCGAGGACATCTCGGTGGGCCACAAGCTGGAACTGGCCATGCGCCAGACCGACCTGTTTCCGAACATGGTGGTGCAGATGACCGCCATCGGCGAGGAATCCGGCGCGCTGGACACCATGCTGTACAAGATCGCCGAGTTCTACGAGGAAGAAGTGAACAACGCCGTCGATACCCTGAGCACGCTGCTGGAACCGCTGATCATGGTGATCATCGGCATCCTCGTCGGCGGCATGGTGATCGGCCTGTACCTGCCCATCTTCAAGCTGGCCGGCACGTTCTGATCCGCCGCCCCACTCAACTTTTCCGGGCCCGCCGCGCGCGGGCCCGCGCTTATGGAACCTGCGCATGAGCCTGTTCAGCGCCCTGCCCGCCGTGTACTGGATTCTTGCCGCGGGCGTGCTCGGGCTGCTGGTCGGCAGCTTTCTCAACGTGGTGATCCTGCGCCTGCCCGAACGCCTGCTGCACGGCTGGCGCCGCGAGGCCACGGCGATCCTTGCCGAAGCGCGCGGCGAAGCCGAGCCCGCAGCCGCAGCTGAACCCGCCGCCCCCCCGGCATCGTGCGCGAGCCATCGCATTGCCCGCGGTGCAAGCATCGCCTGGCCGCGTGGGACAACATTCCGCTGCTGTCGTGGCTGCTGCTGCGCGGGCGCTGCCGTTACTGCAAGGCGTCGATCTCCATCCAGTATCCGCTGGTCGAATTGCTCAGCGGCGTGCTCAGCGCAGTGGCCATCTGGCACTTCGGCGCCAATGCCCAGGGCGTGGCCGCGGTGGTGTTCACCTGGGTGCTGATCGCGGCCTCCGGCATCGACCTGCGCACGCAACTGCTGCCCGACCAGCTCACCCTGCCGCTGCTGTGGCTGGGTCTGCTGCTGGCACTGTTGCCGGTGTTCGTGGACCCGGTGCAGGCGATCCTCGGCGCGGCGCTGGGTTACCTGGCGCTGTGGAGCGTGTACTGGGCGTTCAAGCTGCTCACCGGCAAGGAGGGCATGGGCTATGGCGATTTCAAGCTGCTCGCCGCGCTGGGCGCATGGATGGGCGCGTGGGCGCTGCTGCCGATCGTGCTAATCTCATCCCTGGTCGGCGCGGTGATCGGCTCCGCGTATCTGGCGCTCAGCCGCAAGGGTCATGGCGTGCCGATCCCGTTCGGCCCGTATCTGGCCATCGCCGGCTGGATCTGGCTGCTGGCGGGTGCGCCGCTGACGCACTGGTATCTGGGTTTTTTCATGCATGGTTGAGCGCAGCGCGCCGGTGCCGACACGCCCCTGGTCCGTGGGCCTGACCGGCGGGATCGCCGCGGGCAAGAGCAGCGTGGCCGCGGCCTTCGCCGCGCTCGGCGTGCCGGTACTGGATGCCGATCACGCCGCGCGCGTGGTGCTGGCGCCCGGCAGCGCCGGACTGGATGCCGTGATCGACCGTTTCGGCGCGGACGTGCTGCGCGACGACGGCAGCCTCGACCGCGCCGCGCTGCGCCGCCAGGTGTTCACCGATGCCGAAGCGCGGCGCGCGTTGGAGGCCATCGTGCATCCGCGCGTGCGCATCTGGCTGCGCGAACATCTGCAGGCACTCGATGCGCCCTACGCGCTGCTGGCGATCCCGCTGCTGCGCGAAACCTGGCCCGCCTACGACTGGCTGGATCGCGTGCTGGTGGTGGATGCGCCCGCGACGCTGCGGCGCGCGCGCTTGCTGCAGCGCGACGGCATCGACGCGGCGCTGGCCGATGCCATGCTCGCGGCGCAGGCCGATCGCGCCGCGCGCCTGGTGCTGGCCCATGACGTGATCGACAATCGCGGCACGCATGCCGACTTGCAGACCCGTGTGGCCGCGCTGCACGCCGGGTATTTGCGCCGCGCCGCCGCGCGCTGAACCATGTGCATGGCCCTGCCCGCCACCGCCGTGCTGCCCGATCGGCTCGTCATTCCCGCACCAGTCGGCTCGCCACCGCCGCGCAGGCACGGCCTGGCGATTTTGACTCGCCATCCCCGCGCTCTCACTGCTCGTCATGCCCGCGCAGGCGGGGATCCAGTGACTTCGGCAAGCGCTGGATGACCCGCTGCGCTGTTGAAAAGCGATCCCCGCCTGCGCGGGGATGACGAGGGACAAGGGTTTCCGGCCACGCCTTTGCAAGAGCAAGCTCTGCGCCAGCGGGAAGGACGAAAGACAAAGGCTTCCGGCCACGCCTTCGCGGGTGCAGGCTCTGCCCGGAAGGGACTGCTTGATCATGCTCGATGTCTGATCGCGATTGCGCATGCGCGGGGCACTTGCCGAAGTGCGCAAGACACATCGCGATCAGGCCGCAATCAGGCCGCGGCCAGCCCCGGCCAGAAACCGCGAATTCCGGCCACGCCCTGCGCGCCGAGCGCGCGCGCGTGCTCGTGATCGGCGGGGGTCAGACCACCGAGCGCGTACACCGGCAGCGCGGCCGTGGCGCACAGCGCGGCGAAGCGCGGCCAGCCCAGCGCCGGCGCACTCGGATGACTTGGCGTCGGCAGCACCGGGCCCAGCACGGCGAAGTCGCAATCCAGCAGCGCGGCACGCGCCAGATCCTGCGCGTCATGGCACGACGCCCCGCACCATTGCGCTTCGGGCAGCGGCCGCGCGCCCAGCGTCGCCAGTTGCCGTGCGTTCAATTGCAGCCCGCAGCCCAGCCGTAGCGCGCCGTCGATATCGCCACCCAGTAACACATCGCCATGGCGGGCCTGCGCGCGCACCAGCAACTGCGCCGCCAACGCGCGCGACTCGACCTGCGACAATTGCGGCAGGCGCAGGCGCAGCAGACAGCGCGGCCCGGACAGCGCGCGCTGCGCGGCGTCGGCCAAGGCGCGCAGATCGCCGCTGTCGGGTGTGATCAGCAAGCGCGGCGGCAGGCGCAGGGCGCGCACCGCCGGCCAGTCGGCCGCCGGCATGCGCGCGCGCGTCAACTCCGCCAGCGGCGACCAGTGCAGTGCCTGACCTTCCTGCGCCCGTACCGCGCCTTGCCAGCGCTCGACGGTGTACACATCAAGCCGCACTGCCTTGTGCGGGTAGCGCCACGACACGCGGATCAGCGGTGAGCATTCGCGCACGCTGACGCCCAGTTCCTCGCGCAGCTCGCGCGCCAGCGCCGACTCGGCGGATTCATCCGCCTCGCGCTTGCCGCCCGGAAACTCCCACAGCCCGGCCAGGTCGCCATCCGGCTTGCGTTGCGCCAGCAGTAACTGGCCCTGCGCATTGCGCAGCACGCCCGCGACAACTTCCAGCGTCGCGTTCATGTCTCGCGTCGCATGCAATCGACGAAACTGAAAGCCCAGCGATGGCGCGCATCCGGCGCATGCGCGACGCGGTCCACCTCGACCCAGTCCTGCTGCGCGAGCACGGGAAAATGCGCATCGGCATCCTCGATCTCGGTGTCGATCTCGGTCAGATGCAGGGCACGCGCATGCGGCAGCGCCAGCGTGAACACCTCGCCACCCCCAATCACGCACAGATTGGGCTCGGCGACGCACACGGCATCGAAATCGCGCACGATCTCCTGGCCGGCGAAGGGCGCGTCGTGGGCGCGGCTGAGCACCAGATTGCGCCGCCCAGGCAACATGCGGCCGATGGACAGCGCAGTGCGATAACCCATCAGCACCGGGCGTCCCAGGGTCAGCGCCTTGAAGCGCTTGAGGTCATCCGGCAAGTGCCATGGCAACGCATTGTTGCGACCGATGGCGCGCCGGCGGTCATAGGCCGCGATCACGCTCAGCCGCTGCGCGCCCGGCGGCAGCGCGCTCATACCGCCACCGGCGCCCTGATCGCGGGATGCGGCACGTAATCGTGCAGCACGATGTCCTCGGCGCTGAAGGCGAACAGATCGCGCACGGCGGGGTTCAGCTCCAACCTTGGCAGCGCCTTGGGCACGCGCGACAGTTGTTCGCGCGCCTGATCCAGATGGTTGAGGTACAGGTGCGCATCGCCCAGCGTGTGCACGAAGCTGCCCGGTCGCAGGCCGGTGACGTGCGCGATCAGGTGCGTGAGCAAGGCGTAGCTGGCGATGTTGAAGGGCACACCGAGAAACACGTCGCCCGAGCGCTGGTACAACTGGCACGAAAGCCGACCCTCGGCCACGTAGAACTGGAACAGCGCGTGGCATGGCGCCAGCTTCATCCGCGGTAGCTCGCCCACGTTCCAGGCGCTGACCAGCAGGCGGCGCGAATCGGGATTGCGGCGGATTTCCTCCACCACACCGGCGATCTGATCGACCACGCCGCCATCGGCGCAGCCCCAGGCACGCCATTGCCTGCCGTACACCGGACCCAGCTCGCCGGCGGCATCGGCCCACTCGTTCCAGATGCTGACGCCGTTCTCTTTCAGGTACGCGATGTTGGTGTCACCGCGCAGAAACCACAGCAGTTCGTGCAGCACCGATTTCCAGTGCACGCGCTTGGTGGTCAGCAGCGGGAATCCCTGCGCCAGATCGAAACGCATCTGCCAGCCGAACAGGCTGAGCGTGCCGGTACCGGTGCGGTCGTGCTTGCGCACCCCGTGCGTCAATACCTGGTCGAGCAATTCGAGATAAACCTGCATGGGCCGATTATGGCCTATCGACCGGACCCGGGTGCGCGCCGCGATCGTGTCCGCGCGGCGCGCTCAGGCCCCCGCGGGCACGCCCGGCCAAACCGGAACTGGCGGTGCTGGTTGGCGCCGCGACAGCCACAGCAGGAACAGGCCCGCCACGATCAGCGGCATCGACAGCAACTGGCCCATCGTCATCCAGCCGGTGCCCAGCAGATAACCAAGCTGCGGGTCGGGATCGCGGATGAACTCGACGCTGAAGCGGAACACGCCGTACAACAGCGCGAACCACCCCGAGATCGCATAGCGCTTGCGCGGCTTGCGCGAGTAGATCCACAGAAACACGAACAGCACGAAGCCTTCGAGAAAGCATTCCATCAACTGCGAGGGCTCGCGCGCGAAACTGTTGAGCGCGCCGGTGCGCCACAGCGCGCGAAACTGGGCGTCACTGAACCCGGCGAACTGCCCCGCCTCATGCAACTGCGCCGACGTGTAGTGCGCGCAGACCCAGTTTTTGGCGATCTGCTGCGGATCCATCGCCGCGCATTGCGAGGCCTCGCGCAGCGCGCGCGGGAAAATCATGCCCCACGGCCTGTCGGTCAGGTGTCCCCACAACTCGCCATTGATGAAGTTGCCGATGCGCCCCAGGCCGAGGCCGATCGGCACCAGCGGCGCGACGAAATCCACCGCATCGAAAAATGGCACGCGGTACTTGCGCGACCAGTACAGCCCGCCCGCCAGCACGCCCAGCAAGCCGCCGTGAAAGCTCATGCCGCCGTCCCACAACGCGAACATCTGCAGCGGGTGCGCCATGTACAGCGGCAGGTTGTAAAACACGATGTAGCCGATGCGTCCGCCGAGGATCACCCCGAGCATGCCGAAGAACAGCAGATCGGCAAAACCGTCGCGGCTGACCGGCAATCGGCCCTGCTTGCGCCGGTGCTCGCCCAGCAACCAGGCGGCGATGAACCCGCCCAGGTACATCAGCCCGTACCAGTGCACCGGCACCGGACCGATGCGGAAGGCGATGGCGTCGAGCGCGTCGAAATAGGGCAGATGCATGGAATTCCGGCTGGGTCGAAAAGGGAATCAGGGATTCGGACCACGCGGATGCGGGAAAGTGCCGCGGCGACCGTGGCAGCCGTGCGCCGCTGCGTTCAGCTCGCCCACGACATCACGCCGGCAGCACCCGGCAAAGATAGCCCTTGAGATAATCGGTCTCGGGAATGGCCGGATGGATCGGATGGTCCGGCCCCTGCTGCAGCACTTCCAGCACCTGCACCTGGCGCTCCAACTCGCGCGCGCCGGCCTGGATCGCACCCAGCAGTTCGCCGCGTGCCAGGTGATGCGAGCACGAGCAGCTCACCAGAATGCCATCGGGCGCCAGCAACTGCATCGCCGCCATGTTGATGCGCCGATACGCCAGCCGGCCCTGGGCGATGTCCTTCTTGCGCTTGACGAAGGCCGGTGGGTCGACCACCACGACGTCGAAGCGTTCGCGCGCGGCGCGCAGCTCCTTGAGCACATCAAACGCATCGCCATGCACGCTGCGCACGCGCGCGGCCAGGCCATTCGCAGCAGCTGCCGCATCGAGCCTGTGCAAGGCCGCTTGCGATGCATCCACGCACAGCACTTCGCGCGCACCGCCAGCCGCCGCGCGCAGACCCCAGGCGCCGAGATAACTGAATACATCCAGCACGCGCCTGCCTGCCACGTAATGCACCAGGCGATCGCGATTGGCGTGCTGATCGTAAAACCAGCCGGTCTTCTGCCCGCCGAGCACATCGAGCTCGAAGCGCAGCTCGCCCTCGCGCACCGTTACCGGCGCGGTCAGATCGCCGAACGCGATATCGGCGTACATCGGCAGATTTTCCAGCACGCGGATGCCGGCATCGTTCTTCCAGATCATGGCGCGCGGCTTGAGCACTTTTTGCACCGCGGCCTCGACCTCGGGCTTCAGGCGCTCGATGCCGGCCGTGGTGGCCTGCGCCACGATCACATCATCGAAACGATCCAGGGTGAGCCCCGGCACGCCGTCGCTCTCGCCGTACAGCAGCCGGTAGAAAGGCTCGGCGTACAGGCGCTCGCGCAGCGCCAGCGCCACGTTCAGGCGATGCACGAACAAGGATCGATCCAGTGCATGCGCGCTGCCACGCGCCACCAGCCGCGCCGCGATCAGCGAAGCCGGATTGACGTAGCCGACGCCCAGCGCGCGATCGCCCGCATCCACGATCACGCAGGCATCACCCGGCGCGAACGCCGTCACCGGGCTGCGCTTCGTATCCACCTCGTTGGAAAACACCCACAGATGCCCGGCGCGCAGGCGCGCATCCTCGCCACGCTTGAGATAAAGCGGTGGCAAGGTCAAGGCAGCGTCGCTGTTGGGCGGCATGGGGAGTCCAGGTCCAGGCAAGCCTTTCATCGTAACAGGCGCGATGCACGAGCCCGCGGTCACCGCAGCCCACGACCTGCGCATCACCATGACCAAACATTACGCAAACGTAAGAAACGAAATCGGCGGCATGCGGTCTATCCTCATCGGACGGCCCGAGGGGGCTGCACGGAGCGCAACTCGCCATGAAGACATCCGCACGCATGTTTCACGCACTGATCGCCGGCCTGGCGCTGAGCCTGGCTGCGGCCGCGCCGGGCCTGGCCGCCGATGCGCCGGCAGCGAGCCCGGCCCCGGAATTGCCGGTCAGTGATTTCGCCCGGTTCCCCCTGCTGAGCGATGTGGTGATGTCGCCGGATGGGAAGTATCTGGCCGGTTCGTATGAGGTGGACCAGACCGCCGGGACCAACAGCAAATTCCAGTTGATCGTCTTCGCCCTGCCCAGCCTGAAAGTCACCGCGCGTCTGAATTTTTCGCCTTGGCACATGCCCGGGTTGATCACCTGGGTCGGCCCCACGCGCCTGGTCGTATCCGAGAACAAGGTGACCGGGTCGCTGGCGGCGGAGCAACCCACCGGCGACATCATCGCCTTGAACGCCGATGGCTCGCAGCAACGCATGCTGTACAGCATCGCCGCGCGCGGCACACCGGGTGCCTCGTTCAACATGATGGACATGGTCAATGGCAACCCGACCGTGGTCGGTCCCACGCACGAAATGAACGGGCACGTGTTCATCGAACTGCATCCGTTCCCCATGAACGTCAGCCAGCATGACGAATCCGCGCACCGCACGATCCTGTATGACGTGGACAGCGTCAGCGGCTATCCGAAGCAGATCGCCGAGATCGACAAGGGCCAGGCGGGTTTCTTCGTGCATGACGACAAACCGCTGCTGGCCATCAGTCATGACCGGCAACTCAATGAGGTGGTTTATCTTCCGGACGGTCACGGCGGTTGGAAACTGGCGCCTGCCGGTGTGTTCGGCAAGGTATTCGAACCACTCGATGTCACACCGGGCGGCAAGGGTCTGTATGCGCTCTACAGCGCCACGGGCGGACCCCAGGAATTGATCCGCTGTGCCTTCGACGGCAGTGGCAAGCAGGTGTTGGCGAGCAACGATTTCGGTTCGGTCAATCGCGTCCTGTGGAGTCCACGCGAGCGTCGCGTGCCGATCGGCGTGACGTTCACCGCCACGTTCAAGGACGGCGTGCCCGCGGTGGACTACCTGAGCAACGACCGTTGGGCGCAGATCCACCAGGCGCTGATGAAAGCCTTTCCAGGCGAATACATCGGCTTCGGCGGCATGAGCGACCATGGCAGCACGATCCTGATCCACGCCTACAGCAATCGTGATCCCGGCGAGTACGCGTTGTTCGACAGCAAGACCATGCATCTGCAGCCGCTGATGCAGGTGATGCCGTGGTTCAAGCCCGGGCAATTGGCGGCGCGCGAGCCGATCCGCTTCAAGAACAGTGCCGGCATGGAGCTGGATGGCTACATCAGCTTCCCGGTCGGCGTACCACACAAGAATCTGCCATTGATCCTGCTACCCCATGGCGGCCCCATCAGCATCCGCGATTCATGGGCCTACACCAGCGACGCGGAACAACTGGCCGGATTCCTCGCCAATCGCGGCTATGCCGTGCTGCAAGTCAATTACCGCGGCTCGGGCGGGCGCGGGCTCGACTTCCAGCACCTGGGCTACCGGCAATTTGCCACCGGCATCCAGAGCGACCTGACCGAGGGTGTGCAATGGGCCATCGCCAAGGGCTATGCCGATCCGAATCGCATCTGCGTGTTCGGCGCCAGCTTCGGCGGCTACTCGTCGCTGATGCAGCCGATCGTGGCACCGAAGCTGTACAAGTGCGCCATCGACTATGCCGGCGTGTCGGACTGGCGCATCGAGATGGACCGCAGCGTGTACTCGCACATCGACACCGGTAATACGAGCTATGCGCAATACATAGGCACGCGCGCGGACGCCAAAGCCATCTCGCCGCTGTTCATGCTGGATCGCTTCAATGTGCCGGTATTGATCATGCAGGGCGGCGCCGACAACATCGTGCCGCCGCAGAACGCCGAACGCCTGCGTGACAAGCTCGAAGCCATGCACAAGCCCTACGAGTGGCTGTGGTTCGGCAACGAGTACCACGGCTTCCAGACCGAACCGCATCTGCTGGCCATGTTCAACAAGGTGCAGGCTTTCCTCGCGCGCTACATCGGTCCCGGCGCGGGCACGACGGCGCACTGAGCCAAGCATCCCGCGCGGTGCGATGCGCCGCGCGGGACGCATGACTTTCGACCCGCGCGGCGGTCTCCCGCTGCGCCTAGGCTGCGCGCGGATGCAGGTGGCGAAGGGGTTTCGCCGCCAGCCTTGGCGGGCCGCGAGGCCCATGGAAACTCGCAAGGGGAGATCGTCATGCTGCTTCGTTACCGCCTGTTGCTGGGCGCCGCTTTGCTGTGCACCGGTTGCGCCGCCGGCGCAGCCACCCTGCTGCCGGCCAGGGATTTCGCGCGCCATCCGCCCATCTCCAACCCGGTGCTTTCGCCCGACGGCCGGCACATCGCCGTGGCCTTGAAAACCGACGATGGCAAGAGCGACGAAGCCAAACACGAAATCGCCATCATGGAAGTGCCCAGCCTGAAGGTCACCGCACGGCTGGGTTTCGCGCCGCATACGCTGGCCGGGCAGATGCTGTGGGTGGGCCCCGATCGCCTGCTGGTGTCCGAGGCGCGCGAATCCGGTTCGCTCGACGCGCCCGGACTGATCGGCGAGCTGGTGGCGCTGGATGCCGACGGCAAGAACCAGCGCGTGATCTACAGTTTCCTCGATCGCGGCAAGACGGTGCGCTCGCAGATGAACATCCTGGCCATGCCCGCGGCCTATCCCGAGATCGCCGGGCTGCCACAGCCGAAGAATGGCCATGTGTTCCTGTCGTTCTCGATCCTCCCGGAGAACCGCAACGGCCAGTCCTACGACACCATGCGCACCGAGTTGTACGACGTGGACACCGTCACCGGCAAGCCGAGCAAGGTCACCCAGATCGACATCGGCGACATGAACTTCCTGGTGCACAAGGGCCAGGCCCTGTACGCCTACGGCATGACCGACCATTGGGACCCCATCATCTACGCGCGCGATGCCGAGGGCGCATGGGTCAAGCTCGATCCGGCACGCTTCGGCAAGGTGTTCGTGCCCTTGTCCGTCGCGCCCGACGGCCACACGCTGTACGCCGCCTACAGCGAGAACGGTGGCCCGACGCAGTTCGTGCAGACCGACCCGCATGGCAACCACCGCAAGGTTCTGGGCGCCAATGCGTTCGGTTCCTTCGAGGACTTGATATGGGGCCCGGAAGCCGCCCGCACGCCCTTCGGCATCACCTTCGCCGATGTGTTCGATGGCGCGCGCCCGGCCGTCACCTATCTGGATGACAGCCGCTGGGCACAAATTCACAAGCAACTGATGCAGCAGTTTCCGCAGTTCTTCATCGACTTCGCCGGCATGAGCCAGGATGGCGCGAAGATTCTGGTGCACGCCTACAGCGGCCGCGACCCGGGCACCTATGCGCTGCTTGACAGCGCCAGCATGCAACTGACGCCATTGTTCCAGTCGGCGCCGTGGATCAAGGGCGAGCAGATCGGCGAGCGCCGCCCGATCCGCTTCAAGAACCGCGACGGCCAGGAACTGGCCGGGTTCCTCACCCTGCCCTTGGGCGTCGCGGCGAAGAATCTGCCGCTGGTGCTGATCCCGCACGGCGGCCCGATCGGCCCCAGCGATTCGTGGACCTACGACGCGGATGCCGCGTTCCTGGCCAATCGCGGCTACGCCGTGCTGCAGGTGAACTACCGCGGTTCCGGCGGACGCGGCATGAACTTCGAGCGCTCGGGCTACGGCCAGTTCGCCACCGGCATGCAGAACGATCTGCTCGACGGCGTGCACTGGGCCATCGCGCAGGGCATCGCCGACAAGAACCGCATCGGCGTGTACGGCGGCAGCTTCGGCGGCTACTCCGCGTTGATGCAGCCGATCCTCGCGCCCGACCTGTACAAGGCCGCCATCGACTACGTCGGCGTGTACGACTGGACCATCGAGTTCGACCGCGCCGACACCAAGCGCTCGCGCGGCGGCCGCAACTACTGGGCGCAGGCCATCGGCACGCGCGAGCAGGCGCGCGCCATCTCGCCGGTGGCGATGATCGACAAGTTCAACGTGCCCGTGCTGATCGTGCACGGTGGCGCCGACCCGCGCGTGCCGATCCAGAACGCCGAGGCGCTGCGCGACAAGCTGGAGAAATCGGGCAAGCAATACGACTGGCTGGTGTTTCCCAAGGAAGGCCACGGTTTCTATACCGAGGACCATCGCGAGGCGCTGTACGCGAAAATGGAAACCTTCTTCGCCGCGTATCTGCGCGGCAGCGTGCGCGTGCTCGACCTGAAGCCGGCGGCGCCATGACCCGCGCAGACCGGGCTGGCTTCTGCGCCGCTGGCGGTCTGCGCCCGATCGAACCATTCCGGCACCGACTCGAACTGGCCTGGCCCTCGCGCCGGGCCTTTTCATGCCCGCGTCGCGGCAAATGTGCGAGGCTTGCGCGATGAACCGCCTCGCCCACGCCGACAGCCTGTATCTGCGCCAGCACGCCGACAATCCGGTGGACTGGTGGCCCTGGTGCGACGAGGCCCTGCGCGAAGCTCGTCAGCGCGACCAGCCGATCCTGCTGTCGATCGGTTACGCCGCCTGCCATTGGTGCCACGTGATGGCGCATGAAAGTTTCGAGGATGCCGCCACCGCAGCGGCCATGAACGCGGCGTATGTGTGCATCAAGCTCGACCGCGAACAGCGCCCCGACCTCGACCGCGCCTACCAGCGCGCACAACAGGCGCTCAACGGACGACCCGGTGGCTGGCCGCTGACCGTCTTCCTCGACCCGCACACCCTGCTGCCGATTTTCATCGGCACGTATTTTCCACCGACACCGCGCCACGGTCTGCCGGCGTTCCGCCAGGTGCTCGATGGCATTGCCAGCGCGTGGCGCGAGCAACGCGACGCGATCACCCGGCAAGGCATGCAGTGGCAGGGCTGGCTTGCAGCCAGTGACGATGCGGTCGGCGCGGCGAGCGCATTGGCGGCCGATCCCGCGGCGCAGGCGCTGGCACAGATCGAAGCGCGCTTCGATGCCGAACACGGTGGTCATCGCGGCGCACCCAAGTTTCCGCAGGCCGGCGAGCTGGAATGGTTGCTTGACCTTGCCGAAAGCGATCGGCCCGAATCGGCAGCCGCGCGACGCATGCTGGAAACCACGCTCGACGGCATGGCGCGCGGTGGTCTCCACGACCATCTCGGCGGCGGATTTTTCCGCTACTGCGTCGATGCCGATTGGGGCATTCCGCACTTCGAGAAAATGCTCTACGACACCGCGCAACTGCTGCCCGTGTACGCGCGCGCGGCCACGCTGCTGCAGCGCGATGACTACGCGCGCGTCGTGCGCCTCGGCGCGGACTGGCTGCAGCGCGAGATGCGTCTGGGCAGTGACGCCTGGGCCAGCGCGCTGGACGCCGACAGCCCCGGCGGCGAAGGTGCCTATTACGTATGGACGCCCGCGACACTCGCCGACGCGCTGCCGGACGCCGCGCTGCGCGCGCAGGCCACGCACGACTTCGGCCTTGATCGCGCGCCCAATTTCGAAGGTCACGCCTGGCATCTGCGCCTTGCCGACGGCGCCACGCTGGTGCCCACCGACAGCGCGGGCCAATCCATTCGTCACGGCCTGCTGCGCGCACGCCAGCAGCGCCCGCCGCCGGCGCGCGACGACAAGGCGCTGACGGCGTGGAACGCGCTGGCCATCGCCGGCCTGTGCCGCGCCGCGCGGGCCTTGCGCGCGCCCGATCTGCTGCCCGCCGCCGAGGCTGCACTGGCCGCGCTGCATGCCGGCGCCTGGCGCGACGGTGTGCTGCTCGCGCAAGCCGACAGCGCCAGCAGCGCACCGGGCTTTCTCGATGACCATGCCTACCTGCTCGATGCGCTGCTGGAACTGCTCGCCTGGCGCTGGCAGACACGAGACTTCGCCTGGGCGCAGGCGCTGGCCACGACCTTGTGCACTGCGTTCGAGGATCACGCGCACGGCGGATTCTTTTTCAGCACGACCGCGCACGGCACGCCGCTGGGACGCGAACGCAGCTTCGAGGATTCCAGCCAGCCCAGCGGCAACGCCGTCGCCGCGTCCGCGTTGCTGCGCCTGGGCCACTTGTGCGGCGAGTCGCGCTGGGTGGATGCCGCCGCGCGCGCCATCCAAGCCGGGCTTGCGGTGCTGGCCGACTACCCCGCCGCCGCACCCAGCCTGTTGCGCGCCTGGCGCGCGTGGCAACAACCCGAGGCACAGTTGATCGTGCGCGTCAGCGCGCAGGAGCAGCTCCTCTGGAACAGCGCACTGGAACTGGCGCGCGTCAGCCTGCACGCCTACGTGATCCCGGCGGATGCCGCGTCTTTACCGCCCGCGCTCGCCGCACGCGCGGCCGTGCCCGGCGGCGTGGCTTACCTGTGCACGGGATTCACCTGCCAGGCACCAATCACGCGGCCCGATCAACTGATCGCGGCGCTGGCCGCCGCATCGCCCTAGCGCGCCAGCAGGCGCGGCCCGAGGATCAGCGCCCAGGTGGCGATGACATTGAGCATCAGCACGAAGACCGCGGCCGAGCCCATGTCCTTGGCGCGTCCCGCGAGTTCGTGCTGCTCGGCGCCATAACGCTCGATCACGGCCTCGATCGCGGAGTTCAACAATTCGGCGGCCAGCACCAGCAGCAGGCAACCCAGCAGCAACGCTTTCTGCACGCCACCCTGTCCCAGCCACAGCGCCAGCGGCGCCAGCACCACAAACAGGTACACCTCGAGGCGGAACGAGCTTTCCACTTTCCAGGTGATGGCCAGTCCCTGCAGCGACCAGCGCAGCGCACGCCACATGCCGCGCGGCCCGCGCGGCAGCAAGCTCGCGCCCGAACGCAGATCAGGCATGCCGTGCGCGCTCAGGCCGCGGCCGGGCCACGCCAGGCGACATCGAGTTCCTTCACCGCCTTGACGTCATCCAGGCGTCGCACCGGCGTGGTGCGCGGTGCCTGCTTGAACTCCGCCGGATCACTCTGCGCTTGCTGCAGCAGCGTGCGCATGACGGCCACGAAATGGTCCAGCGTGTCCTTGCTTTCGGTCTCGGTGGGTTCGATCAGCAGGCACTCGGGCACCAGCAACGGAAAATAATTGGTCGGCGCATGGATGCCGTGATCGAGCAGCGCCTTGCTGAAATCGAGCGCGGTGACGCCCGAGGTTTTCTTCTGCGGCGCCACGGTGACGATGAACTCGTGGCTGGCGCGGCGCGCCGGATAGGCCAGGGTAAAGCCCGCCTTGCGCAGTTCGACCGCCAGATAATTGGCGTTGAGCGTGGCGTACTCGGCCACGCGGCGCATGCCTGCGCCGCCCAGCATGCGCGCATAGATATAGGCGCGCAGCAGCACGCCGGCGTTGCCGGCGAAGGCCGACAGCCGCCCGATGCTCAGCGGGCGATCCTTCTTGCGCACGTAGCCATAGCGGCCATCGGCGCGCTTTTCCACGATCGGGATGGGCAGGAATGGCTGCAGGCGTTCGGATACACCCACCGCGCCCGCGCCAGGTCCGCCGCCGCCATGCGGCGTGGAGAAGGTCTTGTGCAGGTTCATGTGGATGGCGTCGAAACCCATGTCACCCGGGCGCACCTTGCCGAGGATGGCATTGAGGTTGGCGCCGTCGTAGTACAGCAGGCCGCCCGCGGCATGCACCCTGCGCGCGATCTCCTGGATGCGCCGCTCGAACACGCCGATGGTGCTGGGGTTGGTCAGCATGATGCCCGCGGTGTGGGGGCCGAGCACGGCTTGCAGCGCATCCAGATCGATATCGCCATCGGCAAGCGTGGGGATTTCGCGCACGCTGGCGCCGCACATGGTGGCGGTGGCCGGGTTGGTGCCGTGCGCGGCATCGGGAACGATGATCTCGGTGCGCGCCGTGTCGTTGCGCTGGCGGTGATAGGCCATGATCATGGCCACGCCGGCGAATTCGCCCTGCGCGCCGGCCATCGGCGTGAGTGACACGCCGCCACGCATGCCGGTGACGTCGGCCAGGATTTCCTGCAGGTCGTACATGCAGGACAGAAAACCCTGGCTGAGTGATTCAGGCGCGCACGGGTGGCGATCGAGGAAACCATCGAGCATGGCCAGCGAATTGCACGCGCGCGGGTTGTATTTCATCGTGCACGAACCCAGCGGATAGAAGTTCGTGTCGATGGAGAAATTCTTCTGGCTGAGGCTGGTGTAATGGCGCACCACGTCCATCTCGGACACTTCCGGCAGACCGATGGGCGTGGTGCGGCGCAAGGCATCCGGCAGGTCATCGGGCAGCGCGCAGGGCGGTGGCATCTGGGCGGCCGCGCCGCGGCCGGGACGGGAGTGCTCGAAGATCAACATGGAGCGGACCATCTGGGTGGATACCAGACGCGGATTGTGCCACAACGCCTGACGCGCTCCGACCCGGGCAGCGGCGCGCGCCATCGGAACGCGCCACTGCCGCCCGCCGCGCGCGCGCATGCGCTACCCTGCGCCCGTTTTGCGCCGCGGCCGTAGCACGCCGCCCCACGCCACCGACCGATGGAGTCCTCATGACCAACACCCTCGAACCCGCCGTGCCGGTCACCTCGCAGACGCGCTCGTTCACGACCATCTTTCTGATCGAGATGTGGGAGCGCTTCGGCTTCTACGGCATGCAGGCGCTGATCGTCTACTACATGGTGCAGCGCCTGCACTTTGCCGACGACCGTGCCAACCTGGTGTGGAGCGCCGCCACGGCGCTGATCTATGTCGCCCCGGCCATCGGCGGCTGGGTCGGCGACAAGATCCTCGGCACGCGCCGCACCATGTTGCTCGGCGCGATCATCCTCGGCCTTGGCTACGCGCTGATGGGCCTGCCCACGGACAACGTCTGGGCATTGTTCGGCGCACTCAGCGTGATCACCGTCGGCAACGGCCTGTTCAAGCCCAACTCGGGCAACCTGGTGCGCAAGATCTACGAGGGCGACGACTCCAAGATCGACAGCGCGTTCACCATCTACTACATGGCGGTCAACATCGGCTCGACGTTCTCGATGCTGCTGACACCGTGGATCAAGGATTACATCAACCGGACCTATGGCAACGAATTCGGCTGGCACGCGGCGTTCCTGGTCTGTTCGTTCGGGCTGGTGATCGGCCTGGCCAACTACAGCCTGATGCGCAAGAGCATGCGACATATCGGTTCGGAACCGGACCAGCGTCCGCTGAACATCGGCCATCTGCTGCTGGTGGTGTTGGCCGGCGCGGTGCTGGCCATCGGTTCGGCGGTCGTGCTGAACTACGAGACCTTGGCCGAGATTTTCGTGTACGGCGCCGGGATCGTGCTGCTGGGCATCTTCGCGCATCTGATCCGCAGCAGCGACCGCAGCGAGCGCTCCGGCCTGATCGCGGCGCTGGTGCTGGTGGTGCAGACCATTTTCTTCTTCATTTTTTACCAGCAGATGTCCACATCCCTGGCGTTGTTCGCATTGCGCAACGTGGACTGGAGCCAGAGCCTGTTCGGCCTGCACCTGTTCACCTGGAATCCGGCGCAGTACCAAGCGCTGAACCCGCTCTGGATCTTCGCGCTCAGTCCGCCGCTGGCGTGGATCTACACCACGGCCGGCAAGCGCGGCAAGGATCTTTCCATCGCGGCCAAGTTCGTGCTGGGCTTCCTCATGGTGGCCGTGGGCTTCTTCCTGTTCGGCGCCGCCGGTCATTACGCCGGTGGCGACGGCAAGACCTCCTCGTGGGTGATGATCTGGGGCTATGGCTTCTATTCGCTGGGCGAGCTGCTGGTCAGCGGTCTCGGCCTGGCGATGATCGCGCGCTATGTCCCGGCGCGCATGGGTGGCTTCATGATGGGCGCGTACTTCGTGGCGGTGGGCATCTCGTCCTATCTGGGCGGGGTGGTCGCCAACTTCGCCAGCGTGCCACGCGACCTCACCAATCCGCTCAAGACCCTGCCGGTCTACACCGCGCTGTTCAACAAACTGGGCTGGGCTGCGCTGGTCTGCACCCTGATCGCATTGGCGGTATTGCCGCTGATGCGGCGCCTGTCCGCAACGCACAGCAGCCATGCGCCGCAAAACGGCACCAGCGCGCACTGACCCGATGCCTGCGCGCAACGCCACGGCGAATCGCGGCAGCAGCCCGTTTCGCCTCGGCCCACGCACGCTGGCGATCACGCTGGCATGGCTGCGCCTGACCGCGATCACCGGTCAGACCCTGGCGGTGCTTTTCGTCGCCTACATGGTGGCGCTGGCGATTCCGGTGCGCGCGCTGCTGGCCGGCATTGGCGTGCTGCTCGTGTTCGAGATCGCCATGGTGATGCGCCTGCGCCTGCGCTGGCCCGTGACCGAGGTCGAGGCCATCGGTCACATCGCCGTGGACGTGCTGGTGATGGGCTATCTGCTGTATTTCAGCGGTGGCGCCAGCAATCCCTTCGTCACCCTGCTGCTGGTGCCCATCGCGTTGGCGGCTGCCGCGTTGTCGCGTCCCGGCATCGCCGTGGTGGCGGTGCTCTGCGCCGCAATCTATGGCCTGCTGCTGCACTGGTATCTGCCGCTGCCGGCCATGCTCGCCGGACGCATGGCCGACTCGACCCTGCAGGAAATCGGCATGGCGATCGACTTCGTCATTGCCGCGCTGCTGCTGGGGGTGTTCATCGCACGCCTTGCCGGCGCGCTGCGCGACGAGCAACTGCGCCTGCAGCGCTTGCGCGAACGTGCGCTGCGCGACGAGGGCATCCTGGCCATGGCCACGCAATCGGCCGGCGCCGCACACGAACTCAACACGCCACTGGCCACGCTGCGCATGTTGCTGCATGAGCTGATTCCCGCGCCATCAACCTGCGAACCGCTGCGCGAGGATCTCAAGCTGATGGCACAGCAGGTCGACCGCTGCAGCGAGATCCTGCGTGATCTGGTCGCCGTGGGCCGCGCGCAACTGGATGGCGACAACGAAAGCCTGCGCCTCGGTGATTTCGTGCGGCGCTGCACGGATCGTTTCCAGCTGCTGCGCCCGGAGGCCGACACCCAGGTGCAACTGGACGCTGCGGATGCCGATTTGCCGGTGCGCGTACCGGCCGGGCTGCAGCATGCGCTGATCAATCTGCTCAACAACGCCCTCGACGCTTCGGCGCAGCTCGGGTCCACGCAAGTCGCGCTCAGTGCGCGCCGCGGCACACGCTGCCTGGAGTTTCGCGTGCGCGATCATGGTCCCGGTTTCGCCGATCCATCACGCTCGCCTGATAGTCTTGGCATTAGCGGCAAGGATCACGGACTGGGAATCGGGCTGGCGCTGGCCGAGGCCACCGCCGATCGCCTGGGCGGCGATCTCGATGCCGGCAATGCGACCGGCGGCGGCGCCGAAATCCGCTTGCGTCTGCCACTGCTGTCCTTGCTGCCGGAACAGCAGGGCAAACCGGTACCGACCGCCGCGCACTGCAATCCCGAGGAGACATCATGAGCGAGAACGCACCGAAATCCCCGTCTCAATCCCTGCTCATCGTCGATGACGACACGGCGTTCACCGGCGTGCTGGCACGCGCCATGAACGTGCGCGGCTACACCTGCAGTGTCGCCAACAACGCCACCATGGCGCTGCAGCTCGCCGCGCAATCGCGTCCGGCCTATTGCGTGCTCGACCTCAAGCTGGGCGAGTCCAACGGCCTCAAGCTGATCCCGGAGTTGTTGCGCGCCGCGCCAGGCATGCGCATCCTGCTGCTGACAGGTTATGCCTCCATCGCCACCGCGGTCGAGGCGATCAAACGCGGCGCCCACGATTATCTGGCCAAACCCGCCGATGCCGATCAGATCGCGCGCGCGCTCAACGCGCAGGCGCCGCGCCAGGCCAGCGCCGTCACTGCAGCGCCCGATGCGCCACCACCGCTGAAGCGCCTGGAGTGGGAGCACATCCAGCGCATCCTCGGCGAGACCGAGGGCAACATCTCCGAAGCCGCGCGCCGCTTGGGCATGCACCGGCGCACGCTGCAACGCAAACTGGCCAAGCATCCGGTACGCGAACGCCCCGCACCCGGCCGCGAATGACGACGCACGCGGCGATTTGACGGACGGATGCGCCGTTCAGGCGGCCTGCTTGGGGATGCTGCGGTTGCTGTGCGTCATGCGGTTGTGCGCATCCACATACACCAGCGTGGGCTGGAATTCGGCTGCGGCGGCGGCATCCACCTGCGCCCAGGCGGCGATGATCAGCAGATGCCCGGGCTGCACGCGCAGCGCCGCGGCACCATTGACCGAGATCGTGCCTGAGCCTTCCTCGGCGCGGATCGCGTAGGTCACGAAACGCTCGCCGTTGTCCACGTTCCATACGTGCACCTGCTCGTATTCGCGGATGCCGGCAATATCCAGCAGGCGGCCGTCGATGGCCACCGAGCCCTCGTAGTGCTGCTCGGCCTGGGTGACCGTGACGCGATGGATCTTGGCCTTGAGGAGGGTCAGTTGCATGACATGAATTCCGTGCGGTTTCCGGCGTGATTATAACGCCGCTTGCTGCGGCGCAGCGCAACGCGCATGGCACGCGCGACCTGTCAATCAGGGCGCGGCGAACGGCAGATTGTCGATCAGCCGCGTACCGCCCAGACGCGCCGCGACCAGCGCGATGAGTTGCTCGTCTGGGGTACCGTGCACAGGCGGATGCAACGTGTCGGCGACGCGGATTGCGCAATAGTCCGGCTCGAAACCGCCACGCTGCAGGCGCTGCGCGGCGGCATGCTCGACCACGGCGTGGGCGTGCCCCTGCAAGGTCGCGGCACGCATCCAGCGCAAGGTGGCGTGCAGCAGCGGCGCGCGCGCGCGCGCGGCGGCATCCAGATACTGGTTGCGCGAACTCAGTGCCAGGCCGTCGGCTTCGCGCACGGTGGCCAGGCCAATGATCTCCAGCGCCAGGCCAAGATCGCGCTGCAGGCGGCGCACCACCTGCAATTGCTGCCAATCTTTCTCACCGAACACCGCAAAGTCCGGCTGCACCATCGCGAACAGCTTGGCCACCACCGTGGCCACGCCATCGAAATGCCCGGGGCGATGCGCGCCTTCCAGCACATCGGTGATCTCCGGCACATGGATGCTCAGCGCCTGTTCGGGCCCGTAGGGATACATCACCTCGACCGCGGGCGCGAACAGCAGGTCGCAGTCCAGCGCGGCGAGGCCAGCCTGATCCTGCCGCAGTGTGCGCGGGTAGCGCGTGAAATCCTCGCCGGGGCCGAACTGGGTGGGATTGACGAACACGCTGACCACCACGCGCGGCGCGCACTGTTGCGCGCGCCGTACCAGCGCGTGATGGCCAGCGTGCAGGTTGCCCATGGTCGGCACCAGCGCAATGCGTTGGTCCTGCTTGCGCCAGGCGCGCAACGCGGCGCGCAGGCTGGCCAGATCGTGCACGGTCTGCATGCTGTCCTCGTGGTTCGATGCAATGACGCGCGCGCCGGGTTCAGTAAACGTGCTCGGCGCCGGGAAATTCGGCGGCGCGCACCGCCGCCACATAGGCCTTGAGCGCGTTCGCCACGCTACCGGCATCGGTCAGGAAATCCTTGCTGAATTTGGGCCGCTTGCCTGGCGTGATGCCGAGCATGTCGTACAGCACCAGCACCTGGCCATCGCACTCGACGCCGGCGCCGATGCCGATCACGGGAATCTGCAGCGCCTGGCTGATGCGCGCGGCCAGTGCCGCGGGTACGGCCTCGAGTACCAGCAGTTCGGCGCCCGCTGCCTGCACCGCCAGCGCGTCGTTGCACAGGCACTCGGCGGCATCCGCCTCGCGGCCCTGCACCCGGTAGCCGCCGAGGCGATGCACCGCCTGCGGCGTCAGACCCAGATGTGCGCACACCGGTGCCTCGCGCGCCACCAGGTCGGCGATGATCTCGCACACCCAGCCGGCGCCTTCGAGCTTGAGCATCGCCGCACCACACTCGCCGAGCAGCCGCGCCGCGGCGTCGCGCGCATGCGCGGTGTCGCGATAACTCATGTACGGCAGGTCGGCCACCAGCAGCGTGGCGGAAAGCCCGCGCGCGACCAGACGCGTGTGATATGCCATATCGTCCAGCGTGACCGGCAGCGTGCTGTTGCGCCCCTGCACCACCATGCCCAGCGAGTCGCCGACCAGCGCCACGTCCACGTCCGCGGCCTCGATTTGCGCCGCGAAGCTGGCGTCGTAGCAGGTGAGCATGGCGATTTTCTCGCCGCGCGTCTTCATCGCGCGCAACGCGGGGATGGTGACGGCCTTGCGCGCGCTCGCGGCGGCTTCGACGTACATGGTGTTCTCCAGTGAGCCGCGATTATGCGCGCGTGGCGCGCAGGCTCAAACCTGCCCAGGCCAGGGCTGGCACGCGCTGGTGTCGACGCGCGCCAATAGCTCGCCCACGCTGGCGCCGGTACCCGGCACGGGCAACTGCGGCACGATTTCCGCCAGTGGCAACAGCACGAAGGCGCGCTCGGCCAGGCGCGGATGCGGCACCTGCAAATCGGCTTCGTCGATCCAGGCATCACCATACAGAAGCAAATCCAGATCCAGTGTGCGCGGCGCGTAGCGCTCGCTGCCGCGCACGCGGCCATGCGCGCGTTCGATGCCCAGCAGTGCCACCAGGATCGCGCGTGGCGTCAGCGCGGTTTCGACGCAAGCCGCGGCGTTGCAGTAATCCGGCTGCGGTTGCGGCCCCCAGGCCGGGGTACGCCACAGCCGCGAGCGTGACTTCAGGCGCGTATGCGCAAGCGCATCCAGCGCGTCGAATGCCGATTGCAACTGCACATCGGGCTGCCCGAGATTGGCGCCAAGGCCGATGCAGGCCAGGATCACGCGTCGCCGCCACCGGGATTGCGCTTGCGTTGACCACCGCGTCGACGCCGGCGCGCTGTTCTGGGCGCGGCATCCTCGAGCGCTGCAGATCCTGCCGGCCTGGTTGCTGCGGCAGGCGCAGGCAACGCGACATCGGGCTGTCCCTGCGCCGCAGTCCACCACGCCGCGAGTTCGGCCAATGCGGGCTCCTGCTCGACGCGCAACAGCAGGAAATCGTACGCCGCGCGAAAGCGCGGATGCGTCAGCAGACGCTGCACGCGACCGCGCGCGGTACGTACCGCGAAGCGCGGCTGCAACGCCCAGATTTCTTCCATCACCACGCCGAAGCGGCGCGGAATGGCCACGCGCTGCGCCTGCTCGGCGATCGCCATTTGCCCGGCACGGTGCCACGCGGCGCTGGCCTCCACGCCGGAATCCAGCAGGCGCTGCGCCTCGGGCTGCACCTCGCTCCACAGCAGCACCGCGAAGGTGAATGCCGGCGTCACCGGCTTGTCTTCGCGCACGCGCGCATCGGTATTGGCCAGCGCACGCTCGGTCATGCGTCGCAACGCGCCGTCGCGATCGCGGGTCAGCGCGGCAGCCAGTGCCGGCAGCAGCCAGCGCAACAATCCGTAGCGCTCCAACTGGTGAAAACTGGCCAGCCCGTACCCGGCCATGAACAGCTTCAGCGCTTCATCGAACAAGCGCGCCGGCGCGACGTCTGCCAGCAATGGCGCCAATTCCGCAATGGGAGCGGCGCTGGCATCGGCGATCTCGAAACCGAGCTTGGCCGAGAGCCGCGCCGCGCGCAGCATGCGCACCGGGTCCTCGCGATAGCGCTGCTCCGGGTCACCGATCAGATGCAGTTCGCGACGCTGCAGATCCTCCAGCCCGCCGACATAATCACGCACGCTGAAATCGCTGATGTCGTAGTACAGGGCGTTGACGCGAAAATCACGGCGCAGCGCATCCTCCTCGATGCTGCCCCAGATGTTGTCGCGCAGGATGCGGCCGTCGTCATGCACCTGGCGCTCGCCCTCACCGTCCTGGCCGCGCAGCGTGGCGACCTCGACGATCTCGCGCCCGAACACCACGTGCGCCAGACGAAAGCGGCGCCCGATCAGACGGCAGTTGCGGAACAATTGCCGTACCTGCTCGGGGGTGGCATCGGTGGCGATATCGAAATCCTTGGGGTGCCCACCCAGCAGCAGGTCACGCACTGCGCCACCGACCAGGTACGCGGCATAACCCGACTCATGCAGCCGATACAGCACGCGCAGTGCGCCGGGACTGATCTGCTTGCGCGACAACGCATGCGCCGAACGCGGCACGATGCGCAATTCAGGCTGGGGAAACTGCCGGCGTTCCGGGTTCAATCGGAGAGGTTCCTTGGCGTTCGTCGGAGTGCGCCGCAGCAGGCGCGAGAAGGCATTGCCGATGGAAATCATCTCGCTATACTACCGCCTCTTTGCACGGCCGCGCTCCCATCGTCTAGCGGTCCAGGACGTCGCCCTCTCAAGGCGAAAACACGAGTTCGATTCTCGTTGGGAGTACCACTTCCACTCCGCGCCGGTGCCCGCCATGGCCTTCGTCGTCACCGACAATTGCATCAAGTGCAAGTACACCGATTGTGTCGAGGTCTGCCCCGTGGACTGTTTCCACGAGGGCCCGAATTTTCTCGCCATCGACCCCGACGAGTGCATCGACTGCACGCTGTGTGAACCCGAGTGCCCGGCCAAGGCCATCTATCCCGAGGACGACGTGCCGGCTGGCCAGGAGGCTTTCGTTGCGCTCAATGCAGAACTTGCCAAGGGCTGGCCGGTGCTGACCGAGCGCAAGGACGCCCCTGCTGACGCCGCCGAATGGGATGGCAAGCCCGGCAAGCTGCCGCTGCTGCAGCGCTGAAGCAAACTGCCGGGCGCGCGCCGCTGCGCGCGGTGCATGGCGCACGTTCATACCGGCATCGGCTCACGTTGCACCATGCGTCCCTTCGCGTTGCGAAGCGATTCCCGCTCCCGCCTTCGCGGGGGCAGGCTCTGCGCGGGAATGACGAAGGGTTGCCCGCTGCGGCGCCCGTTCACCCGGCGCTGCGCCAATCACCCGGCCCTCGCGCGCAGCGCTCGGGCGTTCGGCGGCGCATGATCGGCCCGCGGCCGATCATCAACGCGCTGACCCGGCCCTCGCGCGCAGCGCTCGGGCGTTCGGCGGCGCATGATCGGCCCGCGGCCGATCATCAACGCGCTGACCCGGCCCTCGCGCGCAGCGCTCGGGCGTTCGGCGGCGCATGATCGGCCCGCGGCCGATCATCAACGCGCTGACCCGGCCCTCGCGCGCAGCGCTCGGGCGTTCGGCGGCGCATGATCGGCCCGCGGCCGATCATCAACGCGCCGCCTCACCCCAGGCGTTGCTGCAGCGCGGCTTGCAACTGCTGCACGGCGGCCTCGGGGCCTTGCAATTGGATGCGCGCCTTGTCGCCATCGGCGCGCACATTGATGGTGACGATGTTGCTGACCACGTGCGTCTTGGCACTGGAGAATATGCGCGAGAAGAAGCCCATGGGCTTCTCGGTCACCGTCGTATTCACCTCAACGCGATAAACGTGGGCTGTGGCATCCGCATGTTGCACGTTGCCGATGCCGCCTTTGCCGAGCGCCAGGCCGACGCGGTTGTAGACGCTCGCGACGGTATCGTTCAGCAGCAGGCTGGCGCTGCCCTGCGCGGCACCGACGGTGGCCAGGGTGCCCGGAGGCGCGGTCTCGGGCGTGTTGCCGGCGGGCGCGTTGGGCAAGGTGGGAATGGTCAGCGCCGCGGCGTTGACGGGCTTCTCCAGATCCGGCGGGACTTCCAGCGGACGCTCCTGCACCGCCGCATGCCATTGCTGGTCGCGCGTGTTGGAGTGGAACCAGCTGCAACCGCTGCCAAGTGCAGCCAACGCGAGCAGTGCGATCAGGGGAAGCTTTTTCATGCGTGGGGTTCCATGGGTGAATGGCCGTGTGTGAACGGCGTGAATCGATCAGGCCGCGCTGGCAACCGGGGTCAGCGCGGCCAGTGAGTGTACGAGCCGCACGCGCGCCGCGCCGGGTTCGAGCTCGATCAGCGGCAGACGCAAGCCGGCATGACAGATGCCGAGCGCGGCCAGACCCGCCTTGACCGCAATCGGATTGGGCGCGCATTCCAACGCGCGGATCAGCGGCGCGAGACCCGCGGCATGCTGTTCGACAGCAGCGCGATCCGCGCGCAGGGCAGCGTCGCACAGCGCGCGCATCGCCGCCGGCACGAGATTGTTGACCACCGAGATCACGCCCTGCATGCCGGCCAGCATGGCGTCATGCGCGCTGGCGTCATCACCGGACAATACCGCGAAACCGGGTTGGGCGAGTGGCGCAACGGCCGCGATGCGCGCGGCATCGCCGCGCGCCTCCTTGAGGCCGATGATGTTGGCGTGCCCGGCCAGCCGCGCCGCGGTTTCGGGCAGCAGGTCGCAGCCGCTGCGGCTGGGCACGTTGTACATCACGACGGGCAGGCCGCCGTGTTCGGCGACCTCGGTGAAGTGGCGCAGCAAACCCTGCTGCGTGGGCCGCACGTAATACGGCGTGACCACCAGCGCGGCGTCGGCGCCCAGCGCCTGCGCGCGCCGGGTCTGCTGCACGCTGGCGGCGGTGGCGGCGGCACCGGTACCGGCCAGCACCGGCACACGGCCGCGCACATGTTCCAGTGCGAACGCGAGCAAGCGCCCCCACTCGGACTCGGTGAGCATGTGCGCCTCACCAGTGGAGCCGGCAACGACCAATGCCTGCGTGCCACCCGCCAGCTGGTAGTCGATGAGACGGGCACAGGCTTCGAGGTCAAGCGCGCCGTCCGCCGTGAATGGCGTGGCCAGCGCGCAGATGCTGCCGGAGAGCTGCACGGCGCAATCCAGAAAGGTGAAAGACGCGGCGATGTTACTTGCGGTGCGCGCGCGCGGGCAAGTAAGCTGAAACCTGCATGCGCAGTCGCGATCACGCCCGGGAACCGCTCTTGAACACCACTGCACCGCGTAGCGGCAGCGAACATTACCTGCTCATCCAGACGCTCACCCCGGCCGCCCAATCCCCGTTGCTTGCGCTGACGCGCCGCGTCGCCGACTCCGGTTGCGCGCTGGGCGATGCGCGCGTCAACACGCTCGGCGCCGATGTCTCGGTCACCCTGCTGGCACAGGGCGCGTGGGACGCCGTGGCCAAGCTGGAAACCGCGCTGACGCGCATGGCGCGCGATCCCGATTTGCACCTGGTCAGCTATCGCAGCGGGCCGCGCCAGCCACAGCAGCACCTGTTGCCCTACCTCATCGAAGTCATCGCCGCCGATCGCCAGGGCGTGCTGGCCGAAGTACTGGATTTCTTCGCCGAGCGCCAGATCAGCATCGAGCAACTCGGCTCGCAGCGCTATCAGGCCATGCAGACCGGCGCCGAAATGTTTTCCGCGCAGATCACCCTGGGCATCCCCGCTGAACTGCACATTGCCGCGCTGCGCGACGAGTTTCTGGAACTCTGCGATGGCTTGAATCTCGATGCTGTCATGGAGCCGGTGAAATACTGAGCACGTTGATCCACGAGGAGGCTGGCGAATGATCGATGTGGGTGCGGCAGTTCCCGATCTGCCGCTGGCGCTGTCCGGCGGAACCAGCGCCCGCCCCAAGGATTACGCCGGCCATTGGCTGGTGCTGTATTTCTATCCCAAGGACAACACGCCCGGCTGCACCACCGAGGGCATCGAGTTCAACGCCCTGCTGCACAAGTTCCTGCGCCGCAAGGCGGTGGTCCTGGGCGTATCGCGGGACTCGCTCAAGTCGCATCAGAATTTTTGCGCCAAACAGGGTTTCAAGTTCGATCTGGTCAGCGATGCCGACGCGGCCTTGTGCCAGGCCTTCGGCGTGATCAAGCTGAAGAACATGTACGGCAAGCAGGTGCTGGGCATCGAGCGCAGCACGTTCCTGATCGCACCGGATGGCACCCTCGCGCACGCATGGCGCGGGGTGAAGGTGCCTGGCCATGCGCAAGCGGTCCTGGACGCGATCCCCGCCAAGTGACCCCACGTTTCTTTCAGCGCGCATCCCGCGGTTCGCCCCGCGACGGGTGCGTTTTCGCATGTCTTTCCCCCGCCACGAGGACCATCGCCCATGAGCCGCGGCAAGCGCATCTACGCCCTCGATACCAACGTGTTGCTGCACGATCCGACCGCGCTGTTCCGCTTCGAGGAACACGATGTGTTCATCCCGATGAAGGTGCTGGAGGAACTCGACGAGAAGAAGAACGGCAGCTCCGAGCTGGCGCGCAACGCGCGTCAGGCCAGCCGCTTCTTCAATGAACTGATCGAGGGCGCGGGGCGCAATGGCATCAAGGGCGGGCTGCCGCTGCGCAACCCCGGCGGGGTGTCGCTGGGGCGCTCGGATGCGCGCGGCAAGCTGTGGTTCCAGAGCACATCCGGCAACGGCCATGGCTCGCCCGACAACCAGATCCTCGGCGCGGTGCTGGCCTTGCGCGAGGCGCAGCCCGACACGCCGGTGGTGCTGGTCAGCAAGGACATCAACCTGCGCATCAAGGCCGGCATCCAGAACCTGCCCGCCGAGGATTACGAGAACGACCGCGCGCTGGATGACTTCGCGCTGTTGTTCGCCGGTCACGCCGAGCTGCCGGAAAACTTCTGGCCCAGCCATCCCGAGCTGCGCTCCTGGGCCGAGCGCGGGCGTACCTACTACGAACTGACACCGCACAAGCACGAGCAGTGGTATCCGCAACAGTGCCTGTATCTGCCCGGCGAGAACAGCGTCGAGCTGCGTGTGCTGAGCATGCACGAGGGCCAGGCGCGGCTGGTGCTGCTGGACGACCACAGCCACAGCAACCACGCCGTGTGGGGCATCTCGGCGCGCAACCGCGAACAGAATTTCGCGCTGAATGTACTGATGGATCCGGAGGTGGATTTCGTCACCCTGCTGGGCACCGCCGGCACCGGCAAGACCCTGCTGGCACTGGCCGCGGGCCTGGCGCAGGTCATGGATCAGCAGCGCTACCGCGAAATCATCATGACCCGCGCCACGGTGTCGGTGGGTGATGACATCGGCTTCCTGCCCGGCACCGAAGAGGAAAAAATGACGCCGTGGATGGGCGCGCTCACCGACAACCTCGAAGTGCTGACCAACCCCGAGGAAGGCGGCAGCTGGGGCCGCGCCGCGACCAACGACCTGATCACCTCGCGGGTCAAGGTGCGCTCGCTGAGTTTCATGCGCGGACGCACGTTTCTCAATCGCTATCTGATCCTGGACGAAGCGCAGAACCTGACGCCGAAGCAGATGAAAACCCTGGTCACGCGCGCCGGCCCCGGCACCAAGATCGTGGCGCTGGGCAATGTCGAGCAGATCGACACGCCGTATCTGACCGAGACCAACTCGGGCCTGACCTACGCCGTGGACCGCTTCAAGGCTTGGCAGCACTCGGCGCACATCACCCTGCGCCGCGGCGAGCGCTCGCGGCTGGCGGATTTCGCATCCGAGGCGTTGTGAGCGCCAGCCCGCGGACTGGGCATCGCGGCACGCAGCCGGGCTCCCGTGCCGCGCGGTCGCCCGTCGTGCTGACCATCGCCGGCTCCGATTCGGGCGGCGGCGCGGGCATCCAGGCGGATCTGAAAACCTTCATGGCGCGCGGCGTGCACGGCACCTGCGCGATCACCGCGGTCACCGCGCAGAACACGCGCGGCGTGCGCGCGGTGCACGTGCTGCCGCCACGCGAAGTGCGCGCGCAGATCGGGGCGGTGTTCGATGATTTCCCGGTCGCTGCGGTCAAGACCGGGATGCTCGCCGATGCCGCCACCATCCGCGCCGTGGCGCACGCGCTGCGCGATCATCCGGCGGTGCCGCTGGTCATCGATCCGGTGATGCTCGCCACCAGCGGCGCGCGCCTGCTCGATGCGCGCGCCGTCGCGGTGCTGATCGACGAACTGCTGCCGCTGGCGACGGTGCTCACCCCCAACCTGCCCGAAGCCGCCGCGCTGACCGGACTGGATGCGCACGCCACACGTCTGCGCCCGCGCGTGCTGGATGCCCTGCTTGCGTTGGGCCCCAAGGCGGTGCTGCTGAAGGGCGGTCACGCGCGCGGCCGCAGCGTCACCGACCTGTATCGCGATGCCGATGGCAGCCTCGTCATCATGCATCCACGCCAACCCGGCATGGCGCACGGCACCGGCTGCACCCTCGCCGCAGCGCTCGCCGCGGAACTGGCCAAGGGCCACAGCCCGCGCCGCGCCGCGCAACAGGCCGTGGCCTATGTGCAGCGCGCGCTCGCGCGCGGGCAGATCCTGGGCAAGGGCGGCTTGCTGCTGCTGCGCCACTGATGTCCGGCGCCGGCGCCGACTGAGCGCGCAACCCCGCTGACGGCCATCCGCCTGCCTGCCCGGCGCGTTTTTACGAAATGATCACGTGAGCGCATGACTCACGGCACTGTAATATTTCCGCAAGGCAATCTAGCGTTGGCGCACGTTGCCTGCGGGTCCCGGCACCCGCTCCGCGAGCATCGCCCGCCACGCCGCAATCCGCCGCGGCGCCCCGTCCGTCACACGGAGTTTCCATCCCATGCAGCTTTCACCGATCAAGCCCGTCGTCCTCGCCATCGGCCTGGCGCTGTCCTGCGTTGCCGCCGCCGCTGACAACAGCGTGTTCAACGTCAACGAGCTGGACACCCAGGTCAGCGCCTGCAGCAACCTCAACACTTTCGTCAACGCCAAGTGGGTCGCCGCGCATCCCATCCCGGCCGACAAGACGCGCTGGGGCGCCTTCGACGAACTGGCGGAGAAATCGCTCGATATCCAGCACGCAATCGTGCAGCAGGCCGCCAGGAATGCAGCCACGGCCAAACCCGGCTCGATCGAGCAGAAGATCGGCTATTTCTTCGCCAGCGGCATGAACGAAGCCGCGGTCAATGCCGCCGGCATCCAGCCGTTGCAGCCGACGCTGCACGCCATCAGCCAGATCATGACCCAGCCGCAACTGGTGGATTATCTCGACACCAGTTTCGCCAAAGGCCAGGGCGGGCTGTTCGCGTTCGGCTCGGGCGCCGACTTCAAGAACGCCAAGATGCAGATCGGCTACGCCTATCAGGGCGGCCTGGGCCTACCGACCCCGGATTACTACACCCAGCCCGAACACGCCGCGATCCGCGCGCAGTACGTGGCCTATATCCAGAAGATGCTCGAACTGGGCGGCGCGCCGGCCGCCAATGCCGCACGCGACGCCAAGGCCGTCATGGCCTTCGAGACGCGCCTCGCCAAGGCTTCGCTGAAGCCAGTCGAGCTGCGCATGCCGGAAAACCAATATCACTTCGTCAGCGTGGCCGAAGCCGACAGGATCACACCCAACTTCCCCTGGCAGAAGTTCTTTGCCGCGCAGGGCGTGAAGGTCGGCCGGGGTTTCTCGCTGTCGCAACCCAAGTTTTTCGCCGAGGTCAGCACGATGATCGGCGCCGAACCCATCGCCACGTGGCGCGCGTATCTGCGCTTTCACGAAATCTCCGGCGCGGCGCCGTACCTGTCGACACCGTTCGTCGACGCGCGTTTCGATTTCTACAACAAAACCCTGGGCGGACAGCCGCAGATCGAGCCACGCTGGAAACGCGTGCTGGGCGCGGTCAATCATGAAATGGGCATGGCGCTGGGCGAGCTGTACGTGGCGAAGACCTTCACGCCCGAGGCCAAGGCGCGCGCACTGGCCATGGTCAACAACCTCCACGTGGCGCTGAAGCAGCACATCGAGGCGGTGAGCTGGATGAGCCCGGCCACCAAGGCCAAGGCAATGGAAAAGTGGCAGACGCTGCTGCCCAAGATCGGCTACCCGGACACGTGGCGCAGCTGGAACGGCCTGAGCGTCACGCCCGACAACTACTTCGCCAACATCGAGCGCGCCAGCGCGTTCAACTACCGCTACGACCTGGCCAAGATCGGCAAGCCCACCGACCGCCAGGACTGGGGCATGACGCCACAGACCGTCAACGCCTACTACGACCCCACCAACAACACCATCAACTTTCCCGCCGCGATCCTGCAGCCGCCGTTCTTCTACGCGAACGGCGACGATGGCATCAACTACGGCGGCATCGGCGCGGTGATCGGCCACGAGATGACCCACGGCTACGATGACGAAGGCAGCCAGTTCGACGCCTACGGCAACAACGTCAACTGGTGGAGCAAGGCCGACCGCGCCGCGTTCGAGGCACGCACCGCCAAGCTGGTGCATCAGTTCGACGGCTACGCGCCCCTGCCCGGCCTGCACGTCAACGGCAAGCTGACCCTGGGCGAGAACATCGCCGATCTGGGCGGTCTCAACATCGCCTACACCGCGCTGCAGAACGCCATGAAAGCGGACCCGAAGCTGGCCAGCGAGAAGATCGACGGCTACACCGAGGACCAGCGCTACTTCATGAGCTGGGCGCGGGTGTGGCGTGGCTCGGTACGCGACGCGCGCCAGAAGGTGCTGCTGAATGTCGATCCGCATTCACCGGCGCAGTTCCGCGCGATTGGCGCGCCATCGAACATGGCGGCGTTCTGGCAGGCATTCCACTGCAAGCCCGGCCAGCCCATGGTGCGCGCCGGCGCCAGGCAGGTGGTCATCTGGTAAGCGCGGCCGATCGCACGACACCCGAGGGGCGCTGCGGCGCCCTTTTTTGCTGCGGCGGCAGCGCGCTCATCCGGCTGCGCCGGCCCACAGCCCGGTCAGTTGCTCGGCCTGTTCCAGCACCGTCTGCGTCGCTTTCTCCTGCTTGTCGGGCGGATAGCCGTACTGGCGCAGGATGCGCTTGACCAGCACGCGCAGGTTGGCGCGCACGGTTTCGCGCCGGGTCCAGTCGATGGTGACGTTGGCGCGCAGGGTCTTCACCAGTTCGCGCGCGATCAGGCGCAAGTTGTCGTCGCCCAGCACCTTGACCGCGCTGTCGTTGGTCTCCAGCGCGTCGTAGAAGGCGACCTCGTCCTCGGTCAGGCCCAGTTGCTCGCCGCGCTGGCCGGCGGCGCGAACATCCTTGGCGATCGCGATCAGCTCCTCGATCACCTTGGCGGTCTCGATCGCGCGGTTGTGGTAGCGGCGCAGGGTCTGCTCCAGCATCTCGGTGAACGAGCGTCCCTGCACCACGTTGCGTTTCGCGCGCTGGCGGATCTCGCCCTTGAGCAGCTTCTGCAGCAGTTCGACGGCGAGGTTGCGCTGCGGCATGTCGCGCACTTCGGCGAGAAAGTCGTCGGAGAGAATCGAGAGATCGGGCTTCTTCAGCCCCGCCGCGGCAAAGATGTCGACGATCTGATCCGTGGCCACGGCCTGGGAGACGATCTGGCGAATGGCATGATCGAGATCGGCCTCGCTGCGGCGGCCCGCGTCGGGCTCGCGATTGGCCAGCGCCGTGCGCACGGCCTGGAAAAACCCCACCTCGTCGCGCAGCGCCAGGACATCTGGATGCGGCACCGCCAGCGCGAAGGCCCGGGTCAGATCCGCCACCGCACGCAGCAGGCGCGGCTTGCCCTCCGCGAGCGCGAGAATGTGCTCCAGCGCGAACGGCAGCAGCGCCAGGCGCTCGTGCCCGCTGGCATCAGCATCGAGCCAGCGCCGGTAGTCGAAGCCGTGGAACAGCCCGCGGCAGACCTCGACCTTCTCGCGCACCAGCGCGACGGCCTCGCTCTGGTCGATCGCGGTGCGGCCGCTGCCGCCGGCTTCGGTGTAGGTCGCCAGCGCCTGCTTGAGCTCGTCGGCCAGGCCGAGGTAATCGACTACCAGGCCGCCAGGCTTGTCCTTGAACACGCGGTTGACACGGGCGATGGCCTGCATCAGCCCGTGGCCGCGCATCGGCTTGTCGATGTACAGCGTGGTCAGGCTGGGGCAGTCGAAGCCGGTCAGCCACATGTCGCGCACGATCACCAGCTTGAACGGGTCCGCGGGATCGCGGAAGCGCGTGGCCAGATCCTCGCGGCGCGGCTTGTTGCGGATGTGCGGCTGCCAGTCCAGCGGATCCGACGCGGAGCCGGTCATCACCACCTTGACCGCGCCCTGCGCGTCATCGGCGCTGGCCCAGCCGGGGCGCAGCGCGATGATCGCCTGATACATCTCTACCGCGATACGCCGGCTCATGCACACCAGCATCGCCTTGCCCTCGGGAAAGATGTCTCGGCGCTGCTCGAAGTGGGTGACGAGATCGCGGGCGATCAACTGCACGCGGCTCTCGGCGCCGACCACGGCCTCGAGCTGCGCCCAGCGCGAGCGCAGTTGTTCCTTGCGTTCCGCCTCCTCGCCCTCGGTGACTTCCTCGAAACCGGCGTCGATGCGCGGACGCTCGCTGTCCTTGAGCGCCAGCCGGGCCAGGCGGCTCTCGTAATAGATCGGCACCGTCGCGCCGTCGGTCACCGCGCGCTCGATGTCGTAGACGCTGATGGTGTCGCCGAACACCGCGCGCGTGCTGGCGTCGGCGCGCTCGATCGGCGTGCCGGTGAAGCCGATGAAGGAAGCGTTCGGCAGCGCATCGCGCAGGTGTCTGGCAAAGCCGTCGATGAAGTCGTACTGGCTGCGGTGCGCCTCGTCGGCGATCACCACGATGTTGCGGCGCTCGCTCAGCACCGGGTGCGCCTCGCCCCGGGTGTCGGGCAGGAACTTCTGCAAGGTGGTGAACACCACCCCGCCGGCCTGCACATCCAGCAGCTCGCGCAACCGGGCGCGGCTTTCGGCCTGCACCGGCGGCTGGCGCAGCAGATCCCGGCAGCGGGCGAAGGTATCGAACAGTTGCTGGTCGAGATCGTTGCGGTCGGTGAGCAGCACCACGGTCGGGTTCTGCAGCGCCGGATGCAGGATCACGCGGCCGGCATAGAACGCCATGGTCAGGCTCTTGCCCGAACCCTGCGTGTGCCAGACCACGCCGATGCGGCGGTCGCCGGGATCGCCGCCGGGTTGCGCGCCGGCGCTGTAGCGGCCGCGTGCGTCGGCGACCTGCAGGCGCGCGGCGCGCAGGGTTTCCGACAGCGCCACGTTGACGGCGTGGAACTGGTGATAGCCCGCGAGCTTCTTGACCGGCAGGCCGTCGCCGCTCTCGAAGACGATGAAGTGGCGCAGCAGCGGCAGCAGGCGCTGCGGCGCGCAGACCCCGGCCAGCAGCACCTCGAGTTCGGTCTGCGTCGCCGGCGCATCCGCCTCGCCGCTGATCGTGCGCCAGGGCTTGAACCACTCGCGCCCGGCGCCCAGCGCGCCGAGTCGCGCCTCCAGCCCGGTGGCGATCACCAGCGCGGCGTTGGCGGTGAACAACGCGGGGATCTGCTGCTGGTAGGTCTGCAACTGGCGGAAGGCGTGATCCAGCGTGGCCTGCGCATCGGTGGGATTCTTCAGCTCGATCACCACCAGCGGCAGGCCGTTGACGAACAGCACCACGTCGGCGCGACGCTCGATGCGCTGCTCGACCACGGTGAACTGGTTGACCGCGAGGAAGTCGTTGTTCGCGGCGTCGTCGAAGTCGATCACCCGCGCCTGCGCGCCGCGGATGCCACCGTCCGCGCCGCGGTACTCGACAGTGACGCCGTCCACCAGCAGCCGGTGCATGGCGTGGTTGCGCTCGATCAGCGACGGCGCCTCGAGGCGCAGCAGCTTGCGCTGCGCGTCCGCCAGCGCCTCGGCTGGCAGCTCGGGATTGAGCCGCGCCAGCGCGTCGCGCAGGCGCCCTTCCAGGATCACGTCGCGGTAGCCGGGATCGCCGCGCTCCGCCTGTGGCATGCCGCAGGCGAGATCGGGACCGTACATCACCTGCCAGCCGAGACCGCGCAGCCAGTGCAGCGCGGTGTTCTCGACGTCGGCTTCGCTGAGGCCGCGGGTCATGGTGCGGTCCAGTGACTGACGGGCCGGGCGAGGAAGTCCTCGAGCGCGATGCCGTCGCCGCCCACCAGCAGGCTGCGCCGCGGCTTGAATGCCGCCGCAAAGGCGGCGCTGCCGACATGTCGGGTCGGCGCGCGCCCGCTCTTGACCTCGATCGCGATCAGTCGGCGCCCCGAGGTCAGCACGAAATCCACCTCCTGGTTGCGCTCGCGCCAGTAGTAAAGGGCGATCTCGCCGCCCGCGGCGGCATTGGCCAGGTGCGCGCCCACCGCCGATTCCACCAGCCGCCCCCAGAACTCGGGATCGGCGCGCGCCTCGGCCAAGGATAGTCCCGAAGTCGCGCTCAGCAGCGCCGTGTTGAACACCTGCAGCTTGGGGCTGGAGCCGCGCTGGCGCGCCGCATCGCCGGCGTATTTCTGCAAGCCGCAGACCATGCCCGCGCCCGCCAGCAGATCGAGGTAATGCGCCAGCGTGGTGGCGTTGCCGGCGTCCTGCAGCTGCCCCAGCATCTTGGTGTACGACAGGATCTGCCCGGAGTAGCGGCAGGCCAGCTCGAACAGGCGCCGCAGCAGCGCCGGCTTGTCCACGCGGCTGAGCAGCAGCACGTCGCGCGCGATCGAGGTTTCGATCAGCGCATCCACGACGTAGCGCGTCCAGCGCCGCGGCTGACGGATCAGCGGCGCCGCGCCTGGATAGCCACCGTAAAACAGATACTGATCCAGCGACCAGCCGAACGCCGCGCGCATCTCGGCATACGACCAGTGCGGCAGGTGCAGCAGCTCGAAGCGTCCGGCCAGACTCTCGGTCAGGCCCTGCGCGATCAGCAGCGGCGCCGAACCCAGCAGCACCACGCGCAGCGGGCGCCGCTTGCGCGTGTCCTCGTCCCACAGGCGCTTGACCGTCTCCGACCAGCCGGGGATCTTCTGGATCTCGTCCAGCACCAGCACCGCACCGGGCTTGCCGGCCTCGGCGGCGAGCAGTCGCGTCGCGTCCCACTGCTGGGTGATCCACGCCGGACCGCGCAGCGTCGGCTCGTCGGCGCTGGCAAAGCGATGCGCCATGCCCGCGCTCTCGACCACCGCCTGCACCAGCGTGGTCTTGCCGACCTGGCGCGGTCCCGCCACCACCTGCACGAAGCGGCGCGGCTCCGCGAGGCGTTCGGCGAGCGTGGCGGCTTGCGGGCGTTGATAGGCCATCGACGAATTACTCAATGTGTTGAGTAATTTTACTCACGATATTGAGCAATGCAACGCGGCTGATTGCAAGCTTGGGGTACGGCTGATTGCAAGGCGAGCGCGACCGATTGGATTCGCTGAGGCCGCGGGTCATGGCATGCCTCAGACCCTGACCAGTCCAGGTTTGAGCCCCAGGCGCTCCCGGAACTCCGGTGGAATGTCACCCCAATGTTCGATCAAGAGGTCCACGAGCTGCCGACCGTTGATCAGGCCGATGCGTGGAAATCCCGGCTCGAGCGCGACGTCGCTCGCCGCGACCTGGTAGTCCGCGGTCGTGATGAAGGCTCCCTGCCCTCCGAAAGGAATCGCCTGCCGAAGCTGCTTGACCACATTGGCGTTGATCTTCGAGCCGAGCTTGTAGCGCTTGGCTTGGACGAAGACCTTCACCTTGGCGAGGCCAGCGACATTGAGCTCGCCAGTAGCATCCACACCACCATCGCCGGTCTTGCCGACGACCTCAGAGCCTTCGAATCCCAGCGCGGTGAGCAGATGTCCCACGAGGATTTCAAACTCCTTGGGGTCGAGCTCCAGAACCTGCTCCAACACGACACGATAGGGGTCGTAGGAAGTTTCTCGCGGGGCCGGCGCGAGATCCGCGCGACCAACCGCAGCCAGGAATTCGTCCCGTTGGGCCACTGCGAACACGGTCAACGATGATCGGATCGTGTTCTGAAACGGTACCGAGAAGTGGCCCCTCTTGAGCCGCTCCTTGGCCCACACCACACGTCGTCGATGCCGGTACGGGCAGCCGTCATCTCCCGCCGCATAGACATACGATGGATCGGCGTCAATCACGCCATAGTGCAGCCACTCGGTATCGGCTGCGGGGGTGATCACGTAGTCGCCTGCGTGGATCTCAAGCAGGAATCGGGCGATCTGACCCACCTGCTGTCCGATCACGATGTTGCTGGTGTCCTCGGGATGTTCCGCCCGGTAGATCGGTTGGAGCTGGTCTCGGGCCTTGATGCCTGACAGGTCGACCTTGGGAATCCATCCGATCGCGACATACGCGCCTTCGACGAAGTGTTTCGCATAGGTCCCGAACTCTGCGCGGACGCACCAGACGTTGGTCATGCGATGGCCTCGAGAATGGCCTCATGGAACCGCATGAAGCTCCGCGACCGATTCCGTTGCGGATCGATCCGCGCGCCCAAGGCTCTCGCCGCCTCTACTTTGCGCAGTCCTGTCTGGAAGTAGCCGTGTTGCTTCAGGATGCGCTCGAAGGCCTGCCACGTGCCGCCAGCCACGGCATCAGGATCGCGAAATCCCTGCTTGCCGGATACGTTCGGCGACACGCGCGGATAAGCGTTGCGCACGGCCTCCCAGTCGCCGAAATACCAGGCTTCGAGCTCTTCGACCGCGATGCGATTGACGATTTGCCAGCGATGGCTTCGCGCTTGCGAGCGGCTCTTCAGCCCTGCGGTCACCGCCATGGCCTCCATGCGCCGCTTCAGCTTCCTGCAATCGTCTCCATCGCGATCAACAACGACGATCAGGCGCCAATCCTCGGGCAACCAGTGGGCATACCCTCGAAGCCGCGACTCGAGCTTGCCGAGCAGGTCGGGCTTGCCCTGGAACGCGTGGATATCGAAGGTGCGGCCCGCTGGTATGATCCGCGGCAGCAGCTCACGCAGAAACGCCTCCATCGACGGCTCCTCCACCAACAGCTCCATATGCTGCGCCGTCATCGGCCCCGCCCCCGCAATACGCGCGCCGGCGCCCCCTGGTTGACCAGCGGATCGCCGACGCCGAGCTGGCCCTCCATCCACAGTTGTCCCAGCTGGGCGCCGTGTTCGACAAACTCGGGCACGCCCTGCAAATCCGCAGCACGCTGCGTCTGGGTATAGCCATGCTCGTCGCGCCAGAGCACGCGCACTTCCTCCGCTCGCAGGGCATTGAGAAAAAACGGCGAATGGGTCGTGACCAGCAACTGCGTGCGCTCGCTGGCGGCACGGCACTCTTCGGCGAGTTCCGGCAGCAGGCGCGGATGCAGGAAATTTTCCGGCTCCTCGATACCGATGAAAGGCGGCGGGGTCGGGTCGTAGAGCAGCACGAGATAGGCCAGCATCTTCAGCGTGCCGTCGGAGGCGAACTTGGCCAGCACGGGATGGCTGAAGGGCGCATCCTTGATCTGCAACAGCAGGCGACCGTCGGGCATGGTTTCGGCCAGCACACGCTCGATGCGCGGCACGCGCTGCCGCAACACGGCGAAAATCTCATCCAGCCGTGCGGGGTAGCGCTCAGCGAGGTACTGGATGACATTGGCGATGTTGTCCCCGGTTTTGGTCAATCGTTCCTGCGGTCCGGCTTCGGGTTGGCCGCGCGCGCTCTCCGCCGAGAGGTAGGACACATGCCAGCCGGTGATGAACTCGCGCAGCGCGGCCACACGCGGATGCTCGGCAAACTGGCCGAGCGCGTTGACCGCGAGCAGGTCGGCGGATTTGAGCGGAACCTCGACACGGCGATCCTGCTCGTCCGGCAGATCACCGCTGACGGCTCGGCCATGGCCCTCGTGGTAATCGAGAAAACGGAAGGGTTGCCCGTGACTGCCGCGTTTCCAGCGCAGCCACTCCTCAACCACTACTGGGGCGCCGTTGCGCTCATCGACGGCAAGGTGATAGGTAATCAGCGGATAGCTGGGCTCACGGTACTTGATCTCAATGGATACTGGCCCGTCGCATCCACGTGTCCTGAGCTCCTTGGCGCGCCCGCGTTTGTCCCAGGCGCGACGCAGGCCCATCTCGAAGCATTCGGCCAGAAACGCGAACACGTCGAACACCGTGGACTTGCCGCTGCCGTTGGGCCCCAGCAGCACGGTGAGCGGCGTGAGGTCCTTGAACTCCACCTCGCGCAACGCGCGGAAGTTCTGCACCTTGAGATATTCGATGCGCGCCGGCGCATGGCGCCGTGCCTGCGGGCTGGTCATGGCGATTCCTCAATCGGATCTTCGGAGTGTTCTACCCGGAACGCGCCGGAGGCGAGCTTGCGCAACAGGGCGTCGCGGAAAGCGGCGCGAGTACGGAACTGCATGCCCGGTCGCCCGATGTTGTCAATCATAGGGGCAATGACGACATCCACCGCATGCGCCCATGCCGTCGGCGGAACGGCAAGCTCCGCGCCGAACAGATGCTGTCGCTGGCTATCGTGCGTCATCACCGAGTCGATGCGACTATCGGCATGATGTCGTGCTGCTTGATCACGCGCGCGCCCAGGATCACGCTCCGAAACCTGTTCGGCTCCTTCGCGCACCTCATGGATAACCAGTGTCATCGCGATGATCGCTGAGGCCTGCGCTTGTAGCGCGCAACCTCTCATTGGCCACAGCAGGATCGACTCCAAGCGGTGCCGGTCCCTTGCCGCACACCGTCCACGGCTGCAACGGGATTTTGCTGTGGATCGTATGAAAGCGGTTGCCGAACACGTCCTCGTACTCAAGCAGTAGCTCCCACGGATCACCCGTGGAAAGCTGCACGTCCACGTCATTGAAACCGTCGTGCGGTTTAAATGTCACCCGAATGCTGCCGTCTGATTCGCCCCTGCTTCCCAACAAACCGGCGGAAACCGGGGTGAGCTCGCGGCTGATGCCGTACCCGTCGATTCCCCTCATGCGAAGCAGCAAGTGCACGTTCAGCGCTGGACCAACGCCGATGTTGGTGAGCAAACAGGCGATGATGTACGTGCGCTCGGTTGCACCCGAATTGGTCGGAACAAGCTTCAGAAGCTTGGATCGATCCAATGGAATAGCATCGTCTGAAGGCGCGAGCACGAGCACGGGCCGAAAGCCATCCTGATGATGTTGTTCGCTCTGTTGCAGCGCCCTGCGCTGTTGCCTCTGACTCGCCACAACTGACCAACCTGTGAACCCTGCCATCACCGCGGTAAAGACCGCGGCGGCGCCAGTCCAAAAAGTGGTGCTCACGTACCAGCTCATTGCGTACCCTCCACCAATCCTTCGGCATCAGGCACACGCAGCTCGCCGGAGATCAGTTTGGGCAGCAGGGTGTCGCGCAGGGTGGCGAGGGTGCGGGACTGCACGCTCAACCGCCAGATGTCGTCGATCATTGGGGCCATCACGAGATCCGCGGCGCGCAGCAATGCCATCGGTGGAACCGCGAGTTTCGCATCGGTCAGATGATGCCGCTGGATGTGACCCATCGTTGTCGCCTTGCCTGCGGCAATCTGGCGGAAGTCGTCGAGATGCAGGTGGATGCCGAGGTAACAGAACCACTTCGGAAAGGTGTCCGATGTGACCTTGAAGAGATGCTGATTCAACGCTCCCGGACCGCCAGCCCACAGCACGCATTCCAGCGAGCCGGACCACGAAAACAGGATGTCACCATCTTGGACGATGTAGTCGCGTTCAAGATTTGAACTGGCCCTATCGGCGCCGATCGTGTTACCTGCACGCAGTTGCGCGATCTTGATGACAGGTAGCGAGTGCTCACCGCTCGGCGGAAACTTCTGCAGCGCGAGCCCGTTGAGGAAGCGTGCAATCTGGTCAAGACTGCGCACCTCCCACCCCTGCGGAATCGCGCCGAGTTCGGAGTCGACGAGGTGGTCGGGGAAGAGGTCGAGGATGTGTTGCGGCCAGGCCGAACCCTCACCCCCGTCCCCTCCCTTGGGGACTTCCGTTGGTCGCCCCTTGGGGACTTCCGTTGGTCGTCTCCCGGGGGGAGAGGGGAGATGGGCCTTGGCGCGCACGGGCTCGAAGTCCACGAACCACGCCTTGAACAGCGCGCGCGCCATGGCTTCGAGCGTCTCGCTCATGCGCCGGTTGAGTTCGATCTTGTCGTCCAGCGTGCCGAGGATGTGGGCGATGGCGCGCTGTTCGTCGAGTGGTGGTATGAGCAACGGAATCCGGTTCAAGTTGCCCTGAGTCAACTTCGGCATCGTCGAGCCGGTCAGGTATCCAGCGATGTCCGCTGTCGACAACGCATACATCAGGAAGCGCGTATCGGCTTCGCAGTTGCCACGCACTATGTGGGCGTGGTTGTTCACCCAAAACTTGCCGCGGGCGACGAATGCGACCGGTGTATTTCTCGTTCGCAGGTTCTCCCCATCCTCGGCGATGAGCAGGTACTCGCCGTCGAATAAATAGTCGTCGACGTGGTCCACGACCCCAGAAGCGCCGTAGTACGGATAGAGACCAGCGCGTCGGTCCGCTTCTTTCACGGGCACACGGACGCCGTCGAAGTTGTCAGTCAGCTCACCCAGTGGACGTTCGCGCCACTCACCCGCCATACCCAATCTCCCCCTGTTTCGCAGCGACCCGCCATGCGCCATGCGCCTGCTGCTCATGGCGGGCGGCAGCAACCGCTGCACTGCGCGCGCGACGCTCGCTACCACGGGCCGGCAGCATGGCGCTCACAGCGGCTCCGCGCCTTCGTTGAGCACGGCCAGATAGCGGTCGTAGGCGAACACGCGGTCGCGCTTGCGGCCGGTGAGCTCGCGCACGATACCCAGCGCGGCCAGTGCCTCGATGGCGCGGGCCACGGTGGGATAGCTCACCGCGGTGCGGCGGCTGAGGTCGTTGATGGAGGCGATGGGCCGCGCGCGCAGCGCGTCGAACACGCGCAAGGTGTTGGCGGCGGCGCGGCCGAGGTCGCGCGCTTTCGCGGCATCGTCGGCAAACAGGGCCAGCAGCCGGTGCGCGGTGTCCACGGCGCCGGCGGCGGTTTGCCCCACGCCTTCGAGGAAAAAATCCACCCAGGCTTCCCAGTCGCCGTCGCGGCGCACGGCATCGAGCTGGCGGTAGTACTCGGCGCGGTGCTGCTTGAAGTACAGGCTCAGGTACAGCAGCGGCTGCGCGAGCACGCCGGCATCGGCCAGCATCAGCGCGATCAGCAGGCGCCCGACGCGCCCGTTGCCGTCGAGAAAGGGATGGATGGTTTCAAATTGCACGTGCGCCAGCGCGGCCTTGACGAGGATGGGCAGGCCATCGGCCTCGGCGTGGATGAAGCGCTCCAGCGCCGCCATGCAGTTGGCGATGTCCTGCGCGGGTGGCGGCACGTGGCGGGCATTGCCGGGACGCGTGCCGCCGATCCAGTTTTGCGAGCGGCGGAATTCGCCCGGCAGCTTGTCGGCGCCGCGCCCGCGCGCGAGCAGCTTGCCGTGCACTTCGCGCAGCAGGCGGTTGGACAGCGGGAAGCCCTCGCGCAGGCGCGCCAGACCGTGCTCCAGCGCGGCGACGTAGTTGGACACCTCCACCACGTCATCGAAGGGCACCCCCGGCGCCTCGTCGAGCTCGAACAGCAGCAGATCGGACAGCGACGATTGCGTGCCCTCGATCTGCGAGGACAGCACGGCTTCGCGGCGCACGTAGGCGTACAAGAACAGATCGGGCTCGGGCAGCAGCGCGGTGACGGCATCGAGGCGCCCGCAGGCCAGCAGGGCCTGTTCCAGTCGCCGCTGGCGCGCGCCGGCCAGGTCCAGCGGCGGCACCGGCGGCAGCGGCGCGGGCACGAACGCGCGCACGGTCTCGCCGGCCGTGGTGGTGACTTCGTAGCGTCCGGTCGGTCCTCGCTGCATCGCGTCGCCTGTTCGCGCAGCCGTCAATAACGCCGCGCACTGTTAAAACGAATGCCAGTCTACGTTAACAAGCTAGTCCGCGGTGTAGCCCAGCGCGGCCAGATTGGCGGCGATGGCAGCATCGAGCTTTGTCGCCTCGGCCTGCTGCTCGCGCAGTTGCGCGGCGAGGCGCTGCATCTTGTCGGCGAAGGGCTCGCCATCGACTTCCTGCGCCTCGGCGCCGACGTAGCGGCCGGGGGTGAGCACGTGGCCGTGTTTACGGATGTCCTCCAGCGCGGCGGATTTGCAGTAGCCGGGGATGTCCGCGTACGACACGGGATTCCCGCCTGCGCGGGAATGACGACTTTCAAGTGGCTCACCGCGCCAGGCGTGGTAGGTGCCGGCGATGCGGGCGATGTCGGCGTCGGTCAGTTCGCGGTGGGTGCGATCGACCATGCGGCCGAGCTTGCGCGCGTCGATGAACAGCACCTGCCCGCGACGGTCGGGGGTCTGCGCTGGATTCCCGCCTTCGCGGGAATGACGGCCCGAGCGATCGCGGCGCAGAAACCACAGGCAGGCCGGGATCTGCGTCGAGTAGAACAGTTGCCCCGGCAGGGCGATCATGCAGTCGACCAAGTCGGCCTCGACCAGGGCCTTGCGGATCTCGCCTTCGCCGGACTGGTTGCTGCTCATGCTGCCGTTGGCCAGCACGAAACCCGCCACGCCCGCGGGCGCCAGGTGGTGGACCATGTGCTGCACCCAGCCGAAGTTGGCGTTGCCGGGAGGCGGCGTGCCGTAGCGCCAGCGCGGATCGTCGCGCAGGCGCTCGCCGCCCCAGTCGGAGATGTTGAACGGCGGATTGGCGAGGATGAAGTCGGCCTTCAGATCGGGAAAGCGATCGCTGTGGAAGGTGTCGCCCTGCGCGATCTGGCCGTCGATGCCGCGGATGGCGAGGTTCATCTGCGCCAGCCGCCAGGTGGTGTAGTTGCTCTCCTGACCGTAGATGCTGATGTCGGCTTTGGCCTTGCCGCCATTGCCGTTGCCGTTGGCGTGCGCGCGGATGAATTCCACCGACTGCACGAACATGCCGGACGATCCGCAGCAGGGGTCATAAACGCGGCCGTGCCAGGGCTCGATCATCTCGACCAGCAGCTTGACCACGCAGCGCGGGGTGTAGAACTCGCCGCCCTTCTTGCCCTCGGCGCCGGCGAACTGCGACAGGAAATACTCGTACACGCGGCCCAGCACATCCTTGGCGCGGCTGGCCTCATCGCCGACCTTGATGTTGCTGATCAGATCGATCAACTGGCCGAGGCGCGCCTTGTCCAGCGCGGGCCGCGCGTAGTCCTTGGGCAGCACGCCCTTGAGCGCGGGGTTGTCGCGCTCGATGCCGGCCATGGCGTCGTCCACGAGCTGGCCGATGCCGGGCTGCCGGGCCTGCGCCTTGAGGTGTGGCCAGCGCGCTTCCGGCGGCACCCAGAAAATGGCGTCGCGGCGGTACTCGTCGGGATCCTCGGGATCGGCGCCCTGCGCGCGCTCGGCCTCGAGCTGGGCGTGGCGTTCCGCGAAGGCGTCGGAGATGTACTTGAGGAAGATCAGGCCGAGGACGACGTGCTTGTACTCGGCGGCGTCCATGTTGTTGCGCAGCGCGTCGGCGGCGGCCCAGAGCTGCGCCTCGAAGCCGACGGTGGCGCCGTCGTCGGCGTTGCGCGCGGCACGGCCGCGACGTGGGGCGGCGCCGGCATCGCGCGCGGCAACGGCCGGTGCCAGGGTGCCAGACGCATCACCGCGGTACACGGCCGGGGAATCGGCGACGCGTTGCAGATCGGCGCGCGTGGCCGCGGCGAGGCGCAGCGAGCCACCGCGGCCGCGACCCTTCTCCACCACGCCGGCGGCGACCAGTGCATCGCGCGCGGCCGCGTACGCCGGATCATCGACTTCGTGGCCGAGCCTCTCGGACAGGCGCCGGCGCAAGGTCTCGTTGCCCAGGCTGCCGCCATCGCCAGGCAGCAACTGCAGCAGTGTCGTGACGAGGGGGTCGTTGGCAGCGGCCATGCGCGGGAATCGTCTGAAGGGATGCGCGCAAGGATAGTCACTCGCATCGCACGGCGTGCGACGCCGTGCCGGGCGGGCGCGTCAGGCGCACCCGCGCAACCGCAAAAGGCCATGCGCAAGCTGCGCGCGCGCCGCGGACCGGCCCGGCAATCCGTTGCCGCGTGGGCACTTGACAAGCGCCCATGTGTATTGTTGTATTGATACACATGGATGCCTCATTGCTGACCATCGCCCCCGGCGCGCCCGAACCGATCTACCGCCAGATCGTCGAGCAGGTGCGCCGCATGATCGCCGGCGGACAACTGCCGCCGGGCGAGCTGCTGCCCTCGGTGCGCGAGGTGGCCGGCTTCCACGCCATCAACCCGATGACCGTGTCGCGCGCCTACAGCCTGCTCGAAGGCGAAGGCCTGCTCGAGCGCCTGCGCGGCACCGGCATGGCGGTCGCCAAAAGCGCGCGCCGCGCGCGCCCCGAGGCCGCGCGCATGAGTCTGCTGGAACCACGTTTGCAAGACCTCGCGCGCGCCGCGCGCGAGCTGGAACTGCCGGCCAGCCGCGTGCTGCGCCGGCTGGATCAACTTCTGGAGGATGCAACGTGAATGCCATGGTCAACACCGCCGCCCACGCCGCTTCGCCGCTGTCCGCCAGCGGCCTGCGCAAGTGCTACGGCAGCACGCAAGTGCTGCGCGATGTCGATTTCGACCTGCCCGAAGGCGCGGTGCTGGGCCTGATCGGCCGCAACGGCGCGGGCAAGTCCACGCTGATCCGCGCGCTGATGGGCCTGATCGAGCTCGATGCCGGCAGCGCCACGGTGCTGGGCGACCCGGCGCTGGCCATAAGCGACCGCGCCAAGGAACAACTGGGCTACGTACCGCAGCAACCCGACGCGCTGGGCTGGCTGCGCATCGACGAGATGTTCGCCCTGCTGCGCGGCTACTACCCGAACTGGGACCAGGACTTCGTCGAGGCGCAGCTCGAGCGCACGCGCCTGCCGCGCGACCGCGCGCTGGCCAAGCTGTCGCCCGGCGAGCGCCAGCAGGCCGCGCTGATCCGCGCGCTGGCGGTGCGCCCGCGCCTGCTGGTGCTGGACGAACCCGCCGCCGCGCTGGACCCGGTCGCGCGCCGCGAACTGCTGCGCGAGATCGCGCTGCGCGCCGGCGAATCCGGCACCTCGGTGCTGTTCTCCACGCACATCGTCAGCGACCTCGAACGCGTGGCCTCGCACGTGGCCTTTCTGCACAACGGCCGCCTGCTGCTGCAGGCGCCGATGGACGACTTGAAGGAACGCTATGCGCGCCTGTGGATCCCCGGCAGCGCATCGCCGCCGCACATCGCCGGCGAGATCGCGCGCCGCCCGCAGAACGCCTTCGGCGGCTGGTCGCTGGTGCTGGAAAGCGCCGACGGCCGCTGGCCCGAAGCGGTCAAGACCCCGGGCGCCCGCCGGGAAACCCTGGGCCTCGAAGACCTGTTCGTGGAGATCGCCGAATGAACGCGCAGGTACTGAGGCAGTCCTGGCAGCTAGTGATTCACAACAAACCCTGGCTGTTGTGGACTTGCCTGCTGCTAACGCTGCTGGTTGTGCTCGTCACTGTGCTGATGCCGACTTCGGACAGCCCGCAGCAGACGCGTACAGCCGCCTATGTGATCGGCATCGCGGCATCGTTCGCCTGGGCGTTGGTGGTGCCACGTTTGCTGCTGTGGCACCGCGCATTGCGGCACATGCGCGTGCCGCGGGCCAAGGCCGTGCTGGCGGGGTCGCTCACGCTTTGCGTTGCACTGCTGCCTGGCTTGCCTCTGTTGGCCTTGATGTTGGCGGCGAAGCCCGATGCGCTGGCGCTGGCGATGGTCTGCTTCGCCTGTTTGGCGGCTCTGCACTGGGCGACTGGTCCAGTGTGGCTCGCCATCGGGATGCCGGCCGCCCAATTCGGCGGTATGCAGTTTCTGATCGCTGGCAGCAATCCCACCGTCGTTCCGCTGTTGTGGACACTCGATGCGTTGCTGGTCGTCTATGCCGTTCTGCGCTGGCGCGAACTGCTGGTGCTTGACATCAGCACCCTGCCATGCAGGAAGTTGCCCGTGATCATGCGCATCGCCGATGGCAGCTTGCTGGCACCGCAGTCGATCGTGCGCACTCTCGAAGCCAGACAAATACGCGCGCCTATGCGCCATCGCTTCGTGCCTGTGGATGCATCGCGCAATCCCGCGCAAACCCTGCGCGCGTGGTTGGGGCAGCCCTTCGCTTCCCTGACAGCCAAAGGCGAACTCCTCGGCTACGGTTCGTATTGGCTGATGGCCGGCGCCACCTTCATGATCGCCGCGTGGTTGCACTGGGCATCCTGGGCCGTCTGGATTGGCGTATGGCTGGTCATACCAGCTTTCATGATCATGTCGTTCCAGGGGCAGTCGCGGCTGTATGTCCTATTCACTCTCAAACGCGGCGGAGAAATCGCCGAATTGTCCATGCTGCCCGGCCTCGGAACCTCCGATGCTGTAAGGCGAAACTTGCTGCTGGCCTCATTCGGCCCAGTCGTGACCTTCATCGGCCTGTTCACTGCAAGCCTGATGCTGCCTGCCCTTTTGTTGGCTGCGCCGCTGAAGGTCACGCTGGGCATACTGGTGCTTGGCATTGCCAGCATCGGCTGGTTCGGGTGCAGCGCACTGCACATCCTGGCTCAGCGTGCGGACGATAGGCTCGATTTGCGACGCATCGCACTGAGGCTGGCCCTAAAGATCCCGCTCGTATTGCTGGTCGTGCTGACCCTGATGGAGGGCTCAGGCATCACAGCAGGGATGTTCGGTGAGGCGCAGGCCATCTGGATCACGCGCGCGCTGATGCTGGCGTGGGCTTTGCTGAGCGCCTTCATGATATTGCGAGCTTCACGCGACTGGCGCGCCTTCCAGCGTCGCCCGCATCCGTTCCTCCAGCGCTGAAGGACTACCGCATGACGTCTGTCACTTCCCCCGCGCGGCCTTTGCAAGGGAATCTTTGCCGCCGGGCGCGGTCTGTCGGTGCAGTGGGCGTTGGTGCGCGCGGCATGCGCGCGCTCGCCGCCAGGGTGAAGGCACAGGGAGAAAGCGCCATCCGCACCGCTTGTCTGCATCGTCGCAGCGCGCTCCGGCGTGGCCGGATGCATCCGTGCTGGATGCCGTGCGCGGTGTCTGCACCGTTTCGTCGCCACCATCACAAGGAGTCGTCATCATGAGCAGCAGCAACGCATCGCCATTCGCCACGCTGGGCAACATCTTCGTCGATCCAGGCAAGGCCTACGACGACATCAGAGGCCACAATCGCTGGCTGTGGTGGCCGTTGATCCTGATGGTCGTGGCATCGATCGCGATGAGCGTGATCTTCTTCAGCCATGCCGATGCCAAGGCCATGTTCGCGCAGCAGATGGCGGCACAACACCAGCAACTGACGCCCGCGCAGATGCAGGCCACGGCCAAGTTCCAGAGCCCGATGTTCCTGATGGCCACCGGCGTGTTCGGCAGCCTCATCGGCATACCGGTCGTCTATCTGATCTTCGCGCTGTACTTCTTCCTGATCGGCAAACTGGCGGGCTGGAACGAGCAAGGCTTCGGCAGCTGGTTCAGCTTCGCGGTGTGGAGCGGCTTTCCCGGCATCCTGGCGCCGATCATCTCGACCGTGGTGTTCCTGCTGCGCGGCCATGCCGCGACCAGCTTCCAGGACGTGGACGTGCTCAGCTTCAATGCGCTGCTGTTCCATCTGCCGGCCACTGACAAATGGGCCTCGATGGTGTCCGGCTTCTCGCCGATCTCGATCTGGGTGATCGCGCTGTCGATCTTCGGCCTGGCGCGCTGGACCAAGCGCGGCGCCGGCCACGCCGCGCTGGTGGTGATCGCGCCACTGGTGATTTTTTACGGCCTGATGGCCGCCTTCAAGGTGTTCTTCTGACATGACCGGCAAACGCAAGGGACTGATCGCGGCGGGCATCCTCGCCGCCGGCGTGATCCTGGTGCTGATCGGCGTCGCCGGACATCGCGACGCCGGCACCAAGGTCGAGGTGAGCAAGGTCGAGCCGCGCCTGGTGCGCAGCTCGATCCTCGCCGGCGGGGTGATGAATTACCTCGATCCGGTGGAGCTGAAGCCGCAGGTGATCGGGCGCATCATCGCGATCCCGGTCAAGGAGGGCCAGCGCGTGACCGCGGGCGAAGTGGTGCTGCGCCTCGATCCGCGCGTGTACGAGGCCGCCGTGCAGCAGGCGCAGGCCAGCGTGCAGCAGGCGCAGACGGCGATCGAAAGCCAACGCCTGACCATGGTCAACCTCGAGCAGCAGGTGGCGCGGCAGCGCGCGCTGTTCAAGCGTGGCCTGGTGGATGCCAACAGTTTCGATAACCTGCAGAACACGCTGGCCATCGCGCGCGTGCAACTGCAATCGCAGCGCGAGTCACTGAGCATCGCGCAGGCACAGCTCAGTCAGGCGCAGGAGACGCTGGCCAAGACGGTGATCCGCACGCCGATCGACGGCGTGGTCACGCGCCTGCCGGTGAAGGTGGGCGAGACCGTGATCGCCGGCACCAACATCCCCGGCTCGACGCTGATGAGCATTGCCAATCCCGCCGAGATCATCGCCGACGTGCAGGTGGACGAGGCCGACATCGCGCACGTCAAGCCGGGCACCGAGGCCGACCTGCACGCGGTATCGTTTCCGCACGCCAAGCTCAAGGGCAAGGTCATCTTCATCGCCTCCTCGGTGACGCAAAACCTGACCACGGCCACGGCGGGGCGCAACTTCGAGGTCAAGATCGCGCTGCAGGGCAAAGACCTGCCGCACATTTTGCCGGGCATGAGCTGCCGCGCCGAGATCTTCACGCGCAGCGCGCCCAACGCGCTGGCGGTGCCGGTGCAGGCGGTGCTGTACGACAACACACCCGGCACCAAGAGTCTTGATGCCGACAGTGGCGCCTACGTGTTCGTGGTGAAAAACGGCAAGGTGCAGAAGGCGCCGGTGACCACGGGCTTGTCCAGCGACACTTGGCAGGCGATCAGCAAGGGTTTGCAAGCGGGCGAGCAAGTCGTCAGCGGCCCCTACCAGACCCTGCATGCACTCACTGCGGGCGAAGCGGTGCAGATCGAGAAGCCCAAGCCCGCGGCGGCCGCGCCGAAGGACTCCGGCAGTATCACCGTCCGCGCGTCATGAGCGCCCTGCCCGCCATGGACACGGCGCTGCTGCTGGAGTTGCGCGGCATCAGCAAGCGCTACCGCATGGGCGACACCGACGTGCACGCGCTGCAGGACGTGGACCTGGGCATCGTGCGCAATGAATACGTGGCCTTTATCGGGCCATCGGGCTCGGGCAAGACCACGCTGATGAACATCGTCGGCTGCCTGGACCGTCCCAGCGCCGGCACCTACTTTCTCAACGGCAGGAACGTCGAGGAGCTCGATGACTCGCAACTGGCGCGCATCCGCAACCGCGAGATCGGCTTCGTGTTCCAGAACTTCAACCTGCTCGGCCGCGCCGATGCCCTGCACAACGTGATGCAGCCGTTGGTGTACCGCGGCGTGTCCTACCGCGAACGCCGCCGTCTGGCCACCGAGGCATTGCAGCGCGTGGGCCTGGGCCAGCGCCTCGACCACCTGCCCAACCAGCTCTCCGGCGGCCAACGTCAGCGCGTGGCGATCGCGCGCGCGCTGGTCGGCACGCCCTCGATCCTGCTCGCCGATGAGCCCACCGGCAATCTCGATTCCAGCACCGCGCGCGAGATCATGGCGATGTTCGCGGCGCTGCACGAGGCCGGCAACACCATCGTGCTGGTGACGCACGATGCCGAGGTGGCCGCGCACGCGCACCGTACCGTCACGCTGCGCGACGGCCGCGTGCTCAGCGATACGCAGCGCAGCTCCGCGCCGAGCAGCGGCTGATGCGCCTGCTGGAAGCCCTGCGCGCGGCCTGGGGCGCGATCCGTGCGCACCTGCTGCGCGCCGCGCTGACGGTGCTGGGCATGGTCATCGGCGTGGCCGCGGTGATCGTGGTGGTGGCGGTGCTGCAGGGTTTCGCCCAAACCATCACCGCGCAGTTCAAGAGCCTGGGCAGCAACGGCCTGATCATCGTGCCCTATGAGACACGGCGCGCCGCGCTGGCCGGGCGCCAGGCGCGCTTGACGCCGGACGACCTGGTCGCCATCCGCCAGCAGGTGCGCGGCATCCATGACGTGGTGCCGGTGCTGTCGATGGCGCTGTTCAGCGGCGCGGTGCGCTACGGCAATCGCAGCACCGCGAGCAGCATCACCGCCACCACGCCCGCCTTCGCGCGTGGCGGCGTGCAGTACCCGGCGCAGGGGCGCTTCATCGTGCCGGGCGACGACACCTCGCGTCGGCCGGTGGCGGTGATCGGCGAGGAGGTGATCAAGAATCTGGGGCTGCCCGCGCATCCCGAGGGCCACTACATCCAGATGTTCGGCGGCTGGTTCAAGGTGGTCGGCGTGCTCAACAAGCTTGGCACGCTGCTCGGCGTGTTCAATCAGGACAACCAGATCTATATCCCGTTCAATACCGGCGTGAGCCTGAGCGGACGCAGTACACCGCCGGACATCAGCATCCGGCTGCAGCTCGCGCGGGCGCAGGACCTGCAGCAAGTCGAGGCGCAGATCACGCGCGTGTTGCGCCGTCAGCACCATCTGCAGCCGGGACAGGACGACGACTTCAAGATCCAGTCTTCGGGCGAGCTGATCAAGGCGCTGACCAAGGTATTCGACATGATCACCCTGGTGGTGGCCGGCATCGTCGGCATCGCCCTGCTGGTCGGCGGCGTCGGCATCATGAACGTGCTGCTGGTGTCGGTGACCGAGCGTACGCGTGAGATCGGCATCCAGAAATCGCTCGGCGCCACGCGCGGCGACATCCTGCTGCAGTTCATCCTCGAGGCGCTGCTGCTGTCGCTGCTGGGCGGTCTGATCGGGCTGGTGCTGGGTTTGGGTCTGGCCGTGCTGGTCGCGCACCTGGTGCCTGCGCTGTCCGGCGCGATCGTGCCGGGGTGGATCATCGCCCTGGCGCTGGGCTTCACCGCGACGGTGGGCCTGGTGTTCGGCATCGCGCCGGCCGCCAAGGCCGCCGCGCTCGATCCCATCGACGCGCTGCGCTACGAGTGACTGCCATGTATCTGCTCAGCGAAAGCCTGCGCTCGGCCCTCACCGCGATCCGCGCCAACACGCTGCGCAGCGTGCTGACCACGCTGGGTATCGTCATCGGCGTGGCCGCGGTGGTGGCGGTGATCGCGCTGCTGCAAGGCTTGACCCAGGCGATCAACAACCAGTTCGCCGGGCTGGGCAGCGACACGCTGATCGTGCAGTCCTACCTGCCGCTGCAGGAGCTGATGGAAGGCAAGGTGGCCAAGGTCACGCCGGGCGATATGCGCGCGATCGCCGCGCAGGTGCCGCATATCGCCAGCATTTCGCCGATCCTGCCGCTGAACCTGACGGCGACGCGCCACGGCCAGAGCACCGGCACCTCGGTGATCGCGGGCACGGCCGCGCTGGCCGAGTCGTTCGGTTACTGGCCCAGCCGCGGGCGCTTCATCACCCGCGAGGACAACCTGCGTCACCGCCACGTGGCCGTGATCGGGCGCACCGTGCTGCAGCACCTGCACATGCATGGCGATCCGGTCGGCCAGTTCATCCAGATCGACGGCAACTGGTTCCGCATCGTCGGCGAGCAGCACAAGCTCGGCTCGATGTTCGGGCAGGACCGCGACAATCAGATCATCATCCCCTACGGCACCGGCCTGGCGCTGCTGGGCAATACCGCCGTGCCCAATATCGCCATCGAGATCAAGCTGGCCAGGGGCGCCGATCTCGATGCCGTCAAGGGCCGCATCGAAACCCTGTTGCGCCGGCTGCACCACCTCAAGCCTGGCGCAGCCGACAACTTCAAGGTGGGCACCGCGGCGCAACTGATGGCCAGCTTCAACGCCATCCTCACCAACATCACCCTGATCGCCAGCGCCATCGTCGGCATCTCGCTGCTGGTCGGCGGCATCGGCATCATGAACATCATGCTGGTGTCGGTGACCGAGCGCACGCGCGAGATCGGCATCCTCAAAAGTCTCGGCGCCACGCGCAGCGACATCCTGCTGCAGTTCCTCATCGAGGCGGCGACGTTGTCGCTGCTGGGCGGGCTGATCGGGCTGATCCTGGGCTATGGCGTCGGCCTGTTGGTACTGCACTTCGTACCGGCCTTCGGCGGCGCCAGCGTGCCACTGTGGGCGGCGCTGCTGGCCATCGGCTTCTCCACCGCGGTGGGACTGGTCTTCGGCATCGCACCCGCCGCGCGCGCGGCGCAGCTCGATCCGATCGTGGCGCTCAACTACGGCTGAGCGGCCGCCGCCAGCGGTGCCGCAGATTGCATCGCGCGCGCGCGGCGCATCAGCAGCGGGTAGTAGGTGAAGTAGTAGGCAAACACCAGTCCGCGCAGCAACGAGCTGACCGGATTGAGCACGTACTCGGCCATCTCGCGCTGCATGACCATGGCATGCGCAGGATCGTAGGCCGCCGCGTTCATCAGGCCCAGGTGCCGCATCAGCCAGAAGCGATAGATCAGGCGCAGCACGTACAGGGCCAGAATCGCCGGGCCGATATACACGTGCCCGCGCAGCTTCAGCGCGCCGTCGTGCCAGCGCAGGTGCGTCAGGCGCACGGCCCAAATGCCCAACACCGCGCCGCCGGCGATGCCGACCACCAGGTACGCCGCCGCCAGCAACAGTGCGGACCCCGCATGCGCCAGCGCGGCGTGCGCAAGATTCCAGTCGTCGAACAGCAGCAAAACCAGCACCACGGCCAGCACCACCAGTCGGCGGCGCATGGTTTTCTCTGCATAGGCCTGCTCGCCGATCAGCTTGCGCCCGCGTCGATACAGGCGAAACAGCACCAGCGCCGCGAACGCCGCGATGATGAGATACGTGCTGACATGCATGACCGACCCCGCTCCGTGGCATCACACGGGCATCATCATGCGGACGCCGCGCGCCGCATCGCAAGTGACACGCGCATACGATCGTTTTACAAGGCGGCCGCCGCCGCGCTGGCGCTGCGGCGCGGCACGCGCGGATAATCGCGCTCCCCTCTCCACGTGCTCCCATGGAACTCACCCCCGGCCAACGCTGGATTTCCTCCGCCGAACCCGAACTCGGCCTGGCCACCGTGCTGCGCATCGATGCGCGCAGCGTGCAGATGCTGTTCGCCAGGAGCGGCGTGCTGCGCCAGTACGCGCGCGAGAGCGCGCCGTTCGTGCGCGCCGAATTCCGCGTCGGCCAGCGCATCGCCGGCAAGGGCCGCAACCTGGTGATCGAACGCGTGGAAATGCGCGACGGCCTGCTGGTGTACTCCGGCGACGGCATGCAGATGCACGAGGGCGAACTCGACGACGAACAGCCGGTGTCGCAGGCCGACGAGCGCCTGATGGCCGGACGCGTGGATGCGCCGCGCGCCTTCACGTTGCGTCTCGAGGCCCTGCAGCGCCGCCAGCACGCGCGCGCCAGCGCATGCTGGGGCCTGGCCAGCGCGCGCATCGCTGCGTTGCCGCACCAGTTGCGCGTGGCCGAGGCGGCCGACGCGCGTCTCGCGCCACGCCTGTTGCTGGCGGATGAAGCCGGCCTCGGCAAGACCATCGAAGCCGGCATGATCGTGGCGCGTTTGCTGGCCAGCGGGCGCGCCGCGCGCGTGCTGGTGCTGCTGCCGGAAACCCTGCTGTCGCAGTGGTTCGTCGAGCTGCTGCGGCGCTTCAACCTGAGCTTCGCGCTGTACGACGAGGAGCGCTGCGAGGCAATCGAGTCCGCCGGCGATGCGCGCAACCCGTTCGCCGATGAACAATGCGTCCTCGCCGCGCTGGCCTGGCTGGAGGCGCACCCGCGGCGCCAGGAACAACTGCTCGCGGCCGGCTGGGACCTGCTGGTGGTGGACGAGGCGCATCACCTGGAGTGGACGCCAACCCGGATCAGCCCGCGCTACGCGCTGGTGGAGCACCTGGCCGCGGCCACGCCAGGCCTGCTGCTGCTCACCGCCACGCCCGAGCAATTGGGCCGCGAGGGCCACTTCGCGCGCCTGCGCCTGCTCGATCCGGCGCGCTATGCCAGCCTTGATGCCTGGCTCGCCGAAACCGCCGACTATCCGGCGCGCTCGACGCTGGCGTTGCACCTCGAAAACGGCGCGACGCTGGATGCCGCGCAGCACGCACGCTTGGCAGCATGGCTGGCCGATGATCCCGACTCGCTTGCTGCGCTGGATGCCTACCCAGAGGCCGGCGCCGCACAGCGCCTGCTGGATGCACTGATCGACCGCCACGGCACCGGCCGCGTGATGTTCCGCCATCGCCGCGCCAGCATCGGTGGCTTCGCGCCGCGCCAGCCGCGACGCGTATTGGTCGCGGATGGCGACGACGATGATGCGCGTCAGCGCCTGCTGGCCGAGTTCAGCGCCGACACCCAGCACGCGCCCGCGACGCTGGCGTTCGACTACACGCGCGATGCGCGCCTCGACTGGTTGCTGGGACTGCTCGACGACCACCCCGGCGAGAAATTCCTGCTGCTGTGCCACAGCGAGGCCAAGGTACTGGCGCTGGAAGCCGCGCTGCGCCTGCGCTCCGGCATCGGCGTGGCGCGCTTCCACGAAAGCCTGGGACTGCTGCAGCGCGACCGTGCCGCGGCGTGGTTCGCCGCGCCCGATGGCGCGCGCCTGTTGCTGTGCTCGGAGATCGGCTCGGAGGGCCGCAATTTCCAGTTCGCGCATCACCTGGTGTTGTGGGATCTGCCGCTGGACCCGGACCTGCTCGAGCAGCGCATCGGTCGCCTCGACCGCATCGGCCAGACGCAGACGATCCAGATCCACCACCACGCCCTGCAGGGCAGTGCCCAGCATGCGCTGGCGCGCTGGTACGACGAAGGCTGCGATGCATTCCGCAGCAGCCCGCCCGACGGCCGCGCGCTGTTGCGCCGTTTCGGTACGACGCTGCGCGAGCTGGCGCTGGCGCACGCACGCGGCGCCGAGGACGCCGATCTCGAGCTCGACGCGCTGATCGCCGAAACGCGCGCTGCGCACATCGAATCGTGCGCGGCCATCGAACACGGCCGCGACCGCCTGCTCGAGCTGGCCGCACAGCGCGCCGCGCCCGCGCAGGCCTTGCTGCACGCGCTGCAGGCCGAGGACAGCGACACCGCGCAAGCCGATTTCGCATTGCGCCTGCTGGAACACTACGGCGTGCACCACGATGCCTTCGAGGACGGCAGCGTGCTGCTGGATCCCGAATACCTGACTACCGATGCCCTGCCCGAGCTCAAGAACGGCCCGCTGCGCGCGACGTTTCAGCGCGACGTGGCCCTGGCGCGCGAGGAGCTGGCGCTGTTGCGTCTGGACCACCCGCTGCTGCAGGGCGCGCTCGACCTGCTGCTGGGCAGCGAGCTGGGCAACGCCAGTTTTCTGGTCGACGACACCCTGCCCGCGCGCAGCGCGGTGCTGCAAGCCGTGTTCGTGCTCGAATGCGTGGCCGCGCGCACGCTCGATGTCGACCGCTTCCTGCCGCCGACACCGCTACTGATCAGCATCGACAGCAAGCTGAGCGAACGCGAGGTGTTTGCGCCGGCCGACAATGCGTTGCGCCGCGCCAGCGAAAAACCGCTGGACGTCGCGCGCTACCGCAAGTTCCTCGGCCGCCTGGTGCCGCCCATGCTGGAGCGCGCGCAGCAACTCGCGCGCGCGCAGGCGGATGCGCTCGCCGCAGCCGCGCAGGCGCGCATGGGCGCCCGCCTCGATGCCGAGATCACGCGACTGCAGGCTTTGCGCCGGGTCAACCCGTCGGTGCGCGCGGACGAACTGGACGGCCTGCGCGCGCAGCGCGACGCGCTCGCCACCGCGCTGGGCAGCTCGCGCCTGCGTCTGGATGCCACGCGCTTCGTGGTCAGCCTGGATTTTCTGACCTTGAAGTAAGCGCGCGGTGCGCGCCGCTCAGCGCAGCAGACGCTGCTGCGGCTTCAGCGGCAGGCGTCCGCGCCAATACTGGATCAGCAACAGGCCACCGAACATGCCACCCAGGTGCGCGAAATGCGCCACGCCCGCCTCGGTGCCGGTGACACCCAGCACCAGTTCCAGCGCGCCATAGCCGATCACGAACAGCCACGCCGGCACCGGGATGGGCGGGAACAGCAGCATCAGGCGCACATTGGGGTACAGCATGCCGAACGCCAGCAGCAAGCCGAAGATGCCGCCGGACGCGCCGATGGTCGGATAAAAACCGCCGGTGAAAAACTTCACCACCAGCAGTTGCGCCAGTGCCGCCAGCACCGTGCACACGGTGTAGTACAGCAGGTACTTGCTGGCGCCGAACAGGCGCTCGATGGGCGGCCCGAACAGGAACAACGCCCACATGTTGAACAGGATATGCAGCCAGCCACCATGCAGAAACGCGAAGGTGATCAGTTGCCACGGCTCGAAGCCCACGGTGATGATGCGCCCGCTGGCCATCTGCGCCTGCTCGTGACCGAACGGCCACAGCGCGAAGTGCGCGATCAGGCTGTCGTTGTAGCCGCCGTAATGCTGCAGCAGGAAAATCACCACACAGGACACGATCAGCGCGCCGGTGACGGGTGGGAAATCGAACTTCATGCGCGCGCCAGCCCAGGATGCAAAGCGCGAGGGTAGCGCCTGCGCCGCGTGGCGTCATATCGATGCGCATTCAACAAGACGCGATTCTTCGAGCGAACGGCCAGGCCGTTCCGGCTCGTCCTGCTCGCGCAAGTCAGCTCGTCATCCCCGCGCAGAGCCTGCCCCCGCGAAGGCGGGGGCGGGGATCCAGCGACTTCGGGAAGCGACGGCGATGGCCTCGCGTCGACCGTCCCCGGGTTGTCGAGGCGATCCGGCTCAGCGCGAGCGCTCCGGGCTCCGCGCCGGAGAGCCGGTCGCCCTGCCGGTGACGATTGCCAAGGCTACCGCGCCACGGTTCGGGCTCCACGAGGTGCAAGCAGTGCGAGCACCGCCGCCACTGCGAATAGAGCCAATACGTCCCCCGCGAGGTGTCCCATATTGTGGTCGCCGTCGAACGACTGCACGGCCATGACCCCGCCGTGCGCGACGCTGGACCAAACGGTGAACCAGATCAGGCTGCGGTTTGCCAGGGGATCGCGCGCGGCCAGAATCAGGAAGATCCCCAGCGTTGCGTAAATGGTCACGATCATTTCGTAATAGTACGAGCGTCCCCCCGCATGCCACGACCAGCCGGAAGGCCAGAGGATGCCAAGCGGCCAGATTCCGAAAGTGAAGGTAAGCCCCACCAGCACCAGGGCGATACGCAGATATTTGATGCGATTGGCTTCAGTCATTTCCATTCTCCTCGGACCACCGGATGTCGTGCACTTCACGAATTTCCTCTCGCGTGCGCTGGACGACGAGAGCCACTGGCATGACGCGGACGTGCGCCACCGGGTTGGCACAAGCGGGCGCTGCCTACTGCGCGGGCGGCGGCCCTGGAAACTGCACCACCGCCGTCGCCACCGCGCCGCCGGGCGGCACATAGGCCGGCGCCGCAACGCCGGCCGGCCCGAGGTGGCGCACATAGCGATACACCGCGCGCAGGTCGCCGTCGCTCATCGCATGCAGGTTGAACCACGGCATCGGCGGGCGGTAGCGCGCGGTGCGTGCCAGGTGCAGCCACTGCGTTTCGCTCAACTCAGCCAGTTTCAGGCGCAGATTGCTGGCGTAGGTCGTGCCCCAGGGGCCGCTCCAGCCGAGGCTGTCGCCGGTCAGCCAGTCGCGCTCGGGCACCTGGCCATCGCGCATGGCATAGGCAGGCGTGTGGCAATCGTTGCAGCCGGCGATCTTCACCACATAGCGCCCGCGCTCGATGCTGCCGGGCTTGCCCGTTGGCGACGGCGCGGCGATCAACAGGACCGGGATCATCAGCAGCGCGCCCAGCACCAGTGCACGCACGACTCGGTATTGCTTGTTCATGGCACGACCTCCCATGGGAATGAAGTTCACAGCCGCGTGTAGTCGATCTGCATGGTTTTGCTTTCCTGCCCGGCGCGCGTTTCGTACCACTCGAACACGTAGCTGCGCGGACCGGTGATGCGCACCACCTGGCGCACCGGAATCAGCGCACCGGGCTGCGCCGGGTCGCGCATCTGGCCACGGTAGGTCCAGGTCTTGCTGGCCGCGTCGTAGTCGCCGTGGCTCACAAAAATCGCAGTGGAGCCTTCGTCCATCCAGATGTCGGTATAGCGGCCGCTGAGGTTGTCGTAACCGCTGTAGCCCAGACCCTGCATCGGCTTGCCCATGAACTGGCCACGGTGGCGCATTTCCATGAAGCGTCCGCCCAGCACCGGCCGCACCTCGGCCACGCCTTGCTCGATCCTGGGCGGCTGGCCGGGTTCCATCCACATCTGGATGTGCTCCTTCCAGCGGCCCTTGAACCAGTGCAGTTGCCGATGCTGCGGGCCGATGGCCGCCGCGCGCTCCCATGCCTGCATTGCGGCCTGTTGCGCGGCGCTGGCTGCGGGCGGAGTGTCGCTGACGGCGCTGGACGAAGCCAAGGTCAGTGCGATGACCGCTGCAAGCATGGCCATCATCGATCGGGACGAAGTGCGTGGGCGCATGATGCGTGCTCCCGCCGCCGTAGCGCGGCGCGCGGGCCATGCTAGGGCGCGGCGCGGCTGTATGCAGGTGCGCGCATGTGGGTGTTGCACGCCTGATACAACGACCTGCGCGCGTCAGGCGCGGTGCGCTACAGGCCGGCCTCGCGCAATAGCGCCATCAACTTGGGGCGGCGCGCATATTCGAGCTTGATGCGCGCGAGCGCAGGCTGCCAGCGCGCCTCGGGCAACAGTCGCGACGCGCGCTGCAGCAGGCTGACCAGCCCTGCATAGTGCGTGGCGCCGGCCTGTGGCAGATCCGCCTCGACCGCGCGCAGGTACAGTGCCCCGGCCGCTTCGGGCTGCGCGGATTGCAGGGCGCGCGCCAGTTCGACCAGCCTGACGGACATCACCGCACTGTCGGCGGCCAACGCCTGCGCTGCGGCAAGGTCGCCGTCATGCAGCAACAATCCGATGTGCTGCGTGGCCGAGTGATGCGACAGCGCGGCGACATGAGCCAGCGCGCGCGCGCGCCACTCTGGCCAGGCCTCCGCAGCGCGCCGCTTCAAGGCATCCCAACGCGTCGCGGCCGGGTGCAACTCGAACGCCTGCCAGGATTGCAGCAGCGCCTCGTCTTCCAGCCCAGCATCCTGCAGACACTCGGCCAGCGCTTCGCGTAGATCGGCATCCCGCGGAAATTTCCTTACCGCCGCCTCGCACCACGCCTGTGCTTCGCGGGCACGGTCCGCCGCGCGCAAACTGGCCAGCACTGCCAGGTACTGCACCGGGTAGCGCAAATCACGACGCAACACGCGTTGCAGCAGATCGAAATCACCGCTGGCACGCGCCAGCGCCTCGGTCATGCGGCAGGTAGCGAATACCTCGGGCTCGTAACGGCTGTGCTCGTCGGGCGGTGGCAAGCTCGCGAACGCATCCAGCACCCGCTTGGCGTAGATGGACTGCCCCTGCGTGCCCAGCACATCCCAGAAGTCATTCAACGGCAGCAGGCCCCAGCCATCGGCCCGCTGCAGCTTGTGCAAGGTCTTCGCCCAGGCTGGCGGCGGCGGCGAGGCGGCGCAGCTGTGCACCAGCAGTGCGGCCAGATCAGCCAGGCGATCGCCGATGGCGCCCGCAGAATCATCGCTGTTGGCATAGACCTTGAACAGCCGCGCCAGTGCATCGGCACAAAGCTCGCGCACATGCGCCGGATCTTCGCCAAGGCGCTGCCGCAGCGCATCGACCAGGCCATCGAGACGCAGGGCGTAGCGCAGACCTCCACGGTAGTCGAGAAATCCCCCCGGGCTCAGCAGCTTGCCCATGGCCGATTTGAGCTGCGCCGGATCGGCGGCCACCTGATGCAGGCGCAGACGCTTGTCGATGGCGTCGTCCGCGGCGGCGAGTTCCAGCAGCCAGCCGGCCAGGCATTGCGCCGGCTGCGCGTGCAGAAAGGCCGCCAGATTCGATGCCGCGGACGGCATCTGGGTGCGCGGCTGATCTCCCTGCCCCGGGCCTGTGGTCAGGTCACGCGCACGCTCGACCCTGGCGAGGCGTTCGACTTCCTTGACACGCTCGCTGCAGTCATCGGCTTCGACGACCGGCCGTTGCCGCAAATGCACCGCCGCACCCGGTTCGTCCGCATCGCGGTCGGACTCCGGCTGCGCAGGAGACAGACCTTCGCGCGCCGTGAGCGCCGCCGCCACCAGATGCTTGCAGAAACTGCCGTCGTCCGCGGCCGGGCACGCGCAATCCCAGCGCCAGCCAGCAGCCTCGCGCCGTAGCCACAATGCGTATCTGCGGCTGCCTTGCGCCCAGCCGCTCAGCGCCTCCGCCGACTGCGCATCGATATGGATACGCCGCATGCGCCAATAATCGCGTCCACGTGCGAACGCGGCGCCACCGGCCAGTTTTCTCAGCTCGGTATCGCGCAGGTCCGGGGCGGCCTCGATCGCGCCGACTGGCACAGATTTTTTTCCGGGCATGGACTCATGCTTCCTTTGCGGCACATCCGCGCGGTGCGATTCAGCGCATGCCCGACTGCATCGGCAGTTTCAGCCCACGCTCGCGCGCGCAGGCGATGGCATCGGGGTAGCCGGCATCGGCGTGGCGCATCACGCCGCTGCCGGGATCGTTCCACAGCACGCGCGCGATGCGCGCATCGGCCTCGACGCTGCCATCGCAGACGATCACCACGCCGGCGTGCTGGGCGTAGCCCATGCCGACGCCGCCGCCGTGGTGGAAGCTGACCCAGCTGGCGCCGCTGACGGCGTTGAGCAGGCAGTTGAGGATCGGCCAGTCGGACACGGCATCGGAGCCGTCGCGCATGGCCTCGGTCTCGCGGTTGGGGCTGGCGACGCTGCCGGAATCGAGATGGTCGCGGCCGATCACGATCGGCGCCTTCAGCTCGCCTGATCGCACCATGGCGTTGAACGCCAGGCCCAGCCGGTGGCGGTCGCCCAGGCCCACCCAGCAGATGCGCGCCGGCAGGCCCTGGAACGCGATGCGCTCGCCGGCCATGTCCAGCCAGTGGTGCAGGTGCGCATCGTCGGGCAGCAGCTCGCGCACCTTGGCGTCGGTCTTGCGGATGTCCTCCGGGTCGCCCGACAGCGCCACCCAGCGAAACGGCCCCTTGCCGCGGCAGAACAGATGGCGCATGTACGCCGGCACGAAACCGGGGAAATCGAAGGCGCGCGCGCAGCCTTGGTCCAGCGCCATCTGGCGGATGTTGTTGCCGTAGTCGAAGGTCGGCACGCCGGCATCCTTGAACGCCAGCATCGCCTCGACGTGCACGCGCATGGATTTCTTGGCCGCGTCGCGTACGCCCTCGGGATCGGCGACGCGGCGCTCGGCCCACTGTTCCAGCGTCCAGCCGATCGGCAGGTAGCCGTTGAGCGGATCGTGCGCGCTGGTCTGGTCGGTGACGGCGTCCGGGCGCACGCCGCGGCGCACCAGTTCGGGCAGCACTTCGGCGGCATTGCCCAGCAGCGCGATGGACTTGGCCGCGCCGGCCTGCGTGTAGCGCGCGATGCGCGCCAGTGCGTCGTCGATGTCGGCCGCCTGCTCGTCCACGTAGCGCGTGCGCAGGCGGAAGTCGATGCGCGACTGCTGGCACTCGATGGTGAGCGAGCACGCGCCGGCCATGCTCGCCGCCAGCGGCTGCGCGGCGCCCATGCCACCCAGCCCGGCGGTGAGGATCCAGCGCCCCTCGAGGCTGCCGTTGTAATGCTGGTTGCCCAATTCGACGAAGGTTTCGTAGGTGCCCTGCACGATCCCCTGGCTGGCAATGTAGATCCACGAGCCCGCGGTCATCTGCCCGAACATCATCAGGCCCTTGCGGTCGAGCTCGTGGAAGTGCTCCCACGTCGCCCAGTGCGGCACCAGATTGGAGTTGGCGATCAGCACGCGCGGCGCATCGGTGTGGGTGCGGAACACGCCGACCGGTTTGCCCGACTGCACCAGCAGGGTCTCGTCCTCATTCAACTCACGCAGCGCCTGCAGGATCGCGTCGAAGCACTCCCAGTTGCGCGCGGCGCGGCCGATGCCGCCATAGACCACCAGCTCGGCCGGATTCTCGGCCACCTCGGCGTCGAGGTTATTCTGGATCATGCGGTAGGCCGCCTCGATGACCCAGTTCTTGCAGGTCTTCTGCGGCCCGCGCGGCGCGCGGATGTGACGGCTGGGATCGCGGCGGGTGAAGGTGCTCATCGCAGGCTCCGGCAGATGAAATGACGCCGCATTATGCGCCGCGCAGCACGCTCTCGCGGCCTTGCGCTACGCTCGCACGGTTGCCTCGCCGGGAATCGCAAAGCGCATGGCCTTCGTGCTCAGACTCGACCGCGATCCCGGCGCCGAACTGGCGCGCGTCATGCGCTTAGAGGTGGACAGCGCGCTGCGCCTGCTCGCGGTGACGCCGCGCGATGCCAGCGCATTCCGCACCGCCATCCACGACGCGCGCCGCGCCCTGCGCCGCTGCCGCGCGGCGCTGCGGCTGTTGCCGCCCGCTCTCGCCATCGACACGCTGGCGCAGCCGTTGCGCGCCGCCGGACGCGCGCTGTCGGCGCTGCGCGACGCGCAGGCGCTGCTGGAAACCCTCGCGCAATTGCAGCAACAGCAACCTGCCTTGCTGGGCAGCGCCCATCCCGCGCTGCTGCAACGGCTGGCGCGTCAGGTGCGTGCCGGCGAACATCGGCATGTTGCGGATGTGCTGGTTGCCCGCGCGGCGTTGCAAGCACTCGTCGTGACCTTGACCGATTGGCAACCCCGAATCGATCACGCGCAGCTCTGGCGTGGCCTGCGCCGCGGCAACGCGCGTGCGGCGCGCGCCGCGCATGATGCCGCGCGTGAGCGCGCCGACGACGCCAGCCTGCACCGCTGGCGCCGGCGCATGCGCGAGCACGCACTGCAACTGGAACTGCTCAGCGCTGCGTGGCCGCAGGTCTTGGCTGGCGAGGTGGCCGAACGCAAACGCCTGGCGCGCATGCTCGGCCACTGGCGCGACCTCGGCGTCCTGCAGATCCATGTGCGCCGCTTGCGCAGTCAGCGCCTCGGACGCCTGCGCCGTGACAGCTTGATGCAGCGACTGCGCGGCGCGCACGCACAGCTGCTGCAGGATGCCTTCATGCTGGGTGCGCGCGTGCATGCCGAATCGCCGCGCGCGCTCGCGGCGCGCATCGCGCGTTATCACGCGGCGGCGCCGGCGGGAAACGCCGCACATCCGCAGCGCGGGTCATCGTGAGGTCATTGCAACGTGTCGCCCGAACCCTGGATTCCTGCCCCCGCCTTCGCGGGGGCAGGCTCTGCGCGGGAATGACGCAGGGGTGAGGGAATGACGAAGGACACGGGGATAACGAAAGGCACGGGAATGACGAGGGGTACGGAAATGATGATGCAGAACCAGCGGCAGGTCTGCGCAAGGTCCGCCCGCGCGCAGGCGTTGGCAGGCACGCGGTTGCAGCCGCGATGCGACGCGCGATCCACGCCGTCCGCCGCACGCGGGTCAACCCAGGCGCACGCCGCGCGTTGATGGTCTGAGCGCCACCTTGGCCCGGCCCATCCCCTCATTGCGCAGGACGCGCACCCTGCGGGCCCCGGTGGCGCTCGCTTTGCCACGTCATCCCGGCGCGTATCCATCGATGCGCGGCGCGGCGGCGGCGGCGACGACGCCAACGAGGCCTGCGGCACTGCCGTCCGAAAATGGCCAGTCACGCAGCGCCGCCAGTGCTAGCGTGCGCAGCATGATGCGCGATCCGGCCACGCCCGAACTGCCCGACTTGCAGACCTGCGAGCAGGCGCGGCTGAGCCGCGATGCGCGCTTCGACGGCCTGTTCTTCACCGCCGTCACCAGCACCGGCATTTATTGCCGGCCGGTGTGTCCCGCGCCGCCACCGCGGCGCGACAACATCCGCTATTACGCCAACGCGGCAGCAGCCGAGGCCGCGGGCTTCCGTCCCTGCCTGCGCTGCCGGCCCGAACTGGCACCGCACGGCGACGTGCTGCGCCATGGCGACAGCCACATCGCGCAGGCGCTGCGCCTGATCGACGCCGGCGTGCTGGAGCAGCACTCGCTGGCCGAGCTGGCGCGGCAACTCGCGCTCAGCGACCGCCAGTTGCGGCGCCTGTTCGTCGCGCGCCTCGGCGCCACGCCGATGCAGGTGCACGCCACGCGGCGGTTGCTGTTCGCCAAGCAACTGCTCGGCGCAACCGCGCTGCCGATCACGCAGATCGCACTGGCCTCGGGCTTTCGCAGCCTGCGGCGCTTCAACGCCGCGTTCCAGTCGGCCTATCGGCTGGCGCCGCGCACGCTGCGCAAGCACCCCGACGCAAGCGCGCGCGCGGGCGAACCGCTGCGGCTGCGACTCGGCTACCGCCCGCCGTACGATTTTGCGGCGCTGCTGGATTTTCTGCGCGCACGTGCCCTGCCCGGGCTGGAGCAGGTCGATGCGGTTTCTTATGCGCGTGCGATCGGCAGCGCCGAACGGCCCGCATGGTTGCAGGTGAGCGCCAGCGGCGATGGCGCGCACGCGTTGCACCTGGCGCTGCACGGCGTGGCCCCGGCCGATCTGCAGGCCGTGGTCACGCGCGTGCGGCGCATGTTCGATCTGGACGCGGACCCGCATGCGATCGCCGCAGTGCTGACGCGCGATGCGCAGTTGCGTCCGCTGCTGCGTCGCCATCCGGGCCTGCGCCTGCCGGGCGCATGGGATGGCTTCGAGTTGGCGGTGCGCGCGGTGCTCGGACAGCAAATCAGCGTGGCCGCGGCACGCACCCTGGCGCTGCGCCTGCTGCACGCGCATGGGCCGCGTGTCGTTTTCGCCGATGCGCCCATGCTCACGCATCTGTTTCCCGGCGCCGCGCGCGTGGCGGACATCGATCCCGCCACGCTGGGCGTGACGCGCATGCGCGCGGCGACGCTGCACGCGCTGGCCTGCGCGGTACGCGACGGCGCGCTGGATTTTGCATCGGCGCACAGCCTCGATGCGTGGCAGGCGCGCTGTACCGCGCTACCCGGCATCGGTACGTGGACCGCGCAGTACATCGCGTTGCGCGCGCTGTCGCACCCGGACGCGTTTCCGGCCAATGATCTGGTCTTGCGCCGCGCCGCCGCGAACGGCGCGCACGCGCTCAGTGCCAAAGCCCTGGGCGCGCGCGCGGAGTCCTGGCGACCGTGGCGCGCCTACGCCGTCATCCACCTCTGGCGCCACGCCACACGCTCCGGGACATCCACATGACCCACACCACGCCCAACCTCGCCACGCTGTGCTTCGACATCATGCCGACGCCGGTCGGACCGCTGCGCCTGATCGCCGACGCCAGCGGTCTGCGCCGCATCTGCTTCGAGCACGAGCGGCACCCGCGCGCGGACGACACTGCAGGTCATCGCGACCCGTCCCGGCTGGCGCCGGTGCGCGCGCAGTTGCAGCAATACTTCGACGGTGCGCGGCGCGAGTTCGATCTGCCGCTGCACCCGCTCGGCACGCCGTTCCAGTTGCAGGTGTGGAACGCGCTGCGCGGCATCGCCTACGGCACCACGATCAGCTATGCGGAGCTGGCCACGCGCATCGGCAACCCGGCCGCGCGGCGCGCGGTGGGCGCCGCCAACGGCCGCAATCCGCTGCCGATCGTGGTGCCCTGCCACCGCGTCATCGGCCGTGACGGCAGCCTGGTCGGTTTCGGCGGCGGACTCGAGGTCAAGCGCGCGCTGCTCGCGCTCGAAGGCAATGCGGCTTTCGTCCTGCACTGACGCACCTGCGACGGCACAGCGTGCAGGAGGCTTGCGCGCGCACCGGTTGCATCTTCTTACCGCGAACTCATCACCATGTCCGACCTGCACCTGCTCGACAACATCATCTGGAACACGCTGTCCGGCACGCAGGCCGGATTCGCCGCGGGCACCGCGCAGGCGCGCCGCTACGCGCGCGGATTCTCGCCCATCGCCGGCTTCGCCGAGGCCGAGTCCCCCGACTTCGACGCGTTGGCGCCGTTTTGCGCAGCCGGCGAGCGCTTGTATTGCGATCGCTGGTCAGGCAAGGCGCCGCCGGGCTGGCAGATCGACGCCGAATCCACCATGTTCAAGATGGTGTGGGATGCGCCGATCCCCGCGCATGACCCCGCGAGCGACGCCGTGCCGCTGCGCCCCGAGCACGCCGCACAAGCCCTGACCCTGGCCGCGCAGACGCAGCCTGGACCTTTCGGCCTGCGCACGCCGGAGCTTGGCGACTACTTCGGCTACTTTGATGGCGAACGGCTGGTCGCGATGGCCGGCGAGCGTTTCCAGGCCGGTACGCTGCGCGAGATCAGTGGCGTCTGCACGCACCCTGATTTCCAGGGCCGCGGCATGGCACGGCGGCTGATGCTCAAGCTGGTGCGTCGCGAGATGCTGCGCGGCGAACAGCCCTTCCTGCACGTGATGCGTGCGAATGTACACGCCCGCGCGCTGTACCAGCGCATGGGCTTTCGCGACTACCTGGAAACCGTCGTGCGCGTGGTGTCGCTGCGCTGAAACTCGGCGCTGCGACGCGGGCGGCGCGTCACGCGGCCTGCTGCACCGCCGCCTGCACGCGGCCATCGAGCATGTGCACGATGCGCTGCGCGCGCGCGGCCAGGCTCGCGTCGTGGGTGACCATGCAAATCGTCGCGCCGGCCGTGTGCAGCTCGGCGAACAGTTGCATCACCGTCTCGGCGTTCTGCGAGTCCAGGTTGCCGGTCGGCTCGTCGGCGAGGATCAGGTCGGGCTGCCCGACCAGCGCGCGCGCGATCGCCACGCGCTGCTGCTGGCCGCCGGAGAGCTGGTGCGGGAAATGCTTCAGGCGCTGCGCCAGACCGACGCGCTGCAGCGACTCCTCGGCGCGGCGGTGCCGCTCGGCCTTGTTCACGCCGCCGCGAAACTTCAGCGGCAGGCCGACGTTGTCCAGCACGCTCAGATCGCCGATCAGGTTGAAGCTCTGGAACACGAAGCCGATGTGCTGGTTGCGCACCGTGGCGCGCGCGTCGCCGTTCAAGGTGCCGACATCGCGCCCGGCCAGCCGGTAACTGCCCTGCTCGAAGCCGGTCAGCAGCCCCAGCACCGCCATCAGCGTGGACTTGCCGCAACCCGACGGCCCCGACACCGCGACGAACTCGCCCTTCTCGATGCGCAGGTCCACGCCGCGCAACGCGTACGTGTCCACCTCCTCGGTGCTGAAGCGCTTGCTGATGCCGGTCAGGTCGATCACGGGTGGCGTGGCGTTCATGGCGGACTCCTTCAGTGCAGTTCGAGGGCATGGTCCCCGGCATACGCCGAGGTGTCGGACAGAATCACTTGTTCGCCCGGCGCCAAACCGGACAGCACCTGGATGCGGTCCACCGAGCCGAGGCCGAAGCGCACGTTCTGGCGCATGGCGCGATTCGATCCCGGCGCCAGCACGAACACCGCGGCGGTGCTGTTGGCGTGCACGTTGGCCGGGCGCGGCACGCTCAGCGCATCGGGCAACTGGGCGATGCGGATCGCGGCGTCGACACTCTGATCGACGCGGCCGCCGGGCGGTTGCTTGAGCAAACGCACGTCCACGGTGACCAGACCATCCTTGACCTTGGGATCGACGCGCAGCACGCGGCCGGGGATCTTGTCCTGGCGCGGATCGATCAGCGCCGGCAGGCCGGGCTGCACGCTGGCGGCGTCGTACTGGCTGACCTGCACCTGCGCCATCAGCGCGGCCGGGTTGGTCACCCGCGCCAGGTTCTTGCCCTGCGCCACTTCCTCGCCGGTCTCGGCATCGAGCTGCTCGACCTGCCCGGCCACCGGCGCGCGCACGGTCAAGCCCGCCAGCTCCTGCTGCTTGAGATCGGCCAGCGCCTTGTCCTGGCGCACGCGCTCGCGCTCGGCGGCCATCAGCGAAGCATTGCCCGATTGCAGCCTGGCCAGGCGCTCCTTCTCGAACGCCAGTTGCTGCTGCAGGAGCTTGAACTTCAGCTGCTCGTCGTCGTACGTGAACTTCGGCACGATGCCCTGCGCGGCCAGCGTGGCATCCGCCTTCAGGTGCATCGCCGCGCTTTCCACATTGACCTTCATCGCCTCGATGCTGGAGCGCTGCGCCAGCACCGTACTTTCCTGAGACTGCTGCTTGGCCAGCAGGTCGGCCCGCGCCGCGGCGTAGTCGGCCAGCGCGCTCTGCGCGGCGTTGGCCACCTGCGGATTGGAGAGTTTCAGCAACGGCGCGCCAAGCGCCACGGCCTGCCCCGGCTCGACATACCTGGCCTCGACGATGCCGGACGCCGGCGCCGCCACCCAGCGCGACTCCGCCGGCACCAGCTTGCCCGCGGCCTGCACCTGCACCACGAACGGCCCGCGCGTCACCGTGCCCAGCCATACCTCGGAACGCGCTACTTGCGCCACGCCCGGCGCGCTCAGCCGCCACGCCCACGCCGCCAGCACGATCAAGGCAGCGGCCGCGACCAGCGCCCAAGTGAGCCGGCGCCGCCACCACGGCGTGTGCACCGGCCCGCGGCGCACGTCCATGGTCTCGAACAGGTCCGGGCGCGGGGCATCGTTCATCGGCACGGGCAGTCCCTGCGGCGCCCGCGCAAGGCGGGCCTGCCGCGCACCCTCGCGCGCGTCGCGGATGGCGTCAAGCTGCTGCGAGGCGGCTCAAAGCTCATGCAGCAACTCCGCCACTTCCAGGCGATACACGGAGCGGCTGGATACCAACGCCGAGATCACGGCCACCAGCAGCAAGATGCCGACCACAAGCAACACCAGCAGCGCATCGCGCAACGTCATCGCGTACAGATAGCGCTGCAGAAAACGCATCGCATACACGCCCGCGGCGCTGCCCAAGATCAGGCCGAGCGCGACTAGCGTCACGCCGCGGCGCACGCTCCAACCGACGACGTGCGCGGGACGCGCGCCCAGTGCCATCCAGATCGCATGCGTTTGCCGGCGCAGCGCCACGTCATAAGCCAGCGCTGCGTAAATACCCAACACCACGACGAGTAGTGCCACCAGTCCGGCGATTCCCAGGGTCTTGGCGATCGTCTTACGCGAGGCGTAGTAGCCTTGCAGGCTGACGCTCATCGGCGTCACATCCGCATCCGGCAACTGCGGCATGGTGCGATGCAATGCGGCGCTGACAGCATGCGCCAACGCTGACGTCGCGTGCGCGCCCGTGCTGGCAATAGTCATTTCGAGGTACGGCCCAGCCTGCGCCGGGTAACGAAAGTACACATAAGGCACGGGCGGTTGCGCGGGGTCATCGGCGCGTATGTCCGATACAACACCAGCAATGCGATAAATCTGCCCTTCGATTCGCATATCCTCGTCGATTGGCATGCCCTGAGCGCCCATGTATTTGTTCACGAACGCGCGATTGACCATCACGACGTTTTGCTGGCCTGACGGATAAGCTGAAAACGGACGCCCGAGCAGTTGCTTCATGCCCATGATCTGAAAGTAATCATCTGCGACGGTCGTCAGTGATACCGGGTCCGCCTGCGTAGCGTTGGCAATGTGCGCGTTGGTGCTCATCGAGATGCCATCGAATGGGACCTTGGTGCTGAAACTCGCCCCGGCAACGCCTGGCACGGTATTCACGGCGTGCCGCAATGTATCCAGTATGCCCAGCGGCGCGTTGAAATCGGGCTTCTTCAGCACCTGCGAAAAATCGAGTTGCGCGACCAAGTATCGGGACGAATCGAAGCCCAGATTGGTCTGTTGCAGCGTAATCAGCGAGCGTAATACGAACAGCGATGCGATCAGCAGTGCCGTTGAGATCGCCACCTGCAACATCACCAACGCACTGCGCAGATGCCCTTGACCACGCGTTTCCAAACGCCGCGCAGCCAGATACTCGATGAGCCGACGCGCATCCAGCGCCAACATGGGCGCGAAGCCAATCACGAGCGTTGCGCCAACTACCAGCAGCAGCGCATACATCGCGACGCGCCAGTCAAGCAGTGGCAATTTGCCGGCGAGCGCGGACCAGTGCATCAGCCAAGCCGACAGCACGATACTGAGCAGCAGCCCGATCACGCCTGCGATGACGCCGATCAGCAAACCTTCGGCCAAACCGGGTAATGCACGTTGCCACCAGCGCGCGCCCAGCGCCATCGACACAGCCTGATCGCGTACCCGTTTGAGTGCACGCACCAAGAACAAGCTGACCACGTTGGCCAGCACGATCAATACGACGAACAGTGAAGCCACCCATACCATTTGTGCCTGATGGAGGATTCTCGCGCTGACGTTCGGCATGAAGCTCGCGAAAGTACCAGCATGGTCGAGGCGCGCAATCCAGCCGGGCTTCCACAGTCCGCGTTGACGCAGTTGCGCGGCGACGGCACCAACTTGCTGCTGCGCACGGACACGGCTGACACCGGGACGCAGACGCGCGAAAATTGCTTGTATCCAACGCGCGCCTTCCTGATTCAACGCATTGCCGTGGGAAAGCAGCGCAGCAGTATGTGTTGGAATGAAAATTTGCGGCTGTGCGATCAGACTCGAAAACACACCGTGCCCGTCCACCACGCCGACCAAGCGGAAGGCGTGGCCACTGAGGTGCAGCATGCTGCCGACTGCCTGTGGATCGCTGTGCAATTGCTTCTGCCAAAACGCACGGCTGACCACCACCACCCACGCTGGATTGGCTGCCGTGTCATCACCTGGCACGAGCGTGCGACCAAGAAAAGCATGTAGACCCAACGTCTGAAAGAACTCACCGCCAACATCTGCGGCAGGCATGGACTGCACGCGCCCGCGCGAATCGAAAGACACACCCATCACCGAAAAATTACTCATGCCTGAAAATGCGCTTCCGCTTGAATCCTGAAAGCTCTTGAAATCGGGATACGACCAAGGCATTGAGGAAGATTCACCAAGCTGATGCGCATCCAGCCGCAGTAACCGCTGCGGCGCATGCACCGGCAGCGGGCGCAGCAACAAAGACACAGGCACGCTGAAAGCGGCGCAGCTCGCCGCAATCGCCAACGCCAACAACGCCACCACACCCCAGAAAAATCCGCGCGAACGATTCAGCGCCCTGTACGCACCTTTGATTTCGAACCATAGCGTGGTCATCGGTTTTCTCCGTTTTCTCCAAACCACCATCCACAGAATTCGGCTATCGCTCGGGTAAGGCAGGGCTTGCGCACCCTCGCGCGCGTCGCGGATGGCGTCAAGCTGCTGCGAGGCGGATCAAAGCTCATGCAGGCTCTCCGCCGGCTCGGCGCGCGCGGCACGGCGCGCGGGGAAGTGCGCGACGAGGAACACCGCCAGCAGCAGCACGGCCAATGCGATCCACGTCGCCGAGCCAAACGGCGCCACCTGGGCGCCGGAGAGCAGGGCGAACTGCTGCGCCAGCCACGGTGTGAACAGCAGGGCCAGCACGGCGCCGGCCACACACAGCAACACGGTGCCCGCCAGCACCCCGATATACAAGCGACGCGGACTCGCGCCCAGCGCCTGGCGGATCGCATCCACCCGCTTGCGCAGTGCCAGGAACAGGCGCAAAAACACGGCCAGGCCGGTCAGGGCGATCAGCAAAGCGAAACCCGCCACCACACCGAAGATGGTCGCCAGGATCCGCTGGGGACGATTGAGCCGATTGAGCTGCCGGGTGCTCGACCGCACTCCGGCAACCTCGATCGTTGGCGAATCCTTCGCGTAGACGCGCTGCACCGCGGCCTGCAGCGCCGGGTAGGCTGCGACGGGGAGCGCCGGGCGGATGAGGAGATCCCCGCCCATGAACCGGAAAGTCTGGTCACCACCTTGCATCGCTTCGATGAAGCTGGCCACCGGCGCATGTCCTGGCCCCTCCAGGTACAGCGGCGCAACGATCCCGCGCACGCGCATAGTCCGCGACGGCATATGCGGGAATGCACTGGTGTGCACTTCCCTTCCAACCGCGTTCCGCACGTTGCCGAACAAGGCCCGCGCCACATCGGCATCGATCAGGATCGCGTGGGGATCAGGATCGTCGCGACTGAAACCGCGCCCGGCCAGCAGTTGCACTGCGCCGACCTGCAGCCAACCCGGCGAAGCCACGAACCCATGCGTGCCGATGCGGGACTGGCCCGCTTCGAGCGTCATTTCACTGAATTTGAAATTGCCATCGCTGTGGCGAAATGGGACACCGACCACCGGTCCGAACGCGACCACCGCTTGCGGCTCGACGCCGGCAATGGCGCGCCGCAGATCGGCGGCCAGCACGGCACTCGTGACCCCTTCCATCCATGCGTGTGGATGCGCAGCGGAATAGGCCTTGTTGAGCTTCGTCGACAGCAACGTGATCCGCTGCCCACGCAACATGCCCAGGTCCTGGTGCGCCATACGCCAGGCATACTGCACGCCCCATCCAGCCAATACCGCGAGCAACGCCGCAAGGGTGAACTCGAGCGCAAGGATGACACCCCCGATCCGCCGTTCGCCACGCGGGCTGCTCACCTGCATCGAGCCGGATCCCTGTTGCCCGCGTGCCAGCAACCCGGCGTGCACCAGCACCTCGACCAGGACCACCGCCACGATCAGCGCAAGTGCCGGGATCAGCAGATGCGGCCAATCCAACACTCGCCCGACGCGCGCCCACGGCGACGACATCAACGCGAACCCGCCCATGGCGGCGATGGCGCGCCGCGCGACCACGAGAGCCGCGACCAGCAGCGCACCGGTGACCAGCAGACTCACCAGTGCTCCAAGCAGAGATCGATACAGTACCCGCCGCAGTTGCCAGGCGCGTGTCGCGCCCAGGGTGCGTTCGATGGCCTGCACCGAGCGGCGGCGCAGGGCTTCGAGAAAGTTCACCGCGATGAGATTGACCAGTGTCAGCAGCAGTGCCGCACCGGCCAGGTCCAGATAAAGCCCGAGCTTGTGTGCTGTGGCAGCCACGGCATCAGGATCCGTGGAAAACGGCTGGGTGAAGACCAGACCGTGGTTGCCCACGCCCCTGACTGTCTCCGGCAGACCGTGCCAGGCCAGGTCGAGGTCGTGACGGATTTCGCCCTGCGGCAAGCTCGCGGGCACACTGAGCAGCGTCGGAAAACCGATTGGAAACGCAAGCGGCACCCAAGCCACCGGCTCGTGCCGGAAATGTTCGTCGTAGGCGCGGATTCCGGTGAAGCCGCCCATGATCACGCCGATGACCTGCACCTGCCGCGGTCCCGCGGAACTGCCGCCACCGATGTGGAGGATCAGTGCGCGGTTGAGCGCCGCCTGCGCGCTGCCGAACAGCGCATCCGCGCAATGGCGGTTGATCACGATCACCGGTGCGTTCGCCCGTTCCTCGGCTGGCGAAATCACCCGCCCCAGCACATGGCGCAGATCCACGGCCCGGAAGTACTGTCCACGGACCGAATCCAGGGCCATGGCGACACGCTTCGAACCGTCCGGCAAGACCAGACTGGAAAATCGGGGTGGTCCGTCGAACGACACGGCAACGGCGAACGCATCCGGCAGACGCTGCTGCAACCCGGCAGCCAGCTTGGGACTGACGGAATAATTGACACCACCCGCCGTTTGCACACCCAGCGTGAAATAGCGCCGTTGCGGCGAAGCGCCCGCGATCTGGCTGCCTGCCATCCCTTGCAGCAGCATGTAGCAGAAGACCGTCGCCGCCAGGGCGACGCCCAGCATCAGATACGCGGCGATTCTTCCCTTCACCTGATCAGCCCGGAACCACAGCCATCGGCGGCTCGCCGTGCGCGGACCCGTGCACCAATGGCGGATTGATCGGGACACGCCGCAACAGCGCCTGACGCTGCGCCTCCAGCGCCGCGGACCGAAACAGACGAAACCCCGCTGCCGAATCTGCCGCACTCATCCGGGAGTCCCTGCGCAAGTGGTCGTGCGGGGCATTTACTGCATCCATCCGGCTACACAACTACCAGTCGTATCCATACGTTTGCGTAAGCTTGATGAGCCGCCCCGCCATCCTCGCGCGACTCACAGCTCATGCAGACTCGTCGCCGGCTCGGCACGCGCGGCGCGGCGCGCGGGGAAGTGCGCCACTAGGAACACCGCAAGCAGCAACACGGCCAGCGCGATCCATGTCGCCTGGCCATAGGGTGAAACCTGCGCGCCGGACAGCAGCGCGTACTGCGTGGCCAGCCAGGGCAACAGCAGCAGGGCGATCAGCGCGCCGATGCCGGCCACGGCCAGCGTGCCCAGCACCACGCCGAGGTAGATGCGCGAAGGCGTGGCGCCCAATGCGCTTTCGATCGCCAGCAGGCGCCGCCGCTGCGCCAGATACAGGCGCAGCAGCGCCACGATGCCGGACAGCGCGATGGCCCAGGCAAACAGCGCGATCAGCGTGAATACGCGCGACTCGGTGATCTGCTGCGCGGCCAGCCAGTCGCGCGTCTGCGTAGTGCTGCGGATGCTTTCGATCTCAAAAGCAGCATGCTCGCGCTGGAAGAAGGCATTGAGACGTTCGCGCAGGGTCTGCCGCTGGGCCGCGTCCTGATGCCCGGCGAGTACAAGCGTATGTGGATTACCGCTGAGACCGAACTTCGAGTTGCGCAGGTCCTCGAACACCACCGGACAATGGTCCTGCTGGGTGCCATGTAAGTACACCGGCGCCACCACGCCGATGATGCGCCATGGTACTGGTGCGCCCTGTTCGCTGACCGAACGCCCCAAAGCAGACCTGGCCGATCCAAACAGCTGCTCGGCAAGACGTGCGTCCAGCAGTACCTGATCGGCCTGCGCGTGGTGGGTGTCGAAATTCACGCCCGCCCGCAGACGCACCCCCGCCGCCGTGATCCATCCGGGCGTGGCACTGACCACGCAGGCAGTTGCGCTGCGTGTATCGGCGTTGATGCTTTTCGGCAAATCGTAGCCCGTGTTGCGCATGATCTGTGGACCTGCGCCGGCAATCACCCCGGGCTGTGCCGATGCCAGAACATGCAGCGTCTGCTGCAGAAAGACCTGCGCCTTGCGCAGGTCCGGATGCATCAGCGCCCCGAACACGTCGCCCTGCGGCCTTATCTCGACCAGGGTGGCCGGCCGATCCAGAAACCCGACATCTTCATGCGTGGCGTGCCAGGCATAGGCGATGGCCCACGCCGCCAACACACTCATCACCACGCCAAGACTGATCTCGCTGGTCAGCAGCAGCGCACCGAACACACGATCGCCACGCGCGCCGGATATCGTGCGGACGCCATCCAGGCGTTCGCGACCCAGCAACACCATCATGGGCAGCAGTTCAGCCAGCATCACTACCGCCACGACTGCAGGCAGTATCCGGGCCAGCGGCGCCAGCAGGGCGCCCACCGTCACGACCGGCGCGAGATTGCTCACCACATGTCGCAGGAAGACGGCACCCAGCACGGCAAGCAACGTCGAACCCAGTAGTAGCGCAACTAACACAAGCAGGTCGCGCATCAACATCCTGCGCATCAGAAAACCGCGACGCGCACCCAGCACGCGTTCAAGGTTCAGCGTGCCACGTCGCCGCAGATAGCCGAGCCACTGCAACACCAGCACGTTGATGGCGGCCAGAACCAGCGCCGCGAGAGCGAGGCCAAGGAACAGACGCATGCGCTGCGCGTACTGACGCTGTATCGATGGCGTAAGACTGTAGGGCGCCGCGACGGCAAACCCGCGCACATCCTTCGAGAGTCGCAAGCGCGACTGCGCGTAAACTCGCGCCAGTTCCGCGTACAACCGCGGAACGCCGACATCATCCGGCACACTGAGCAGCGGCGCTGGACCAGTGACCGGAATTCGCGCCAGCAGATTGCCGGCTGGCTTGTGCCCATTCGAGGTCGGCCAATGACCGTTGCTGAGCAGCACCACCAGCGTGCCCGGTATCCACGCCACCGTCGGCCTGCGGTAAAACAGATGCTCGGTACCCTGGAACGCATTCGGCAGCACGCCGATCACGCGCAATGCCAAACCATGCGAGTCATGGACCACACGCCCGATTGCAGCCTGTGCGCTGCCGAACCAACGCTGTGCCTGACCTGCCGATAACAGGATCACCGCATTGCCGTCCTCCTGGTCGCGCAGACTGATCAGACGCCCTGCAAGAGGATGCAAGTGCAGCGCCTGCAGGTAATCACCAAAGATCAAACCGACCCGGACCGCGGGTATGCCCTTGTCAGGGCGCAACGCCAGTGAAACGTCCGACGAGAATTCGGTGCCCAGCCTCCAATCCGCTGGCAATTTGGGAAGGATCGCGGGCAGTTCGTTGGTTGCAAGACTCGCGAAGTCATTGCCACTGGCCCGTCGATAACCCAATGCCAAGTATCGGTACCCCGGCGCGGCGCCAGGAATCAGCGGCGAGTTCCATGCCTGCGATACCGCGAACGCCAGCGCGGTGGCGGCGATGGCCAGCGCCAGCAGCGCATACGCAACTCCTTGCCACCACCATGCGCGCTGCGGCATCTCGATATCCATGGCCGACCGGGCCGCAGCGTCCCGCAGCGCTGGCGCGTCTGTCAACGACGCGGCGACTGCGAAATGCCGGCGACAATGCACCACCTGCGCGCCACAGCGGAAGGGCAGCCTTCGCGCCCGCCAGCATCGGTGTCCACTCGGACTTCAGCACCCGCATCTGATATGGCGCGCCGTGTAGCGCGAATCGACCCATCGATTTGGCTACATGACCACCTGCCGCATCCGTGCCTACAGCTCATGCAGACTCGCCGCCGGCTCGGCGCGCGGGGACGTGCGCGACGAGGAGCACCGCTAGCAACAGCACGCTGAGCATGATCCACGTGGCCGCACCGAACGGGGCCACCTGCGCGCCGGACAAGAACGCGAACTGCTGCGCCAGCCAGGGCACCGGCCCGCAGCGTGAGCATAACCGTCAACGCGCACAGCACCCTGGCGAGGGGCGAACGCGCTTGGCGCATTGCTGGACGCGACAGTGGCCTTGCGATCAGGCAAACGATGGCTGCAGGCCGGTGCGGGCCTCAGTCCTCAAGCTCCAGGCGGCGCTCGATACGCTCGATGCGCTCGATGATGCGATCCAGCAGCACCTGTTGCCGGGCATCGACTTCGTCGCCCTACATAACCTCGCGCTTCACGCCAACCATGGCGGATTCCAAGCTCGACATGCGCGCCTTCAAGTCGTCCATATCGTTTTCGAAACGCACGCGAAAATCCCGGACCTCGTTGCGCAGGCCCTTGAGCATCTCGAGCAGCAGGTTCTCGGTGTTTTCAGTCATGGAATCAGTCTAGCCCAACTTTCCGTGATCAGTTTGCACCACCGGGCTTCCAGCCGGCGCCTCGCATCGGCAAAGACGCAAGCACGCGAACGCGGCAGAGTCGGAGCGCCTTTGCTGCGAGATGCACTTGTGGGGTTCATCGCTGCGAGTATCTACAGCTCATGCAGGCTCGCCGCCGGTTCGGCGCGCGCGGCGCGGCGCGCGGGGAAGTGCGCCACCAGGAACACCGCCAGCAGCAGCACGGCCAAGGCGATCCACGTCGCCGCGCCGAACGGCGCCACCTGCGCGCCGGACAAGAACGCAAACTGCTGCGCCAGCCACGGCGCCGCCAACAGCGACAGCGCGATACCCGCACCCGCCAGAGCCAGCGTGCCGCCCAGCACCTCGCCGTACAGACGGCGCGGCCCGGCACCCAGCGCGGAGCGGATGGCAGCGAGTCGTCGGCGCATGGCCAGGTACAGCCGCAGGTGCGCGGCCACGCCGGACAGCGCGATCGCCCAGGCGAACAACGCAATGGCGAGGAACACCTGCGCCTGACGTGTCTGTGTCCGGGTCAACCGTGCCAGGACTTGCTGGCTCGATTCGATGCGGGTCACTTGCAAGGTCGGCGCCTGACGCTGCAGGGCCGCATCCAGCGCGGCGCGCAGTTGCGCGGTGCGTGCATCTGCAAGCGCGGGGCGGAAAAACACGGTGCCGCCGATGAGCGGGAAAAATGACTGACCAGCGCGGAAATCGCCGATTACCACCTGCGCGGCATCATGGCTGGGACCATGCAAATACAGCGGTGCGATCACGCCGATGACGTGCGATGTGCTGCCATCCTGATCGATCACGCCACCGATGGCAGTACGCACATGACCAAACAGGGCGCGCGCGGTGTGGGCATCGATCAGCACGGCTTGTGAATCGGGCCTGCGCGCCGTGAAATTGCGCCCGGCCAGTAGTCGCACGCCAGCCGCGGAGCGCCAGGCAGGGTTGGCGGCAACGGACATCACCGACGTGGCGCGCGTGCCGGCCGTGACGGAATTGGACGTCGAGAGTGTGGCCCTGACGGGCAATGGGCCGATTGCCAGATGGGCGTCCGGCACCACCGCACACGTGGCACGTTGCAGGACATCGAACAACAACACTTGGGCCGGAATCTTGGCGGATGACTTGGTCAGCACGACCATCCCCGAGGCATCGCCGGGCTTGCGAGTGATGCTTACGATCGTGACCGACGCACGCAGCATGCCGAGGTCCGCATGGCGCTGCTGCCAGGCGTAGTGCAACGCCCAGGCCGCCGCGCAGCTCATCACAGCCGCCAGCAGCACCTCGGCCACCAGCACGCCGATGCCGATGCCGCGATCCGCGCGCGACAGCGCCACGCGGCTGCCGCCATCGATGCGCTCGCGCTGCAGCAGCACCAGCAGCGGCAGCGCCTCGGCCAGCACCACAATCAGCAGCAGCAGCGGCAAGGCCCACACCAGCTCGCCAGCCAGCGCCGGCAGACTCAGGCTGGCCCATAGCACGCTGTCGTGTCCGACCAGCGCATGCAGTGCCCAGTAGCCCAAAGCGCTCAGCACCGTGCTGGCCAGCAGCAGCGCCAGCGCCAGCGCCCCCGTGCGCAGCACGTAGCGTCGGCGCAGATAGGCGCGCGTGGCGCCGAGCACGCGCTCCAGTTGCAGCACATGCCGGCGCCGCACCAGCGCCAACCAGCGCAGAGTGAACACGTTGATGGTGGCCAGCACCAGCGCGGCGATGGCCAATGCCAAGTACAGCGTGGTGCGATGCGCGGCCTGCAAACGCGCCTGCGGCGACAGCGAGAACGGTGCGGACACAACCAGGCCGAGCTGATCCTTGCCGCGTGCGGAGGCCGGCAGACGTTGCCAGGCATTGGCCAGCAGCGTGTCCAGTTGCGCCAGCGACACGCTCGCCGGCGCGCTGAGCACGGCGGGTAGGCCGAAGATACTGAAGGCAATCGCACCATCATGTGGCTTGGATGCCGTGCACATCGGAAAATGCACGCCACTGAGTGCGGGCAACTGCGGAACCGGCGCCCATGCGCGTGCAGGCCGTTGCACATCAAGCCCCTTGAAGGTATCCGGCACGACACCCACCACGCGCAGCAGGGGGCCGTTCACGCCGGCATCGGCAGCCATGCGCAGACTGCGTCCGACAGCCTGTGCAGGCGAGCCGAACAACTGTTGCGCCAGACTCGCACTGAGCACGACGACCGGCGCACAGTCGGCCACATCACTGGCTTGCAGAAGGCGCCCGGCCAGCGGTGAGACATGCAGGGCGCGCATGTAATCCCCGGTAACCATATCGACGCGCGCCGTGACCGTGGTGGCACCAGCCGCCACGGCGCGCAACGAAGCCTTCTGGTCGGTGGCCATGCCTGCTGCCACCGTGCGGAGAAACAGCGGATCGAGTTGCGCGATGACGATGCTGCCCATGGCGAAGCTCGGGCCCGTACTGCGCATCACGCCCAGCGTGTAGTAGCGATAGCCCGACGCGGCACCCGGGATGGCGCCACTGTCCAGCACGCGCAAGGTGGCGAAGGCCAGCGCGGCGGCGGCGATGGCCAGCGCCAGCAGCGCGTATGCCAGTCCCTGCATCCAGGTTGCGGTGTTGCGCATCGCTGCACCTCCCCCCATCCGTTGCACAACGATCAGCCCATCAGCTTGGCGCTGTCAATCAGTGGCTCAACGCCCACGGCAAGTGCTGATACGCGGCGCGCTGCGCAAGCGCGCACCCTCACCCGGCGCTGCGCGCCACCCTCTCCCGGCGGGAGAGGGGAACACCGGCAAACCCGGCGCGACGCGCTGCAAGGCCCACGCCATCCTCGCGAACGCCCGCGCCGTCATCCCCGCGCAGGAACGTCATCCCCGAATGCTTGTGTCGGGGACAGGGATCCAAACGCCACAGACCTGTGCCTAGCAAGGAGATAACCTGCCTCGCCGGGATGAAGCGATTCCCGCCCCCGCCTTCGCGGGGGCAGGCTCTGCGCGGGAATGACGAGAATGGGTGCCCGCCCGTGTTCGCCTGCGCATGATCGGCCCGCGGCCGATCATCAGCGCCTTGTTGCTGCCCCGGCCCTCGCGTGCAGCACGACGGCCTTGCGCTCGCTGCTCACCGCCAGCAGCGCCAACTTGTGCAGCTCGGGGTAATCCTGCGGGCTGACCACGAACTGCGTGAGCTGCAGCTGCTTGTCCACGTTGAGCACGCCATCGGCGTAGCGGTAGTTCACCGTGTAGGTGCCGAAAGGCGTGCTCGTGTTCTGGTTTTGTGGCAGATCCTCGGGTGTCATGCCGGCGGGCAGATGCAGGTGCATGGTCTGCTGGATGGTCACCGGCTGCAGCACGCTGGGCACCGTGCGCGTGGCCTGGCTGGTGAAGGGCGCCAGCGTGCCGGCGATGGTGCCAGGCGTGGGCAGCAGCAAGGCCATCTGCTTGCCGGGGATGGCGGCGTCGGTTTCATGCCACTGCAGGGTCATCTCGACCGGCTTGTCCAGATCCTCGCGATTGCGCACCGCGACCAGGCGCATCGAGCCGGCCTTGCCGCCAAGATAGAAACCGTTCTGCATGAATTGCTGCAGGCGCCGGCCGCTGCGATCGCCCAGCACGTCCTGACGCACTTCCATGGCGCGCCAGCCGGCCGATGTGATCACGCTGCTGCCGTCGATATCGCCGTTGCCCAGCAGCGTGAGGTTCTGCACTTCGCGCGCTTCGACCTCTCCGGGCGCGGGGCCGGGCGTGCGCGTGAACTGCGGGTTGGGTCCGGTGATCAGCACTGGGCGGCCCTGATCGGCGGCGGGCAAGGCTTCGACGCCGGCGTAGCGCGCGCTGGTATCCAGGAACAGGTGGTAGGCCGGCACATAGGCCAGGAAATGGTTGAACGCGAACGGATCGGCGCCCGGGTACGGCACGAAGCGCTGCGACGGCGAGATCATCGCCGGCACCGCGGCGATGCCCTGCGCATGCAACATCGCGCACAGCAGGGCCACGTTGGCGTTGCTGTCACCCAGACTGCGCGCCAGCGTGCTCTGCGCGGCGGGCGGCTGGAATCCGGCGTGGTGGTAATCGACATTCACCGACTGCACGTGCTGCTGCATCCAGTGATAGATGCGGGCCACCGCGACCTCGCCGCCGGCGCCGTCGGCGACCTTCTGCGCCATCGCGCGGATCGCGGGCGTCACCTGCATCGCGTTGCCGGCGAGCTGGTCGTATGCGCGCGCGATCGCCGGCCAGTCGCCCGCCGTGCTGAGCACCGCCATCGGCGCGTACTGGGTGATGGCGGCGGTGTTCATCGGCGGGAAGTCCACCGAGGGCGAAGCCGCGCTCGCGGTCAAGGTTTGCATGTCGCCCGTGGACGTGCGTGTTTCATGCCACGGCCCGCGTGCCTGGTAGTGCAGGTGCATGCTCTTGGGCGCGGTGATGCTGATGTCGGTGGCCTGCACCGGAACCTCCGGCGCCAGCGCCTCGGAGATGGCGTACACGCCGGGCAGGTAGGGGCGCCTGAAGGTTTCCACATACTTCAGATGCACCTCGGCGCCCGGCGTCACCGCCGAGTACAGCAGGCTCATCACGTGGCCGTCGCTGAGGAACGGTGCCTGCACCGCGGTCGGCGTGGACTGGTTGAAGATCTGCGAGGGCAGCACGTTCACGCGCTGGTGGGTGACGGTCTCGGTGTAGGCATCGAGCACCTTCACCGTGGCGAAATTGGCCGGATAGGCAATCTCGACGTGACCCACCGCGGACACGCCGGCGATGGTCAGCGGCTGCGACACGCGCGACACGGTTTCGCTGTAGCTGCCGTCCGCGTTGACGTGCAGCGCGATGGACTGCTTGAGGATCTGATCGTTGACCTGCGGCGCGGCGGGCGCGGCATTGGCCTGCACGGCCAGCACCAGGCCAGCGAGTGAAATCGCGGCGGCGATTGCGGTCTTGGTGAGCTTCATGGCAGGTCCTTTCAAGTATGGTGGAACACCAGCGGGGCACGCTGCGCGCGCAGGTCCGCCAGCATCAGCGCGCGCAGCGCGGGGTATTGCGCCGGCGTGTACACGATGTGGTCCAGCTTGAGCCGGTAGCTCGCGCTCACCGTACCGTTGGTGTCTTTCACGGTGTAGGTGAAGCGACCGGCGGCGTTGTGCAGGTTCTCGTCCGGCGGCAGGTAGGTGGGTGCATAGCCGGCGGGCAGGCTCAGCGTGCTGTGCCAATCGACCTCGCCGAAATAGGTGCTCACGCTGTGGCGGCGGCTGTCCGGGCCGATCACTGCGGTCAACGCGCTGACCGGGTCGGAGGTGCCGGCCATGCTCGGCACCAGGTAGGGACCGGCCGGCAGCGGCACGCTCAGCGTCTTGCCCGGCAGCGCATAGGCCGGTGTGGTCCAGCTCGCGGCGACCTGCATGGGCTGGTCGAGCAGTTGCGGATTGCCCGGCTGGAAGCTGCCGCTGCCGCCGCCGCTGGGCGTCAGCAGCATGTTCATCAGGCGGCCGTAGGCACCCGGCGGCACCTCGGAAAAGATCATGCGGTTGAACCACGCCCACCAGCCATGCGTGGTCATGTGCGCCGTGCCAGTGAGCGTGCCGTCGGCGGCCAGATGCAGGGTCGCGTCATACACCAGCTTGTTATGCGCGGACTCGGCGCCCGGCGTGCGCGCCAGACGCGGATGCGGGCCGGAGATCACCACCGGCTTGTCGCGCTCGCCAATGGCCAGTTGTCCGGGCGTCTCGAACTCGCCGGTGGCGTCGAGGAACACGTGGTACTTGGGCACGTAGTCGATGGCGTGGTTGAAATCCAGCCCCGGCAGCGGCAGCAGGTTGAAGCCGTTGCTCCAGTTGATCAGCACCGGATCGACCTGGATGCCGCGCGCGGCCAGCAGCGCCTCGAGCAGGGTCGAGTGCTGCTTGCAGTCGCCATAGCCGGTCTTCAGCGTGGTGTTGGCCGAGATCGGCACGTAGCCGCCCACGCCCAGCTCCAGGCCGATGTAGTGGATGTGCTGCGATTCCCACATGTACAGCGCCTTCACCGCGTCCCAGCCGTGCAGCTTGCCGGCGACCTGGTCAGCCACCTGTTTGACCAGCGGCGTCACCGCCGCCTTGGCCTGCGCGGTGGACCAGTACGCCGCGCCCACCGCGGCCCAGCTGGGGAAACTGCTTACCTCGAACACCGGGCTGTAGTCGGAGGCATCCACCGTGGCGGTGCCGGGGAACTCGGCGTGGTGCTCGGCCAGCGTCGCGGTGAAGGTATCGACGCCGCCGGCGCTGCTGCGTGCGATCGTCCAGCCGCCGCGCTGCGCGGCGCGCAAGTGCATGCCGGCCGGACCGTGCACGACGATCTTCTGATCACGTGCGGACTGGTTTTCGGCCGGGCCCCAGACGTCGAAGAACTGGTTGACGAAAAACGGCTTGGTCTGCGTCTTCAGTGTCTGCAGATGCAGCATGTCGCCCTTGTTGAAGCCCGGCAGCGCCACGCTCAGCATCATGTTGTTGTCGTAGATCGGCGAGCCGTCCGAACCCGGCGGCGCCGGCGCCGGACGCACGACGATATCCGCGGCCGGGATGTCGATGCGCTGGCCGTCGGCCTTGACGATGTAGGCCGACTCCACCTTCAGCGTCGACATCGATTTGGAAAATTCTTCCTGGTACGGGTTCAGCGACTGCGCGCCGGTGCGCGTCAGCGCCTCGATCGCCTGCGTCTGCGCATCGGTATAGGCACCGCCTGGCTGCACATGCACATCGGCATGAAAACTGAGCACGCGCACATCGGCGCCACTGGTATCGGCGGCGCGGGCCACGCCGGTGCCGGCGATCAGGGCCAGCGCGATGGCGCAGGTCAGGGTGGTATGCAGCGATTTCGGGTTCATGGGTCGGATGATCCTCATCAGGCGATGGACGCAGGTCCGTGGACGCGGGCGCGCGGTGACAACGCGCGGTGCGATGATCATGCTGGTGACTGGGGCAAGCCGACGCACGCACCGCTAGGCGGACATCAGACCGGTGCGCACAGCATGTGGTTCCGCCGGCGCCTACACGCGGACTACACGACGTAATGCCGGCCCGCGCGCAAGCCACTTTGCGCTGCAGCGACCTGCGCGTCTTGGCGCTGCGTCACACCAGCCCGGCCGCGCCCTGCGAGCAACCGGCGCGAATCGCGTGGCCGCGCGCGCCTGGCGAATTCGTAAAGCAGACGTATGCACGCGCCGGGGAGGCTGCAGCGGGAATGGCCGCCCGGCATTCAATGCGTGCGCGCTTACAACTCATGCAGGCTCGTCGCCGGTTCGGCGCGCGCGGCGCGGCGCGCGGGGAAGTGCGCGACGAGGAACACCGCCAACAGCAGCACGGCCAGCGCAATCCAGGTGGCCGCGCCGAACGGCGCCGCCTGCGCGCCGGAGAGCAGCGCGAACTGCTGCGCCAGCCACGGCAGAAAGAACAGCAAAACACCCATGCCGAGGCCGGCCAGCAACAGCGTACCCAGTACGACCTCGCGGTACACGTGCGTCGGGCACTCGCCCAGAGCGCTGCGTATCGCCAGCAGCCGCTTGCGCTGCGCCAACGACAAGCGCAGCAATGCCAGGATGCCGATCAATGCAATCGCCCAGGCAAACAGTGCCAGCCATGCCATGTGCTGCGCCTGACTCACCACGCGCGCCGCCAGCCGGGCACGCATCGCCCCGCTGCCCTCGATACGCTCGACGCGTGAGAACTTTGCGGCACCCTGCTGCGCCAAGGTGCGGCTCAACACCTGACGCAGGCGTTCGCGCTGTGTCGCGGTCGTGACGCGGGCAATGGCCAGGGTGCTATTCGTATAGAGAAAATTGAGGCCATTGACACGCTTGTCACTAAACACGCTCGGGCACTGTGGCTGCCCGGCGCCCGCCAACTGGATCGGCGCCACGACCCCACGCACCACTGCTCCGGAGTTCGGCAGAAACCCACTGTCGTCAATGGTCCGCCCGATGGCCGCCGCAGGCGAGCCGAACAGCTGGTCGGCAACAGTCGTGTCGATGAGCACCTCGTTCGCCTGCGGCCGGATCGCAAGATTCTCACCGGCGAGCAGATGCATGCCGGTTGCCATTACCCAGTCGGGCGTCATGGAAATGTGGCAGGCGTCCCCGGTTCGCGTGCCGACACTGATCGTATGCGGGTACTGCAAACCGAAGTAATGGGCACTGATTTGCGGCCCAAACCCGGCCATCGCGCCAGGCATCACGCCACGGGTCGCCTGCACGAGTTGGCGCATCAGCAACTCGGCATGCTGTGCCGTCTCCAGAGGCAGCGGGATCTGGGCATCACGCGGTGCGATCGTCACCAGGGTTGCCGGACGCTCCAGAAAGCCGAGGTTGGCGTGCGCGATGCGCCAGGCCTGCTGCATCGACCACGCTGCCGTGACACTCAGCGTCGCCGCCAACAGGACTTCCAGCACCTGCAATCCGGCCCCGACGCGCCGATCCATGGCGCTGCCGATGACGCGCGGGCCTTCATCCACGCGCTCGCGCCACAGCAGCAACAGGAATGGCGTGCTCTCGACCACCCACAACACGAGCAGCAGCAACGCGAGCCACGATGCAAAGGAAGCCCATAGCAGATGCACTTGCAGGTACTGCGCCAGATAGCTTTCTTTGATCTCGCGCTTGAGCAAATGCACCGCGAGCCCGAACACCGGCAGCGCCAAAGCAAAGGAAAGCAGGAAAGTCAGCGCACCGCGCGCGAGGACACGGCGCAGCCAATGCGCACGCTGCGCACCCAGAATGCGCTCCAGCCGCAGCACCGGGCGTTGCCGCAAATACTGCAGCCAGGTGATGGCCAGCACATTGGCCACGGCCAGCGCCAGTGCGCCGAGGGCCAGACCGAGAAACAGGCGCACGCGCCGCGCGGCCGCTTGTTCGGAATCCGGAAAAGGACTGTAGGGTTGCGACGGCACCAGTGCCGACACATCAGGTGGGAACAGCTTGCGTGTCGTGGGGTTGGTCAGCAACCGCTGCAGGACGGTGTCGACTTCGACACGGGAGGCATGGGCGGGCGTGCTGAACAGGGGCGCGATACCCATTTCCGGGTTCATCAGGTCCGCGCGTTGACCCGGTTTGGGATGCAACACTTGGCCCTCGTACCACGCATTTGCAAGATCGAACGGGATCCACACACGTGCAACATCCGCGCGCCACGTACCGGTGAAGGTCGCAGGCAGAACGCCGACGACGGTGACGGCATAACCACTGGGTCCGTAGAGGTGCCGGCCGATGGCCGCCGCCGCGCCGCCGAACAGCTTTCGCGCGACAGATTCAGAAATCACTGCGACGGGCCGCGCGTGATACACGTCGGCCAATGTCAGCAACCGGCCCGCCAAGACGTGCAAGTGCAGCGCGGCCAGATAGTCGCCTTGAACCCATTCGCTAACGACTTTCTGCGTTGTACCGCCGCGCTTGAGGGAAAAACTCGAGCTTGCCGAGTCAGCACTGCCAATGGAGAACCCGTGCGGCAGCAAGGGCGGCAAGTCATCGACCGTCCAACTGCCGACTGTCCCGAAATTGACGCCCGTAGGCCGTGCATAACCCAACGCCCAGTAGCGGTCGTGCGGATCGGCGCCGGGAATGCTTGCATCTGTGGTGATGCGGTAGAGGGCAAAAGCCAACGCACAGGCCGCAACGGCCAACACGACCAGGGCGTGCGCGCTCACCAGCCATGGGTTGCGAGTCAGCCGCATCGACGCGGACACTCCTGCACAGGGCGAACCTGCCGCGCACCTTTGCGTGGCAGGTGCTTGGCGTCAAGCCATCCTGCTTACGGCGCATGCAGACCAGGCGCCGGCAAGGCAAGGCGCTGTGGAGACGCCGCGAATCATGGGCCACAGCAACACTCAGGCTTGCGCACGTACCGCAGGCACGCGCAGCAGCAGCCCGCCGCCGACCGCGAACAGCACGATCACCGAGAGGATCGACGCGCGCGGGTCATGCGTGAGGTAACTGGTGAGGCCGATCAGCAGCGGGCCGAGGATCGCGGCGAATTCGCCGAGCATGTTGTAGAAGCCGAAGAACTCGCCGGCGCGATCCTGCGGCACCAGCCGCGCGAAGTAGGCACGCGACAGCAACTGCACGCCGCCCTGCACCATGCCCACCGCCGCGGCCAGCACGAAGAATTGCCAGGCGTGGCGCATGCCCGCGGCGAACGCGCTGGCCGCCACGTACACGCCGAGGCCGATCAGGATGCCGCGCCGGGGTCCGATGCGCTCGCCCAGGCGCCCGAACAGCAGTGCCGCCGGGATGCCGATGACCTGCACCATCAGCACCGCCAGGATCAGCGGTCCGTTACCGAGGCCGATGGCCTTGCCGTAATCCACCGCCATCAGGATGACGGTGTTGACGCCATCGATGTACAGCCAGTACGCGACCAGGAACAGCGCGATCGGCCGGTAGGCGCGCACATGGCGCACGGTGGCGAAGAACTGCATCACGCCCTCGCGCAGCGCGCGGCGCAGCGGCAGGCGCGACTCGGCGCTGCGCGCGGCCGGCACCCACAACATCAGCGGCAGCGTGAACGCCGCCCACCACAGCGCGCCCAGCGCGAAGATCCAGCGCACCGCGGCGCCGGCATCGGGCAGGCCGAACCAGTGCGGGCGCAGGCTCAGCGCCACGGCGATGGCCAGATACGCGCCACCGCCGGCATAACCGGCGAGATAACCGATCGCCGAGGTGCGCTCGATGCGCCCCGGCGTGCCCACGCGCAGCACCATGGCATCGCCGAACACGTTGCCCCAGAAATTGCCGGCGCTGGCCAGCACGTAAGCCACCGCCGCCCACGCCCAGGCACCGGCCGGTACCGCCGCCAGTGCCAGCATCAGCGCCACGCCGAGGCCGGCGGCGATCAGCATGAAACCCTTGCCATGACCGCCGCGATCGGCGATCGCGCCCAGCAGCGGCGCGGTCACCGCCACCAGCAGACTGGCGGCCGAATTGGCGATGCCCAGGCGCAGCGTGCTCAGTTCCACCGAGACGCCGCTGCTCCAGACCTCCTTGAAGAACAGCGGAAAGAACACCGAGATCACCGCCGTGGTGAAGGCGTGGTTGCCGACGTAGTAGGAAGCCCAGCCCCACAACGCACGGCGCGGCGGATGCACGGTTTGATCCACCGCGTTCATGGCATGCGCGGCGCGCACGCCGCGCGCGATGCCCGCCCCGACAACGCCATCCGACCCATCGCGTGCATGCCGTGCTCCTTCCGCTTTCGCGCCGACCTTAGCAGGCACCTGGTGGCATCGACATGACACCGCCGCAGCGCGCATCCGCGCCAGCGCGATCGCCTCACGCCAGCGGCGCGCTGCACTCCACGCGCAGCGCGGCGGCGGCGGCACGTGCCTTGGCGCGCGCGCTGTCGATGTCGGCGCCACGCGCCAGCGTCACCGCCATGCGCCGGCGGCCCCTGACCTCGGGCTTGCCGAAGATGCGCACCTGCGTGTCGGGTTCGCGCAGCGCGGCGTCCACGCCCAGATAGCGCGGCGCGCGCCCGTCGCCCTCGGCCAGCACCGCGCACGAGGCCGCGGGGCCGAACTGGCGCAGCGCCGGGATCGGCAATCCCAGAATCGCGCGCGCGTGCAGCGCGAACTCGGACAGATCCTGCGAGATCAGCGTGACCAGGCCGGTGTCGTGCGGACGCGGGCTGACCTCGGAGAAGATCACGTCCTCGCCGCGCACGAAAAATTCCACGCCGAACACGCCGCTGCCGCCCAGCGCGGCGGTGATCGCGCCGGCCTGTTCGTGCGCGGCGCCCAGCGCCTCGATGCTCATGCCCTGCGGTTGCCATGATTCGCGGTAGTCGCCGTCTTCCTGGCGGTGACCGATGGGTTCGCAGAACAGCACACCGCCGGCGTGGCGCACGCTGAGCAGGGTGATCTCGAAATCGAAATCGACGAAGCCCTCGACGATCACCCGCCCCTGCCCCGCACGCCCGCCGCGCTGCGCGTAGTCCCAGGCGTGGTCGGCATCGGCGGCGCCGCGCAACACGCTCTGGCCCTTGCCGGAGGAACTCATCACCGGCTTGACCACGCAGGGATAACCCAGCGCCACCAGCGCAGCGTCGAACTCGGCGCGCGTGCCGCAGAAGCGGTACGGCGAGGTCGGCAGGCGCAACTCCTCGGCGGCGAGGCGGCGGATGCCCTCGCGGTCCATGGTCAGGCGCGTGGCGCGCGCGGTGGGGATCACGGTGTAACCCTCGGCTTCCAGTTGCTGCAGGGTCGGCGTGTGGATGGCCTCGATCTCGGGCACGATCAGCTCGGGCTGCTCCGCTTCGATGACATGCCGGAGCGCGGCACCATCGAGCATGTCGATGACGTGGCTACGATGCGCCACCTGCATCGCCGGCGCGTGCGCGTAACGATCGACGGCGATCACTTCGCAGGCGTAGCGCTGCAGCTCGATCACCAGTTCCTTGCCCAGCTCGCCCGCGCCCAGCAGCAGCACGCGGCGCGCGGTGGCGGTGAGCGGCGTGCCGAATGCGCGCATGCGGGTTCCTTGGCGTGGGATGTTGCAGTGACGGAGTGGGGGCGTGCGTTGCCGCGCCATTATAAAGGCGCGCGCGCGGGCGCTGGCACAATGCCGGCATGCTTGTCACACGACTTTTCCGCACGCTCGCGATTGCCGTGTCTTTCGCGCTGGCCGCGCCCGGCGCTGCTTTGGCGCGCACGCAGCCGCAAGGCGCAGTGGACGATGCGCGCCTGCGCGAGCTGTCCGGTCTGGTGGTCTCACCCAGCGATCCGGCACGCTACTGGGCGCACAACGACTCCGGCAATCCGGCCGAGCTGTTCGCGCTGGACCGCGCCGGCCAGGTGCTGGCGCGGGTCGGCCTCCGCGACGCTGCCGCCTTCGACTGGGAAGACATCGCCGCGTTCACCCTGCGCGGCCAGCCCTATCTGGCCATCGCCGACAGCGGTGACAACCTGCGCTGGCGCGGCACGCTGGAGATCGTCGTGGTGCACGAGCCCGCGCCGCGGCGCGGCAGCGATGGTCTCGTGCTGAGTCCCGCATGGACGCTGCGCGTGCGCCTGCCCGATGGCGCGCGCGACATCGAGGCGCTGGGCGCCGACGCGGCCCGCGCGCAGTTCTGGATGGTGGAAAAAACCGACGGCGACCCGACGCTGTACCGGCTGCCGCTGCGCGCGCAAGACATGGTCATCGCGCAAGCCAGCGGCACATTGCGTCTGGGCGCGGCCTGCCACGTGGCCGCGAAACCCTGCGTGCGCGCCGGCCGCGTCACCGCGCTGGATTTCGATCGCGCCGCGCGCCAGGCGTTGCTGCTGACCACGCAAGGTGCCTACTGGTATCGCCGTGCACCCGCGCAGGATTGGCAGCAGGCTTTCGCCGGTGTCCCCGTCTTCATCCCGCTGCCACGCCTGCGCCAGCCCGAAGCACTGGCCTTCGACGCCGACGGCAAGGGTTTCACCGTTTCCAGCGAGGGCCGCAAGGCGCCGCTGCTGCACGTGGATTTGCCGGCGCGGCATTGACGCGGAAGCCACGTTGGCGATGGCTCGAGCCTCGACACGGGCGTGATGGGCGGTGCGTGCCTGAGTGCTCGACCGGCTGCCAACCTGCGCCTGCATCCGGGTCCGCCAATTTGCACAAACGATATCATCGTGATATCAATTAGCCGGACACGAGGAACTCGCCATGAACGAACGCAAGGGGTTTTCGCTGCCGGGCATCGCCACGCTGGTCGTGCTGCTGATCCTCGGCCTGCTGCTGCTGTGGTGGATCGTGGCCACACTGGTCGCGGGCGATCCCGCCGCGGCCATAGCCCCGATCGTGCTGGGTGCGCTGTGGCTGTTCCTGCTCGGCGGATTTTTCCAGGTGCAGCCGAACGAGGCGCGCGTGCTGCAACTGTTCGGGCGCTATGCCGGCAGCGTGCGCGACGCCGGGCTGCGCTGGACCAATCCGCTGTATTCCAAGCGCACGCTGAGCCTGCGCGTGCGCAACTTCGACTCGGACAAGCTCAAGGTCAACGACGCCGACGGCAACCCGATCGAGATCGCCGCGGTGGTGGTTTGGCAAGTGGTGGAGTCCTACGAGGCGGTGTTCGAGGTGCAGGACTACGAGAGCTTCCTCAAGATCCAGACCGAATCGGCGCTGCGCCAGATGTCGCAGAACTATGCCTACGACTCGCACGATGAGCGACCCTCGCTGCGCAGCCACGGCGAGGAAGTCAACGCGCATCTGCGCGACCAGATCCAGGAGCGCCTGAACAAGGCAGGCCTGAAAGTGATCGAGGCGCGCATCAGCCACCTCGCCTACGCGCCCGAGATCGCCCAGGTGATGCTGCAGCGGCAGCAGGCCAACGCCATCGTCGCCGCGCGCGAGCGCATCGTCGAGGGCGCGGTGGGCATGGCGCAGATGGCGCTCAAGCGTCTCGAAGCCGACGGCGTGGTGGAGCTGGACCCGGAGCGCAAGGCGGCCATCGTCGCCAACCTGCTGGTGGTGCTGTGCGGCGATCGCGCCACGCAGCCGGTGGTCAACACCGGCACGCTGTACAACGGTTGATCCGCGGACCCGAGGAGTACGCCATGCTGGATGCGCAAGATGTTGTGCGGGCCTTGCCGCTGGCGATCGTCAGCGTGCCGCTGTTTCTGTTCGGCTATCTGGCGAACCGGCGTGGCCCGATCGGCATGGTGCACGGTCTGGTCGATTGGTCGCGTGTTTCCGCGCAAGGCCAGCTGAAGGCGGGCGTGTTCGTGGGCACCCTGCTGTATCTGCTGGGCCTGCAGATGCTGGCATGCGCCGCGTGGCTGGCCCTCGATGCCAGGACCGCGACGACATGGCTGGGCTTGGCCACGGCGGTTCCAGCCACCGTCATCGTGCTGGCATTGATCCTGGGCGTGCCGCGCTACGCCAAACGCTATCCCGCGTCCACCGCCGACCCGCATGAGCGACGCTAAGAAAGCCTACCCGCTGCGCATCAACGCCGAGGTGCTGAACGCCATGCAGCGCTGGTCCAACGACGAATTGCGCAGCCTCAACGCGCAAATCGAATACGTGTTGCGCGAGGCGCTGCGTCAGTCCGGACGGCTGCCGCAGGGCAAGCGCAAGCCGCCGGCGTGAGCCATGCGCGCGGGTCACTTCTTCCACATCGAGAACGCCAACATGACCGCCGATGACATTCGTTTCGAATACCAGGTGATCCAGCTCAAGCCCGCCTTCATCGGCGGCGTCACCGACGATGCACTGCAAGCCGCGCTGAATGCCGCCGGACGCGAGGGCTGGGAGCTGGTGCAGATTCTGTACGCCCAAAATCCCGATTTAGGCATGCGCCTGGTGTGCAAGCGCGCGCGCTGAGGTACGCGATTCCGTATCGAACCCGCTTGTGCGGAGGTTCCTCAGGTGAAGCGCCGCCAGATCCACGGCAGCAGCGTCAGCAGCAGGCCGGCCACGATGATCCAGCCGGAGCTGTAGACGAAGAACATCACCCCGCCCAGCAGCAGCCCGGCGATCAGCCACAAGGCCTCGCCCTGGCGTTTGCCGTAGATGAAATAACCGGTGCCGATGGAGCCGAACACCATGCTCCACATCAAGGCTGCGGTGGTCATTCCGAACATGCAGTTCTCCCGCTGGCTGCGTGCTGGTCATGTCGAGATAGTGGGGGCGTGCCGAGATCCTTCGCTGCGCTCAGGATGACACCAACGAGTCCCGCGTCCCGGATTGAGACCGCGGCCGCTGCCCGCGGTTCCCGCGCACGCGGTGATGCGCGTCACGGCGGCGCGAGGCACGGCAGGCCGGCTATGCTGCGCGCACCTTGCCGCCGGATGACCACGCCATGCTGCTTCCCGCCCTGATCGCCGCGCTCACCGTGCTGCTGCTGCTGGTGTCCAGCATTCTCGTCGGTCGCGCGCGCGGCCTGTACGGGATCAAGGCACCGGCCACCACCGGGCATCCAGATTTCGAGCGCGCGTTTCGCGCACAGATGAACACCCAGGAAGCCGCGCTGATGTTCCTGCCCACGCTGGCGCTGGCGGCGTGGCTGGGGCAGCCGCTGCTGGCCAGTGTGTTCGGCGCGATCTGGCTGCTGGCGCGCGCGTGGTATCTGGCCGCCTATCTGCGCGATGCCAACAGGCGCGGGCCGGCGTTCGCGCTGGGCGCGCTGATGCAGATCGCGCTGCTGGTGCTGGTATTCGTGGCGCTGGCGCGTGCCGCGCTGATGTGATGGATCACATCGCGCACAATCTGGCCACGCTGCCGCTGGCGTTTGCCGCGCTGCTGCCGGTCATCAATCCGGTGGGTACCGCGCTGATCATCCTCGGCATGGTCGGCGAGGCACCGGCGCCGGTGTTCAAGCGCCTGGCGCTGCGCGTGACCATCATGATGATGGTCTTCATCGTGGTCACCGAGGTGCTGGGCCAGACGATCCTGCGCTTCTTCGGCATTTCGCTGCCGGTGGTGCAGGTCGGCGGCGGACTGACGCTGGCGGCGATGGGCTGGAAGATGCTCAGCTCCGGCGGCAAGGAAGCCGCGCCCACGCCCGGCGCCAGCGACGAGGAAGCGGTGCTGGAGCGCGCGTTCTACCCCTACACCTTTCCGCTGACGGTGGGCCCGGGCACCATCGTGGTCGTACTCACCCTGTCGGCGCAGGCCACGCGCCCGGGTTGGCAAGCGACGCTGCTGGCGCACGCCGGCATCCTGCTGGCCGCGGCGCTGCTGGCCGCGCTGGTGTATGTCTGCTACCGCTATGCGCCCAAGCTGGGCCGCATGCTGCCGCGCAGCGCCTTCAACGGCGTGCAGCAATTGATCTCCTTCATCCTGCTGTGCATCGGCGCGCAGATCGCCTGGGGTGGCGTGTCCGCGCTGCTGGCCAGTTTGCCGGCGCATCCGTGACACACGCGCTGGCGGGCCGACGCCGCGCGCATGCGTCGGGAGTCACGCGCCGCGGCCGCATCAATATCCCGCCGTCGTCACCAGCAGATGCTTGGCCACATGCCCGTGCATCCAGCCCACGCCGCGGGCGAGGTGCAGCATGACGAAGAACAGCAGCACGCCGCCCAGCATGGAAAACGGCAGCGTCCACAGCGGCCAGAAGTACGCCACATCGTTGACCGTCGTCGGCGCGAAACCGAACAGTTGCGCGACCGGCGCTACGACGAGCACCAGACTCAGCGTCATGCCGGTGACCACCACGGTGAAATAAATGATGCCCAGCGGCAACATCAGCAGCATGTAGAACAGCGTGCCCCAGGTGCGCGGGTCGGTGAACATGGCGCCGATGCGCCTGAGCAGCGGCAATTCGCGCACCGCCGAGGCCGGCCGCCGCGGCATGCGCACGCCCAGCATCACTTCGACCAGACGCCCCTCGACCAGCGCCAGCAGACGCGTGCTGGCGAAAAACAGAATGATGAAGGGGATGCCGATGATCAACACCGCGAGGCCCGCCGACAGGCTCAGCCCGGCCACCACCCAGGTGAAGTAGAAAATGCCGGTGGCCAGCGCCAGCAGCATGTAGAACAACGCGGTGTAGCTGCGCGCGTCGCCGATCACGCCGAAGAAGCGCGCCAGCGGTCCGCGTCCGGCGCGTGGTCGCGGCGCGCGCAGCGCGCGCTGCACCTTGACCTCGGTGTCACGGTAGATCTCGGCCACTTCCTCGGGCGCGCCATAGCTGCCGGCGACGCGCGCGAGCATGGCCGCCTCGGATTCTTCGGGATGCTCGGCCAGTTCGCTGCGCAGGTGCTCCTCGGCATCGAACAGCGCATCCTGGATCATGGCCGGATCGGCGCCCTTGAGCGCGGCGCGCAGTTGCTGCAGGTAGTCGGCGATGGTTTGTGGCGTAGTCATGCGTGCTCCCCTCCAAGAATGGTGTCGACGATGCGCCGCGTTGCACGCCAGCGCGTGGTGCATTGCGCCAGCGCCTCGCGGCCCAGCGCGGTGATCCGGTAGTAGCGGCGCGGCGGCCCGCTCGATGACGCTTGCACTTCGCTGCTCAGCAAGGTCGCCGCCTCCAGCCCGCGCAGCACCGGATACAGCGCGCCCTGCTTGCCGGCAAGCACCCCGCCGGCGTCGCGCTCCAGGCGCTTGGCGATCTGGTAGCCATACAGCGGCACGCCCTCGCCCAGCACCCCGAGCAGGGTCAGGGCGGTGATGCCGGCGGCCAGTTCCTTGTCGAACTTGCGCACGAAGGCTTGCAGATCATCGGATTGCAGCTCGCCTGCGGCGGCATCGGGCATGGGCGCGGCGGCTTGGTGTGACTCGGTGGACATGGCGATCCGGCCTGGTCTGGCTTGCTAAGTTGAAGTGCATACTACTAGCAAGTTTGGTCTAGTGGACCTGCCATAAGTCATGCGGCGGCCGTCGTCCACCGCATGGGCATGACACCAATGTTTGTGCACGTTGTACGAACATTGGTGTCAAACGGCTGCAATGAAGTCCCGAGGCCCTACCCCAGGGACCTTGAGCGACGGCCGAGAAGATGAATCTTTGCGGCGCCAGGTGGCCGTAGCCGCCTCGCCACATGTCGCCGTGTGGCCGATCCGCCTGATCATGGCTTTTGTCGCCCCGACGGTGTCTGGGCAAACTCGACCGACAGGAGTCGGCCCCTTCCGGACACACGCTGAGAGAATTTCACAGGGAGAAAGCTGCCATTGCCGAGTAAAAAGAGACTTCCCGCTTCCAACGGCCTCGAGGGCCATGATGGTTTTTACAACCGTCAGCAGAAGGGGAAGTCTCGATGAGCACTATAACCATGGGCGTGGATTTGGCGAAGAACCTGTTTTCCGTATGTGCGGTGGATGGCGCCGGACACGTGCAGCGGCGGCAGGATCTCGGGCGTGAAGCGTTTGCGCTGTGGCTGGCGCAGGTGCCGGCCGGCACCGTGGTGGCGATGGAGGCATGCAGTGGCGCGCACCATTGGGCGCGGCGCTGTTTGGAGGTCGGTCTGCAGCCGCGCTTGATGGCGGCGCAGTTCGTGACGCCGTTCCGCAAGAGCCGCACACTGAAGAACGACCGCAACGACGCCGAGGCGATTGCCACGGCGGCACGCCAGGGCAACATGCGCTTTGTGCCGGTCAAGTCGGTCGAGCAGCAGGCGCGGCTGGCATGGCATCGCGTGCGCGAGGGCTACAAGACCGAAGGGCTGGAGATCAGCAACCGCCTGCGCGGTCTGCTGGCCGAGTTTGGCATCGTGATGGCGCAGGGTGACCGGGCGTTGCGCATCGCCTTGGCGGATCTCGACGCAGCGGCATCGTTGCCTGCGGAGCTGAAGGAACTGCTGCGCGATCTCAGCGCGCACTGGGCGCAGGTGCGCGACCGCATCGCCGCGTGCGATGCGCGCATCGAAGCGCACGCCAAGGCGGATGAGCGCTGCGTGCGGCTGCGCGCGCTGATCGGCATTGGCCCGCTCACCGCCGATGCGATGGTGGCGAGCGTCGGCTCGGCCAAGGAGTTCAAGAACGGCCGGCAACTGGCCGCATGGCTCGGCCTGGTGCCGACCCAGCACTCCAGCGGCGGGCACACCCGCCTGGGCACGATCAGTTGCCGCGGCGATGCCTACCTGCGCACGCTGCTGATCCAGGGCGCGCGCAGCAGCCTGCAGCGCGCCAAGGTGACTGCACAGGATCGGGCCACGCCCGAGCAGATCTGGATCCGCCAACTGGCGTGTCGGATGCCGTTCGGCAAGCTGCTGGTGGCGATTGCGAACAAACACGCGCGGCAACTGTGGGCGATGCTGGCGCGCGAGGAAGCCTACGACGCCGAGGCGTGGCTGAAGCACCCGATGGTGCAGCGCCCGGCCGGCAAGCGCGCGGTGAGGATCGCCGGCATGGCATGACACGAACGCACATCCTTTCACGTCAGCGCGAAGTGGTCGACAACGGTCAGACCGACCCGGAGAGAACCTGACTAACCTGCCGGACGTCACCCCGTGTTTCGGCTGATCCCCGAACACCGACGATACCGAAAGACGAACGAGGTCTCCGGGTGCGGTTTATACCCTGGTCCGCGCCAGCATCAGCGGCGCAACAAGACCGTTTATGGAAATGCAGTCTGACATTCGTTGCATCACCACGCAGCACTGACACGCACGACGCAGCAAAGAGGACAACACGATGACCAGCCATGGCCCGAAAGCTCAAGGCAAGAACCTCAAGCGCGCGGCGTTGACGGGAAGTCTCTTATGGTGAGGTTAGACTCTTCGCGCGGCTACCTAACGCCTGAACTTAAGCGGCTCGCAATGCGCGCGTCATTTGATATTGGGGTATGAGTCGTACGGTAAAAATAGATTTTTTATCGTATCCGTGTAAATTCTATGGTGGCCTGTCAATGACTCCAGGGAGTCTTTTGTAATTTCTTCGACAGACAAATCACTCTTGCTTTTCTTTAGCCCTTCCTCGAACAGCAATCTGATGGTGTCGATATCCATGTGATGGCTGACTAAACATACACGACTAATACCACCAAAATCCGGGGCCTTACCATTTAGATTCATAGCATTTTTCAAGAACGCTGAAAATGCCGGGTTGTCTCTTCCCCGTTCGAGGCTAACTTCATACAAGTACTTTGCCATGATGTTTCCGTCCTAGTTATGCTTCGATAGAAAGTCCTGATTAGCGCTGATCCTCAGCCAGCCGTTCGCAGTAGGGATACGGATTGCTCCGTACCCCCTGCACAGATCCGAGCAAGCGCAATTCACGCACTCGGCTCCCACCTTGGGTGTTTGACGTCAAAATGCTGGTTCGGCCAAGGATGAAGAATGACGGCTTTGGGTCGCACTGTGCCACTCAGACCGCCTTGACGCCAGTGTGGCCGATCCTTGCAACGGGCCCAAGGCCGTGAGGATCAGGGCGAATTAGGTCGATTGAAGGGCGGCATGAGAGCCGCGAGCAGCAATTTCCCACGGTCGACATCAATGGTGCTATCGGCATGCCACCACTGAGTCCCATGGTTTCGGGTTCCCCAAAATGCGACGTCTAGGGAACTTACTGGGTGACACCCAATGTGCGATTGGGTGATGCCGCCGATCGTAAGCTTTCCTTTCAATCGTGTTGGGAACCACAACGGATACCAGCAGTATCCCCACTCTTTGCGATGCGGTGCTAGTTGTAGCAGTTGCCTGAAGCGTGCTTTTTGGGCTCCGGTTTCACCGGCAGGATTTGCGAGCGCCAACGCGTCGCGCATGTAACGCTGCGCTGTGCCCAGTGCAACGCCTTCGATTAACGTACATGCCGGCGATGTCTTGGAGCAGAAGTTCTCGCTGGATGATTTCAGACTGTAGTCGTACCGGAAGCGTATGCGCCTGGCGGGCCCCCACGTGCTCCCGCCCAGCCAACGTTGCCATTGGAAATCCGTGATGTTTGGGAATGATGTGTCATTGGTCACGTCGAGTGCGACTGGGTGACCGTGGATCAGGGCCAGGTATCCGGTAGAACCACCGTCGCGAATGCAGCCCCCCAAGAGGCCGCCAGCGGGGCCACTTACGGGAACCGTCGCGTTGCCCTGCTTTTCGAATACCACCCAGTACTGACAGTAGGCAGTACCCTCAATATAGAACGCGCCACCGAGTCCCACCGAAGGAAGATAGACGACCGTACCTGGATATGGACGGAAACGGTCCAGCGCGGCTTGCAACGCCGCATCCGGTGGTGCCGCAAGCGTAGCGATAGCCCGTTCCGGGCTCGATGCGGACTGCGCCTCCTCTGGCAGGACTACGAGGCCGGCCGCTTCCAATGCTTTGAGCGGGTCGGTTGCGCGTGCCGGCAAGGTTGCGGCAGCGTGGAGCACCCTCTGGGCTATGGGCATGCCGCGCGTGACAGCAGCGTTGTCGATGTCGTGCAAGAACGCAATGCGCAACTGGTAGAATTTTGCGAGTGTCGCTTCAAGACCGTTCGGGAGTAATGGAAATTCACGCTGGCTCGCAAGCAGCTCCCACATTTCCTGATTGCGCTCGCCGAGCCAGTTGATCTCGTCCAGCTTCAAGTCGTTTGCATGCGACGAGTCCCTCACCAGGGCGGCTGCGTAAGCCACTGAGAGTTGCGAGTCCAATGCCGAAATCTTTGGATTCGCGCAGATCGTTCGCGCAACGGGATCGTGCGTCCGACTGCAGTCGACGCCAGCCGCGGAGACTGGATACACCAGAAACGCGGCAATTGCCAACAAGCTCCAACGGACGCGTCGTTTTTGAGAACTCATGTCAGATCTCGTTAATGCGCCCAACGCGTGGAGATTATCTCTCCGACGTCCCTCACTTTTGAGCAGCACTAGGCACTGGGTGCCACCGTCCGCTCTGGGTCGGCCGGCGCCGATCCGCTTCGGCCGGACCAGTAGCACTGGTGCCTTGGGGGCCTGCCGGCGCGAGCCCCTGGCATGGCCGATCGCTGCTCCAGTGGAGTTCATAGCGCCAGGCATTCATCGATCTAATGGACACAGGACCCCGCTGGCGTTGCGATTGAGGACGTGGGTATATTTGGGTCGTGGCGACATCCCTGTGTCCGAGCAGATCTTGGACGTTCTCTCCGACGCAAATCGGAGACGAGTTTTTGCGTGCCTGCTGACCGGGGCAGCGAAATGGTGACCCCGGTTTTGGCGCCCACGCCGCCATTCGCCAAAGTCATCGGCAGGAAATTGTCCCTCACACCGTTCCGGCGTCCGCGTGACGTCCCTCGTCCCGTTTTTCGCTCACGGATTGCGGCAGCTCGAGGGCAAGTACATCAGCTTGAGGGTTGTACGGTTCTTGCCGATTGGCGCCATCCCGGAGGGTGCCTCGGCGTCGCCGCAGGCCCATGCCATCGGGCTCTGCGGGCTGCCCTTGACGACCAGCGGTCGCAGGCTCAACACCTGGCCCTGCAAGGCGATGTTGATGTCCTTGTCGCGAAACCTGACGTTGATGGCGCCGTGATCAACGTTCACCGCGCCGACGTAGATGCCAATGATGGATCCCGCCGGTGGCACGCCCGCCGCCCGGTTGTCTGCGGGGAAATGGCCGAACTGACGGTAGTATTCGACGATTTTCGGCTTCACAAACGACGCCAGTGAAAAGGCTTCCGTGGTCTGCGCGCGAATGATGTAGTTCTGATAGGCCGGAATCGCGATGGCCGCGAGGATACCGATGATGGCGACGACGATCATCAGTTCAATAAGCGTAAATCCGCGTTTGCGTGTCATCGTCAATGCACTCCAAACATGCTGGCGACCGAAAAGATCGGGATGTATAGCACCGTGACCATGATGCCGATCAGGATGTAGAACAGCACTCGCGAGAATAGGATCAACCGGTCGCGCGACAATTCGAGTTGCGCCTGGGTCGTGGACCAGTGCAGGCGACGCTGCCATTCGAGTTCCGCACCGAACGTGCCAAGGCGTTCGGCCTGTCCGAGCTTTTCTTCCAGCCGGTCCCCCGCAGCCTGGCGCGTCTCCTTTGCATGCCAACCGGCCACTTGCAAAGCTGGCTCGAGCACCAACGCATCCGCCACGCCTGCGGCCTTGAGCGCAGCTGCAAATTCAAGACACCTGAGGGTCTGAAACGCGGCTTCGCTCCGGCCATGTAGCCATCCGAAGCGAGACTGGCTGGCGAGCGGTTCGAGCCTCGCGATGCGCTGCCGCATGCGAAACCACCGTGTTGTGAGGAAGGCGAACGCGAACGCCATCACTACCAGTGGTGCAAACAAGCGGAACGCGCCTTTGGCCCTGATCCAGCCCGCAGCGCCGCCGCGCACGCCCATCGCTTGGTCGAGGTGGCTGAAGGCCGGCAGCACAAAGATCGCGTAGATGATCGCGATCACCACGGCCAACCCCAGCAGGAACAGGATGTAGAGCAGGAATGTTCGGACCGGCCGCCACCAGTCGAGCGCGAACAGCCTGGCCTCTGCGAGCGAGTGGATGAGCGCGGCTTGCGCGTCGGCCGCGCTTCCCCCCAAACGGCTCGCGGCATCGACCAGTCGATGGGCAACGCCTGCATCGGCCGGGCGCGTCGCGCCGGCGTCCGCGCCGTTGCTGTCGAGAAGCTCCACGGCCGCCGCGCCAAGAACCTCGCGCAACCGCGCCCGCGCCGATTCCTCGTTCAGGCCATTGGCGACGAGGTTCGCGTACTGGCGCGTGACGAAATCCCGTGGGTCATCGAGCTTCAATGCATCCATTCGTGGTCACCGGCAAAAGGGTGGGAGATATTTTTTGGGAAGTGTGGTGCGGTTCGCGGTGGTGGTCTCGATCGCTCCGGCGACCGGCTTCGCGTAGCCACACAGGAACGAAATGCTTGGTGCGTCCTTCGATCCGAGCAGCTCGGGCCGGAACGACAGGAACCCGTGGATGCTGCTTGGCAAGCGGGCGCCACGACCGGTCAGGACCCCTAGTGCCGGGCCAAGCCTCAGTTCTGCGGTGATGACTCCGCCTTCGCCCAGTGCCAGATGCTCGACATAATTGCCGTTGCTATCGGCGGCGACGATGTCGCGGTTTCGCGACGACGGCCATCGACCGTGCACCGCGTGGTAGATGACTGCGTTGATTTGCGGGCCGCTGGCGACGGAGACTGCATCGAGAGTCTGCGTCATCTGGGCCAGCTGGATGCCGAACCACACGGCGATCACCATCGCGACCGCGATGACCATGCCCGCAAAGCCCTGTTCCAGAGCGTCAGGCCCGCGCACCTCGCGGGTGCGTCCGATGGTTATCTGATGCTTCACTCCCCCCATTGCGCGATCCTAACATCTCCTCAGGAGACTTCCGATTAACCCCACGCGTTGGTTAGTCGGCGATTTGAGCTTTCATGCTGTTGCTGCCGATTTAATAATCGGTCAGGGATGAAAGCCGTGGACAAAGCACTGCGAGGCTGGAGCCAAGCCAACCGACTGCAGCTCAAGCGCCAGCAGCGCCAAGCGCCGAACCCTCACGGCAATGTCTGCTCTCTTCCCATGAAATTCGCTCAGCGACTGTCCGGAAGGGGTCGCACTGTGTCACTCGGCCCATGCAGTTGCAACGTCTCCTTCGGGCCGGAAGCTGGCTTCGGTCACAGTGCTCGCCGTCAGTGAGCAATCGGGGCTGATCCTCGAGTCGCCCCCTGACCACCAAGTCCCGACTCACACGCTACTTCTTCATTCCGCTCCAGGAACACTTTCTGTTCTGCACGCCAGCGCCACGCCAATGCGTATGGCGTATGGCGTATGGAATCTTTGCCGCGCCTGCCTGTCACATAGCAAAGCCAGAATCGCACCCTGTCCTTCCGCCTCGGGAACATCCATGAAGACTCGCCGCTTGTCCTTTGCCGCGCTCGCCGCGCTGCTGATTTCCTCGTGCGCCGCGCTGCTGCCGGTCGTCGCGCAAGCAAGGGCCGCGGCCCCGGTGCGCCATGTGTTCGTGATCGTGCTGGAGAACGAACCGTATCAAGTGGCGTTCGGCGCGCAGTCGCTGGCGCCCTATCTGGCGCACACCTTGCCCGCCGAGGGCGCCCTGTTGACGCACTACTACGCCACCGGCCACGACAGTCTGGACAATTACATCGCCCTGGTCAGCGGCCAGGCGCCCAATCCCGACACGCAACACGATTGCCACAAGTACGTGCCAGTGCTGCCGGGCACGCAGGGTCCGCACGGCCAGGCGCTGGGTACCGGTTGCGTGTATCCGGCGTGGGTGCCATCGCTGCCCGATCAACTCGAAGCCGCACACCTCACCTGGAAGGGTTATTTCCAGGACATGGGCAAGGATCCGGCGCGCGAGGCTGCCACCTGCGGGCACGTGCCGCTGGGCGCCAAGGACTGGACCGAGCTGGCCACCGCCAAGGACCAGTACGCCGCCAAGCACAATCCGTTCGTGTATTTCGCGCGCATCGTCGACAACCCGGCGCGCTGCGACGCGCACGTGGTCAATCTCGATCGGCTGCAACACGATCTGGCCAGCATCGCCACCACGCCCAACTACAACTTCATCATCCCCGACCTGTGCGACGACGGCCACGATGCGCCCTGCGCCAACGGCCAGCCGGGTGGCCTGATCTCGGCCAACGCCTGGTTGCGGAAGTGGGTGCCGATCATCACCGCCGCGCCCGCATTCAAGAAGAATGGCCTGCTGCTGATCACCTTCGATGAAGGCACCACCGGCAAATCGTGCTGCGGCGAGCAGCCCCAGCCCGGCGGCCCGCAACCCGGCAAGTTCGGTCCCGGCGGCGGCCGCATCGGCGCGGTGGCGATCTCGCCCTTCATCAAGCCGGGCACGGTCTCCAACGTGCCGTACAACCACTACGGATTCCTGCGCACGGTCGAGGATTTCTTCGGTCTGTCGCACCTGGGCTACGCCGCGGGCGCGCAGGTGAAACCCTTCGGCCGCGACGTATTCACCGCCGCGCCACGCTGAATGCCGTGCGCGGCGGATGGGCTACGCTGCGCCACCCGCACGCCTCCGGAGCCCGCGCCATGCACCGCAGCCTGTTCTTGCTGATCGCGTTGTCGATGACCCTGACCGCGCCGACCTGCGCGCAGGCAGCGCCCGCCCCGCGCGGCATGGCGCGGATCCTGGCGGATGCGCCGGCCTCGGCATGGCGCAACTTGAACCCGGCGCGCCTGCTGGTGATGCGGTTGCCGCAGGGCCGCGTGGTGATCGAGCTGGCGCCGCGGTTCGCGCCGGCGCACGTGGCCAACATCGAGATGCTGGCGCGCGCGCACTACTGGGATGGCCTGGCCATCACCCGCGTGCAGGACGATTTCGTCACGCAGTGGGGCGATCCCGACGCCGGCACGCCACGGCAGCGCGCGCTGCCTGCCGGCCTGCCGCGCGCGCTGCCGGCCGAATACGAGCGTAGCGCCCGCGGGCTCGACTTCACGCGCCTGCCCGATGGCGACGTGTACGCGCCCGAGGTCGGGTTCGTGGACGGCTTCCCGGTAGGCGAGAACCCGCGCACACAGCACGCCTGGCTGCTGCACTGTTACGGCATGGTCGGCGTGGGCCGCGACAATCCGCCGGATACCGGCAACGGTGCCGAGCTCTACGCGGTGATCGGCCAGGCGCCGCGCCAGCTCGATCGCAACATCGCCCTGGTCGGGCGCGTGGTGCAGGGCATGGACCTGCTTGCGGAACTGCCGCGCGGGCATGGGCCACTGGGTTTTTATCGCGATGCCGCGCAGCGCACGCGCATCCTCAGCGTGCGCCTCGCCAGTACCCTGCCCGCTGCCGAACGCCCGCGGCTGCAGGCCTTGCGCACCGCCACGCCCAGCTTCGCCGCGCTGGTCGCGGCGCGGCGCGATCGCAGCAATCCATGGTTCGTGCGCCAGGCTGGCAGGATCGATGTATGCAACGTGCCGCTGCCGGTGCGGAAACTGCCAGCAGCCACGCCCTGAGCCGCACCTGTACCTTGCCCGTCCGCGCACGCAACGCCGCGGAGTCTTTGTTGTCGGCCGCTGTCCGAGTAGGCTGCACAGCCACCCCGGACCACCACACCGCATGCGCCCTTTCCCCTGCCGCACGCCGCTGCCGCGCTGCGCGCCGGTCATCGCCGCGCTGTTATTGGCGCCTTTGACCGCGCCAGCGGCAGCGCCGCGCTGCACCGCGCCCGACAGCGTCTATGCATCGACCTACGCGCGTCCCGCCGCCAAACCCGCGCAGCAACACAACAGCGCCGACGACCTGCTGTCGCTCACCGGTATCGGCAGCGGCGTGACCCATTTGCTGGGCGACGGCTCGCGCTGGGTCGGTCTGAACTGGCTGACGCTGCGCGCCAATCGCGGCAACCCGGCTGCGCAGTACGAGATGGGCGTGCGCCGCGCGCTGGGTATTGGTTTCGGCCAGAACGAAACCCGCGCCGCGCAATGGTTCAAGCTCGCCGCCGCGCAAGGCGATGTGCGTGCCGGCAACGATCTCGGCGTGTTGTATGCCGAAGGCCGCGGCGTGCCGCAGAGTTACGGCAACGCCGAGCACTGGTTCGCGCGCGCCGCGCGGAAAAACTTCGCGGCCGCGCAGTTCAATCTGGGTGTGATGTTCGCGCGCGGACGCGGTGTGCCGCTGGCGCCCAGCCTGGCCGCGGTATGGTTCAGGCGCGCCGCCGAGCAGGGCTTCGTGCCGGCGCAACTGGCGCTGGGCGATCTGCTCGATCAGGGCGCGCCGGGTCTGCGCCCCGACCTGCCCACGGCATATTTCTGGCAGGTTCTGGCCAGGGCCGCGCTGCCCGCGCACGACCCGCGCGCGGCGTGTCTGCTGCCGGTGATGCAGGCGCTGGAATCACGCCTGAGCAGCGGCGAGATCGAGTATGCACAGCGCGCCGCGCAGTCCTGGTGGCGCTACCACCTCGATGCGTACAAGCCTTGACGCCCGCATGATCCAGGCCCACGTGAACTCGACCCGTCCGGTACGCCCCGGTGCCGCACGACTGCAATCGGTGTGCATCCCCGCGCCGCCGCCTCGTCATCCCCGTGCAGGAACGTCATCCCCGAGTGGTTGTGTCGGGGACGGGGATCCATTGGCTTCAGCAAGTGCCGCGTGGCCCGCGCTGCCGTCACGCGATCACGGCCTGCGCCGCCGACTGGCATTGCGCGGAAACGATGACCCGATCACGTTCGAGAGCGGGGCGCGATCTTGCATGAAGCCGCAGGACACGCTCCCGTGATGCCGTGTCGAATTCATCCGCGGGCACGCGCGGCGCAGGTTTCCCCGCCACCCCGATCCGCTCACGGTCGATGAGTACGCCCGCGATCCCCCGCGCAGCGGACAGCGCGCGAAATCCCGCCACCGCACGCCTCGGCCCGTGGCGCGCGCTGGGCCTGGTCGCGCTGTATTTCGCCCTGCAGATCGCGGCCGCGCTGCTATGGATGCTCGGTGCGCACGTTGCGGCATATGTCGAGCAGCGCCCCGCTGCCGACCTCCTTGCCGCGCACGGCAGCCTGATGCTCAGCACCGTGCTGCTGTTCGCGACACTGCCCACCCTGCTGCTGCTGCGCCTGCACTGGCCGGCGCGCTGGTCTGCCGCTGCCCTGCCCGGCTTCGGTCTGCGCTGGCCGGGCCTGCGCTGGATTCTCGGCGGCCTGCTGCTGGCCGCGCTGCTGCTGCCGCTAGTGCTGGGCCTCAACGCGGCGCTGTTTCCCAGACAGGGCGTGACGCAATCGGTGCTGGTGATTTTCGATCACGCACGACTGTGGATGCGCGTGTTGCTGACGCTGATGATCGTGCTGCTGGCGCCGTTCGTCGAGGAACTGCTGTTTCGCGGCGTGCTGCTGGCCGGCCTCAGCGAGCGCCTGCCCTTGCGCTGGGCAGTGGCGCTGAGCGTGCTGCTGTTCGCCATCGCGCACCTGCCCGATACCGGCGGCCACTGGCAGGTGCTGCCCGGCCTGATCGCGCTGGCGCTGGGGCTCACCTGGCTGCGTGTGCGCTCCGGCTCGCTGCTGCCCGGCTACGCCGCGCATGCGCTGTACAACGCCAGCGTGCTGGCGCTGGCGCTGTGGCCACTGTTGTAAAAACGTTCCAGGTTCATTCGCGTGGTCGAACATGACCCGGTTCGAGACACATCCGCGACTTCACGACCGACCATGCAGCGACCGCAGAGTGGCGTGAAGCTCGCGATGGACGAAATGATTCAATGATTCCCTGCGTTCCCTTGCCGCGCGGCAGCGCAGTGTTTCCTGGATCGATACCACCGTCGCCGGCGCTGGCGCCAAGCTGGGCGCTCCCTATCACGCGGAGCGAACGGAATATGGCCAAGATACTTGTTCTGTACTACAGCACGTGGGGTCACGTGGAGCAGATGGCCGAGGCGGTGGCGCGCGGCGCGCGCGCGGTGGCCGGCGCGCAGGTGACCATCAAGCGCGTGCCCGAAACCATGCCGGCGGCAACCGCTGCCGCCATCCATGCCAAGACCGACCAAGCCGCAGCCATCGCCAGACCCGAAGAGCTGGCCGACTATGACGCCATCGTGTTCGGCACGCCCACGCGCTTCGGCAACATGTGCGGGCAGATGCGCAACTTTCTCGACCAGACCGGCACGCTGTGGCAGCAAGGCCAACTGGTGGGCAAGATCGGCAGCGTGTTCGTCAGCACCGCCACCCAGCATGGCGGCCAGGAAACCACCATCACCTCGTTCCACAGCACCTTGCTGCATCAAGGCATGATCGTGGTCGGCGTTCCGTATGCCTGCCAAGGCCTGTTGAACATGGACGAGATCAGCGGTGGTTCACCCTACGGCGCCAGTACGCTGAGCAAGGGCGATGGCAGCCGCATGCCCAGCAAAAACGAGCTGGCCATCGCCGAATATCAGGGCCGGCACGTGTCCGAACTCGCCCGGCGCCTGTCCGGCTGAGAGGCTGTGAATTTTTCAGCCCCTCAGCCCGGCCATGGATGGCCGGACGCGAAGCGGTCACGCACGTGGCTGCTTCGCGCAGGCGCGTACGGACCTGTGCCGGACGCGCCGATGAAAAATTCCGCACGACGCGGAATTTTTCATCGGCTCTGAGTGCAGCGGACCTCCCCGCCTTGACCATGCGGACGGCGTCGACACCGCGCCGCGACACGTCGGGGATTGCGCCCATGCACGGGCAGTCAAGGGGGCCACGTCCCCACGATGTCCAGCGAAAGCATGCGCACCGCATCGCGTGCGGCCAGCCCGCGCAATGCCGCCTGCGCGCCGCACCAGGCAGCGCACGCTATCCCGGCGTCTTCGCCTTGGCGCCCGCGCCCTGCAGGGCGGCCGGCAGGCGCGTGATGATTTCCATGCCCTGCTGCACCTCGGGATCACGCAGCAGTTTGAACAGACCGCCGAGACCGCCCTTGGCCGTGGGCGCGCTGCGCGCGGCCTGATCGAGCGCGCGCAGCAGGTTCAGCAGCAAGCCGACCACCTCGATCATGCCGCCCTTGCCATCGCTGCCGACCTGCACGAAGTCGCTGGCCAGCGCGTCGAGGTTGACGCTCTTGAGCAGTGCATCGAGCTGGTCGCTGGCATCGCGCAGGCGTCGCAGCGTGCCGTTGCGGCGCAGGACGGCGAGTGTCTCCAGCGCTTCGCGCAGGCTGATGTCGGCTTCGGTGTCGGCCCACAGCTGGCCCAGCTCGACGCCGAGCTCGACCAGCTTGCCGGCCAGATGCTGGTCGACGAAGGTGCTGATCGCCTCGAGCTGCGTGAACAACCGGTCGGCGGTCTGTGCATGCTGTTGCAGGCGCTGCCAGGGAACACTCCGGGCGGCCTCCACCCACTGTCCGAGCAGTGGCGTCAGGGTCTCGAGCGATGCGGCCACGAACGCCGCGTTATCGCGCACCGCATCAAGCAGACCGGCGCGGTGCAGCGCGTCCAGCGCGCCCAGCGTCGACTCGGCCAGCGCGGGCAGGTCGTAGCGCGCGTACCAGTCGCCGCCGCGCACCAACGCCTCGCCCAGCGCGCCCTGCGCGCCGGCGGGCGCCGCGGTCAGGCCATGAACCAGATCGCCCAGCCGCGCCAAGCCGGCCAGTTGTTGCGCGGTCAATTCCACGCGCGCGGCACCTCCAACACCGGCGCCGCTGATCACATCAGCCATCGCACACCTCCTGTACGGATCGGGACGCTGCGCGCCGCGTCGGTTGCGCGGCACACAATGGATTTCACGCCGCCGGCTGCAGGCGTTCGCCCAGCAGCTGCGAGAAATCCAGCCCCCAGTCGGGCATCTTGCCCTTGTTGCGGAAGAACAGGTTTTTGTATTGCATCTTCAGCAGATAGTGCACGTGACCCATGCGCAGCACCTGCTCGGGACCACCATACCAGCTGTTGGAGCGGATGTAGAACGCCTGGTTGTCGCCCATGTCGCCGATGCAATACACCACCGGCTGCAGTTTCTGATCGGCGCTGGCGGCGTCCATGCGACCGACGTCCTTGGCGATCTGCCGCGCGACGATGGTGCACTGCTGGTGGCCGATGGCGCCCAGCTTGGGCACGGTCACCGCGGCGCAGTCGCCGGCCGCGAACACGTTGGGATATTTCGGATTGCGCATCAGCAGATCGGTGATGACGAAACCCTCGGAGTCGCTGATCGGCAGGCCGCGCAGGAAATCGTGCGCGCGCCAGTCGGGGAACACGATCATCAGCTCGGCCGGCAGGCTCTTGCCGTTGGCGAACTCGATGCCGTCCTTGCTCAGCCGCGTGATGTCCTTGGTGTTGTTGAGGTAGTTGAAGCCCATGCCGCCGGCGATACCCAGCAACTGGCCGACGACCTTGTCGCCGGCGTCCTCGGCGATCATCTCGGCCGGCGTGGTCACGGTGATCTTGCTGGGCGCGCCCATGCCGTGCGTCTTCAGCCAGGTGGCCATCGACAGCATGGTTTCCACCGGCGGGCCCTCGCAGGCCGCCATCGCGTCGGGGATGCTGCCGCCAGGCCACGGCTGCAAGCCCTTGGCGCCATCGCCCTGATGGAAGCGCGCCGAGCCGATCACCACCGGGCCGCCCTTGTAATCGTTGGCGAGGAACCGGCGCAGCTTGTTGCCGTAGTGCAGGTCGGTGAGGCTGTGGCCATGCTCGGCGAAGCCCTCCATGCGGTCGAACGCGAGGCGATTGCCCAGCGCCACCACCAGATAGTCGTAGGTCATCGACTCCGGCGCCGCGCCGGCGCGCTCGCTGGGCACGTAATCCACGCGCCGCGCCTCGACGTCGATGGCCTTCACCTCGCCCTGCACGAATTCGATGCGGTCCGCATCCAGCGCGCCGGGGATGTCCATGCGCAGGCTCTTCGATGGATCGCGCCCCTCGAACACCTCGGCCGGGATGTTCGGCACGAACAGCAGATAGTTCTTGCGATCCAGCACGGTGATGTCCACCGCCTCGCCGCAAAAGCGGCGGATCTCCTGCGCACTGCCCAGCCCGGCGAAGTTGCCGCCCAGCACCAGTACCCGCGGTTTGGCCATGACGTACTCCTTCATCAGTGAGTGCTCATGGAAGTGTGCGCGCGTTCGTGCAACATGGATGTTCACGCTGCCTTACGAATCCGCAATGCGCGGTGGATAAGTCTTGACGCGGCGCGTAGCTTTTGCATCGCGGCGCGCGGACCATCCTCGACCACCCCCACCCATGCGGAGCAGCGCCATGAGCACGATCGACATCGAACACGCGCCCACGCGCTTCGGCACGGGCTATCCAGCGCCTTACGACCAGCCCTGCCGCGCACGCCGGCGCTGGCAGCTGGGCGATGCCGCCGGCCTGACCCAGTTCGGCGTCAACCTGCTGCGCCTGCCCGCGGGCAGCTGGTCCAGCCAGCGCCACTGGCACGAAACCGAGGACGAATTCATCTACGTGCTGCAAGGCGAGGTGGTGCTGGTGACCGACGCCGGCGAGGAGGTACTGCGCGCCGGCGACTGCGCCGGCTTCGCCGCCGGCGTGGCCGATGCGCACCATCTGCAGAATCGCGGCCCACAGGAAGCAGTAATCCTCGAGGTCGGCACACGCAACCCGGCTGGCGATGCCGCGCACTATCCCGACATCGATCTCGATCTGCCCGGTGGCGGTGGCGGCTACACGCACCGCGACGGGCGCACGTATTGAGGAACCGGAACGGGGGTTGGGATGGCGCGCGAAAGAGCTGCGCGTCCATTGCGCTGAAGAGCGCAGAAATCGCACCCTGCTCGTTCCGGGTCCGCACTTGCGCGGCCGCGCGCGGCGCGCTGAACTGCGCGCATGGGCGCGCGCATGCACATGCTGTGGCCGTTCTCCGGGCGCTGCGTGCGACGTTCGCTGCAGGCAGCGCGCGTGGCCGCGATTGGCTTGTGCGCCGCATGGATCCTCGGCGCCTGCGCCACGCAACCCGCCGCGTGGCAGCCCAGCCCGGCGCAATGGCAGGCCGAGCAGATCGCGGCCATGAACCGCGCGCAGGCGATCATGGACCGCGCGCAGCGTCAGCGCGGTCTGCTGGCCCAGTACGCGGTGATGCGCCACGCCTACTTCGCACATCACGGCCGCGCCTTCCATGTGATCTTCGGTCAGTACCTGAGCTGGTACCAGACCTTTCTCGGCAATTACATCGGCGCCGAGCGCAGCTTCTCCTATGCCGAACTGCCCGCGTCGCACGATGCTCCCTCGCCGCTGGCCAGCGCGCGCTGGCATGCCGTGCCGGCACTGGATGCCATCGCCGCGCTGGCGCGCACGCGCCGCGCGGTGTTCTTCAACGAAAACCACAGCGCGCCGATCACGCGCACGCTCACCGTGGCGCTGCTGGCGCGATTGCGCGCCGAGGGCTACGACACCTTCGCCGCGGAAACGCTGTACCACAGCGACAGCGCGGCGCTGATGCGGCGCGGCTATGCGACCGCCGCCAGCGGGTTCTACACCGAGGAGCCGATCGAGGCGGAGATGGTGCGCACGGCGCTGCAACTGGGCTACCGCGTGATCGCCTACGAGGCTGCCACCAGTGCGCATCGCCACGCGCGCGAGCGCGAGGAGGCCGCAAATCTTTATCGGCGCGCATTTGCCGGCCATCCCGATGCGCGACTGGTGGTCGATGCCGGCTTCGCCCACATCAAGAAGCGCGGCGTGTACCTGGGCGGTCATTCGATGGCCGAGGATTTCATGCGCATTTCCGGCATCGATCCGCTGGCGGTCGAGCAGACCATGCTGTTCGGCCACTTGCGTGCGGCGGACAACCAGCCGATCTGGAGCGCGGTGATGCGCGCGCTGCACCCGACCCAGCCGATCGTGTTCGAGACGCGCCACGGCAAGCCATGGTCGCTGCGCCCGGGTGCTTATGACGTCAGCGTGTTCTTTCCGCCGCAGTTGCTGCAGCGCGGGCGCCCGACCTGGCTGGGCCTGTGGGGCCTGCGCGATCCCTATCAGGTCGAGGACAGCCTGTGCATGCAGCGCTTTCCGTGCCTGATCGAGGCGCGTCCGGTCGGCGAGGGCCACGACGCGATCCCGTCCGATCGCCTGGTGCTGCGCTGCGCGGAGGAAATCCGCCAGCTCTGGCTGCGCCCAGGGCGCTACCGTCTGAGCGCGCGCGACCGCAGCGATCGATTGCTGGGGCAAGCGCGGATCGAGGTCAGGCCACAGCCCGCGCCACGCGGCGGCACGCCGCCGCGCGCGCAGCGCAGCAGCCATTGCACGCTGCCGGGGTGGCACATCCTCAAGGGTCGATGAGGCGAACCAGGAGCGCGCGTCACGCCCGCGCGTAACCTGCGCCGCAAGGGTGCGGAGCGGACGCGCGGATACATCGCCGCACAGGTGCCGAATCCGCGATGCGCGCGACTAGCAACCCTGCAGGCGCTCGCGCAAGCCGCCGGCGCGACGCACCGGGCGCGCCAGCGCGGCGCGCAATGCCTCTTCGCCGGACCACAATTCGACGCCATGACGCGCGCGCGACAGCGCGGTATACACCAGCTCGCGGCTGAGGATGGGACTGTCGGCATCCGGCGGCAGCAGCACCGCGACGTGGTCGTACTCGGAGCCCTGACTCTTGTGGATGGTGATGGCGCTGGCCGGCTCGTGCTCGGGCAGGTAGTGCGGCGGCAGCGCACGCGGCGCCGGCAGGCCATCGGCATCCTGGGCATCGAACCACACTTCGAGACCATCGCGGCCGCGCAAGGCCACGCCCACGTCGCCATTGGCAAGGCCCGTGTCGGCATCGTTGCGCGTGATCATCACCACGCGCCCGGGATACCAGAAGCCGGCCGCCAGCGCTTGCTGCTGGCGCTGCCAGGCTTCCACCGCGCGATTGACGGCGATCTGCCCGAACGGTCCGCTGCGCAGCGCGCACAGCAGTTGCACCCGCGCCAGCAATTGCAATGCCGCGGCGGGCGTGATGTCCGGCTGCAGCAGGCGCAGGTACACATCGGCATGGCGCCGCAGCCAGGCGTGCAGCGCGGCGCGCAGGTCGCTGGCATCGCGTGGTGCGCGACGCAGGAACAGCGCCGTGGCGACGGGCGCAGATGCCGTGGCGGAAACCGTGGCCGCCGCATCGAGCAGCGTTTGCGCATCACCCGCGCGTGTCGCCGCCAGCAGCGGCAGCAGCCCGGCCTGCGCGCGATGCGAGCGCGTCAGGCGCCCGATGCAGCCCGCCAGCGCGCTGTCCGGCGTGGCTGCGGCGATGATGTCGGCGAGCACGCTGCCGGCTTCCACCGAAGCGAGTTGATCGGGGTCGCCCAGCAGGATCAGCAGACTGTCCGGGCGCAGCGCCTGCAGCAGTGCGTGCATCAGGCCCAGGTCGACCATCGAGGCCTCGTCCACGGCGACGATGTCGGCGGCCAGCGCCGCGCCGCGCCGCTGCAGGCGCGCGCCCAGCAGGCGCTGCAGCGTGCCCGCCTGCAGTGCCGGCAGGTGCGGCAGCAACGCCTGCCATTCGGCATCACCGTGCAATCGCGCGCGCAGGTTTTGCATGCCGCCGCGCAGCGCCTGCTGCAGTCGCGCCGCGGCTTTGCCGGTGGGCGCGGCCAGCGCGATGCGCGGCACCTCGGGCCAGCCGCAGTCGCGGTGCAGGCGCAGCAGGCCCAGCAGCAGCGCCAGCAAGGACGTGGTCTTGCCGGTGCCCGGCGCGCCGCTGAGCACGAACAGCCTGCGCCCGAACGCGGCGGCCAGTGCGCTGCGCTGCTCGGCCGAGGCGGCACCGGGAAGCAGCGCCTGCAGCAGCGCGTCCTGCCCCTGCACGGCGCGCAAAGGTGTCGTCGCGCGCGCCTGCAGTGCCGCGGCCACGGCCAGTTCGGCGGCGGCATTGCGGCGCAGATAAAAGCGTCCGGCGGCATCCAGCACGAACGGCGCGTCGGCGACCCCGGCGCTGACCCACGGCGCCGCGCACAAGGCCACGAGTTGCGCGGCGTCGAAGCCCTCCTCGCCCAGCCACGCGCAGGCATGTCCGGCGCGCTCGGCGCGCGCGGCGCTGGCGGCGGCGCGCGCCAGCAGTGCATCACCGGTATGCCGCAACACCCAGGCGTGCAGCGCTAGTTCCGGTGCCAGCGCGTCGGCGGCGGGATTCATGCGTGTGCCCCATCGCAGAGTTCGTCCAGCGCCTGCACCAGCGCCGCATCGAAGCGCTGCCGCCACACACCCGCCTGCGGCGCCAGGTCCAGCGCGCGCACGAACAGGTACAAGGCAGCGCCCATGTGCCGCGCGTAGTCGTAGCCGGGCAGGCGCTGGCGCAACAGGCGATGCAGCGCCAGCGTGTACAACAGCGCCTGCAGCGGATAGTGGTGTTCGTGCATCGCGGCCGCGAGCGCGCTGCCCTGGTAAGCGTCCACGCGCGCGCCCAGCCAGTTGGTCTTGTAGTCGATCACGTGGTAGCGGCCTTGCCAGCAGACGATCTTGTCGATGAAACCACCGAGCATGCCGCGCAGCGTGCCGTGACCCAGCGCCTCGGGCAGCAGCGCAGCGGCGCCGTGCCGCTGCAACAGCGCGCGCAACGCTGGCAGCGGCACGCTATCCAGCGGCAGCAGAAACTCCATTTCGGCGACGTGCGCGTCGGCCGCCAGCGCCTGCAGGCGCAGGCCGTCGCCGAGATCGGCATGCAGGCAGGCGTCGATGCGCGCGGCCAGGCGCGCGCGCAGCGGCGCGGCCTCGGATGCCGGCAGTTGCACGCCGCTGTCGGCCAGCGCGCGCGTGATCAGCATCGGTTGCCGCGCCATCGGAACGCCCGGCGCGGCGTGCTCGAACAGGGCGTGCACGGCATCGCCAAAGGCTGGCCCGCGCAGCGCTTGCAGGGCTTCGAGCTCGGCATGCGCAGCGGATTCATGCCAGGCCTCGGCGCCGGCATCCGCAGCGACGTCATCGCCTTCATCGGCGGCGGCGCGCGGTTCGCTGGTGGCGTGGCGCGTCAGCGCGGTGAAGCTCCACTGCTGCCATGGTGGCGCGGGCGGCGGCGGCGTTTGCGCCGTGCGCTCGCGCGCGACCGCGACCGCGGGTCGATAGCTCGCCGCGTACTCAACCGCGCTGGCATCGATGGCGATCTGCGGCACGCGACGCGGCAACACGGTCAGGCGCTCGTCCAGCGCCGCGCCGGGCGCAGCGGCGACTGCGCGCGCGAGCAGCGCGGCCAGCGGCGACTGCGCGTGCGTGCCGGGTACCGCGATCCAGTACACCCAGCACGCCTGCTGCGCGCGCGTCAGTGCCACGTAGAGCAGGCGCGCACGTTCCTCCTGCGCTTCGCGCGCGGCAATTTGCCGGTGTGCCGGGCGTGCAGCCGCACCCATGTCCACGCCGAGGCGATCATCGGCATCGTGGAAGCGCAGCAGATGCGGCCGGCGGCTGGCGGCCTCCGGGCGCCATGCCAGCGGCAGGAACACCAGTGGCCACTGCAGGCCCTTGGCACTGGCCAGGGTGCGCAACTGCACGCGCGCGCGGTCGCTGTCGATGCGTTGCTGGTGCTCATCGGCATCGCCGTCGGGATCGGCCTGCTGGCGGTGCAGCCAGGCCAGCTGCGCGTGCGCCGGAAATCCCGCCGCGGCCTGCGCCTGCAGCAACTCGCCGAGATGGCGCAGATCGGTCAACGCGCGCTCGCCGTCCTGACGCGCCAACAAACGCGACGCGGCGCGCTCGATCAACGCCATGACCAGCGCCAGCGGCCCCTGGCGCATCCACCGCGCCGTGTATTCGGCGCTGCGCGCGAGCTGCACCTGCAGCGCGGCCGCGTCGGTATCCAGCGCGCGCAGCGCCAGCGCATCCAGGCCCCACAGGTCGGTGAGCCACGCGGCGCGCAGCGCGGCGGCGCCGTTCTCGAGCAAGCCGTGCAGGATCAGCGCCAGATCATCCGCCTGCGCCGTGGCAAACACCGAGGCCTTGCCCGCGCCCGCGGCCGGCACGCCGCGCATGGCCAGATGCTGGCGCAACGCGGCGATCTGCCGGTGCGTCGGCAGCAGCACGGCGATATCGCCAGGATCCACGCCGCGCGTACCCAGCGCGTACTCGCCCGACACCAGCAGGCGCGCGATGTCGGCGGCGCAAGCGCGCAGCGCAAAATCCTCGGCCTCGGTCAGCGTGCGCGGCGGCTCCTGCTCAGTGCGCGGCAGGCGCAGGATCAGCGGCGCGTGCACGCACGCGCCGGCGCGCATCAAGGCCTCGGCATCGGCCCTGCCGCCGGCGTGCACGGCGCGGTAGGCGATGCCGGCGCCCATGGCGTCGTCCGCGTCGTGCGCGTACAGGCCGTTGAGCGCGTCGAGGTACGCGCGCGTCGAGCGCCAGTTCACCGCCAGCGATACGCGCGCATCGACGCTGCGTTCGGCGCGCCGATAGGTGGCGATGTCACCGCCGCGGAACGCATAGATCGCCTGCTTGGGATCGCCGACCAGCAGCAGCGTGCCGCGCGCTCGGTACAGCGCATCGAAGATCGCGTACTGGCGCTGGTCGGTGTCCTGGAACTCGTCGATCAGCGCGATGGGATAGCGCTCGAACAGGCGCTGCGCGAAGTGCGCGTCATCCACCACGCGTTCGCGCACGCGCTCGATCAGCGCGCTGAAGGTGAACCCGCCGCGCTGCTGCAGCCGTTGCGCCATGGCCGTACGGCAGAAGTCGATGGCCGCCGCCAGTACTTCGCCGCGCACGATGGCTGGCCACTCGCGCAGCAATTCGGCGGCACGCAGCCAATCCTTGATCAACGGCTCATCGCTCAGCAGCGCGGCTTGCGGGTTTTGCCCGTCCGCGACCAGTGCGTCATCGAACTCCTTGACCAGCGGCTGCAAATCGGCCGGTCCAACACCCGGGTTCTGCGCGCAGGCATGCAGCGCGGCCAGCCGGTTGCCGAGCTTGCTGGCCTTGCGCTTGTAGCGCGTCGCATCCTGCGCCAGCGCGCCCAGCGCGGCGACGCGGCGCGGCGTCAGCAGCGCGGGCAGCAGTGCGTCCAGCGCGGCGCGGCCGCCGCCGTGGATGCGCGGCGCGGACAGGGCGAAATACTCGCGCAGCTCGCCACGCAATGCGTCCGGGCCGCCCGGCACGATCAGCGCCAGCTCGCCGGCGTCCACAGCACTGCGCTGGTAGCGCTGGCGCCAGAAATCGCGCAGGCATTCATCCAGCAGGTCGTGCTCGTCGACGTGCTCGCCCGGACTCAGGTCGCCCTGACCGTCGAAGGCCAGCTCGGCCAGCACGCGCGCGCAGAAGCCGTGCAGGGTGAGGATCGGGGCCAGGTCCAGATCCTGGCGCGCGCGCCGCACGCGCAGCAGCGCCGCCGCGGGTGGCAGCGGCAGATGCGTGTGCAGGTAACGCGCAAGACTGTCGGCGGCTTCGCCAACGGCCAGCGCCGCGCCGCCGCTGCGCGCCGCGAGCAGGCGTTCGGCTTCGTCGAGGCGTGCGCGCAGGCGCTGGCGCAACTCGGCGACGGCGGCCTCGGTGAAGGTGCTGAGCAGGATGCCGCGCACGTCCGCCGCGGCGTCATCCGGTGCTTCCAGCAGCAAACGCAGATACAGCAGGGTGAGCGTATGCGTCTTGCCGGTGCCAGCGCTGGCCTCGATCAGCACGCGGCGCGGCGCGGCCAGCGGCAGGCGCATCCAGTCCAGCGCCTGCGGCGGCGCGATCCGCATGTCGTCGTGCTCACGCATCGGCCGGCTCCTGCGCCTGCAGACCCACCAGCGCGGCCAGCGCGCCGGCCTGCGCGACGAAGTCCCGCCACGTCTGCGGCTCGGCGATCCAGTCGCGGCCGCGCGCCAGCAAGGCGGCGTAGGCCGGCGCGTAGTCGCGTTCGCCGGTGCTCTGCTGATTGCCTTCCCAGGCACTGCGCGCGCGCGCGCTGCGCGACTCGGGCGCGGACTCGGCCACGGCCCAGGCGGTCGCCGGAAAGTACCAGCGCCGCGCGTGCAGCACGTCATCACGCAGCGCGCACAGTCGCGCGATGCCGGCACGCAGCAGCGTCGCATCGCTGCTGGCGTTGGCCGCCAGCGCGTCGATCTCCGCGCTGGCGCCATGTACCTGCAGCAACACGCAGCCGCCGAGTTGCGCCGCCGGCACGCTCAGCGCCAGCGCGGCCCAGTCCAGCCACAGCGGCAGGCGCACGCTGAAGTCCAGCGTCTTGCGCGTTTCCACACGCAGCAGCCAGTACCGGCCCGCGGCGTCGCGCCGTGCCGCCACGCTGCCGCCAAGCACGTTGCCGTCATCCAGGCGCACCCTGCAGTCGACTTCCACAAGTGGCGCCTGCGCGCAGGGATGCCCGTGCAGCAGGGCCAGTGCGGCAGTGACCGGCGCGCGCAGATCGCGCCAGGCCAGCGCGCCGATCGCGCCCGCGGGCAGCAGGCCGCTGCGCGCCAGCCAGTCTGGCGCGTGCGCGGGCAGCGTGGCCTGCCCCTGCGCCAGTGCGTGCTCCAGCAACCGCGCCGGCACACGCTGGCGCGGTTCGGTGCGCGGCGTCAGCGGCTCGTCGGCGCCGGCATCGGCGTCGCCGTCGCCGTCGGGCAGCACGATGCCCAGCATCTGCCGCGCCGTGGCCTGCGCCGGCTTGCGCAGAAACGCGCGCAGTTGCGCAAGGCTTGCGGCATCGGCATCCAGTGCCGGCGCGGACAAGCCCGCGTGCGGCAGCAGCGGCGCCGCGCCGGGCGGCGCGTGGCCGGCGCCGTCGACCCCGGCATACGCCACGGCGAACGAACGCAGCGCCGGATGGGGCCGCCAGGCGGCGTCGGCCTGCTCGAAATACACCGCGGCGAAGGGCTGCAACGCGTGCCGCACGCACCACGCCCGTGCCGCGTCGCCGCCCGCCAGGCCATGTGCGTCATCCAGGAACGCCAGCAACTCGGCCAGCGGCGCGGCGGGATTGCGCAGGCTGCCTTGCGCGGGGTCTTCGGCGACGTAGCTCAGGTGCAAGGCCGTGCGCGCTGCCATCAATGCCTCCAGAAACAGATAGCGGTCTTCCTGCAGCGCGCTGCGATCACCCGCGCGCGGATGGCGCAGGATCAGGTCCAGCGACGAGCGCGGGCTGTTGCGCGGATACGCACCCTCGTTCAAGCCCAGCAACGCGACCACGCGATAGGGAATCGTGCGCTGCGGCACCATGCCGCAAAACGCGATGCCATTGGCGACGAAGGGCTGGCGCGCGGGAATCTCATCCAGCGCCGCGCACTGCTGCGCGCTGATCACCTCCCACGCGAACGCCCGCTCCACACCTGCCGCGGCTAGCTCGGCGCCGGGCTGCGCGGCCAGCCGGCGCAATTGCCCGAGCGCGGCCTGCGCGTCCGCATCCTCGTCGTCGGCGTCGAAGCACGCATCGATGCGCTGCGCCAGCCACGCGCTCCAGCCGGCACCGTCGTGCTGCATGGACGCCGCGGCGTGCCAGCGCGCCAGCTCATCGAGCAGCCGCGCCAGTCCGGCCAGCAACGGCAGTTCGCTGCCAGCGGCGGCAAGCAGCGGCACGATCGCCTGCCCGCGCGCATGTGCGGCGCGCAGCATGCGTCCCGGTGCGTCGTCGCCCAGCAGCCAGCCGGCGATGAGCCGATCCAGACCGAAGGCGAAGGTATGCAGGTCCTCCGCCGGCGCGCCGAACGCGGGTTTCATCGCCGCGTCCAACGCCCAGGCCACGTGCGCCTCATGCAACCAGTGCGCCATGCGCGTGCGCGCGGCGCCATCCAGCCCGAAGCGACGCGCCAATGCGGGCACGTCGAGCAAGTCCAGCACTTCGGCCAGCGTGCAGCGTGCCTGCGCCAGGTGCAGCAGTTGCCGCCATGCCGCATACAGCGTGTGCGTGGCGGCCAGCGGCACGTCGGCGATGTGATACGGCAACGCCGCGTCGTGCCACTGCCCGGGCGTGCCGAACACCGCCGGCAACAGCGGCGCGTAGGCCTGGATGTCAGGCGCCATGACCACGATCTGGCGCGGCTCCAGATCGTCGTGCTGCACGCGCAACGCCAGCAGCGCGTCGCGCAGCACTTCCAGCTCGCGCAGGCGGCCATGACAGGCGTGCACGCGCAGGCTGGAATCGGCGCACGATTGCGCATCCAGCGGCGCGCCGGCCAGCTGCGGCGCGAGCCGGCGCAGGCTGTCCTGCACGCGCTGCAGCAGCGGCGCGGCGGCGGTGTGCGCGTCGCTCTCGTCCAGCGGGTCACGCCAATCCTGCGCGCTGACGTCGGCATTCAGCGCGAGGGCGAAATCCTGGCCGATGCGGCCGAGGCTGGCCAGTAGTGGATGGCCGGTTTCATAGTGCTGCGCCGCGGCCTTATCGCCGGCGCGCAGCAGCGCGCGCTGGCTGCGCAGGTCGTCCCACAGCTCGCGGCAGGGATCGGGGAAATACACATGCACCGCGCGCGTGCGCGCTGCCAGTTGCAGTGCCTGCAGCAGCACCGGCGGCAAATGGCTGACGCCGAACACATGCACCGGCTCGGCGTGCCCAGCGCGCGCCGCCGCCAACATTTCGAGCACGCGTTGGCTGCGCTGCACGCGCGGTTGCGCGGCGCTGCCGGCCAGCAGGCGCCGCCACAGCGCGGCCTGCCAGTCGGCATCGCGCGGCGTGTCGTCACCCGCGGCCCAGGCCAGCAGCCAGTCGGGGCGATACATCTGATATTCGCCGTACAGCCGCGCCAGATGTTCGGCCAGTTGCCAGCGGCGACGCGGCGGCGCGGCGTCGAGAAAACGCCGCAGTGCGCCGGCAACGTCACGCGCATCGAGCCGATCGAGAATGCGCCAGCGCAGCACTTCGCGCTGCCATGCCGGATCGGCATCGCTGCCCAGCAGCGCATCGCCCAGACGCAGCCACCATTCGCCGGGCAACAGCAGGTGCAGATTGGCGGCGATGCCGGGGCTGCCGTCGCTGCCGCGGCGCCGCGCCAGCGCGCCCAGCAACCAGCGCTTCATGCCGAGGTGCGCCACCACCACGGTGCGCGGCGCCAGCACCGCGGCCGGCGGCTGCGCGGCGAGCTGCTGTGCGAGTTGTTCGGCCAGTGCTTCGATGCGGCTGGCGCGATAAACGTACATACCGGGCATGTGGGTTCCTGGGGATGATGCCTGGGCGGTCACGCGCGGGGCCATGCGCACCCCTGCGCGGAACCCGCATCCTGATCGCGACTCCAAGCAGGGAAAGTTTACGTCGCGGCCGTCGCAAAGACTGCGATGATGCGCGCCGCAGGAGGCTTTCGTGCTCAGCGACAACCAACGCCGTCATCTCGTGCAAAGCCTGGCGCATATCGAGCAGACGCTGACCGACGCGCTGCTGCTGGGCGCGCAGGCGCGCGGCGACGAGGTGTTTCCGCGCTACCGCACGGCACTGTCCGCGGCCGATGCTGCCGCGCTGCAAGCCGCCCTGCAGCGTCTGCGCGGCAGCCTGCGCCGCTTCCTGCGCGCGCAGGGCATCGCCACGCCACGCCACGGCGAGCTGGATCCGCGCTGGGCGCTGGACACGCAGATCACCCTGCTGCGCAACGTCGCGCTGGAACTGCGCCCCGCGCATCTGGCCGGATTCGGCGCGCTGGACGAGGACGGCGCCGCCGCCTGCCGCGCACTGGCCGCGGAAATCAGCGCCCTGCTCGAAGGCATGCAGGACGGGCTGCGCATCCAGGAAACACTGGCGCAGCCGGCACCCGACGACACGCTCGGCGCGCTTCTGCTGGAGCTGGTGCAGCGCTATCGCCTCGGCGAGTACCGCGCGCGCGTCGCCGCGCTGGCCGCGCGCAGCGGGCGCGTCGAGGTGGCCGTGGTCGGTCGCGTCAGCAGCGGCAAGTCCTCGCTGCTCAATGCGCTGATCGAACGCGCGCTGCTGCCGGTGGGCGTGGTGCCGGTCACCGCCGTCACCACGCGTCTGCTGGCCGATGCCGAGCCGGCGCTGGAGCTGGATTATCTCGATGGCCGCCGCGAGCAGCGCCCCCTGGACGAACTCGCGCAGCACATCAGCGAGCAGGGCAATCCCGGCAACCGCGAGCGTCTGGCCGAGGTGCGTGTCGGCCTCGGCGCGCTGCCGTGGGCGGCGCAGGCGGTGTTCACCGACACGCCCGGCCTCGGCGCGCTCCAAGGCCACGCACGTGCCGCCGCGCTCGATTATCTGCCGCGCAGCGATCTGGGCCTGCTGCTGATCGACGCCAGCGCCACGCTGACCGAGCTGGAGCGCGATCTGGCGCAAGCCGTGCTCGACAGCGGCGCGACGCTGCGCGTGCTGCTGACCAAATCAGATCTGGTCGACAGCGACGCCGTGCGCGAACAAAGCACCTACCTCGCCAGCCAGCTGGGCGCCGCGCTGAACACCACGGTGCAAATCGATGCGCTGAGCAGCGTGCCGGCGCGGCGCGATGAACTGCGCGCTTGGCGCGAGCGCGAGCTGCAGCCGCTGCTGGCCAGTCTGCATGTGGATGCCGCCGCACGCAGCGGCACGCGTGCGCTAGTGCTGGGCCGGCAGATCCTGGCCAGCCTGCGCCTGGCCGCACGCGAACAGGACGCCGGCAACACCGCGACGCTGGATAGCACGCCGCTGCTGGCGCTGGAGACCGCCACGCGCGCGCAGCATCACGCCATTGCCGAATTCTCCGAACGCGCACCCGCCGCGTTGCTGCGCCGCGCCGCGCTGGCGCGCATGGGCGCCGCCGCGCTGGGCACGCTGGCCGCGGATATCGCGCACCAGCTCGCACGGCAAACGCACGCCACGCTGACAGCCGAGGCCGGCGACGACCACGCCGCGCTGCCCACGTTCGACTGGCAGCCCACGCCGTGGCCTGCACCACCGCCGCGCACGCTGGGTACGCTGGGCCGCGCGTGGCAACGCCAGCGCCTGCAGCGCTCATGCGGCCCGGCGCTGCAGCAAGCCTGCCGTGCTTACGCCGCGGCGCTGCACGCCTGGCTGGATGCCCACGTCACCGCGCGCCAGCGCCAGTTGCGCGCCGGGCAAAGCGCCGGCGCGGCCGATCCCGTGCAACTGGCGCAGGACATCACGCGCCTCGCCACCGCGCTGGGCAACAGTCCGTCCTCGCTGTCATGAGCGAGCAGTCCACCTGGTTCTGCCCCGAATGCCACGCCGAGGTCGGCGCGCAGGACACGCGCTGTCCGCATTGCGGCGCCGATTTCGCCGCCTGGGCCGCGCGGCCTTACGGCGAGCGCCTGATCCTGGCCTTGCAGCATCCGCTGTCCGCGGCGCGCATGAGCGCGATCATCGCGCTGGGCAAGCGTGGCGATTCCGCCGCCGCGGCGGCGCTGGCGGCGTGCGCGCTGGCGCATCCCGGCGATGTGGTGCAGGGACTGGAGATCGTGCGCGCGCTGGCACGCATGCCGGCCGATGCGCCACGCGAGGCGGCGCGCAGCGCGCTGCTGGCGCATCCGGCGCACGCCGTACGCAGCGCGGCGCAGGCATTACCCGGCACGCACACCGACGCCGCGCAGATCGCGCGCTGGTGCCACGACCTGGCCGAGCACGCCGAGGTTGAACCGCGCATCGCCGCACTCGGCAGCGCCGCCATCCCCGGCCTGCGCGCGCTGCTGGCCGAGCCGCCCGAAGTGGTCAACGCCGCGCGCCTGTTTGCCGTGCAGATGCTGGCGCGCATCGACGCGCCCGCCGCGCATTCGGCGCTGCGCGAAACCCTGTACCAGCCGCCACTGGATCGACTGCTGCCGGTGGTGACCGAAGCCGAGCGCGCGGTCAAATCCGCGGCGCTGACGGCATTGGCGACGCACGCGTATGCCGAGCGCGCCGACGACATCGCCTGGGCGTTCAACGTCGCGCGTCTGCCCGCAGCCGCGCGCTGCGCCGGGGTGCAGCGCATGCAAACGCTGGCACCGGCGCTGGCGCGCGCACTCGACGACGACGTGCTGGGTGCACCGGCTGCCACGGCACTGCTGGCCATGCCCGACGCGCTCGAGGATGCATTGCGCACGCCGCTGGCCGGCTGGCTGCAGCGCGACACCGCACGCGCGCGGTTGGGCGCGGTGCGCGCGCTGCTGTGCCTGGCGCAGGCGCGGCAATGCCCGCAGCCCGCGGCGTGGCAACAAGCCTGGCGTGCTGCGCATCCCGCGCTGCGTGCCGCCGCTGCCTGCGTGGCGTGGGCGCAACGACCGCGCAGCGCGCTGATCCCCGCGCTGCTGCACGGCGCGGTGCTGCCCGAGGCCGATCTCGCGCAGGCCTGTCGCGACGCGCTCACCGTGCACACCGCGTGGCCGCTGCGCACGTTGCGCGTCGGCAATGCGCTGGCGCGCGGCGTGCCCGACATTTACGGCGACCGCCAGGCACTGTCGCGCGGCACGCTGGCGTGGCTGGGCGCGGCGCTGATCACGCACGCCGCGCAGGCACGGCCGTCGCGTTTGCTGCGCATGGACGTGATGCTGCTGCGCGCCGGCCTTGGCACCGACATCACCCTCACGCCGCAGCAGCGCGCGCAACTGGCGCGGCATCCCGATGCCGAACTGCGCGCCGCGCTGCGGCAGCGGCAGCGCAGTGCGCGCTGGTGGCCGCGCCGGCACGGATATTGAATCGCGCACCGCGCCAAAGCCGGCGCTGCTGCGATCGGCCTCTCAGCCCTGCACGCGCGCGCAGAAATCCAGCAGCAGGCGCTCGCCCGCGGGCCACGCGCCGAAACCGGCATCGGCGTTGATGTGTCCGGCTTCGCCCACCCAGGCGAGCTCGCTGCCCCAGGCGGAGGCGAACGCCTTGGCCCGCGCCACGGAGCAGTACGCATCGTTGCGGCTGGCCACCAGCAGCGATGGAAAGTGCAGCCGGTGCATCGGCATGGGCACGAACCCCGTCGTGCCCGGCGGATAACCGGGCGCATCGACATCGCTCGGCGCGACCAGGAAGGCGCCCGCGATCGCGCCGCGGTTGGCCGCCTGCGCCCAGTGCGCAACCAGCGCGCAGCCCAGGCTGTGCGCGACCAGCACCGGCGGGCGTCGGCACGCGGCGACGTTCAGGCGCAGCGTTTCCACCCACTCGGCGCGGTCCGGGGTTTGCCAGTCGCGCTGCAGCACCCGCTTCCAGTCCGCGTGCCCGGCTTGCCACAGCGTTTGCCAGTGCTGCGGACCGGAATTCCACAGACCGGGAAGCATGAGTACGTACATGGGCAGCCCCCTGGCTCGACCGCAGCCGCGACGTGCGGCGCGCGCAGTGTGCCACTGGGAAACCTGCAATAAGCAATGGGACTTGTTGTGCGGCCATCCCTGGCTTGGCGAAGATCGGAACGTTGCGGTTCGCGTTACAGCGCGTTACATGACGCGCTTGGCGAAATCGTAAATGCGCCGGTGCGCCGCGAGTCGGGAAATCTGCGCAGCAAGAGTCCAGGTTGACTGGACTTGCGCAGCGCACTTAATGCATATACATTAAATTGCGAATGAGCCACGACTCGGCCAAGCGTCAAAAGAATCTGCGCAAGCACAAGATCGACCTGCCCGACTGCATGGCGGCTTTTGACGGCCCCATGCTCACCCGCGAAGACGACCGCGGAGCCTACGCAGAGCAACGACTGGTGAGTCTGGGATGGACCCACGGGCGTGTCGTTGTCGTGGTGTGGACCGACCGCGAGGATGGTCCGCGATTGATTTCCTGCCGAGTAGCCACAGCCCATGAACGAGAAGCGTACTTCCACGCGTACCCGCAAGCCTGACGTGCCCTACGACCGCGCCAGCAAGGCAGCAACCTTGGCCTATTGGGCTGACGCCACCGCCCACAAGGGTCTGACCGAGTTGCGTGCCAAGCGCGGACGACCCGCCAAGACAGCCGAAGAACGCAAAGAGCAGATTGCGCTGCGCGTGGACAAGGAAGTACTGGCCTGGTATCGCGCGCAGGGCAGCGGCTGGCAAACCCGCATAAACGCTGTCCTGAAAGCCTTTCGGGATGCGACCTTGTAGTTCGGTCGCGCGCAGCGCCGCCATCGCCGATGTGATGTACGACACTTAGCCGCCAGAAATTACGAAGCGAACACTATCGATAGAGATCGGAAGCGGTGAGACGTATGGCCTCAAAGGCGATCATATTTTGTGGCGTTTCCTCGAGCTTTATCCACTGGATACTTGGCGCGATTTTTGTCCAACTTGCAGCGCACCGCGTCGTCTAGTGACAGTCCCAAATCGTGGCAAAGGTAGGACAGCACGATCGCGACATCAGCGATCTCATCTTCGATCGCGACACGCTCTCGTCTTACAACCTCGGATAGCTCAGAGTCAGCAGCCCACTGGAAGCACTCGAGCAACTCAGCGGCTTCGATGCATAACGTCGTGGAAAGATTCCTGGGCGTGTGGAACTGACGCCAGTCGCGTTCCTCGCGAAAGTCGAGGAGCTCCTTGAGCAAACCATCGGCGATCACGGCCACAGTGCGCTCCTAAGCTTGGAAAACGTTGTTGTAGTGCCAGTTCAAACGATCCGGGTCTGGGCGCTGCGCGATGCTGTCAGGCACCGCTGAAAGCGGCTGATCGTTTAATCGGTAGTAGACCTTGCCGTTAAACCAAGTCTCGCGAATTCTGCGGCTAACCTTGATCTTCATCTCAGGAGTGATGCTGACAAGTCCTGCATCGAAGAGCCGGTGGAAGTCGGCCCGCAACAGCAGGCCATTTCTGATGTCGTGCGAACTACCATCGCTCGCGTAAGGCACAATGTGGGCAGCCTCAAGCGCAACCAAAGTGTTCTCGCCAGTAATGGCGCAACGACGCTTGTAAGCATCGGTAACTAATACCCGGAAAGACGCTTGGCCCAAGCGTGGCTTGAACAGTAATGGTGTACCAAACTTTTGCACAGGCTCTTCGACGCGGAGGCCATCGAGTGGTCCGCCAGCGGGCGCGTTGTTCAGCGCTGCAGCCAAACGTGGCTGGAGGTCATTCCAGATGGCTCGCGCATCTGTCGTACTGTCGTCATACATCTTGCCGCGCACAATGTTCTGAGCCCAACCCGCTGGATCTTTAATCCACTCAGATTGCGGGAAGAAGAATGGACTGGAAAGTACTGTGCAGCCGATCTCGTTCGTCGCTGCTTGGTGCTGCCGCAGTGGGCCGAGCAAGGACTGCAATTGGTCGAACGACGCAGCACCATTTTTTTCGCCGAAGATTTCCCAAGCCAAGGTCACAGGTAACGTGGTATGAGCGACATAAAAACCACCACCAGCGATGTGGTTATGCGGACGCTTCAATTTGAACAAGAATGGCAACCCCGTTGGCGCATCTGAGAATAGTGGTCGGGAACTGGGCTGCCAAAAGTTCACCTCATCAAGCTTGCGAGCAGCAAGAAACTTGAACCAATCGTTATCAGTTACGCCAACCCAGAATTTCATAGCTCCCCCCTGATAAATTGCGTGTGATCGCGCTTCACCCCTTCGCCACCGGCCGCTGTGGATCACTGACCCAGCCGCTCCACGAGGGCGCGTACAGGCGCGAGCCGCGCAGGCCGGCGTGCTCCATGGCCAGCAGGTTGTGGCAGGCGGATACGCCGGAGCCACAGGAATGCACCACGCTGGCGGGTGTGGCAGCGCCGAGCACGGCCAGCCATTCGGCGCGCAATTGCGCGGCGGGCTTGAAACGGCCGTCGGCCTGCAGGTTCTGCACGTAGGGACGATTGCCGGCGCCGGGGATGTGGCCGCCGACGCGATCGATGGGCTCGACCTCGCCGCGGTAGCGCTCGGGCGCGCGCGCATCGATCAGTGCCACGCTGCCCGCGGCCAGATGCCGACGCAGCGCATCGGTGTCGACGAGCGCGGCAGCGTCGAACTCGCGCGCGGGCATGGCGGCCCCGGCATCCTGGTCCGACGCGGCGGCATCCGAGAATGCCGCGCCAGGCGCAGCGCCGGTTGCTTGCGGCAGACCCGCGGCGAGCCACGCCTGCCAGCCGCCGTCGAGCACCGCCGCGGGTTGGCCGAGGCTGCGCAGCATCCACCACAGACGCGCGGCACCGATCGCGCCGGCGTGGCCGTCATAGGCCACCACCGGCAGGCCCGGGCGCCAGTCCCAGCGTTGCAGCGTGGCGCGAAACGCAGCGGCGGACGGCAGCGGATGCCGGCCCAGGCCCTGCGCTGTGCGCGACAAATCGGACAGGTCGCGATCGAGATTCGCATAGACCGCGCCGGGGATGTGTCCGGCGCGATACGCGCGCGCCCCGGCCTCGCTGTCGGCCAGATCAAAGCGGCAATCGACCACCCGCACCGCGCTCGCAGGCAGGGCCGCCAGTGCGGCGGCATCGATCAAAGTCTCGGGAATCGTCATCATGACCTCATGCGTGCCAGCAGGTTGACCAGAATACCGGCGGTGGCGCCCCAGATCAGATGACCACCGGGTTTGAACTCGTAGATGGTACGCACGCGGCCACGATAATCGACCCGGCGCGCGTGCAGATTTTGCGGATCGCCGAGCCAGGCCAGCGGAACCTCGAACACCTCGGCCACCTCGTCGGCATTGGGCCGCGCCACGAAATCGGCGGCGATGCGCGCCACCACCGGCGTCACGCGGTAGCCGCTGATGGTGTCGAAACAATCCAGATAACCCAGCGGCTCCGCGCTGGCGGCGTGCAGGCCGATTTCCTCGGCGCTCTCGCGCAGCGCGGTGGCCAGCGCATCGCGGTCGCCGGCATCGCTGCGCCCGCCGGGAAAGCTCACCTGCCCGGCGTGCTGGCGCAGGCCACTGACGCGGCGCGTGAACAGCACATTGAGGCCACTGGCGCGCGCGCACAGCGGCACCAGCACGGCGGCCGGCGTCAACGCGACATCGCCCAGCACGTCAACGAGATCGGCGTGGTTCCAGCCCGGCGGTTGCGGTGGCGTATCCAGCGGATGCAGCGCCGCGCGCAACGACGAGCGTGGCGCGCACAATTCGGCGTCCAGCGTGCAGGCAGGCTCGGCACCGCGCGGCGCAGCGTCGTCAGGCGCGGACATGGCCGATCCGGCGCCGCGGCAACACCTCGCGCATCAGGCGCAGGCGCTCGGTTTCATCGAGACGCGACCACGCCGCGATCTCGCCCAGCGTGCGCCGGCAACCCATGCACAGCTTGTCGCGATCGAGGCGACACACGCCGATGCAGGGCGTCGAGGTAACGGGCAGCGTGTCCACGGACATGCCGCGCAGTTTAGTCCCGGCGCGCGGCGCGCGCCTTGCGCAGGGTCGACGCATGATCGCGCCAGACTCCGTGCTGGGTTCTGGCTCGGCGTGACTTGGCTTTGATGCCGGCGCGTTTGCACGGCGCGCGCTTTCCCCCACTCACTCCGCAAGGATGACTCGCAGCACCGCATGCAGAGGCGCTCTTGCATCGTCGCGTGTCGTGCATGAACCGATGGTTCTTGCGTGGTCTCGCAAGAACCATCGTTGATGCACGGCGTGCAACCGTGCAAACGCGAACCCTCCACCTCTCTCGCGGGCGAACGGAAACAATCAAGCGTTCACGCGCACACCGCGCAAGCGTGCAGGGATGCCCCGCTCATTCCGGCGCAAGGCTCACCTCGCGCACCTCGTGCAGGCGCTCGAGCTGGCGCCGCAGCAGCTCGGCATCGCGCGCGCCTTCGAGCGTCAGCGCCACCGTGCACACGGCGCCGGCGCCGACCTCGGCGTGCAATTGCAGCACGTGGAAACCGCGGCGTTCGGCGGTGCCCAGCAGGCGCTGCAACGCGCCCTCGACATCCAGCAGGGTGACGTGCAGGCGCTGGATCATGCGGCGGAGTCCATCATCTCGCCGTTGGACTTGCCCGGCGGCACCAGCGGCCAGACGTTGGCGCGCGGATCGATGCGCACGTGGCACAGGATTGGGCCGCGCGCATCGAGCAGGCGCCGGATCGCGCCGGGCACCTGCGCGCGCGCGTCGATGCCGAAGGCCTCGATGCCGAAAGCCTGCGCCAGGGCGACGAAGTCGGGGTTGTCGGACAGATCGACTTCGCTGTAGCGCTGCTCGAAAAACAGCTCCTGCCACTGCCGCACCATGCCCAGGCAGGCATTGTCGAGCAGCACGATCTTCACCGGGATGGCGTAGCGACGCAGGGTGGCCAGCTCCTGGATGTTCATCATGATCGAACCGTCGCCGGTCACGCAGATCACGCACGCATCGGGCCGCGCCAGTTGCGCGCCCAGCGCCGCGGGCAGGCCGTAGCCCATGGCGCCGAGGCCGCCGCTGGTCAGGTGCGCGTGCGGTGAATGGATGTGCCAGTGCTGTGCCACCCACATCTGGTGCTGGCCGACATCGCAACTGACGATGGCCTGATTACCCGCGGCCAGCGACAGCTCGCGCAGCAGCGCGGGCGCGTAGATGTCGCTGCCCGGCGCGTCGTAGCGGTTGGCGTACAACGCGCGCAGCGCCGCGCAGTGCTCGCGCCACGGCGCGATCGGCAGCGCTTGCGCCAGCGCCGCCAGCGCCTGCGGCATGCAGCCGGCCAGCGCGATCTGCGCGCTGCGCAGCTTGCCGATCTCGGCGGCATCGGCATCGATGTGCACCACGCGTGCGCCGGGCGCGAAGGTATCCAGCTTGCCGGTGGCGCGATCGTCGAAGCGCGCCCCGACCACCAGCAGCAGGTCGCAGGATTGCACCGCGTGATTGGCCGCCGGACTGCCGTGCATGCCGAGCATGCCGAGGTGTCCGGGTGCGTCGGGGTCGATCGCACCGAGGCCCTTGAGCGTGCACACCGAGGGCATGCCGGTGACGGCGACGAAATCGCGCAACGCGGCCTCGGCACGCGCCATGCCGACGCCGCCGCCCACATACAGCAGCGGACGTTCGCTGCGCGCCAGTAACGCGCGCGCCGCGGCCAGCGCGGTGGCGTCCGGTGCCGGCGCCGCGGCGACGGGTTGCGGCTGCGTGACGCCCGCTGTGGCGCGCGTCAACGCGATGTCCTTGGGCAGGTCGATCAGCACCGGCCCCGGGCGCCCGCTGCGCGCGATGGCGCAGGCCTGGTGCACGGTAGCGGCCACGTCCTCGGCGCGACGCACGATGAAACTGTGCTTCACCACCGGCAGACTCATGCCGAAGATATCGACCTCCTGGAACGCGTCGGTACCCATCAACCCGCTGGCCACCTGCCCGGTGATGGCCAGCATCGGCACCGAATCGAGATACGCGTTGGCGATGCCGGTGAGCAGGTTGGTCGCGCCCGGCCCCGAGGTGGCCAGGCACACGCCGATGCGTCCGCTGGCGCGCGCGTAGCCATCGGCGGCCAGCGCCGCGCCCTGCTCGTGGCGCACCAGGATGTGGCGCAACTTGCTGTCCACCAGCGCGTCGTACACCGGCATGATGGCGCCACCTGGATAACCGAAGATCGTGTCGATGCCCTCGGCTTCCAGCGCCGCCACCAGCCACTGCGCGCCAGTGCGCACGCTGCTGTGGATGGCTCCGGTATCGGCCATCTCAGCCACCGGTGCCGGTGTTTTTGATCGGCGTGACGGCCGCGCCCTTGACCGTGGCCTTGGGCGCCTGCAACCAACCCATCTGCGCACGCAGCGCGGCGCCGACTTTTTCGATGGGGTGCTCGAGATCGCGCTGCTTGAGTGCCTTGTAATGCGGATTGCCGGCGGCGTATTCGGCCACCCACTCGCGCGCGAAGCGGCCATCCTGGATCTCGGTCAGCACCTCGCGCATGCGCTGCCGCGTCTCCGCGTTGATCACGCGCGGGCCGCGGGTCAGATCACCGTATTGCGCGGTTTCGGAGACGTACTTGTGCATCTGCGCGAGACCGCCCTCGTACAGCAGATCGACGATGAGCTTGAGCTCGTGCATGCACTCGTAATACGCCACCTCGGGCTGGTAGCCGGCCTCGACCAGGGTCTCGAAGCCCTGCACCACCAACTCGGTGGCGCCGCCACACAGCACCGCCTGCTCACCGAACAGATCGGTTTCGGTTTCCTCGCGGAAGCTGGTTTCTATCAGTTGCGTGCGCGCGCCGCCGATGCCGGCGGCGTAGGCCAGCACGCGCGCGCGCGCGTGGCCGCTGGCGTCCTGCTGCACCGCGAACAGGCATGGCACGCCAGCGCCGCGTTCGTATTCGCGGCGCACCAGCGCGCCCGGCCCCTTGGGCGCGACCAGGATCACGTCGATGTCGGCGCGTGGATCGATCATGCCGTAGTGCACGTTGAGCCCGTGCGCGAACAGCAGCGCGCCACCCTTGCGCAGATGCGGCGCGATGGCCTCGCGATACAACTGCGGCTGCACCATGTCCGGGGTGAGCACGGCCACCAGATCACTGCCGCCGACCACTTCCGCCGGCGCGGCGACCGCGAAACCATCGGCGCGGGCCTGCGTCGCAGTGGCGCCGCCGGGACGCAGGCCGACGCGCACGTCGAGGCCTGAATCGCGCAGGTTCAGCGCGTGCGCGCGGCCCTGGCTGCCGTAACCGAGTACGCCGATGCGCTGGCCCTTGAGGGCGTCGATGCTGGCTTCCTGTGTGGGATTCATGGTGCGAGTCTCCGTTGGAAAGTGGGGCGGGAAAGGATGGGCTCAAAATGATTCGGTGATGGCGCCGCGCGCGGCCGAGCCGACCATGTGCGCGTACTTGGCCAGCGCGCCGCGCTTCACCGGTGGTTCGCGCGGCACCCAGGTTGCGCGGCGTGATTCGAGATCCTCGGGGCCATCGATGCGCCGCGCATCACCGTCGATCAGCACCACGTCGCCGTCGCGCAGCAGGGCGATGGGCCCGCCACGCGCGGCTTCCGGGGCGATGTGGCCAACCATCACGCCGTGCGTGGCGCCACTGAAGCGGCCATCGGTGATCAGCGCCACGCTGCCGCCCAGGCCGCGCCCGACCAGTGCCGCGGTCACCGCCAGCATCTCGCGCATGCCGGGACCGCCGGCCGGGCCTTCGTTGCGGATCACCACCACATCGCCCGCCTGGATGACGCCGGCCTGCACCGCGGCGAAGGCTTCGATCTCGTTCTCGAACACGCGCGCCGGGCCGGTGAAATGCGTGCGCCCCGCCCCGGCCAGCTTGAGGATGCAGCCCTCGGGCGCGAGCGTGCCGTAGAGGATGGTGAAGCCGCCGCGCGGCTTCAATGGCGCCGACACCGGATGCACCACGTCCTGCCCGGCCGGCGGCGGCGGCGCGGCAGCGAGTTCCGCGAACAGGCCGCGCCCGCTGACCGTGGGAGAATCCTCGAGCATGCCGGCCGCATGCAGCATCTGCGCGACACAGAGCGTGCCGCCCGCGGCGCTCAGCTCGACCGCGGTGTAGCGGCCGGCGGGCTTGAGGTCGGCGATCACCGGCGTGCTGCGCGCGGCGGTCTCGAAATCCTCCAGGGTGAACGGCACCTCGGCCTCGTGCGCGATCGCCAGCATGTGCAGCACGGCGTTGGTCGATCCCGCCGTGGCCGCGACCATGCGCGCAGCGTTGCGCAACGCGGCCGGCGTGAGCACCTCGCGCGGCAACGGGCCGTGCGCCAGCAGCTGCATCAACTGCGCGCCACAGCGGCGCGCGGCATCGAGTTTGGCCGGATCGGTCGCCGGCACATCATTCGTCCCCGGCAGCGACAGGCCCAGCGCGGTCAGCACCATGGCCATGGTGTTGGCGGTGAACTGGCCGCCGCAGGCGCCGGCACCTGGACAGGCATGGGTTTCCACCGCGCGCAGGCCGGCGTCGTCGAGCGTGCCGGCACCGTGCGCGCCCACCGCCTCGAACACGTCCTGCACGGTGAGATGGCGCGCGCCGAGCACGCCATGCGCGATGCTGCCGCCGTACAGCACCAGCCCGGGCAGGTTCATGCGCGCCAGCGCCATCGCCGCGGCGGGGATGGTTTTGTCGCAGCCGCACAGGATCAGCGCGGCGTCCAGGCAATGGCCCTCGACCACCAGCTCGATGGAATCGGTGATCACCTCGCGCGACACCAGCGAGGCGCGCATGCCGCTGCTGCCCATGGCGATGCCGTCGGTCACCGCGATGGTGTTGAACTCCACCGGCGTGCCGCCCGCCGCGCGCACGCCTTCAGCGGCGGCCTGCGCCAGATCACGCAGGTTGAGGTTGCACGGCGACACGTTCGACCAGGTGTGCACGATCGCCACCAGCGGCTTGGCCAGGTCGGCGTCGCCGAGGCCGGTGGCGCGCAGCATGGCGCGCGCCGGCGCGCGGTCAGGACCGGTCTTGATGGCGTCGCTGCGCAGGGGTCTGGATGTCTCGCTCATGCGCGCGCCACCACGGCCGTGTCCACCGCCGATTGCGACCACAGATGCCCGATCACCGCATCGGTGAGCGCGGCGGTGCCGTGATGGCCGCCCAGGTCGGGGGTCAGCACGCCTTCGTCCAGCGCCAGCCACAACGCGCTTTCCAGCGCGCCGGCGGCGACCTGCATGCCCAGCGAATGCCGCAGCAGCAGCGCGGCGCTGGCAATGGCGCCGGCCGGATTGGCGATGCCGCGCCCGGCGATGTCCGGCGCCGAACCGTGGATGGGTTCGTACAGGCCGCGCGGGCCGTCACCCAGCGAGGCCGACGGCAGCAGACCCAGCGAGCCGGCGATGGCGGCAGCCTCGTCGGTGAGGATGTCGCCGAACAGGTTCTCGCTGACGATCACGTCGAAATCGGCCGGGCGCGTCAGCAACAGCATGGCCATGGAATCGACCAGTTGGTGCTCGACCTGCACGTCGGGATACTCTGCGGCGAGGCGCTGCGCGGTCTCGCGCCACAAGCGCGAGGTCTCCATCACGTTGGCCTTGTCCACCGAGGTCAGCTTGCGCCGGCGCTGCCTGGCCAGCGCGAAGCCGCGGCGCAAGACGCGCTCGATCTCGGCCACGCTGTAACTGCACAGATCCGATGCGCCGGCGGCATCGCGGGTCTTGGCGCCGAAGTAGATGCCGCCAGTCAGCTCGCGCACGAACAGCAGATCGACATTGCGCAGTTTTTCCAGCCGCAGCGGCGAGAACTGCGCGGCGCGCGGATGCACCTGCACCGGGCGCAGGTTGGCGTACACCCCCATGGCCGCGCGCAGCGCCAGCAGACCCTGCTCGGGGCGCACCGGCGCGCGCGGGTCGGACCACTTCGGTCCGCCCACCGCGCCCAGCAGCACCGCGTCACTGGCGATGCAGGCGGCACGCGTGGTCTCCGGCAGCGCCGTGCCGCAGGCATCGATGGCGACACCGCCGATGGCATGCTCGCTGAAGCGCAGCTGGAAGCCGTGGATTTCGGCCACGGCTTCGAGACAGGCCACCGCCGCGGCGGTGACTTCGGGGCCGATGCCGTCGCCGGGCAGCAGCGCGATGTGGGCGGATGCGTGTGGGGTGTTCATGCGGCGTGCTGCTCCTCGTAGTGACGTATGGCGGCGTCCGCGCGCAGCAGGAAGCCCAGTTGGTCGATGCCCTCGATCAGGCAATGGCGAGCGAACGCGTCCAGCGTGAAAGCGAAGCGCCCGCCGTCGGGCAGGGTGATGTGTCCGGTGACCACGTCGATGCCCAACTCGAGGCCTGGATGGCGCAGCAGGTAACGGTGTTCGGCGGCATCCACGGTGATCGCCAACAGGCCGTTCTTCAGCGCGTTGCTGCGGAAGATGTCGGCGATCTCGCTGCTGATCACCGCGCGCAGGCCGGCATCGAGCAAGGCCCACGGTGCATGCTCGCGCGAGGAGCCGCAGCCGAAGTTGCGCCCCGCCACCAGGATGCTGGCGCCGCTGGCTTCGGGGCGGTTGAGCACGAACTCCGGATCGGGCGTGCCGTCGCCGCGGTAGCGCCAGTCTTGGAACGCGTGCTGGCCAAGTCCCGCGCGGCTGGTGGTGGTGAGGAAGCGCGCGGGGATGATGCGGTCGGTGTCGATGTTCTCGTGCGCCAGCACGACCGTGCGTGCATGCAGATGACGGATCGGTTTCATGCCACGGCCTCCTCGAGCAGATACGCGCGCGGATCGGCGATGCATCCGGCCACCGCGGCGGCGGCGGCGCTGGCCGGGCTGGCCAGCACGGTGCGCGCGCCCGGTCCCTGGCGGCCCTCGAAATTGCGATTGCTGGTGCTGACCGCGAGTTGGCCAGGCGCCACCAGATCGCCGTTCATGGCGATGCACATCGAGCATCCCGGTTCGCGCCACTCCGCGCCGGCGGCGCGGAACACCGCATCCAGGCCTTCCTGCTCGGCGGCGCGCTTGACCGCCGCCGAACCCGGCACCACCAGCATGCGCACGCTGCCGGCGACGCGGCGCCCGCGCAGCACCGCGGCGGCGGCGCGCAAATCGGACAGACGCCCGTTGGTGCAACTGCCGACGAACACCACGTCCACCGGCGTACCGGCGAGATGGCTGCCGGCGCGCAAGCCCATGTAGTCCAGCGCACGCTGCGTTTGCGCATCGGTTGCTGTCGGCACCACGGCGTCGATGTCCAGCACCATGCCCGGATGCGTGCCGTAACTCAGTGTCGGACGCACCGCGCTGGCGTCGATACTGACGCTGCGCTCGAAGCGCGCCTCGGCATCGCTGTGCAATGTCTGCCAATACGCGACCGCCTGTTCCCAGGCCGCGCCTTGCGGTGCGCGTGGACGACCCTTCAGCCAGGTGAAGGTGGTCGCATCCGGCGCGATCATGCCGGCACGCGCGCCGGCCTCGATGGACATGTTGCACACCGTCATGCGTTCTTCCATCGACAGCGTGCGGATCGCCTCGCCGCGGTATTCGATGACGCATCCGGTGCCGCCGTCGACGCCGATGTGACCGATGATGTGCAGCACCAGATCCTTGGCGCTGACGCCCGGCTGCAGGCGCCCGCGCACCTCGACGGCCATGGCCCTGGGCTTGCGCTGCAGCAGGCATTGCGTGGCCAGCACATGGCCGACCTCGCTGGTGCCGATGCCGAAGGCCAGCGCGCCGAACGCGCCATGCGTGCTGGTGTGGCTGTCGCCGCAGACGATGGTCATGCCCGGCTGCGTGGCGCCGAGTTCCGGGCCGATCACGTGGACGATGCCGCGCTGCGCGCTGGCCAGGTCCAGCAGCTCGATGCCGAACTCGGCGCAATTGGCGCGCAGTTGCTGCACCTGAGCCGCGGCGGCGGGCGTGACGTAGGGCAACGTGCCGGAGGCGTCGGCCGCCAGCGTCGGCGTCGAGTGGTCCATCGTCGCCAGCGTGCGCGCGGGGCGACGCACGCGCAGGCCGCGGGCGCGCAGTTCGGTGAAGGCCTGCGGCGAGGTGACTTCGTGCAGCAAATGCAGATCGACGTACATCACGCCCGGTGTGTCAGGCGTTTCGGCGATCACCTGATGCGCATCCCAGAGTTTGTCCAGCAGCGTGCGCGCGGCCATCACGCCACCTCGCGCTGCAGTTCTGTCCGCAGCGCCGCACTGGCGTGCAACGGCGTCAGCCAGCCATGACGGTCGGCGTGACGGCCATCGAACAGGCCGAAGAACGCATCCTGCAGCGCGCGCGTGACCGGGCCCGGGGTGGCCTTGCCGACCGGTTTGCGGTCGACCGAGCGTACCGGCGTGATTTCTGCCGCGGTGCCGGTGAGAAACACCTCCTCGGCCGTGTACAGCAGCTCGCGCGGCAGATCGCCTTCGACCACGTCGATGCCGAGCTCGGCGGCCAGCACCAGCACGCTGTCGCGGGTGATGCCGGCAAGGATGCCGGCGGCGACCGGCGGCGTGTACAACCGCCCGCGCTGCACCAGGAACAGGTTTTCTCCGGCGCCTTCGCTGAGCAGGCCGTTGGGTGCCAGCGCGATGCCCTCGGCGTAACCGCCGCGCTTGGCCTCCTGCGCGATCAGCTGGCTGGACAGGTAATTGCCGCCGGCCTTGGCCCCGCTGGGCAGGGTGTTGGGCGCAGGCCGGTGCCAGGACGACACGCACACGTCGATGCCCGCGTGCACGCCATCGCCGTGCAGATTGCCCCAGGGCAGCGCGATGATCGCCACTTCCACCGGCACCTCGGGATCGGGCGCGAGGCTGAAGGTGAAGCCGGCGCGGTACACCAGCGGGCGCACGTAAGCACTGTCGAGACCATTGGCCAGCACCACGTCGGCACAGGCCTGGTCGATTTCATCCGCGCTGTGGCGAATGTTCAGATCATGGATGCGCGCCGAGCGGAACAGGCGCTCGGTGTGCTCGCGCAAGCGGAAATAACGCGGGCCGTCCGGGGTGGCGTAGACGCGCTCGCCCTCGAACACCGAGGAGCCGTAATGCAGCACGTGTGCGCCGACATGCACGGTGGCCTCGTGCCAGGGTTTGATGCGGCCGTCATGCCACAGATACGTGGCGGGTTTCATCGTCATGGTGTGAATTTCCGTCGTGGGGATGGGTGAGATTGGCGGGCGCGCGCGGCTGCGTGCGTTCGATGCGGTTGACGACTTCGAGCATGGCCAGTGCGGCGGCCTCGACGATGTCGGTGCTGGTGCCACGGCCACGCGATTCCTGCGCGTCGTGCTGCACGCGCAACACCGCCTCGCCCTGCGCGCCAGCGCCCAGACCGATGCTGCGCACGCGCAGTTCGAGGATTTCCAGCGCCAGCCCGGAGGCGCGCACCAGCGCGGCGGTGACGGCATGCACCGGGCCGCTGCCGGTGGCGGTTTCGCGTACCTCGCGGCCATCGACATGGCGCAGGTGCAATGACGCGATCGAGGCACCGCCGACGTAGGTGCCGACGTGCATCGCGGCCAGCATCCATGGCCCGCGTGCCTGCACGCTGGCGCCCAGCACCAGCGCTTCGACGTCGGCATCGAGCACCTCGCGCTTGTTCTCGGCCAGCGCCTTGAACGCGCTGAACACGGACTCGAAACGCGCGTCATCGATGTTCAGCAGCAGCTCGCGGATGCGCTCGCGCAGCGCGTGGCGGCCGCTGTGCCGGCCCAGCACCAGACGCGTATGCGGAAAGCCGACATCCTCGGGACGCATGATTTCGTAGGTGGCGCGATTGGCCAGCATGCCGTGCTGGTGGATGCCGGCCTCGTGCGCGAAGGCGTTGTCGCCGACGATGGCCTTGTTGCGCGCGACCTCCAGGCCGATCATGCCGCTGAGCGCGCGCGAGGCGGCATACAGGCGCGTGCTGTCGATGCCGGTCGCCAGCGCGTAGCGGTCGCTGCGCGTGCGCAGCGCCATCACCACTTCCTCGAGCGCGGCGTTGCCGGCGCGTTCGCCGATGCCGTTGAGCGTGCACTCGACCTGGCGCGCGCCGGCTTCGATCGCGGCCAGGCTGTTGGCCACGCCGAGCCCCAGATCGTCGTGGCAATGCGTGCTCAGCACCGCGTCGTCGATGCCGGCCACCTCGCGGCGCAGGCGCGCGAACAGCGCGGCGATTTCGACCGGCGTGGTGTAACCGACGGTGTCGGGCACGTTGATGGTGCGCGCGCCGGCGGCAATGACCGCGTTGAACACCTCGATCAGGAACTCCGGCTCGGTGCGCAGCGCGTCCTCGGCGGAGAACTCGACGTCGTCGCACAGCTCGCGTGCGCGGCGCACGCCGGCGACGGCGACAGCCAGCACCTGCGCCTTGCCCATGCGCAACTTGTGCTCGCGATGGATCGGACTGGTCGCCAGAAACAGGTGGATGCGCGCCGCGCGCGCCGCTTGCAGCGCGCGCGCGGCGCTGACGATGTCGCTTTCCTGGCAGCGCGCCAGCGCGGCGATGCGCGCCTGTCGCGCTGCCGCGGCGACCGCGGCGACCGCCGCGGCGTCGGCGTCGGACGCGGCGGGAAATCCCGCCTCGATGATGTCCACGCCGAGTTCCTCGAGCACGTGCGCCATGCGCAACTTCTGCGCGCGGTTCATGCTGCAGCCGGGCGCCTGCTCGCCGTCGCGCAGGGTGGTGTCGAAGATCAGCAGGCGCGCACGCGCCGCTGGCACGGCGACGGTGGGGTCGTGCTCTGCGACGGGATGGGTCGGATTGCTCATGTTGACTCCGCGGGTTGCGTGGCGGGTGCGGCGGCGACGGGTGGGGTGACGGGTAAGGTGACCAATGAAACCGGGGGCGAAAAAAAACCCCGCTCGGATCAGGAGCGGGGTTCTGGTGGTTCGTCTGCTGTTGATTGCGACGCGCGACCTATCCCGCTGCTCCGTGGCTAATGAGGAGAATCGCGAGAAGGTAAAGCGCCGCCGCGAGCAGGCTCGCGATGCAGGCAAAATCAGCGGGAGTGATGCGCGGCACGGCCAGCACGCGCGCGGCAGCGACTGGAGCGCTGCGGACGTGGGCGGCGGGGGCGGTGCGCGTGAACATGATTCGAAAGTAAAGCGCTGGATGCGCGCTTGTCAACACTTTTTTTGCAGGGCAACAACATGGCCGTCTGCACGGCCAAAGCAGGGGCGCCAGGCAGGCACTGCGTTCGCGCGATGCATCGCGATCATGCACATGGGCGTTGCGCGGCGACGCAGCAACGGCGCGGATGTCCGCGCCGTGGCCTCTACCGCAAGGCTCACTTGCCGCTGTTGTCGATCTTCAGCAGCTTCAACTCGAACACCACGGCCATGTTGGGCCCGACGCGCGGCGGCTGACCGACCGGGCCGAAGGCAAGCTGCGGCGGCACGAACACCTGCCAGCGGTCACCCACCACCATCCTTGGCAGGATCGCCTGCCAGCCGCGGATCATCTTGTCCACCTGGAAAGTGATCGGCTTGCCATCGGCATACGAGCTGGCGAATTCGCTGCCGTTGGGCAGCGAGGCGCGGAAATGCAGGGTGACCTTGGACGTGCCGACCGGATGTTGCGTACCCTTGCCCGATTCCAGCACGCGGTATTCGATGCCGTCCGGCAGCGTGATCACACCCGGCTTGGCCTTGTTGGTGGCCATGAAGGCCTCACTCTGCTGCAGATTGTTCGCGGCCACCTTCTTGTAATTCGCCAGCGCTTGCGCACGCAGACGCTGCTGCAGGCCGGCCAGTTGCGCGCGCATGTCGGCCACCGGCACGGCCGGGGTTTCCTTGGCGTAGGCGTCCTGCAGGCCCTGCATCACGCGCTTGATGTCGACATCAACCTTGTTGCCGGCAAGATTGCTGCCGACTTCAAAGCCGACCGCGTACGACAGTTGATCGCGATTGATCGGGACCGGCGCCGTCGCGGGCACGGATGCGGCATGGGCCGGGGCTTGCGCTTGCTGCGCCAGCGCAACCAGCGGCAGAAGGGGAATCAGGGCCAGCAGGGCCATCGGGGCAAGCTTGCGCATGCGGATCTCTCTCGGCGATAGGTGAACACGGGGCCGGCATACCGGTCCGAGCGTAGAGTCACGCACGGCACAAAGGTTCCCAGCTGTTTAACATTCGTGCCGCCAGCGTACAGCCGGCGCGGCATTCTCACCCTACCTCAATCAGGCACCGTCATGGACTGCACCCACCTGTTGATCGAAGACACCGGCGCCGTGCGCCGCATCACCCTGAATCGCGCCGACAAACTCAACGCGCTCAACCGCGCGCTGCTCGGTGAGCTGGGTAGCGCGATGCAGCAGGCGCGCCACGACGACGCCGTGCGCGTGGTCGTGCTCGCCGGCGCGGGCGAGAAGGCGTTCGTTGCCGGCGCCGACATCACCGAGATGGCCGATCTCACAGCGGCGCAGGCGCAGGCGTTTTCGCAACAGGGGCAAAGCCTGATGCGCAGCATCGAGACCCTCGGCAAACCGGTACTGGCACGTATCCATGGCTACGCGCTGGGTGGCGGACTGGAACTGGCCATGGCCTGCCACCTGCGCATCGCCAGCACGCGCGCCAGGCTGGGCCAGCCCGAAGTCGGCCTGGGGCTGATTCCCGGTTTCGGCGGCACGCAGCGGCTGGTGCGCCTATGCGGACGCGCTGCCGCGCTGGAGCTGTGCCTGCTCGGCGCGCCCATCGACGCGCAGCGCGCGCAGCAACTGGGACTGCTCACGCGCGTGGTCGCACCGGAGGCACTGGATGCCGAGGTCGATGCCATCGCCACGCAACTCGCCAGCGCCGCGCCGCAAGCCATGCGCCACATCCTCGCCTGCGTGATCGAGGGCAGCGAGTGCGCGCTGGACCAGGCGCTGGCGTTCGAGACGCAGGCCTTCGCGCTGTGCTTCGCCGGCAGCGACATGCGCGAGGGCACGCGCGCCTTCATCGAGCGGCGCAAGCCGCTGTTCGACGGGCACTGAACACACGCCACGCGCCGCGAAAATTTCTGTTGACGCATCGCGGCGTCACACCTACAGTGCGCGCGCCGCGCGGGTCGCCCCGTGGCGCTTTCCAGGCTGATACCGAGTCCCATGGACAGTTATCCGAGTATCCCCGCAGCGAGCGTGCTCCACGCGTGTCTCGCTGCCCTGACGACAGACCGCGCCGTGGGCGCGGGCGGGCACTCGTAACGTCCCGCTCGCCTCCGGTCCGTGGACTGGAGGTGAGCCATGCTGCTGTTCGATCTTTCCGCGTTGACTGGCGGTGCCAGGCACGCGCCGCTGCGCTCTTGCGTGCATTCGCCGCATCCGGCCCTGCCCAAGGCAACCCCGGCGCACAGGCACGCGCATATCGAAATGCGCTGGCGGCATATGCCGAGCACGGCGCGCCCGCAGGCGCACTGGTACGCGCGAATTGCCTCCATTCCTTGCCCTATCTTGCGCAGCACCGGATCGCTCTGGCGCTGCCGCCGCCACGGTTCGATCGCATGCGTTGCGACACGCGCACGCTGTACGCACTGGTCCGGCTTGCGCTCGCCGCGCTGGGCTTGCCCGCACAAGGCGATGCGGCACTGATGGGACGTTACCTGCAAGTGAGTCCCGACCTGCAGTGGATCTCCAATCCCGGCTATAACCACGCGCGCGGCCCGGCGCGCGTGCCCGGCGTGCGCGTGCACGTCGCGATCTGATGCGCCATTCACCCCAAGCCACGCCGTTCCGCCTCCACTCGCAAACCCGCCACGAGCCATGACCATGAGCATCATTCCGCATGCAGTGCACGACCCGAATCTCAACCAGGGCGCGCGCGCCGGCTTCGACCAGCGCTTGCGTGATCGCCTGTACATCGCCGATCTGCGCGCGCGCCCGCGCACCTTGCCCAATCGCCTGCTGCTGGTGCTGGCGCTGGTCGGCCCCGGCCTGCTGGTGATGCTGGGCGACAACGATGCCGGCGGCGTGCTCACCTACGCACAGACCGGCGCGGCCTACGGCCTCGGCATCTTCCTGCCGATGATTCTCGTGCTGGGTTTCATCGCCTACATCGTGCAGGAGATGACCATCCGTCTGGGCGCGGTGACGCGGCGTGGCCACGCCGAACTGATCTGGAAGCGCTACGGGCCATTCTGGGGCCTGTTCTCGCTGGTCGATCTGGTGCTGGCCAACATCCTGACGCTGGTGACCGAGTTCATCGGCATCCGCATCGGTGGACTGGCATTCGGCATCCCTTACGCGATCACGGTACCCCTGACCCTGGCCTTCGTCGTCGGCACGCTGGTGTTTCTGCGCTACTGGGCATGGGAGCGCGTGGCGCTGGTCATCGCCGCGTTCAATCTGGTGTTCGTGCCGCTGGTGTGGATGGCCAAGCCCGACTGGGGCGCGGTGGCGCAGGCCTTTGCCGGCGGCGGCTGGATGCTGCCGGGCGGTCTGCTGTCGGCGACGTTCCTGATCCTGCTCTCGGCCAACATCGGCACCAGTATCGCGCCGTGGCAGTTGTTCTTTCAGCAGTCCTGCGTGGTGGACAAGGGCCTGCTGCCCAAGGACATCCCCGCCAGCCGGCGCGATTTGATGCTTGGCGTCACCGGCATGGTGGTGGTGGCAATGGCGGTCATCATCATCGGCGCGGTGGTGCTGTCCGGCCTGCCCGATGCCCGCGACATGACCGCCGGCGCGGTGCTGCACGCGTTGCGCCTGCACCTGGGCGATACCGCCATGAAGCTGTTCGCGTTGGGACTGATCGAGGCCGGGTTGATCGCCGCCGTGGTGATCACCGCCAGCACCGCGTGGGCCATCGGCGAAGCACTCGACCTGCCGCGCTCGCTCAATGCCAAACCGGCGCAGGCCTGGCGTTTCTACGCGCCCGCGGTGATGGGCACGGTGCTGGCCGCCGGCGTGGTGCTGTTTCCCAACCTGCCGCTGGGCTTTCTCAACCTCAGCGTGCAAGTGATCGCCACCGTGTTCATGCCCGCGGCGATGCTGTTCCTGCTGATGCTGCTCAACGACAAGGAACTGATGGGCGATTACGCCAACGGTCCGCTGCGCAACGGCGTGTCCATCGCGATCATGCTGGCGCTGATCCTGTGCAATGTCCTGTATGGCCTGGTCACCGTATTCCCCACCCTGTTTGGAGCCTGAGCCATGAAAGATCTCGATCAATACAGCCCCGACGAACTCAAGGCCCTGCTCGCCGACGAGGGCTGGGACACGCCGCTGGCGCCGGTGCAGCGGCAGCAGCTCAAGCCCTGGCAACAGGGCGTGTTCTGGGCACTGCGCATCTACGTGGTGATCATGTGCATCATCGTGCTGTGGGCGTTTACTTCGGGGGTGCATGCGTGAGGAGACTAGGCCGACCCGTAAGCGCATCGCGTTGCGTGCGCGTGGTCGCGCCCGAAACCGGAATCAGGGGCAGAGTGGAGTTTCAGAAAAAGTGCAACCTCAGTTTTGGTTGGGCACGTTACTTTTTTATGCCAAGGAGAGCTACATGTGAAGCCGTTCGATATGGATTTACGCCGGCATTCATAGTGTTGAGAAGATGAACACTTTTGCACTCCGCACGGATCTGACTGTAGTTGTTGAACACGGATTATGAGTACGCTAAACCGTCACCCTCTGATATGGTGTAACCGCGCCCTTTTGTCTTGGCGGTTTCAAGGTCCCGGTGCAACAGAATCAGTGCATGGTGCCGAGCGTGGCCTCGGCGAGTCGTAGATGTTCGTTGTAGACCTGCAGCGGCGTGTGGAATCCATGCCGTTGCCGAGGTCGGGTGTTGAGGCTCAACGCGATCTGGTTGAGCTCGTCTTGGCTGTACACCGACAGGTCCGTGCCCTTGGGCAGGTACTGACGCAACAGGCCGTTGGTGTTTTCGTTGCTGCCGCGCTGCCAGGGGCTGTGCGGGTCGGCGAAGTAGACCGCCACACCGGTTCGCAAGGTCAACGCATCGTGATAGCTCATCTCCTTGCCCTGATCGTAGGTCAGCGTCTTGCGCAGGGCGGCCGGGATGCGCTGCAGGGCTTGGCTGAAGCTCACCAGCGCGTCTGCGGCGGTGGCGCTGCTCATCTTGGCCAGGACCACGAAGCCACTGCTGCGCTCGACCAGCGTGCCGACCGAAGAGCGATTGCCGGTGCCCTTGATCAGATCACCCTCCCAGTGGCCCGGGACCAACCGGTCTTCGACCTCGGGCGGGCGCACATGGATGCTCTGCATGTTCGGGATCTGGCCACGTCGATCCTGACCGCGGCTGCGCGGCTTGCGGGTGCTGCGGCCCTGCCGCAGGCAGGCAATCAGCTGCTTGCGCAAGTCGCCCCGCGGGGTCACGTAGATCGCGCCATAGATGGTCTCGTGCGACACCCGGTAGTCCGCCCGATCGGGGAAGGCCCGCGCCAGTATCCCGGCGATCTGCTGCGGCGACCAGCGCGCAAACAGAAGCTCATGGACCACTTCTCGCAGCGCTGGATCGTCGAGCTTGCGCGGCACCCGCGGTTTGCGTCGGCAGAGGCCCGCTCGCCCTTGCGCCGCCTGCGCGAGATAGGTCACCCCACTCGGCGCACGCCGGCGCTCGCGGCTGATCGTGCTCGCGGCACGGCCCAGCGAGCGGGCAATCGCACGCAGACTGTCACCGGCTTCCAGACGTCGCTGCATCTCCACGCGCTCATCCAAACTCAGTTCGTTGTAGGTTCGCATCGCAACAGCCTAAGCTACTCCCGCTTGGGTGTTGCACCTGGAGTTTGAGGCCGCCCTTGGTTATCCGGACGCCAGAGCGCTTCGTTGAGTATCGGTGCTGGCTCGACTCAGTCAATCAGGGTACTCCGCTTCCTGGTGTCAGGTTTTGCTACTGCGACGGCTCGGCGCTTTCACTGCCCAACTACTATTCGATTATGAAATGAAGCCTAACTCCGCCCCTAATCTCACGCCAGCGATGTCTGCTGCCGGAACCATCCATGCCAATCAATGACCTCCGACTGGCATGCCGCCTGAACCCGCCGCCTAATCCCGCAGCCTTTCCCAACCTGACGCGAAACCGCGGCCATCCTGCGCCCGCGAAGTGATGCGCGCAAGGGACCGGCTCGCCCTGGTTATGCCGCGCGCCGCGCGTTCCATGGCGTGATCCGGCGCAGCGTTTCGGCGATCGCATCCTTGGTCATGGCGCGGTCGTGGTCATCCTGCAAACCGGTCCAGAAGCCTTCCGATGTGCCGAAGAACTGCGTCAGGCGCAGGCCGGTGTCGGCGGTGATGCCGCGCTTGCCGGCGACGATTTCGCCGACGCGGCGCTGCGGCACACCGATTTCCTTGGCCAGCCGGTACTGGGTGAAGTTCATGGGCTTGAGGAATTCCTGCAGCAGGATTTCGCCGGGAGCGGGATATGGAATGCGGCGCATGGGGTTCACCATCAGCGGCTGACGCGGCATCGGCTCAGCGCCCGCGCAGGAACAAGCGGTCCAGTTCGGCCAGCGACACCTGCACCCAGGTGGGGCGGCCGTGGTTGCACTGGCCGCTGCGCTCGGTGGCTTCCATCTCGCGCAGCAGGGCGTCCATTTCGGCCAGGTTGAGGCGGCGGCCGGCACGCACCGAGCCGTGGCAGGCCAGGGTGGAGAGCAACTCGTTCTCGATTTCCTCGAGGCGGCGCGAGCTGCCGTGTTCGGCCAGCTCGGCGAGCACGTCGCGCGCCAGTTGCGCGGCGTCGGCGTCGGCCAGCAGCGCGGGCACGCTGGTCAGGCGCACGCTGTCGGGACCGGCGCGCAGCAGCTCCAGACCGAAGCCGGCCAGCGCGGCGCCGTGTTCCTCGGCGGCGGCGGCTTCGCGCGCGCTCACCGGCAGCGTCAGCGGCACCAGCAGGCGCTGCGCGCGCAGGCTGCTGGCGGCGCGCCCGGCCTTGAGGTGTTCGTAGGTGATGCGCTCGTGCGCGGCGTGCATGTCCACCAGCACCAGGCCGTGCGCGTTTTCGGCCAGCACGTACACGCCCTTGAGCTGCGCCAGCGCGTGGCCCAGCGGCGGGATGGCGGCAGCGGCGGATGCCGCGGGCAGCGGCGCGGGCAGTGCGCCGGCCAGCAATTGCACGTAGGAATCGGCGCCGGCGCCGGCGCGCGCGGCATCCCGCACGCCGTGGCGCAGGCCCAGCGCGGCCTGATAGGCAGGTGGTACCGGGCGCGTCGTGCCGGATGCCGCGACGCCGAGCCACGCGGGGGATGCATCCAGCGCCGGCAAATCGGCGCGCAACGGCTGTGCGTCGACGCGCGCGTGGCCGGCGCCCTGCCCGGCGCGCGTGTCGGCCAGCGCCTCGTGCAGCGCGCGGAACAGGAAGTCGTGCACCAGACGCTGCTCGCGAAAACGCACTTCGCTCTTGGCCGGATGCACGTTGACATCGACGCTGGCGGGATCGAGTTGCAGAAACAGCACGTAGGCCGGGTGGCGGCCATGAAACAGCACATCGCTATACGCCTGGCGCAGTGCGTGGCTGACCACGCGATCGCGCACCAAGCGCCCGTTGACGTAGAAATACTGGCGATCGGCCTGCGCGCGTGCGGCGGCCGGCAGTCCCACCCAGCCGTGCAGGCTCAAACCCGCAGCGGTGTGCTGCACGGCCAGGCACTGCGCGGCGAATTCGTCACCCAGCAGCGCCGCCACGCGCGCCAAGCGTGCGGCTTCATCGCTGGCCACGCGCAGCACGCGCTGGCTGCGCGCATCGTGCGTCAGCGTGAACGCGACGTCCGGGTGCGCCAGCGCCAGCGCCTTGACCAGCTCGTCGATGTGCAGGAATTCGGTGCGCTCGGCGCGCAGGAACTTGCGCCGCGCCGGCACGTTGTGGAACAACTCGCGCACCTCGACGCTGCTGCCTTCGGGATGCTGCGCCGGGTGCGGTTCGGTGCTGCGGCCATCGGCGACCTCGATGCACAGCGCATGCGCACTGCCACGCGGGCGCGAGGTGAGGGCGAAACGCGACACCGAGGCGATCGAGGCCAGTGCCTCGCCGCGAAAACCCAGCGTGGCCACGTGCACCAAATCGTCGAAACTGGCGATCTTGCTGGTGGCATGCGCGGCCACGGCCAGCGGCAATTCGGCGGCGGCGATGCCGGTGCCATCGTCGCGCACGCGGATCAATCGCGTGCCGCCGGCTTCCAGCTCGATCTCGATGCGCCGCGCACCGGCGTCCAGGCTGTTCTCGACCAGTTCCTTGACCACCGAGGCCGGGCGCTCGATCACCTCGCCGGCGGCGATCTGGTTGATCAGGCTGCTGGAGAGTTGACGAATCGGCATGCTGGGCTCGCGCGGCGAGCGCCAAGCATAGCGGCTGCGCCGCTCAGTTCTTCGCGCTGCCGTCGAGGATGTCCAGCGCGCGCGCGCCGGGGCCATGCCAGGGCGCCTGCTGCCGCGCGGTGTCGGCGGTACGCATGCGCTTGGCAGCCTGGTAGGCGAACCAAGTGCCGGGCGGCGGCGTGTTGAGGAAATAGCTCTTGACACCGCCGAGAATCGAGTGCGCCAGCTTTTCCTGGAACACCGGATTGATCAGGCGCAGCGCATCCTGCTTGTCGGTGACGAAGGCGGTCTCGATCAGCATCGATGGCACATCCGGCGCGCGCAGCACGACGAAGTTGGCGTGCTCGACGTGGCTCTTGTACAGCGGCTCGATGCGCCCGATCGATTGCAGCACATCGCTGGCGGCGCGGCGGCTGGCATCCATGGTGACACCTTGCGACAGGCTGAGCAGCACCGAGGCCAGCGAGGATTGCTGGTCGTGCAAATTCACCCCGCCGACCAGCTTGAACGAGTCGTTCTCGCTCTGCGCCAGCAATTTGGCCGCGGTGCTGCTGGCGCCCTTGGTGGAGAGAATCCACACCGAGCCGCCGCGCGTATCGCAATCGTCCGGACAGGCATTGGCATGAATCGAGATGAACATGTCGGCCTTGGCGTTGCGCGCGATCTCGCGGCGCTGGTCGAGGGTGACGTAGTAATCGCCGGTGCGCGTGAGCACGGCCTTCATGCCGCGCTGCGCGTCGATCAGCCGGGCCAGATCCTTGCCCACCGCGAGGGTGATGTTTTTTTCCTCGATGCCGTCGTAGCCGATGGCGCCGGTATCCCTGCCGCCGTGGCCGGGATCGATCACCACCACGACCTTGCGCCCGCCATCGGGGAGTTGCGCGAGCTCCGGCGCCTGCACGGCATGCACGGCACTGTCGGGGGTCATTTCCAGCACCAGCCGGTAGCCGGGCGAATCGGGCGTCGGCGGCAACAGGAAACTTTTCGGACGCACGCCAGTGTCCATGTCGAACACCACGCGCACGCCATCATCAGGACGCGCGCCGGTGCGCACGTCCTTGACCAATCCCGCGCCCGCGGGCGCACGGAAATTGCCGGCGAGGCGGCTGTCGTGCACATCCAGCACCACGCGGTCGGGATGGCTGAGCTGGAACAACTTGTAGTCGGCGCTGCGATCGAGCAGAAACACCGCGCGCGTGCGTCCGGCAGGCGTGGACAGCTGCAAGGCGCTGATCTCGGCCAGCGCCGACGCGGGCGCGGCATGCCCTGGCAGCGCGAACAGTGCCGCCAGCAGGATTCCCGCGCTCAGTATGCATTTGCCCGACATGCGCTGGATTCAACTGCAAGCCGCAGGGCTTTGCAAGCATTTTTCCCTTTTTAATCCGATACCTGTATGAAATTCGTCAGAATTCGCATGAAATGATGCAGCCGGCGCATTGGCGTACCGCGCAAACCCGACCGGAAACGCATGCCGCGGCCACGCAAGCCAGCCGGGCGGCAAGACCCGACGCCTATACTCGGCACATGGCTCCCGATGCACAGCTCGCGACGCGCGACGCGGCTGGTTTGCCCGCTGCGGACTGCGCGCAAACCCAGCAGGCCAAATGCATCCGCCACGGCACGGCGGCATTCCGGCGCGTCAACGCGGCCATGTTCGCAGCGGGGCTGTCGACCTTCGGATTGTTGTACTGCGTGCAGCCGCTGATGCCGGCGTTCAGCGCGCACTACGCCGTCAGCGCGGCCGTCAGCGCGCTGTCGCTGTCGCTGACCACGGGCATCCTCGCCATCGCCATGCTGTTCGCCGGCGCGGTGTCGGATCGCCTCGGCCGCGCGCGCGTGATGAATTTCGCGCTACTGAGTTCAGCCGTGCTGGTACTGCTCAGCGCCGCGGCGCCGGGCTGGCATGCGCTGCTGCTGTGCCGCGCGCTGCTCGGGCTCACCCTCAGCGGACTGCCGGCGGTGGCGATGACCTACCTCAGCGAGGAAATGCACGCCGACTCGATCGGCCTGGGCATGGGCCTGTATATCGGCGGCAGCGCCATCGGCGGCATGGGCGGACGTCTGCTGGCGGGCGTGGCGGCCGATTTCTGGGGCTGGCGCATCGGCATCGCGGCGGTGGGCACGAGCGGACTGCTGGCCGCGCTGGTGTTCGCGCGCACACTGCCGCCTTCGCGCCACTTCCAGGCGCGGGCGCTGGATCTGCGCGCGCTCGCCGCGCGCTGCACCGGGTTGTTCCGCGACGCCGCGCTGCCGTGGCTGTTCGCGCAGGGTTTCCTGCTGCTGGGCGCGTTTGTCACCGTATACAACTACCTCGGCTATCGACTGATGGCCGCGCCCTATCACCTGAGCCAGGCCGACGTCGGGCTGATCTTCACCCTGTATCTGGTCGGCACCTTCAGTTCTGCATGGATGGGGCAACTGGCCGGCCGCGTCGGGCGCCGGCGCGTGCTGTGGACGGCGTTCGTGCTGATGCTGGTGGGCGTGGCGCTGACCCTGCCCGGCTCGCTGTGGCTGATCGGGCTGGGGGTGGCGCTGCTCACCTTCGGCTTTTTCGGCGGCCACTCGATCGTCAGCAGCTGGGTGGGGCGGCGTGCCGGCGCGGCCAAGGCGCAAGCCGCGGCGCTGTATCTGTTCGCCTATTACCTTGGCTCCAGCGTGGCCGGCGCCAGCGGCGGCCTGTTTTACGCCGACTGGGGCTGGAATGGCGTCGCCGCGTTCGCCGGCGCGCTGGTGCTGCTGGGCCTGATCGTGGCGCTGCATCTGTATCGCATCGCGCCGCTGTCCAGCACCGCCACGCCGCGCGCTGCCATGAGTCGCGGCGCGATGCCGTGAGCAGGTCGCGGCCACGCTCGATGTCGCGGAATGGCGCTGGGAAAGCAGGGAATGCCAACACCGACCATCGCGATCGACTCGGTGCTGCAGCTGTATGTCCTCAACGTGGCGACCAGCACCGTGGCGATGTGGCTGGCGGCCTGGCTGACCGCGCTGCACGCGACGCTTTTCCAGATCGGCATGGCCATGCTCGGCGCGGCACTGGCGGGACTGCTGCCGGGTTTCTCGGGCTGGCAGTTTTGTCGATCGCGGCGCTGTTCTGGCTGCTGCGTCATTTCACCGAAGCATCGATGGATGCGGACATCGTGCTGATGGTGGTGGTCTCGCGCATCATCCGGGCACTGCTCATCTTTCACTTTCTGTGATGCGCGCCAGCGCCTGCAGCCAGGCTTGCGCGCGTGCGCTGTGCGCCACCAGCCGCGCCGTGCGCGCCGCGTCCGCGTGGCTCAGGCACAGCAGCAGATCCGCGCGCGGCAGCGCGGACGCGCCACGTTCGGGCCATTCCACCAGCACCAGCGCATCGTGCTCGTGCAACGCATCCAGGCCGAGATAATCCAGCTCGCCCGTCGCGACGATGCGGTACAGGTCCAGATGCCAGGCGCTGTTGCCGGCGCGCAGTGGATAGTTCTCGACCAGGCTGTAGGTGGGGCTTTTGACGCGCTCGTCCACGCCCAGGGCCTGCAGCAGCGCTCGTGCGAAGGTGGTTTTGCCGGTGCCCAGTTCGCCCTGCAGCCACACCACGCCGCCAGCGGCCAGCAGTGGCGCCATGCGCTGCGCCAGCGCCTGCGTGGCCGCGGCCGCGGGCAGCAGGATCGACAGGGATTCCATCTCAGGCGCCGCCATTGCTCAGCGTGCGCAACGGCGTGAACAAATCGCTGGCCAGCAGCCCGCGCTCACCCGCACGCGCGGCGATGTCGCCGGCGCGCGCATGCAGCGCCACGCCCAGTCGTGCCGCATCCCATGCCGACAGGCCCTGTGCCAGCAACGCCGCGATGACACCGCTGAGTACATCGCCCATGCCGCCGCTGGCCATGCCGGGATTGCCCTCGGTGCAAACCTCCACGCGCGCATCCGGCGCGGCGACCAGCGTGCCGGCACCTTTCAGCACCGTCACCGCGGCATAGCGTGCGGCCAGTGCGCGCGCGGCCGCGAAACGATCACGCTCGATCACGGCCACGTCGCAAGCCAGCAAGCGCGCGGCTTCGCCCGGATGCGGCGTGAGCACCACGCCATCCGGCAGCGCGCGTGGCTGCGCCGACAGCAGGTTCAGGGCATCGGCATCCAGCAACATGGGCTTGCCCGCTTGCAACGCGTGCGCCAGCAGCATCTGCGCCCACGCGTCCTGGCCCAGACCGGGGCCGATGGCCAGCACGCTGGCGCGCGCGACCAGCGCAGCAAACTCACCGGCGGATTCGACGCCATGGGCCATCAGCTCGGGGCGCTGCGCGGCGATCGATGCCGCGTGCGCGGCGCGCGTGGCCACGCTCACCAACCCGGCGCCGCTGCGCAATGCGGCCTCGCCAGCCAGACGCGCGGCGCCCGCGAAACCCGTGTCGCCGCCGACCACCAGCACGTGCCCATAGCGGCCCTTGTGCGCATCGCGCGCGCGCGGCGGCATGGGCGCGGGTCGCAATCGCCAAGCATCCGGCGCGGGTGCCATGGCGGCGTCGATGCCGAGGGTATCCAACAACCATTCGCCGCACAGTGCGCGCGCGCGGCCGGTGAACAGGCCGCGCTTCCACGCCACGAAACTGAGCGTGACGCTGGCGCGCACGACCACGCCGGGCGCGGCGCCGGTGTCGGCCAGCAGACCCGATGGCAGGTCCAGCGCCAGCACCGGGGCGGGCTGCGCGTTCAAGGCTTCGATCCACTGCGCGGCCAGACCCTCCGGCGCACGGTTCAAACCGATGCCGAACAGCGCGTCGACATAGAGATCCGCCGCCGGCAACGCGCGTGGCGCAGCGTGCAGCGGCACGCCCGCATCCAGCGCCAGCTGCCGCGCCTGCGTGGCCGCCGCGCCGCGCCGCGCCGGCAGTTCGCACACGCTCAGTGTGTGTCCCGCCTGCTGCGCTAGCGCCGCCAGCCACAGACCATCGCCGCCATTGTTGCCCTGCCCGGCCAGCACGCACACGCGCCGTGCTTCGGGCCAGCGCCGCTGCAGCAGGGTCCACGCCGCTGCGCCGGCGCGCTGCATCAGTTGCGCTTCGCCGGTGCCGGCGGCGATGGCCGCGCGCTCGATCTCGCGTACCTGCCCGGCGCGGTACAGTGCGTGCTCGTATTCGTCCTGTTGCATCGCTTGATTATGAGCCCCGCACCGGCTGTGCCCCAAGCCATACTCCCGGACTACCCCGCATTGCGCGCCGAAATCGCCGGCTGGGCGCTCGAACTCGGCTTCACCGCGCTCGGCGTATCCGGCATCGAACTGCCCGAGGACGCCGCGCACTTGGCCGACTGGCTGGCGCAGGGCCAGCACGGCGGCATGGAATACATGTCGCGCCACGCCGCGCTGCGCAGCGATCCGGCTGCACTGCATCCGGGCACGTTGCGGGTGATCTCGGTGCGCATGGATTACTGGCCCGAATCCGCCCATGACGCATGGCAAGTACTGGGCGATGGCACGCGCGCCTACATCGCGCGTTATGCGCTGGGCCGCGATTATCACGGCCTGATGCGCAAACGCCTGCAGGCACTGGCCGATCGCATCGCCGCGCGCATCGGCGCGTTCGGCTATCGCGCATTCGTGGATTCCGCACCGGTACTGGAAAAGGCATTGGCGCGCAACGCTGGCCTTGGCTGGATCGGCAAGCACACGCTGCTACTGTCGCGCGAGGCCGGCTCGTATTTTTTTCTCGGCGAACTGTTCACCGACCTGCCGCTGCCGATCGATGCCGAGCCCGGCGCGCACTGCGGCAGTTGCTCGCGCTGCATCGACATCTGCCCGACACAGGCCATCGTCGCACCACGCCGGCTGGACGCGCGCCGCTGCATCGCCTACCTCACCATCGAGCACAAGGGCGCGATCCCCGAGGAGCTGCGGCCCATGCTGGGCAACCGCGTGTTCGGTTGCGACGACTGCCAGCTGGTGTGCCCGTGGAACCGCTACGCGCGTGCCAGCATGCTGCCCGATTTCGCGCCACGCCACGGCCTCGATGCCGCGCTGCTGTGCGAGCTCATCGCCTGGGACGAGGCCACCTGGAATGCGCGCACTGAGGGCATGGCGCTGCGCCGCGCCGGCTATGCCGGCTGGCTGCGCAATCTCGCCGTGGCGCTGGGCAACGCTCCGCACAGTGCACGGGTGATGCAGGCGCTGGCCGCGCGCGCGCAGCACGCCAGCGCGCTGGTGCGCGAACACGTGGCCTGGGCGCTGGCCGCGCAGCAGCAAAAAGCCGCGCGCGGCGTCGATCAGGGCAACAACAGCGAGGCGCCGGTGGTCTGACGCGATTGCAGCGCGCGATGCGCCGCGGCGGCTTCGGCCAGCGGCCAGCGTTGCCCGATATGCACGCGCAGCGCGCCGTCGGCAAGTTGCGCGAACAATGCGGCAGCGCCCTGCTCCAGCCCGGCGCGCGTGGCCACGTGCGTATGCAGCGTGGGCCGCGTGACATACAGCGAACCCTTGCGCGCGAGGATGCCGAGATCCACACCGGTGACCGGCCCCGAGGCATTGCCGAAACTCACCAGCAGGCCGAACGGCGCCAGGCAATCCAGCGAGGCCGCGAAGCTGTCGCGCCCAACCGAGTCGTAAACCACCTTGACCATGGCGCCGCCGGTGAGCTCGCGTACGCGCGCCGCAAGATTCTCGCGTGGCCACACCACGGTATTCCATGCGCCGGCGGCCAGCGCCTGCGCGGCCTTGGCATCGCTGCTCACCACGCCAAGCAGACGCACGCCCAGCGTTTTGGCCCACTGGCAGGCGAGCAGACCCACGCCGCCGGCCGCCGCGTACCAGAGGATGATCTCATCGCGCCGAGGCCGATAAGTCTGCTGCAGCAGGAATTGCACGGTGAGGCCTTTCAGCAGCGCCGCGGCCGCGGTGGCGAAGTCCACCGCATCCGGCAGCTTCAGCGCATGCCGCGCGGGCAGCGTGCGCCACTCGGCGTAAGCGCCCGGCGGACCATCGGCATAGGCCACGCGATCGCCCTCGGCGAATCCCCGCACGTCCGCACCAACCGCCGCGACCACTCCGGCCGCTTCGCTGCCCGGACATGCAGGCAGCGCGGCAACCGGGTACAGCCCGCTGCGCACGTAGGTATCGACGAAATTGAGGCCGATCGCGTGATGGCGGATCAGCAGTTCATCCGGACCTGGCCTTGGCAGCGGACACTCGATCCAGCGCAGAACTTCCGGACCACCGGTTTGGGCAAACTCGATGCGATGATTCATGCATGTCTCCGTAGGCGGTGATGCCGGTGCGCACTGCGCTCAGCTCTCATCGATGTCGCGAATATCCCCCAGCGCGCGCAGGATCGGGCACTGCTCGGGCGCGCCGTGGCCGGGGCAGGCATCAACCAGCTCGCGCAGGCCACGGCGGATGCGGTTGAGCTCGCGCACGCGCCGATCCAGATCGGCCAGCCGCGCCGTGGCGCGCTGCTTCACCGCCTCGACACCGTGCTCGCGGTCCTGCGACAGCGCCAGCAGTTCGCGGATTTCATCCAGTGAGAAACCCAGATTCTTGGCGCGACGGATGAAGCGCAGGCGCTGCACTGCGCTGCTGTCATAGGTGCGATAGCCGGAGGCGCGACGCATCGGCTCGGGCAGCAGGCCCTCGCGCTCGTAGAAACGGATCGTGTCGATGGCTACGCCGCTGCCGCGCGCGACCTTGCCGATGCTCAACGTCGCCACGCGCGCGGATTCTGGCGTGATCCGGGTGCGCGGCGGAATACGTGGATTCATCGTTGTATTCTGAGTCTCGAGACAGGTCCATAGTCAAGTCGATCGGCCACCGTCACGATGGTGCGCGCTGACATTGCGCACCCGCTACAGCGCTGAAAATCGCGTTGTTCTCACGCGCACATCAACTGCAGTTGATCGTCATCATTCAGTCATACGGCGTTCAAACAGCCGCCACGTGTGTGGTGGAAGCTGCACCCAATCAGCGAGGGTTAGGCCATGCGCATCGCCATCGTCACCGAGACCTATCCGCCGGAAATCAATGGCGTCGCGCTGACCGTGCAGACCCTGGCCGAAGGCCTCGCAACACGTGACCACGACGTCGAAGTTCTGCGCCCGCGCCAGGCCAACGAAATCCCCGCGCCGGCACGCGCCGCCTCGGTGTTGCTGCCGGGCATCGCGCTGCCGCGCTATCCCGGTTTGCGCCTGGGCCTGCCCGTCGCCGGCAAGCTGCGCGCGCGCTGGCGCCAGACGCGCCCCGACGCGGTGTACGTGGCCACCGAAGGGCCGCTGGGCGATTCCGCGGTGCGCGCCGCGCGCAGTCTCGGCATTGCCGTGGCCACGGGTTTCCACACGCGCTTTGATCATTACATGGCGCATTACGTGTCGGCCGCGCTGGAGCCGCTGGCACGCACCTGGCTGCGGCATTTCCATCGCCGCGCGCAAGCGGTGCTGGTGCCGACCCTGGCCTTGCAGCAAGAGTTGCTGGCGCTGGGTCTGGGCAACACGCAACTGCTGCGGCGCACGGTGGATACGCGCCTGTTCAACCCCACGCGCCGCGATGCCGCGCTGCGCGCGCAATGGGGCGTCGCCGCGGACACGCCGGTGGCGATTTACGTGGGGCGCCTGGCGCCGGAAAAAAATCTCGCGCTCGCAGTGCGAGCATTCCAGGCGTTCGCGGCGCGCAATCCCGGGGCGCGCTATGTGTGGGTGGGCGAAGGCCCGCAACGCGCCGCGCTGGCGGCCGCGCATCCCGAATACATCTTTGCCGGCGTGCAGCGTGGCGAGGCGCTGGCACGGCATTACGCCAGCGCCGACGCGTTTTTGTTTCCCAGTCTCAGCGAAACGTTTGGCAATGTCGTGCTGGAGGCCATGGCCAGCGGTCTGGCCGTGCTGGCCTATGACCATGCCGCAGCGCACGAGCACGTGCGCACTGACGTGAACGGCCTGTGCGTCGCGGCGGGCGCGCAGGATGCTTTCATCGATGCCGCATTCCGGCTCGGCCAGGATGAGAACTTGCGTGTGCGCCTGGGCGCTGCCGCGCGCAGCAGCATGGAAACCCTGAGCCCGGAAGCGATCATGATCGACTTTGAAAGCCTACTCGCCACGCTCGCGCACGAGGTCCGCAATGGCCAACCCGCGGCCGCTTGATCCACCTCACCAGCCACTGGGATTGCGTCTGTGCCTGCGCGCCAATCGCTGGGGCGCGCAGCGTGTGGTGGGCAGCTTTTTCCGCTTCGTCAGCCGTCTCGGCGACGGTGTGTTCTGGTACGCGCTGATGGCTGCGTTGAGCATCTTCGGCGGTGAGCGCGGGCTGCGCGCCACCGTCGAGATGGCTGCCACCGGCCTGCTGGCGCTGGCGCTGTACTACCTGCTCAAGCGCTGGACGCAGCGGCCACGACCATTCCGCAGCGTCGACGGCATCGTCGCGCATGTGCCACCGCTGGACGAATTCAGCTTTCCCTCGGGGCATACGCTGCAGGCGGTCAGCTTCAGCCTGATCGCAAGCGCCTGGTTCCCGATGCTGATTCCGCTGCTGCTGGTCTTCACCCTGCTGGTGGCGGCCTCGCGCATCGTGCTCGGGTTGCACTATCCCAGCGATGTGCTGGCGGCCAGCGGCATTGGTTTGCTGCTGGGCGGCGGCGCGCTGGCATTGGGCAGCATGCTGGGACTGGGGCTCTGATCGTCGCTCCGCGCCACGCCGGTTGCGCCTGATAATCTTGCGCGATGCCGTCCGCCAGTCCACCACGCGCCAAGCGCGCAGCTTCCGCCAGTAGGCACACGGCGCGCAAATCCGCATCCGGCCAGCGCGCGCGCCATCGCCTGCTGACCCGCGCCGCCATCGAAACGCTGTTCGGGCGTCTCGCTGCGCTCGATCCGGAACCACGCACCGAGCTGATACATGCCAGCGATTTCCAGTTGCTGGTGGCGGTCGTGCTGTCTGCGCAGGCCACCGATGTCGGCGTCAACAAGGTGACACGCGTGCTGTTCGCGCGGGCGCCGACGCCAGCGGCGGTGCTGGCATTGGGTGAATCCGAGCTGGCGCGGATCATCGGCAGCCTGGGCCTGTTCCGCACCAAGGCGCGCAATGTGATTGCCCTGTGCCGACTGCTGCTGGAGCGTCACGACGGCGCGGTGCCGAACACGCGTGCGGCGCTCGAGGCGCTGCCCGGCGTCGGCCGCAAGACCGCCAACGTGGTGCTCAATGTCGCGTTCGGTGCCCCCACCATCGCCGTGGATACGCATATCTTCCGTGTCGCCAATCGCACCGGGCTGGCGCCGGGCAAGGACGTCAAGGTGGTCGAGGCCGGATTGCTGGCGCGTGTGCCTGCCGCGTATCGCCAGCACGCGCACCACTGGCTGATCCTGCACGGCCGTTATGTGTGCAAGGCGCGCAAGCCCGACTGCGCGCACTGCGTGCTGCGCGATCTGTGCCTGTGGCCCGACAAATCCCCCGGCGAAAACCCATGAAAAAACGGCGGACCGAAGCCCGCCGTCGTGTTGCACGGTACAAGGGCGCGATCAGAACGCGTAGCTGATCATCACGCGGTTGTAGGTGAACGGCTTGTTGCCCGGGTTGAGGTTCCAGCCGCCGGACGAGCGCTCCCAGCGGTTGCGCAAGGTCAAGCCCTTGAGGTAACCGTCCAGGTTGTAGATCAGGTCCAGATACACGTCGTGGCTGTTGCCGCGGTACTGCGTGGTGTACTTGGCGTAGGCCGCGATCACCTGGAAATTCTTGAGCACGTTGTAGGTGACCTTGGCTTTCCAGGCGTGGCCCGGGCCCATCTCCACCAGACCACGGATCATCGAGGTGGTATACAGCGGGTCGGTGGCATAGGCCGCGGTGTAGGGCGAGATGATCGCACCACCACCGACCGCGCCGGACTCGCTGCCCACCTTGTTGTAACCGAGGTCGATGCGCCCGTTGGGGATGATGACGCCACCGGTGACACCCCATACGCTGCTCTTGACGCGGCTGCCGGCCACGCCGAACAGCGCGGTGTGATTGGTCACGAGGAAGTTGTTGCCGCTGCCGGACTCATCCACGTACTGAGCGCCGACGAAGGGGTCGAAGCCGGTGCCGGTCTTGAAGGTATAGCTGCCTTCCAGATAGCCCATGCGCGCGAAATCCAGGAAGTTGTAGTACCAGGCTTGACCCTTGAAGCCGTCCACGCCATAACTGCTGCCCAGCGCCCAGGCGCCGTTGGACTGATGCGCCGTGGCCGGCAGGCCGCCCAAGCCGCCGTACATCGCATCGCCGTTGAACGTGGCCGGGTAATACAGGTTGTCGGCGTAGTAGCCGCCCGAGGTGCGGCTCTTCCAGTCGAAGCTGCGCAAGGCATAAACATCCCAGCCCTTGGCCGGCTTGAACACCGCCGACACGGCGTTGTACGAGGCCGGGATCACGCGCGAATCGCTCTGTCCCATCCACGGCGTGTTGAGGTACTGGTAGCCGCCGCGCAGCATCATCCACTCGTTCTTGTACTGCACGTAGGCTTGGCCCAGCGCGCTGACCGAGTCGTTGATGCCCATCAGGGTACTGTCGATCTTGGCCGGGTTGTCGTTTTGCGTGCCAAACGAGTTGGCGGTCACGAATGAAGCGCCCAGGCTGAAGCCGTTGAGGCTGCCGCTGGTCATGTTGATCAGCGCCGCGCCGGAGAACGCGCTGGCATCCGGCACCGCGGAGGTATCGTAGGAACGCGTGAAATAATAGGCGCGCAGCTGGCCGTCGACATGGCCCTGGGTGAAGAGATCGCTGAGCGCATCGGCGCGGGCACCGAAGCTGGTGCCGGCGAGCGTGGCCGCCACGGCCACGGCGAGCAGATGTTTACGCATGAAGTAAAGTCTCCGTGTGGAAAAATTGATGTGAATCGGGTCGCATTAGCTTGAGCTAACTTTGCGAACAAGTAAACCTTCCGTTAATCGGCCGCGATGTTGCCCGCGTTTCATGACGCGGGCATGACAACGATCGACGCCGCCCCGGTCCGGCCGCACCGCGCGCGCCTGATAAGCTGCGCGGATGCCTGAGACCACACCGATCGCGCGACGCTTCCGCGGATTCCTGCCCGTCGTCGTCGATGTCGAGACCGGCGGTTTCGAAGCGCGCCGTCACGCCCTGCTTGAAGTTGCCGCCGTGCTGCTGGAGATGGATGCCGATGGGCGTCTGCAGCCGGTGCATACCGTCAGCACCCATGTCGAGGCCTTTCCCGGCGCACTGCTCGATCCGAAATCGATGGAAGTCAACGGCATCAAGCCGGATCATCCCTTGCGCGCGGCGCGGCTCGAGGCGGATGCGCTGGAATACGTCTTTGCGCCGATCCGCAAAGCGGTGCGCGAACAGAGCTGTCAGCGTGCGATCCTGGTCGGACACAACGCTGGATTCGACCTGGGTTTTCTCAACGCCGCCATCGCACGCTGCGCCTGCAAGCGCAGTCCGTTCCATCCCTTCAGTTGCTTCGATACCGTCAGCCTGGCCGGTCTCGCCTATGGCCAGACCGTGCTGGCGCGCGCGCTGCAGGCCGCCGGGATCGAGTGGGACGCGGCCCAGGCGCATTCGGCGGTGTACGACGCCGAACGCACCGCCGAGCTGTTCTGCACCATCGTCAACCGCTGGCAGAGCCTGAGTGCGGCCGCTGCGGCCACGCCATGAGCCGGCCTGCAACCGAGGGCCCGACTTGCAGATCACGCCGGAAATACGGTTTTCATACAATTGCGAGCCTGCAACCGCGCTGTCATATAGACACGCGAAAGTGTCATTGGCCTTGCGGCCTCACCCTCCCCTACTGGATTTCGCCATGACGCAACGTTCGCTGCACGCGCGCCACCGCGCGCCCCGCCTCGCGCTGTTGGCCGCCGCCGGCCTGCTGGCTGTCGGCAGCGCCACCGCCGCCACCCTCACGCTCAACGAAACCGGCTCCAGCCTGCTGTACCCACTGTTCAACCTGTGGGTGCCCGCGTACACCAAGGCCAACCCGGAGGTACAGATCAACACCGCTTCGACCGGCAGCGGCACCGGCATTGCGCAGAGCATCGAGGGCCTGGTGCAGTTTGGCGCTTCCGACGCGTACCTCAGCGATGCGCAGATGAAGAAGAACCCCGAGATGCTCAACATCCCGGTGGCGATTTCTTCGCAGATGGTCAACTACAACGTGCCAGGCCTGAACAACGTGCACCTGAAGCTCAGCGGCGCGGTGCTGGCCGGAATGTACGACGGTCGCGTGCGCTACTGGGATGCCCCGGCGCTGAAGCAGCTCAACCCCGGCGTGGCTCTGCCGCACCATCTCATCGTCACCGTGCACCGCACCGATGGCAGTGGCGATACCTTCATGTTCAGCCAGTTCCTGAGCTTCACCGACAAGACCTGGGAACAGAAGGTCGGCTACGGCACTTCGGTCAACTGGCCGGCCGTGCAGGGCGCGATCGGCGCCAACGGCAACCCGGGCATGGTGAGCGCGGTGCGCAGCACACCATATTCGGTGGCCTATATCGGCGTCAGCTTCCAGAACCAGACGCAGAAGGACGGCCTGGGCGAGGCCATGCTGCAGAACCGCGCCGGCAACTTCGTGATGATCAACAAGAAGACCGTGCCGGCCGCAGCTGCAGCCATGGTGCCGAAGACGCCGAAGGACGAACGCATCAGCATGATTTATGCGCCGGGTGCCGAGTCCTACCCGATCATCAACTACGAGTACGTCATGGTGAAGGCGACCCAGCCGAATGCCGCAACGGCGGCCCAGATCAGGAAGTTCCTGAGCTGGGCGGTGAGCACCGAGGGCGGCAACTCGCTGGTGTTCCTGAAACAGGTCAATTTCCTGCCGCTGCCAGCATCCGCGCGTGCGCTGACGTTGCAGCAGATCAACCAGATCCATTGAGTCTGAAACTTTGAGGCTGGTTCGGGGTCACTGTAATCCGACAGTGGCCCCGAATTGCGACCGATGCGCCCCAGCGACGCCCTCTTTCGCGTGACCGTGACCGCTTTCGCGGCAATGATCCCGCTCGTCTTGCTGGCCCTCTTCGCATTCCTTCTGCATGACTCGTGGCCGGCGTTGCGCTTCAACGGCTTCGATTTTTTCACGCATAGTTCCTGGAATCTGGGCAACCAGTACGGCAATCCCGTCACCGTGCGCGGCGAACAGGTGATGCCGGGGGCCTCTTTCGCCATCCTGTTTCTGATCGTCGGTACCTTGGCCAGCTCGCTGATCGCGTTGCTGCTTGCGGTACCGCTGGGCGTGGGTGCTGCGGTGTTTCTGGCCGAGGCAGTGCCGCCGCGCATCCGCACCTACGCATCCCTGCTGGTCGAATTGCTCGCCTCGGTGCCCAGCGTGGTGTTCGGCCTGTGGGGTTACATCGTGCTGATTCCGTTTCTGTCACGACACGTCTATCCGCACATGGCCCACTGGCTGCGCGATGTGCCATTTTTCGGCCCACCTTCGGGAAGTGGCTATGGCCTGCTGACCGCCGGCATCGTGCTGTCTTTGATGTGCGTGCCGCTGATTGCCGCCAATCTGCGCGAAGCGATCGAAAGCACTCCGCAAGCGCTGCGCGAGGCCGGCCTGGCGGTAGGCGCGACGCGCTTCGAGGTAGTGCGAAAAATCATCTTGCCGCGTCTACGTCTGCCGCTGATCGGCGTCAGCACCCTGGCGCTCGGGCGGGCATTGGGTGAAACCATGGCGGTCCTGATGATCAGTGGCAATGCACTCAACATCCTGCCCGAAAACATCTACAGCCCGATCTCGACCATGGCCTCGTTCATGGTCTCGCAACTCGACAGCGCACTGCAGGATCCGACCAACATGGCCATTTACGGCATCGCCGAGATTGGTCTTGCGCTGCTGTTGCTGTCGCTGCTGGTCAACGCTCTGGCGCGCCTGCTGGTGCCTCGGAGCCTGAGCACATGAGTACAGTGACCGATCCGGCACGTGCGCTCAACCCACACGCCCGCGGCCGTGGCCGTCAGCAGCGGCGCGCACTGGCCAGCCTGGCGGGTTGGTTGCTCAGCGGTCTGGCCTTCCTGTTGCTGGCCTTCGCGCTGCTGGACATTTTGCGACTGGTGTTTGTGCGCGGCTTCGCGGCACTGAACCTGCAGTTATTCCTGACACCGACCAGTGGCATCGCCGGTGGCTTGCTGAATGCCATCGAGGGTAGCGTGCTGATCACTGCTGGCGCATTGCTGCTAGCGGTGCCGGTCGGCGTGTTCGGCGGCATCTACGTGAGCGAGTTCAGCCGCGAGTATTTCGCGCGCGCGGTGCGCTTCATCGCCGATGTACTGGTCGGGGTGCCCTCGATCGTGTTCGGCCTGTTCGGTTACCTGACCATGGTCACCGCGCTGGGCTGGCACTTCTCCCTAGCCGCGGGCTGCATCACGCTGGCGATGATGATCGCGCCCTACATCCTGCGCACCACCGAGTTGGCGCTGCGCGGCGTACCCGGCGAGTTGCGCGAGGCCGGCTACGCATTGGGCGCCAGTCAGGCCAATCTGGTGACGCGCGTGCTCTTGCGCGAATGCGCACCGCGCGTGCTCACCGGCATCCTGCTGGCGATGGCGATCTCGATGGGCGAAACCGCTCCGTTGATCTACACGGTCAACTGGTCGAACTACTACTGGAGCGGGCATCTGACGCACGAGCCGGTGGCGTATCTGACTTACGTGATCTGGTCGTTCATCAACGAACCATTCGCCAGCGCACACGCATTGGCATATGCCGCCGCGCTGCTGATCACGCTGTTCGTGCTGGCGATTACCCTGCTGGCGCGACTGTCGCTCAGCCGTCTGGGCGTGCGCCGCACGAGTTGAGCTGCACGGTGGCATGTTGCTGTCATAAATGCGTCAACCTGGCTTCTTACAATTCGTAAGACGGGCGCCGCCCGCACGCCACAAGGAATTCCCATGCTGCTTTCGCTCAAATCACGCCTTGCCGCACTGCTTCTGCTCGGCGCACTGCTGACAGTCACCGCGCAGGCCACCGAAGTCACCGGCGCTGGATCCAGCTTCGTCTATCCGGTGCTGTCGAAGTGGTCGGTGGCGTTCAACCGGAAAACCGGGCATCAGATCAACTACCAGTCGATCGGCTCCGGCGGCGGCATCGCGCAGATCAAGGCCGGAACCGTCGACTTCGGCGCCTCGGACGCACCCCTGTCGGCCGAGGATTTGAACAAGTTCGGCCTCGGCCAGTTTCCCGTCGTGATCGGTGGCATCGTGCCGGTGGTTAATTTGGAGGGCATCGCGGCAGGCAAGTTGCGCCTCAGCGGCCCCATCCTGGCCGAGATCTTCATGGGCAGGATCAAGACCTGGAACGACCCGGCGCTGGTCAGGCTCAACCCGGGTATCAAGCTGCCGGCTAGCGCCATTTTCGTGGTGCACCGCTCGGACGGCTCGGGCACCAGCTACAACTTCACCAATTATTTGAGCAAGCTCAGCCCGGCCTGGCAAAAAGCGATCGGTTTCGGCACCTCGGTACCGTGGCCGGTTGGCGTCGGTGGCAAGGGCAACGAGGGTGTATCGGCCTACGTCAGGCAGATCAGGAACTCGATCGGCTATGTCGAGTACGCCTATGCGCTGCAGAACAAGATGGCTTACACACAGATGGAAAACGCCGCCGGCAGGTTTCTCGAGCCAAGCAATGCGGCTTTCGCCGCCGCTGCAGCCACCGCGGACTGGGCACAAGCCAAGGATTTCAACCTGATCATGACCAATGCGCCGGGCACGGGCGCCTGGCCGATCACCGCGACAACCTGGGCGATCATGTACAAGACCCCGAAGAATGCCGCGCAGTCCAAGGTGGCGTTCGCGTTCTTCAAATGGGCTTTCGAGCACGGCCAGCCCGAAGCGCTGGCATTGGATTACGTGCCCCTGCCGGACACGCTGGTCAAGCAGATCGAGGCGTATTGGCAGAGCCAGTTCAAGAGCTGAGCAACAGCACGCATAATGGCCGTCGCGCGCTTGCAACCGACGGCCGGCATCCTGTGACGCGCGCCGCAGTATGGCGCGCGTGATTTTTTGAGCACTCCATGAGTCAATCCAAACCATACACCGCCAAGTCCGAGGCCATGCCGCACGATGCCGGCGACATGCCCGTGTCCGCCCGAACCGGGGCGATGTGGGCGGCCACCCGCCACGCGCGCGACGCGCACAACGACCATTTGTTTCGCGGTGCGTTGCTGGCTTGCGCATTGCTGGTGCTGGCGGCACTGCTGGGCACCGCGGGCTCCACGTTGTGGGGCGGGCGCCTGGCGTTCCAAACCTTCGGCTGGAGTTTCCTGGTGTCCGATCACTGGGATGCGGTCAATGGCCAATTTGGCGCGCTGGTGCCGATCTGGGGCACGCTGATGACCTCCTTGCTGGCGATGTTGCTGGCAGTGCCGGTGAGCTTCGGCATCGCCCTGTTCCTCACCGAGGTCGCGCCTCCGTGGCTGCGCACCCCGATCGCCGCGGCGGTGGAACTGCTAGCTGGCATTCCCTCGATCATCTACGGCATGTGGGGCCTGTTCGTGCTGGCGCCGTTCCTGGCCGATCACGCCGACCCGTGGATCAATGACAAGCTCGGCACCTTACCGATCGTCGGCCGATTGTTTCAGGGACCGCCACTGGGCATCGGCATGCTCACCGCGGGGTTGGTGCTGGCGATCATGGTGATCCCCTTCATTTCCTCGGTGATGCGCGAGGTGTTCCATACCGTGCCCACGCGCCTCAAGGAATCCGCCTATGCGCTGGGTTCGACCACTTCGGAAGTGGTGTGGAATATCGTGCTGCCCTACACGCGCTCGGCGGTAATCGGTGGCATTTTTCTGGGCCTCGGGCGCGCGCTGGGCGAGACCATGGCGGTCACCTTCGTGCTCGGCAACGCGCACCAGCTTTCCGCATCGCTGCTGATGCCCTCCAGTTCGATCGCCTCGGTGATCGCCAACGAATTCACCGAAGCTTCGTCCGACCTGCATCGCTCGACATTGATCGCGCTGGGCTTCCTGCTGTTCTGTGTCACCTTTGTCGTACTGGCCATCGCCAAATTGCTGCTGTTGCGGCTGGCGCGCAAGGAGGGCAACGCATGAGCGGCGACAATGCATGGCTGTACCGGCGCAGGCGTGTGAACAATGCGCTGGCGCTGGTCCTTGCCAGCCTGGCCACGCTGTTCGGCCTGTTCTGGCTGGTGTGGATCCTGTGGGTGACGGTCAGCAAGGGCATGGGGGCGCTGAGTCCAACGCTGTTCACGCAGATGACACCCGCGCCGCCTGGCGATGGTGGCGGCTTGGCCAATGCGTTTTACGGCAGCGCGATGGTCAGTCTGATCGCGCTGCTGATCGGCACGCCGGTCGGCATCGGTGCCGGCCTGTGGCTGGCCGAATACGCGCAACGCCGCGTTCTGGGCGCGGTGATCCGTTTTCTCAACGACATTCTGCTGTCGGCACCATCAATCGTGCTCGGCCTGTTCGTCTATTCGCTGGTGGTCAAGCCGCTGGGGCATTTCTCGGCACTGGCCGGCGGTCTAGCCCTGGCGCTGATTGTGCTGCCGGTGGTGGTGCGCACCACCGACGAGATGTTGCGCCTGGTGCCATCAACCATGCGCGAGGCCGCGTTGTCGCTAGGCGTTCCGCAGTGGAAGGTGATCGTGCAAATCCTGCTGCGCTCGGCGCGCGCCGGCGTGGTCACCGGCATCCTGCTGGCTCTGGCGCGCATCACCGGTGAAACCGCGCCGCTGCTGTTCACCGCGCTTAACAACCAGTACTGGAATAGCAACCTGCTCAAGCCGATCGCCACCGTGCCGGTGGTGATCTTCCAGTTCGCGATGAGCCCCTATGATGGCTGGCATGCGCTGGCGTGGGCGGGCGCGCTGGTGGTGACCGCGTTCGTGCTCGTCCTCAGCCTGCTCTCGCGGCTGCTACTCGCCCGCACCAAGGTGACCCATGACTGATGCCGCCATGCTTTCCCAACCGCTCACACCAACGACGACATCCGCGTCCAAGATCGTCGTGCGCGGACTGGATTTCTATTATCAGGGCAGCCAGGCGCTGAAGAGCGTGAGCATGGATGTGCCCGAGCGCCAAGTGACCGCAATCATTGGCCCATCGGGCTGCGGCAAGTCCACCCTGCTGCGCGTATTCAACCGCATCTATGCGATCTATCCGAAACTGGAAGCGCGCGGCGAAGTGCTGCTTGATGGCGAAAACATCCTGGATGCGCGCTACCCGCTCAATCGCCTGCGCAGCAAGGTCGGCATGGTGTTCCAGAAGCCGGTGCCATTTCCAATGTCGATCTTCGAAAACATCGCGTACGGCATCCGCCACCACGAGCGCCTGTCCAAATCCGAAATGGACATGCGCGTGGAGCTGGCGCTGCGCCAGGCGGCGTTGTGGGACGAGGCCAAGGACAAGCTCAAGCAAAGCGCGCTGAGCTTGTCCGGCGGCCAGCAACAGCGCCTGTGCATCGCTCGCGCGATCGCGCTGAAGCCCGACGTGCTGCTGTTGGACGAACCCACCTCGGCGCTGGATCCGATCGCCACCGGTCGCATCGAGCAACTGGTGGAGGAGCTCAAGCACGACTTCACGATAGTCATCGTCACGCACAACATGCAGCAGGCCGCGCGCGTATCCGACAGGACGGCTTTCATGTACATGGGCGAGTTGATCGAGTACGGCGATACCGAAAAAATCTTCACCAAGCCGGACAGGAAGCAGACCGAGGACTACATCACCGGTCGCTTCGGCTGATTTGCATATCGGCGCCCGACGCCACCAACAAGAGGTAGAGGCCATGCCCTCCAGCAACGAACATATCCTGCGCAGCTATGACGATGAACTGTCACGCCTCAAGGGCGAACTGGCGCGCATGGGCCAGATCGCGGTCGCGCAGATCGAGGGCGCGATGGATGTGCTCGAGCGCCGCGACAGCCGCGCCGCCGAGCGCGTGATCCTCAACGACGAAGCCATCGACCTGCTCGAAGCTTCGGTCAGTCACGACGTGCTGCTGCTGCTGGCGCGGCGCCAGCCGATGGCACGCGATCTGCGCGAGGTCATGGCCGCGCTGCGCATCGCCGCGGACATCGAGCGCATCGGCGATTACGCTGCCAATGTCGCCAAGCGCACCATCGCGCTCAACCTCAGTGCGCCGATTCCACCGGCGGCAAACCTGCCGACCCTGGCCGAGACTGCGATCGAGCTGGTACGCGATGTGCTGATCGCCTATCGCGAGAGCGACGCGGACCTGGCGCGTCAGGTATGGGAACGCGATGTCGAGCTGGATGCCCTGTACACCTCCCTGTTTCGCGAACTGCTGACCTACATGATGGAGGACTCGCGCAACATCACCCCGGCCACGCACGTGCTGTTCATGGCCAAGAACATCGAGCGCATCGGCGACCACGCCACCAACATCGCCGAGAACGTCTGGTTCCTGGTCACCGGGACGCCACTGGAGGAGCCGCGCAAGAAAGGCGATCTGACCGCCACTGGCGCCGTCGACCCCGAGCGCCCGCGCAAGGATTGAACGCCTCGCGCATGGGCACTTTTCATTGCTCTCTCGCCCCGCATTCAGCTTTCCGATGCGCCGAGCCAACGGATCGGCGCAGACGTCTAGACGTCCATTGCTTGCGACACCACGACAAGGCGCGTAATCTGCGCCAAGTGAGCTTCATGTCCGGCCTCCGCCATCCCCGCGATGTTGCGTATGCCTGCTTGCGCGCTGAGCACGCACCAGGCTTTGGCCATCACCACATGACTGCGGAGGCCCCATGATTCTGCACAGCATTACCGACGCCATAGGGCGCACGCCGATCGTGCGCATCAACCGTCTCGCGCCCGCGAGCGTGGAAATCTACGTCAAGGTCGAAGCGTTCAATCCCGGCGGCTCGGTCAAGGATCGCCTGGCGCTCGCCGTGATTCTCGATGCCGAGCGCAGCGGCGCACTGAAGCCTGGGCAGATGGTGGTCGAGGCCACATCGGGCAACACCGGCATCGCCCTGGCCATGGTGTGCGCGGCGCGCGGTTACCCGTTCGTGGCGTTCATGACCGAGACCTTCTCGATCGAGCGCCGCAAGCTGATGCGCGCCTATGGCGCCAAGGTGATCCTCACCCCGGCCGCCGAGCGCGGCACCGGCATGGTGCGTCGCGCCGAGGCCTTCGCCGCGCGGCACGGCGCGTTTCTCGCGCGCCAGTTCGAGAATCCCGCCAATCCGGCCTGGCATCGCAACACCACGGCAGCCGAGATCCTGCTCGATTTCGCTGGACGGCGTCTGGATCACTTCGTGTCCGGCTGGGGTACCGGCGGCACACTCACCGGCGTGGGCCAGATGCTGAAGCTGGCGCGGCCCGAAGTCGAGGTCGTGGCGGTCGAACCGACGACGGCGGCACTGCTCAAGGGTGAGCCATGGCATCCACACAAGATCCAGGGCTGGACGCCCGATTTCGTACCTGCCGTGCTCGATCGCAGCATCGCCCAGCGCATCCTCACCGTGACCGAGGACGAGGCGCGCGATCAGGCGCGCGCGCTGGCGCAGCAGGAGGGCATCCTGGTGGGTTTGTCCTGCGGCGGCACTTTCGCCGCGGCGCTGCAGGTGGCGCGGTCCGCCGCGCCGGGCAGCGTGGTGCTGGCGGTATTGCCGGACACCGGCGAGCGCTACCTGTCGACGTGGCTGTTCGAGGGCGTCAACGAAGGCTCGGATGATGCCTGGCTGCAGGCACTGGATGCCGACTGAACAGCCTTCAGCGGAACATGCGCGAACGGCGCCGGCGGCGCGCACCCCAGATCATGCCGTACACGCTGACCGCCAACCAGATCGCTTCGAGCACGAACGCGGGGAAATTGAAGGTCCCGAACACCAGCGACACCATCACCGCCAGCGCGCCCAGTGCGTTCAGCACCTGATTGGACATGCTGTCGCCGCGCAGGCGCCCGGCTTGCACCAGGAAATACGCGACCACGATCAGCGCGACGCCGGCGAAACCCACCCAGTCGAACCATTGCAGTGTCATGACTTGGCTCCCGCGCCGCGTTGCCGCAGCGCCTCGAACAAGGCAATACCGGTGGCCACGGAGACATTCAGGCTCTGCATGGCGCCGATCATGGGAATGCGCGCCAGATGATCGCACGCTTCCCGGGTCAGGCGGCGCATGCCCTCACCTTCCGCGCCCAGTACCAGTGCCAACGGGCCACGCAGGTCCAACGCGTACAGCGTTTGCACGACGTCATCGGCGCCATCCAGACCGACCAGCCACACCCCGGCCTCCTTCATGCCACGCAGGCTGCGCGCGAGGTTGGTCACCTGCAGCAGCGGCACGTGCTCAGCGCCGCCGGCCGCGGCGCGGCGCACCACCGGGCTGAGTGCGGCGGCGCGATCGCGTGGCACGATCACCGCCTGCGCTCCAGCCGCCGCTGCCGAACGCAGGCACGCGCCGAGATTGTGCGGATCGGTCACCCCATCCAGCACCAGCAGCAGCGTGTTGTGCCCGGCCGCCGCGATCAGTTCGGGCAGCGCGGTTTCATCCAGCACCGGCGCAGCAACGCAGTGCGCAGCAATGCCCTGGTGGCGTGCGCCGGCGGCGATGCGTTCCAGCGCCGCACGCGGGCGTGTCTGCACGGCGATGCCCAGTTGCTGCGCCTGCTGCGCCAGCGCCAGCAGACGCGGGTTGTGCGCATCGTGCTCCAGCCACAGCTCACGCACACGCGCGGCGCCTTCAGCCAGCGCGGCCTCGACCGGATTGATGCCGACGATCCATTCTGCCTGCATCAATCGCATCAATCGCGCCCTTCCACCAGACGCAGATCGATCTTGCGATCCTCCAGACTGGCGCGCAGCACCTGCACCTGCACGCGATCGCCGAGGCGATAGCTGCGCTTGCTGCGCTCGCCCTGCAACAGGCGTCGCTGCGCCTCGAAGTGATAGAAATCGGCCGGCAACTGGGTGACGTGCACCAAGCCGCTGATGCGCGTCTCGATCATCTCCACGAACAAGCCGAACGAGGTCACACCGGTAATCACGCCGGCGTAACGCGCGCCGACGTGGCGCTCCATGAACGCGCACTGATAGCGTTCGTCGACCTCGCGTTCGGCCTCGTCGGCGACGCGTTCGCGTCGCGAACAATGCTGCGCCAGCGTGGTCATGGCCTCGATGTTGTAGGCGTATTCGCCACGCTGACCCTGCTTGAGTGCGTGGCCGATGGCGCGGTGCACGAGCAGATCGGGGTAGCGCCGGATTGGCGAGGTGAAATGCGTATAGGCATCCAGCGCCAGGCCAAAATGTCCGGCGTTGGCGGCCTTGTACACCGCGAGGCTTTGCGAGCGCAGCAGCACCGACTGCAGCAGCAGCGCCTCGGGCCGCTCACGCACACGCAGCAGCAGGTGCGCGAAATCCTTGGGCGTAACCGCATCCCAGGCCGGCAGGCGCAACTTGAACTCGCGCAGGAATTCAAGCAAGTCGGCGTATTTTTCCGCCGGCGGCTTGTCGTGCACGCGGTACAGCGCCGGCACGCGCTGCCGCTCCAGAAAGCGCGCCGCCTGCACATTGGCGGCGATCATGCATTCCTCGATCAGACGGTGCGCATCGTTGCGCTCGTAGGCACCCATGGCCTGCACTTCGCCTTTGGCATCAAGGCGAAATTGCATTTCCGGACTGTCGAACTCGATCGCTCCGCGCGTGCTGCGTGCCTGCGCCAGCACGCGGTACAGCGCATGCAGATCGGCAATGGCCGGCCACAGCGCACCCAATGCCTGACGTGCGCCGGTGGCATCGCTCAGCGCCTGCCACACCTGCGTGTAGGTCAGCCGGGCGTGTGAACGAATGATGGCGTGCTCGAATCGCGCACGGCTTACGCTACCGTCGGCATCGACACGCATCTCGCACACCAGTGCCAGGCGCTCGACCTCGGGCTTGAGCGAACAGATGCCGTTGGACAGCACCTCGGGCAGCATCGGCACCACGAAGCCGGGGAAATACACCGAGGTGCCGCGCGCCTCGGCCTCGCGGTCCAGCACGCTGCCGATCGGCACGTAATGCGCGACATCGGCGATCGCCACCCACAGCCGGAAACCGCCTTCACGCAGCGGTACGGCGTGCACGGCATCATCGAAATCGCGCGCGTCTTCGCCATCAATGGTGACAAAGGGCAGCGCGCGCAGGTCGGCGCGGCCGGCGTGCTCCGCCACATTGACCTGCAACTCGGTTGCCGCTGCGGCGGCGCTGACTTCCGCCGACCAGTGCTGCGGCAAATCGTGCGCGGCGATGGCCATGCGCACGATCAGCGAGGCATTGAGCTTCTCGCCGAGCAGCTCGACCACACGCCCGATCGGTCCGTGCGTTCCATCCGGCGGATCGGTGATCTCGGCGACCACGATCTGGCCGTCGCCCGCACCCATCTCCTGCCCCGCGGCGATCAGCACCGGTTGGTGCAGGCGCTTGTCATCCGGCACCACCGTGGCGATGCCACGCGCGCGCGCGATGCGCCCGACCAGACGCGGACTACGCCGCTCCAGCACCTCGACGATGGCACCTTGCCGGCGTCCGCGCTTGTCCACACCGACCACGCTGGCCAGCACACGATCGCCGTGCAGCACCTTGCGCATCTCCACCGGTGCCAGATACAGGTCATCGCCACCGGCATCGGCGCGCAAAAAGCCGAAGCCCTCGGCGTTGGCAATGACGTGCCCGGCGATCAGATCGAGCTTTTGCGCGGGCGCGTAGCCGCTGCGTCGGTTCTGCAGCAACTGGCCATCGCGCAGCATCGCCGCGAGGCGCTTGCCCAGCGCCTCGCGCTGGCTGTCCTCGAGCAAACCCAGCGCATCGGCCAGCGCGGACTGCAGCATGGGCGCGGCGTGCGATTCCAGCAGCGCGAGAATCGCCTCGCGGCTGGGGATCGGATGTTCATAGCGCGCGGCCTCGCGCGCCGCCTGAGGATCGTGAAGGGCAGCCCGGGACTTGGACTTGCCGGCTTTGGGCGACTTCGCCGCGGTGCTAGCCGCAGGCTTCTTACTGAAGAATTTTTTGATCATGGCCGCGAGCCTCACGCAGCCCCGGAGCAATTGCAAGCATCGCGTTGACAAACCGCCTGTGCCCACCTAGATTACGCGGCTGCGCGGTCGCGCCGCGTGACACCTGCCCAGGTGGCGGAATTGGTAGACGCACTAGTTTCAGGTACTAGCGGGTAAAACCGTGGAGGTTCGAGTCCTCTCTTGGGCACCACTGATCTCGAAGCCAGGCATCCGCGGTGCTTGGCTTTTTGTTTTGCGGGTCCAGCGCGTGCGACTTGCAACGCATAGCCCTGCAAACTCCCCATGGAGCGCCGCACTTCCTGCCCGGCGCTGCAGGCGCGGCGTATCATCGCGGCGGCAGCTTGGCGCGGCATGGTTGTAGTGCGTAACGAAAATGCGCATCCATGCCGAGACGCTTTGCAGCAAACACCATGAGCCAACGTCCAATCAGCATGCCTGCGCGCCGATCCAGTCCGGCGGAGGTTACCTGTGCGCTGCGTCTGGCGCTGCACGACACCGTTGATACCGCGCATTGGATGATGCAGTTGCGGCACGCACTGCACGCGCAGCACCCCGAAGCGCGCGTCGAGTTGCTGCGCCACGATATCGAGCTGCCGGCACCACGCTCAAACCACGCGCGCAGCCTGCGCGTGCTGGCCCAGGACGGCACACTGCTGGCGCTGCTGCGCATCCAGCATGATTCGGCCCTGACCCGGCAGCGGCTGGCGACACTGCTGCGCCCGATGCTGCCCGGACTGGCGCGTCGGCTGGCGCTGGAGCGCTTGCACGCACGCGCCAGCCTGGCCGACCTGATGCTGGACCTCTCGCACGTGCTGCTGTTCGAGGACGACCTCGACGTACTGCTCGCTGGTGTGATCGCCTACCTGCGCGAGCGCTTCAGCCTGAGCCTGGCGACGTTGATCCTGCGCGAATCGGATACACGCTGGCGTCTGCGCGCTGCTGCCGGCAACTCGACCCGGTTCGCGCTGACACCGGGCAGTTTGTGGTCGGCGCAACGTGGTCTCACCGGCAAGGCGCTGCGTCTGGGGCACACGCTGTATGTCCCTGATGTCCGCGTTGAGGCCGACTATGTGGTCGGCAGCACCCTGACCCAGGCGGAGCTGCTGATTCCGATCAAGCATGCCGGCGTGATTCTCGGCTTGCTCAATCTGGAAAGTCCCAGCGCCGAGAGTTTCACGGCCGAGATACGCGAGGTGCTGGATGTGTTGGCCGATCAGATCGGCGGCGTGCTGCATTTGCGCCTGCTGCAGGCACAGCTGACCTCCATGAACCGCAAGGCAAGCGCTCTGGCTGCCGAACTGGCGCGCGTCAACACGCGACTCAAGCGGAGCAACCGCAGCCTCGACAAGCTCAGCCGCACCGATGAATTGACCGGTGCCAAAAACCGGCGCGGCTTCGAGCAGGCGCTGCGCGACGCCTGGCACCTGGCCAAAACCCGGCAGCAGCCGCTGGGCATGCTGATCGTCGACATCGACCACTTCAAGGCCTACAACGATCACTATGGCCACCCCGCTGGCGACGCCTGCCTGAGCCGCGTGGGCGCGTTGATCCGGCGCGCGCTGCGCGATGAGGACAGCGTGTTCGCGCGCTACGGTGGCGAGGAATTCGCGATCGTCCTGCCCGGGATCGACGCCACCATGGCACTGGCCGTGGCCGAGCGCGTGCGCAAGACCGTGTTCGCCGCGCGCATCGTGCACACCGCCACCCCGCTGGGGCGGATTTCACTCAGCGTCGGCGCGACCAGCCTGATACCGATGCCACAGCACAACGCGCGGCTGCTGGTGAGGCTGGCTGATCAGGCGCTGTACCGGGCCAAGCACGCAGGCCGCAATCGCGCCTGCATGGCAGGGATGGCGGAGTCGACGGAAGTCGCGACCCACGCCGCATCGACACGCAAAAGCTCCAAGCGCGCGACCACTTGAATCACGCGTTCCGGTCAGCTCAGGCGAAGGGGTCCCGCAGTACGATGGTGTCGTCGCGATCAGCGCCGGTAGCGACCAGCGCCAGCGGGCATTCGGCCAACTCCTCGACCGCGCGCAAATAGGCACGCGCTGCCGCCGGCAGCTTGCCGAACTCGCGCACGCCCGAGGTCGATTCCTGCCAGCCGGGAAACTCCAGATACACCGGCTTGCACTCGTCCCAGCCGTCCGCATCCAGCGGCGCCAGTTCGCGGCGCTTGCCGCGGTACTCATAGGCCACGCACACCTTGATGCTGGGCATGCCATCGAGCACATCGAGCTTGGTGATGGCCAAGCCGGAGATGCCGCTGATCTGTACCGCACGCTTGAGCGCGACCAGATCGATCCAGCCGCAGCGCCGTGGGCGTCCGGTGGTGGCGCCAAATTCATTGCCACGCTGGCGCAACAACGCGCCGGTGGCATCGCCCAATTCGGTGGGAAACGGACCGCCGCCGACGCGCGTGGCATAGGCCTTGGCGATGCCCAGCACATAGTCGATATCCCCCACGCCCACGCCGGTGCCGGCCAGCGCGCCGCCGATCGTGGTGTTCGAGGAAGTCACATAGGGATAAGTGCCGTGGTCGATGTCCAGCAACGAGCCCTGCGCACCTTCGAACAGCACGCGCTTGCCGGCGCGGCGCAATTCGTGCAACACGGTGCTTACATCGTCGACCAGCGGACGCACGTAGTCGCCGAACTGCAGGGCTTCGTCCAGTACCGCCTGATAATCGACCGGCGTTGCCTTGAGCCAGTGCTCAAGCACGAAGTTGTGGTAATCGAGCACCGCGCGCAGCTTGTCCGGCAGCTCTGCGGGATACATCAGGTCGGCCACACGCACGCCGCGGCGCGCGACCTTGTCCTCGTAGGCAGGGCCGATTCCGCGCCCGGTGGTGCCGATGGCCAGCGCACCCGAGGCCTTCTCGCGCGCCTGATCCAGCGCCACGTGGTAGGGCATGATCAGCGGCGTCGCCGGGCTGATCTTGAGGCGTGCGCGCACGTCCACGCCGCGCGCCTCCAGCTCGCCGATTTCCTCCTGCAATGCCGCGGGTGAGAGCACCACGCCATTGCCGATCAGGCACTGCACGCCGGCGCGCAAAATGCCCGAAGGGATCAGATGCAGCACCGTCTTCTGCCCGCCGATCACCAGCGTATGCCCGGCATTGTGGCCGCCCTGGAAGCGCACCACGGCGGCGACTTTCTCGGTCAGCAGATCGACGATCTTGCCCTTGCCTTCGTCGCCCCATTGAGCGCCCAGAATGACTACGGATTTACCCATGACCTTCTCGCTTCGACTCATCAGCGTCGCACCGTGCGACTGCGTGAAAACCGCTTCGACACATCCTGTGGGTGGCGCCGGCACGGCCTTCCATGACCGTGCGCTCGGGCCCGCGCGAACTGCTATCCGCAGCAGTTCGCAAACGCGGACTCTCGCCCCCGCTGGGCGCCCGGAATGACTACGGATTGACCCATGACGTTCTCGCTTCGATTCGGTGGGTGCCATGCGGCGCAGACCCGCCTACGCACACGACTCGTCCAGCGCCATGCGGCACAGGAAACCGCGAGCCCGGCTCACTGCCCTGGCGCGTCGAAGTAGTGCAGGAACTCGGAGTTCGGCTTGAGCAGCAGCACGCCGTGGCCTTGGCCGAAGCTGCGTCGATAGGCTTCCAGTGAACGGTAGAAATCGAAGAACTTCGGGTCCTGGCCGTAGGCCTTGGCGTAGATCTCGGCCGCCTGCGCGTCACCCTGACCGCGCAATTCCGAGGCCTGACTATCGGCTTGCGCCACCAGCACCTGCGCCTGTTTGTCGGCATCGGCACGGATCTTCGCGGCAGCTTCCTCGCCGCTGGAACGCAACGCATTGGCCAGGCTCATGCGCTCGGCGCTCATGCGCTTGAATACCGACTCGCTGACCGATTCGGGCAGGTCGATCTGCTTGATGCGCACATCGACGATCTGCACGCCCAGCGTGCGCATGGCAGAGTTGTTGGCCTGATCGCGCACGCGCTTGGTCACATCGTTGCGGCCACCCGACACCAGTTCATCCAGAGGCAATGCGCTGAACTCGAAACGCAATGCGTCCTTGACCATGGGGCTGAGGCGCGCCTCGGCCTGCGTCTCGCTGCCCGCAGTGGACTGGTAGAACAACGCGGGATTGGCCACGCGCCATTTCACGTAGAAATCGACGTTGACCACTTTCTTTTCGGCGGTGAAGTAGCGCTCCGGCTGCGCATTGAGGGTCAGGATGCGCTTGTCGAATTTCACGTCTTCCTGCACGAACGGCAGCTTGAAATACAGGCCAGGCTTGTAATCACTGCGCACGATGCGCCCGAACTGCAGCAGCAATGCCGACTGATCCTGACGCACGGTGAACATGCTGTTGTAACCGAGCAGCACCAGCAACACGGCGATGGCGATGAGGATGGGCTTGCTCATGACTGACCTCCCTGCGTGCTGCCGGACGCGCTGATCGGAACCGCGCTTTGCGGCACCACCGCCGAGCTGCTGCTGGCCGCGGGCGCCTGCAATTCAGCGCCTACGCCCGGCAGTAGTGCCGTGGGTGTGGCCGGAGCGGGCGCGCCGCCTGAATGCGGCAGGGGCAGGTAGATCAGGTTGCGGCCCGTGCCCTCATCGACCACCTTGGTGTTGGCGGCCATGATCTGTTCGATGGTTTCCAGCCACAGGCGCTTGCGCGTCACTGCGGGCGCGGCGTGGTATTCCTTGAGCATGGCCAGGAAGCGCTGCGACTCACCTTGCGCACGCACCTCGCGGGTGATCTCGTAAGCCTGTGCGCCGGCGACGATACGCGCCGCGTTGCCGCGTGCCTCGGGCAGGATCTTGCTGGCGTAGGCCTTGGCCTCGTCCTCGATGCGCTGCTTGTCCTCGCGCGCGCGGTTGACGTCGTCGAACGCGGCTTTCACCTCGGCCGGCGGCGAAATGTTCTGGAAATTGACCTCGGTGATGGTGATGCCGGTGTTGTAGCTGTTGAGCAATTGCTGCAGGGACTGTTGCGTGGCCGCCACCATGGCCGCGCCCTCGCCGGACAGGATCGTGTCCATGGTGCTGGCGCCGACCACGCGTCGCACGGCGGCCTCGGCGGCCTGACGCACGGCCTCGTCCGGATCCTGCATCGAGAACAGATACTGCTCGGCGTTGTTGACCTGGTACTGGATGTTGAAATCGACCTGCACGATGTTCTCGTCCTTGGTCAGCATCTGCATCTTGTCCGAGACCGAGCGCACCGAGGTCATGTCGACCTTGCGCACGGTATCGATCGGGCGCGGTAGAACGAAATGGAAACCGGGTGGCAGGGTGCTCTGGTAGGCACCGAAGCGCGTGACCACACCCACCTGGCTGGCATTGATCACCGTCCACGAATCAAACAGCAGCCACGCCAGCAACAGGGCGACGATGATCGTGCCGATGCTGCCAACACCGCCACCACCACCGCGAAAACTGCCCAGACGCTGACGCAGGCGCTTCAGCCAGGCCTCGAGATCGGGGCTCTTGCCACCACCACTACCGCGTCCCCATGGGTCGCGTTGGCCGCCGCCGGGTTCATTCCAGGCCATGTTGTGTCACTCGTCAGATGAATGTTCAGGGCTGTGCACATCGCGCATCGACCGCGCCTGCGCGCGCAACCGAAGCCGCCGTGCTGCACGGATCCGGTACCGTCCAGGCTCGCTGCGCGGCAAGCGCTGCAGCATTGCCTGGCACCACGGGCGGCACATGTCCCGAAGGGCTTGCGCCGCGCAACCGTGGCATTTTAGCAGCCCTGCGCAACCTGCCGGGGGCGTGCATGACAAAAGACCGGGTTCACGGCAGCGGGCCGAGCAGCGCATTCAGCGCGGCGCCCGCATGGGCGCGCAAAGGCTCCAGCACGCTGCGCGGTGCGTCGATCCGCAAATGCCAGCCACGATCGTCGAACTCCTCGCTGACCAGCGCACCCAGCGTCTTGAGCCGCGCGTGCAAGCGCCCGGCGGCGGCATCGAGATGCAGCTCGCCACGCACGCGCACGCCGCCGAGGCGCTCGCCGAGCGCGCTGCGCAGCAGGTCCAGGCCTGACCCACATGCCGCTGCCAGCCACACGCGCTGCGCATCACCAGCCCCGTCGCGGTCCAGTGACGGTCGCTGCTCGAGCAGATCGATCTTGTTCATGACCTGCAACTGGGGCACCGCACCGGCGCCGATTTCCTCAAGTACCTCGTTGACCACCTTGATGTGCTGCTCGCGCTCGGTGTCCGCGGCGTCGGTGACGTGCAGCAGCAGATCGGCGTCGCGCGCCTCGGACAGCGTGGCGCGAAACGCGGCCACCAGATCATGCGGCAACTTGCGCACGAAACCGACCGTATCCGCCAGCACCAGCGGACCACAGCTCAGGTCATCGATGCGGCGCACGGTCGGATCGAGCGTGGCGAACAGCTTGTTGGCGGTATAGACCTCGGCGCGCGTCAAGGCATTGAACAGCGTCGATTTGCCGGCATTGGTGTAACCGACCAGCGCCACGCGCAGCACGCCGCCATCGAGGCGCGCGCGGCGCTGCTGGCCGCGCTGCGTGCGCACTTTTTCGAGGCGCCGCTGCAATTGCTTGACGCGCTCGCCGAGCAGGCGGCGGTCGGTTTCCAGCTGCGTCTCACCGGGGCCGCGCATGCCGATGCCGCCGCGCTGGCGCTCGAGATGGGTCCAGCCGCGCACCAGGCGCGTGGCCAGGTGCTTGAGTTGTGCCAGTTCGACCTCGAGCTTGCCCTCGTGCGAGCGCGCGCGCTGCGCGAAGATATCCAGGATCAACCCCGCGCGATCCACCACGCGTACGCCCAGATGCGCTTCAAGGTTGCGCTCCTGCACTGGGCTGAGTGCGTGATCAACCAGCACCAGATCGGCATCCAGCGCCGCGATGAGGGTTTTCAGCTCGTCGGCCTTGCCACTACCGATGTAGAAACGCGGATTGGGCGTGTCGACGCGCGCGCCGACACGCTCCAGCACCTCCGCGCCGGCCGAGCGCGCCAGTTCCTCGAACTCGCGCGCGTCGGCTTCGGCATCACCGCCGCCGCGCGCATGCGGCAGCACCAGCAGCGCGCGTTCGCCTTTCTTGCCGCGTTCAAACAGGGTTTTCAGGTTTTATCTTCCTGTGCTTCGGACGCGTTCTCGGCGTCGTCTTCGTTGCCCACGCGCACCGCGCGCGACGGCACCACGGTGGAAATGGCATGCTTGTAGACCATCTGGCTGACCTGGTTGCGCAACAGCACCACGAACTGGTCGAACGATTCGATGGTGCCCTGCAACTTGATGCCGTTGACCAGGTACACCGAGACCGGAATGCGCTCACGGCGCAATACGTTCAAGAATGGATCCTGCAGCGATTGTCCTTTCGACATTTGACTACCCCTCGCAAGCGGGTCGGCCAAAAGAGCACGTCGCACCGGCGACGGTCCCGACCCAACGCCACAAGTTTAACGCAAGCCCGTGGCGCAGCCGCGATCCGCAGCGACGATAAAATCACGCACCAGCGCCACGGCACGCGTGACCCGATCGGCAGCGAACGGCTCCAGTACCTGGATACCGGCCTCGGCGCGCAACCAGGTGAGCTGGCGCTTGGCCAATTGCCGGCTGGCGTGGATGGCGTGCATGCGGAACTCCGCGAAATCAGTCGCTTGCTCCAGATGCACCCAGGCCTGCCGATACCCCACCGCGCGCAAGGCAGGCAACCCGGCGTGCAGGTCGCCGCGCGCGCGCAGGCGTCGCACTTCATCGAGAAAACCGGCGTCCAGCATCGCGTCGAAACGCTCGGCGATGCGCTGGCGCAGCGCAGCGCGGTCCTGCGGCAGCAGCGCCAGCTTCAACACACGCCACGGCAACACTTCACCGCCGCGCTCCTGCAATGCGCTGAGCGTCTGGCCGCTTTGCGTGATCACTTCCAGCGCACGCTGGATGCGCTGCGCATCGTTCGGCCGGATGCGTTGCGCGGCGGGCGCGTCCAGCGCGGCGAGGCGCGCGTGCAGCGCTGGCCAGCCCTGCGCGGCCGCGGCGGCGGCCAACTGCGTGCGCAACACGGGATCCGCCGCAGGCAGCAGCGACAGGCCGTGCTCCAGCGCGCGAAAGTACAGACCACTGCCGCCGACCAGCAGCGGCACGCGGCCGGCCGCGTGCGCGGCCCGCATCGCCTGCAGCGCATCGACGCGGAACTCGGCGGCCGAGTAAGGCTGCGCCGGATCACGCAGATCCAGCAATGCATGCGGATAGCGCGCCCGCGTGGCCGCGTCGGGCTTGGCCGTACCGATATCCATGCCGCGATAGACCAGCGCCGAATCGACGCTGATCAGCGCCAGCGGAAATGCATCGGCCAGCGCGCAGGCCAACGCGGTCTTGCCGCTGGCGGTGGGGCCCATCAGGAAAATCGCCGGCGGCAGCGCAGTGCGGTCCTCGCTCACGGGCCGCCGCTCATGTCCAGGACTCTGGAATCGTATCCAGCAACTCGGGCAGATGCGGCACCCAGCGCTGCCACGCCTCCAGCGCATCGCGGTGCACCTTCTGCCGCGCCTGCCAGACACTGGCGGTGCGGATCGACGCAGGCACCGCCGGCACCGTGCCGACATCGGCTTCGGGCAGGTCGAGAAACGCATGCAGCTCGGCCAGCACGACCTCGGTGTCGCTGACCAGACGTGCGTAATCCAGCGCGTAGAACGGCACCGGCAGCGTCGCGCGCCAGTGCCGCATCAACCGCGCCTCGCCGCGCGCGAACGCGGCGATGTCGGCAAAATCATAGGCGTAGCCGTTGTCCATGTGCGCGAACATCTGCCGGTAGATCGACAACGCCGTGGCGCGCGCGGCACGCTGACAATGGATCACGCGCAGTCCGGGCAGCAGCGCCGCGGCCATGCCGAGATGGCGGAAGTTGAGCGGGTTCTTGTCCACGATCACGCGCGCCGGCGCATCGTCGCGGCGCAATTGCGCCGCGTACAGCGTCGTGGACTCGCGCATCTGCATGGCCTGGCGGCCGCCTGTTTCCACCTGCAAGGCCAACTGCGCCAGCCAGTTCAGCTCGCCACGATTACGCACCTCGGGATGCCGCGCCAGCAAGTGGGCGACGAGCGTGGTGCCGGTGCGCGGCAAGCCGACGATCAGCACCGGAGTGAAGCCGAGCCGCTGCGCCTGCACCTCCGGCGCGGGCTGATCGATCTGGCGCTGCACGTAGGCATCGAAGCCGCGCGCCGACCACTCCACGCGCGGGCGCATGGCTGCGTTGGCGGCACGCAGTTGCGACGCGGCCTGATCGAACGCATCGACATCAGCCAGCACCTTGGCCCAGGCGAAGCGCGCGGCGATGCCGACCTCGCTGGACGGATCGGATCCGCAGGCGGTCTGCTCGATCAGGCGCGCGTCGGCCTCGTCGCGCTGCCGGAAGCGGTGTGCTGCGGCCAGGCGCAGCCAGCCCGGGGCATAGTGCGGCTGCAGCGCCAGCGCGCGGCGCAGGTGCACGCGCGCCTGCTCGAAACGGCCCAGTTCCAGCGCCAGCTCGCCAGCGGCGGCGTGCACCTTGCCATCCTCGGGCGTCTGCCTGAGCATGCGCTGGGCCAGCTCCAGCGCGCCGCGCGCGTCATCGCATTCGCGCACGAATGCCAGCGCCTCGCGCAGTTGCGCGGGGCTCGGCAAGGCCGGCAGCGAATCCAGCGCCAGTTGTGCCGCCGCCTGCAAACGACCCTCACCACGCAGCAAATGCGCCAGCGAAGCCGCCGCGCCGGCATGCGTCGGCTGCACCGCCAGCACCGCGCGCAGCTCGCGCTCGGCGGCGTGACGCTCACCCACCAAACGCAGACCATTGCCCAGCAGATAACGCAGTTCGAGCTGCCCGGGGTGGCGCTGCAAGCCCTGTTCGGCCAGCGCGATGCCGGCACCCGCGGCCAGTTGCTGCAGCAAGCCCTGCACCAGCACCGTCCAGTCGTTCGCGCCGGGCGTGGCGGCAAGCAGTGCGCGCAGCAGATTGTCATAGGCAGCACCCGTACCCAGGCGCTGGTTGTCGCCGCGAAACCTCGCCAGCAGCGCGTCACTATCCATCACGCCATCACGCGTGATCGCGGCGTGCGTGCTCGACCACGCGCCACAGATAAAAACCGGCCAGGCTGCGGTACGGCGCCCAGCAGGCCCCGCGCGCGGCCAGCGCGCGCGCATTGGGCGCCATCTCGAGTTCATCGACCAGCGCCGCACCCTGACGCACGCCCAGATCATCCAGCGGCAGCACATCCGGACGCCCGAGGCGGAACATCAGCAGCATCTCCACGGTCCAGCGGCCGATGCCGCGCACCGGCGTCAACGCGGCGATGATGTCCGCATCGCTCATGCGTTCCAGTGCGGCCGCGCCGGGAATCGCGCCGGCCTGCGCACGCGCACCCAGATCACGCAGCGCCGCCAGTTTGTTGCCGGACACTCCGGCGCCGCGCAGCGCGGCATCCGGCAGTGCCTGCAGCCCCGCCGCGCTGATCTGCGCGCGCGGCATCAGCGCGACCACGCGCGCGGTGATCGTCGCTGCGGCCTTGCCGGACAACTGCTGGTGCAGGACCGAGCGCGCCAGCGCATCCACGGTATGGAAGCGCGCGTTGAAATCGAACTCGAGCGGCCCGATGCGGTGCATCCAGCGCGCCAGGCGCGCGTCGCTGCGACGCAGATGCGCGTGCGCGAGTGCCAGATCAAAGCCACGCGGCGTGCGCGTCGTCATGTCGATGTCCCCGGTGTGCGCCGTGTGCGGCGCAGCGCGTGAATTGTCGCTGCTGTGCACGCCACGCTCAACCGGGGCTGGCGCAGGTGCAGGCGCGAGGCAGCATGTTCAGCCTGGACGGCGCAGACACGCTGCACCGAGCGCCAACCAGCCAAGGATCAGGGCCACGCCACCGAACGGCGTGATCAGCCCGATCCAGCGTGGCGCACCCAGCGCCAGCGCATACAGGCTGCCGCAAAACAACAGCATGCCCAGCATCAGCGCGTTGCGCGCCACTTGCCGCGCACGGCCGGCGGGCACCGCCAGCACCACCAGCGCGAGCGCCAGCGCGTGCCAGAACTGGTACTCCACCGCGATATGCCACACCGCCAGCAACGGCGCCGACAAACGCCCCTGCAGCGCGTGCGCGCCAAGCGCACCAAGTGCCACCGCGCTGGCGCCGAAAACCGCCACGGCCCAGGCCTCGAAGCGGCTGTGCGCCGCGCCAGATGGATGCGATGCTGCGTTCATGGTGCGCCTCGCAAGGCTGCCCACGCAGCCGCTGTGGGTGGTGGTCGCAATGCCGCCTGCACGGACGCCCGGCCCGATGCCGCGGGCGGCATGGTGAGCGGCGGCGCGGTTCGCGGCCGCGTGTCTTTGGCATCCAGTGCGTCGCGCAACAGCGACCAGATGCCTGGCACCAGTTGCCAGGTGTGCGCCTGTACGCGCGCCGCGGTGCGCGCCAAACCTGCCGCAGCCTCGGGCGGCAGGCCACCGACCGGCGCCTGGATCGAGAGATTGCCCAGCGCATGACCATCGCGGCCGCGCCACGCACTCAACGTCAGCAGGCTGCCGTCGCTGAGCAGCGCGCGCAGTCGCAAGGCCTGCGGCGGCGTGGCGACGCGCGCATACACGCCGCTGTAATCCAGGCCGTCGAAAATGCCCAGCAGCAACGCGCCGCGTGCCAGCGGCTGGCGCAGGCCGCGCGGTGCCGTCACCACGCGCGGCGCGCCGTCGAGGCTGCGATCAAGCAGGAAACGCGCGCCGCGCGGGCTGATCAGGTCGATCTGCAAGACCGCGCTGGCAGGCAGGGACAGCAGCGGATGCTGCATCCAGTCCACCGCACGGCTCGGCGGCGCGAGATCACCCGCGACCAGCAGGCTTTGCCGGTGCCCGCGCAGGCGCACGAAGGTGCCCTGCTGGCGCGCGTCGTAGCGGCCGATCAATACCTGTGGCCAAGCCAGCGATCCGGACAGTTGCAATGCCAGACCCGCGCCCGGCTGGCCGGGATCGGCCACGTCGAGCAATGCATAGCGCGAGGGCAGGCGCGTCTTGGCCGCAAGGATGCGCGCACGCGCCAGCCGTGTCAGCCAGGTCTGCACCAGCTCGGCATCGGCCGGCGCGCCGAGCTGCTGCACCCACCAGCCGCGTGTGCCGCGCAACAGGCTCACGCCGGGAGCGTGCGCCGGTTGCACTTCGATGCGGGTCACGCGTGCGTTGTCGCTGGCCATCTGCGGCAGCAACAATTGTCCGGCGACACCGGCAGAAGGCGGCGGAGCATGGCGACCGGGGCCGAATGCATCCAGCAGCAGCGCCAACAGCGCCACCGCGAACAGCACACCCAGCGCGCGCCAGCTCATGGCGCCGCGCTCCCGCGCCAGCGCCGCCACGCCATCAACAGCAGACCGAACACGGCGATCAGCGCCGGCAGCAGGAAAATATCCAGCGTCTCGATACGCCACTGCAAACTCAGGATGCGCGTATCGAGATGGCGTTCGATGCGCCGCAATTCGTTGCGGATGTCGCGCCGCTTTTCACTGGCGGCGTGGTACTCGGCCTCGTGCAGCCTGTCGCTGGTTCCACCCGCACTGCGCACCTGCTCGATCTCCAGCAGACGCTGCTCGGCGGCATCGAGTTGCTGCTGCAGCGCCAGCCGGCGTTCGCGGAATGCCTGCTCGGCCTCGGCGCGCAGCGCACGCAGGCGCGTGAACGGGCGTGCCGCCACGGCGCGGCCGCGGATCGAGATCAGCGCGCTGGAACCGCTGAGGTTGTCGATCACGTTGAGGAAAAAGTCACCATTGTTGGCAAACGGACTGGTCAGCGTCTGGCCGAAGAACGGCAGCAGCTGTACCCACAAGCGGTCGCTGAGCAGGTCAGTGTCGGCGACCAGCACGATATCGGCCTGCTGCGCACCCGGCGCCAGCGCACCGGTCAGGCGCGCGGCCAGCACGTAGCGGCCGCGCGCCGGGCGCAGATTGTCCAGCAGCGCCTGCGGATCGGGCGTGTCCAGCACGCGCTGCACCGAGACATTGCCGGCATCACCACTGGATTGCAGCAGCGGCACCAGGCGCAGCCGCGCATGTTCGGTTTGCTCGAAGCTGCCGATGGTCGACACATTGATGCTGCGCAGGCCGGCGGTGATCACGTCGTCGTGGCTGAGCTCGGCGCGGCCCAGCCCGAGCACCGCGGGATCGGGTTCCGGCGCCGCGCCAGCTTGCGGCGACACGCTGCGCGCCAGGGTCGGATCGAGCACCACGCGATCCGGATCGAAACTCACGCCCCATTCCGCAAACAGGGGCCGCAATGCGTGCCAGCTGGCCTGCGCGCTGGCCACGGCCTGCGCCGGCGGCAGGGTTTCCGGATCTGGATCGATGAACAGAGCCAGGTGCCCCCCGCGCAGCAGGAATGCGCGGATCGCCTGCACCGCGCCGGCACCGAGCATGTCCGGCTGCACCAGCAGCAGCACGCGCACATCGGCGGGAATCGCGGTCAGCGTGCGGCCATCCAGCGGCTGCACGCGAAACAACTGCCCGAGCTGCTGAAACGCCGTCCACGGCGGCAGCCCCGGCGCTTCCATGCCGGTGGCCGGTTCGCCTTCCACCGGCAGGCCGCTGATCAGGCCGACCACAGGCCGTTGCGGGGTGACCAGCTCATGGATCAGGCGCGCCACGTCGTATTCGAGAAACGCTTCCTTGTCCGGCTGCAGGAATGGAATATCGGCGATGCCGGTGGTGGCATTGGTGCCGACCAGGCCGAAAATCACGCGCTGCCCCTCCGGCCCCACCGGCAGCGCGCTGAGGCCGGCGGCCAGCGCGCGATCCTCGGCCGCGGAATAAGGCCGTGGGTCGACCAGAGCGAGGCGCACGCGCCCCTGCGAAACGCGCGCGACCTCACGCAGCAGCGTCTGCACACGCTGCGCGTAAGCACGCAGTTGCGGCAGATCGCGCGCGGAGTGGCGCGAGAAATACAGTGTCAGTTGCACCGGCTCGCGCGGCGATCGCGCGATGTCGCGCGTACCCGGCGCCAGGGTGTAGATGTGATCCTGGGTGAGATCGATCTGCACACCGTCCAGCAGACGCGTGCCGATCTGCACCACGGCCACGTACAGCACCGCCAGCGCCAGCAGCGCGAGCACGAGGCGCAAGACGCGCGTGGACGCAACAACGCGCATCAGTCGGCCTCGATGTGTTTCAGCAGCAGGGCGCCGGCGCCCAGCCAGACCGCGATGGTGACCACGAAAAACAGCACATCGCCCAGGTCCAGCACGCCACGCGCGATATGCTGAAAATGCGCCAGCATGCTGAACTCAAGCAGCGTTTGCAGCACGCCTGACGGCAACTGCGGCGCCAGCGCATCCTGCACCTGCGGCGCGCCGCTGAGCATGTAGGCCAGCCCCACCAGCAAGCTGAGCACGAAGGCCACGACCTGGTTGCGCGTCGCCGCCGACAGGCAGGCGCCCACCGCCAGCAGCGCGCCACCCAGCAGCATGCTGCCCAGATAGGCCGCCAGGATGGCACCGTTGTCCGGATGGCCGAGGTAGTTCACCGTCAGCCACAGCGGAAAGGTCAGCATCAGCGCCAGCGCCACGAACAGCCACGCCGCCAGAAACTTGCCCAGCATCGCCGCCAGCGGAGTCAGCGGCAGTGTCAGCAACAACTCGAACGTGCCGCCACGGCGCTCCTCGGCCCACAGGCGCATGCTCGCCGCGGGCACCAGCACCAGCAGCAGCCACGGCACGAAGATGAAAAACGCGGTCAGATCGGCTTGCCCGCGCGGGAAAAAATCACCCAGGAAAAAAGTGCACACGCCGGCCAGCAGCAGGAACGCGATGAGGAACAGCCACGCCACCGGGGTGGTCCAATACGCATGCAGCTCGCGTCCCAGCACCGCGCGCAGGCCCCTCATGGCGAGGACTCGACGGCGTCGGTTTCGGTCATGCTGCGGAACACGTCGTCCATGCGTCCGCCTTCCAGCACCAGTTCACGCGGCTGCACCTGGTAACTGGCCAGCAGGGCCTGCACCCTGGGCAACAGTTCACGCCCGGGTTTGGGCAGCACGGTGACGCGTCCGCTCAGCGCGTCGATCTCGACCGTATCGACCTCGGGCAACAGACCCAGCGCGGCACGTACCGGGCCGGCGGCCGGCGCGGTGAAACTCACTGCGCCACGATAGCGCGAACGCGCCACGAACTCGGCCGGCGTGGTGTCGGTCAACAGGCGCCCCTGTACCAGCAGCGCGAGGCGATTGCACAACTGCGGCACGTCTTCGAGCAGATGCGTGGAAACGATGATCGCGCGCTCGCGTGCCAGACCGCGCAACAGTTTGCGCACACTGGCCTGCTGGTTGGGGTCCAGACCGTCGGTGGGTTCGTCGAGGATCAGCGCCGGCGGATCGTGCAGGATGGCTTGCGCCAGTCCGACCCGGCGCCGCTGACCCTTGGACAGCGTGCCGATGGTCTGCCCCAGCAGGTTCTCCAGTTCCAGCGCCTGCACTACGTGCGTGTAGCGCTGTGCCAGGTGCGCGCGGCGCAGGCCGCGCACACGCGCCACGAACATCAGCAGCGCATGCACGCTCATTTCCGCGTACAACGGCGCACCCTCGGGCAGATAGCCCAGCACGCGCCGTGCCGCCAGTGCCTGACGCTGCACGTCGTGGCCGCCAATGCGCGCACGGCCGACATCCGGCGCGAGCACGCCCGCAAGCATGCGCAACGTGGTGGTCTTGCCGGCGCCATTGGGGCCGAGCAAGCCGAGGATCTGTCCCGGACGCACGCTCAGGCTCAGTCCCTGCACGGCGCAGCGCGCGCCAAAACTGCGTTGTAGGGATTCGGCTTCGATCATGTTGCCAGGCGCGCGCTGCGCGCCACGCACAGGACGCTTCCGCATGCAACGGAAGCGCCCTGGAGATGCACGACGAAGGTCAACCCGCGGCGATCAGCCGGCCGTCGCCGCGACCGCCGGCAGCACACTGGTCGCGCTGGCGGGAGCACCCGCCGAGGCTCCTGCCGCAACACTGGCCGCGACCGCTGGCGCCGCGCTGCCGGCAGCGGCTGGTTGCGCGCTCTGCCCCGGCACCGCATCCGGGCCCCAGGTTAGCGGCAGGTAAACCGCGTAACCGCCCATGCCGGTGTTCGGATCGACTTCGCTGGTGACCACGTCATACAACCGGTGCGTGTTGGGATCGAATGCGTAGCCATGGGTCTGCGCATAAGCCTCGAGATTCAGGCGCATCAGCGGCAGGCTGGCCGGGCTGGCCTGCATGTCGGCTTCCAGCGCCTTGCCGCCGAAGGCCATGCGCGCCGAGACTTTGCCGGCGACGACGAGCGCACCGTTCTTCTCCCAGGTGCCCGGCTGGGCCGTGTTGCCGGCCGCCGCCGCATCCGGCGTACCCGGCTGGGTCAGGTCGTAGCTCTGCCCGGCCACGGTCAGCGTGCTGGTGCTGATCGGCACGGCGATATCGAACGCATAGTTCTGGTCGCCGTAATCGGTGGTCACGGTGATGCGCGGACCGGCCTGGGTCACGCCCAGTTTCTTCATCGCCGCATCGATTTCGGTCAGCGCCTTCTGCGTGGCGCTGGAGACATCCTCCAGCGTGCGCTTGGCGCGCGTGGACACGAACAACACGGCCTGTGGCTTGGTCTCGACGATGCGCGGCTGCAGGTCGTTGTAGGAAACATTGGGAATCGAGGCCAGCACGTTCTGCAGGTTACCCAGCGTGTATTGCACGAACGCCGCCGGCTCGCCATGGATGTACAGACGCGAGTAGCGATCGATCAGATTCCAGCCATAGTCGACCTTGTAGCGCATGGTCACCCTGACCAGGCGATCGTTGCTGCCGGAACGCTCCAGCTCGACGATGATGCGCTTGTTGTGCCCATCCCAGTCATTGGTCAGCGCCCAGTCGATTTCGGCGCTGCCCTGGGTCGACACCTGGCTGGCGCCAGGCTGGTCCTTGGTGATGGTCAGTGTGCCGTCACCGACCTTGGAGACCTTGCTGCTCCAGCTCACTTTGGCGCCCACGCCATAGGCCGGGCCGGAGAACGTGAACCGGGTATTGGGGTCGTAGGCGCGCAGCACACCGAAATCGGGAAAGCGCCGGAAGTTGCTGAGGATGTCGTAAACCTGACGGAAATCATGGCTGACCTCGACCGAGCGCGAGGTAGAACCGTGGTCCGGCATCACCACCCCGACCACGAGGTAAAGGATCGCAACCATGAGCAGGGCGACGATAATTTCAAGAGCACGCATCATTCGGACAGTCTCCGCAGCCGTTCGGGGCCGGGCACGGGGTGCCGGCGGGTTGGGCAACAACGGCAGGTACCAATGACCCGCAGCTGAAGCACGGATGGTAACGGCAAGATATGGCGAACGCCATCCGCGGCGCAGCGCGACAGGTCGCGCGGCATGCGCTCAGACGATGCCCAGCTCCAGCGCCTTGAGCACCGCGCGCGTGCGGTCGCGCACGCCCAGCTTGGACAGGATGTTGGACACGTGATTTTTCACCGTGCCCTCGGCCACGGCCAGCGAGTTGGCGATTTCCTTGTTGCTGTAGCCGCCGGCCATCAGGCGCAGGATCTCGGTTTCGCGCTCGGTCAGCGGATCGGGCTGCTCCAGGCTCTGGAACTGCGTGCCCATGCGCTCGATCCCGGCCTTGAGGCGCTGCGTCACCACCGGCGACACCAGCGAGCCGCCCGCGGCCACCGTGCGCACCGCCTCGACCAGTTGCTCCAGCGACACGTCCTTGAGCAGATAGCCGCGCGCGCCGGCCTTGAGCCCGGCCAGCACCAGTTGATCGTCATCGAACGTAGTCAGGATCACGGTCGGCGGCAGCGCATTCCTGGCGGCCAGCGCCTGCAGTACCTCGATGCCGTTCATGCCCGGCATGCGCATGTCCAGCAGCACCACGTCCGGGCGCAGCTTGGGGATGGTTTCCAGCGCCTGCGCGCCATCGCCGCATTCGGCCACCACGCGGATGTCATCAGCCAGATCCAGCAGCGAGCGAATGCCTTGGCGCACCAGGGTCTGATCGTCCACCAGGCACACGTTGATCATGCGATTTTCTCCATAGGCAACCACGCCGTAAGCGCGAATCCATGTCCGGGCGCGGCACTGATCAGCAGCCGGCCGCCGGCCGCGGCCAGGCGCTCGCGCATGCCATTGAGGCCGTTGCCGGGTCGAATCGTACCCGCACCGCGGCCATCGTCGCGCGCATCCAGCTTCAATTCGCCGGCCTCGGTGCGGCTGAAACTCAGCCACAGATTGCGCGCGCCGGAATGGCGCGCGGTGTTGGTCAGGATTTCCTGCACCGTGCGCAACATCACCTGCGCGCGTTGCGGCTCATCCACGCTGAACGCGGGCGGCAGGTCCAGATGTACCTGCACCGTGGGCACCCCCTCGATCAGGCTGCGCAACGCTTGGCTCAGGTCCAGCGCCTCGCCCTGGCGCAGCTCGCTGACCACTTCGCGCACATCGCCCAGCAACTGCCTGGCGATGGCTTGCGCCTGGCGCACCGGGCCGACTTCCGCCGGCGCCACGCGGTGGCTGGCCACCTCCAGATTCAGCGTCAGCGCGGTGAGATGGTGGCCGAGCAGATCGTGCAGCTCGCGTGCGATGCGCATGCGCTCGCCGATGCGGCTGGATTCGGCCAGCAGCACGCGCGTGGCGCGCAGTTCGGAATTGAGCCGGCGCTGCTCCTCGCGCGCATCGTCCTGTTGCCGCGCCACCATCGAGGTGACGAACATCAGCGTGGCGAAACCGAGGTACAACGCTGCCTGCAGCGTCGCCGTACCCCAGCCGAAACCGGGAAAACCGGCAAACACCGGGATCAGTGCCATGTTCTGCAGCACCAGCCAGGCGATACCGATCGGCAGCGGCAAGGTCCATGGCAATGCCACCGCCACCACGACCAGCAGCAGCGCCGACAGGCCGCTGTGGCTGAACCAGCCCACACCGATGGCGGTCGCGGTCAGCACGCCGAGGCCGAGAATCTTCAGTACCGGATGGCGGCGCGAACCCAGGCGCCGTGTCAGCAGCCAGTACACGATGCCGAACACCACGTAGCACAGCAGCAGCAACCCCAGGCCGATATCGGGGTGACTGAACGCACTGACGCGCTCCAGCGTCCAATCCACGCGCAGTAGCGGAATGCCCGTGCACAAGTAGGTGAACAGCCCCGTGTAACGCAGCAGACGGGTGTGATTGACGGCAGGCCAGCGCATGCGCCGCATTCATGCACGGGCACTCGCGCAAGGCAAGCACTGCGATCCGCGCGGGCGCTCGCGGCAGCGCAACTTGGCGGCATCGCATCGCATGCAATAATGCTGCGTCGCCGGGCGCTGCATGGCCCCGCATCACCGGGAGTAAGGCATGAATCTGGCGCTGCGCGAGGCCTGCGAGAACGATCTGGACGCCGTGCTGGCGATCAACAACGCGGCCGGCCCCGGGATCCTGCCACTCGACGGCGAGCACCTGCGGCGCTTGTACGCCAACGCCGATTATTTCCGCATCGCCGAGGTCGATGGCCACGCCGCCGGATTTCTGCTCGCCTTCCGCGAGCACGCCGCGCACGACAGCCCCAACTTTAACTGGTTCGCCGAACGCCATCCCGCGTTCGTCTATATCGACCGCGTGGTGATCGCCGGCAACATGCGTGGCCATGGTCTCGGCCGCGTGTTCTACGCTGATGTGCACAGCTACGCCGAGGTACGTGTGCCGCTGCTGACCTGCGAGGTATTCCTCGAGCCGCCCAACGACGCGGTGGTGCTGTTCCATGGCACCTATGGCTTCCGCGAACTCGGCCAGCAGGTGATGCCGGACATCGGGCGCCGCGTCAGCCTGCTGGGCAAGGAACTGTGCAGTTTCGCGTTCGTGCGCGATACGTATCTGGCGCAAGGCGGCCTGCCCGATCTGCCCTGGCTACGCAGCCGCGACGTGCCGGCACGCGCCCCGCGCCGCGCCGCGGCACAGGCCTGACGCGCGCATGGCGGCCAAATCCGTGACCGACAGCGTGTGCGATCTGCGCTTCGGCCAGGTCGGCATCGCCAACGTGCGCGTCACCGGCAACAATCCTGCCGCGTTGCAGGCGGCACTCGCCGAACGCGTGCACAAGGCGCCGCAATTGTTCGCGCGCGCCGCAGTGGTGCTGGATCTGGGGCATTTGCAGGAAGACATCGACCGCGACGCCTGCGCCGCCCTGCTCGACGCGGTACGCGCCGCCGGCATGCTGCCGGTGGCACTGGCCTACGGCACCCGCCACATCGAGGCACTGGCACAGGCGCTGGACCTGCCGCTGATCGCCAAGTTCCGTGCCGCCTACGAACCCGCGCTGGCTGACACCGCTGCGGCGCCAGCGCCCGAACCCGCGCCGATGCCGCGCCGCGCCCGCGCGGCTGAAGCCGAAGCCGCGCCAGCCGCCGTCAGCCCTGCCGCCGCCAGCGCCCCGACCCTGCACCACGCCCAGGCGGTGCGCTCGGGTCAGCAGGTGTACGCCGAGGCGCGCGATCTGGTGGTCACCGCCAACGTCGCCGCCGGCGCCGAGGTGATCAGCGACGGCAGCATCCACATCTACGGCAGCCTGCGTGGCCGCGCCCTCGCCGGCGCTGGCGGCAACGAACAGGCGCGCATCTACTGCCAGTCCTTCCACGCCGATCTGGTGTCCATCGCCGGCCGCTACCGCAATTTCGAGGAAATTCCCGATGACCTCGAGGGCCGCGCTGTGCAATGCTGGCTGGAGGGGGAAAAATTGCTGATTGCACGCCTGGACCACTAGCCGTGCAGCCGACCAATCCACAATGAACACGGCAATACGGGAGACAATGCTTTGACCGAGACCATCGTCGTCACCTCCGGCAAAGGAGGTGTAGGCAAGACCACGACCAGCGCTTCGCTGGCCACAGGCCTCGCCATGCAAGGCAAGAAAGTCGCGGTCATCGATTTCGACGTGGGCCTGCGCAACCTCGACTTGATCATGGGCTGCGAGCGGCGCGTGGTGTATGACTTCGTCAACGTCATCCACCAGGAAGCCACGCTCAAGCAATCGCTGATCCGCGACAAGCGCCACGACAACCTGTACGTGCTGGCGGCCTCGCAGACACGCGACAAGGAGGCGCTGACCCAGGATGGCGTGGGCCGCGTGCTCGATGAACTCAAGGCCGACGGTTTCGACTACATCGTCTGCGATTCACCGGCCGGCATCGAGAAAGGCGCGTTCCTGGCCATGTACTTCGCCGATCGCGCGCTGGTGGTGGTCAACCCCGAGGTGTCCAGCGTGCGCGACTCCGACCGCATTCTCGGCCTGCTGTCCAGCAAGACCCGCCACGCCGAATCCGGCAAGGGCGGCGTGCCCGCGCACCTGCTGCTGACGCGCTACAACCCCGAACGCGTCGGCAGCGGGCAGATGCTCAGCATTAGCGATGTCGAGGAAGTGCTGGGCCTGCCGGTGCTGGGCGTGATCCCCGAGCACGACAGCGTGCTCAGCGCCTCCAACCAGGGCGTGCCGGTGATCCTCGACGCGACCTCCAACGCCGGCCAGGCCTATGTCGATGCCATCGCGCGGCTGCTCGGCGAGGAACGCCCGATGCGCTTCACCGAGGCGGCGAAAAAGGGCCTGTTCAAGCGGATGTTCGGGAGTTGAGCATGGGCATCCTCGACTTTCTCAAGGCGCGGCCGAAGAACACCGCCAACATCGCCAAGGAGCGCCTGCGCATCATCGTCTCGCAGGAGCGCTCCTCGCGCGGCTCGCCCGACTATCTGCCGCTGCTGCGCACCGAACTGCTCGCGGTCATCCGCAAATACGTGCACGTCGAGCTGGACGCGATCAACATCCAGGTCGAGCGCGACGGCGAGCACGAGGTGCTGGAGCTGTCCGTGGCGCTGCCCGAGCACAAGCCGGGCGCGACGACCTGACTCGTCGGGGCTCGGGACTCGGGTGTGGACCCCGCCGTCGCGCGGAGCTACATCATCCTCGTCATCCCCGGGCGCGCGCTGCGCGAACCGGGGATCCAGTCCGCTGTCGTGTGGCTTGCAACTGGATGTCCGCCTGCGCGGGCATGACGACGTGAGAGAACTCGGGGCTCGGGGCTCGGGACTCGATCAATGGCCTGCTACTCCACGCACACGGCTCGACCGCATACCACCTGTCCTTGCAGCCTGCCCATGCCCTCCGTCCTGCTGGTATCTGATCTGGGTTTCGCCGCGCCGCGCGCGCTGCTGGCGCGTCACGGACTGCGACTGGTCGAAGTCGCGCCCGGCGCGGCCATACCCGGCAGCTACTGGGGTGAGTGCGAGGCCGGCGTCATCGGCGGCACGGTGTTCGCGCGCGCGGACACGCCGCTGCATTCGCTGCTGCACGAGGCCTGCCACCTGCTCGTGTTGCCGCCCGCGCGCCGCGCGCGGGTGCACACCGACGCCACCGACTCGATCGAGGAAGAAGACGCGACCTGCTACCTGCAGATCGTGCTGGCCGATGCCCTGCCCGGCGTCGGCCGCGCGCGCATGCAGGCCGACATGGACGCTTGGGGATACAGTTTTCGCCTCGGCAGCGCGCACGCGTGGTTCGAGCAGGACGCCAGCGAGGCCCGGCAACTGCTGATCGCGCGCGGCCTGATCGGCGCGGCGTAAAATCGCCGTTCCCACCGCGCGGCGACACGCATCATGGCCTTCGACAGCATCCCCGAGATCCTCGACGACATCCGCGCCGGGCGCATGGTGATCATGGTCGACGACGAGGACCGCGAGAACGAGGGCGACCTGATCATGGCCGCCGAAAAAGTGCGCCCCGAGGACATCAACTTCATGGCACGCGAAGGCCGCGGCCTGATTTGCCTCGCGCTCACCGAGCAGCGCTGCCGGCAACTGGGCCTGCGCCCGATGGTCAGCGACAACACCTCCTCGCACCACACCAACTTCACCGTGTCGATCGAGGCCGCCGAGGGCGTGACCACCGGCATTTCGGCCTACGACCGCGCGCACACCGTGCAAGTCGCCGTGCGCGATGGCGCGCGCGCCGAGGATCTGGCTCAGCCAGGCCACATCTTTCCGCTGGCCGCGCAGCCCGGCGGCGTGCTCACCCGCGCCGGCCACACCGAGGCGTCCAGTGATCTTGCCGGTCTCGCCGGACTGGAGCCGGCCGGCGTGCTGGTGGAAGTCCTCAACAGCGACGGCAGCATGGCGCGACGCCCGCAACTGGAAGCCTTCGCGCGCCAGCACGGCCTGCGCATCGGCAGCATCGCCGAGCTGATCCGCTACCGCCTGACCACCGAGAAAACCATCGAGCGCGTCCATGCCGCGCCGACGCAAACCGAGTTCGGCACGTTCCAACTGATCGCCTACCGCGACCTGCTGCGCCGCGGCCTGCACTTCGCGCTGGTGCGCGGCGAGGTCGCCGGCGACAGCCCGGTGCTGGTGCGCGTGCATGCGCGCAACACGCTGTCCGACGTGCTGCACCTGATGCGCGAGGATCTGGGCCTGACCCTGACCGCTGCCCTGCGCCGCATCGCCAGCGAAGACCGTGGCGTGGTGGTGGTGCTGGCCGGCGACGACAGCGCCGAGGCCCTGCTGCAGCGCCTGCACGGCCCCGCGCCGCACGACGCCAGCCGCCAGGCCGCGCAGCAGGAATGGCGACAACTGGGCCAGGGTGCGCAAATTCTCGCCGACCTTGGCGTGCGCCGCCTGCGCGTGCTCGGCACCCCGCGCAAGCTGGTCGGCCTGGCCGGCTTCGATCTGCAGGTGGTGGAATACCTCAACGCGTGAACCTCGAAGTCGGTGCTGGATGGTGCGCGCCACCCTCTGACTGGCACGCCACGCGTTTATTTGCGAGGATGCCGTACTTGACGCTGGTACGGAGCACACGCATGAAGGCTGTTGCCCTGTTCGCTGGTTTGCTGCTAAGCACTGTGGCCGCGTGCGCGTGCGCACAGGCAGCCGATGGCCTGCCCGTGCTGCGCGGCGATCGCGCCAAACCGGTGGCGTCGGGTGGAGATCTGCTGCCTGCCGCAGTGGGCGTTGGCGGCCCCGCGTCCGGCACGCCTGCAGCGCGCGCGCCAGCCGCCGCGCGGCGCGCGCCCCCGACCGCGACACGACCCGTGCCGACACGCGCCGCAGGCGGTGATGCCGGCGGTGACGGCGCCGCGCGACTGCCCGACGCGAACAGCCGCGCGCCCGCGCAACCGCTGCGCGCACGGCCGGTGCTGAGCTGGCAGTCGCTGCTGCCAGGCTCGATCCAGTAACTGGCCCATCCCGCTGGGTGGCTGGTTTGCCGCGTTGCGCGCACGACTGTTTTCGGTGCGCGCGATCCCCGACCCGATCTGGCGCGACGCGCTCGCCGCCGCGCCCTTGTGCGCGGCGCTGGATGGCGCGCGGCAGCAGCGCCTGCGTGTGCTGTGCGCGCAATTCCTCGCGCACAAGCGCTTCAGTGCCGAGGCCGGCGCGCAACTTGACGACCTGCGCTGCCTGCTGATCGCGCAGCAAGCCTGCCTGCCGGTACTGGAACTCGGCTTCGCCGCGCTGCACGGCTGGCGCGAGGTGATTGTGTATCCGGGCGAGTTCCGCGTGCGCCACCCGCGCCAGGATCGCAGCACCGGCGTGATCACCGAGCAGGACGAAACCCTGATCGGCGAAGCCTGGGCGCGCGGCCCGGTGGTGCTGTCGTGGGCCAGCGTCAGCCACGATCTGGCGCATCCCCATGATGGCTTCAACGTGGTCGTGCACGAGATCGCGCACAAGCTCGATCAGCTCGACGGCGCCATGGACGGCGTGCCGGCACTGCCACCCGGACTGTCGCGGCACGTGTGGCTCGACGTTTTCCAGCGCGCCTTCGATCACTTGCAGCGCCAGCTCGACAACGGCCAGCACGGCGCCATCGATGCCTACGCGGCCACCAATCCCGAGGAATATTTCGCGGTCACCAGCGAGCTGCATTTTTCGCGGCCGGTGCAACTGGCGCAGGCCGCGCCCGAGGTGGCGCGCCTGCTCACCGGCCTGTATGGCGCGCCGCCGGCTGCGCTCGTGCCTTGAAGGTCGCCGCGGCGCTCAGCGGATCGGCGGAAAGCGCAGACTGAAACGTGCGCCGCCCAGTGCCGCGGAGCGGTCCACGCCCATCTCGGCACGGTAGGCATGTACCAGATCGACCACGATGGCCAGGCCGATGCCATGGCCTTGCACGCGCTCGTCGCCGCGCACGCCGCGCTGCAACAGGCGCTCGACGCGCTCGGGCGGAATGCCGGGGCCATCGTCCTCGACGACGATCTCCAGGCCTTCGCGCAGCGCCGTGGCGTCGAGCAGGCGGTGCACGCTGAGCAGCACGCGCGAGCGCGCCCACTTGAAGCCGTTCTCGGTGAGGTTGCCCAGCAGTTCCAGCAGGTCGCCCTCGGGACCGAAGAACCGGGCTTCGGGATCGATATCGAACTCGCACAGGATGCGCCGCACGGCGTGAACCTTCTCCAGACCCTGCACCAGCGCCTCGGCGTGCGCGGCCACCGGCACCGGCGCGGCGAAGGTCTGCCGGCCCTTGGCTGCGGCACGCGACAGTTGATACGCGATGATGCTGTCCATGCGCCGCACCTGTTCCAGCACGTCGTGGCACACCTGCGGCGGCGGTGCGTCGTCGGCGCCGGATTCGAAGCGCGCGCGGATCACCGCCAATGGGGTTTTCAGGCTGTGCGCCAGATCCGCCAGCGTGTGGCGCTGGCGCTCGAGGGTTTCGCGCTCGCTCTGGATGATGGTGTTGAGGCCGCGGGTGAGGCCGGACAGCTCGCGCGGATAGTCGCTGGACAAGGCGCTGGACTCGCCGCGCTGCACGCGGCGCAATTCCTGGCGCACCCGGCTCAGCGGCGACAGGCTCCAGCGCAGCAGCATTTGCTGCATGGCCAGCAGCGCCACGCCCAGACCGAGCAGCCATAGCGCCAGGGTGCGCCGGTATGCGCCGATCTGGCGCTCGAAGGCCTGATCGGATTCGGCGATATGCAGGGTCAGGCGCAGCGGCGCGCGGTGCGGGATGTCCCAGGCCACGCCCTCGCTCAGCACGAATACATGGCCCATGGCCATGCTCGACAGCGGGCCGCGAAAATCCACCTGTCCGGGCGCGAGATCACCCGTGAACGGCAAATCGCGCCCGCGCGCCGAACGCGATGCCCAGCGTACGCCTCGGCTATCGGTGACGACCGCGTACAAGCCGGAGCCGGGGCGATCGAAATCCGGTTGCGGTGGCGCATCCGGCGGAATCAGCGTGCCGTCGCGACGCACGTCGAAGCCAGCCAGGTATGCGTAGAAATAACTCTGCAGGCGATCGCGCTCGGCGGTCAGCGTGCCCTCGTAATAGGCGCGGTCCAGGGCGAAACCGGTGACCCCCAGAAACGCGACCAGCGCCAGCAGCGAGGCCAGCGCCGAACGCGCGAGCAGCGACAGCGGTCGTGTCGGATCAGTCCTCATCGGCCTCGCTGCGCGGGATGGCGAAGCGATAGCCGCGGCCACGCACGGTCTCGATGGGCTTCAGCGAGCCGTCCGCGTCGAGCTTGCGGCGCAGACGCCCGATGAACACCTCGAGCACGTTCGAGTCGCGATCGAAATCCTGCTGGTAGATGTGCTCGGTCAGGTCGGCCTTGGACACCAGCTCGCCGGCATGCAGCATCAGGTATTCCAGCACCTTGTACTCGTAGCTGGTCAGATCGGCCGGCTTGCCATCGACCGTGACCATCTGCGCGGTGGTGTCCAGCAATACCGGCCCACAGCGCAACTGCGGCTTGGACCAGCCGCTGGCGCGCCGCACCAGCGCGTTGATGCGCGCCAGCAGTTCCTCGACGTGAAATGGCTTGACCAAGTAATCGTCGGCGCCATATTTCAGTGCCTCGACCTTGTCCTGCCACGAACTGCGCGCGGTCAGGATCAGGATCGGAAAGCGCTGCCCGACCTCGCGCAGCGCCTTGACCAGCTCCATGCCCGACATCTTGGGCAGGCCCAGGTCGATGATCGCCAGGTCAAACGGCACCTCGCGGCCCTGGAACAGGCCGTCCTCGCCATCGACGGCCATGTCCACGGCGTAGCCATCGCGCTTCAGGCGCGCCGCCAGCGTCTCGCGCAACGGGGCTTCGTCTTCCACCAGCAGAATGCGCATCAGCGTTTCTCCTTCAGTTCGGTCTTGATCTGGACCACCTTGACCACGCCTGCGGGCGTGATCACCTTGATGCGATAAATCACCTCACGCCGGCCCACGCGGATGCTGTCCGCCGCCAGCACCTTGCCGCCGGTCTCGCGCTGCACCTTGGCCACGGCCTGATCGAGCGTGATCGCGGGCTTGTCGGCGGCGTGCGCCAGACCGGCCAACATCATCAGAGCGGGAACCAGCAGGATACGGAACGGTGGCATGGCGGTATGGTAGTTCAGCTTGTTCAGCTAGCTTGCCCCGTTCCGGGCGCGCGCGTCGGAATCGCGCCTGAATCACGCGCGCTTGTTTGCAAGCAATCGTTTGGGGTCAAGCAGCCGCATGGCCGGATTTGCAAACTGATCTCAAGCCGTTTCGACCAGCACCAGCGCCTGCTCGATCAATTCCCAGCCCGCCTCCTGGTGCAGCGCACCCTCGGTAAGCAGACGCCGGAAGCGGCGCGCGCCGGGCCGGCCGAGGTACAGGCCCAGCACGTGGCGGGTGATGTGCCTGAGCGGCATACCGCGTGCCAGCTCGGATTCAACGTAGGGCTTGAGCGCGCGCAATGCAGTGGCGCGCGCGGGTGGCTGCACGCCGCGCAGTTCGGCATCCATGCAGGCCAGCACCCAGGGATCGTGGTAAGCGGCGCGGCCCAGCATCACGCCATCGACGTGCGCGAGCTGCGCCCGCGCCGTCGCCACATCCAGCAGCCCGCCGTTGAGCACGACGGTCAACGACGGGTGGCGCCGCTTCAGGCGATGCACGCGGGCGTAATCCAGCGGCGGCAGCGTGCGGTTCTCGTGCGGCGACAGACCCTTCAGCCACGCCTTGCGCGCGTGCACCACCAGCACGCCGAGATCCGTGGCATGCACAAGGCCGTCGACGAAGCGGTCGAGGTCGGCCTCGTCGTCCTGGTCGTCGACGCCGATGCGGCATTTGACCGTCACCGGCACGCTGACGGCATCCTGCATCGCATGCACGCAGTCGGCGACCAGCGCGGGTTCCAGCATCAGGCAGGCGCCGAAGCGCCCGGCCTGCACGCGCGCGGACGGGCAGCCGACGTTGAGGTTGATCTCGTCGTAGCCGGCGCGCGCGCCGATGCGCGCGGCCGCAGCCAGCGCCTGCGGCTCGCTGCCGCCCAGTTGCAGCGCGGTGGGGCGCTCACCCGGTGCCTGCGCCAGCAGGTGCGCGACATCGCCATGCAGCAGCGCCTGCGCGTGCAGCATCTCGGTATACAGGCGCGCGCCGGGTGCCAGCACGCGATGGAACGCGCGGCAATGGCGGTCGGTCCAATCCATCATCGGCGCCACGCACAGGCGCCAGGGGCTTGTCGAGGCTGGCAATGGCAGCGCTGTGGCGGCATTCATCGGCGCATTGTCCGGTATCTGCTGCAGCGGCGCAGCCGGCGCGTTTGGCGATCGCTGCGCTTGCGGCTAGCCTGCGCGCTTTGCGTGAAATCACATGAGCAGCAGACCGCCCTGCATCGCCCTGGTCAGTACGCGCGAGGCGCTGGATCGCGATGACGACCTCGCCCCGCTGCAGGCCGCGTTGCGCGCGGCTGGCGCCGCGGTGGACATCGCGTGCTGGGACGATGCACAGGCGGATTGGGCGCGCTTTGATGCGGCGCTGATCCGCTCGACCTGGGATTACACCTGGCGCCTGGATGAATATCTGCGCTGGATAGACCACGCCGCCGCGTGCACGCGTCTGTTCAACCCGCCCGCGTTGCTGCGCTGGAACACTGACAAACGCTATCTGGGCGAGATGGCGCAGGCCGGGATGGCGATCGTGCCGACGCATTTCGTCGCCGCGGATGCCGCCATCGAGCCCGCACTGGATGCCGCACATGCCGCATGGCCGCACGCCGACTTGGTGATCAAGCCCAGCGTCAGCGCCGGCTCGCGCGACACCATGCGCCACAGCTCCGCCGCACGCGCGGCGATGCGCGCGCACCTCGCCGCGATCCACGCGCAGGGCAAGCGCGCGCTGATCCAGCCATATCTGGCGCGCGTGGATAGCGCCGGCGAGACCGCGCTGCTGTTTTTCGATGGTGTGTTCAGCCACGCCATCCGCAAGGGGCCATTGCTGGCCGCCAACGCCGCGGCAACGCGCGCGCTGTTCGCGCCCGAGCACATCCAGCCGCGCACGCCGCAAGCCGACGAACTGGCACTGGCGCAGCGCGTGCTGGCTGCCCTGCCCGCGCCGTTCAACTCGGCGCCCGGCGCACCCTTGTATGCGCGCGTGGATCTGCTGCGCGACGACGCCGGCGCGCCCTGCCTGATCGAACTGGAACTGGTCGAGCCCTCGCTGTTCCTAGACTTCGCGCCGGGTGCCGCGGCACGGCTCGCGCAGACCCTGCTGCGACATGCACGCGCCTGACCACGGGCGCCCGCTCGCCAAGAGCGGTTAAAATCGCGGGCTGACTCACCCACACGCACCGGCCTGCGCCTCGCGCGCGCCGCACAGCAAAAGGACATGGCATGAAAATCCTGGTCGGTTACAAACGCGTCGTGGACTACAACGTCCGCATCCAGGTCAAGCCCGACGGCTCCGGCGTGGTCAGCGACGGCGTCAAGCTCTCGCCCAATCCGTTCGACGAGATCGCGCTGGAAGAAGCGCTGCGCCTGCGCGAGCACGGCGTCGCCAGCGAGGTCGTGATCGTCGGCATCGGCCCGGCCGACCTGCAGGCGCATCTGCGCAACGGCCTGGCGATGGGCGCCAATCGCGCCATCCATGTCAGCACCAGCGATGTGGTGCAGCCGCTGAGCGCCGCGCGCGTGCTGCTGAAGCTGGTCGAAAAGGAACAGCCGGGCCTGGTGATCCTGGGCAAGCAGGCGATCGATGACGACAGCAACCAGACCGGACAGATGCTCGCGGCGCTGTGGGGGCGTCCGCAGGCCACCTTTGCCAGCAAGCTCGGCATCGCCGACGGCAAGGCCACGGTGGTGCGCGAGGTCGATGCCGGCCTGGAGACGCTGGAGGTCGACCTGCCCGCCGTCGTCACCACCGATCTGCGCCTGAACGAACCGCGCTTCATCAAGCTGCCGGACATCATGAAGGCCAAGAGCAAGCCCATCGAAGTGATCGAACTGGCCGCGCTGGGCATCGTCAGCGGTGACCATCTCAGGACGACGCACTACGCGCCGCCACCCAGGCGCGGCAAGGGCGTGATGGTCAAGGACGTAGCCGAGCTGGTGGCTGCGCTGAAAACCAGGGGCCTGGTGTGAGCGAGGAGCAAAAGACCATGAACAAGATCCTGATCGTTGCCGAACACCACGACGGCAAACTCAACCCCGCCACCGCGCGCTGCGTGAGCTGCGCGCAGCGGATCGACGGCGACATCGAGGTGCTGGTACTGGCCGCCACACCCGATGCGGTGGCCCGGGCCGCCGCCGCGCTGGATGGCGTGACCCGCGTGCGCAGCGTGGCGCACCCGGCCAACGTCCATGCACTCGCCGCGGTACTGGCGCCGCAGGTGGTCGCCGCCGCCGCGGGTTTCACGCACGTACTGGCGCCTTCCACCACCTTCGGCAAGGACCTCATGCCGCGCGTCGCCGCGCTGCTGGGCGTTGCCCAGGTCAGCGATTTGATGCAGGTCGAGGACGCGCAGCGCTTCGTGCGCCCGATCTACGCCGGCAATGCGCTGATCACGGTGCAGGCGCCCGGCGGGCAGGCCGTGGTGGCCACGGTGCGCACCGCATCCTGGCCCGAGGCCAGGGCTGCCGCCACGCCCGCGCCGATCGAGAATCTTGTGCTCGAGGTGGCGCTGCCGACGCACACGCGCTTCGTCGCGCTGGAATCCGGCAAGAGCGACCGCCCGGATCTGCAAAGCGCCAGCCGCGTGGTCTCCGGCGGACGCGCGCTGGGCTCGGCGGAGAACTTCAAGCTCATCTACGCGCTGGCCGACACGCTCGGCGCCGCGGTCGGCGCATCGCGCGCGGCGGTCGACGCCGGCTACGTGCCCAGCGACATGCAGGTGGGGCAGACCGGCAAGATCATCGCGCCGGCGCTGTACCTGGCCATCGGCATCTCCGGCGCCATCCAGCACCTCACCGGCATCAAGGATGCCGGCACCATCGTGGCCATCAACAAGGACGCCGAGGCGCCGATTTTCGAGATCGCCGACTTCGGCCTGGTCGGCGATCTGTTCAAACTGGTGCCCGAACTGCAGCAGGCGCTTGGCTGATGCAGCACTGACGCAATCCGCGCGCCGCATGCGCGACGCGTTGGCTTTGCGCATGCTTGCGCATAGCATGCGTGGCTTGCAACGAGGAAGCCTGCGTGGATAACACCCGCCCCATGGACAAGCCGATCTGGGAACCCAGTCGCGAGCGCGCGGAGGCATCCAACATGGCGCGCTTCCTGCGTTTCGTGCGCGAACGCACCGGCAACCCGGACTTGCTGCGCTACGCGCCACTTTGGGAATTCTCGGTGCGCGAGCCGCAGCGCTTCTGGCCGCTGGTATGGGAGTTCTGCGGCGTGCGCGCCAGCGGCGAACTCGAACCGGTCATCGAACATCCCGACGCCATGCCCGGCGCGCGGTTTTATCCCAACATCCGGCTCAACTTCGCCGAAAACCTGCTGCGCCATCGCGACGCGCATCCGGCGCTGATCTTCCGCAACGAGTGGGGCCATGCGCGCGAATTGAGCTACGCCGAGCTGGCCGCGCAGGTCGGCCGCTTCAGTCACGCGCTGCGCGCGGCGGGCGTCGGCCCCGGCGACCGCGTCGCCGGGCTGATGCCCAACATGCCGGAAACCATCATCGCCATGCTCGCGGCCGCAGCGCTCGGCGCGACGTGGTCATCGACCTCGCCGGATTTCGGCGTGGCCGGTATCGTCGACCGCTTCGGCCAGATCGCGCCCAGGGTGCTGGTCAGCATCGATGCCTACCCCTACGACGGCAAAACCCACGACGTGCTGGGCAAGCTGCGTGGCGTGCTCGATGCGATTCCCGCGATCGAGCACACGGTGGTCCTGGACTACAGCGGCCAGCACGCCAGCCTGGCCGGGCTGCGCGGCGCGCAGGGCTGGGACGACTTCAGCGCCGGCCACGGCGAGGCGCTCGAATTCACCCCGATGCCGTTCAACCATGCGCAATACATCATGTACTCATCCGGCACCACTGGCGTACCCAAGTGCATCGTGCACGGCGCCGGCGGCACCCTGCTGCAGCATCTCAAGGAACTGGTGTTGCACACCGATCTGAAGCGCGATGACCGCATCTTCTACTTCACCACTTGCGGCTGGATGATGTGGAACTGGCTTGTATCCAGCCTCGCCGTGGGCGCCACCGTGGTGCTGTACGACGGCTCGCCGTTTCATCCGGACGGCAACGCGCTGTGGGATCTGGCCGATGAAACCGGCATCAGTATCCTCGGCACCAGCGCCAAGTGGATCGCCGCAATCGAGAAAGCCGGAGTCAAGCCGCGGCAGACGCACAAGCTGGCGGCGCTGAAGACGATTTTGTCCACCGGTTCGCCGCTGGTCCCGGAGAGTTTCGATTACGTGTACCGCGACGTGAAAGACCGCGTGCTGCTGGCCTCGATCTCGGGCGGCACCGACATCGTCTCGTGCTTCGCGCTGGGCAATCCACTGTTGCCGGTGTATCGCGGCGAGTTGCAGTGCCGCGGCCTTGGCATGAAGGTCGATGCCTACGATGACGCCGGTCGGGCAGTCCGCGGTGAGCCGGGGGAGCTGGTGTGCCTGGCGCCTTTCCCGTCGATGCCGGTGGGCTTCTGGAACGACGCCGATGGCAGCAAATACCGCGCCGCCTATTTCGAGCGCTTTCCAGGCGTGTGGGCGCACGGCGATTTCGTCGAGATCACCGCGCACGGCGGCGTCATCATCCAGGGCCGCTCGGACGCCACGCTCAACCCCGGCGGCGTGCGCATCGGCACCGCCGAGATCTACCGCCAGGTCGAGCAGGTGCCCGAGGTGCTGGAATCCATCGCCGTCGGCCAGCACTGGCAGGGCGACGAGCGCGTGGTGCTGTTCGTGCGCCTGCGCGCAGGCGCGCAGCTCGACGAAGCACTGCGCGCGCGTATCCGCCAGATCATCCGCGCCAACACCACGCCACGCCACGTGCCGGCGCGCATCGAGCAGGTGCCCGATATCCCGCGCACGCTGTCAGGCAAGATCACCGAGCTGGCCGTGCGCGAGACCATCCACGGGCGTGCGGTGAAAAACACCGACGCACTGGCCAACCCGCAGGCGCTGGCGCACTTCGCCGCGCTGCGCGCCAGCCTGGAGACGCATTGATGATGCGCAGCCCGTGCGGTGTCGCGACGCGACGCGCTCGCGGCACCGGCTGACCATGTCACCCGCGGCCAAGGCCCGCCTGCAGATCCATTTCTGCGTATTCCTGTGGGGCTTCACCGCGATCCTCGGCAAGCTGATCACGCTGGCCGCGCTGCCGCTGGTGTGGTGGCGCATGCTGCTGGTCAGCGGCACGCTGCTGCTGGTGCCGCGGGTGTGGCGCGCGCTACGCGTGGTGCCGCTGCGCCTGGCGCTGGCCTACGCCGGCATCGGCGTGATCGTGTCACTGCACTGGCTGACGTTTTACGGTGCGATCAAACTGGCCAACGCCTCGGTCGCGGCCACCTGCATCGCCGTCGCGCCGCTGTTCCTGGCGTTCCTTGAGCCATTGCTGGCGCGGCGCCGCTTCGAATTGCGCGAGTTGCTGCTGGCGCTGGTGGTGGTGCCTGGCGTGGCACTGGTGGTCGATGGCGTGCCCGCCGACATGCGCCTGGGTGTGGGCGTTGGCGTGCTGTCCGCGCTGCTGGTGGCGACTTTCAGTGCGCTCAACAAGCGCCTGGTCGAGCACGCCGATCCGCTGGCGGTGACCGCGCTGGAGCTGGGCGCCGGCGCAGCATTCCTCACCATGCTGGCACCGCTGCTGCCGCACTCGGGCAGCGCCTGGCCGCTGCCCGATGCGCACGACGCGCTGCTGCTGCTGATCCTCGCCTACGCCTGCACGCTGCTGCCGTTTGCGCTGTCGCTGCATGCGCTGCGCCAGGTCAGCGCGTTCAGCATGCAGCTGATCACCAACCTCGAACCGGTGTACGCGATCGTGCTGGCGATCGTGCTGTTGCACGAGCAACGGGTGCTCGATGCGCGCTTTTATCTCGGCGTGATGGTGATCCTGGGCGCGGTGTTCCTGCACCCGCTGTTATCCCGCAGGCGCCGCCACGAGGCACAGCCGGAGCTGCTGGCCACTGCAGAATCCAAGAACCTGGTGGACTGACCCCGGGCAGCCACGGCGGCCCGTGTGGGACACTGCCGGCATGCCAGTACCTGCCGACAACGAAGACCGCGCCACGATCAGTTGCAGCCGCTGCCAGGCCTGCTGCTGCCAACTCAAGGTCCTGGTGATGGTCGACGATGACGTGCCGCAATGGCTGCTGACACATGATGCGCATGGCATGGAGGTGATGCGCCGGCACGACGACGGCTGGTGCGCGGCGCTTGATCGCGACAGTCTGCGCTGCACGATTCATGCGCGCCGCCCACAGGTTTGCCGTGACTTTGCCATGGGTGGCGGCGACTGCAGGGATGAGCGCGAGCGCTGGCGTCGTGTCGCCGCCAGCCTCTGAGCGGTCATCACCCGTGGCCTGGTTCGTCTACCTGATCGAATGCACGGACGGCAGCATCTACACCGGCATCGCCGTGGATGTGGACGCACGTTACGCCGCGCACGTACTCGGCAAGGGCGCACGCTACACCCGCGCGCACCCGCCGGCACGGCTGCTGGCGCGGTTCGCGCATGCCGACCGCTCCGCCGCAAGCAAAGCCGAATACGCGATCAAGCAACTGTCGCCGGCGGCCAAACGCGCGCTGTGCGCCGGCAGCGCCTCGCCGCCGGCGCCGCATGCGCAGGGATACGACGCGGATTGAGCGCCTCAGGCCACCATCCCGGCGGCGTGCGCCGAAGACCATGCCCACTGGAAGTTGTACCCGCCGAGGTGGCCGCTGACGTCCACCACCTCGCCGATGAAATACAGGCCCGGCACCTCGCGCGATTCCATCGTGCTCGATGACAGCGCGTCGGTATCGACGCCACCCAGCGTGACCTCGGCAGTGCGGTAACCCTCGCTGCCGCTGGCGACCAGCGGCCATGCCTGCAGCTGCGCCGCGAACACGCGCAATTCGGCCCCGCGATACTGGCGCATCGGCAGGCTGGGCAGTGCGAGCTCGCACAGACGCTGCGCCAGCCGCCGCGGCAGCAACTCGGCCAGCACGCTGCGCAGCTCGGCATCGGGGTGCGCGCGCTGCTGCGCACGCAAGGCATCAAACGCATCGTCATCGGGCAGCAGGTTCAAGCGCAGGTCGTCGCCGGGCTGCCAGTACGAGGAGATCTGCAGGATCGCCGGGCCGCTGATGCCACGGTGGGTGATCAGCAGGCCGGCGCGGAACCGCTGGCCATTGCAGCGCGCCTCCACCGGCAGCGCAACGCCGCTGAGGTCATGGTAATTCTGCTGGTGCGTGCCGCTCAGGGTCAGCGGCGCCAGCCCCGCGCGCGTCGGACGCACGGCAAGTCCGAACTGGCGCGCCAGCGCGTAGCCAAAACCCGTGGCACCCATGCGCGGAATCGACAGCCCACCGCTGGCCACCACGAGTGCCTGTGCGCGCACTTCGCCCAGTGTCGTCGTCAGCGCAAAACCCCGGTCGTGCTGCTGCACGCGCACCACGCTGCAACGCGTCTCGACACGCACACCGGCCGCCGCGCACTCGTCCAGCAGCATGCGCACGATCTGCCTGGATGAGTCATTGCAGAACAACTGCCCCAGCTCTTTCTCGTGCCAGGCGATGCCGTGCTTGTCGACCAGCGCGATGAAATCCTGCGGGGTGTAACGCGCCAACGCCGATTTGCAAAAGTGTGGATTGGCCGAGATGAAGTTGGCCGCGCTGGTGCCTGTATTGGTGAAATTGCAGCGCCCGCCGCCGGACATGAGGATTTTCTTGCCGACGCGCTCGGCGTGCTCGATCAGCAGCACGCGGCGACCGCGCAGACCGGCCACGCGCGCACACATCAGCCCCGCCGCGCCACCGCCGATGATGGCGACATCGACCCGCAATGCGTCCATGCCCGGGCTCAGTGCGGTCGCGAATGCCGCGCCGAGCCAGTCTGGTCAGCGCGACGTCGCATCACTTCGGCAGAAACACCTTGGCATCGGTCTTGCCATGCTTTTCGGCGCGCTTTTCCTTCAGCGTCTTCTGCGGTTTTTTCTTGGCGTCTTTCTTCTGGTTGAGACTCTTGCTCATGACATGCGCTCCTGGGGAGGAAAGATTTTCTCGGCGGGCAATGCCTGCGACGGGCATTGCCGTGCGTGGCAGTATCGCAGGGTAACAGCGCATGCAGTGCAACGATGCGCGACTCGGAAAAACCTAACGCCGTGTGTCGCCACGCACGCGCAACAGGCCGCGGTCCAGCAAGACCAGCGCCGCGCCCAGCAGCGCGAACAGCAGCAGCAACAGCACTGCGTTGCGCAGCAACAACTCCATGCCGAGGCGCGGCAGATTGAGGAACGGATACGGATACACGTGCAGCAACTGCCCCAGCAGCATGGCCCAGATGAAATACAGCACCGGAACCAGCAACCACGCGCCCAGGTGCTGCCAGCGCAATCCACGCACTGGCACGATCCACAACCAGCCCAGCGCGTAGAGGCTGGGCACCACGGTATGCAGCAGTGCGTCGGCCAGCAACGCCAGCCCCTGCGGATGCCAGTGTGCCGCCAGCAGCAGGTGATACACCGCCGCGGTGATCAGGATGTACAGCAGCACCGCGCCGCGCACACCGGCGCGCGTGCACCAATGCCCGGCGCGACTGCCCGGTTCCAGCGCGGCCACGCCGCATACGAACGCGACCAGCACGTTGCTCAAAATCGTGAAATAGCTGAAATAACGCAGCGTCATCCAGAGCGCGCCGACATGTTGCGCCTGCGCCTGCATCCATACGAACTGCAGCAGCAGGCCAAGCACCGCGATCAGTGCGGTCAAGCCCTGCCAGATGCGCTCACGGTTACTCAGTGAAGCCATGGGATTCCGACTCGTGATCAGTCTGCAAAATCGTGCATCCTGCCGCGGCTGGCAAGCAAACCGGCGCGGCAGGGTCGTCGCGCCACGTTGTGCGCGATGCACCGCGCGGCGCGAATGCCGGATACTGCCGCACCTTCCAGCAGCCAGTGCTGAACCATGTCGAGAATACTGCCGATCGCCGTGTCGGGAATCCCGAACGGCCCCGCCCTGGCGCTTGCCGAAGGCAGCAAAACCGGCACGGGTCCACGCCACGCCCGCACGCGGCCGGACCCTGACGCGATGGCTGCAGCAGCACCTGCCTCGCGCCCAGCGCTTCCCGAAAAAGTCGTGCGCGGCATCCTGCTTGCGCTCGTCCTGCTGGCGGTCCGCGCGCAGGCACAGCCGGTGCCGGCCAGCAACGCAGCCGGCGCCAGCAATTCGGCGGCCACGCTGGCCGCGCGCATTGATGCCTTCATCGCACAGCCGCGCTTTGCCAGCGCGCGCTGGGGCATCGATGTGGTCGATCTGGCCAGCGGCCGGACGCTGTTTGCGCACGCTGCCGACAAATTGTTCGTGCCGGCGTCCAATGCGAAGCTGTACACCACGGCGCTGGCGCTGCACTTGCTGGGCCCCGGGGCACGTTTCGACACCACGCTGTACGCCACCGACAGGCCCGATGGCCACGGCCTGCTGCAGGGCGACCTGATCCTGCGCGGTGGCGGTGATCCGGCGCTGGGCACCGACACCGGCGCCGCCGATGGCCCCGGCTGGGCCGATGCGCTGGCGACGCGCCTGGCCGCCGCCGGCGTGGTGCGGGTCAGGGGCGACCTGATCGCCGATGACACGCGGTTCCGCGGCCCGCCCTTCGGCACCGGCTGGGGCGCCGGCGACCTGTTCGCCGACTACGCGCCGGCGGTCAGCGGCCTGACCGTGGGCGAGGGCACCCTCGCGGTGACCGTGAGCAGACAGGGCACGCGCTGCTGCACGATCGACGTGCAGCCAGCCAGCGCCGGCGTGCGCGTGGTCAACCTCAGCGTGGACGCCACCCCGGATGATCCCAGCAGCTTGCTGCTGTATCGCCCGCTGGGCCACGACACGCTGTATGTCAGCGGCAGCCTGCCGCGCGCCGCGCGCGCGCGCACCTACACCCTGGCCGCACCCGATCCGGCGCGCATGGCGGGACAGCAGTTGCTGGACGCGCTGGCCGCCACCGGCATCGCCTTCGATGGCCATTTGCGCGTGCTGCGCTGGCCGCGGACCGACCCGGCGCTGGACGATCCGCACACCGTACGCATCGCCACCCTGGCATCGCCGCCATTGGCGCAACTGGTGCGGCACATGCTCAAGCATTCGGACAATCTCTACGCGCAGACCCTGCTGTTGCAGGCAGGCCTGCGCTGGCAGCACAGCGGGCGCGGCTCCTGCGGCTGGGTGCTGCACTGGACCGAGCAATGGGGGTTGTGCGCGCTGCGCACGCTGCTGGGTGAAATCGGCATCGACCGCGAGCAGGCCCACTTCAGTGAAGGCAGCGGCCTGTCGCGGCAGGATATGGTGAGCCCGCGCGCCACCACCACGCTGCTGGCATGGATCGCGCGGCAACCTTGGGCCACCACGCTCAACGATGCGCTGCCCAGCGCCGGCAACGACGGCACGCTCACCTGGCGCCTGAGAAACCTGCCCGATGGCGACCGCGTGGAGGCCAAGACCGGTACGCTGGCGCACATGTACACGTTGTCGGGTTATCTGGTGACCGGCGCTGGCCGGCGCCTCGCCTTCAGCGTGATGCTCAACAACTACCAGCGCCCAATCGAGCCCAACGGCGACTGGGCGCCGCCCTATCCCACCCACGACCTGGATGCCGTCGTGCGCCTGATCGCCGCGTATGCCGACACGCCGGCCAGGATCCCGCCCCCAAGCGAGCAGACCCGATGAATTCACGACGCATCTCCCGAATGCCGGTGCGCGCACGCCGCTGCCTCTTGCTGGGTGGCGCTGCGCTGCTGGCCATGCTGCTGTCCTCCGCGGTGCTGGCGCGCAGCGCGCCACCCGCGTTGCAGATCGTCGAAAGCGTTCCGGTGGGCACGATCTATGGCCAACCCGGCGTGCCGCGCACACAGGCGATATGGCTGGACCTGATCAACCACGCGCAGAAATCCATCGACCTGGCTGCGTTCTACATCAGCAACCAGCCGGGCGCGGCACTGCAGCCAGTGCTGGATGCGCTGATCCGGCGCGCGGCGGCCGGCGTGAAGGTGCGCATCCTGCTCGATGCCACGTTCATGAAGGAAAGCCGCGCGGCCTACGACCTGCTCGCTGGCAAGCCCGGCATCGACATCCGCATCCTGCCAGTGGACAAGCTCACTGGCGGCGTGCTGCACGCCAAGTATTTCATCGTCGATGATCACGTCGTGTTCGTCGGCTCGCAGAACTGGGACTGGCGCGCGCTGACGCAGATCCACGAAATCGGCGCGGTCGTGCGCAGCACACGCATGGCCAAGACCTTCACCGCCGCGTTCGATTTCGACTGGCAACTCGCCGCAGATCCCAATCTGCCGGCAGCGCGGCGCCGCGCCGTGCAACCGCCCGATTTCGCACCAGTGACGGCACAGGATCCGCTGGTGTTGCAGCAAGACGGTGCGCCGCTGGTGATCTCCGCCGGTTTCAGTCCGCGCGCGCTGATGCCGGACTGGCTCGATCCTGAGCTGCCGCAATTGCTGCGCCTGATCGATGGCGCGCAGCACACGCTCGACATCCAGGTGATGACGCTCAGCGCATTCAAGGACTACGGCCCGAAGGGCTGGTGGCCAGCGCTGGACAGCGCGCTGCGCGATGCCGCCGCGCGCGGCGTGCGGGTGCGCATCATCGTCGCCGACTGGGCGCTGCGCGAACCGATGCAGGCGTACCTGAAATCGCTGGCATTGATGCCGAACATCAGCATCAAGTACAGCACCCTGCCCGAAGCGCCGCAGGGGTTCATCCCCTATGCGCGCGTGGAGCACTGCAAATACGCGGTGGCCGATGACCGCATGAGCTACATCGGCACCGGCAACTGGAGCTGGAGCTACTTCGCCACCACGGTGGATGCCTCGCTGTTCATCACCGGCAAGGCACCGGCGCAAACGCTCAGTGCCATCTTCAACCGCGACTGGAACGGACCTTACGTGCAGCGCATCGAGCCAGGCGGGCACTACGCGCCGCCGCGCGTGCGCTAGGCAACGGCTCAGCCGTTGCGGATGCGCTGCACCAGCGCGGTGGTGCTGAGCGGGTGCGCGAATGGGATCGACAGCACGCGCCCGCCACGCGCACGCACGCCGTCGGCTCCGACGATGGCATCCGGCGCCCAGTCGCCGCCCTTGACCAGCACATCCGGTTGCAAGGCTTCAATCAGCCGCAGCGGCGTGTCCTCGGCGAAGGGCAGTACGTAGTCGACGGCGCCGAGTCCGGCCAGCACCGCCATGCGGTCCTCCAGCGTGTTCAGGGGGCGATCATCACCCTTGCCCAGGCGCCGCACCGAAGCGTCGCTGTTGACGCCCACCACCAGGCACGCACCCTCGCCGCGTGCAGCTTGCAGATAGTGCACGTGGCCGCGATGCAGCAGGTCAAAAACGCCGTTGGTGAATACCAGCGGCCGGCGCCCGGGCAGCAGCGGTTGCAGCGTCACGACATCGGCATGCACCTTGCTGGCGGGCTTGTTGGAGCCATCGGCAAACACGCTGTCCAGGTACGTGCACAGGGTATGGATCAGCAACAGGTGCACTTCCTGGATGCGCGCGGTGCTGGTGGCGGGCACGCGCAACTCGATGTCCCCGCCGCGCAGCAGCGGCGCCAGCGCGCCACCGTCCTTGCCGGTCAGCGCCAGCACCCACAGGCCGCGCGCCTGCGCGCTGCGCACGGCCTCGAGCACGTTGCGCGAATTGCCCGAGGTGGTGAATGCCACCAACACGTCGCCGGGCCGACCCAGCGCTTCGACTTGGCGCGCAAACACGCGCTCGTAGGCGTAATCGTTGGCGATCGCGGTCAGCACACTGCTGTCCGGTGTGAGGGCAATGCCGGGCAGCCCGATGCGCTCGCGCTCGAAGCGGTTGACCAGTTCCGAGGCCAGATGCTGGGCGTCGCCCGAGGATCCGCCATTGCCACAGGCCAGCACCTGGCGGCCATCGCGCAGCCGCGCGGCCAACATCTGCGCCGCACGCAGCGTGGGTTCTGCCAGCGTCGCCAGCGCGCGCGTCTTGACCGCGGCACTGTCGACGAAAGCAGCCTGCACATCTTCAAGATTCATCGGCATGGGCGATTCCGCAGTGGCTTGGTGATCGGCTGCGCGCAAGCATAGCCAAAGCCGCCGCGCGCGGCCGCTCGGCGCTTTCGCGCAGCCACGCGCCCATGCCGAAACTGCGAGAATGCGCGGAGCCCCTCCAGCCCATGACGATGCCTGCCGCCGCGCCGCGCCCTGCCCTGTTCCTCGACCGCGATGGCGTGGTCAATGTCAACCATGGCTACGTGCACCGCGCCGGGGACACGCAGTTCATGCCCGGCATTTTCGAACTCTGCCGCAACGCGCAGGCCGCGGGCTGCGCGCTGGTCGTCGTCACCAACCAGGCCGGCATCGCACGCGGCTACTACAACACGGCGCAATACCACGCCTATAGCGGCTGGCTGCGCGGCACGCTGGCCGCGCAGGGCGTGCTGCTGGATGGCATCTACCACTGCCCGCACCATCCCGAATCCGGCGTCGGCGCCTGGCGGCGCGCCTGTGCTTGCCGCAAACCCGCGCCGGGCATGATCCTGCAGGCTGCGCACGATCTCAGGCTGGACCTTGCGCGCTCCGCCGTGCTGGGCGACAGCCTCAGCGATATCGAAGCTGGCCGCCGCGCTGGCGCAAGGCTATTGATGATGTTGCGCGCCGACACCAGCGCACGTCCCGCGCCCCCGGCAGACGTGCAAACCGTGCGCGATCTCGCGGGCGCACGCGCGGCGCTGCAACCGTGGTTTGCACAGCAGAATCGCGCTCGACACAGCGGCTGAGCGACCACCTATCCGCATGGCGTCCCGGACTGCCTGGATGCTGCACTGCGCGGGCCGCAGCCTGACGCCCTGTTGGCGTGCAGGCCTCAGGGATTCCGGGGCCAGTTGCCGTTGCCCAGCGTGCGCCAGTGCGTGGTGCTGACACCCATGCTGAATATGAACGGATGGCTGGCACTGCCAAAGGCCTTGCTCATCTGCACGCTGGCGCCTTCCCATTGCGAGGTACCGAAGGCGTGGCTGTAACCCAGGCCGCCGGCGACGCTGCCGGTGACCGACCAAGGATGCTCGGGGCTGCCGAACAGCTTGGTGGCATTGACGTTGGCGCTTTGCCAGCTGCTGCTGCCCCAACCCTTGGCATAACCCACACCCGTGGACAGGCTGCCCCACACCAGCGGCTTGGAACCATCCAGCGATGCGGCTGCTTGCGACTGTGCCGCAGCGGCGGGAGATACGCGCGTATCCGTGGGTGTGGCGGTGGTGGATGAAGCCAGCGCCGGCGTGGCCAGCACGCTGGCGTAGGACTGCATGGGCAGCTGCAGGTCGAGCACGGGTGCGGCGGAGCGGGCTGGCGGTGGTGCGGTGGCCGCATCGGCGGCCCAGGTGGACGCTGCAAGCAGGACCAGACACATGGCAATCGCGATTCGGTTCATGGCGCATCCTCGGTCGCGTGCAAGCTTACAACCGCGCGCCTGCGCCTGCGTGAGCACAAGCTGAGCCGCGGGGGAAGGCTCCCGCCTCGCCGCAAGCGCTGGGCAAGCTACGACACGATCGGCGCGGCCAGGCGTACGGCCTGCGCGCCGAGCTTGGCGTGATCGTCGCGCCACTTGTCCAGACGCTGGCGCTCCTGCTCGACCACCGCCGTCGGAGCGTTGGCCACGAACGTGGCGCTGCCCAGCTTGGCTTCACACTTGGCGATCTCGCTCTCGACGCGCTTGAGTTCCCTGGCGACGCGCGCGCGCTCGGCGTCGAGGTCGATCAGGCCGGCGAGGGGAATCAGCAGTTTCGCGCCCTGGAACGAGGCGCTCGCGGCGGCTGGCACCGGCGCATCCGCATCCAGATGACGGATGGACTCGATCCGGCACAGCGCGCGCAGCATGGGTTCGATGTCACTGAACAGTTTCGGGTCGATCAGTCGCCCTTCGATCAGCAACGGTACCTGACGGCTGGGTGCCAATCCGAACTGACTGCGGATGCTGCGCAGTCTCTCCACGGCATCGATCAGCAACGTGATCCTGCTGGTCTCGAGGGTGACCGCCGTGGCCATGATGCGGGCCTGCGCCTCGGCGTATTCAGCGGCGCCCATCTCCGCGGATGGCTCCTGCACATCAGGGTAGGGGCGGGCGAGGATGCTCGGCTGCGTGAGCCCCAGCCGCGGCGCGACTTCCTGCCATATCTCCTCGGTGACGAAAGGCGTGATCGGATGCAGTGCGCGCAGGATGCCTTCGAGAATGTAGAGCAGGGTGTGGCGCGTGGAACGAGTGGCCGCTTCATCGTCGCCGTTGAGCGTCAGCTTGGCCAGTTCGACGAACCAGTCACAGTAGTCGTTCCAGACGAATTGATAGAGGTGATGCGCGACGAGGTCGAATCGGTAGTTGCGAAACTCCCTCGTGACAAGCTCCATCGTCCACCAGAAGCGTTGGTGGATCCATTTCTCGGCCAACGTGACCCGCGTCGGCTCGCCCGCGGCACTGAACCCCTCGGTGTGCATCAGCACGAAGCGTGCGGCGTTCCACAGCTTGTTGCAGAAGTTCCTGTAGCCCTCGGCGCGCTTGAGGTCGAAGTTGATGGTGCGCCCGTGCGTCGCCAGCGCGGCGAAGGTGAAACGCAGCGCGTCGGTGCCGACGGCCTTGATGCCGTCCGGGTAATCCTTGCGGATGCGTTTCTCGACCTTGGCGCGCACCTGCGGGATCAGCAGGCTGGTCGTGGACTTCTGCACCAGGTCCTCGAGGCCGATGCCGTCGATCAGGTCCAGCGGGTCGATGGTGTTGCCCTTGGACTTGGACATCTTCTGGCCTTCGGCGTCGCGCACGATGGCGTTGATGTAGACCTCGCGGAAGGGCACGCGGTCGGCCAATGCCTGTCGCTCCGGTGTGTACGTGCCATCCGCATTGCGGCCGACGAAGTAGGTGGTCGCCATCACCATGCGCGCGACCCAGAAGAAGATGATGTCGAAGCCGGTGACCAGCACCGCGCTGGGCAGGAATTGCTGATCGCTGCGCCAGTCGGCGACTGGCTTGCCATCGATCACCACGGGGCCGTCGGTCTGCGGCCAGCCCATCGTCGAGAACGGCCACAACGCGGAAGAGAACCAGGTGTCGAGGACATCGTTGTCTTGTTTCAATCGTTCGGGCCAGCCGGCGCGCAAGAGCTTCTGTTCGATCTCTTCATTTGTGTCGTCAGGTTGGAGGCCCGCCAGGCCGACAATGCCGCCATTGTCGTTCGCATCGAGCCACTGCTGGTGAGCTTCAAAAGGCGTTTCGGCAACGTAGTAACGCTCGTGCCTGTCGTACCACGCCGGAATGCGGTGGCCCCACCAAAGCTGGCGGCTGATGCACCAGTCCTGGATGTTCTCCAGCCACTGCGTGTAAGTGCTGCTCCAGTTTTCGGGTACGAATCGGATCGCGCCGCTACGCACGGCTTCGAGCGCCGGCTCGGTGATCTGTGTCTTGCCGCCCGGTCCGCCCGGCGGACGCATGCGGCCACTTGGCAACTCGGTGCTGGTCAGGTCGACGAACCACTGGTCGGTCAGCATCGGCTCGATCACCGCGCCCGAGCGCTGACTGACCGGCACCTGCAGCTTGTGCGGGGTGGTTGCGACCAGCAGGACCAGGGCTTCAAGGTCGGCCACGATCTGCTTGCGTGCTACGTAGCGGTCGAGGCCGTGATACGCCACCGGAATGCCGATGTCCGTACTGTGCGTGACTCGTACTGATTCGCTGGCGTCGTAGCGATCTGCAAGTGTGCGGATCTTGGCATCCAGCGTCAGGACGCCGAGCATCTGCAGCCCATGTCGCTGGCCGATCGCGTAGTCGTTGAAATCGTGCGCGGGCGTGATCTTCACGCAGCCGGTACCGAATTCGCGGTCGACATAGTCATCCGCGATGATCGGGATCTCCCGGTCGGTCAGCGGCAAGATCAGCGTCTTGCCGACCAGATGCGCATAACGCTCGTCCTCGGGATGTACCGCCACGGCCACGTCGCCCAGCATCGTCTCCGGGCGCGTGGTGGCGACCACGAGACCGGGCCTGCCATCCGGACCACGCAGTTTCGGGTCGGAGAACGGATACAGGATCGACCACAGGAAGCCGTCGCGCTCCTCGTTGTTGACCTCCAGATCCGACACCGCGGTCTGCAGCACCGGGTCCCAGTGCACCAGACGCTTGCCGCGGTAGATCAGTCCGGCGCGAGCCCACTCGACGAACACCTTGCGCACCGCCGCGGACAGACCTTCATCCATGGTGAAGCGCTCGCGCGACCAGTCGATGCTGGCGCCAAGACGGCGGCTCTGGTTGCCGATGGCCGATCCCGACTGCTCCTTCCACTGCCAGACGCGTTCGACGAAGGCCTCGCGGCCGAGGTCGTGACGCGTCTTGCTTTCCGCCGCCAGCTGGTTCTCGACGATCTTCTGCGTGGCGATGCCGGCGTGGTCGCTGCCGCCCTGCCACAAGGTGCGCTTGCCGGACATGCGCGCGTGGCGGATCAGCGCATCCATGATGGTCTGCTGGAAGGCGTGGCCCATGTGCAGCGTGCCGGTGACATTGGGCGGCGGCAGCAGGATGCAGTAGGGATCGCCCGTGCCCGATGGCTTGAAACAGTCCAGGCGCTGCCAGCGCGCGTAGCACTGCGATTCGATCGAGCCGGGTTCGAAGCTGGCGGACAAGGGCATGGGTGCTGGATTCTTCGCGGGGCGAGCCGGCGATTGTAATCAGCTGCCTGCTGCGGCGCAGCGCGAGGCGCGCAAATGCAACGGGGGCAACCGGCCCCCGGCACTGGCAAACAGGCGCTGCGACGCTGGCTCAGGTATCGCCGACGCCGGCCAGACCGCGGCGTTCCAGCAACGGCCTGATGTCGGGCTCGGCGCCATAGAAGTCGCGGAACAAGGTCATCGCATCGACGCTGCCGCCTTTCGAGAGCAGCTTGCCGCGGAAGGCATCGCCGTTCTCGCGCTTCAATCCACCGTGGCGCTTGAACCAGGCCTCGCTGTCGGCATCCAGCACTTCGGACCAGATGTAGCTGTAGTAGCCGGCCGCGTAGCCGCCACCGAAAATATGCGCGAAATAGGTGCTGCGGTAACGCGGCGGCACCGGCGCGAACGCCACGCCGGCCTTGTCCAGCGCCGCGCGCTCGAAGGCCTCGGCCTGTGCCGCCTGCGGTACCTGCGCCGGGCCGATCTGGTGCCAGGCCTGATCCAGCAGCGCTGCGGCCAGATACTCGGTGGTGGCCTGGCCCTGGTTGAACTTCTGCGCGGCCAGCACCTTGGCGACCAGTTCCTGCGGCATCGGCGCGCCGCTCTGGTAGTGGCGCGCGTAGTGCGTGAGCACCTCGGGCCAGGTGGCCCACATCTCATTGACCTGCGAGGGATATTCGACGAAATCGCGCGGCACATTGGTGCCGGAGAACAGCGGATAGGTCACGTTGGAGAACAGGCCGTGCAGCGCGTGGCCAAACTCGTGGAACGCGGTGGTTACCTCGTCGAAGGTCAACAGGGTCGGCTGGCCCGCCGACGGCTTGGGCACGTTGAGGTTGTTCACCACGACCGGCAGCGTGCCGAGCAGGTGCGACTGGTCGACGTAGTTGTTCATCCATGCGCCGCCGCGCTTGCTCGGGCGCGCATAGTAGTCGGCCAGGAACAGGCCAAGCCGGCTGCCGTCGCTGTTGAACACCTCGTAGACCTGCACGTCGGGGTGATACACGGGCAGATCGGTGCGGCGCTTGAAGGTGATGCCGTACAGGCGCGTGGCGGCGTAGAACACGCCGTCCTCGAGCACGCGCCGCATCTCGAAGTACGGCTTCATCTGGCCTTCGTCGAAGGCGTAGCGCTGCTTGCGCACCTGTTCGGCGTAGTGCGCCCAGTCGGCGGCGCCGAGCTGGAAGCCGCCGCCCTGGGCGTCGATGGCCTGCTGCAGCGCCACGGCTTCGCGGCGCGCGTTGGCTACCGCCGCTGGCGCCAGCCTGCCAAGCATGGCGTTGACCGCGGTCGGGTTTTTGGCGGTGGAATCCTCCAGCGCATAGGTGGCGTGGTCGGGATAACCCAGCAGTTGCGCGCGCTCGGCACGCAGGCGCGCGATTCCGGTGATCAGCGCGCGTTCGTCGGTGTCGCCATCCTGCCATCCGCGCTGCATCGAGGCCGCCAGCAGGCGCTCGCGCACGGCGCGGCTGTTGAGGTCGGTCAGTGCCGGTTGGCCGCTGGTGTTCTGCAGCGCGATCAGATACTGGCCGGCGAGCCCGCGCGCCTTGGCCGCCTCGGCTGCGGCGGCGATGGCGTCGGGCGCGAGGCCATCCAGTTCACGCACGTCCGTGATGATCAGCGCGCCGTGATTATTGGCTGCGAGCAGACGCTGTTCGTACGCCGTCTGCGCCGCGGCGATACGCGCATTGAGCGCGCGCAGTTGATCTTTCTGCGCGGGCGCCAGGCGCGCGCCGGCGCGCACGAAGTTAGTGTGATAACGCTCGATCAGACGCACCTGCTCGGGATTCAGATCCAGCGCGGCACGCTGCCGGTACAGCGCATCGACGCGCGCGAACAGCTGCGGATCGAGCAGGATGGCATCGCGATGCGCGGCCAGCTGCGGCGCCAGCTGCGCCTCGAACTTCTGGATCTGCGGATTGGTGTCGCTGGCAGACAGGTTGAAAAACACCAGGCTCACGCGGTCGAGCAGACGCCCGGAACGCTCCATCGCCAGCAGCGTGTTGGCGAAGTCCGGCGCGGCGGGATTTTCCGCGATCGCGCGCATTTCGGCGCGCTGCTGCGTCATGCCGGCGGCGAAAGCCGGGCCGTAATCGCGATTGCGGATGCGATCGAACGGCGGCAGTTGATAGGGCAGCGTGCTGGGCCTGGCGAACGGATTGCTGGCCGCCAGGCTATCGCTCGATTCGGTGGCCTGGGCACCGCCCGCCAGCATCAGCAGGCTGCCGAGCACCCCGAGTGACATGCGTTTGAACATGCGCGGATCTCCTGTGAAAGACCCGCACAGGCTAACCAATCGCGACGACGCGGCCATGGGCTGAAAGGCATGGGCTGAAAGGCATGGAACGCTGCGCCGCGGGATGACCGCCGCCTCGTGCCAGTCAGCGTGCCATCAGAACACCGGCAAGCCGCTGGTGGCAAGTACGATGCATGCGCCATGCTGCAGCGCACCGTAACCCGGAATGCCGCCATGCCCCTTGTTCCACGCCGCCCTCGTCTGACCCTGGTCGCGGCGCTCGCCGCGGCCGTACCCGCCATCGCCCAGGCCGCGCCGGCGACGCTCAGCCATGGCGACACGGCGTGGATGCTCACCGCGACGGCGCTGGTGCTGCTGATGACCGTGCCGGGCCTGGCCCTGTTCTACGGCGGCATGGTGCGCAGCAAGAACGTGCTGTCGGTGCTGGCGCAATGCATGGCCATCACCGCATTGATCAGCGTGCTGTGGGTGCTGTACGGCTACAGCCTGGCCTTTGACAGCGCGGGCATGGTGGCCGGGCATGTGGACCTGCACGCCTTCATCGGCGGACTGGGCAAGGCCGGCATGCTCGGCATCCCGCGCAACGCGCTGGTCGGCACGGTTCCGGAGACCGTGTACGCGACCTTCCAGATGACCTTCGCCATCATCACCCCGGCGCTGATCGTCGGCGCCTTCGCCGAACGCATGCGCTTCGCGGCGCTGCTGCTGTTCACCGCGCTGTGGTTCACCGTGGTGTACCTGCCGATCGCGCACATGGTGTGGGGCGGACCCGGCGCATTCCTGGCCGATCACGGCGTGCTGGATTTCGCCGGCGGCACCGTGGTGCACATCAATGCCGGCATCGCCGGGCTGGTCGCCTGCCTGATGATCGGCCCGCGCCGCGGCTGGCCGCACACCCCGATGCCGCCGCACAACCTCACTTACACCGTCGTCGGCGCGGCGCTGCTGTGGGTGGGCTGGTTCGGCTTCAACGCAGGTTCCGAGGTGGCCGCCGACGGCATCGCCGGTATGGCCATGCTGGTCACGCAGGTGGCCGCCGCCGCCGCCGCGCTGACCTGGATGGGCACCGAGTGGGCGTTGCACGGCAAGCCCTCGGTACTGGGGATCGTCTCGGGCGCGGTGGCCGGACTGGTGGCGATCACCCCGGCCTCGGGCACGGCCGGGCCGCTGGGCGGGATCGCCATCGGCGCGGTCGCTGGCGTGGTGTGCTTTTTCGCGGCTTCGCGCCTGAAGCGCCGCTTCGGCTATGACGATGCGCTGGATGTGTTCGGCGTGCACGGCATCGGCGGCATCGTCGGTGCGCTGCTGACCGGCGTGTTCGTCGATGCCAGCCTCGGCGGCAGCGGCCTCGCGCCCGGCGTGAGCATGCTCGCTCAGATCGGGCACCAGGCACTGGGCGTGGGCGTGGTGCTGGTCTACGGCGGGCTGATGAGCGCGGCGCTACTGTGGCTCACCGGCCGCATCGTGCCGCTGCGCGTGGGCAGCGAAGCGGAAACCGAAGGCCTGGACATCGCCCTGCACGACGAGCGTGGCTACAACCTGTAGCCCGCGCCCGGGCCGGCGCGCGCAGCGGCACTGCCAGCAGCCGGTTGGGCTGCGAATCCGGCTGTGCGGTCCCTCGCCGCCGCCTCTTGGTCCATGTAACCAGCATGCGCCGGCGCAGCGTCGAAAATCGGTCCGCGCACAGCCGAGTGCTCGCCTCGACCAGCAAAGCCCGACAGGCTGCTAGACTGCGCGCCCTCCCACGGGGAGTAGCCGAGCGCACAGCGCGGCGCGCGTCAACACACTTGGTCAAAAGCCATGGCGCGCGCGACGGGTTCCGCCAGGAATTCGCCCGGCAAGACCGCGGGCACGCGGGGCCGCCCGGCCGGGCCGGCCGCGCGTGCCTTGTCGCGTCGCCCGGCTGGAGTCCCTCATGCACACCCTCTGGATCGCCTTTGCCGGCGTCGCGCTGGCCGAACTCGGCGACAAGACGCAACTGCTGTCGCTGGTGCTGGCTGCGCGCTACCGCAAGCCGCTGCCCATCGTACTGGGCATCCTCGTCGCGACCCTGTTCAACCATGCCCTTGCGGCGCTGGCTGGCGCCTGGCTGGGCACGCTGCTGACACCCGACATGCAGCGCTGGCTGGTAGGCCTGTCGCTACTGGCCGTGGCGGCGTGGATGCTGAAACCCGATCGCATCGATGCCGACGCGGCCGCCGCGCCGATGCGCGCGCGCGGCGTGTTCGCAGCCACCACGATCGCGTTTTTCCTCGCCGAGATGGGCGACAAGACGCAGGTCGCCACGCTGATCCTGGGCGCCGATTTTCATCCCTACTGGCAGGTCGTGGCCGGCAGCACACTGGGCATGCTGGCGGTCAACGTGCCCACGGTGTGGCTGGGCGCACGTTACGCGCAGCGCATCCCGCTCAGGCTCACGCGCATGCTGGCGACAATCCTGTTCGCCGCGCTGGGGCTGTGGGTGCTGCTGCGTTGATGCGCTATGCCAACGTGAGCACGTAGACCACCAGCGCCAACACTCCTGCAGCCATCAGGCCGGCGAGTACGTCGTCGGCCATCACGCCGAGGCCACCGTCGAGGCTGCGGTCGGCCCAGCGCACCGGCCACGGTTTCCACACGTCGAACAGGCGGAACAAAGCGAAGCCCAGCGCCACGCCCCACCACGGTCCGGCCAGCACCGGCAGCAGCGCCAACCATTGCCCGACGAACTCGTCCCAGACGAAGGCGCCCGGATCGTGCAGACCGACGCGGCGCGCGGCGCGCCCGCAGGCCCACACGCCCAGCGCGAATGCCAGCAGCAGCACGGCCAGATAAGCCGGCCACGGCAGCAACCGCAGCGCCAGCCATGGCAGCAGCGCGGCCAGCGAGCCTGCGGTGCCCGGCGCCCACGGCGACAGCCCGCTGCCGAAACCCAGCGCGATCCAGCCATCGACGTGCGCGAGCAGCGCGCGCCGCTGCGCGGGCGCGGTCACGCCACTCATGCGCCGCTGCTCATGCGAAGTGCTCGTAGCCACGCCGCACCGGCGCGTAGTCGCGGCCTTGCGCATCGCGCACGCGCACGCCGGGCGTGGCCACGATGCGACCGATCACGCGCGCCGCGACCCCTGCTGCCTGCACGCGCGCCAGCGCGGGATCGACCTGCGCGGGCGCGACGCAGAAACACAGTTCGTAGTCATCGCCACCGCCCAGCGCCCACGCCTGCGCCTGCGCGATGGGTACGCTGGCGCGCAGCGCAGGTGACAGCGGCAGCGCATCGAGTTCGACTTCGGCGCCCACGCCGCTGGCCGCGCAGAGATGGCCAAGGTCGGCCAGCAGGCCATCGGAGAGGTCGATGCAGGCCGTGGCCAGCCCGCGCAGCGCCAGCCCCGCAGCCACGCGCGGCGCGGGATAGTCCAGGCGCTGGCGCAACCAGGCCGCATGCGCATCCACGCCGCCCTGCGATGCGCGCTGCGCGATTTCCAGCCCTGCCGCGGCATCGCCCAGTGTGCCGGTGACCAGCACCACATCGCCGACCTGCGCGCCGCTGCGCAACAACGCCGCGCCCGCTGCGATCTGACCCAGCGCGGTGACGGTGAGGCTCAGCGGTCCGCGCGTGGTGTCGCCACCGACCAGCGCCACGCCGTGCTGCGCGGCCAGCCGCGCCAAGCCGTCGGCGAGCGCCTCGACGAAGGCCGCATCAGCCTGCGGCAGACTCAGCGCAAGCAGCGCCCAGGCGGGTTCGGCACCCATCGCGGCCAGATCCGACAGGTTCACCGCCAGCGCCTTCCAGCCGATCGCTTGCGGCGCGGTAGCGGCCGGGAAATGCACGCCGGCGTTGAGCGTGTCGGTGCAGGCGACCAGTTGCATGCCGGGCGCGGGTTGCAGCAGTGCGGCGTCGTCACCGATGCCCAGCCGCACGTCGTCGCGCGCGTGGCGCGTGCGGGCGCGAAGGGCTGCGATCAGATCGAACTCGGCCATGTCCGCGCATTTACAAGCGCGCGGCGCCGTACTCGGGCGCGCGCCATTGCGCGGCGAGGTGGTCGAGCACGCCGTTGACGTAACTGTGGCCGTGGTCGGCCCCGAAGCGCTTGGTCACCTCGATGGCCTCGTTGAGTACCACGCGGTAGGGCACGTCGACGCGGTAGCGCAACTCGTAGGCGGCCAGGCGCAGCACGCCGCGCTCGATCGGATCGACCTGCGCGACCGTGCGATCCAGAAACGGCAGCAGCCCGGCGTCGAGCTCATCGACATGCTGCGCGACGCCGCGCAGCAAGTTCTCGAAATACTCTAGGTCAGCCACTTCCATGTCCTGTTCGTGGCGGAATTGCTCGATCACGCCCTCGATGGGCGTGCCCGACACCTGCCACGCGTACAGTGCCTGCAGCGCCCGGCGCCGCGCGCGGCCACGCGCGGCGAGGTCCACGCCATGCACCACGCCGGTCCTGCCGCGCGGGCCGCGTGCGCCGCTCATGCGCCCAGCTTGGCGTAGAGGTCGATCAACTCGATCGCGGCCAGCGCGGCATCGGCGCCCTTGTTGCCGGCCTTGGTGCCGGCGCGTTCGATGGCCTGCTCGATGCTCTCGGTGGTGAGCACGCCAAACACCACCGGCACCGTGCCCGCCTGTGCGGCCTGCGCCACGCCGTTCGCGGCGGCGCCGGCGACGTACTCGAAATGCGTGGTGGCGCCGCGGATCACGCAGCCCAGCGCGATCACCGCCGCATGCTTGCGTCCCGCGACCAGCCGCGCGGCCACCGGCCCCAGCTCGAACGCACCGGGGACGCGCACCAGGTCGATGGCGTCGTCGCTGACGCCGTGGCGCAGCAGCATGTCGCGCGCGCCCGCGACCAGCGCATCGACGATATGCCCGTTGAAACGCGAAGCAACCAGCGCGATGCGCCCACGCGGCGTGGTGAACGTGCCTTCGATCACATGCATGGCGGAATCCTCGGAAAAGCGCGCCAGTGTAAGGGCTGGCGCACCGTGCGCCAAAACCGCCGTCGCGGCGGCGTACGCGCCACCTGCGGCAAGTCAGCCGCTATGCTTGGATTTTCCGCATTCGATGCACGATGGATACACTCGACGATCGCGCCGCCGCGCGCCTGCGCTGGACGCGCGACATGCTGCACGAACCCTTGCTGCGCCTCGCGCCGGCCTCCGGCGATGCCAGCTTTCGCAGTTACTGGCGCGGTACGCGCGGCGATGGCCACAGCGTGATCGTGATGGACGCCCCGCCCGCGCACGAGGACATCCGCCCCTGGCTGGATATCGCCGCACGCCTGCGCGCCGCCGGTCTGGTCGCGCCCGGGGTCTATGCCAGCGACGCCACCCTGGGTTTCATCGCCATGCAGGACCTGGGCAGCGCGACCCTCCTGCCGCTGCTCGATGCGCACACGGTGGATGCGCTCTACGCCACCGCGCTGGACGCGCTGCTCACCATGCAGCGCGATGTGGATTGCGCCGACCTGCCGCCCTACGACGCCACGCGCCTGATCGCCGAGATGGAGCTGCTGCCGACGTGGTTTCTCGAGCGCCACCTCGGCATGCAACTGGCCTGCGGCGACTGGGACACGCTGGAGCTGGCGATGCGCCGGCTGTGCAACAGCGCGCTGGCGCAGCCGCGCGTGTTCGTGCACCGCGATTACCACAGTCGCAACCTGCTGGCGCTGCCCGATGGCGGCGTCGGCATCATCGACTTCCAGGACGCCGTGCGTGGGCCGCTCACCTACGACCTGGTTTCCCTGCTCAAGGACTGCTACATCGCCTGGCCCGCCGCGCAGGTGCGCCGCTGGGCGCTGGATTACCGCACGCGCGCCGTCGGCGCCGGGCTGTGGCCGGCCGCGCGCGACGAAGCGGATTTCCTGCGCGCCTTCGACCTGATGGGTCTGCAGCGCCACCTCAAGGTACTGGGCATCTTCTGCCGCCTGTACTACCGCGATGGCAAGGCGCAATACCTGGCCGACCTGCCGCGCGTGCTGGCCTACACGCTGGAGGCCACGCGCGCCTATGCGGAATTCGCCGCGCTGGGCGATCTGCTCGAACGCGCCGGCGCAGCGCGCGACCTGACCCTGCCGCGCGCATGAGGGCGCTGATCCTCGCGGCCGGTCGCGGCGCGCGCATGCGCCCGCTGAGCGACACGACGCCCAAACCCCTGCTGCCGCTGGCCGGCAAACCGCTGATCGGCTACCACCTCGAACGTCTGGCCGCCGCCGGCGTGCGCTACGTGGTGATCAACACCGCGCGCCTCGGCGAGCAGTTTCCCGAAGCGCTGGGTGACGGCGCACGCTGGGGACTGCGCATCCGCTACAGCTACGAAGGCGAGACGCCGCTGGAAACCGGCGGCGGCATGCTGCGCGCGCTGGCGCTGCTGGGCAGCGCCGACCCCTTCATCGCCGTCAGCGCCGATCTCTACACCGACTACGACTTCGCCACGTTGCCCGCCGAGCCCGCGGGCCTGGCGCACCTGGTGATGGTGGACAACCCGCCGTACCACGCCGACGGCGACTTCGCACTGCGCGACGGCCTGCTGCATGAGGACGGTGCGCCGCGGCTGACCTACGCCAACATCGGCGTGTACCGGCCGCAATTGTTCGAGCACTGGCGCGAAGTGCTGGGCGACGCACCCGGCGCCGAAGCCACGCCGCCGGTATTCAAGCTGGCACCCCTGCTGCGCCACGCCATGCGCAAGGGCCAGATCAGCGGCGAGCATTACACTGGCGACTGGCACAACCTGGGCACGCCGCAGGAACTGGCCGCGCTGGAGACGCAGTTGCGCGGCGCGATCTGAGCGCCGTCGGCTGGCGGCACGACATACTGAGACCTTGTCGGCGCGCCCGATCAAGCACCCTCGAACAGCCTCTGCAACTGTAGACCTCGCGAAGATTCGGCGATGCTCAAAATCAGGGAAACGAGAATCGGGACGTGAAACTCGTAAAATCCAAACAACGTGTCGCTGACCATGGGGAGGTGTTCACCCCTGCGTGGATGGTCGAAGCGATGCTCGACCTCGTCAAAGGCGAAACCGAGCGCATCGACGCACGCTTTCTGGAGCCCGCGTGCGGCAGCGGCAATTTTCTTGTGCGCATCCTCCAGCGCAAGCTCGCGGCGGTCGAACTCAAGTACGGGAAGCCCGACTTTGAAAAGCGGCACTACGCGCTGCTCGCATTGATGTGTATTTACGGCATCGAGCTGCTGCCGGACAACATCGCCGAGTGCCGGGCGAACGTGCTGGAAATCCTGGCCGAGTACCTGAACCTTGATGAATCGGACGACCTGTACAGCGCCGCATCGCAAGTGCTGTCGCAGAATCTCGTCCACGGCGACGCGCTGACAATGCGCACGCAGAGCGGTGAGCCGATCACCTTTGCCGAGTGGGGCTACCTTGGCAAGGGTAAATTCCAGCGGCGCGACTTCCGCTTTGACATCCTCACTGGCATGTCTACCCATACCGAACAGGGCTCCTTGTTCGCCAAACACGAGATTTTCACGCCAATCCAGACATACCCGCCAATGACCGTTGGCGATTTGGCTGCCGAGTTTGTGCAAGTGGCACCTACGCAAATGCCCAAGGAGCAGGCGTGACCACTGTCGCCGCTTCCGTCCCCGTGCTTCGCTGGGCGGCGCAACGCGCGCGCCTGCACGATGGGGATCTTGCGGCGCGCTTTAGCAAGTGGCCCTTGTGGCTCAGCGGCGAGGCCCAGCCCACGCTCAAACAGCTGGAAAACTTCGCGCGCTTCACGCACACGGCCATCGGCTACTTTTTTCTGCCCCAGCCGCCCGCGCTGGCACTGCCGGTGCCGGACTTCCGCACCCTGCGCGACGAAGCGCTCGCCGAACCCAGCACCGACCTGCTCGACACCCTTTACCTGTGCCAGCAGCGGCAGGACTGGTACCACGACCACGCACGCATGCACGGCTTGCCGGCCTTGCCATTCGTCGGCAGCGCCAGCGTGCAGGAAGCGCCCGAGGCGGCGGCGCAACGGCTGCGCGAGACGCTGGGCCTGTCCGCCGAGGCACGTCGCCAGTTGCCCACGTGGACGGATGCACTGCGCCAGTTGATCGCCAAGGCCGAAGATGCTGGAGTGATGGTGATGGTAAGTTCCGTGGTGGGCAGCAACAGCCACCGCAAGCTGGACGTGGGCGAGTTTCGCGGCTTCGCGCTGGCGGACGACCTTGCGCCGCTGGTCTTCTTGAACGGCGCAGACAGCAAGGCCGCGCAGATGTTCACGCTGGCGCATGAGCTGGCGCATGTGTGGCTGGGCGCAACCGGCGTATCCGACACGCAGGCGGGACAAGTGCCCGAGCAGCAAATCGAGCGCTGGTGCAACCAGGTCGCGGCCGAACTGCTGATGCCTATGGATGAGCTGCGAGCAGCGCACCAGCGCAACGCGCCGATACCGGGTGAAATCCAGAGGCTGGCGCGCGAATTCAAGGTCAGCACGCTGGTCGCATTGCGCCGCCTGTTCGACGCGGGCTACCTCACGCAGACCGGGCTGTGGCAGCACTACCGGGAAGAACAGGAACGGTTACGCACCCTGAAGAAGCGCAGCAGCCCTGGCGGCGACTTCTATCGATCCTTGGGGGCACGCACCAGCAAACGTTTTGCCCGCGCCATCGTGTCCAGCACGCTGGAGGGTCTGACCTCGTTCCCAGACGCCTTTCGCATGCTGGGCGTGCGCAAGACCGCCACGTTCTTTGAAGCGGCGCGCGAACTGGGGGTGACGGCATGAGCTATCTGCTGGACGCCAATGTGTTCATGTCGGCGAAGAACCTGCACTACGGACTGGATTTCTGTCCTGCGTTCTGGGATTGGCTGGTGCACAAAGGCAATACGGGCTCGGTGTTCAGCATCGACAAGGTGGCCGATGAAATCGAAGCCGGTCAGGACGAGTTGTCGGACTGGGCCAAAGACTCCGGCCAAATGCTGTTTCGGCGCACACCGCCGACACTGGCGCCGCAGTTCACCCTGGTCAGTACATGGACTACTGGGCAGCAGTACACGCCGGCCGCCATCAACACGTTTCTGCAGGCCGCCGACTTCTATCTGCTCGCCCATGCGCGGGCCGGCAATCATGTGGTGGTAACCCACGAGGTTCCTTCCAACTCGCCTGGGCGCATCAAGATTCCGAATGCCTGCGTGGGCCTTGGCGTGAGGTTCATGACGCCCTACCAGATGCTGCGCATCGAACAAGCGCGGTTTGTGCTGGGGGCACAGCCATGACCGAACAAGTCAGCTTCACCCTGCGCGGGCGCAACCCCGACGTGCTCACCTGCATCGCCAACCTCTCCAACGACGAAGTCTTTACCCCGCCCGAGTTCGCAAACCGGATGCTGGATACGCTGGCCGAGGCGTGGGCCGCCGGCCACGGCGGCGCGAACCTGTGGGCGGACAAGACGGTGAAGTTTCTCGACCCCTGCACCAAGTCCGGTGTGTTCCTGCGCGAGATAACCAGCCGCCTTACCAAAGGGCTGGAGCGCGAAATCCCAGACCTGTCCAAACGTGTCGATCACATCCTGACCAAGCAGGTGTTCGGTATCGGGATCACCCACCTGACGAGCCTGCTGGCGCGGCGCAGCCTCTACTGCTCGAAGCACGCCACGGGCGAGCACTCCATCGCCAAGGGCTTTGCCAGCAACGATGGCAATATCTGGTTCGAGCGGCTGGAGCACACGTGGGCTAACGGCAGGTGCAGCTACTGCGGGGCAAGCCAGCAAACGCTGGATCGTGGCGAAGGGCTCGAAACCCACGCCTATGCGTTCATCCACACCAGCAACATCAAGACTCGGGTCGCCGAGTTGTTTGGAGGCGATATGCAGTTCGATGTGATTATTGGCAACCCGCCGTATCAGTTGGATGATGGGGGATTTGGCGCGAGTGCCATGCCCATTTACAACAGATTTGTGGAGCAAGCGAAGGCGCTTGAGCCTCGTTTCATGATGATGGTTATTCCATCTCGGTGGCTTTTCGGTGGGCGTGGCCTGGATGAGTTCCGAAAGTCGATGCTCACCGACAGCCGGATCAGAAAACTTGTTGACTACCCCGACAGCCGACAGGTCTTCCCGAGCGTGGATGTTGCGGGTGGCATCTGCTACTTCCTGTGGGACAGGGACAATCCTGGCGATTGTCGCGTTGTCGAGTTCGAGCACGGGATGGAGTCATCCGAGGTCGTGCGCCCGCTTCTTGAAGTCGGCGCGGAGGTCTTCATTCGTAGCAACCGTGCGCTTCCAATTCTGCGAAAAATCATGGCGGTGGAAACTGGCTCGGACTCTCTTTCGATTCCCGAGGAAAAGCGCTTCGACAAGCAGGTCAGTTCGCAAAAACCATTTGGCCTACGGACATTCTTTCGAGGAGCAGGGAAGAAGTCTTCCAAGCACGATGTGCTTGTCATCCAAAGTGGAGGCCGTGCGTGGACGTCTAGGTCCGAAGTGACAGCCAGTGAGTATCTGATTGATAAGTGGAAAGTCTTCACGTCCAAGTCATCTTCGGAGCACGCTGGTCAGGTAGACAAGAACGGGCAGCGGCGTGTGCTCTCAGTGTCAGGTGTCATCCCACCAGGTTCCGTGGTGACAGAGACGTACATACTCCTTGGTGCGTATGACAACGAGAATGATGCACGAAACTGCTTTTCGTATGTTGTTACGAGGCTCTTTCGGTTCCTCATCGCCTTGCGGTCATCTGCACAAGACCTTGCGCGTTCTGCATACCAGTTTGTACCACTTCAGAATTTCTCTGAGCCGTGGACAGATCAGAAGTTGTACGCGAAGTATGGCCTTACGGATGACGAAATTGCCTACATTGAGAGATTGATCCGTCCGATGGGCGATGCCGATGAGTAAAACCATCGAGGAAATCCTCACCCCCAAACCGCAAGCCCAGCCCCGTCTCTACGCCTACTCGATTGCCGACGCGGCGCACAAAGGGCTTCTCAAGGTGGGGCAGACCACGCGCGACGTGAAGCAGCGCGTGGCCGAGCAGCTCAAGACCGCTGCGATCAAGAACTACACCATCGCGCTGGACGAATCCGCCGAGCGCGACGACGGCACCGTGATGACCGACCACGAGCTACGTGCTGCGCTGGTTCGCAAGGGCTTTGCGAACGTCGAGCTGGAATGGATGCGTTGCGCGGTCGCGGACGTGCAAACGGCCCTCACCGAACTCCGCACCGGCCAGCGCTTCAGCGGCACGCACCACGAGACCTTTCCGATGCGCCGCGAGCAGGCGGATGCGGTCGCCAAGACCGTCGAGTACTACCGCTCGATCTGGGCCGAGGACAAGAACGCCGTCCCGCGCTTTCTGTGGAACGCGAAGATGCGCTTCGGTAAGACATTCACCGCCTATCAACTGGCGAAGAAGCTCGACGCCAGGCGCGTGCTGGTGCTGACTTTCAAACCGGCGGTCGAGGACGCGTGGCAGACCGACCTGGAATCGCACGTGGATTTCGACGGCTGGCAATACCTGTCCAAATCGTCCGGCAGCGACCCGACGCAGCTTGATCGCAAGCAGCCGGTGGTCTACTTCGGCTCGTTCCAGGATCTGCTGGGGCGCGATGCGGCGGGCAACATCAAGCCCAAGAACGAATGGCTGCATACGGTGAACTGGGATCTAGTGGTGTTCGACGAATACCACTTCGGCGCTTGGCGCGAGACGGCCAGGGAGTTGTTCGAAGGCGAGGACGACGCCAGGAAAGAGGCCGAGCGCGAATACGCCGCTGGGCTCGTCGACGTTAACGAAGACCTCGCCGTGCTCTCGGAAAAGGAAACCGAGTTTCTGCCGATCACGACGCGCGCGTATCTGTATCTCTCGGGCACGCCGTTCAAGGCGCTGGCGACCGGCGAATTCATCGAAGAGCAGATTTTCAACTGGACTTACACCGACGAGCAGCGCGCGAAAGAAGCGTTCGCGCGCTCGAATCCAGCAGAGCGCAACCCCTACGGTGCGCTACCGCAGATGCGACTCTTGACTTACCAGATGCCGGACGAGCTGGTGGCGGTGGCGAGCGCGGGGGAATTCGACGAGTTCGATCTCAATGAGTTTTTCGCCGCGACGGGCACGGGCATTGCCGCGCAGTTCAAGCACAAGAGCGACGTGCAGAAGTGGCTGGACATCATTCGCGGCGGCTACGCGGCCAAGTCGGTCGAACACCTCAAGACCGGCACGCGGCCACCGTTCCCGTATTCGGATGTGCGATTGCTGCCGTATCTGCAGCACTCGTTCTGGTTTTTGCCGACGGTCGCGGCGTGCCATGCGATGGCGAACCTGCTGGCGGAAAAGCACAACACGTTCTGGCACGACTACACGGTGATCGCCGCTGCAGGCGCGGCCGCAGGCATTGGCCTGGCCGCGCTGCCGCCGGTGCGCCGCGCCATCGGCAGCGGCTTCGAGACCAAGACCATCACGCTGTCGTGCGGCAAGCTCACGACTGGCGTGACGGTCGCGCAGTGGTCATCGATCCTGATGCTGCGCAATCTGAAATCGCCCGAGACCTACTTTCAGGCCGCGTTTCGCGTGCAGTCGCCGTGGTCGATCAGGAACCCCAACGGCGACAACCCGAACGAGGAGGAGATTCTCAAACCCGTGTGTTTCGTGTTCGACTTCGCGCCGACGCGCGCGCTGCGGCAGTTGTCCGAATACGGCATCGGCCTGTCGCCCGACGAGCAGAACCCGGAACACGCGGTGCGCGAACTGGTGTCCTTCCTGCCGGTGCTGGCCTATGACGGCGCGAACATGACGCAGATCGACGCGGGCGGGATAATCGATATCGCGATGGCGGGCACGTCGGCGACGCTCTTGGCGCGCAAGTGGGAGAGCGCACTGCTGGTGAATGTGGACAACGACACGCTGCGCCGGATCATGGACAACGCGAACGCGATGGCCGCCGTCGAGCGCATCGAAGGCTGGCGTAGCCTGGGCGACAACATCATCGAGACCATCATCAACAAGAGTGAGAAGGTCAAGGAACTCAAGAACAAGGCGAAAGACAAGGAGTTGTCGGCAAAGGAGAAAAGGGAACTCACCGCAGAGGAGAGGGAATACAAATCCAAGCGCAAGCTGGTGCAGGAAAAGCTCATCAAGTTCGCGACGCGCATCCCGGCGTTCATGTACCTCACCGATTTTCGCGAGAACACGCTGCGCGATGTCATCACCAAGCTCGAACCCGAGCTTTTTCGGGAGGTGACTGGCCTGACGGTGCAGGACTTCCACCTGCTGGTAGGGCTGCGGGTCTTCAATACCGAGCAGATGAACCAAGCGGTGTTCGCGTTCCGGCGCTACGAAGACGCGTCGCTGCAATACACCGGAATAGAAAGCCACGAGGGGCTGGTGCACATCGGGCTCTACGACACCGTGGTGGCGAGAGTGAGCTGCTGATCGGATCAAGACATACGTGGGGCTCGGCCTTGAGCCGTGCATGCTTTGAGCACGGCTGGATGCTTTGGAGCGACGACTCGCGCACCGTGGCGATCACTCCACCTGGACCGCTCGCGCCGCGACAGTCTTTCGGCTTCACGGTCCCGCCTTTTCGCGCTCACACGTTGAAGCGGAAGTGCAACACGTCGCCTTCCTGCACGATGTAGTCCTTGCCTTCCAGGCGCAGGCGCCCGGCATCGCGCGCACCAGCTTCGCCGCGGTACTTGATGAAATCGGCGAAGCTGATCGTCTCGGCGCGGATGAAACCTTTCTCGAAATCGGTGTGGATCACCGCCGCGGCCTGCGGCGCGGTGGCGCCCTTGCGCACGGTCCACGCGCGCACTTCCTTGACGCCCGCGGTGAAGTAGGTCTGCAGACCCAGCAGCTTGTAACCGGCGCGCACCACGCGGTCGAGGCCGGGCTCGTGCAGGCCCATTTCCTCAAGGAACACCATGCGCTCGGACTCGTCGAGCTGGCCCAGTTCCTCCTCGATCGCGGCGCACACCGGCACCACCTCGGCGCCCTCGGCGGCGGCGCGCGCGCGCACTGCATCGAGGTGCGGGTTGTCGGTGAAACCATCCTCGCGCACGTTGGCGATGTACATCAGCGGCTTCAGCGTGAGCAGGAACAACTCGCGCAAGTGCGCGCGTTCCTCGGCATCGAGACCGGCCGCACGCGCCGGTTTGCCGGCATCCAGCGCGGCGCGCACTTTTTGCAGCGCGGGACGCCTGGCCAGCGCTTCCTTGTCGTTGGCCTTGGCCGCGCGCTCGACGCGGTTGAGCGCCTTCTCCACCGATTCCAGATCGGCCAATGCCAGCTCGGTATCGATGGTGTCGATATCGGAGATCGGATCGATCCTGCCGGCGACGTGGATGATGTCCGGGTGCTCGAAACAGCGCACCACGTGCGCGATGGCGTCGGTCTCGCGGATGTTGGCGAGGAACTTGTTGCCCAGGCCCTCGCCCTTGGACGCGCCCGCCACCAGCCCGGCGATGTCGACAAATTCCACCGCGGTGGGCACGATCTTCTGCGGCTTGACGATCGCGGCCAGCTGCGCCAGACGCGGATCGGGCACCGGCACCACGCCGATGTTGGGATCGATGGTGCAGAACGGGAAATTGGCCGCGGCGATGCCGGCGCGGGTGAGCGCGTTGAACAGCGTGGATTTGCCCACGTTGGGCAAGCCGACGATGCCGCATTGGATACCCATCGATCAAACTCCTGAATGGTGGCGCGCGACCCGGGACCCGGCGAAAAACCGCGGACCATGCCACGCGCGACAAGTTTTTGCTTTCTGCTTTTCTTGCGACGACCCGCCCGCCATGGCCGCGCGCGGATTCAACCCGGGTCCGGGTTTTCCACCGTGTGCAGCCGCTTCATCGCCTCGTTGAACTCGCCCGCGACGACCAGCGGCAACACCTGCAGGCTGCGCGCGATGGCATCGAGGATGGCGTCCTCGTCGGCGCGGTTCGGCCGTCCCAGCACCCACGGCGTCACCGCATCGCGCTGACCGGGGTGACCGATGCCGATGCGCAGACGGTGAAAACGCCCATGTCCAAGCTGACCGATGATGTCACGCAGGCCGTTCTGGCCACCATGGCCGCCATCGAACTTGAGGCGGGCGGTGCCGGGGGCGAGATCGAGATCATCGTGCGCGACCAGGCATTCCTCGGGCGCGATTTTCCAGTAGGCCAGCGCTGCCTGCACCGCACGGCCGCTTTCGTTCATGAAGGTCATCGGCTTGAACAGGCGCACATCCTGCCCGGCCAGCGTGATGCGCGCGGCCTCACCGTGCAGGCGTGCCTCGCGCGTGAAGCGCGCTCCCGTGGACAGCGCCAATGAATCGATGAACCAGAACCCGGCGTTGTGGCGATGACGCAAATATTCGGCCCCGGGGTTGCCGAGGCCGATGACGAGACGCAGTGTGCTCATGCGGGCTGCGCGCGGGCCGGGCCATGACGGCCCGGTCCGACGGGCTTACTTCTTGCCCTTGCCCGGCTCGGCCTTGGTGGCCGCATCGGTCTTGGCCGGTTCGGCCTTGACCGCCGTCGCGGGCACTTCGGCGGCGGCCTCAGGTGCCGCGGTTTCCTCCTCGACCTCGACGCGCGCTTCCTTGACCACGACCGCGGCCAGATCGTGTTCCTTGCCCAGGCGCAGCGCGGGGATCTGGACGCCCTCGGGCAGCTTGATGCTGGACAGATGCACGATGTCGCCTTTCTCCAGCGTCGACAGATCCACTTCGATGTGCTCGGGCAGCTGGGATGGCAGGCACGAGATTTCCACCTCGTTGACCTCGTGCATGATCAGCAAGCCGGCGATCTTGCCGGCCGGCGATTTGTCTTGGTTGAGGAAGTGCAGCGGCACCTTGAGGCGAATCGGCTTGCTCTCGTCGATGCGCTGGAAATCCAGATGCAGCACGCGCGACTTCACCGGATGCCGCTGCAAGTCACGCAGCAGCACCTTCTGCACCTTGCCCTCGATGTTCAGATCGAGCAGGGCCGAGAAAAACCATTCGTTGCGCGCGGCCAGGGCCACATCGTTGTGGATCAGCTGCAGGCTTTGCGGTGGCTGTGTGCCGCCGTAGATCACGGCAGGGACGAAATCCGCGTGACGCAGGCGGCGGCTCGCACCTTTCCCCTCGTCCTTGCGAATTTGCGCCTTGATTTCATGTTTGCTTGCCATTGGTAACGACCTTCGGTTGAAAAACCCGCCTCGCGGCGGAGGATGCTCTACCCGCGACCAGGAGAGCGAATGCTTGCGGAGCCGGGACCATGGACCGGGGAAGACTGATGACTCGCATCAACAGTGCAGATCTTCACGGTTCCCTGCTCCCTGCTTTCGAACTTTCAATTGTCATCCCGAGCGCAGCGCGGGATCTCGGCGCCGAGATCCCTCGGCTACGCCTCTGGATGACAGCGGAGCCGCCGTGCCTTCGGCTAACGGCTACCTGTTATCGGCTAACGACTTCCCGCTCCTGCCTCAATCCACGTACAACGAACTGACCGACTCGCCATAGGCGATGCGGCGGATGGTTTCGGCCAGCAACTCGGCCACCGAGAGCTGGCGGATGCGCTTGCAGGCCTTCGCCTCGGGACGCAGCGGGATGGTATCGGTCACCACCAGTTCGTCCAGATGCGAGGCCTCGATATTGCCCAGCGCGACACCGGACAACACCGGATGCACGCAGTACGCCACCACCTTGCGCGCGCCGTTTTCCTTCAGCGCCGCCGCGGCGGCGCACAAGGTGCCGGCGGTATCCACGATGTCATCCACCATCACGCAGGTCTTGCCCTCCACGTCGCCGATGATGTTCATCACCGTGGACACATTGGGCCGCGGACGGCGTTTGTCGATGATCGCCAACTCGGCGTCGTCCAGCCGCTTGGCGATGGCGCGCGCGCGCACCACGCCACCGACGTCGGGGCTGACCACGATCAGATTGTCGCCGCCGTAACGGCGCCAGGCATCCGCCAGCAGCACCGGCGAGGCATACACGTTGTCCACCGGCACATCGAAAAAACCCTGGATCTGGTCGGCGTGCAAGTCCACCGTCAGCACGCGGTCGCAATTGGCGGTGCCGATCATCCGCGCGGCCAGCTTGGCGGTGATCGGCACACGCGCCGAACGCGGACGACGATCCTGGCGTGCATAGCCGAAATAAGGAATCACCGCGGTCACGCTGGCCGCCGAGGCACGCTTCAGCGCGTCGATCAGCACCAGCAGCTCCATGAAGTTTTCCGCGGTCGGCGCCGACGTCGGCTGCAGCACGAACACTTCCTGGCGACGCACGTTTTCCTCGATCTCGACCTGCACCTCGCCGTCGGAAAAGCGCCCGACTTGCGCCTTGCCCAGCGGCACGCCCAGACGATGCGCGACGTCCTCGGCCAGTGCGCGATGCGCGTTGCCGGTAAACAGCATCAGCCCGGAATTGTTGGAGGCGTTCACGTCGCTGGCCTGTGGCGGATCAAACAATGCGGGAAACGCGGGAAGTGGCTGGGGCGGCAGGATTCGAACCTGCGGATGCCGGGATCAAAACCCGGTGCCTTACCACTTGGCGACGCCCCAACGGCAAACACGAACTGCAAGATCAACCGACACTGCGGACCTTGCCGAAATCCTCGAGCGCGGCCAGCAGCGGCGAGCGCTCCGCGCCTGCAGCCACCCATGCCTTCCAGGGCGCGGGACAAGCACGGGCAATGCGTTCAGCGCTGGCGCGATCCGCCAGCTCGGCGAAAATGCAGGCGCCGCTGCCGGACAATCGCGCCGCGCTCAAACCGCCCAGCCAATCCAGCGCCGCAGCGACCGCGGGGTAGCGCGACCGCACCACCGGCTCGAAGGCATTGCTGCACACTGCCCCGCAACTCAAGCGTGCGATTGTCTCGGGCGCGGCATCGCGTGTCAATTCGGGTGCCCGGAACAGCGCCGCGGTGGGCACCGCCACACCGGGCCAGATCACCACGTACCAGGCCGGCGGCAAGACCAGCGGCGTGAGCTGTTCACCGACGCCTTCGGCCAGCGCGTCGCGGCCATGCACGAACACCGGCACATCGGCGCCCAGCGCCAGGCCGATCCGGGCGAGGCACTGTTCGTCCAGCGCGCAACCCCACAGCAGATTGAGCGCGCGCAGCACCGTCGCCGCATCCGAGCTGCCGCCGCCCAGCCCGCCACCCTGCGGGATGCGCTTGTCGAGGGCGATGTCAGCGCCCAGCGCGCAGCCGCTGGCGGCCTGCAGCGCCCGCGCCGCACGCACGCTCAGATCGTCGTCGGCGGACAGGTTGTCGGGACCCGCCACGCGCACGATGCGGCCATCCCCGCGGGCGCGCAGGTACACGGTATCGCCCCAGTCCAGCAGGCGAAACACGGTCTGCAGCAGGTGATAGCCATCCGCGCGCCGGCCCACGATGCGCAGACTCAGATTGAGCTTGGCGGGCGCCGGCCAGGCGCTCCAGCCTTCGCCGTCAACGCCGGCCGGGAGCATCGCCGTGCGCGCTGGACGCGGTTGCCGGCTTGGCCGCCAGCTCGGGAAACCGCCATTGCTCCACGTATAAGCGCACCGAGTACGGCGCGCGCTGCGCCTCGATCAGGCGCGGCATGGCCAGCGGCCGCGCCTGCCTGTCCCAACTGCGGTACTGGATCACCCAGCCATCCTGCTGCAATTGCGCCGGCAGCCCGTCGCGGCCGTACTGCATGCGGCTGGCGCTGCCCGGCGCGGCCATGCCCAATACCCATGCGCGCAGCTCGCGCAGCGGCAACTCCCAGCCCAGCTCGGTACGCAACAGACCGGCAGCGTCGAACGCGCAGACCGGCTGCGGCTTGAGACCGCTGAGACAGGCGCCATCGGGGCCGCTTTGCAGGCGGAAGCTGCGCCCGGTGATCGGCGCGGTCAGGGTGAAGTCGATCGACTCGCCATCCTCTGCCCAGTCGAAACCGCCACTGCCACCCTGCTGCGCGTCGGCCACGCCGATGCGGCCGCTGGCCTGCCACACCGGCAACTGCGCCAGCACCTGCGCGCGCTGCGCCTGCGCGGCGCGTTCGGCGCCAGTGCCCGGACGCAGCACCAGCGGGGTCGGCGCGCAGGCCGCCAGCAACAGGAGCAGCGCCAACGGCGCCGACAGGCGCAATCCACGCCGCATCATGAGCCGATCTGCCCGCGCAGCGCCTGCACGCTGCGGCTATGCGGATCGATGCGCCACGCCGCATCGAGGATTTGCCGCGCCTGTGCGCGCGCGCCACTGGCCAGCAGCGCGTGCGCCAGATGCGCACCGATCTCCGCGCTGGCCTGCAGGCGCCATGCCTTGCGCAAGGCCGTCACCGCCGCGGGGTAATCGCCGAGCCGATATTGCAGCCAGCCCCAGGAATCGTTGATCGCGGCGTCGTCCGGGCGCGCCGCCAGCGCACGCGCCAGCAAAACCCCGGCTTCGGGCAGATCGCGGTCGGCATCGACCAGGGTGAAACCCAGTGCGTTCATGGCGTCGACATTGTCCGGCTGCGCCGCCAGCACGCGGTGAAAATCGCGCAACGCGTCAGTGGTACGACCCGCCTCGGCATAACTCACGCCACGCGCATACACCAGATCCCAGGCATCGGGATCGAACAACAGCGCGCGATTGTAGGCGGCGATGGCGCGCGGCCAGTCGCGCGCACGCTGCGCCAGTTCGGCCTGCAGCACGCTGGCCTGACGATAGTGCCGCGGGTCTTCGAAGGATTCCCTGGCCAGCGTGTCGGCCAGCGTGCGCGCCGCCACCGTCTGCCCGGTCCGGTCCAGCAGCACGGCGCGGCGGATGGCGGCGGCAAATCCGTGTTCGGCGCCGGCCGGCACCGCCGCGTACCAGCGCAACGCCGCACGCGGTTGTCCGAGCAGCTCGGCGAGCTGGCCCAGCAGGTACGCCTCGTGGCCGCGACGCGCGGCGGGCAGGCGGGCGAGTTCGGCATACAGCGCGCGCAGCGCCGGCTGCTGCCGGGCGCGCGCCGCGATGGCCGCGCGCAGCGCGTAGGTGTCGTGGTTCTGCGGGCCATTGTCCAGCAGACCCAGCGCAGCCGGGCTGGCGCCGGCCTCGGCGAGGCGCGCGGCGCGCACCAGGCGCAGCGGAATATTGCGCGGATGCCGGCGCAGCCCGGCTTGCAGGCTGGCCTCGGCGCCGGCGCGATCGCCATCGGCCTGCCGCAACTGTGCTTGCCACAAATACGCGGCTGCACTGCCGTCGTGGCGCACACTGGCCGCGGCCAGCGTGCGCGCGAAATGCCTGCGCCCCAGATGTGCACCGAGTTCGCTGCACGCCAGCCATAACGCGTCGTCCTGTCCGGCCAGCCGCTGCGGCGTGGCAATGTGCTCCAGCACCGTGCCCGCCAGGACCGGATCGCGCGCGCCGGCCAGCGCGCGCAGCGCCTCCCGCCAGCCCGCCGCGCCCTGCCCGGTGAGCTGGGTGAAGGCGACCATGGCGTCCGCGCGATTGCCTGCAGCCAGCGCCAGGCTGGCGCGTGCCTGGCGCACGCCCGCCACAGGTGCGCCCAGGGCCTGCCAGCGCGCCAATGCCTGCCGCGCCAGCGGCACGTCGCGTACCGCGATGGCCAGATCCAGCGCGCGTTCGGCCAGCTCGGGGTTGTCCGCCGCCTGCGCGGCACGCAGATAGGCGCGTGCCGCGACGGACAAGTCGTTGTGCGCCAGCGCGAAATCGCCGTGCATCACATCCGCCATCACCGCCGCCTGTGGCGTGACCGGCGCGGGCAATCGCGCCAGCGGCTGCGCAGGCGGCACCACGGGCGCCGCGTCGGGCATGCCCATGCGCGGCGCGGTGCTGGCGCAGGCGGAGAGCAGCGCGCAGATGAGCGGCAATGCCATCACTTGCCGCAACTTGAACCCGATCGCGCCTGTCCGCACTATCCTATCCGCCTGCCTTTCGCCTGCCGGCCTGTCCCGGACATGCCCGCGCGCGCAGGCGCCGGGCCTTGTTCCGGGTGTTCGCAAAAGCTTACCCGATCACTGCCGCCCATCCCGCATGACGCTGATTGCCTATGGCCTCAACCACCTCACCGCGCCGGTCGCCCTGCGCGAACAGGTGGCCATTGCCGATGATCAACTGGGCGCCGCGCTGCACGAACTGCGCGCGCAACCCGGCGTCGAGGAAGCGCTGATCCTGTCCACCTGCAACCGCACCGAGTTGTATTGCAGCGTGGCTGCCGGCGCCGAGGACGTGCCGGCGGGCTGGCTGCACGAACGCCATTGCCTGGCGCCGGGGCGGCTGGATGATTTCCTGCAGCGCTGGCACGAGCAGGACGCGGTGCGGCATCTGTTTCGCGTCTCGGTGGGGCTGGAATCGATGGTGCTGGGCGAGCCGCAAATCCTCGGCCAGATCAAGGACGCCTACCAGCATGCGCACCAGGCGCATACGCTCAACGTCACCCTCGAACGCCTGTTGCAGCACACCTTCGCCGTGGCCAAACGCGTGCGCACCGATACGCGCATCGGCGCGCAGCCGGTATCGGTGGCCTACACCGCGGTGCGCCTGGCCGAGCGCCTGTTCACCGACATCGCGCACGCGCAGGTGCTGCTGATCGGTGCCGGTGAAACCATCGAGCTGGCCGCGCGCCACCTGACCGAACGCAAGGTCGCGCGCCTGGTGGTGGCCAACCGCACCATGAGCAACGCGCTGGCCGTGGTGCAGCGCACCGGCGGGCTGGCGGTGCCATTGTCCGATCTACCGGCGCAACTGGCCGCGGCCGACATCGTGATCAGTTCCACCGCCAGCCATGCGCCGATCATCGACCGCGGCATGGTGCAGCAGGCGCTGGCCCGGCGTCGTCACCGACCCATGTTCATGGTCGATCTGGCGGTGCCGCGCGACATCGCACCCGATGTGGCCGAACTGCGCGATGTGTTCCTGTATGGCATCGACGATCTGCACCAGGTGATGGATGAGGGCAAGCGCGCGCGCCAGGCCGCCGCGCAGGAAGCGCAAACGCTCATCGAGCTGCAGGTCGAACGCTTCCAGGCCTGGCGCCAGGCGCTGGCCGCGCACAATCCGGTGCAGACCCTGCGCCATGCCGCCGAGCTGCAGCGCGACGAGGTACTGGCGCGCGCGCAGGCCATGATCGCCCATGGCAAGAGCCCCGACGAGGCGCTGGCGTTTCTCGCCAACACGCTGACCAACAAGCTGCTGCACACGCCCAGCGTCAAGCTGCGCGAAGCCGCCGCGCAGGGCGACGCCGAGCTGCTGCGCGCCGCGGCGCGTCTGTACGGCTGTCCGGCCAATGACGAGTCATGAACGCGGCGCTGAAGCAACGCCTGCTGGCGCTGGCCGAACGCCACGAGGAACTCGACCGCCTGCTCGCCGAACCCGGCGCCAGTGGCGATGCCACGCGCTGGCGCGCGCTCACGCGCGAGCACGCGCGCCTGGCACCGGTGGCCGCGGGCGTGGCCGCGCTGCGCGCCAGCGAACGCGAGCGCGAAGCCGCGCGCGCACTGCTCGACGACGCCGAACTGGGCGCGCTGGCCGGCGAGGATCTCGCGCGCCTCGATGCCGAGATCGCCACGCGCGAGGCCGAGCTGGAAATCGCCCTGCTGCCACCCGACCCGCACGCTGGCGGCGCGCTGTATCTGGAACTGCGCGCCGGCACCGGCGGTGACGAGGCCGCGCTGTTCGCCGGCGATCTGGCGCGCATGTACCTGCGCCATGCCGAGCGCCGCGGCTGGCGCGTGGAAATCCTGTCCAGCAGTCCCGGTGAGCACGGTGGCTACAAGGAGCTGATCGCGCGCGTCGAAGGCCCCGGCGCCTGGAACGCGCTGCAGTACGAATCCGGCACGCACCGCGTGCAGCGCGTACCTGCCACCGAGGCCCAGGGCCGCATCCACACCTCCGCCGCCACCGTCGCGGTGCTGCCCGAGCAGGATGACGTCAGTGACATCGAACTGCGCGACGCCGATCTGAAGATCGACACGTTCCGCGCCTCCGGCGCCGGCGGCCAGCACGTCAACAAGACCGACTCGGCGATCCGCATCACGCACCTGCCCAGCGGCCTGGTGGTCGAATGCCAGGACGAGCGCAGCCAGCACAAGAATCGCGCGCGCGCGCTGCTGCTGCTCAAGGCGCGCCTGCTCGACCGCGAGCGCAGCGCGCAGGCCGCGCAGCAGGCCGCAGCGCGCAAGCTGCAGGTGGGCTCGGGCGACCGCAGCCAGCGCATCCGCACTTACAACTATCCGCAGGGTCGCGTCACCGACCACCGCATCAACCTCACCCTGCACCGCCTGCAGGACATCCTCGACGGCGATCTGGACGAGCTCGGCGCCGCGTTGCGCCGCGCCGATCTGGCCGAACAACTGCAGCAGCTCGCGCAGCCGGCATGAGCGTCGAGGCCGAGCTCGACGCGCTGGCGCAATGCTTGCAACACGGCCCATCTGCTGCCGCCGAAACGCAGGCGCGCGCGCTGCGCCAGCGCTGGCCGCGCTCCGCCGAAGCCGCGCGCCTGCATGGCGTGGCGCTGCTGCTGCTGCAGCGCGACGACGATGCCGTGCAGGCGTTGCGCGCGGCCACGCAGCTGGCGCCGCAACACTTCGCCGCGTGGCTGAACCTGGCCAGCGCGCTGCTGGCGGTGGCGGATATCGCGGGCGCCGCGCAGGCGCTGGATGCCGCGCTCAAGCTGGATCCCGCGCATCCCGCCGCGCTCAACCAGCTTGGCAGCCTGCGCCGCGCACAAGGTGATCTCGCCGCCGCCGCGCGCGCCTACGCGCAGGCATTCGCGCAGACCCGCGACCCCGGCAGCGCACTCAATCTGGCCGCCGTGGAACTTGAGCAAGGCGACGTCGCGCAGGCCGAGCAGCGCGTGCTGGCGGTGCTGCAAGGACCGCAGGCGCCGCAGGCCGAAACCGCGCTGCTACTGGCGCAGGCGCGCGCCGCGCGGCGCGACTGGGCCGCTGCCGAAGCGGCCAGCCGTGCCGGCCTGGTGCACGCGCCCGCGGATGTCCGGCTGCTGTTGCAGGCCGGGCTGATGGCCGAGGAACAACAGCACATCGAGCGCGCCGTCGCCACCTATCGCGCCGCGCTGGCGCAGGCGCCGGACGATGTGCGCATCGCCGCGCAACTGCAGTTCGCCGAGCGCCAGTGCTGCGCCTGGCGCGCGGTGGACGCGCGCAGTACCTGGTTGCGCGCGCAGCTTGCGGCCGGCACCCCGGGCATCGCGCCGTTCGCGTTCCTGGCCGAAGCGGCCACGCCCGCCGAGCAACGCCGCTGCGCGGAGATCGCCGCGCGCACCCTGGCCGCCAAACTTCCGGCGACCGAACCGCCTCCCGCGCCGCGCGCCGCCGCGGCAGCGCTGCGCGTGGGCTTGGTCTCCGCCGGATTCCATCAGCACGCCACCGCGCTGCTGGCCACGCCGGTGCTCGAAGCGCTGGCACGCGATCCCGCGCTGTATCTGCATCTGTATGCGCTCAGCGCCGATGATGCCTCGCCGTGGCGTGCGCGCCTGGCCGCCTGCGCGCCACTGCTGGATGCCAGCGCGATGCCCACGGCGCAACTGGCGCAACGCATCCGCAGCGACGCCATCGACGTGCTGCTGGATCTGGATGTGTGGTGCGGCGGCGGGCGCCCCGAGTTGTTCGCGCGGCGACCGGCGCCACTGCAGGTCAACTGGCTGGGCTATCCCGGCAGCGCGGGCACGCCCTGGCACGACTATCTGATCGCCGATGCCTTCGTCGTACCCGCCGCGCAGCGCGCGCACTACAGCGAATGCGTGGCACGCCTGCCGCGCTGCTATCAGCCCATCGACGCGGCACGCGCGCCCATCGCGCCGCCGCCGCGCGCCGCGCTGGGCCTGCCCGCGCGCGGCGCCGTGTTTGCCAGCTTCGGCCAGGGTTACAAGCTCGCGCCGCAGCGTTTCACCAGTTACATGGACATCCTGCGCGCCGTGCCCGGCAGCGTGTTGTGGCTGCTGCAAGGCCTCGGTGACGGCGACCTGCGCCTGCGCGCCGCTGCCGCGCAGACCGGTATCGATCCGGCGCGGCTGGTGTTCGCCGCGCGCCGCGCGCACGCCGATTATCTCGGCCTGTTCCGCCACGCCGACCTGGTGCTGGACACGCATCCGTACAACGCCCACACCAGCGCCAGCGACGCGCTCCATGCCGGCTGCCCGGTGCTCACCTGCCCCGGCGCAACGTTCGCCGCGCGCGTGGCCGGCAGCCTCAACCATCATCTCGGATTGGCTGAGTGCAACGCCCGCGATGAGGCCGACTTCATCGCACGCGCCGTCGCGCTGGGCCGCGATGCCGGTGCGCGCATCGCACTGCGCGAGCGTCTCGCGCAGCAGAGCGCGCACACCGCGCTGTTCGACTCGTCCGGCTACGCGCGCGATTTCGCCGCGCTGCTGCACGCCATGCATGCGCGCGCCGCGCACGGCCTTGCGCCGGCCGATCTCGGAGCTGGCGCGCAGTAGCCGTGGAGCCGCGCCAGCGCGCGATCGGCGGTCAGCCGCAGCGGGCGCAATGATGGCAGGGCGATGCGCGGGCACACGGCCCTGCCCAGTGGCGCCGCGTGGCCGCACGCAGGCCCGCGCGGGCAGCGCGGGTTATGCTTGAGGCAATCCGGCCGCCGCGCGACCGGGCTTGATCGGCAATCGATGATGGATGCTCTCGAACACTATTTCGCGCCCTACCGGGCGCATACCGTGGGCCAGGACCAGACCTTCCGCTCGCCCTACGGCGAGCAGCGCCTGATCTACGCCGACTGGACCGCCAGCGGGCGCCTGTACGCGCCGATCGAGCAGCGGCTGCTGCAGCGTTTCGGCCCGTTCGTCGGCAACACGCACTCGGAAAGCAGCGAAACCGGGCGCCTGATGACGCTGGCCTATCACCAGGCGCGCGAGCTGATCAAGGCGCACGTCCACGCCGGGCCGGACGATGTGATCCTGTGCGCCGGCTCGGGCATGACCGGGGCGATGAACAAGTTCCAGCGCATCCTCGGCCTGAAGGCGCCGGAGAGCCTGCGCCGTTTCATCCGCGTGCCCGAGGCCGAACGCCCGGTGGTGTTCATCACCCACATGGAGCATCACTCCAACCACACCTCGTGGCTGGAATCGCTCGCCGATGTCGTGGTGATTCCACCCGACCGCGACGGCCTGGTGGATCTGGCGGCTTTCGACGCGCTGCTGCACGAATACCGCGCGCGGCCGCTGAAGATCGGCTCGTTCACCGCCTGCTCCAACGTCACCGGCATCGCCACGCCCTACCACGCCATGGCCAAACGGATGCACCGCGCCGACGGCGTGGTGTTCGTCGATTTCGCCGCCTCGGCGCCTTACGTCGAGATCGACATGCACCCGGCCGATGCGGAGGCCTATCTGGACGCGGTGCTGTTTTCGCCGCACAAATTCCTCGGCGGCCCGGGCGCGGCGGGCGTGCTGATCTTCAATCGCGGGCTGTACCGCAACCGCACGCCGGACGATTCCGGCGGCGGCACGGTCAACTGGACCAACCCCTGGGGCGGCTATTCGTTCCTCGACGACATCGAGGCGCGCGAGGACGCCGGCACGCCGGGATTCCTGCAGACCATCAAGGCCGCGCTGGCGGTGCAGCTGAAGACGCAGATGGGCGTTGCCGCCATGCAGCGCCGCGAGCAGGCCATCGTGCCGCGCGTCATCGATGCGCTGCACGCCATCGCCGGCGTGCATGTCATGGCCCCGGCGCAGCGCGAGCGCCTGGCGATCTTCTCGTTCTATGTCGAGAACGTGCACTACAACCTCATGGTGCAGTTGCTCAATGACCGCTTCGGCGTGCAGGCGCGCGGCGGCTGCTCCTGCGCCGGCACGTATGGGCATTACCTGCTGCATGTCGATCCGTCGCGCTCGCGCGCCATCACCGATCGCATCGAGCACGGCGACCTGTCGCAGAAACCCGGCTGGGTGCGTCTGTCCTTCCACCCCGGCACGACCACGGCGGATATCGAGCACACGCTGCATGCCGTGCGCGAGATCGTCGCGCATGCGCCAACCTGGGCCGCGGATTACGCGTACTCGCCGAACACCAACGAATTCAGCCACGCCGCCGCCGACCCGGCCGCGGCGCGCGCACGCGTCGCGCAATGGTTCGTGCTGGACGCTGCCGGGGACGCCTGATACGGAACCCCGTCGTTCCTGCACACCAGCAGCACCGTCGCCCGCGCAGAGCCTGCCCCCGCGAAGGCGGGGGCGGGGATCCAGTGACCATTCCCGGTATTTGATCGCAATGTCGCAGCATCGACACGCAGCGCGGCGGGGTCGACACGCGGGCGGCGAGCCCGCGCGCACATGCCGAATTCCTTACGTTATCGACAACAGGACGGCCGCCTCCGCGCGCGGCGCTAGATTGAGCGCGGTCATGCCATGCGGGAGCTCGCGGTGAAATCCAATTTTCTGATCCGGACGCTGTGCGCGTCACTTGCACTTGTTGCCGGTGGCCTGTCCCTCGCCGCGCAAGCTGCACCATTGAGCTACCCGCCCGCGCCGCGCGACAACACGGTGAACAACTACTTCGGCACGAAAGTCCCCGCGCCCTACCAGTGGATGGAGAATCTCGGTGATCCCCGGCTCGGCCCGTGGATCGCCGCCGAGAACAAGCTGACCAACGCTTATCTCGACAGCCTGCCGCTGCGCGCCGAGTTCTACAACAAGCTCGCGCAGCTGTGGAATTACCCCAAGGAATCGCCGCCGATCCAGCGCGGGCCGTGGCTGTTCTTCAGCCGCAACTCGGGGGTCCAGAATCAATCGGTGGTGTACGTGCAGCGCGGCCCGGATGGCAAGCCGCGCATGCTGCTGGACCCGAACCATCTCTCGCGCCACGGTGGTATCGCGCTGGCCGATTACGTGCCCTCGCCCAATGGACGCTATCTCGCCTACGCGCTGTCGGTGGGCGGCTCCGACTGGCAGACCATCCACGTCATGGACGTGGCCACCGGCAAGACGCTGCCCGATGTCGTGCGCTGGGTGAAGTTTTCCGGGCTCAGCTGGACGCACAACAGCGCGGGCTTTTTCTACTCGCGCTATCCGCAGCCGCCCAAGGGCCAGGCCATCGCGCAGCGTCTGGCCAACCAGGCGCTGTACTACCACTGGATCAACAAGCCGCAGGCGGATGACCAGCTCATCTACCGGCGTCCCGACAAGCCTGAGTGGATCATCGACGGCTCGACCTCGCAGAACGGCCGCTACCTGTTCATCGACTTCCAGTTCCGCATCACCAGCAACGAGCTGTACTACGTCGATCTGGGCAATCCAGGACATCCCGATATCGGCGCCCCGGTGCGCCCGCTGTTCACCGCGGACGACGGCTCGTTCACGCCAGTCGGCACGCAGGGCGACACGCTGTATGTGCAGACCGACCAGGACGCGCCGCTGGGGCGCCTGATCGCGGTCGACATGAAGGATCCGGCGCCGGCGCACTGGCGCACCGTGATCCCGCAGCAGACCGGCACGGTGCTGACCTCGGTGCACCTCGCCGACGGCCGCCTGCTGGTGCACCGCGCGGTCGTCGACAAGAGCCGCCTGGCGCTGTACACCACCGCCGGCAAGCTCATTCGCGACGTGCCGCTGCCGGATGCGATGGGCACCGTCGACGGCATCTCGGCGCGCGACGACTCGCCCGATGTGTATTTCGCGTTCACCTCGTTCCTGCGCCCCGGCGAGATCGAGCACTATGACGTCGCCAGCGGCAAGGCGCGGGTGTTCTTCAAGCCGCAGGTGCGCTTCGACCCCGATCACTACGTGGTGCAGCAGGTGTTCTATCCATCGACCGGCGGCGTCGAGGTGCCGATGTTCATCGTGCATCGCAAGGGCCTGGCGCTGGACGGCACGAACCCCACGGTGCTGTACGGCTACGGCGGCTTCGACATCACCGTGCCGCCCTACTTCAGCCCGGCCATCGCCACCTGGCTGCGCATGGGCGGCGTGTACGCCATGCCCAACCTGCGCGGCGGCGGCGTGTATGGCCAGGCCTGGCACCGCGCCGGCATGCTGCAGAACAAGCAGAACGTGTTCGACGACTTCGCCAATGCCGCGCGCTGGCTGATCGCGCACCACTACACCACGACACCGCACCTGGCGATCATGGGCTACTCCAACGGCGGCCTGCTGACCGGCGCCAGCGTGACCGAGCACCCGCACCTGTTTGGCGCGGTGTACATCGGCCATGGCGTGCTGGACATGCTGCGCTTCCAGAAATTCTCCGGCGGCGAATACTGGATCTCCGAATACGGCGACGCCGACAAGAGCGCGGCCGACTTCAAGTGGCTGTACGCCTACTCGCCCCTGCAGAATCTCAAGAAAGGGGTGTGCTACCCGCCGACCATCATCACCACATCCACCGATGACGACCGCGTGGTGCCCAGCAACGCGTACAAGTTTGCCGCACAGATGCAGCACGACCAGGGCTGCGCCAATCCCATCCTGCTGCATGTGGCCACGGCCACCAGCCACATCTACATGCCGGTGCACAAACACCTGCGCCACGATGCCGACAACTGGGGGTTCCTGGGCAGCGCCATCGGCATGCGGGCGAGCCACTGAAGCGGTGACCCGCGCCCGGAGGTCTTGAACGGAAGCCGGGTCATTGCCTCGACTGGCGCGCAGGTGCGGCGCGGTCGAACGCCTGAGTTGAAGCAAACGGCCGCGACGGAACTCGCGGCCGTTCGGTTTTGCCTGTTCTTGGCACTGCAACTGCCCTCAAACTTCGCGCATCATCAACACCGCCGACACCGATGAGCGAACGAGGTCTGCGGGCGCGGTTCATACCCTGGTCCGCGCCAGCGGCGATGGCTCAACAAGACCGTTTACGACCGCAGGAAGTCCCTGTGGGAAGGAAATGCAGTCTGGCAACGTTGAACACCGCATTGCACTGACACAGCAGCACGCTGCAACAAGGACAACACGACCACCAGCAAAAGCCTGAAAGCTCAAGGCAAGAGCATCAAGCGGACGGTATTGACGGGAAGTCTCTTGTAGAATTGTTAGCCATCACCGACGGGCAAAGTGACGGTGAAGTCTGACGCAGTACCATGACACTGCATGGCTTTGAAGCAAGAAGTGCAGTGGTACAAGAAGTGCACTGAACGATTGACCGGTATCTTCCACTCGTTTGTAGCCGAACAATGCGGACAATTCTTCGACACGGGAAGTTTGAGTGCATCAGCGTTGACTGCGACATCGGTCTCCGATTTGCGGTGCACAGGGAAAATCGCGCCACATCCGTCGCACATAGGCCAAGCGCTCGCGCCGGTCTCCGTGCCCAGTATGAATTCAACTGAATTTCCACAGCTTGGGCAGGCAACTTGTTGCTTTTCTGGAATGGGTAGCGGAGCGCGAGCGCTAATCTTTGCTAGTTCAATTCTGCTTTGACCCTCTAACTTCTTTCGCTCACTTTCGCTCTCAGTCGCGTCGATTTTGTCCTTGTACTTCTGTGAGATTTCTTCGCGCTCCAACTCGAGTCGCTCTTGCAATTCAAATAGCTCACGGAGCAAATCACGCCAGCCCCATTTAGCCTGATCAATGTCTAGCAACCATGATTGCAGCATGTCAATATTTGCCGAACCGACTTGAATTTGCTGGCGAACCTTGACTGAAAGGGCGTCTACATTGCGCCATGCCAGCAGGCCATAGCGCGTGAGGCGCTCTTTGTCCGAGTTGCGCGAATAGTTCCACGAAGCCCATACACCAATTGCCGTTGCGACCGCCGCCGTAAGTAGTCCATACATCGCTTGGGCTAAGCTGTTACCTGAGATTACGAATGGCCCGATAAATATGGCCATGAGAATCGCTATTACGCCAGTCACGTGCTTCCAGTTCACGATGATCTCCCCTGTGATGGCTAACACTTGAGCTAAGCGGTGGCAGAGCCATCCGCCATGAACGAATAAAAAGAGACTTCCTCACCTTACGGTCTCGAGGGCAATGATGGTTTTTAGGCTTATTTGTGGCTAATACATGCGGAGAGCAGATTTGCACCGAAAGCTCCCCAGCTGATTATGAAGAAGGTGACTAATGCGCTCGCCATTTCTTTGTTCTGTAAGCATACATCTGTGTTGCAGCCATCGTTGATGCCAAGAAATACGGGCACAATAAGCACAGCAGCTAACGCACCGAATAAAAAGGTTGAGCCGCCAATGAGAGACGCACGCTCGGATTTGTACCGTTGAATAACAAAGAACGCAGCAGCGGTAAGAACTACCCATAGCACCAATGCGATCGCAATATGACACATCATGATATTCACCCTCACGATTAGTAAAAGTCAACGCCTGAGCTCAGCCGCCGACAGACCGCGTAGTGGGCTGACAGTAAGCTGCAGCGAAATGTTCGCTTCCTCATTCCTCAACGCCGAGTTTCCCTGATTCAAAATCGAACATTCTGTAATACAGCGGAAGCGAGAACTTACTTCTAAGATGACTCAGGTACTTTCTGGAGTCCTCAGATAAAGCTACCGGCGCAACGATCACTAGCCTTGAAGCCCGGCTTGCAAGGGGGTAGTAGGCGTACTCCAAGAGTTGTGAGAGTGCTTCTCGAATGCATTGCTTTGAAGTGTTCGCGGTCTTCAGCTCATAAAACGTGTACCCATCGGATAACTTAACAGCAACATCAATCTTTGTACCAAAACCTGTGTCTTGCTCGCAAGACACGTTCTGACTACCATGATCTTTATTAAGTTGTATGAAAATAAGCTCTTGCATTTTATTGTGAACTAGGTCGATATCCTTGGCATGGCTCCGATAGTTAGCTGTAGCTTTCCGTTTTTTGCCGTAGCCACGGCAGTAAACACGAACTCGTTTATTTCTATTCGGCGTGGATTACCGGTTTTATTCTTAAGGTTGTAATAATCTGACGTTATGGCGGAATCGCCGAACAAGAAAAACATCGGCTCTTCGAGCAAATGCATGTCTCGTGGGCGAAATTTTATACAGCAAAAATCCTCTGGCTCAATGCCCTTGAATTCCTTGACATCGGCGCCCACAGAATCCAGTTGGCTGTACATCTGTTTGAGCCATCCATTTTTTCTATATGCTGAATGCACTGATTTGGATTCATCAGGGCTAACGACATGAACGTTGTGTACCGCCCCCAGCCAGTAGCGCTCTTTCTTTGCGCTGTTGATTGAGTAAAAAGAGAGATTGAACCGTTTTCCTTCATATTTTTCACGATGTTGGCCAATAGCTTGGATATATGCGTAATGGAAACCATTGACTAACTTGCTTACGTCAAACAACCATTCCTCGTGCCCGTAGCCTGTCCTAGTTTCATATGCGCCTGAACTGGTATTGGCAACCTTGCCGGCCTTGCCCGAAGGATACTGCCAATTGTTCGTGTTCCAACAAATTCTTGCTACTTTTTCCTCGTTCATATGAGAAGTTCCTTGAGAAAGCTAACGCCTGAGTTGAACCGCACTGTGAAGTGGTGAGGCTTTGCGCTAGTGTAGCTCATGCGAAAGCTGAAGCCGCGAAGCGGGCTTGGCTTAAACGAGTTACCCGTCACTTACGGAGCCCTGCTCTAACTCAAGTGCGTCGCGATACAAGAATGGCACCCAAAACTCAGAAGCCTGCTGCGAGCCCCTCCGCTCGAAGAACCCTACCGGGAGTTGTTAGCGCCCACGCATATCGGAAGGGTGATTGACACCATCATTGGTGGGAACCTCCTGAATGTCGAAAGGGTTGACGCCCTCAAGGCAACCCACGTTGTAGCCGTACTGCTCTGGGTCGGAACGGCGCTGATGATGGGTGTGTATGCCGCAGACAGAGCAGAAATAGTGCTTGGCCGTGCGCGTGTTGAATTGGTAGACCTTGAGATGCTCCGCGCCTTTGACCACATGCAGCCCGCCGAGCGGAACAGATGCCACGATAGTGCCTCTGCGCCGACAGTACGAACAATCGCACCGTCTCGGGTTGACCATGCCATCCGGAAGCTCCAGCTCCAACACCACCGCACCGCAATGGCAGGTGGCTCGATGCGTAGGTTGTATGACGGTCTGGCCAACCTGCCTGAGTTGCATCAATGTTTCCCGTGGGCGCTAACGCCAGAGTTAAGCGGCGGCGAAGCCGTCCGCCTTGAACGAGTAAAAAGAGACTTCCCGCTTCCAACGGCCTCGAGGGCCATGATGGTTTTTACAACCGTCAGCAGAAGGGGAAGTCTCGATGAGCACTATAACCATGGGCGTGGATTTGGCGAAGAACCTGTTTTCCGTATGTGCGGTGGATGGCGCCGGACACGTGCAGCGGCGGCAGGATCTCGGGCGTGAAGCGTTTGCGCTGTGGCTGGCGCAGGTGCCGGCCGGCACCGTGGTGGCGATGGAGGCATGCAGTGGCGCGCACCATTGGGCGCGGCGCTGTTTGGAGGTCGGTCTGCAGCCGCGCTTGATGGCGGCGCAGTTCGTGACGCCGTTCCGCAAGAGCCGCACACTGAAGAACGACCGCAACGACGCCGAGGCGATTGCCACGGCGGCACGCCAGGGCAACATGCGCTTTGTGCCGGTCAAGTCGGTCGAGCAGCAGGCGCGGCTGGCATGGCATCGCGTGCGCGAGGGCTACAAGACCGAAGGGCTGGAGATCAGCAACCGCCTGCGCGGTCTGCTGGCCGAGTTTGGCATCGTGATGGCGCAGGGTGACCGGGCGTTGCGCATCGCCTTGGCGGATCTCGACGCAGCGGCATCGTTGCCTGCGGAGCTGAAGGAACTGCTGCGCGATCTCAGCGCGCACTGGGCGCAGGTGCGCGACCGCATCGCCGCGTGCGATGCGCGCATCGAAGCGCACGCCAAGGCGGATGAGCGCTGCGTGCGGCTGCGCGCGCTGATCGGCATTGGCCCGCTCACCGCCGATGCGATGGTGGCGAGCGTCGGCTCGGCCAAGGAGTTCAAGAACGGCCGGCAACTGGCCGCATGGCTCGGCCTGGTGCCGACCCAGCACTCCAGCGGCGGGCACACCCGCCTGGGCACGATCAGTTGCCGCGGCGATGCCTACCTGCGCACGCTGCTGATCCAGGGCGCGCGCAGCAGCCTGCAGCGCGCCAAGGTGACTGCACACCCGAGTTCGACATATTTTTGTGCAAGGCATTGATCCGCCTATGTTCAGGCGATCGAAATTGGCACTACGGGGCGATGTCGAAGGGTTCTCTGGTCGGGATGTCGAGTTGAAGTTGGTCGAACAGGGCAAGCTGCTCGGGGCTCAGGTCGGTCAGGCCGCTGGCGGCACCCTGGCCGGCGATGCGCACCTGGTGGAGCTGGATGCGGCGGGCGATTTCGAGCGCGCGCTCGGGGGAGTAGTAACTGCCAGTGGACTTGAGCTGCATGCGCAGCACGCGGTACAGCACCAGCGCCATGAAGCAGATCAGGGCGTGGGCGCGGATGCGGTCGGGCAGGCGGTGGAACACCGGGGCGATCTCGATCTCGGACTTGAGCACCCGGAAGCCACGTTCGATGTCGGCCAGCGACTTGTAGCGCGCGATCACTTCGGCGGGATCGAGGTCCGTGGTGTTGGTCACCAGCAGCAGCTTGCCGTCGTTGAGTTCGGCGCGCTTGAGCGCGGCCTCGTCCTCGGTGTAGGCGAACCGGTCGGACTGCAGGTCGACCTTGATGATCGATCCCAGATGGGCGTCGCTGACGGCGCGGAACAGCCATGCCTTGGCGCCCGAGTCGCTCAGGCGCCGACCCTTGAAAGCGGCGCCGGCGTCCTGGGCGTCGAGCTTGCCGGCGCGCAGCTCGGCTTGCTGCGTCAGCGTCTCGATGGTCTGGCGCCGTGCGGCGCTCTGCTGTGCAGCCGCCTGCGGTTCGTGCGCCCAGACCAGGCGCAGACCCTGCCAGGACGTCTCGCCGATGACCTCGTCCTTGGCCTGCACGCAGTGCTCGGCCTGCACGGCGCCGAGGATCTCGTTGAACTCCCCATAGCGGCGACCCGGCACGGCCAGGATGAACTCCAGGGGTTGCGCCGTCTTGCCGATGCGCACCGTCTGCAGCCATTCCAGGTTGTCCAGGCTGAGCAGGCCGCGGTCGGCCACCAGCACGACGCGCTTGACCGGGTAGAGGGCCAGGATCTCGTCGATGACGGCATGCAGCGTCGGCGCCTCGGCCGTGTTGCCCGCCCACACGCGATGCGCAATGGGCAAGCCTTCGGCGGTCTGCACGACGCCGAGCATGACCTGCCGGCGGATGCCGCCGTCCTTGGACAGGCCGAACTGGCGAATCTCGCCGGGCACCTCACTCTGGCCCTCCATGCCGATCGTCGTCATGTCGTAGAACACGATCGACAGGTCCTGATCGACCAGCGGCCGCAGCACCGCCGCCAGGGTGCGCTGCATCGCCTCACTGCGCTCGGCCAGCGTGTCCATGGTGCGCAACAGCCGCTGGTGCGTGACCGAGGTGCTGTCGACTCCCGGCACCCGGGTGCCTTCGAGCCAGCGCAAGACGCCGAGCTTGGACGTGGCATCGCACAGCCGGTTGAAGACCATCACCCGGAGCAATCGCTCGGCATCGAAGGCGCCGTGAGCGTTGCGCAGCACCCGGCGAAACGCCTCGTCCCAGCCCAGCTTGTGCCACAGCGCGTGCAGCATCCACGTGTCGCCCACCGCCAGCGCCGGGGCAAAGCGCACCGAGGGCGCCTGCGGCTCCTCGCCGTCGATGACGCGGTGCAGACCGCGAATCAGGGCATCGGCCCCGCCGGTGCGGACCTGCTCCAGGCGACCCAGCGTGGCGACGACGCGCTGGCGGGAGACCCCGCGATCATCGCGGTACGCCTCCACGAGCTTGACGTAGCTGCGCGGACCGGAACGGGTGAGCTTGACGAACATGTCGCCACTCTACTGCACAAAATAACGCTACTGAGCATACTCTGCTAAATAACGTGTCACTACAGCATGGCCGCTTCGGACGAGCCAAAACCCTTGTCGCGACACACCTTCAGAGCAAAATCTCCGCTCGAAGATGTCGAACTTGGGTGCACAGGATCGGGCCACGCCCGAGCAGATCTGGATCCGCCAACTGGCGTGTCGGATGCCGTTCGGCAAGCTGCTGGTGGCGATTGCGAACAAACACGCGCGGCAACTGTGGGCGATGCTGGCGCGCGAGGAAGCCTACGACGCCGAGGCGTGGCTGAAGCACCCGATGGTGCAGCGCCCGGCCGGCAAGCGCGCGGTGAGGATCGCCGGCATGGCATGACACGAACGCACATCCTTTCACGTCAGCGCGAAGTGGTCGACAACGGTCAGACCGACCCGGAGAGAACCTGACTAACCTGCCGGACGTCACCCCGTGTTTCGGCTGATCCCCGAACACCGACGATACCGAAAGACGAACGAGGTCTCCGGGTGCGGTTTATACCCTGGTCCGCGCCAGCATCAGCGGCGCAACAAGACCGTTTATGGAAATGCAGTCTGACATTCGTTGCATCACCACGCAGCACTGACACGCACGACGCAGCAAAGAGGACAACACGATGACCAGCCATGGCCCGAAAGCTCAAGGCAAGAACCTCAAGCGCGCGGCGTTGACGGGAAGTCTCTTATGGAAATGTTAGGTTGCATTGCCGCGCTGTTTTGCCAAATTGTCCTGATACCACTGCTCCGTGAACTGCACTGCCTTACCCACGAAATTATCGAAATAGGGAAGTAGCGAGTCGCCAGCGAGAGACTCGCTGCCAGTGACAAACCGGAACCCACAAAGAACAGTGCGGCTCGTGGCGTTGCCGCCAAGAAAAACTACCGTGTAAGTAACGGAAGACCTTTTTTGCCCGGTAGGTCATAGACGCCTGCGCGGGCAAACAGGCGGTCGTCTAGACCCTCGACAAGCTGTAAGAACCAGCTAGCGTCCGACATGCCCAGAACCACGGCGGGAATAGCTGGGACTTGGCCACTGCCACGACGACCAACTGTTCCGTCACGACACATTTGCATGGACAGGGCATTTTCTTTGCCAGCTGTGATGTCAATGCGGATTTCTTCTATTTCGTCTTTAGTCAAAACTATCCCCTGCAACCTAACGCTGGAGTTAATCGGTGCGCGGCTTTTCGCGCGTCCGCTTGGACGAGTAAAAAGAGACTTCCCGCTTCCAACGGCCTCGAGGGCCATGATGGTTTTTACAACCGTCAGCAGAAGGGGAAGTCTCGATGAGCACTATAACTGTCAAGACCCGTCTGGTTCTTTAATTGCCTGACGAAGATTTCGGGATGATTCTTGCGCCACAGGTCCATGGCTTGTCGAGGCGTGCGGTGACCCAGCGCGCGTTGCGGGAGGTGGTCGTTGTAGAGCTTGGCGTAGCGTTCGAGCGTGGTCTGCAAATCCTCGCGCGAGCGGAAGTGCGTGGTCGCCAGGATGTCGCTGATGCGCCCATTGAAGCGCTCGACCATGCCGTTGGTTTGCGGGTGACGCGGCTTGGTGAGCCGGTGCTCGATGCCGAGCAGGGCGCACTCACGATCGAAGGCGTGCTCGCCCGTGGGTTTCTTGCTCTTGGCGGTGAAGCGGTCGGTGAACTGGCTGCCGTTGTCGGTCAGCAGCTTGACGATCTTCATCGGTGCGGTCGCGTACAGGCGGCGCAGGAAGTCGCTGCTGCTGGCCTCGCTCTGGTCGGCGTAGATGCGCAGGAAAACCCAGCGGGTGGCGCGGTCGATGGCGACGAACAGGTAGCGCCGGGCGCTCTCGTCGGCCATCTGTGGCAGGTACTTGATGTCCATGTGCACGAAGCCCGGCGCGTAATCCTTGAAGGTCTTGCGCACGATCGGCGCGTCCTTGTCCTCCACCGGGCGCCGGTTCAAGCCGTGGCGCGTCAGGCAGCGCATCAGGCCGGAGCGCGACACCGCCGGGTTGAGGAATTCACGCACCACCACCAGCAGGTCGTCCAGCGGCAACCACAGGGTGCGACGGATCTCCATCGCCACCGCCTCCTGGGCCGAGGTCAGCGTGCAGTGCAGGGTCTGCGGGCGGTGCGAGCGGTCCGCCGTCGCATCACGCTGGCGCCACTTGCGCACCGTGGGCGGCGTCAGGCCGTAGCGGCGCGCCAGTTCGGCATCGCTCAGGGCCTGATCGGCAGCACGCAGCTCGGCGCGTATGCGCGGCGTGGTGCGGGCCAATGGATGTAGCGTCAGCGGCATGCGATGGCTCCAAGCACGTGGTAAAGATGACTCATCGCATCACGCGCAGCGCTCAGACGCCAGACACGCTGCAAGATAGAATCACACGGAGCCTGACATATAACCATGGGCGTGGATTTGGCGAAGAACCTGTTTTCCGTATGTGCGGTGGATGGCGCCGGACACGTGCAGCGGCGGCAGGATCTCGGGCGTGAAGCGTTTGCGCTGTGGCTGGCGCAGGTGCCGGCCGGCACCGTGGTGGCGATGGAGGCATGCAGTGGCGCGCACCATTGGGCGCGGCGCTGTTTGGAGGTCGGTCTGCAGCCGCGCTTGATGGCGGCGCAGTTCGTGACGCCGTTCCGCAAGAGCCGCACACTGAAGAACGACCGCAACGACGCCGAGGCGATTGCCACGGCGGCACGCCAGGGCAACATGCGCTTTGTGCCGGTCAAGTCGGTCGAGCAGCAGGCGCGGCTGGCATGGCATCGCGTGCGCGAGGGCTACAAGACCGAAGGGCTGGAGATCAGCAACCGCCTGCGCGGTCTGCTGGCCGAGTTTGGCATCGTGATGGCGCAGGGTGACCGGGCGTTGCGCATCGCCTTGGCGGATCTCGACGCAGCGGCATCGTTGCCTGCGGAGCTGAAGGAACTGCTGCGCGATCTCAGCGCGCACTGGGCGCAGGTGCGCGACCGCATCGCCGCGTGCGATGCGCGCATCGAAGCGCACGCCAAGGCGGATGAGCGCTGCGTGCGGCTGCGCGCGCTGATCGGCATTGGCCCGCTCACCGCCGATGCGATGGTGGCGAGCGTCGGCTCGGCCAAGGAGTTCAAGAACGGCCGGCAACTGGCCGCATGGCTCGGCCTGGTGCCGACCCAGCACTCCAGCGGCGGGCACACCCGCCTGGGCACGATCAGTTGCCGCGGCGATGCCTACCTGCGCACGCTGCTGATCCAGGGCGCGCGCAGCAGCCTGCAGCGCGCCAAGGTGACTGCACAGGATCGGGCCACGCCCGAGCAGATCTGGATCCGCCAACTGGCGTGTCGGATGCCGTTCGGCAAGCTGCTGGTGGCGATTGCGAACAAACACGCGCGGCAACTGTGGGCGATGCTGGCGCGCGAGGAAGCCTACGACGCCGAGGCGTGGCTGAAGCACCCGATGGTGCAGCGCCCGGCCGGCAAGCGCGCGGTGAGGATCGCCGGCATGGCATGACACGAACGCACATCCTTTCACGTCAGCGCGAAGTGGTCGACAACGGTCAGACCGACCCGGAGAGAACCTGACTAACCTGCCGGACGTCACCCCGTGTTTCGGCTGATCCCCGAACACCGACGATACCGAAAGACGAACGAGGTCTCCGGGTGCGGTTTATACCCTGGTCCGCGCCAGCATCAGCGGCGCAACAAGACCGTTTATGGAAATGCAGTCTGACATTCGTTGCATCACCACGCAGCACTGACACGCACGACGCAGCAAAGAGGACAACACGATGACCAGCCATGGCCCGAAAGCTCAAGGCAAGAACCTCAAGCGCGCGGCGTTGACGGGAAGTCTCTTATGGAATGGTTAGGTGCGACCGTAAGCCATAAGCATGATAAAGCCAACTATTGCGAGAGCGAAAAAGCACAAATAAAGCGGTCGAACCTTGTGCTGCAATTTGTACCAAGACTCCAGCGTTGGGTCGCCGAGCAGCGAATGATTGACCTTGAGCCACTTACGTGTGCGCCATAGCGTAACTGCGCCTGCATTGCCGGGAAAGGCCGGCTGGCCTAATTTGACCCAAGTGGCGTGATGGTCGGTGCGGAGGCGCTTGAACAACTTGTGCGAGAGCGTCCAAGCAACTGGCAGAAGGCAGGCCATGCCTATGAAGCCCACCAAGGTGATTGTCGTGCCTAGAAGTTCCATGTCGCACCTAACTACTATTCGGTTGTGAAATGGCGCCTAGTTCCGGCGCCTAATCTACGTGCATGGACGTCGGCGATCGGAACAGTCCTGCACGAATCAAGGGCTTCCAGCCATCGCACCGTCTATACCCGCCGCCTAATCTCGCAGCCTGTACCCCTGCTGTGGCGATGACCTTGGCGGCATCCTCCCACCCTGAATCCGCAGCGGCAAGTGAACCCGGCACCGCGCCGCCGCCGCGCTTGCTCGATGTCATGCGTGCACGCATGCGCGCGCGGACATCGCGCTAAAACCACGCTGCATCCAGCCACGCCTGCAGCGGTTCCAGCGGCAAGGCCTCGGCCCATTCCACCAGCCAGGGCAACGCGTCCACATCGTCCATGGCCACGTTGTGCTGCGGCGGCAGGCAGGGCGCGTAGCGCTGGTACTGGCCAGCGCCCAGCATCATGCGGCACTGGTAATTGTCAGGCTCCGTGTGATTCTATCTTGCAGCGTGTCTGGCGTCTGAGCGCTGCGCGTGATGCGATGAGTCATCTTTACCACGTGCTTGGAGCCATCGCATGCCGCTGACGCTACATCCATTGGCCCGCACCACGCCGCGCATACGCGCCGAGCTGCGTGCTGCCGATCAGGCCCTGAGCGATGCCGAACTGGCGCGCCGCTACGGCCTGACGCCGCCCACGGTGCGCAAGTGGCGCCAGCGTGATGCGACGGCGGACCGCTCGCACCGCCCGCAGACCCTGCACTGCACGCTGACCTCGGCCCAGGAGGCGGTGGCGATGGAGATCCGTCGCACCCTGTGGTTGCCGCTGGACGACCTGCTGGTGGTGGTGCGTGAATTCCTCAACCCGGCGGTGTCGCGCTCCGGCCTGATGCGCTGCCTGACGCGCCACGGCTTGAACCGGCGCCCGGTGGAGGACAAGGACGCGCCGATCGTGCGCAAGACCTTCAAGGATTACGCGCCGGGCTTCGTGCACATGGACATCAAGTACCTGCCACAGATGGCCGACGAGAGCGCCCGGCGCTACCTGTTCGTCGCCATCGACCGCGCCACCCGCTGGGTTTTCCTGCGCATCTACGCCGACCAGAGCGAGGCCAGCAGCAGCGACTTCCTGCGCCGCCTGTACGCGACCGCACCGATGAAGATCGTCAAGCTGCTGACCGACAACGGCAGCCAGTTCACCGACCGCTTCACCGCCAAGAGCAAGAAACCCACGGGCGAGCACGCCTTCGATCGTGAGTGCGCCCTGCTCGGCATCGAGCACCGGCTCACCAAGCCGCGTCACCCGCAAACCAACGGCATGGTCGAGCGCTTCAATGGGCGCATCAGCGACATCCTGGCGACCACGCACTTCCGCTCGCGCGAGGATTTGCAGACCACGCTCGAACGCTACGCCAAGCTCTACAACGACCACCTCCCGCAACGCGCGCTGGGTCACCGCACGCCTCGACAAGCCATGGACCTGTGGCGCAAGAATCATCCCGAAATCTTCGTCAGGCAATTAAAGAACCAGACGGGTCTTGACAGGTAATCGGCGATGCCGCTGACGCCGTCGGACAGCAGCGCCACCAGCTTGGGCGCCCACTGCAGGTAGCCCCAGTCCAGCGTCTGCCCAGGCACCACGGTGCGCACGATGCCGGTGCCCAGCGACAGCAGGCGGATGTCGTCCCACGGCACCGGGCCGCCGCTGCGCGGGTCCTGCGTCTGCGCCAGCGCGCACATGGCCGGGTTGTTGGCGTACACGCCACCGTCCACGTAACCGTCGAAGCTGGGGAAATACGTGGGCGCGGCGCTGGTTGCCATGCCCACCTGCCATGCCAGCCGGGCGCCGTCGCTGTCGCTGCCGGACAGGTTGTGGAACAGCTTGGGCTTCCAACTGGCCTGCGCCGGATCGACGGCCTGCGGGTCGAGGTCGAAGGCGGTGATCAGCACCGCGCCGGAAAGCTGGTCCAGGCGCGTGTCGGCGCCCAGCAGCTCGCGCAGTACCTGCTCGCGCCCGCCGGCGGGATAGCGCGCGCCGGCCAGCGTGCCCAGGCTGCGCAGGCGCCACCATGGGCCGGCGTCGAAGATCTGCGCGCCATGTTGCAGGTACATGTCGCGCAGCGCGGTGGGCGACAGGCCGCGACGCAGCCCCAGCGCGATCAGCCCGCCGGTGGAGGTGCCGGCCATCAACGCGACATTGGCGAGCAGATCGGGGCGCATGGCCTGCAGGCGCTGCAACAGCACCGCCGTCACCACCCCGCGCAAACCACCCCCATCGAAACTGAGAATCCGGTATGTCGCCATGGCGCTCTCCGGTTCCCCCCGTGCCGGCATTGTAGCCAGCAGCGCGCGGCGGCGGTTTCAGAAATTGCGGTCAGCTATCGGGGATGACGCGCCGGGCAAATGGCTATCCGGCGCGTGACTGGATCCCCGCCGCCGCCTTTGCGGAGGCAGGCTCTGCGCGGGGATGACGAGCCAGCTTCGCGCGGGGATGACGCGCCAGAACGACCTGGCGGTTCGCTCGAAGAATCCTATTTTGTCGAATGCCCACTGGATGTCAGCGCAGCGTCGGCGAACCAGCCGCCGAACAGGCGCTCGTTGAAGCCGACGCCCAGCAGGGCATCGCCGCGCAGCACCAGCGGCCGGCGCAGCAGCGGCGGATGCTCGCGGATCAGCAACGTCCATTCGGCATCGGAGGCCGGGTTCTTGCGCTGCGGCAGCAAGTTGCGCCAGGTCGGCCCGCTCTTGTTGACCAGTTTGTCCCAGCCACCGATCTGCCGCGCCCAGTCGCGCAGCGTGTCCGGCTCGGGGCGCTGCGCGCGGTAGTCGATGAAGCGGTAATCCACGCCGTGACGATCCAGCCAGCGCCGCGCCTTGGCACAGGTGTCGCACTTGTCCAGGCCATGCAGCGTGTAGCCCATCACGCGCTCCGCAGCAGCTCGTTGATGCTCGTCTTGGCGCGCGTTTTCGCATCCACCTGCTTGACGATGATCGCCGCATACAGGCTGTGCGATCCGTCCGCCGCGGGCAGGCTGCCGGCCACCACCACGCTGCCGGCCGGCACGCGGCCGTAGTGCACCTGACCGCTGGCACGGTCGTAGATGCGCGTGCTCTGGCCGAGGAACACACCCATGCCGATGACGCTGCCGCGCTCGACGATGACGCCCTCGACCACTTCCGAGCGCGCGCCGATGAAGCAGTCGTCCTCGATGATGGTGGGCGCGGCCTGCAGCGGCTCGAGCACGCCGCCGATGCCGACGCCGCCGGAGAGGTGCACGTGCGCGCCGATCTGCGCGCACGATCCCACGGTAGCCCAGGTGTCGACCATGGTGCCGGCGCCGACGTGGGCGCCGATGTTGAGGTAACTCGGCATCAGCACCGCGTCCTTGCCGATGAACGCGCCGCGCCGCACCAGCGCGCCCGGCACCACGCGCGCGCCCAGCGCACGCATCCCGGTCGTGCTGGCATCGGCGAAACGCAGTGGCACCTTGTCCCACGCGGCCATCGCGCCACCACTCATCAGACGGCTGCCGTGCACGCGGAAATACAGCAGCACCGCCTGCTTCAGCCAGGTGTTGACGCGCCAGCCGCCCTGGCCGTCCGGCTCGGCCACGCGCACGGCACCGCTTTCCAGCAGCTCCAGTACCTGCTCCAGCGCGGGCGCCAGCGTGGTCTCGATGGCATGCGCGTCGAGCTGCTCGCGCGCCGCCCAGGCCTGTTCGATGGTGGTTTCAAGCGTGTTCATCGGGTTCTCGCAGTGCCAGTCGGGAAACGGCCGCCGCGGTGGCGGCGGGGCCCAGCCGCGCCAGCAGCGCGGCACGCAATCGTTCGCACTGCGCGGCATCCAGCGGGCGGTCGTGGCGATCGGTCAGCTCGAAATAATCCTCGGCGATATCGCCGAAGGTGGCAATGCGCGCGTCGTGCACGCGTACGCCACTGGCCACGAAGGCCTCGGCGATGTCGGCCAGCAGGCCGGGACGGTCGCTGCCGCGCAGCGCCAGGCGCGTGCGCGTGCCGGCGCGTGCCGGCTCGCAGTGGATGCGCGGCGCGCGCTGGAAGTGGCGCAGGCGCCGCGGCACGGTCTGCGCGATGCGCGGCGTGCCGGGCGCACGCAGCGCGGCCTCCAGCCGCTTGCACAGACGCGCGATGCATGCGGCATCGTGGCCGGCGCCGTGCGCATCCAGCAGCACGAAACTGTCCAGCGCACGCCCGCTGGGCGTGCCGAGGATGCGCGCCTCCTGCACCGCGTAGCCCTCACCCTCCAGCGCCGCGGTGGCCGCGGCGAACAGGCCGTCGCGATCGGCGGCAAGGAAGAACACTTCCAGCGCCCCGCGCGCGGCATGCGGCTGCGCCGCGACCACGGGCAGCCTGCCAGGCGCGGCCAGCAGCGCGGCGCTTTGCCAGGCTACCTGCGCCGCGCCCTGGCGCACGAACGCGGCCGCCGGGAAGTCCTCCCACAACTGCTCGATCGCTGCCGCGGCGTGGCCTGCGGCCAGCAGTTGCGCGTGCGCGGCGGTGCGGCAGGCCGCGGCGCGCGCGATTTCGTCGAGGCTCGCGTCAGTGCCGGTGAGCACGTGCCGCGCGGCCTGGTATAGATCGGCCAGCAGGCGATCCTTGAAACCGTTCCACAGCCTCGCGCTGGTACCGACGATATCGGCCACGGTCAGCAGATACAGCATTTCCAGGCGCTGCACGTCGCCCACCCGCGCGGCGAAGACCTGCACCACCTGCGGGTCACCGATGTCCTGGCGCTGTGCGGTCTGACTGAGCAGCAGGTGCCAGCGCACCAGGAACGCGGCGCTGTCAATATCGCCCTCGGTCCAGCCCAGGCGTTGCGCGAAACCGCGCACCTCGATCTCGCCCAGTTCGCTGTGATCGCCGCCGCGACCCTTGGCGATGTCGTGGAACAGCGCGGCCAGCAGCAGCACCGGCACACGTTGCTGGCGTTGCCACAGCGCGTGCGCCAGCGCGAATTCGAGTGCCGCCGCCGGCGTGGCGAACAGTGCCAGTTGCGCCAGCACGCGCAGCGTGTGTGCATCGACCGTGTACTGGTGGAACAGGTCGTACTGCATGCGTCCGCTGACCGCGGCGAAGGCGGGGATCAGCGCGCCGAGCACGCCGCCGCGCGCCAGCGCGGTCAGTGCCGGCGGCGCCGCCGCGCCACGGTGCAACAGGGCATCGAACGCACGCAGCGCGGCGGCATCCTGCGCCAGCGCGCCGCGCGGCAGTGCGTGCAGCGCGCCGCGCATGGCGCCCGCGGCGTCGGCACTGAAGGCCTCGATGCCGGCCGCGGCATCCAGGCGCAGCGCACCCTCGACCAGCGCCGCCGGGCGGCGCCGGAACAGGTCCGCCGCGCGCGGTTCCAGCGCGGCGCCACGCCGCTGCCAGTCGTCATCCAGCGCAATCGGTGCGGGCGGCGGATCGAGCTGCCAGGCCAGGCGCTGGGCGGCCTCGTCGACCAGCGTTTCGACGCTGGCCGCGGCGCGGTAGTAGTCCTGCATGAAACGCTCGACCGCCAGCGCGCCGGCATCGTCGCGGTAGCCGAGCTGCTGCGCCAGCGCGCGCTGATGATCGAACAGCAGGCGCTCCTCGGCGCGTCCGGCCTGCAGGTGCAGGGCGTAGCGATCGCGCGCCAGCAGCGCCTCGGCGGATTCCAGCGCGGCGGCGGCGGCGGCATCCAGCAGGCCCGCGTGCGCCAGCGCCGGCAACTCGCGTGGCAGTCCCATGCGCTGCCCCAGCCAGTACAGCAGGTCGAGCTGGCGCAAGCCGCCGGGGCCGTCCTTCAGATCCGGTTCCAGGCGATAGCTGCCGTCGCCGCGGCGTGCGCGGCGCTGCGCCTGCTCGTGCAGGCGCGCGGCCAGGAATCGCGGCAGTGGCCACAGCGCCGTGTCGCCGAGCAGCGCGGCAGGCATGCCGACCAGCGCGCGATCCCCGCCCAGCCAGCGCGCCTCCATTTGCGCGGTGTACACACTCAAATCCTGCGCCGCCAGCGCGTGCTGCGCGGCCAGCGTGCGCACCGCCTGCGCCGGCTTCAGGCCCAGATCCCAGAGCACCGCGAACACGCGCTCCAGCCCGCGCGAAACCGGCACGGACTCGTCGCGCGCCAGCACCAGCAAATCGATATCGGAATGCGGATACAGGCGCCCGCGCCCGAAACCACCCTGCGCGAACAGCGCCAGCCCGACTGGTTCGCCCAGGTGCAGCGTCCACACCTGCGCCACCACGCGCGACACTAGCGCCGCGTGCGCCGCGCCCAGCGCGCGCGCCTCGGCACCGGCGGCAAAGGCCAGCGCCAAGGCACGCGCGTAGTCGGCCAGCAGTTGGCGCAGCGCCAGACGCGCTTCGTCGGACAAGCCGCTGCGCGGCACTGCCTCAGGCAGGCGCGGCGACGGCGGAATGACGCTCGTGGACGCGCTGCTCATGGCGTGCGGAGCGCGCGGCGAAGGCTGCGCGGCGCCCGGCTCAGGCCGCGTCCGGCCAGGGCGTGAGGATCTCGAAGCCGTCCCCGGTCACGGCCACGGTGTGCTCCCACTGCGCCGACAGCGAGTGGTCCTTGGTCACCACCGTCCAGCCATCCGGCAGCACGCGCGTAAGCGCCTTGCCGGCGTTGACCATGGGCTCGACGGTGAAGGTCATGCCGCTTTCCAGGCGCAGGCCGGTACCGGGCTTGCCGTAGTGCAACACCTGCGGATCGTCGTGATAGACGCGCCCGATGCCGTGGCCGCAATACTCGCGCACGATGGTAAAGCCCGCCGCCTCGGCCACCTGCTGGATGGCGTGGCCGACATCACCCAGCGTGGCGCCGGGGCGCACCGCGCGGATGCCGGCCATCATCGCGTCGTAGGTGGTGTCCACCAGGCGCTTGCCCAGCACGCTGGGCGTGCCGACGCAGTACATGCGGCTGGTGTCGCCGTGCCAGCCGTCCTTGATCACGGTGACATCGCAATTGACGATGTCGCCGTCCTTGAGGATCTTGCCGGCGTTGGGGATGCCGTGGCAGATGACGTGGTTGACCGAGGTGCACAGGGTCTTGGGGAAACCGCGGTAGCCGACGTTGGCCGGGATGGCCTGCTGCACGTTGACGATATGCTCGTAGGCGATGCGGTCCAGTTCCTCGGTACTCACGCCGGGGCGCACGTGCGGCTTGAGGATCGCCAGCACTTCGGCGGCGAGGCGCCCGGCCTCGCGCATCTTTTCGATATCGGCGGGGCTCTTCGGCAGCACCGCCACGGCACGCTCAGGACTGCGCATCACTTGCCATCCACGCGGGTTACCCGCTAACATTTCAAGGCTTTGCATGGCCCAACCGGGCCTGCACAGGCTCGAGTGTAACCGCTCGCGGCGTCACTCGAAACGGCCACCCGGCCAAATCCGCACACGTATCGGCACCCGCTCCGGGGTGCCTTGGCGTGGCAAGGGTCGACAGCGCATCGCCTCCACGATGACGCCGCCGGGCCTGCCCTGCCAGGGTCGGACGGGGGATGCGTGGAGGTCCCAACCCTGCGGGCCACAAGGCCCTTTCGGAGTTCACCATGTCCCAAGTCACCATGCGCCAGATGCTGGAAGCCGGCGTGCATTTCGGCCACCAGACGCGCTACTGGAATCCCAAGATGGGCCCGTACATTTTCGGCGCCCGCGGCAAGATTCACATCATCAATCTCGAAAAGACCATGCCGCTGTTCGGCGACGCCATGAACTTCCTCTCCGGCGTGGCGCAGAAGCGCGGCGGCACGGTGATGTTCGTCGGCACCAAGCGCTCCGCGCGCGAGGCGCTGGAAACCGAGGCGCAGCGCTGCAGCATGCCCTACGTGACACAACGCTGGCTGGGCGGCACGCTGACCAACTTCCGCACCATCAAGCAGTCGGTGGCCAGGCTCAAGGAGCTGGAAGCCATGGAAACCGATGGCCGCTTCGAAAAGCTGGTCAAGCACGAAGTGCTGCGCCTGCGCCGCGAGCGCGACAAGCTGCAGAAATCGCTGGGCGGCATCAAGAACATGGCGCGCCTGCCCGACGCGCTGTTCGTGATCGACATCGGCTACGAAAACATCGCCGTGCTCGAGGCCAAGAAGCTGGGCATCCCGGTGGTCGCCGTGGTCGATACCAACTACGACCCGGCGCTGGTCGATTACGCCATCCCCGGCAATGACGACGCGATCCGCGCCGTGCAGCTTTACGCACGCGCTGCCGCCGACGCCATCCTCGAGGGCAAGGCCGCCGCACCGGCCGCCGCGCAGGGCGACGAGAACGACTTCGTCGAACTCGACGCCGCCGGCAACCCGGTGGCCAAGGAAACCGACGATGCCGCGCGCCGCAAGGCGCCGCCGCGCCGCAACGCCGGCAAGCCCGGCGATCGCGATCGCCGCGACGCGCGTCCGCCGCGTGGCGGCCGTGGCCGCAGCACCGACGCCGGCCCCGCCGCCAGCGAGTAAGCGCAGCGTCATCCCGCTGTCCCCGCCCGCGCGCACACTATCGCGCGGGCTTTCGTCTATCGAGGAAACACGCATGCAGATCACCGCACAGACGGTCAAGGAACTGCGCGAGCGCACCGGCGCCGGCATGATGGAATGCAAGAAGGCGCTGACCGAAAACGCCGGCGACATCGACACCGCCGCCGAGTGGCTGCGCAAGCAGGGTCTGGCCAAGGCCGACAAGAAAGCCAGCCGCGTCGCCGCCGAGGGCCGCATCGCCATGGCCCGGCACGCCGGCAAGGCGGTGCTGGTCGAGATCAACTCCGAGACCGACTTTGTCGCCAAGGACGAAAACTTCGTCAAGTTCACCGACGAAGTGGCCAGGACCGCGCTCAGCAGCGGCGCCCGCGACGTCGAGGCACTGAAGTCCGAGAAGACATCGTATGGCCCGACGGTCGAGGAAGCGCGTGCCTGGCTGATCGCCAAGGTCGGCGAAAACGTGCAGGTACGGCGCATGGCGCACGTGGACAGCAGCCACGCGGTTGCGGCCTATGTGCACGGCGCGCGCATCGGCGTGCTGGTCGAGTTGAAGGGTGGCAATGATGAACTGGCGCGCGGTATCGCCATGCACATCGCCGCGATGAATCCGCCGTACAACAAGGCCAGCGACGTGCCGGCCGCGTTCATCGCCAAGGAAAAGGAAATCGAGCTGGCCAAGATGTCTGAGAAAGACCGGTCCAAGCCGGAACCGATCCTGGAAAAAATCATCTCTGGCAAGATCGCCAAGATCGTCAACGAGAACACACTGTACGGCCAGCCCTACGTGCTCAATACCGAGCAGACCGTGGAAGCCGCGCTGAAGGCCGCCGGCGCCGAGGTGCTGCAGTTTCAGCGCCTGGCCGTGGGCGAAGGCATCGAGAAGGTGGTCGAGGACTACGCCGCCGAAGTGATGAAGCAGGCCGGCCTGGCCTGAGCGACAGCGCCATGCTGGACAACAACAGGGCCGCGCGATGCGGCCCTGTTGGTTGCTGACGTTTGCGCCGAGCGACCCGGCGGTCCGGGCAAGGATTAGGCGCCACTTCGCCTTGCGACCCGGTGCGCCGCAATGAGCGGAAGAATGGTCAGGTGTGGGGTCCAACCTCACCGAGTGATCGCCAACTTGGCAGACGCTATTGACGACGTGCGTGCGCATGGCAAGCCGCCATGGATAGGCCAGAAAGCGCACCTGCAACGGCGGCATCCACTGCCATTGCCAAGAGTGATGCGCCTTGGCGAGGCCAGAAAACGAGCCGCATGATCACGCCCCGCGCAACCGCGAACCATGTGCCCTACACCACGCAATCAGCCAGAACGGTGCAAAGTGCGGCGGCGGAACCCTACACCCGGGCGCCATGGCAACTGGACGCCGAACGGCTCGTCGTTGCGCCGCCAAATCGGACAACGCCTGCATCGACCCAGCGCAAGGACCATGGCGGCCGGGTTCCTCTGCCGGGCGCAGCATCGCGCTGCGTATCGCGCGAAGCGAGGCGCCATGCGTCATCACTCTGATCCGCGGGGCTCAACGCGCCCAACCCATCACGCGCGCGCGGCATGCAGCGTTCGCAGCGCCTGCAGATCCACGCGTGGCGAGGCACAGGGCCAGTCCGGTGCAGCGTCCAGATCATCCACCACGGCCGTGGCGCCGCTGAAATCGGCGTTGGCGAAGTACACGCTGCGGGTGACCAGGCAGGCGAGGCCCGCAGCGCGGGCGGCGGCGAGTCCGGCGGGGGAATCTTCGAAGGCGATGGCTTCGCCTGGCGCGATGCCGAGGCGCTGCAGTGCGATGGCGTACACCTGCGGGTCGGGCTTCTTGCGCGGGGCGTCCTCGGCGCACACCAACGCGGCGAAGCGTTGCGGCCAGTCGGCGCCGAACAGGTGCGGAAACAGCGCATCCAGATTGGCGCGGCCGGTAGTGGTGGCCACCGCCAGCAGGATGCCCTGCCCCGCGCATGCGTCGACGAGGCGGCGCACCCCGGGGCGTGGCGCGAGGCCGCCCTGCGCCACCAGCGCGGCGAATTCGGCGTTCTTGCGCTGATGGATGATGCGCGCCAGCGCCGCGCGTTCGCCCGCGTCGGCGGGCGCATCGGCCTGCGTCGCCAGGAACGCCAGCAGGCGCTCGTAGCCGCCCGCGACCCGCAGCAGCACGCCGTAGCCCGCATCATCCCAGCGCCAGGGCAGACCCAGCGCGGCGAAAGCGCGGTTGAAGGCGACGCGGTGACCATCGCGTTCGGTCTCGGCCAGGGTGCCATCGACATCGAAGATCAGCGCGCGCAGCGCGGCCATCAGGCCATGCGCCACTTGATCGAGCAACCCATCGAGGGATACTGCAACGGCAGCGGCAGTTGCCCGTTGGCGATGCGCTGCATGGCCTCGAACAATTCGCGCGGCGCATCCGCTACCAGCTCCTTGCGGCCGGCGTCCAGACGCCCGCGGTAGCGCAGGCGCAGTGCGGCGTCGTAGCCAAAAAAGTCCGGCGTGCACACGGCGTCATAGGCGCGTGCGACCTGCTGCGTTTCGTCATGCAGATAGGGAAACGGCCAATCGCGCGCGATCTCGACCATGCGCGCGTAGCGGTCCTCGGGGTAGGCCTCGGCGTCATTGGGATTGATGGCGATGACATGGACGCCCAGCGGCGCCAGCGCGCGCGCATCGCGCAGCAGGCGCGGCAGCACCGCCTGCACGTAAGGGCAGTGGTTGCAGATGAACGCCACCACGGTGCCGCGCGCGCCGCGCAACTCGTGCAGGCTGTGCATGCGACCGTCGCTGCCGCGCAGGGTGAACCCCGGCGCGGCGGTGCCCAGCGTGGTGGCGGGACTCTCGACGGCCATGCGCGCGCCTCAGCGGTAGCGCTTGGCCATGGCTTCCAGCGGCAGCGGCTTGATCTTGCCCGCCTGCCCGGCGCAGCCGAAGGCCTCGAAGCGCAGTTTGCAGATGCCGCGCGCGGCCTTCTTCGCCGCCAGCATGGCCTTGCGCGGATCGAACTCGGAGGGCTGCGTGGCGAACAACTGGCGCATGGCGCCGGTCATGGCCAGGCGGATGTCGGTGTCGATGTTGACCTTGCGCACGCCACTGCCGATGCCGCGCACGATCTCCTCCACCGGCACGCCGTAGGTTTCCTTGATGTCGCCGCCGTGCTGGCGAATGATCGCCAGCCACTCCTGCGGCACGCTGGAGCTGCCGTGCATCACCAGGTGCGTGTCGGGCACGGCGGCATGGATGGCGGCGATGCGCGCGATGGCGAGGATGTCGCCGGTGGGCTGGCGGGTGAATTTGTAGGCGCCGTGGCTGGTGCCGATGGCGATGGCCAAGGCGTCGACGCCGGTCTGCGCGACGAAATCCTTCGCCTGCACCGGATCGGTCAGCAGCATGTCGTGGCTGAGCTTGCCGACGGCGCCGACACCGTCCTCCTCGCCCGCCTCGCCGGTTTCCAGCGAGCCCAGGCAGCCCAGTTCGCCCTCCACCGACACGCCGACCCAGTGCGCGAACTCGCAAACCTTGCGCGTGACCTCGAGGTTGTACTCGTAGGACGCCGGCGTCTTGGCGTCCTCGCGCAGGGAACCATCCATCATCACGCTGCTGAAGCCGGAGCGGATCGAGGCCTGACAGACCGCGGGCGTGGCGCCATGGTCCTGGTGCAGCACCACCGGAATCTCGGGATGGGTTTCGATGGCGGCCAGCACCATGTGGCGCAAATAGGCCTCGCCGGCGTAACTGCGCGCGCCGGCCGAGGCCTGCAGGATCACCGGCGCCTGCACGTCCTGCGCGGCCTCCATGATCGCCTGGATCTGCTCCATGTCGTTGACGTTGAACGCGGGTACGCCGTAGCCATGTTCGGCGGCGTGATCCAGAAGCTGGCGTAGCGAGACGAGGGCCATGCGCGAGGTCTCCGTTGGGTCTCAGTGGGTGGCGGCGGCGCGGTGCGGAGGCACCGTGGAAGGAGCCAGCGCGGCTGCGGCGATGGCGGCGAAACTGTCGAACAGGCGCGTGGGCCGCGCCTGCGCGATGGGCGTGCCGGCGTTGTAGCCCCACGGCACCGCCCAGTCGGCCACGCCAGCGTTGCGCGCGGCGGCAAGATCGGTTTGCGAGTCGCCGACGTGGGCGGCATGCGCCGGCCGGCTGCCCAGCACGGCGACGACATGGCGCAACACGCGCGCGTCGGGCTTTTTCCAGGCCAGTGTGTCGCCACCGATCAGCAACTCGAAGTACGGCGCCAGCGCGGTGGCATCGAGCACGCGCTGCGCGTGGCGCTGTTCCTTGTTGGTCACGCAAGCCAGGCGCAGGCCAGCCGCGCGCAGGCGCTGCAGGGTCGCCACGCAATCGGGATAGGGCTGCGCCGTGCTGCCAGCCTGCGCGGCGTAGTGCTGCTCGAAACGCTGCATCAGCGCGGCGTGGTCCAGCGCCTGCGCGGCATCGACCCGCGCCAGCACGCGCCGCATCAGTTCGTGCGCACCAGCGCCGATCAGGGCTTCGATGGCGGCCTGCGCCAGCGGCGCGCGGTCGAAATCGCGCAACGTGAGGTTGACCGCTGCGGCAATCTCGGTGCCGGTGTCGACCAGCGTGCCGTCGAGATCGAAGCTGAGCACCTCGATCATGCGTCCAGCACCTCGCGCACGCGCGCGGCCAGTTTCGCGGCGGTCAGTCCGAAGTGTTCGAACAATGCCGGCGCCGGCGCCGACTCGCCGAAGCTGTCCACGCCCAGCGCGGCGACGCAGCCGTACTGACCCCACCAGCAGGTGACGCCGGCCTCAACGCCGATGCGCGGCAGCGTGCCCAGCACCTCGGCACGGTAGGCCGCGTCCTGGCGGTCGAAGCGCGTGCTGCTGGGCAGTGACACCACGCGCACGCCGATGCCTTGCTGCGCCAGCAGTTGTTGTGCCTGCATCGCCAAGCCGACTTCCGAGCCGGTGGCGAGGATCGTGGCGCGCGCGCCGGCGGGCGCACTGAGCACGTAGCCGCCGCGCGCGATGGCCTGCACCTGCGCGGCATCGCGCGTTTGCGTGGGCAACGCCTGACGCGAGAGCAACAGCGCGCTGGGACGCTGCACGCTGTCCAGCGCGCTGGTCCAGGCCAGCGCGGTTTCCGCGGCGTCACAGGGACGCCAGACTTCCAGGTTGGGGATCAGGCGCAGGCTGGCGGCGTGCTCGACCGATTGGTGTGTGGGGCCGTCCTCGCCCAGGCCGATGGAATCGTGGGTGAACACATGGATCACGCGCAGCTTCATCAGCGCAGCCATGCGGATGGCGTTGCGGCTGTAGTCGCTGAAGGTGAGGAAGGTGCCACCGTAGGGAATCCAGCCGCCGTGCAGCGCGACGCCATTCATGATGGCGGCCATGCCGAATTCGCGCACGCCATAGGAAATGTGGCGCGGGCCGGCATCGGGGAAATCGGTGAGGTTGGAGCCGGTGAGATCGGCGCTGCCGCCGAGCATCTCCGGCAAACGCGGCGCCAGCTGCGCCAGCACCTGCTGCGAGGCCTTGCGTGAGGCCACGTTCTCGGTGGCCTGCGCGAAGTGCTGCTGCACCTGCGCACGCAGCGTCGGCCAGTCGTCCAGCAGATGGCCGGCCATGCGCCGCTCGAATTCGGCGGCCAATTCAGGAAACTCGCGCCGGTAGGCATTGAAGCGCGTCTGCCATTCGCCCTGACGTCGCGCGCCGGTGGCGCGGGCGTCCCATTGCGCGCGGATCTCTGCCGGAATCTCGAAGGGTGGATGGTTCCAGCCCAGTGCCGCGCGCGTGGCGGCGACCTCATCGGCACCCAGCGCTTCGCCGTGCGCCTTGGCGGTACCGGCGCGATGGGGCGCACCGGCGCCGATGGTGGTGCGGCAGACGATTAGCGTGGGCTTGCCGCTGGGTTGTCGGGCGCTGGCGATGGCGGCATCCAGCGCGGCCAGGTCGTGGCCGTCGATGGGGCCGATCACGCGCCAGCCGCAGGCGCGGAAACGCGCCGGCGTGTCGTCGCCGAACCAGCCGGTCACCGCGCCATCAATGCTGATGCCATTGTCGTCGTACAGCGCGACCAGCTTGTCGAGCTGCCACACGCCAGCCAGCGAGATGGCTTCCTGGCTGATGCCTTCCATCAGGCAGCCGTCGCCGTGGAACACCCAGGTGTGGTGATCGATGATGGCGTGGCCGGGGCGGTTGAACTCGCGCGCCAGCAACTTCTCGGCCAGCGCCATGCCGACGGCGTTGGCCAGGCCCTGGCCCAGCGGCCCGGTGGTGGTCTCGACGCCGGGCGTGAGGCCGTGCTCGGGATGGCCTGGCGTTTTGCTGTGCAGCTGGCGGAAATTCCTGATTTCCTCGAGCGGCAGGTCGTAGCCGGTGAGGTGCAGCAGCGCGTACAGCAGCATCGAAGCGTGGCCGTTGCTGAGCACGAAGCGGTCGCGATCGGCCCAGTGCGGATCGCCCGGATTGTGGCGCAGGTGATTGCACCACAACACCACAGCCATCTCGGCCATGCCCATCGGTGCACCGGGGTGACCGCAGGTAGCTTTTTGCACAGCGTCCATGGCCAGCGCGCGCAGAGCCGTGGCGCGCGGATCGTGCGAGGGCTGTCCATGCACGACGCGGGCGTTGGATGCGCCGGACATCAGAGTGCCCCCAGCGCGCGCTTGCGCCGCTCGATCATGCGCCAGATGAAGGGCGTGAGGATCATCTGCATGGCCAGCTCCATCTTGCCGCCCGGCACCACGATGGTATTGGCGCGCGACATCCACGAGTCGTGGATCATGCTTTGCAGGTAAGGAAAATCGATGCCCTTGGGATTGCGGAATCGGATCACGCAGATGCTCTCGTCAGCGGAAGGAATGTAGCGCGCGATGAACGGATTGGAGGTATCGACCACCGGCACGCGCTGGAAGTTGATGTCGGTGCGCGAAAACTGCGGGCAAATGTAGTTCACGTAATCCGGCATGCGCCGCAGAATGGTATCGGTGACGGCCTCGGCCGAATAGCCGCGCACGTGCTTGTCGCGGTAAAGCTTCTGGATCCACTCCAGGTTGATCACCGGCACCACGCCGATCAGCAGGTCCGGGTGTCGCGCCACATCGACCTCGGGCGTGGTAATGGCGCCGTGCAAGCCTTCGTAGTACAGCAAGTCGGTGTCGGGCGGCAGATCTTCCCAGGGCGTGAAGGTGCCCGGCTCCTGTTGGTAGGGCGCGGCCTCGCCAGCGTCATGCAGGTATTTGCGGCACTTGCCGGTACCGCTCACGGCATAGCTGGCGAACAACTGCCCAAGCTCGGCGAACAGGTTGTTTTCCGGACCGAAATGACTGAAGTGCGCGTCGCCCTTGGCTTCGGCTTCGGCCTGGCGCAGACGCATCTCCTTGCGGTCGAAGCGATGGAAACTGTCGCCCTCGATGACGGCGGCATTGATTTTCTCGCGCCGGAAAATGTCCTGGAACGTGCGCGTCACCGAGGTGGTGCCGGCGCCGGACGAGCCGGTAATGGCGATGATCGGATGGCGTTCGGACATGCGCGTGCTTCCTGGTGGCGTGGGTGGCGACGTGGGGTGGCGGCGTGTCGTGCTGGCGTGCGGATCAGTCGCGGAACAGCCCGCGCTCGACGAACAGCGGATTGGGGCCATCGCGCGTGGCGCCGTCCTGGTGATAGCGCTCGATGCGCTCGACTTCGTTCTTCGAGCCGAACACCAGGGCGATGCGCTGGTGCAACGCGCTCGGCGGCACGCCCAGCACCGGCTGGCGGCCCGTGCTGGCGCGCGCGCCGGCCTGCTCCATGATGAAGCCGATCGGGTTGGCCTCGTACAACAGGCGCAGGCGCCCGGCCTTGCCCGGGTCCTTGCTGTCGCGCGGGTACAGGAACACGCCGCCGCGCATCAGGATGCGGTGCGCCTCGGCCACCATGCTGGCGATCCAGCGCATGTTGAAGTCCTTGCCGCGCGGCCCGCTGCGGCCGGCCAGACATTCGTCCACGTAGCGCTTCACCGGCGGCTCCCAGAAGCGGCTGTTGGAACTGTTGATGGCGAATTCCTGCGCGTCCTCGGGCACGCGCAGCTCGGGGTGGGTCAGCTTGAACTCGCCGAGGTTGTGATCCAGTGTGAAGCCGACCACGCCATTGCCGACGCTGAGCACCAGCATGGTCGAGGGCCCGTACAAAGCGTAGCCGGCGGCGACCTGCTGCGCGCCCGGCTGCAGGAAATCGGCTTCGATCACGTCGCGGCCGCTGGCGACGACCTCGTCCGGCGCGCGCAGGATCGAGAAGATGCTGCCCACGGTCACGTCCACATCGAGGTTGCTGGAGCCATCCAGCGGATCGAATACCAGCAGGTACTTGCCGCGCGGATACTCACCGGGGATCTGGTAGGGCGCTTCCATTTCCTCGGAGGCCATGCCGGCCAGGTGCCCCGACCACTCGGCCTGGCGCACGAACAGCTCGTTGCTGACCACGTCCAGATGTTTCTGCACCTCGCCCTGCACGTTGGTGGCGCCGCCGGCGTTCTCAGCGCCGGCGCGCAGCTCGCCGAAGGCGACCTGGCGCGCGATCGCCTTGCACGCGATCGACACATCCAGGATCAGCGCGTTGAGATCGCCGCTGGCGCCGGGAAAGCGGCGGCGCTGCTCGATCAGGTATTGCGTCAGGGTCGGGCGCTTGGACAGGGGCATGGGCGGAATGCTCAGGAGGGTGCCTGGGTGAATACGCGGCTGCCCAGCAGGTCCGCCGGCAGCAGCGTGGTCAGGTCGTCCTGGCTCAGTTCGCGCTCACGCTCGGCGAACAGGCGACTGGCTTGGCGCAGGCGCGCGCGGTCCAGCGCGTTGCGCACGCTGCGCGCGTTGGCGAAATGCGGCTGCGCGATGCGCCGTTGCAGGTAGTGCAGGAACACCTCGGCGGCGGCGGCGCCGAAGCGGTAGTGACGCTGCGTCAGCATGCGCTCGGCGATCTGCTGCAGCTCATCCACCGAGTAGTCGGGGAAATCGAGGTGGTGCGCGATGCGCGAGCTCAGGCCCGGATTGGACTTGAAAAACGTGTCCATGCGGTCGGCATAGCCGGCCAGGATCACCACCAGGTCGTCGCGCTGGTTTTCCATCACCTGCAGCAGGATCTCGATCGCCTCGCCGCCGTAGTCGCGCTCGTTCTCGGGCTTGTAGAGGTAGTAGGCCTCGTCGATGAACAGCACGCCGCCCATGGCCTTCTTCAGCACTTCCTTGGTCTTGGGCGCGGTGTGGCCGATGTACTGGCCGACCAGATCGTCGCGGGTGACCGCCACCAGATGGCCTTTGCGCACGTAGCCGAGGCGGTGCAGGATTTCGGCCATGCGCATGGCGACGGTGGTCTTGCCGGTGCCCGGATTGCCGGTGAAGCTCATGTGCAGGCTGGGTGTCTCGGCCTGCAGGCCGAGGTTCATGCGCAGTTTGTCGATGACCAGCAGCGCGGCGATGTCGCGGATACGCTGCTTGACCGGGGCGAGGCCGACCAGATCGCGGTCCAGTTCCTCGAACACCGCCTCGACCTGGCTCTCGGCCAGCACCTGCGCGACGGTGCGCGCGGTGCTGGTCGTGGGCGGCGTTGCGGCCACGGCGGCGGCCTGCGACGACGGCGGCGCGGCGACACTGCCGGGGATGGTGTAGCTGGGCGCGCCCATGTTCAGTGCTCTCCCGCAAGTTGCTGGCGCATGGCCGCGACCACCGCGGCGTAATCGGGCTGGCCGAAGATCGCGCTGCCGGCCACGAAGGTGTCGGCGCCGGCCGCGGCGGCGCGGCGGATGTTGTCGACCTTGATGCCGCCGTCGACCTCGAGGCGGACCGCGCGGCCGCTGGCATCGATGAGGCGCCGCGCCTGCTCCAGCTTGCGCAGCGCCGAATCGATGAAGCCCTGTCCGCCGAAGCCGGGGTTGACCGACATGATCAGCACCAGGTCAAGCTTGTCGATCTCCCATTCGAGCACGTCCAGCGGCGTGGCCGGGTTGAACACCAGCCCGGCCTTGCAGCCGGCGGACTGGATCAATTGCAGGGTGCGGTCGATGTGCACGCTGGCCTCGGGGTGGAAGCTGATCAGATCCGCGCCGGCCCTGGCGAAGGCCTCGGCCAGCGCGTCCACCGGCTGCACCATCAGATGCACGTCCAGCGGGGCGGCACTGCCGTCGGGTTTGTGGCAGTGCGGCTTGAGCGCCTGCGCCACCATCGGACCGATGCTCAGGTTGGGGACGTAATGGTTGTCCATCACGTCGAAATGCACCCAGTCGGCGCCGGCGGCCAGCACGGCACGTACCTCATCGCCCAGGCGCGCGAAATCCGCGGAAAGGATCGATGGCGCGATCACGTTGGGCTGTCTCACGATGCGTACCTCCAGAGCCGCAAGCAGCCCTCCTTGGCGCGTGGCGCCGGCCCGGCCTTCCGTGGCCGGGCGCTCGGCGGCGCGGGATGCGCTTCAACGCATCCCGCGAAAGCTTCCGCCTCGCCCATCACGTCGAAATGCACCCAGTCGGCGCCGGCGGCCAGCACGGCACGTACCTCATCGCCCAGGCGCGCGAAATCCGCGGAGAGGATCGATGGCGCGATCACGTTGGGCTGTCTCACGATGCGTACCTCCAGAGCCGCAAGCAGCCCTCCTTGGCGCGTGGCGCCGGCCCGGCCTTCCGTGGCCGGGCGCTCGGCGGCGCGGGATGCGCTTCAACGCATCCCGCGAGAGTCTCCGCCTCGCCCAGCCGCGCGAAATCCGCGGAGAGGATCGATGGCGCGATCACGTTGAACTGTCTCATCGGTCGAGCCTCCAGCGAATGTGGCGTGACGCTGCCCGCATCGAACGTATCGACCGGTGCGGGCAAGTTTCCCGGTCGCCGCCTGACGAGCGCGCTAGTAGCGCTCGCCCTCCGGCTTGTCGGTGGCGTACGCATGCACGGTGTAGTGGATCGCGCGCCCCGCGCCCTCCTGGCGCTGCAGGCTGAACCCAGGCTCGTTCTCGGGCCGGTTGACGATGAAGCTCATCGCCACCGACTCGACGCCGCGCGTGGAATCGAAGGCCACCAGACGAATGTAGTGGCGCGGGAAGGTTTTCCTGCAGTTGTTCACTTCCATGAGAATGCCGGCCGCGTCGCGCAGGTCGAACATGGGCATGCCGAACAACTCCCAGTAAGTGTTGCGTGGATGCGGGTCATCGGTGTACTCGACGCTCCAGGCGTAGCCCTGCTTGAGGCCGTACTCGATCTGCAGGGTGATCTCGGCATCGCTGAGGTCGGGCAGAAAGCTGAACTGGCCCTGGGTCACGCGGCCGGTGGGGTTGGTCATCATGGCGTTGTCTCCTCAGGCGACCGCGGGGGTCACGGCGTAGTCACTGGTGTCGGTGCTGGCGTAGTTGAAGGTGATCTCGCCCCATGTATCCAGCGCCTGCTTGAGCGGCGTGCAGGACTGCGCGGCCTTGCGCAGGATCTCCAGTCCTTCGTTGACGATGTCCTTGCCCTCGTTGCGCGCCTTGACCATGGCCTCCAGCGCCACGCGGTTGGCCACGGCGCCGGCCTGGATGCCCGCGGGGTGGCCGATGGTGCCGCCGCCAAACTGCAGGATCACGTCATCGCCGAACAGGTCGATCAGCTGGTGCATCTGACCGGCGTGGATGCCGCCCGATGCGACCGGCATCATTTTCCTGAGGTCCGCCCAGTCCTGCTCGAAATAGATGCCGCGCGGTAGGTCGATGCGGTTGTGGCTTTCGCGGCAGACGTTGTAGTAACCCTGGACCGTCTTCGGGTCGCCCTCGAGCTTGCCCACCGCCGTACCGGCGTGAATGTGATCGACACCCGCCAGGCGCATCCACTTGGCGATGACGCGGAAGCTGACCCCATGGCTTTTCTGGCGCGTGTAAGTACCGTGCCCGGCACGATGCAAGTGCAGAATCATGTCGTGCTTGCGCGCCCAGTTGCCCATCGACTGGATCGCGGTGTAGCCCACCACCAGGTCGATCATCACGACCACGCTGCCCAGTTCCCTGGCGAATTCGGCGCGCTCGTACATGTCCTCCATCGTCGCGCCGGTGACGTTGAGGTAGCTGCCTTTGACCTCGCCGGTGGCGGCGGACGCCTTGTTGACGCCATCCATGACATACAGAAAGCGGTCGCGCCAGTGCATGAACGGTTGCGAGTTGATGTTCTCGTCGTCCTTCATGAAGTCCAGGCCGCCCTTCAAACCTTCGTAGATCACGCGGCCGTAGTTGCGGCCCGACAGGCCCAGCTTGGGCTTGGTGGTGGCGCCCAGGAGCGGGCGACCGAACTTGTCCAAACGCTCGCGCTCGACGATCAGGCCTGTGGGCGGACCCTTGAAGGTCTTCACGTAAGCCACGGGAATGCGCATGTCCTCCAGGCGCAAGGCCTTGAGCGGCTTGAAGCCGAATACATTGCCGATGATGCTGGCCGTGAGGTTGGCGATCGAGCCTTCCTCGAACAGGATCAGGTCGTAGGCGATCCAGGCGAAATACTGACCGGGCGTACCCGGCACCGGCTCGACCTTGTAGGCCTTGGCGCGGTAGCTGTCGCAGGCGGTCAGACGGTCGGTCCACACCACGGTCCATGTCGCCGTGCTGGACTCGCCCGCCACGGCGGCGGCGGCCTCGACCGGGTCGACGCCTTCCTGCGGCGTGATGCGGAACAGGCATAGGACGTCGGTGTCACTGGGCACATAGTCAGGCTGCCAGTAGCCCATCTGGCGGTATTTCAGCACGCCAGCTGCATAGCGCTTCTTGGCGTTGGCGGTGATATCGGTGGCTTCGGCATGGATTTCGGTGGAACTCATGTGCATTCCTCGGCAAGTGCGTGGGCAACGGCTCCACTTTAGGCTGGGCATTTGGTAAGTAAAGTCATATTTTATTTGTTTTCAATTAATGACATGATTAATTAATGAACCTGAGCTTCCGCCAGTTACGCGTGTTCACCGAGGTCGCCCGGCACGGCAGCGTGCAGCGCGCGGCCGCGACGCTGCACATCACCCCGCCGGCGGTATCGATGCAGATCAAGGAGTTGGAAACCCATGTCGGGCTGCGCCTGTTCGACCGCGAAAAGCGCCGGCTGAGCCTGTCCACGGCGGGCGAATATTTTCTGGTGCACGCGCGCCGCCTGCTGGCCGCGCACAAGGAGGCCGAGGACGCCATGGCGCGCTTCCAGCGCCTCGATCGCGGCGTACTGACGCTGGGCTTCGTCAGCACCGCCAAGTATTTCTTGCTGCAGTTGCTGGCGCGCTTTCACATCGAGCATCCGGGCGTCGAGCTGCGCCTGCGCGTGGCGCACAACCGCGAGCATCTGGTGTCGCTGATGCATGGTGGCGAGATCGACCTGGCGGTGATGGGGCGTCCACCGCGCGAGATCGACACCCGCGCCGAAGCCTTCGCCGCGCATCCGCTGGTGTTCGTGGCGCCGGCCGGGCACCCGCTGACGCACACGCCGCACCTGCCGCCCAGCGTGCTGGATGCATTCCCGCTGCTGGTGCGCGAGCCTGGCTCGGGCACACGTGCCGCGCTGGAGGACTTTCTCGCCGCACAGCACGTCGCCCCGCGCATGGCCATGGAGATCGCCAGCAACGAAACCCTGAAGCAGGCCGTGGTTGCTGGCCTGGGCATCAGCCTGATGTCGCTGCACACCATCGGCCTGGAACTGCGCGGCGGCCTGCTGCACATGCTTGACATCAGCGGCACCCCGCTGATGCGCACATGGTTCCTGGCGCATTTGCAGGCGCGGCAACTGTCGCCGGCGGCCGAAGCGTTCCGCTATTTCATTCTCGAACACGGCGAGGCATGGCTGGCCGCGCACGACGCCGCCTTGCTGCCGATGCCGGAATCAAAGCCGGGATGACGCGCGAAAAAGACCTTCGCGCGCGGCACTCGTTTACAATGCCGTGGTTTGCCCGCCGCCGAGAGAACCGCATGCCCGACGCGTTCAAGTACTCGCGTATTCTGCTCAAGCTCTCCGGCGAGGCGCTGCTCGGCGCGGCCGATTACGGTATCGATCCGATCGTGCTGCAGCGCGTCGCGGGCGAGATCGCCGAAGCGCACAGCGCTGGCGTGCAGATCGGCGTGGTCATCGGCGGCGGCAACATCTTCCGCGGAGCCGGGCTGGCCGCGGCCGGCATGGATCGCGTCACTGGCGACCACATGGGCATGCTGGCCACGGTGATGAACGCGCTGGCGCTGCAGGACGCGCTGGAAAAACTCTCCGCCAAGGTGCGCGTGATGAGCGCAATCCGCATCAACGACGTCTGCGAGGACTTCATCCGCCGCCGCGCCATCCGCCATATCGAGAAAGGCCGCATCGCCATCTTCGCCGCAGGCTTGGGCAACCCGTTCTTCACCACCGACTCGGCCGCCGCGCTGCGCGCGGTGGAGATCGGCGCGCAGTTGCTGCTCAAGGCCACCAAGGTCGACGGCGTCTACAGCGCCGATCCGGCGCACCACGCCGGCGCAACGCGTTTCGACATACTCAGCTACGACGAGGTGATCGAGCGCAAGCTGGCGGTGATGGATACCGCCGCCTTCGCCCTGTGCCGCGACCACGACCTGCCGATCCGCATCTACGACATGGGCCGCCCGGGCAACCTGATGCGCATCGTGCGCGGCGAGCCCATCGGCACCCTGGTGCAGGCCGCGCGCTGAGGCCGCCCCGATCCATCGTCACCATTCCCGAGGCCACGCATGAGCGATTTGAACAGCATCAAGCAGGACGCACAAACCCGTATGACCAAGTGCATCGATGCACTGCGCCACGAACTGCAACGCCTGCGTACCGGCCGCGCCAGCACTGCGCTGGTCGAGACGATCAAGGTCAGCTACTACGGCAACGACGTGCCACTCAGCCAGGTCGCCACCGTGGCCGTCACCGACGCACGCTCGCTGACCATCACGCCCTGGGAAAAGTCCCTGATCGGCGTCATCGAGAAAGCCATTCTCGCCTCGGATCTGGGCATCACGCCGACCACCGCCGGCACCGTGATCCGCATCAACCTGCCGCCACTGACTGAGGAGCGGCGCAAGGAACTGGCCCGGCATGTCGCGCATGAAGGCGAGAGTGCCAAGGTCGCAGTGCGCGGCGTGCGTCGCGACGCCATGCAGCAGGTCAAGGATTTGTCCAAGAGCAAGAAAATCACCGAGGACGAGGAACACCGCGGCGATGACGACGTGCAAAAGATCACCGATCGCTACGTCAAGGAAATCGACAGCGTGGTCAAGGCCAAGGAAGACGAGCTGATGGCGCTCTGAGGCGCGCGCATGACCTACACCGCCACGCTGCCGCGCCACGTGGCCATCATCATGGATGGCAACGGACGCTGGGCCGAGCGCCGGCATCGCCCGCGCAGCATGGGCCACCGCGCCGGACAGAAGGCGGTGCGCGCCACGGTCACGGCCAGCCGCGAGCGCGGCATCGCCGCGCTGACCCTGTTCGCGTTTTCCAGCGAGAACTGGCAGCGACCCAGGACCGAGGTCGGCGCGCTGATGGAACTGTTCCTGCGCGCGCTGGACAGCGAGGTGGACGAACTGCATGCCAACGGTGTGCGCCTGCGCTTCATCGGCGCGCTGGAGGCATTCGCCGCGCCCCTGCGCGAACGCATGCACGCGGCCATGCAGCGCACCGCCGACAACGATGCGCTGACGTTGAACATCGCCGCCAACTACGGCGGACGCTGGGACATCGCGCACGCCGCGCGCGCGCTGGCGCAACAGGTGGCGCACGGCCTGCTGGATGCAGCCGCGGTCGATGAAGGGCATCTGGCCGCGCACCTGATGCTGGCCGATCTGCCGCCGCCGGACCTGCTGATCCGCACCGGCGGCGAGCACCGCATCAGCAATTTTCTGCTCTGGCAGGCGGCCTACGCCGAGCTGTATTTCACCGACACGCTGTGGCCCGATTTCGACGCCGCGGCGCTGGATGCCGCGCTGGATGCCTACGCCACGCGCGAACGCCGTTACGGTCGTACCGGAGCACAACTGCATGCAGGCATCTGAGGTACTGCGCCAGCGTACCCTGACCGCGGTGCTGCTGGCGCCGGCGGCGATCCTGCTGATCCTGCTGGCGCCAACCTGGCTGTTCGCGCTGGCGATCGCCGGCGCGGTGCTGGCCGGGCTGTGGGAATGGTCGCGACTGGCCGGCTTCCGCAATCACGCCTGGCGCAGTCTGCTGCTGGCGCTGATGGCGGCGCTGTGCCTGGGCCTGTGGTTCTGGCGCGGCACCCCGGCCGGCAGGGTGGTGATCGCACTGGGCGTGATTGCATGGCTGCTGGCGCTGTTGTGGCTGCGCGATCCGACGCGTTACGCCGCGCCGAGCGGGGCGCACGCCTGGAGCAAGCTGGTATTCGCGCTGCCGGCGTTGCTGCCGGCATGGCTGGCGCTGGTCGTGCTGCACGACGGCGGCATGCGCGCACACGTGTGGACGTTGCTGGCACTGATGCTGGTGTGGGCCGCGGACACCGGCGCGTACTTCGCCGGCACGCGCTACGGGCGCCACAAGCTGGCGCCACTGATCAGCCCCGGCAAGACCCGCGAAGGCGTCGCCGGTGGTGCGCTGCTGGCGCTGGTCGTGGCCGCGGTGTTCGGCTATGCGCTGGGTTTGCGCGGCGCGGATCTGCTGCTGCTGCTCGGTGTGGTCGCGATCAGCACGGCGTTTTCGATCATTGGCGATCTCAGCGAAAGCCTGCTCAAGCGCCAAGCCGCGGTTAAGGATTCCGGGCGCATGTTTCCCGGCCACGGCGGCCTGCTCGATCGCATCGACGGCGTGCTTGCCGCAGCGCCGGTATTCGTGTTGCTCAAGCTGTGGCTCGGACTTTGAGATGACACCGCAACGCATCGCCGTGCTCGGCGCCACCGGCTCGATCGGCGGCAGCGCACTGGATGTCATCGCGCAACATCCAGGGCGCTACCGCGCCAGCGTGCTCAGCGCGCATCGCAACGTCGATGCCCTGGCGGAACTGTGCGCGCGCTTTCGCCCGGACCTGGCGATCATCAGCGACCCGGCGCTGGAAGGCGCACTCGCGCACAAGCTGGCTGCACTGGGCGTGGATTGCATGGTGGCCGCCGGCCCGGTCGCGCTGGAACAGGCCGTCGCCGGTGCGCTGTGCGACACCGTGCTGGCCGCCGTGGTCGGCGCCGCCGGATTGAACTCGACCCTTGCTGCGGCGCGCAGCGGCAAGCGCCTGCTGCTGGCCAACAAGGAATCCGCCGTGTGTGCCGGCGCGTTGCTGCACGCAGCCCTGCGCGAAGGCGGCGGCGCGTTGCTGCCGGTGGACTCGGAACACAACGCGCTGTTCCAGTGCCTGCCGGGCGGACGCCCGGACCACCTGGCCACGGCCGGCGTGCGGCGCCTGATCCTCACCGCTTCCGGAGGTCCGTTCCGCGGACGCACGCGCGGCGAGTTGGGCCATGTCACGCCCGCACAGGCCTGCGCGCACCCCAACTGGGTGATGGGCCGCAAGATCTCCGTCGATTCGGCGACGCTGATGAACAAAGGCCTGGAAGTGATCGAGGCCTGCGTGCTGTTCGGCGCCCAGCGCGCGCAGGTCGATGTGCTGGTGCATCCGCAAAGCCTGGTGCATGCACTGGTCGAATACGTCGATGGCGCGGTGCTGGCCGAGCTTGGCCACCCGGACATGCGTACCGCGCTGGCGCAAGCGCTGGCGTGGCCCGAGCGCACCAGCTCCGGGGTGCCGTTCCTGGATCTGGCGGCGCGCGGGAAACTCGAGTTCGAGCATCCCGACACGGCGACTTTCCGCTGCCTCGATCTGGCGTACCAGGCGCTGGCCGCGGGTGGCGACGCCCCGGCCATTCTCAATGCCGCCAACGAGATCGCGGTGGAGGCGTTCCTCGCCGGCAGCCTGCCCTTCCTCGCCATCGCGGATCTGATCGAAGCCGTGCTGAACGCCTTGCCGGCCGAATCGGTGCGCACCGTGGAAAGCCTGATTCACCGTGACTTAACCGCGCGCGCCAAGGCGCGCGCTATGCTGGCGCGAATGTGCTGTTGAATCATCACGCATGAACGAAATCCTCGGTTCCATCTGGTGGCTGGCCGTAACCCTCGGTCTGTTGATCACCTTCCACGAATTCGGCCACTACTGGGTGGCGCGCCGCGTGGGCGTGAAAGTGCTGCGCTTTTCCATCGGCTTCGGCAAACCCCTGTGGACACACGTCGGCCGCGACGGCACCGAGTACGTGATCGCCGCGGTCCCGCTGGGCGGCTACGTCAAGATGCTCGACGCGCGCGAGGACGAGGTGCCGGCAGACCAGCGCGCGCATGAGTTCACCGCGCAGCCGGTGCTGGCGCGCATGGCCATCGTCGCCGCCGGACCCTTCTTCAATTTCATTTTCGCTGTGGCCGCGTTCTGGGCCATGCTGGTGGTGGGCAAGCCGGATTACCTGCCCATCGTCGGCGCCGCGCAGGGCCTGGCCGCGCAGGCAGGCGTGCAGGCGGGGGACCGCCTGCTGCGCATCGATGACACCGAAGTACGGTCGTGGAGCGGCGCCGCGCTTGCGCTGGCCGATGTGGTGGGCGCACGCGCACCGGTGCGCATCGAGGTGCGCACCCCGGCGGGCACGCAGCGCGCGCTGACCCTGCCGCTGCAGGACATCCCCGCCACGCTGGGCACCGATCAGGCGATGCAGCACATCGGTCTGGTTCCACAACAGATGCTGATCCCGCCCGTGCTGGGCAGGATCCTGCCGGACAGCGCGGCCGCGGCGGCCGGCTTGCAACCGGGCGATCGCATCGTGGCGATCGCCGGCCGGCCGGTGCACGCCTGGAACGACGTGGTCACACTAGTCCACCGCTATGCCGGCCCCGACCGTGCGCTGGACGTGCGCGTCGAGCGCGCCGGCAAGACCCTTGACTTCGCCACGCATCCGCGCCTGTCCACGCTGGCTGATGGCAAGCCGGAATACCTGCTGGGCGTCAGCCCGGCGCCCTACGCGGCGCGCTACAACACCGTGCAGCGCGCCAATCCACTGGCCGCGATCCCGCAGGCCGTGGCCGAGACCTGGCGCCTGACCGCGCAGACCGTGACCATGCTCGGACGCATGTTCACCGGGCAGGCGTCGCTGAAGAACATTTCCGGACCGATTTCGATCGCCCAGTACGCGAACACCTCGGCGGATCTGGGTCCGGCCTGGTTCCTGTACTTCCTCGGCATCGTCTCGCTGAGCCTGGCGGTGATGAACCTGTTGCCCATCCCGATCTTGGACGGCGGCCACCTCGTGTATTACCTTATCGAGTTGGTCAAGGGCAGTCCGGTCAGTGTGCGGATCATGGTGGCAGGCCAGTACCTGGGCATTGCGCTGCTGGTCGCGCTCATGGGGCTGGCTTTCTACAACGACTTGCTGCGTCTGATTTCCTGAGCCCGCCGGTTCATCCCGGCACCGCCCCCGTCGCGCCCGATTCACCCACCGGAACCTTTATGAAGCGTATTGCTGCCCTGATCCTGCTTGCCTGCTTCGCGGCCAAGGCCCGTGCCTTCGAGCCGTTCGTGATCTCGGGCATCCGCGTCGACGGATTGCAGCGCATCGCGCCTGGTACCGTATTCAGTTACCTGCCCGTGGACAAAGGCGAGACGCTCACCCCGCAGCGCGCCAAGGAAACCATCAAGGCGCTGTTCGCCACCGGCTTTTTCAGCGACATCGCGCTGGATCGGCAAGGCGACGTGCTGGTGGTGCAGGTGGTCGAGCGCCCGACCATCGCCCGGATCGACATCCGCGGCAACAAGGACATCAAGACCGACGAACTGATGAGCGGCCTCAAGCAGATCGGCCTGTCCGAGGGCGATACCTTCGACCGCCTCGCACTCGACCGCGTGCAGCAGGAATTGACGCACCAGTACTACAACCGCGGCAAGTACAACGTCAGCATCACGCCGCACGTCACGCGCCTGGACCGCAACCGCGTGGCCATCGACATCGACATCCGCGAAGGCAAGGCCGCGCGCATCCAGGAAATCAATCTGGTCGGCAACCATGTCTACTCGTCCGCGCAGATCCGCTCCGACTGGGAGTCGGGCACGCCCAGCTGGAATTCCTGGTACACCAACAACGACCAGTACTCGCGCGAAAAGCTCTCCGGCGATCTCGACCGCCTGCAGAACTATTACCTTGATCGCGGCTACGCCAATTTCCAGATCAGCTCGGCGCAGGTCACCATCAGCCCGAACAAGGAAAACATGTACATCGCGGCCAACATGATCGAGGGCCATCTGTACAAGGTTTCATCCGTCAAGTTGCTGGGCAAACTGGTGCTGCCGGAGGATGCGCTGATGCGGCTGGTCCTGCTCAAGCCCGGCGAGACGTTCTCGCGCGCCAAGGCCGAGTACACCAGCAAGGCGATCACCGCGCTGCTGGCCAACGTCGGTTACGCGTTCGCCAAGGTCACCCCAGTGCCCAAGCTGGACAAGGAAAACCATACCGTCGCGCTGACCTTTTTCATCGAGCCGGGGCAGCGCGTCTATGTGCGCCGCATCATCTTCGTCGGCAATACCAGCACCGAGGATCTGGTGTTGCGCCGCGAGATGCGCCAGTTCGAAGGCGGCTGGTACTCGCAGGCGGCCATCGACCGCTCCAAGATCCGCCTGCAGCGTCTGGGTTTCTTCTCCAAGGTCACCATCACCAACGAGCGCGTGCCCGGCAGCACCGATCAGGTTGACCTCAAGGTCAAGGTCAAGGAAGAGCCCTCGGGCGCGCTGCAGTTCGGCCTCGGCTACGCTCAGGTCACCGGCATCATCGGCAGCGTGTCGGTGTCCGAGCGCAATTTCATGGGCACCGGCAAGCAGATTTCGGCGCAGGTCCAGCAAAGCAGCTACCTGAAGTCCTATGTCTTCAGCTATCTCGACCCGTATTTCACCCAGAGCGGCATCAGCCTCGGCTACAACCTCAGCTACACCGTGCTGAACCAGGGTCAGGCCAACATCGCCTCGTACCTGTACAACACCAAGGCTTTCAGCACCTATATCGGCATCCCGATCAGCGAAACCGACACCATCAACCTGGGCCTCGGGCTGAGCAGCAACGTCATCAACACCTACCAGGGGCTCACCCCGCAATCGCTGATCGACTACCAGAACCAGATCGGCCACAAGACCATCCACGCCTGGACCAGTTCGATTTCCTACGCGCACGACACGCGCAATCAGTACTTCACCCCCAGCCGCGGCGGCCTGCAGTACATCTCGGCCGAGATCGCGATGCCCGGTTCGACGGTGGAGTACTACAAGCTGTCCGCGCAATCGAGCAATTACTTTCCGCTGCCCGCGGACTTCGTGCTCGGCCTCAATGGCAGCGTCGGCTACGGCGGCACCTACGGCAAGGATTCCAACCTGGCGTTTCCGTTCTGGCAAAACTACTACGCCGGCGGCGTGACCGACGTGCGCGGCTACCAGGACAACACCCTGGGCCCGAAGGAATTCGTGCCCGGATATACCACCGGGCAGCCGATCGGTGGCGCGTTCAAGGTGCGCGGCGCGGTCAACCTGTTCCTGCCCTTGCCCTTCCTCAAGGACAGCAATACCGCGCGCGTGGCCGTGTTCTACGACACCGGCAACGTGTTCAGCACCTATAGCCAGTTCCATTGGGGTGGTCTGGCCTCGTCGGTCGGCATCGGCTTGCAATGGCGTGCGCCGATCGGCCCGATCGATATCAGCTACGCCTTTCCGGTGCACTACAGCCCGGCGGATGCGCCATTCATCTCGCACCTGCAGTTCACCTTCGGCTCGGCATTCTGACGCGCAGCGCGCATGCCGGGGGATGCGATGGCCGGTTACCGCCTCGAGGATTTGGCCGAGCGTTTCGGGCTGACGCTGCGCGGCGATCCCGCGCGGCGCGTGCTGGGCGTGGGCACGCTGGCCGGCGCATCGGCGCAACAACTCGCGTTCATGGCCAACGCGCGTTATATCGCGCAACTGCGCGGCACGCACGCTGCCGCGGTGGTGCTGGGTGCCGACGCCGCCGCTGAGTGCCCGGTGCCGGCATTGATCGCCGCCGATCCCTATCTTGCCTATGCGCGCATCGCCGCGCTGTTCGAACACGCGCCGGCGACCCTGCCCGGGGTTCACGCCAGCGCGGTGATCGAGCCAGGCGCCAGCATCGACCCGGCAGCCAGTGTCGGCGCGCAATGCTTCGTTGCCGCCAGCGCGCGCATCGCGGCCGGCGCCGTACTTGGCCCGCACTGCATCATCGGTCCGGATTGCATGGTCGGGGCACAGACGCGCCTGGTCGCGCGCGTGACCCTGGTGCTGCGCGTGCGCATCGGCCAGCGCGTGCTGATCCAGCCCGGCGCGGTGCTGGGTGGCGATGGTTTCGGCCTGGCCTGGGCCGGCGAGCATTGGGAGAAAGTGCCGCAACTCGGTGGCGTGCGCGTGGGCGATGATTGCGAGATCGGCGCCAACACCACGATCGACCGCGGCGCGCTGGATGACACCGTGCTCGAAGACGACGTGCGCCTGGACAACCAGATCCAGATCGCGCACAACGTGCACATTGGCTCGCATACCGCGCTGGCCGGCTGCGCGGCCGTGGCCGGCAGCGCGCGCATCGGACGGCATTGCCTGGTCGGCGGTGGCGCCGGTGTGCTCGGCCATCTCGAGGTGTGCGACCGCGTTACCATCACCGCCATGACTCTGGTGACGCACTCGATCCGCGAGCCCGGCGAGTATTCCTCGGGCACGCCCCTGCAGGTCAACCGCGACTGGCGCCGCAATGCCGTGCGCCTGAAACAACTGGACAGCCTCGCGCGACGCATCGCCGCGCTGGAAAAAGGACAGCCAAAATGACCGCGACAAGCTACACATTGCCGGTGGATATCACCACCATCCACAAACTGCTGCCGCATCGCTATCCATTCCTACTGGTCGATCGCGTGATCGCGCTGCAACCGAACACCAGTATCCATGCCTACAAGAACGTCAGCGTCAACGAGCCATTTTTCCAGGGCCACTTTCCCGGACATCCGGTGATGCCAGGCGTGCTGATCATCGAGGCGCTGGCGCAGGCATCGGGCTTGCTGGTGGGACTCTCGCAGCCCGCGGATACCGTGCGCGACGAGAACGCGCTGTACTACCTGGTCAAGGTCGACAGGGCGCGCTTCAACCGCATTGTCGAGGCCGGCGATCGCCTTGATCTGCATGTGCGGATGAAACGCATGCTGCGCGGCATGGGGTTGTTCGATGCGCGCGCGCTGGTCGGCGATATCGAAGTCGCCAGTTGCGAAATCATGTGCGCGGGACGCAGCGCGTGAGCATCCACCCGACCGCGCTGGTCGATGCGGGTGCGCGCCTGGCGGCGGATGTCGAGGTCGGCGCATACAGCATCATCGGCGCCGAGGTCGAGATCGCGGCCGGCACGCGCATCGGACCGCACGTGGTCATCACCGGCCCGACGCGCATCGGCCGCGACAACCGCATCTGGCAGTTCGCCTCGCTGGGCGCCGATCCGCAGGACAAGAAACACGCTGGCGAACGCACCGAACTGCTGATCGGAGTCGGCAACACGATCCGCGAATTCGTCACCATCAACCGCGGTACCGCCCAGGGCGGCGGCACCACCCGCGTCGGCGACGACAACTGGATCATGGCCTACGTGCACATCGCGCACGACTGCAGCGTGGGCGATCACACCGTGCTGGCCAACAACGTCACCCTCGCCGGCCACGTCGAGATCGGCGATCACGTGGTCATGGGCGGTTTCGCGGGCGTGCATCAGTTCTGCCGCGTCGGCCCGCACGCCTTCGCGGCGATGTATGCCGCCATCAATCGCGACGTGCCGCCCTTTTGCTATGTCGCCGGACAGTTCGCCGAACCGCGCGGCGTCAATATCGAAGGCCTCAAGCGGCGGGGTTACAGCGCCGCGCGCATCGCCGCGATCAAGCGTGCCTACCGCGCGCTGTACATGGCCGGCCTGAGTCTGGCCGAGGCGCGCACGCGACTCGGCGAGCTCGCCTCCGACAGCGCCGATGTCGCGCAGATGCTGCACTTCGTCGAAACCAGCCAGCGCGCGCTGGTGCGCTGAGCGCCGACGCGCGTGAACAGCGCAACGCCGCCCGCGCAATACTCGGAACCTCTGATCGCCCTGCTTGCCGGCGAAGCCTCTGGCGACCTGCTCGGCGCCGAGTTGCTGGCCGCGCTGCGCGCACGCATCCCGCAGGCACGCTTCGTCGGCATCGGCGGGCCGCGCATGCGCGCGCAGGGCATGACCTGCTGGTACGACATCAACGCGCTGTCGGTGATGGGCCTCAGCGAGGTGTTGCGTCACTTGCCGCGCCTGCTGCGCCTGCGCCGCGAGCTGACACGGCGCCTGCAGCGCGAACGCCCGGCGCTGACCATCGGCATCGACGCGCCCGACTTCAATCTCGGCGTGGAGCGCGCGCTCAAGCAGGCCGGACTGCGCACCGCGCACTATGTGAGCCCATCGGTATGGGCTTGGCGCGAGGGACGCGCGGCCAGGCTGGGGGCCAGCGCGGACCGCGTGCTGTGCTTGTTTCCGATGGAGCCTGCGATCTATGCGCGTTACGCGGTCGATGCGCGCTTTGTCGGGCATCCTCTGGCGGACCATTTCGCCGCGCACAATGATCGCGCGGCGGCGCGTGCAGCACTCGGCATCGGCGCCGATACGCAGTTGCTGGCCGTGCTGCCAGGCAGCCGTCACGGTGAAGCGCAGCGTCTGTTGCCGGCATTCCTGGATGCCGCGACGCGGTTGCGCGGGCAGCGTCCGGCGCTGCACATCGGGATACCCGCCGCCAGTCCCACGCTGCGCAGGCAAATCGAAATCGCGCTGACCGGGCATGCGCTGCCCAGCGGCGCCGTGCGTGTGCTCGACGCCCAGGCCGACCTGTTGCTGCGTGCCGCCGATGCCGCGCTGCTGGCTTCCGGCACCGCCGCACTGGAAGCGGCACTGGCGCAGTGCCCGATGGTGGTCGGCTATCGCATCGCGCCGCTGACCCATTTCATCGTCAAACGTCTGGGCCTTGTGCGTGCCACGCGCTACAGCTTGCCCAACATCCTCGCCGGTCGCGACGTCGTGCCCGAACTGATGCAGGATGCATGCACCGGTCCACGCTTGGCCATGGCCCTGGCGCCACTGCTGGATGATCCCGCCGCGGCCGCCGCGCAACGCGCTGCGTTTCCGGCGCTGCACGCCATGCTGCACGCGGCGGACGCACCCACGGCCGCGGCAGCCGCCGCACGCGCGGCGCTGGATCTGCTCGCCCCATCCCCATGACAGCCCGGCATGCCTGCGGCGACAACGCCGATCTTTTCACCGGCAGCAGCGCCGTCGCGCGGCATATCGCTGGCGTCGACGAGGCCGGTCGCGGGCCACTGGCAGGGCCGGTGCTGGTCGCCGCGGTGATCCTCGATCCGGCGCGACCGATTGCCGGCCTGGCCGACTCCAAGACGCTGAGCGCGAAGCGACGCGAGGCATTGTTCGAACTCATCCGCGAGCGCGCGTTGGCGTATCGCATCGAGCGTGTCGAGGCCGCGGAGATCGACCGTCTCAACATCCTGCAGGCCACGCTGACCGGCATGGCGCGCGCGCTGCGTGGGCTGCTGCCTGCAGCCGACCTGGCCCTGATCGACGGCAACCGGCTGCCACGCGATCTGCCCTGCCCGGCGCACGCGATCGTGCGCGGGGATGCACTGGAACCGGCGATCAGCGCCGCCTCGATCCTGGCCAAGGTCAGCCGCGACCACTACATGCGCCAGCTGGACGCGGAATTTCCCGGTTACGGATTCGCCGTGCACAAGGGCTACCCGGTGCCCGCGCACCTGGCCGCCTTGCGTCAACTCGGACCTTGCCGCGAGCATCGTCGCAGTTTTGCGCCGGTGGCGCGCTGCGGCGTGCGCTGACTCAGCACGGCGTACCGCGCAGCCCTCGAATCAATGACGTCCGCCGTCGCCGTTGCGATCGCGCCAGTAGCCGTGATCACCGCCGCGGTGATCACGGCCCCCGCGCCCTTCATCGCGCCGGCCCTGATCACGCCAATAGCCGTGATCGCGACCACCACGCCACTCGCCGCGATAGCCGCGCCCACCCTCGTCGCGCCAGTAGCCGCGGTCACCCTCGCGCCATGCCCGGCCGCGCCAACCATCATCCGACGAGTAATAACGCGTGGTGTAGACGCGCTCGACCACCGGCTCCCGATAGACACGCTGGTAGTAGACCGGCGCGGGCTGGTAATAAACCGGTGCAGGGTAGTAGCCACCGTAACCACCCTCGTAATAGCCGCCCCCATAGCCGCGCCCACCCCAGCCCCAACCCGAGTTGACGTAGGCGCTGACGAAGCCATTGCCGCGGCAATGCGTGCAGCCCGAATAGCCGATGCCGAAACCCGGTCCGAACAGGCCAAGGCTGAAACCGAGGTTGCCGGCCATGGCCAGCGGCGCGGCCAGCAGCAGCAACATCGCGATCAGCACCAGCCCCGGACGACGTGTGTTGTTTGAGGATGCGTTCATGGCGTTCTCCCGTGTGTGCGCATCGTCATGCCCCGGCTCTGAGCCATCACTGAACCGGTTTCGATGCAGTGCACACTGCGTGTCAACGCACGCGCAGCAACCAGCAGCCGTGGATGTTGCTGCGCCGCTCGAAATCAAACGGCACGCTCGGCGCGCTCCAGTCCTCGACGCCAAGCCCGCTCGTCGCCAGTGCTTCGGCATCCAGCTTGAAGCGCCTGAAATTGTTGGAAAACACGATCACCCCATCCGGCGTCAGATGCGCCGCGCAGGCGCGCAGCAAGTCCACATGATCGCGCTGCACGTCGAAATCATCGGCGCGCTTGGAGTTGGAAAACGTCGGGGTGTCGACATAAATCACGCCATAACGCCGCGTATCGGCCGCCAGGAACGCGCGCGCGTCGGCTTGCACCAGTCGGTGCGCGCTGCCGCGAAAACCGTTGCGCAGCAGATTCCATGTCGCCCATTCGAGATAGGTGGCCGACAAGTCCACGCTGGTCGTACCCAGTGCGCCGCCTGCAGCCGCATACACGCTGCCGGTGCCGGTGTAGGCAAACAGATTCAACACCTGCTGGCCGGCGGCCAATGCCCGCAACCGCCCGCGCACGTTGCGGTGGTCGAGGAACAGGCCTGTATCCAGGTAATCGAACAGGTTGACCCGGAAAAACAGCCCGCCCTCCTGTACCTCCAGCCAGTGCGCGCGCGCATCCAGGTGACCGTAGCGCGCGCCGCCATGACCGCGCGCGCGGGTTTTCATGGCGATGCGCGCGCGCGGCACCACCAGCTCATGCGCGGCGGCGTGCAGCAAATCCTGCAGGCGGCGCGCGGCCAGGCCAGGCTCGATTTCGGCGGGCGCCTGATATTCCTGCACGTGCAGCCAGCGCTGCAGCGGTGCATCCGGATCGGCGGCAGCGGCGTCGCCGTCGATCGCGCGCGCGGGGTACACGTCGATCGCCGCGGCGTATTCGGGCAGATCGGCATCGTACAGGCGGTAGCAGTCAATGCCTTCGCGCTGCAGGCGTTTGCGCAGATGCTGCTCGCGCTTGTGCAGGCGGTTGACCAGCATCGATACCTGCTCCGTCAACGGCGCTGGCGTGCGCTGTACGCGCTCGGCGTGCACGCTGAACTGCAGCAGGTTGCAGGCCAGCGCGCCGTTATACAGGCGCTGACTGCGCTCCGGCTTGAGGCCCAGCATGTGGCCATCACCCTGCTCGCCGAACAGCAGCGCCGCGCGCCAGCCGCCGAAGCCGGCGCGCAGGCGCTCGCCCAGCATGCGGTACAGCGCCAGTACCTCGGGCATCTCGCCCAGGCGCTCGCCGTAGGGCGGGTTGCCGACCAGCAGGCCGCTGGCGCCCGCGACCGGCGGCAGCATATGCGCCACGTCGCCACGCTCGAGCTGGATGAAACCCGCCACACCGGCGCGCTGCGCATTGCCGCGCGTGGCGGTCAGCGCGTCCGGGTCGCGATCGCGGCCGTGAAACACCGGGCGCAGCGCGGTCAGTCCAACCCGCGCGGCCTGTTCGGCATCCGCGCGCAAGTGCTGCCACAGCGCGGCATCGTGGCCGCGCCAACACTCGAAGCCGAAGCGCGCGCGCGTGAGCCCTGGCGCAACCCCAGCAGCCATCAACGCACCCTCGATCAGCAGCGTGCCGGAGCCGCACATCGGATCGAAAAGCACGCCGCCGGCGGCATAGGTTTCGGGCCAGCGCGCGCGCAGCAGCATGGCTGCGGCAACGTTTTCCTTGAGCGGCGCGGCGCCTTGCTGCAACCGCCAGCCGCGCTGATGCAGCGGTGCGCCGGACAAGTCCAGCGACAGCGCCGCCTGATCGCGACGCAGGTGCAGATTCACGCGCACGTCGGGCTGCTCGCGGTCCACGCTGGGACGCACGCCATACGCGTCGCGAAATTGATCGACGATGGCATCCTTGACCGTCTGCGCGGCGAACTGGCTGTGTGTCAGCGTGCTCTGACTGAGGTTGGCGTCGACCGTCAGGCTGCCTTCGGGTGCCAGCAGCGCGGACCAGTCGATGCCCTGCACGCCGGCGTGCAGGGCGCGCGCATCTTCGGCAGCGAACTGCGCCAGCGGCAACAGCACGCGGCTGGCCAGACGCGAATATAGGCAAACGCGATACGCCGCCTCCAGTCCGCCCGCCAGATGCACGCCAGCCACCGTGGCGCGCGCCTGTGCCAGCCCCAGCCGGGTCAGCTCATCGCGCAGCAGTTCTTCCAGCCCTTTGGCGCAGGTGATGAACAGCGTGCTCATGCGGCGATGCGCGCCAGAAATCGCGCGAACTGCGCGGCGATGATATCGACATGCGCGCCCAGGCGGTGATCATCGTCCAGCAGCAGCATCTCGGCGCGATAAGCGCGCGCCACATTGAACATCGCCTCGACCGGGCACACCTCATCGCGCCAGCCATGCACCAGGCAGGCCGGCGTGCCTTCGGGCAAGGCGAAAGCCTGCGCGTAGCCAGGAATCAGCGGCGGCGTAGCCAGCAGGAAGACACCTGCCACCGCGCGATCGCATGCCACCAGGCCCGACACAAAGGCACCAAAACTCGAGCCCACCAGCACGCAACGCGCGTCGCGCGGCACGGCGGCACGCAGCCGCGCGATGCGCGGCGCCACCGCCGCGGCCAGCCCGTGTGCATCCAGATCGCGATAGTCCATGCGCACGCTGCGCCAACCGCAGGCCGCCGCCGCCACGGCCAGCGCGCTGACCTTGGTCGCCTGCGGGCCGCTGTCCATGCCGTGCGAAAGCACCACGCACCCTTGCGCCGCGCTCAAGTCCAGGCTCCAACATCAATACAGCGACTACGCATCGCGACACGGCCCATCGGCATCGGCAAAACACGATGGTATCAGGCGCCGCGCGAGCCCCATCGCATGCGACACTAGGGACGATGAGCGACGTGATCCATTGGCCCCTGCACTATGTCGAAGCGCTGGCGCCGCGCGCGCTCACGGCCATCGACCTGATCGTGCTGCATTGTACCGAGCTGCCCGATCTGGCCAGCGCGCGCGAGTATGGCGAGCGCGTGCTGTATGCCAGTGGCGCCGGCAACAGCGGCCACTATTACATCGACCGCGACGGGCGCAGCTATGGCTTCGTACCCGACGCGCGCGTGGCGCACCACGTACGCGGCCACAACGAACATTCAATCGGCATCGAGCTGATCAACCGCGGGCGCTGGCCGCACTGGCTGGACAGCCGCCACCAGGACATGGCCGAGGCGTACTCCGAAGCGCAGATCGACGCGCTGCGCACGCTGCTGCTCGACCTGCATGCGCACCTGCCGAATCTGCGCGCCATCGCCGGCCACGAGGATCTCGACCGCGAGCGCGTGCCGGCCAGCGACAATGCGCAACTCAGCGTGTGGCGCAAGCGCGATCCGGGACCGCGATTTCCATGGGATTGGGCACTGCACGATCTGCCATTGCAGCGCCTGCATCCCGCCACGACGCAAGACTGATGCTCTACGCCGCCGGGTGCGCCTGGCGCAGGCGCGCGATCGCATCGCGCAGCTGCGCGGCTTCCTCGAACTCCAGATTCTCGGCGTGCAGCAGCATGGCGGCTTCGAGACGCTTGATCTCGCTGTCACGCTGTGCCGGCGGCAGCGCCTCGCGCACCGCGTGCAACTGCTGCGCAGCCTGTGCCTCGGCGCCACGCGTGCGTCCACGCCGGCCCGGCATCGGCGCCGCGTCGCGCGCACCTTCCATGATGTCGCGCACCGCGCTGCTCACGCTGCGCGGGGTGATGCCGTGCGCGGCGTTGTACTCGGCCTGCTTGCCGCGGCGGCGCGCGGTTTCGTCGATCGCCGCCTGCATCGAGGGCGTGATGCGATCGCCGTAGAGAATCGCGGTGCCACGCAGGTTGCGCGCGGCGCGACCGATGGTCTGGATCAGCGCGGTGGTCGAACGCAGAAAACCTTCCTTGTCGGCATCCAGCACCGCCACCAACGACACCTCGGGCATGTCCAGGCCCTCGCGCAGCAGGTTGATGCCGACCAGCACGTCGAACGCACCCAGACGCAGGTCGCGGATGATCTCGACGCGCTCCACGGTTTCCACGTCGGCATGCAGATAGCGCACGCGCACGCCGTGCTCGTCGAGGAATTCGGTGAGGTTCTCGGCCATGCGCTTGGTCAGCGTGGTCACCAGCACGCGGTCGCCCAGCGCCACGCGCGCGCGAATCTCGCCGAGCAGGTCGTCGATCTGGGTACGCGCCGGGCGCACCTCGATCAGTGGATCGACCAGCCCGGTGGGACGCACCACCAGTTCGACGACCTCGCCACGCGAATGCTCCAGCTCGTAGCGCGCGGGCGTGGCGGAGACGAAGATGGTGCGCGGCGCGCGGCGCTCCCATTCTTCGAACTTCAGCGGCCGGTTGTCCAGCGCCGAAGGCAGGCGGAAACCGAACTCCACCAGAGTCTCCTTGCGCGAGCGGTCGCCCTTGTACATCGCCCCGAGCTGCGGGATGGTGACGTGCGATTCGTCCACCACCAGCAGCGCGTCGGCGGGCAGATAGTCGTACAGGCACGGTGGCGGCTCGCCGGGCATGTGCCCGGTGAGATGGCGCGAATAGTTCTCCACGCCGTTGCAGTAGCCGACCTCGGCCAGCATCTCCAGGTCGTACTGGGTGCGCTGCTGCAGGCGCTGCGCCTCGACCAGCCGCCCCGTGGCGTAAAGCTGTTCGAGGCGTTCGCGCAATTCTTCCTTGATGGTGTCGATGGCCTGCAGCACGGTGCGCCGCGTGCTGACGTAGTGCGAGCCGGGGAACACCGTGCAGCGCGGCAGCCGGCGCAGCGTTTCGCCGGTGAGCGGATCGAACTCGGCGAGGTTTTCGATCTCGCCGTCGAACAGCTCGATGCGCAGCGCGTGCGCGTCGTTCTCGGCCGGAAACACGTCCACCACCTCGCCGCGCACGCGGTAGCTGCCGCGGCGCAGGTCCATCTCGTTGCGCGTGTACTGCATCTCGGTGAGACGCCGGATCAGCTCGCGCTGGTCGATGCGATCGCCGCGCACCAGATGCAGCACCATGCGGAAGTATTCGTTCGGATCGCCCAGGCCATAGATCGACGACACCGTGGCCACGATCAGCGCATCCTTGCGTTCCAGCAACGCCTTGGTCGCGGACAGGCGCATCTGCTCGATGTGCTCGTTGCGGCTGGCGTCCTTCTCGATGTACGTGTCCGAGGACGGCACGTAGGCCTCGGGCTGGTAGTAGTCGTAGTAGCTGACGAAATACTCGACCGCGTTGTGCGGGAAAAATGCCTTGAACTCGCCGTACAACTGCGCGGCGAGAGTTTTGTTGTGCGCGATCACCAGGGTGGGTTTCTGCACCAGCGCCACCACGCTGGCGATGGTGTAGGTCTTGCCCGAGCCGGTCACGCCGAGCAGGGTCTGGTGCGCCAGCCCGGCCTCGAAACCGGCGCTGAGGCGACGGATGGCCTCGGGCTGGTCGCCGGCCGGCTGGTACGGTGCCACGAGTTCGAAAAGGTCGCTCATCGTCGCGCCAGTTTAACCCGCGCCGGTGCACGCTCCGTGCAGACGGCGGCATGGCGTGGCGTGCCCGCTCCCTATAATGCCGGCCTCGCCCGCGTCGGGCCTCGCAGTTGCCGGCATGAACACGCAGCCCAATTTCGAACAGATCCCGCTCAAGGACTTCGCCGAGCGCTCCTACCTCGATTATTCGATGTACGTGGTGCTGGATCGTGCCCTGCCCTTTCTCGGCGACGGCCTCAAGCCGGTGCAGCGGCGCATCATCTACGCGATGAGCGAGCTGGGCCTGGACGCCACCGCAAAGCCGAAGAAATCGGCGCGCACCGTCGGCGACGTGATCGGCAAGTTCCACCCGCACGGCGACAGCGCCTGCTACGAAGCCATGGTGCTGATGGCGCAGCCGTTCTCGTACCGCTACCCGCTGATCAACGGCCAGGGCAACTTCGGCTCGCCGGACGACCCGAAAAGTTTCGCCGCGATGCGCTACACCGAATCGCGGCTGACGCCCTTCGCCGAACTGCTGCTCGGCGAGCTCGGCCAGGGCACGGTGGAATGGACGCCCAATTTCGACGGCACGCTGCAGGAGCCTTCGTGGCTGCCGGCGCGGGTGCCGAACATCCTGCTCAATGGCGCCACCGGCATCGCCGTGGGCATGGCCACTGATATTCCGCCGCACAACCTGCGCGAGGTGGTCAGCGCCTGCATCCGCCTGCTGGAAGATCCGGACGCCACGCTCGACGACCTGTGCGAGCACGTGCGCGGACCGGATTTCCCCACCGCCGCCGAGATCATCACGCCGCGCCACGAACTGCGCGCCCTGTACGCCAGCGGCAACGGCTCGGTGCGCGCGCGTGCGGTGTACACGCGCGAGGACGCCAATATCGTCATCACCGCGCTGCCCTACCAGGTTTCGCCGGCCAAGGTCCTCGAACAGATCGCCGCGCAAATGCGCGCCAAGAAGCTGCCGCTGCTGGAAGACCTGCGCGACGAATCCGACCACGAGAAACCCATCCGCCTGGTCCTGGTGCCGCGCTCGAATCGCGTCGACGCCGACGAGCTGATGCAGCACCTGTTCGCCACCACGGACCTGGAAAAGAGCTTCCGCGTCAACCTCAACGTGATCGGCCTCGACGGCAAGCCGCAGGTGAAAAACCTGCGCGCCATCCTCGGCGAGTGGCTGCGCTTCCGCATCGACACGGTCACGCGGCGCCTGAGCCACCGCCTGGACAAGATCGAGCATCGCCTGCACCTGCTCGAAGCCCTGCGCGTGGTGTTCCTGAATGTGGACGAGGTGATCCGCATCGTGCGCAGCGAGGACGAACCCAAGCCGGTGCTGATGCAGCGCTTCGCGCTCAGCGAGGTGCAGGCCGACTACATCCTGGAAACGCGCCTGCGGCAACTGGCGCGGCTGGAGGAGATGAAGCTCAACGCCGAGCGCGACCAGCTCGAGCAGGAACGCGCGCGCATCAACGTACTGCTGAAGTCGCCGGCCAAGCTGCGCGGACTGATCCGCGACGAGTTGCGCAGTGACGCCGAAAAATACGGCGACGCGCGCCGCAGCCCGCTGATCGAGCGCCAGGCCGCGCAGGCGCTGGAGCAGAGCGCGCTGATCACCGCCGAGCCGGTGACCGTGGTGCTCAGCGAAAAAGGCTGGGTGCGCGCCGCCAAGGGGCACGACGTGGATGCCGCCGCACTGGGCTACCGCGAGGGCGATGGTTTTCTCGCCGCCGCGCGCGGACGCAGTACGCAGCAGGCGATCTTCATCGACAGCAGCGGACGCAGCTACAGCACGCCTGCGCACACCCTGCCCTCGGCACGCGGCAACGGCGAGCCACTGACCGGACGCTTCACCCTGCCCGCCGGCGCGCAGGTGCAGGCGCTGACACTGGGTGAGACGCAACAGAAGCTGGTGCTGGCCAGTAGCGCCGGCTACGGTTTCGTCGCCACGCTCGAGGCACTCAGCGGGCGCAACAAGGCCGGCAAGCAAGTGATCAACCTCGACGACGGCGCACGCGTGCTGGAACCAGCGCACGTGCAGGACAGCGCGCGCGACCGCATCGTCGTGGCCACCAGCGCCGGCCATCTGCTGATGTTTTCGGTGGCCGAACTGCCCGAGCTTGAACGCGGCAAGGGCCTCAAGCTCATCGAGATTCCCAAGGCCAAGCGCGGCAGCGAGGGCGAAACCGTGGTCGGCATCGCGGTGGTGGCCGAAGGCGGCGCCATCACGCTGTATGCCGGCCAGCGCAAGCTCGGCCTGAAGTGGTCGGACCTGGTTGCCTACGGCGGCGCGCGCGCCAGCCGCGGCGGTCTGTTGCCACGCGGGCTGCGCGGGGTGGATCGCATCGAGGCCGTGACGGACTGAACGGCGGCGATTCGCTGCCTCTCCCGATGGGAGATGTTGGCGCGCAGCGCCTGGTGAGGGTGCGCCTCAACGCCTGTTCTTCTCCCCTCTCCCCTCGGGAGAGGGGGCGCGCAGCGCCGGGTGAGGGTTCGCACCTGCTTGGCATGCGTTGTACGTGAACGACCGTTCTTGCGCTGGGCTTGGCAAGGCTCCCTTGTTCCGTGCGGCTGCCGCCGCGCGGGTTCCTTTCTTTGGGTCGGCAAAGAAAAGGAACCAAAGAAAGCCGACCCCGACCACAGCGCCCGCTGCGCGGGTCCGCGTGCCTGTGCGGGGCGCGCCGATGGCCATCCCTGGCCTACGGCGCGTGAGCGCGATCTCGGTCCGTGCATCCTGCACGGGCCGGATCGTCCGGCCCGCAACATCGTGTTGCGGGCGTTCGGCAGCCGTGGCTGCCTCACCCCGCGCGCTCACACTTCGTGCTCGTCCCGCGCAGTCCCGCTGCTGCCGAAGGGGGATGAAGATCAAGAACCAAGGCCAGCGCATGCTCGCGCTGTTGCTGTTGCCGTTGCCGTGGCCGTTGCTGTTGCCGTTGCCAGCGTTGGCCAGCGCCGAGCAGCGCAGTCGGGCGCGAGAGCAAGGCGCGCCTGTTCGAGCCCAGGGATGGACGAGTTCGCGCCGGGCGCAGCGTATGCGCTGCGCGCACGCGCCGGGATGGCGCGGGCCGGGCTTGGCTGCGAAGCAGGATGCGAAAGCGGACAAGGCGCCCGGTGAGCAGCGCAGGGCACCCCGCGCAGCGGGGCGCAGGCCGTCGCGTGGACGGCTTTGGTTACTTTCCCCAAGAGGAAAGTAACCCGCGCGGCGGCGTCCGCACGGAACAGGGCAAGCTTGCGATGCCACGCGCAAGAGCGATCGTCCACGCGCCAGAGTCAGCGCAAGCGCCACAGCGAGATCCTTCGCGATGCTAAGGATGACAACGCGCGGTGGCAACGGCATGGAACACAACGACCTGCCACGCAACGCACACAAGCCTCGTTCGCGCGGGATGCGCGCCAACGGTCAAGCTATTGGCACGTGAAATCTCCATCGCTGCAGCGCAACCACGCTGGCACAAGACGCATGACACACTTGCGCGCAGTGCACGGGAACTCCATCCACATGAACGCCACGGCAAACACCACACCACGCGCGCGCTGGCGCCGACGCCTGGGCTGGAGCGCCACCGCACTGCTGGCGCTGCTGTTGCTGGCGTTCGCCGCGGCGTGGCTGCTGCTGGCCGGCAGCCGCCCACGCCTGGATGGGCACCAAGTGCTGCCCGGCCTGGCCGCGCCGGTGCAAGTGCAACGCGATGCGCTGGGAGTCGCGCGCATCAGCGCGCGCAACCGCATCGACCTCGCCTATGCGCTGGGCTTCGTGCACGGTCAGGAACGCTTTTTCGAGATGGACCTGATGCGCCGCGCCGCCGCTGGCGAGCTGTCCGCGCTGGTCGGGCCGGCGGCGCTGAAGCTCGATCGCGCCAACCGTGCGTACCGCTTCCGCGCGCTGGCGCAGCGCATCGTCGCGCAACTGCCGGCGGACCAGCGCGGCCTGCTCGATGCCTACGCGCGCGGCGTCAACGCCGGACTCGACGCGCTGGACGTGCGTCCCTGGGAATACCTGTTGCTGCGCAAGAAACCGCGACCGTGGACGCCGGCGGACAGCATCCTCGTCGTCGATGCCATGTACCTGGACCTGACCACGCCGCGCTTCAATGCCGTGCAGCGCGCACGCCTGCAAGTGGTGCTGCCGGAGCCACTGGTCGCGTTCCTGACCGCGCCTGACCCGCGCTGGGAAGCCCCGCTGCAAGGCATGCCGTCGACGCCGGTGCCCTTGCCCGACGCCAGCGTGTTCGATCTGCGCAGCGCGCCGCCGGCGCCCGCGCTGCAAGCCGCGGCGCTGGCCACGGCCTTGCATGAGCACGCGGTGATCGGCAGCAACAGTTTCGCCGTGAGCGGCCAGCTCACCGCCAGCGGCGCGGCCATCGTCGCCAACGACATGCACCTCGGCCTGGGCGTGCCCAACATCTGGTATCGCGCCGAATTGCGCTATCCCGACCCCGCCGATCGCGCGCGCGAAATCACGCTCGACGGCGTCACCCTGCCCGGCGCGCCGCTGCTGGTGGCCGGCACCAATGGCCATATCGCCTGGGGCTTCACCGACAGCTACGGCAAGTGGCGCGACTGGGTGCGCGTGCGGCGCGATCCCGCCGATCCCGCGCGCTACCGCGTGCCCGGCGGCTGGGCCACGCTGCGCGTGCATCACGAGGTGATCGAGGTGGCCGGCGCCAAGCCGGTGCCACTGATCGTGCGCGACACGATCTGGGGACCGATCATGGCGCATGGCCCGCACGGCACGCCGCTGGCCATGGACTGGATCGCGCTGCATCCGCGCGCGGTCAATCTCGATCTGCTGCACCTTGAGACCGCGACCAGCGTCGATCAGGCGCTGGCGATCGCGCCGACCCTGGGCATCCCGCCGCAGAACTTCATCGTCGGCGACGCGCAGGGCCACATCGGCTGGACCCTCGCCGGCGACGCGATCCCGCTGCGGCGGGGTTTTGATGCGAACCTGCCCGCCGATTTCTCGCAGCCTGGCGTGGGCTGGACGGGCTGGCTGGCGCCGGCCGACTATCCGCGCATCGTCGATCCGCCCGATGGCCGCCTGTGGACCGCCAACAATCGCGTGCTCGGCGGCGCCGCGCTGGCGCTGGAAGGCAACGGCGGCTACGACCTCGGCGCGCGCGCGCAGCAACTGCGCGATGACTTGAACGCGCGCCAGCGCTTCAGCCCGCAGGACATGCTCGACATCCAGCTCGACGACCGCGCCGTGTTCATGCAGCACTGGTACGGCCTGCTGCGCGACACGCTCACGCAGAATCCGCAGCCACCGCGACTGCGCGCGCTGGCCGCCGCCACGCAGACCTGGAGCGGCCGCGCCGGCATCGACAGCGTGGCCTACCACGCCGCGCGCGCCTTCCGCGAGAAGGTCATCGAAGCCGTGCTGGCGCCCTTCGTGGCGCGCGTCAAGGCGCGTTACCCGCACTTCGTCTGGCCCGGCGGCGACACCCGCGAATACGCGGTGTGGACACTGGTGACACAACGCCCGCCGTGGCTGCTCGATCGCCGCTATCCGAGCTGGGACGCGCTGCTCGCCGACTGCGCGCAGCAGGTTGCTGATGATTTCGCCAAGGCACCCGGCGGCATCGCCGCGCAAACCTGGGGCCGGCGCAACACCACGCGCATCGATCACCCGCTGTCCGCGGCGCTGCCCGTGCCGCTGCGCTGGTTGATCGATCAGCCGCGCACGCAACTGCCCGGCGACAGCAACATGCCACGCGTGCAAGCCCCCGCCTTCGGTGCCTCGGAACGCTTCGGCATCATGCCCGGGCACCTGGCCGAAAGTTACCTGCACATGCCCGGCGGCCAGAGCGACAACCCCTTGTCGCCCTACTACGACGCCGGCTGGCAAGCCTGGGCCAAGGGTCAAGCCACGCCGCTGCGGCCCGGACCGGCGCAGCACACGCTGCTGCTGGTGCCGGCTCCGCGGCGAAGGTGAGATGCACGTGCGCATGTTTCGAAAATTTCCTGCATCCAGAATGCCCGCAACGGCATCTAAGTAGTACCACTCACCTGGAGACCTGCCATGTGGAGCACCGCCTCAACCGCTATGCTGGTTCCGATTTTCGGAATCATTTTCGTATTTGGCATTCCGATCGTCGCCATCATCGGCGGCATCATGTATGCCAGCCGACGCGCCCGGTTGCAGCAAGAGCTGCTGATGAAACTGGCCGAGACTGGCCAGCCGATCCCGCCCGAGCTCTTCCATTCGGACTTGTTCAACGGGCGCCGTACGGGCAAGTCCCCGCTGCGTGGCGGCCTTGTCGTCTCCGCGGCCGGTATCGGGGTGATGCTCTATGGATGGATCCTTGGCGAAACCTCGCTGGTGGCTGCCGGCCTGATTCCACTGGTGATCGGTCTTGCGCTGCTCCTCGCCGCCGTGATCGAGGGGCGCAAGTCCAAAGCGACAATCACGCCTGATACGACAACCACTCCATCCTGAAGCGCACGAATCCGACGTACTCATGGCCACCACGGACGAGGCGCGCCGGATCGATCTGGCGCGCCAAGGTGATCGAAACGCCTTTGCCGAATTGGTGCGCGCCCACCAGGGTCCAGTGCGCGCACTGTTACGCCGCCTCAGCGGCGGCCAGTGCGCGCTCGCCGATGACCTGGCCCAGGAGACCTTTCTGCGTACTTGGCAGAGCCTGCCTCGGTTCCGCGGCGAGGCCGGCTTCGGCACCTGGCTGTATCGCATTGCCTACAACACGTATCTGATGCATGTGCGCAGTGCCAAAGGCGCGGCCGAGGCCCATGCCGCCAACCTTGACGAAAGCGAGAACCAGGACACATCTTCCATGCCCAGCATGGATGGGGTGGCACACGGTGAAGTCCAGCGCGCGCTGCTGATTTTGAGCCCGGCGGAGCGCGCCGCGATCCTGCAGTGCTACTACCTTGGATTGAGTCATGCGGAAGCGGCAACCGTCCTCAACTGTCCGCTGGGCACGGTGAAATCCCATCTCCACAGAGCCCTGGGCAAGCTGCGCGATCACTTGGGCGAGTCCATGAACAAGAGAGTCTCCGATGCACCTTACGAACAACCCCTCCGTGCCTGACACGACAAACCTCCGCGGATTCGAATCGATCGAGGCGCTGCTGCGTGCCGATGCCGAGCGCCAGCAGCCCATTGATGACGACGGATTCACGGCGCGTGTGATGGTGCGCCTGCTCATCCAGCGCGCCGAGTCACCCTGGCGCTGGGCGTTGCCCAACTTGATCGTCGTACTGGGCGTGATGACGGTTCTGCTGACCGGCACGCTGATGCAGGGCCTTGAGCCGCATCTGCTGACTGGAAGCGTCCTGGCGCTTCCGATCGGAATTGCATGGCCAAGTCTGGTGGTCGCCGCCGCCGTGAGCCTGGGTGTGTATTTCAGTATGGATGTGCCATGGCCATGGGGGCAGGAAGATCCAGTACGGGAGTCGACCTGATCCGCCAACGAACAGATCGGGCGCCGGTCGTCGATGCCTGCGTCGAGGCCGAAATCCGGTGACCAGCGGCTCTGCAATTTGGCATCATGCCCAGGCATCTGGCCGAAAGTTACCTGCACATGCCCGGCGGCCAGAGCGACAACCCCTCGTCGCCCTACTACGACGCCGGCTGGCAAGCGTGGGCCAAGGGTCGACCGACACCGCTGCTGCCCGGACACGCACAGCACACGCTGCTGCTGGTGCCGGATGCGCGTGGGCGTTGAGGCGCAGGGTTGGATTGGGGCGACTCGATGGCGCGGTTGATGATATTGCGCCCTCGAAAATGCGGATGTACCGTCAATGCCGGTCGCATCGTCATGCAGTGGAGTTCGCCCGTGCTGGTTCATTGCCTGTAACGGACATGTTTCGACCTCAAACAGTCACTTGTCCCGTTTGTGCAGCTCTGCGTTGTTTTAATACCTTTCTTTTGGAACCGCTCTGTTATGCGTATAGTCACTGCTATAGCCGCACTGGGCGTGATAGCCGGGTTGGCGCCTGGACTGGTTTTTGCCGTGGGCACAGGTGGCCCGGGTAGCATGCAAATGGGAGCGATGCCGAAACATCTTCCAAAGCCAGGCAAGCCGATTGCGTATCAGACGGCTCGACCGCTGATTAAATACAGTAATTCAGCTGGTACCCGCATAGGCCGCAGAAAGCACCAAACCATCAAGTTCATGGGGCATAACATTCGCATTGTGATGGTCGCCGTTGAACCCGGGTCACCCGATCAGACGTTTGAAATTCATAAGCTTGTCGATCCGGAAGTCGAGGTATCGGCTGGGGCAAGAATTACATTGACGCTTTTGAACATGGATTACGGTGCAAGCATGATTCATGGGGTGGTCGTTGGCCACGCCAAGCCACCCTACAAAGTAATTGTACCTGTACCTGTGACCGGTCAGATCGCTGAAATACCTATGACAATGCCGCGCACGTTGCGATCTGTCAAGAAATCTGAATACTTCGTTGACACGACCACATTCAATGCGCCGCAAAAACCTGGTTATTATTATTATTTTTGCCAAATGCCTGGTCATGCGAAAACTGGCATGTACGGAAAGTTTGTGGTCGTGCCGTGAGACGCGCGGCAAGCGACGGGCGCAGCTTGCCTCCGCATTGCCAGTTGTTGCAGCCAATCAGGTGGCCGCTTACCTATGATGAGCAGTTTGCGAAACCTCCCACGCCGCCGCTGTCGAAGTGAAGTGACTTATTCGGAGCTTGCCGCATGACCTTGAACCGTCCCGCGTTTCGTGAAGGCAGTTCGAGCTGAGTTGGACAGTCACCAACGTCCGGTCAGGACCGGTTGCCGCCAATGCCGACAACTGGCTCCGATGACGGCTTACTGCTCAAAGCACCCGTTGCACGCCACATCAAGCCGACCATCGAAGAGCACATCAGGCCAACCTGGACAGAATCCGCACTTCTTGCCGATCAGCCCGTTGCATCCGTCCGCGAGCACGCGGACCAAGAGGGCCTTTCGCGATATGCGCCTGCACAAGGTTCTCAGGCATGCGCTCTTGGCCGGGCAATGATCCTGGATTGTCGACGCCATGATCGGCTAGTTACGACGCCAGCCGGAGAGCCTGCAGCGGACCTGCCATTACAATGAGCGGATGTCCCTTGTCCAATTGCACCGTGTCGACTTCAGCATCGGCGGCCCACTCCTGCTCGAACGTGTCGATTTATCCATCGAAGCGAACGAACGGGTATGTGTCGTCGGGCGCAACGGCGAAGGCAAATCCACCCTCCTGAAGCTGGTCAGCGGCGAGCTGCGCGCCGACGACGGCGAGGTGCGCGCGCAAAGCGGGATCGTCATGGCGCGCCTGCCACAAGAGGTGCCGCAAGACACCGCTGGCAGCGTGTTCGACGTGGTGGCGGAGGGGTTAGGCGACCTCGGCCGGTTGCTGGCACGCTACCAACACCTGCTGGCCATCGGCGACCTCGACGCGCTGGGCGATGCCCAGGCGAAGATCGAAGCGCAGCACGGCTGGGATCTGAATCGCCGCGTTGAAGACGTACTGACCCAGTTGGAACTTCCCGGTGAAATGGAATTTTCCGCGCTGTCCGGCGGCATGAAACGACGCGCGTTCCTGGCGCAAGCACTGGTCCGCAAGCCAGACATCCTGCTGCTGGACGAACCCACCAACCATCTGGATATCGAGGCCATCAGTTGGCTGCAAACCTTCCTCAAGCAGTTTGCAGGCAGCATCATCTTCATCTCGCACGACCGCACTTTTCTGCGCGCCTTGGCCACACGCATTGTCGAAATCGATCGCGGCATGGTGACCGACTGGCCCGGCGACTACGACAATTACCTGCGTCGTCGTGAGGAACGTCTGCACGCGGAAAACCAGGCCAATGCGCTCTTCGACAAGAAGCTGGCGCGGGAAGAGGTATGGATTCGCCAGGGCATCAAGGCGCGACGCACGCGAAATGAAGGCCGGGTGCGCGCATTGCAGGCGCTGCGCAACGAGCGGTCGAAACGACGCGACGTTGCCGGCAACGTGAAGATGGCGCTGGGACACACGCACGCTTCAGGCAAGAAGGTCATCGACCTCAAGCACGTCAGCCATGGCTTCGACGGCCGCGTGCTGATCGACGACCTGAGCACCGCGGTGATGCGCGGCGACCGTATCGGCATCATCGGCCCGAACGGCGCCGGCAAAAGCACCCTGCTGAAAATCATGCTGGGTGAGTTGGTTCCGCAACATGGCACCGTCCATCTCGGCACCGGAACGCAGATCGCGTACTTCGACCAGCACCGTCTGCAACTGGACGACTCACTCAATGCAATCGACAACGTTGCTGGCGGTCACGAGTTCATCGAGCTGAATGGTCAGCGCAAGCACATCATCGGCTACCTGCAGGATTTCCTGTTTTCGCCGGACCGCGCGCGTGCGCCCATCTCCCGCCTGTCGGGCGGCGAGCGCAATCGCCTCCTGTTGGCCAAGTTGTTCGCGCAACCGTCCAACCTGTTGGTGATGGACGAACCGACCAACGACCTCGATGTGGAAACGCTGGAACTGCTGGAAGAGTTGCTGCTTGAATACAAGGGCACCTTGCTGCTGGTGTCGCATGACCGCGCTTTCCTCGACAACGTCGTCTCAAGCACACTGGTGCTGGAAGGCCAGGGCCGGATCGGTGAATACGTCGGCGGTTACACCGACTGGCTGCGCCAGCGCCCGGCCACCCAACGCGCCACGCCAAGTGCAGGCAAGCCCGCCGGGAAAGTCGATACCCCGCCGGCGAGAGTAAAGCGCAAGCTCAGCTTCAAGGACCAACGCAAGCTGGAGCAGTTGCCCGGGCGCATCGAACAACTGGAAAGCGAGATCGCCAGCCAGATGGCAGCGATGAATGAACCGGCATTCTTCCAGCAAGCAAGCAGCGCGATCGTGCAATCCAACACGGCGCTGGCCGTGCTGCAAGCCGAACTGGACACTGCCTACGCGCACTGGGCCGAACTGGACGGCTAGGCGCTTGCACTACCTTTGATTGCGCGTGATGCCGCTGCTGAACCTGCCGCGGGCGTTGAGCCATGTTGACCAGCAGGTGTCGCATTTCAGCATGAAACGTCTGCTTCGGGCCGACAGCAATTCCGCGAATTCTACCGCATTCAAGAAAACTCCTCTCAACCCCTGCCTAGTGGCAGGTACAACGTCAGGGCGTGTTCCGCGGTTTCGCGAAAGCCATATTGGCGGTAAAACGCCGCCGCACGCTCGTGCAGAGCGTCCACCAACAGCGCGTGGATGCCGAGTTCACTGCGCAGCGCAAGGCAGCGCTTCACGGCATCCTGCAGCAGCGCCTCGCCCAAACCATGGCCTTGCTCCTGCAATGTCACGGCAAGACGGGCAAGCCGAGCCACCGGCACCGGATACCGCGGCAGCCGGCGCTGATCGGCTGCCGACATTCCGACCAGCGACATCTGTGCGGCGGCCAGCGAGTAATAGCCGAGGATACGTGGTGGCATCGTGGCATCGACCAGCACGTGCGTGGTGGCAACGCCGGCACGACGATGCTGGGTGGCAAGCGCACGCAAATATTGGTTCAGCGACGGCTCGCCACAGTCGAAGGCTTCGCGGTCATGAAACGCTCCATCCAGGCGCTGGACAATCAGCATGGGTCAACGCCAATCGAGACCGCGCTCCATAGCCTTCTTGAGCTTGTTATTGGGCTTGAACGGCTTGTCCAGCGCGGCAAGAAAGCGCCGCGATTCAGCCGGGGACAGCGTGACGGTAAGCGCCGCCGCCATCACGCTTTCAGCTTCACGCAAAGCAGCATCGCGCACGAAAGCAGACAGCAGCACGCCACGCAGAACAGCCGCACGAGCAATGCGATCCTTGTCGGTCGGGTTCAAGCGCAGGTCGAGTCGGGCAGCGGCGGTCATGGCACGTCTCCTTATGTACGGAAATATACCGTACACAAACAGGCATCGCAATCCGCAACCAGAGCAAGTTTCACTTTTGCATGACTGGAATGGGCGGACAGCCGCCTTTGAGCGAGCGTCACTCCGTGTGCCCGCGCTACTCCTCCGCCGTCCAGCGCTTCATCCAGTTCAGCACGGTGTCGTGCCAGAGGATGCTGTTGGCGGGTTTGACCACCCAGTGGTTTTCGTCGGGGAAATACAGGAACTCGCTGGGGATGCCACGCCGCTGCAGCGCGGTGAACGCGGCCAGTCCCTGGGTGTCGGGGATGCGGAAGTCGAGGCCGCCGTGGATCACCAGCATCGGCACGCGCCAGTCCTTGACGTGGCGCAGCGGGTTGAACTTCTCGTAATTCTGCGGGTGCTCGTACTCGGGGCCGCGGTGTTCCCACTCGTCGAACCAGAGTTCCTCGGTGCTGTAGTACATGCTGCGGCTGTCGAACACACCATCGTGATCGACGAAACACTTCCACGGCGTGTTCCACTTGCCGGCCATCCAGTACACCATGTAGCCGCCATAGCTGGCGCCCAGCGCGCAGGCGCGCTTGGCGTCGAGGAAGGGATAGTTCTTCAGCGCCGCGGCCCAGCCCAGCTTGAGGTCGGTGAGCGGCTTGCCGCCCCAGTCGCCGGAGATGGCGTCGGTGAAGGCTTGGCCGTAGCCGGTGGAGCCGTGGAAATTCACCGCCACCACGGCGAAGCCGGCGGCGGCGTAGGTCTGCGGGTTCCAGCGGTAGTGGAACTCGTTGGTCCACGCGCCCTGCGGGCCGCCGTGGATGAGGAAGGCCACCGGGTACTTCCTGCCCGGCGCATGATCGACCGGCGTCATCACGTAGCCCTGCACCGGCTCGCCGTTCCAGCCCTTGAAGGTGAAGAACTCGGCCTTGCCGAAGCGCAACGCGGCGAGGCGCGCGTCGTTGAAGCGGGTGAGCGCCACGCGCGATTCGCCGGGACCGAGGCGGTACAGACCCGCGGGATGGGTGAAGTCCTGCCAGTTGGCGATGATGCCGCCCCGGCCGTCCAGCGCGAAGCCGTGCACGGTGCCCTCGCCGCTGAGGCGCGTGACCTTGCCATCGCTCACGCGCACGGCGAACAGCGGATGCTGACCGGCTTCGTCGGCGGTGGTGTACAGCGTGCCGCCGTCGGCGCTGATCGCGAGCGCGCTCGCCGAGCGATCCCACTGGGGCGCGACCTCGTGGCGTTTTCCGCTGTCTAGGTCCAGCGCCATGATGGCGAAGCGGTCGGCCTCGAAGCCGGGGCGCTTCATCGCCAGGTAGTACAGCGTGCGGCCGTCCGGGGACACCAGCGGGTAGCCGTCCCAGGCGGGGTTGCCGGGGGTGAGGTTTTCCGGCGCGGCATCGCCCTCGATAGCCACGCGGTAGATGTCGAAGTTGGTGCTCCAAGGTTCGTCGTGACGCGCGATGCGCGCGTTGAAGTACAGCGTCTTGCCGTCCGGCGAGAACACGTACTCGCTGTCGTCGCCGAAGGGTTTGGAGGGCACGTCGCCGTCGATGCCACGGGTCAGCAGTGTTGGCGTGCCGGCTGCCTTGCCGTCGGCGCCCAGCGCGAGCAGGAACAATTGATTGCGGCGACCATCGGCCCAGGTATCCCAGTGACGCACGAACAGCCTGTCGTAGACGCGGCCGCTGGCCTTGTCGGCTTCGCGCACGTTGAGTTTTGCGCGCGTGCAGGCGATGTCGCCGTTGCAGTCCGGGAACACGCCCAGCGCGATGGCCAGATGCGTGCCATCGGGCGAGACGCGAAAACCGTCCACGTCCAGCTGCAGATCCGTGACCTGCGTGGCCGCGCCGCCGCCGGGCGCGATGCGGAACACCTGCATGCGCTCGCCGGCCTTGGCCAGATAGAAGATGCTCTTGCCATCGGCCGACCAACGCGGCTGGCTGCCCTCGGTCAGTCGCTGCGGCGCGGCATCCTGTGCCTCGAGGTCGAGCACCCACACGCCGGACACGCCCTTGTTGGCGGCGAGGTCGATGCTGCGCACGTCGAACAGCAGCCAGCGCGGATCGGCACCGAGCCGAGGATCGCCGACGCGATCCATGGCCACCATGTCGCGCACGTCCATGGGGTGGGTGTCGTCGTCGGGCGCGGCGATCACGGGCATGCTGGTGCTCATCAGCACCAGACCCAAGGCAAGACTGCGCAACGACATGGGATTTCTCCTGCGGCGAATAGCCGGCAACGCTAGGCCGCCGCGCGGCGCGTGGCAAGCGCCATCGGTCATGCACGGTGGAGCGTCGAGCCACGGGGTCCACGCCTGCGCGGGGACGACGAGCTTGTCATGGTCCAGAACATTTCAAACCGCCCTCGACTGAAACCTGTTCCCTTGATCGCTGACTTCCGGGCAATGCCGTCGGGCATGGCACGATCGATTTTCCCCGTCATCCACGGGCGCGCGCAGCGCGAGCCGGGGATCCAGCCGCGCTGCCATGCGCTGCGCGGGATGACCAGCTCTGCTGTTGCTGAGCGATTCCCGCCCCCGCCTGCGCGGGGCAGGCTCTGCGCCGGTATGACGCGTCCCGGGTGGGGCTGCCTGAGCCACGCAAGCATCCAATCCCCACTCGCGAACTATCATTTCCCCATGGCATCCCTGTTCACCGCCGCGCAGCAATGCCTGGACTGCACCGACCCGGTACAGAAAGCGCGCTTGACGCGTGATGTCGCGGCGGCGTGCGCGCGCGGCGAGCTGGATGTGCGCGACGATGCCGCGCGCGCCGAGCCCACCGACATCCCCGGCCGGCCGCAGCGGCCTGAGCTGGTCGATGCGCGCGCGTTGCGCAAGCGCGGGCTGGGCAGCGCGGCCGGACGCACGGCACTGGTGCACGCGGTGGCGCACATCGAGTTCAACGCGATCAATCTGGCCTGGGATGCGGTCGCGCGTTTTCGTCACATGCCCGCGGATTTTTATCGCGACTGGTGCGCCTGCGCCGCCGACGAGGCGCGGCACTTCACCCTGTTGAATACGCGCCTCGACGAGCTGGGCATGACCTACGGTGACCTGCCCGCGCACGATGGCCTGTGGCGCATGGCGCAGCGCACGCGGCACAGCGTGCTGGCGCGCATGGCGCTGGTTCCGCGTGTACTCGAAGCGCGTGGACTGGACGTGACCCCGGGCATGATCGAGCGCCTGCGCGCGGCGGGCGATCACGCCACCGTGGCGATCCTCGAGCTGATCCTGCGCGAGGAAGTGGCGCATGTCGCCGCCGGCACGCGCTAGTTCCGCTGGTGCTGCGTGCGCGAGGGCGTGGCGCCGGATGTCACCTTCCGCGCGCTGCTGGACGAATACCTGCCCGGCGGCCTGCATGGCCCATACAACCTCGCCGCGCGTCGCGCCGCCGGCTTCAGCGCCAGTGAGCTGGACGCCCTGCCGCACTGAAGCGCCGCGCTCAGAGTCTGTGAAAAATTCCGCGTCGTGCGGAATTTCTCATCGGCGCGTCCGGCACAGGTCCGTACGCGCCTGCGCGAAGCAGCCGCTTGCGTGACCGCTTCGCGCCCGGCCATCCATGGCCGGGCCGAGAGGTTGAAAACTTCACGGCCTCTCAGCCCGCAGCGCGCGGCCAGATCAGCATGGCATCGCCGTACGAGAAAAAGCGGTAGCGCGCGTCCACCGCGTGGCGATAAGCAGCCAGCATCAGCTCGCGCCCCGCCAACGCCGACACCAGCATCAGCAGCGTCGATTCTGGCAGGTGGAAGTTGGTCAGCAGACCATCGATCTGGGTGAAGCGATAGCCGGGCAGGATGAAGATGCTGGTCTCGCCGGCGTAAGGCGCCAGCGCGCCGCCGGGCGCGGCGCTTTCCAGCGCGCGCACCACCGTGGTGCCCACCGCCAGCACGCGCCCGCCGGCTTCGCGGGTGCGCCGGATCTGCTCGACCAGCGCCGCACCGACATTGATCCACTCGCTGTGCATGTGGTGATCCTCGACCTGCTCGCTGCGCAGCGGCTGGAAGGTGCCCGCGCCGACATGCAAGGTGACGAAGCCAGTCTGCACGCCTCGCGCGCGCAGCGCCTGCAGCAGCGGCGCGTCGAAGTGCAGTCCGGCGGTGGGCGCGGCCACCGCGCCCGCATGACGGGCATACACGGTCTGATAGCGCTCGGCGTCGGCGGCATCGGGCGCGCGCGTGATGTACGGTGGCAGCGGCATCTGGCCGAGGCGCTGCAGCAGATTCTCCAGCGGCTCGTCGACCTCGAAGCGCAGGTGAAAGAACGCACCTTCGCGGCCCAGCACGCGCACCGCGCTGCCGTCGGCCAGCGTCAATACCGCGCCTTCGCGCGGCTTCTTGCTGACGCCCAGTTGCGCGCGCACCTCGTGGCTACCGCTGATGCGTTCGATCAGGATCTCGGCGACGCCACCGGTCTGCTTGCGCGCATGCAGTCGCGCCGGCAGCACGCGCGTGTCGTTGAACACCAGCAGGTCGCCGGCACGCAGTTGCTCCGGCAGGTCGCAGATCCGCGCGTCGCGCCACGCCGCGTCCGCGGCATCGACGATCAGCATGCGGCTGGCGCTGCGCTCGGGCAGTGGCGCCTGCGCGATCAGCTCAGCGGGCAACTCGTAGTGAAAATCGGACTTCTTCAAGGCGGACATCCGCGCGTACCAGCTGCGAATTATCCGCGATCGGCGCGCCGCGCCGCAGCCGCCAGCCGGCGCAGGCGCGTGCACAGCACCAGGGCGTGATTGTGCTCAGCATCGTGCGCGGCATGAATCAGGCGCAAGGGGCCATCGCCCGCAGCGCCGAGCAGCGCGCGCAGGCGCGCGGTCTGCCCGGGAGCGCGCAGCTCGGCGCGGTAGCGCGCGCGAAATTCATCCCAGCGCGCCGGATCGTGGGCAAACCACTGGCGCAACGGCGTGCTTGGCGCCAGATCGCGCGCCCAGGCGTCGAGCGCGAGCCGAGCCTTGCTGCGTCCACGCGGCCACAGCCGATCGACCAGCACGCGATAGCCGCCGCGCATCGGCGCATGGATGTAAGCGTTTTCAATCTCGACTTTCATAGCCATCGCCTTGGGTTTGCGGATCAACATCTTGCCGCGTGCGGCCATGTTGCAGCACAAGCTGATTCGCTGCGCCGCGCGACCTAGACTCGGCGCGAGCAACGGCGCGGGGCAGCGAGCATGCAGATCAAGGGCAAACCCAATTCGCTGGACATCGCGCATCTGGCCGGTGTGTCGCAAGCCACCGTGTCGCGCGCGCTGCGCGGCCATGCCTCGGTGAATCGAGCGACGCGCGAGCGCATCCTGCAAGTGGCGCGACAGCTCAACTACACGGTGGACAAGAACGCCTCGAACCTGCGCACGCAGCAATCGGGCACGCTGGCGCTGCTGCTGTTCGAGGATCCCACCATCGATGAGTCCAACATCAATCCGTTTTTTCTGTCGATGCTGGGCTCGATCACGCGCGCTTGCGCGCAACGCGGCTACGACCTGCTGATCTCGTTCCAGCAACTCTCGCGCGACTGGCACGCCGATTACGAGGATTGCCACAAGGCCGACGGCCTGATCCTGCTCGGCTACGGCGATTATCTCGACTACCGCAGCCGGCTCGAAGCGCTGGTCGCGCAAGGCACGCACTTCGTGCGCTGGGGCGCGGTGCTGGCCGACCAGCCGGGGCTGTCGATCGGCGGCGACAACCACGCCGGCGGGCTGGCGGCGACGCGGCACCTGCTGGCGCAGGGGCGCCGGCGCATCGGCTTCCTCGGCCATGCCTCATTGCATGCGCCCGAGTTTCTGGAGCGCCACCAAGGCTACGCGGCCGCACTGCGCGAAGCCGGTTTGACGCCCGACCCGCTGCTGCAAGCCGACGCCATCTCCACCGAGGGTGCCGGCTACGAGGCAGCCAGCCTGGTGCTGGAACGCGGCGCGCGCTGCGACGCGCTGTTCGCCGCCAGCGACCTGATCGCCATCGGCGCCATGCGCGCGCTGTTCGCGCGCGGCCTGCGCGTGCCCGAGGACGTGGCCGTGGTCGGCTACGACGACATCCCCATGGCGCAGTCCACGCACCCGCCGCTGACCACGGTGCAGCAGGACACGCGCCACGCCGGCGAGTTGCTGGTGGATACGCTGCTGCGCATGGTGCGCGAAGAAGACGTGCAATCGATCAAGCTGCCGCCGCGACTGATGGTGCGCCAGTCCTGCGGCGCCGCCCAGCAGCCGGCGCGCACGCCGGCCACGGTGACACCGCTGCCCGCGGGCGCGCGGCGCGCACGGCGTCAGGCGCGCAGCTGATCAGGCACGGCTTGCCGCCGCGGATCGCAGCACGGCACGCGCAGGCTCCTGCACGCGCAGCACCGCCAGCCCGGCGATGAACAGGCTGAGCGCGCCCAGCACCAGCGCGCCCATCGGCTGATCGCCGAAGAACGTCTTCAGCAGCAGGCCCAGCACGCTGGCCGCCAGCAGTTGCGGAATGACGATGAAGAAATTGAAGATGCCCATGTACACGCCCATTTTCTGCGCGGGCACATGATCGGACAGCAGCGCATAGGGCAAGGCCAGGATCGAGGCCCAGGCGATGCCCACGCCGACCATCGACAGCAGCAGCCAGTGCGGATTGCCGATCAGCGTGATCGACAGCAATCCGGCCGCGCCCAGCCACAGATTGATCAGGTGGGTGCGGCGCAGGCCCAGCACGCGCGCCATGAACGGGATGAGCACCGCCGCCAGCGCCGCGACGCCGTTGTAGGCGCCGAACAGGATACCCACCCAGTTGGCGCCGGCGTTGTAGGCGGCGGAGGTCGGCACGCTGCTGTGAAACTGCACCGCGGTCACCGCCGGCGTGGTGTAGATCCACATCGCGAACAGCGCGAACCACGAAAAAAACTGCACCCAGGCCAGACGCCGCATCGCTTCGGGCATGGTGTACAGATCGCCCAGGATCTGCGCCGCCGCGCCGTGGGTAGCCTGCGCGCCGCCGCGCGCGCCGTGGTGCCACGCCAGCCACAACAGCGCCACACCGTAGGCCAGCAGTCCGGCCGCCAGCAGGTAGACCTCGGGCTTCAGCGCGAACACATGGATGAGCACGGCCAGGGCCACGCCGGCCAGCGCCCACAGCGCGCCGCTGCGCCGCGCCTTGCGCGCGTCGATCGGGGTTTCAGTCAGCGGTGTGCTGTCCGCGAATGCGGCCAGGCGCTGCGGTGGATACTCGCGCGAGTTGGCCACCGTCCACAGCATCGACAGCAGCAGCACCGCCGCGCCGGCATAAAACGAATAGCGCACGGTCTCCGGCACCATGCCGCGCGCGGCGGTGTTGTCGAAACCGAGTTGCGCCAGCAGCCAGGGCAGGATCGAGGCCACCACCGCGCCGACGCCGATGAAAAACGTCTGCATGGCATAGCCCGCGGCACGCTGGCCCACCGGCAACTGGTCGGCGACGAAGGCGCGAAACGGCTCCATCGACACGTTGAACGAAGCGTCCATCATCCACAGCGTGATCGCCGCCACCCACAGCAGCGGTGCGTTGGGCATCACCAGCAGCGCCAGCGTGCTGAGCAACGCGCCCACTAGGAAATACGGCCGGCGCCGGCCCAGCCGTGTCCACGTACGATCGGAGTAGTGGCCGATGATCGGCTGCACCAGCAGGCCGGTCAGCGGCGCGGCGATCCACAGGATCGGAATCTGGTCGACCTTCGCGCCGAGGGTTTGCAGGATGCGGCTGACGTTGGCGTTTTGCAGCGCGAAGCCGAACTGGATGCCGAGAAAACCGAAACACATGTTCCAGATTTGCCAGAAGCTCAGCTCGGGTTTGCGATTCATGGGGCGCTTCCGGCGGGGACCGCCGCGGATTCTTGCACCATGCGCGCTGGCGATGCCGGCGCGGGCGAAATCAGCAGCGCCCCGATTCGCGCCGCGTTCAGTGGCCCGCTGACACCGCCTTCTCCACCTGTATACAACGCGGCCGCGGTCAGATCGCTCATGTTGAAGCCCTGCAGCACGCTGAAACTGCAACGCGCGCCGGCCTGCGCATGGAAGCGCGCCACGCTCGAGCGCTGCGTGCCGATGGCTTGCGGCATCACCATCGGCACGATCTGCGCGGGCGCGTCACCACACTGCACCGCGATGCGTTTGACCGCGGCGGTGATGCCGGTGCTGATCGGGCCATGGGTATTTTCGTATTCCGATCGCAAGAAGTAGTCGCCACTGACAGGCGCGCTCCACCTGCGCGGCCAGGCGCCTTCGACGCGCGTCGTCTCGCCCACACAAACCGGCTGGCTGGGCAACGAGTCCACGCCCTGCGCGCGCGTGGTCAGGCTCAGGCACTGCCGCGCGGCGCCAGCCGGGATGCGCCACTGCAACGCGGGCTGGCCCTGCGCGCGGCCATCCAGCCACAGCGTGGCCGGCACGGCGCTGCGCACCTGCCAGGCTGCGCCAGCACGTCGGACCTGCGCCGGCGCCGGCGTCGCCGGTGCGTACTCGGGTTGCATCCTGCGCAGCGCGGGCGCGGCGACACGGATGGCCTTGAGCCGCACGCGCGTGGTGACGCCCTCCCGCGTGATGCGATCGGCCACCAGCAGGTTGCCGTCGAGCGTGGCCGGGCGCTGCAGAATCACGCTCCGCGTCGGCGTGTGCAGGCTGATCGTGTCGCGCGCGCCGAACAGCATCGGCACCAGAATCACCGGAATCTCGGGCGCGATGCGGCCATTGCTTTCCATGCCGAACACGCCCTCGACCACCATGTTGAGATACCCCGCCACCGACCACAGTTGCCGGCGCGAGTCCACCACCGGGCCGCCGAGCTTGCCGGGCAGATGCGTGCTGAGCTGCGGCAGCGCGAAGTTCTCCATGTTCGAGCCGCTGAGCGCCGCGGCGCGCACCAGCGAGCGCAGTGCATGCGCGATCTGCGCCGGATTGCGCGTGACGCGCGCGGCGCGCAGCGCGTAGGCGCTGACGAACGGCCACAGCGCGCGGTTGTGATACACGGGCTGGCTGGCGCGCTCGGGCCAGATCACCGGGCTGCCGGCCGGTGTCGTCGGATAATTGTCCAGGGCCTGCTGCGCGCGCGCGCCCTCGGCCACGCCGCTGGTGATGGCCAGCGCGGTGCCCAGCAAATCGTAGCTGTCCACCGGCAACGGCGGATCGCCGCCACCGAGGTAACTGCGGTACAGCCCGCGCGCCGGGTTCCAGAACCAGCGATTGATCGCGGCTTTCAGGTCAGCCGCCTGCCGGGCATAGCGCTGCGCGAGCATCGCGTCATCGTGTTCGCGCGCCAGTTTCACGCCGAGTTGCAGGGCCTCGTCATGCAGCACGTTGGTGGACAGCGCGTAGGACTGCGCGATGAAGCGCACGTTGTCGACGGTCCAGCCCGGGTAGGTTTGCTGGCGCCAGTCCATGAACGAGGTCTCGCCGCGATACAGACCCACCCGCGCATCGAAGGCGTATTCGCGGTCCTGCGCCAGGGTGTCGCGCAACGCGCGCCAGGTCTTCCGTGCAAACGCCGCGTCGCCGAGCAGATGACGTGCGCCGAGAAACCACACCACGCGGTCGGTGCTGATCGGCCAACTGCCGCCCGAGCCGGTGTCCTGCATCACGTACAGACCTTGCGGCGCGGCGGCATCGCGCACCGTCGACAAGCGGAACAGCAGCGAACGCCGCGCGCGCGGCGCATCGAAGCGCCACAGCGCCAGATCGGTGGAATACGACAGGTCGCGCGTCCAGGTGAATGGCCATTGCTTGCCGGCGATGAAGCAGTCGCAGGCGATGGGCTTGCCGTGGTTCCAGCCCGGATCGGTGATGGCGGACACCGCATCCTTGCGCAGGTCGTTCTGGGCCATGGCGAACAGGCCATCGAACAGCACGCTGGCGGTATCGGCACGCCACGCCTGTGCCGCGATCGCGCGCGTGCCATCCGGCGCATGCAGCACGAAGCCACCTGCCGCCGCCGGGGTCATGCGCGCGCTGCGCTGCTGCCAGGTGAGTCGCGTGTGCCACGCTTCCATCGCGCCCGCCTGCCCGCACAGCCCCACCAGCGCCAGCAGCACGCCGAGCCGCGCGGCGCGACGCATCAGCGCGACTCCAGCAGCAGGTACTGGCCGAAGCCTGCGCGCAGTTTGAGCCAGGTCACCGCGCCGTAGCGGTCATGGCCGGTCGCCCAGCCGGGTGCGGCGCCGGCCTGCAAGGCGGCGAGGCTGGCGTGCTGCGCCAGCGGCGCGCCTGCGGCCTGCACCGCGCGCGCCGCGATGCCGTGCACCGCGAACAGATAGGTCTGCAGCGCGGGCCGGTAATGACCCTGCGCGGGCGCCAGCGACAGGCGCACGCCCTGCGCCTCGCGCTGGGTGCCCAGGCGCTGCAGGAAGTAATCGCCCTGCTCGTAGGCGTAGTTTCTGCCGTTGTCGTCGTAATACTCGAACGTGCTCGGCGTCGCGGCGGGAAACACCTGCACCGTCACCTGGGTGACGGGATGCTGGCCCACGTACTCCATCACCGGCTGCATCGGGATGATCGCGCCGGCGCGGATGAACAGCGGAATGTCGGACCAGGTTTTTGCATCAACCGGTAGCGTCACGGCCTGGCCGCCGGCATAGACCTTGCCGGTGGTCCATTCGGTCCAGGTGCCGGGCGGCAACCGGATGGTCTTGGCGATCTGGCCCTGCTCCATCACCGGCGCCACCAGCAGCCAGTCGCCGAACATCCAGGCGCTGATGTCGTTGCGCACGGCGGCGTCATCCGGAAACGCCATGGCCAGCGGGCGCACCACGCCGACGCCGGCGCTGTGGTCCTGCCAGGCGTAACTGTAGATGTAGGGCAGCAACTGGTAGCGCAGGCGCATCGCCGCCACCGCCGCGGCTTCGGCGGTCGGCCCGTACACCCACGGCTGGCGGCGCTGATCGTGCGTGCCATGCACGCGGAAGATCGGGCAAAACGCGTCGAACTCGATCCAGCGCGCGTAGTTCTGCGGGCTGGGGTGGCCCTGGAAACCGCCACCGTCCATGCCCCACCACATCTCGCCCGCGTCGATGGCGCTGAGCATGCGCTCGCGCTGCGCGGCCATGCTGGCGAAACCGGTGTCGATGTCACCCGACCACAGCGCGTAGGCGTAGCGCTGCGCGCCCAGATAGAAATCGCGGTTGAGCGAGAACACGCGCGTGTCCGGGAAATACTTGCGCTGGCCGTCGTACTCGGCGCGCTGCATGTTCATGAACTGGGTGTCGTCCGGCGTGGTGTCGGCTTCGTCGTTCCACCAGCCGACGATGCCGGTGGCAAAGCTGTGGCGCAATGCAGGGTTGAAAAACCACGCGCGCACGGCGGGATTGTCGAAATCCAGATCCTGCACCAGCTTGTGCGAGAAATAATCCGGCTCGGCCTTCAGCCCCGGGAACCAGAAGTCGTGCTCGCTGGCGTACTGACCCTCAATGGTATGCACGCCGATGCGCGGTTTCTGGATGCCGATCAGGTGCACGCCCAGCGCGTCGAGCTGCTTCTTCAGCGAGCCATCCGGGCCGCCGGGAAACTTCTTCGTGTTCCAACGGAATTCGCCGTAGTCGTTCTGCCCCCAGGCTTTCCAGTCGAAATCCAGCGCGAAGGCATCCAGCGGAATGTCCAGCGCGCGGTACTTGCGCACGATGTGCAGCAGCTCGCGCTGGTCGATGCCCCACTGGCTGTTGATGAAACCCAGCGACCACTTGGGGAACAGCGGCGCGGCGCCGCTGAGCGTGCGCAGACCGGCGAACAGCGCGTCGGGCGCGCCGGTGATGACGAAGAAATGCGTATCGGGCTTGGACAGCCGTGTCCAGTTGATGGCGCCAGCGTGCATCTGCACCTGCGCGCCCAGCGTATCCACCAGCACGCCCCAGCCGGCGCTGCTCCACAGCCACGGCGCCCCGGGATGACCCTGCATGCCGGCCTTGACCGTCCACTGTCCAGCGCGCAACAGGCCGGCTGCGGAAGGATCGGACTTGCTGTAGCCGCCGAGGCCGTACAGCGCATCGGCCGGATTACTTTGCAGCGCGATACGCCCATCGCGCAGCGCGGCCAGATCGTCCACGCGCAGCAGTGTGTGGCCCTGCGCATCGCGGATGCTCAGGCGATCGCCCGCCTGCTGCCAGCGCACCTGCATGGCCGGCGAGGTTTGCAACACCTCACCCGCCGCATCGCTGCGCACCTGCGGCGCGAAGTGCATGAAGGGCATGTGCGGGTCCAGCACCAGCGTATCCGCGCTGGCGTGCGCATCGGGCAACAGATGCACCTCGAGGATGTTCGGCGCCCACCAGCGCAGCGTGATCACGTCGTTGCCCTGACGCAGATCGAAACCGTAGCGGTGCGTGGTGACGAACACGGGAACAGCAGCCGTGCGCGCGGACGTCGCCGCAGGGGGCACGGCCGTCGCGGCCGCCGTGGTCTGCGCCTGGAGCGGCCCGCTCAGCGTCAGCATTGCCGCAAGAATCAGGGCCGGCCAAGCCGCGCCAGCAGCACGTAGCTTCATGGTGTTCTCCGTGAGTTTGTTTGCGTCGCTGTCGTGCTGCCTTCAAGCACCGCGCTACCGTAGGCAGGCAGGCTGAGCACGTCGCCGTCCAGTGCCGTCCACGTGCGGGTCGTGCGCAGCAGCGTCTGGTATTGCAGGCCACCCACGCTGTGCAGCGTCAGGCGCTGCGTCTGCCCGGAAAGATTGTGGGCGACCAGCACGCTGCCCGCGCGATCGGTCAGCCGCCACGCCACCAGCGCCGGATTGCCGGTGGCGTATACGCCGGCCACGCCATCGCGCAGCGGCGCGATGTGCATGCGCCAGTGGATCAACTCGCGATAGCGGTTGAGCAGCGAGTGCGGATCATTCTGCTCGGCCTGCACCGAGACATCCTCGTGCAGCCAGGCCGGTGGCGTTTCCCATGTCGTTTCTCCCGGCGCCGTCGGGCTGATGTTCCAGCGCATCGGCTCACGATCCAGCGGATCGGGCTTGGTGCCGCGCATGCCGATCTCTTCGCCGTAATACACATACGGGTTGCCGGGCAAGGTCAACAGCATGGCCGCGGCCACCTTCATCTTGTCCAGATTGCCGTGCAGATCCGTCATCACGCGCTGCTGATCGAAGTTGCTCAGGAGCGGCGCATCCATCACGTAATGGCCGGTGGCACTGCGATAGATCCGTTGCATATGCACCAGGGCGCGACCGATGCCGTCGTCGTGCCCGGTCTCCGCGCTCGCCACCAGACGTTTGGCCATGGGGAAATCGAACACCGCGTTGAGGGGGCCGACAAAGGGCGCCATGTGGCGATAGTGTGAATCCCACACTTCGCCCACCAGGTAAGTCTGCGGATCAACCTTGTCCAGACCGTCGCGATACTGCTTCCACCACGCCACATCCGCGTCGATGGCACGCATGCTGTGGCGCTGGTTCCAGAACTTGTCGAGCAGGTACTTGGCGGCGTCGAGGCGATAGCCATTGACGCCTCGCTTCAGCCAATACTGGCCGATCGAGATCATTTCCCGGCGCAGCGCCGGCGTGTGGTAATTCAAATCGGGCATGTCGCGGCTGAAAATGCCCATGTAATGCTGCCTGCCCGACTTGTGCCACACCTTCCCTCCCATCGAGCTTTTGGCATCCAGTCGAGTATCCGGACTCGCCCAGTAGTACCAGTCACGATAGGCGCTGTGCGGATCACGCGAGGCCAGGAACCACGGATTCTCGTTGCTGGTGTGATTGATCACCATGTCGAGGATGACCTTCATGCCATCCGCGTGCGCGGCCTTCACCAGGCGCTCGAAGTCGGCCATGGTGCCGTACTGCGGATTGATCGCGCGATAGTGGGTGATGTCGTAACCGTGATAACTGGGCGACGGAAAAATCGGTATCAGCCAGATGCCGCTGACGCCCAGGCTCTCGAGGTAAGGCAGCTTCTTGGTGACACCATCGAGATCGCCGATGCCATCGCCGTTCGTGTCGTAAAACGAACGCACGAAGATTTCGTAGTACACGCCCGAGGGCGCCGCCGGACCGAGTGCTCGCGCTGTCGCGGGCGTCAGGGCGGGCGCCTGCGCAACGGCGCTAGCTGCCATGCACCCCGCGAGAATGACTGCGACAAGCAATGCGGGAATATGTCGGATCGACATGGGCAGGAACTCCGTCATCCATCAGTCAGTCCGGCGCCGATGACGCCGGGTGCACGCAAGGATAGGCGTAGCGCGCGCGCGGCCGCATGCGCTGCATACGTATTCACGTCCGCCGCACCCAGGCGAGGATGCAACGGCGCCTCAGCGCGTGGCGCTCTGCGCGGAAGCCGGACACTGCTCGGCCACATACTGTGCATGCGTGGGCATGCCGGCGACGGCGCGCTTGATCAACATGCGCATGCCGCCGAGGAACTCATCGAGCCGTGCCACCTCCATGCCATCGGCCAGCGCGTGATGACGCTGCGGCTCGATGCCCTGCCCGACCATCACCTGCAGCCAGGCGACTTCGGCGAACAGTTCATCGCCGTCGCGCACGATCTGACCGTTGGCTCGAAACAGCGCCAGCTTGCGCGCCAGTCCATCGGGCAAATCGATATGCGCGCAGTGCCGCCAGAACGGCGTGTCATCGCGCTGCGTGGTGCAGTAGTGCAATACCAGGAAATCGCGGACGCGCTCGTACTCGAAACGCGTCTGGCGGTTGTACTCGTCGCGCAGCGCGGGGTCGAAGTCGCGATCCGGCCACAGCGACAACAGCCGGCTGATGCCGGACTGGATCAAGTGGATGCTGGTGGACTCCAGCGGCTCCATGAAGCCCGCCGCCAGGCCCAGCGCCACGCAGTTGCGCAGCCATGTCTGCTTGCGCATCCCCGTGGTGAAACGCAACGCACGCGGCTCGCCCAATGCCGGGCCTTCGAGGTTGGCGAGCAGCACCGATGCCGCCTCGTCGTCACTGATGAACTCGCTGCAGTAGACATGCCCGTTGCCGCTGCGCGCTTGCAGCGGAATGCGCCACTGCCAGCCCGCCGTGCGCGCGTTGGCCTGCGTGTATGGCCGCAGCGGCGTGACGCGGGCGCTGGCCACCGCCAACGCGCGGTCACACGGCAGCCACCGCCGCCAGTCGTCGTAGCCGGCGCGCAGGGCGCCCTCGATGAGCAGCGCACGGAATCCGGAGCAGTCGATGAACAATTCGGCTGCGATGCGCGCGCCGCTCTCCAGCACGAGGGCATCGATGAAACCATCCTCGGGGCGCTGTTCGACATGTGCCACCTTGCCCTCGTGGCGCACCACGCCAAGCGATTCGGCGACACCGCGCAAATGCTGGGCATACAGTCCGGCATCGAAATGATAGGCGTAGCGCACGCCGGTCAGCGGGCTGCTGCCCACACGTTCCATGCGCGCGAAGCGGTTTTGCGCCGCAGCCTGCGCGTTGATCGAATAGGCCCATAGCCCGTGCGTCTGGCCCAGCGCACGCGCGCGCAGCCAGTACTGCTGAAACGGCAGCAACCCATAGGGCAGGCCGATATCGCTGAAAGCATGGATGTAGGAATGCCCGGGGCGCAGCCAGTCGTTGAACTGGATACCCAGCTTGAAGGTGGCCTGCGCGGCGCGCATCACCGCGTTTTCATCGAGACCCAGAAACGCGTTGATATGACGGATCTGCGGAATGGTGGCCTCACACACACCCACCGTGCCGATGTCCGCGGACTCGACCAGGGCAATGCGTACCCGCGATCCCAGCGCTTTGGCCAGCAGTGCCGCCGCCATCCATCCGGCGGTGCCGCCGCCGAGAATGGCTACAGACTCCAGAGCAGGTTTTTGCATGTCGAGCGCCACACCGGCGACACCAAAATTTTATCTTGCCACATAAAAAGCCCCGCCTTCGCGGCGGGGCAAAGGACCACGCACACAGAGTCTGATATTCGGCCAGGTCAAAACCTGTAGGATGCCTGGAGTGAATAATATCGGCCGTAGCGCTCCCAAAAAATGACCTGGCGCGGGTCGTTATTCTGGAAGGTCTTGAACAAGGCATCGTTCAGATTGGAGCCTTGCAGGATCAAGGTCAGATTTTTGAAGCGTCCGCTGGAAAAAGCGTAACTGACCTGCGCATCGATGGTGTGCTCGCCTTGGATCGTCTGCAATACACGCGTAGCTCCGAGTCCAGATATTTCGCCTAAAAAACTACTCCGATAAGTATCACTTACACGCGCTTGGAAACCATCGTGCTGGTAGTAAACTGTACTACTGAGGACCCATTTCGACAAACCTGGAACCGTAACCGGCGTTGGGTTTTCGCCATAAACTATGGAGCTTTTCGTGTAATTAGCGCTTGTATTTATACCAAAGCCTTCAAGAGGCCGTAATATCAAATCCAATGGCAAACTAGCAACAGCTTGTAGCCCTCTCACATAACCATGACCATTGTTGACAGGACCGCTCATGATGCCGTATGGCGTTCCAAGTTGCGCCTGCTGTGAAGCATCGAGATAGTATGGCTCGAATGCTGAGAAATTATACAAAATCGCCGCACTTGGATTGATATAATCGTGAAGCTGGAAAAAATATCCTTCAAATTGCAGATAACCCTTATTTTGATCGAAATAATGCTCTAAACTCAAATTATAATTATCAGCCATCGTCGGCAAAAGTTGCGGATTACCACCGCTGGCACTGAAGTACGCCTGATTCGGATTTGTCGAAGGAAGCAGTGTAATATTGCCGCTAACACCGAGCCCTGCATTCATCTCGTCCATTCGAGGACGGGCCATAACGCGCGCCGCACTGAACCGCAGATCCGTATTCCGCGCGATGCCAAATATCAAGTTAAGACTAGGCAGATAGCGCGTGTATTTTGTACTGCCGCTTACCGGAACCTCCTGCAAACGACTTGCGCCATTCAAACCCGCAACAGAGTGACCACCGGTTGACATTTGATCCGTAGCAGAAATCTGGATGCCAATATTGCCGCGCACAGGCACAGCCCCAACGCGACTCTGAATATTCAATTGAAAATATGGCACATATGTGTTCTGGCGAACACTCCAATTCGGTGGCTGCGCACTCGGGGAGGCCGACCATGGGTAAATATAGTAATCATTGTTGTTAAGTAAGTACAATGGATCATAACAAACCTCAGGGCCTATGCCCATCCATGCTAACGGATCACACGAGCCATTACCATAAAGAGCGCCACCTGGAATAGGCGCAGTCTGCGCACCTATCGGATTTGTCGCCAAGGTTTCAGTACCATTAGGCAATGTCAGATAATCGCCGTTGTTGGTATAAGTCTTATTTCTGGTTGCACGATTAAAGCCAAGCACAGCACTTGAGAAGGGGCCATCCTCAAAATCACGCTTCAAACTGAGATTTATATTTCCGATGTAATCTTCAGTGTTTGGCAGATTAGCGTATCCCGCCTGGACGATGTTGGATCCAGCTCCCCAACCTTGTGGATCAGTTAGAACTATCTGATTAGACGCATAATTCAGCGACGGATTGAGCATTAGCATACCATCGCCGAGTTCACTGAAACCAACAGTCGAAGTGGGCCCTGTCCTGTTGTAGCCATACTCGGAGTATGTTTCTAGCTGTACTGACTGACGGTTAGCACGTGAATACCCTACATTAATCTCTGCGGACCAGTCTTCATTAAAGCGCAACTTGTTACGCCAATTAATGTTGTAAACTTTAGAATGGAACCAATTGAAATCGTTGCGAATCACGGGATACACGTCACCGAAAGTTCCGGTATTGACGAACCCGTTGCTGACCGAACCGGGTGTGAACGGCAATGGCGCGCCACTGGCCTGTGCACCATAACCGAGCGGGAATTCCATGCCCTTGTTCTGTTGCGACTCGCGGAAATTGTCATAAGTCAGGATCAGCGTACTGTCGAAATCCTTGCTCGGCCGCCACTGGAATGTCGTCAGCAAGGCCGTGCGATTCAAATTGTCGCTGATGCCGTAATTTTTGGACCCGCCGATGTACAGATCGCCCGCCGAATCGGTGGGATACCCCCACGGCGCCTGATGCTGGATCTGGGTCGGCACGGACTGCAAATCCACGCCGAGCGTGACGCCGAACGTATGATGCGCGAACTGATCGACAAAGATGCCATTGATGTCCTGACCTGAATTACTACCTCCAGGAGATAACTCTGCAAGTTGATCCCAATTGTAGGCAACATTCACTGCGCCGAATGAATGGTCATGCTCTAATGGTCGAATTGTGCGCATGTTGACTGTGCCGGCCAAGCCTTGGCCAACTAAATCAGCATTTGGTGTAATATGTACTATTACGTTGCCAAACCAGCTGGATGGATACTGGTCGAATTGGACGCCGCGATTATTGCCTGTACTGACTTGTTCTTGCCCATCCACTAAAGCGGTACTAAAATCAGGACCGAAACCATGTATCGTCAATACTTGCGGTCGCCCATTAAGCGTCTGCACAGCCAAGCCAGGTAAACGTCCCAACGTGTCCGCTATGCTAATGCCAGGTAATTTTCCTATCTGTTCAGCAGACACAGCTTCTACAATATTATTTGAATAACGCTGCAACATAATTGAGTTTTGCAAACTTGATGCATAACCAGATACTACGACTGCACCCATCACCTTTGCCTTCTTGGCTTCTTCCTGGATCCTCTTGCGTGCCGCCGCCTTCGAGGTGGTGCCCGTGTCGGCATTCGTCGCGGTTTGCGCGGGCACGGTGGTTGCTTGTGCCGCGCTTCCACCCTGCACGTTACCGGCTTGCGCCGAGCTTGCGGGCGCGGCGTGCACGGTGCCGAAAGCGACGACGCCCAGCGAGGACGCCAGGGCCATTGCCAATACGTTGCGCTTGAGCTGGATCATTTCCCCCTCCGGGAATCATGTTGGGCAGTGCGGACGATGTCGCGGTGGGTGCCGGCATCGCGAGTTGTGGCGCGGGTGCAACCGGGCGGTCACATCAGCGTGTAACGATGGTAGGCCTCGCGGCGCGCAGTGGAAGACCTGTGCATACGTATTCATGCCGCGCGCCTTGGGAATCCGGACATGTCATGCGCGGCGGATCCGCGCAGTCACAAAAGCCGCGCGAGCCAGCACGCAATCGCAGACGCACACGTCACATGGCGCAGCGCGTGCGCCACGCATCGTTCAGTCGCCGCGCGCGAACAGCACGCCAAACGCGGGCAGGTGCGCCGTGTAGGCCTCGATGCGGCCCGCATCGGGACCGGCATGAACCAGCGTCTGCCACGCGCCCGCAGGCAGCACGACGCTTTGTGGGTCGGCATCGAGATTGAACAGCGCGAGGATTTCATCGCCGCCCGAACCGCGCACGAACCCCAGCAGCGGCTCCGGCAGATCGAGCAAGCGAATCGCGCCGCCGCGCAGCGCCGGCTGCCGCTTGCGCCATGCGACGAACGCGCGAAAGCGCTGCAGCGGCGAGCGCGCGTCGCGCTCCTGCGCGGCCACGGCCAGCGCGCGGTGTGCCGGCGGCACCGGCAGCCATGGCGTGCCGCTGGTGAACCCGGCCTTGGCGCTGGCGTCCCAGGGCATCGGCGTGCGGCAGCCGTCGCGGCCCTTGAAGTTGGGCCAGAACGCGATGCCATAGGGATCGCGCAGCGCCGCGAATGGCACCTCGGCTTCGGGCAGGCCCAGCTCCTCACCCTGATACACGCACACCGAGCCGCGCAGGCACAGCGCCAGCGCGCTCATCTGCGCGATCTGCGCGGCGCCGGGCTGGGCACCGCCCCAGCGTGTGGCCACGCGCGCGACATCGTGATTGGAGATCGCCCAGCACGGCCAGCCCTCGCGCAGACCGGCTTCCAGCGTGCCGACGGTAGCGCGCACGTGACGCGCGGAGAATTCCTCGGTCAGCAGCTCGAAGCTGTAGCCCATGTGCAGACGCCCGGGCTGGGTGTATTCGGCCATGGTCGCCAGTGAATCCTCGGAGGCGATCTCGCCCAGCGCGGCGGTACCGGGATACCCATCGAGCAGCGCGCGCAGTTGTTCCAGAAACGCCAGATTCTCGGGCTGCGTGTTGTTGTACCAGTGGTACTGGAACGCATACGGATTGTCGGCGCTGAAACCGCGCCCGCTGCGCTCGCTGGCGGGCTTGGCCGGGTTGTCGCGCAGCAGCTTGTCGTGAAAGCAGAAGTTGATCGCGTCCAGGCGCACGCCATCGACGCCGCGCTCCAGCCAGAAGCGCACGTTGTCCAGCGCCGCGGCGCGCACTGCCTCGTTGTGGAAGTTCAGGTCCGGCTGCGCATCGAGGAAATTGTGCAGGTAATACTGGCGGCGGCGCGGCTCCCAGGTCCACGCCGGGCCACCGAAGATCGACAGCCAGTTGTTGGGCGGCGTGCCGTCGGCCCTGGCGTCGGCCCACACGTACCAGTCGGCCCTGGCGTTGTCGCGGCTCTCGCGGCTCTCGCGGAACCAGGCGTGCTCGACCGAGGTGTGGCTGAGCACCTGGTCGATCATCACGCGCAAACCGCGCGCGTGCGCCGCGGCCAGCAGGCGGTCGAAATCCTCGAGCGTGCCGAACAGCGGATCGACTGCGTGGTAATCGGCGATGTCGTAGCCGAAATCGGCCATCGGCGATTTGAAGAACGGTGCGATCCAGATCGCATCCACACCAAGGCTGGCGATGTAATCCATGCGCGCCAGGATGCCGGGCAGATCGCCGACGCCGTTGCCGTCACTGTCGAGAAAGCTGCGCGGGTAGATCTGGTAGATCACCGCGCCGCGCCACCACGGCGTGGCCGCGCGGGCGGCTAGCGGCGCGTGCCCGGCGGGCGCCACGCTGGCGGCGTGCGTGTCGGCGAGTGCGTTGGGTTCGACGGCCATGGATCCCCCGTGAAGGCCCGCACACGATGCCCGCGCGAGCAAAACAAAATGGTTGCGGGAATCCACGCACGCGGCGATGGCATCCCGAAGGCCTGCACTTTAGCCGCGTGCACTACACTTGCCGCCGCCGATGAATACGTATTCATCGCCTGCGCGAGCCGGTACGCCGGCCACGCACGCCACACTGCATATATAACGCCAGCGTCGCGGCGGCAGGCGCCGGACAGCGTCAACGCGCAGCGCCCCCTCTCGAGGAATCCAGCATGAGTGCAGTCCTGTCATCCAGTGCCATGCAGGCGCGCCGCCACATCGTGTTCACCGCCACACTCGCCGCGCTGGCGGGGCTGATGTTCGGCCTGGATGTGGGCGTGATCTCCGGCGCGCAACAGTTCATCCAGCACGATTTCGCGATCGACGACCGCGTCATCGAGTACATCGTCAGCAGCATGATGCTGGGCGCGACCCTCGGCGCGGCCGGCGCCGGCTGGCTCTCCGGCCACTTCGGACGCAAGCGTTCGCTGATATTCAGCGCAGCACTGTTCGTCGTCGGCTCAGCACTGAGCGCGGCGGCGTGGTCGCCGGGCACCCTGATCGGCGCGCGCCTGGTATTGGGCCTGGCCATCGGCGTGGCCGCGTTCACCGCACCGATGTATCTGGCCGAGATCGCCCCCGAGGACAAGCGCGGCGCGATGATCAGCACCTACCAGTTGATGATCACCATCGGCATCTTCGTCGCGTTCATGTCCGACACCGCCTTCAGCTACAGCGAAAACTGGCGCTGGATGCTGGGCATCATCGCCGTGCCTGGCGCGCTGTTCCTGCTGGGTGTACTGGGCCTGCCGGAAAGCCCGCGCTGGCTGCTGATGCGCGGTCGCAGCGACGAAGCCCGCGCGGTGCTGGGCAAGCTGCGCGGCGACGATGCCGTGGTCACGCGCGAGGTCGCCGCGATCGAGGAGCAATTGCGCATCCCGCAGCGCGGCTGGAACCTGTTTTTCAGCAACCGCAATTTCCGCCGTTCGGTGGGCCTCGGCATCCTGCTGCAGGTGGTGCAGCAGCTCACCGGCATCAACGTGGTCATGTACTACGCGCCGCGTATCTTCGCCGACATGGGCTACGCCACCAGCGCGTCGATGTGGTTCACCGCTGTCGTCGGCCTGACCAATGTGCTGGCCACCTTCATCGCGATTGGTTTTGTCGACCGCATCGGCCGCAAGCCAATCCTGTACGCCGGCTTCGTGGTGATGGCCGTGGGTCTGGGCGTGGTTGGCCTGCTGATGCATCTGGGCATGGCCACGCAGACCGAGCGTCTGCTCGCCGTGGCCATGCTGCTGTTCTTCGTCGTTGGCTTCGCCTTCTCGGCCGGGCCGCTGGTGTGGACGCTGTGCTCCGAGATCCAGCCGCTCAAGGGCCGCGACTTCGGCATCGGCGTGTCCACCGTCACCAACTGGATCGGCACCTTCCTCGTCGGCGTCACCTTCCTGACCCTGCTCAACCACCTCGGCCACGCCAACACGTTCTGGTTGTACGCCGGTTTCAACGTGGTGTTCCTGCTGTTCACCTGGGCACTGGTGCCCGAGACCAAGGGCGTCACCCTCGAGCACATCGAGCAAAAGCTCATGGCTGGCCAGCCGCTGCGCGATATCGGGCGCTAGCGATCACATTGCCGGGCGCATCTCGCGGCACCACGCCGCGACTCGCTACACTCGGCGCATCGAAGGAACCGATCGCCGAGCGATGCGCTGCAAGCTGTCCCGCACCCCGGTGCGCCATGAATCACCCCGCGTTCGTTGCTCCCGCGCCGGCGGTGGCCCCAGCAGACGAATGCCTGGTCATCCCGTGTCTTCCGCGGTTTCTCCTCGTCAGTCCTTCCCGATTCCGCTTCGTCATCCCCGCGCAGGCGGGAGGCGCTTCAGCAACAGCGAAGCTGGTCATCCAGGAAATTGCACGCGGCGCTGGATCCCCGCCTGCGCGGGGATGACGAGCCGGTTGCATCGGTTCGCGCATCGTCTGCTGCGCAGTTCCACCTGCGCGGGAATGGCTGGTCGTGCAAGTCGCGTTCTGCTGGTTAGTTTGCTGACGCTGGCGCCAGTGCTGGCGCAGGCCTCGGTGCAAGTGCAGATCAGCGGCATCGACAAGGTGCTGGCCGCGGCGGTACGCGCCAATCTGGCACTGACGCCGTATGCCGACCGTGCGGTGAGCGAGCCGCAGATGCGCCGTCTGTACGCCAGTGTGCCCGACGAAGTGCGCAAGGCACTGGAGCCCTACGGCTATTTCGGTGCACGGCTCGTCGCGGGCAGCTACAAACGCGCGACCGGCAAGACCGCCGATGAAAACTGGACGGTGACGCTGCATATCGCCGCCGGCACGCCGGTGCGCGTGACAGCACTGCAACTGGACATGCCCGCCGATGCGCTGCAACTACCCGCGGTGCACCGCGCCGTGCGCGCATTCGTACCGAGGACCGGCGCGATACTCGATCAAGCCCTGTACACGCGCTCCAAGCAGGCGGTGATGGCCGCGCTGCAGGCCGATGGCTATCTCGACGCCCGGGCCACGCAACATGAGATCGCGGTGAATACCGCAACGCATCGCGCGGTGATCAAGCTCGCCTGGGCGCCAGGGCCACGCTACAAACTCGGCGCGGTCACCTTCACCGGTTCCCAGTTCGTGCCCGGATTCCTGCAACGCTTCGTGCCCTGGCGCGTGGGCGAGTTTTACAGCCAGGACGCGTTGCTGCAGTTGCAGCAGCGCCTGACCGGCGCGGATTATTTCGCCATGGTCGAGGTGAACCCGGAACCTCGACAGGCACGGGATCTCGTCGTGCCGGTGGCGGTGACCGTAGCGCCCGCCAAGCGCACCGTGTACAGCGCCGGCGCGCTGTATGGCACCGACACCGGCGCGGGCATCGAGGCCGGAGTGCGGCGGCGCTGGCTGAATCGCTACGGGCACAAGGCCGCGCTCGACACGCTGCTGGCGCAGCGACTGAAAACCGCCGCGCTCATCTACACCATCCCGCGTCCCGGCCAGGACAACAAGGCGTTCAACTTCGGCGCCAACTGGCTGGATTCGAACACCGCCACCTCGCGCTCGCGCACGCTCGGGCTGGTGGCCAACGAGTCGCGCGAGTGGCGCGGCTTCAGCAGCAGCTTCGGGCTCGATGCGCTGTCCGGCGACTACGTGGTCGGCGGCGAGAACGGCAACTCCACGCTGCTCTACGCCGAGGCCAGCCTGGGCAAGAAAAAGGGCGCGAACCCGGTCTACGTGCGCAACGGCTGGGCGGTCAGCGCCGTCGGCCGCGCTGGCGGGCCGCTGTCGACCACGGCGTTCACGCAACTGGCGCTGGATGGCACCTGGATCCACAGCCTGGCACCGCGCGACCGCATCATCCTGCGTGGTGACGCGGGTGCCACCTGGGTGCAGGATTTCAACGCGCTGCCGCCGCAGCTCCGCTTCTTCGCCGGCGGCGACCGCTCGATCCGCGGCTACGGCTACCAGACCGTCGGCCCGCGCAACGCACAGGGACTGGTCATCGGCGGGCGCAACCTGCTGGTGGCCAGCGCGACGTACGAGCACTACTTCCTGCCCAAGTGGGGCGTGGCGCTGTTCGCCGATGGCGGCGATGCCTTCAACGGCAGCGCCTTCCAGATGCACCAGGCGATCGGCTTCGGCCTGCGCTGGATCTCGCCGGTGGGGCCGGTGCGTGTGGACTTCGGCTTTCCCATCGGCGACCGCCACGCGCACGGGCTGAGCCTGCACATCAGCATCGGGCCGGATTTGTGAGCGCACCGCGATGAACACGCCGCCCGAATCCGCGCGCACTGCCGAGGCACCGCCGCCACGGCGCCGGCGCTGGCTGCTGCGCGCACTGGGCGTGCTGTTGCTGCTGCTGATGGCCGCCGTCGCCTGGCTGCTGGGCACGCAAAGCGGGCTGGATTTCGCGCTGCTGCGTGCGCGCGCGTTCACGCACGGCGCGCTCAGCGTGCAGCAGGCACAGGGGCGGCTGTGGGGATCGCTGCACCTGCGCGGCGTGCGCTGGCGCGGCGCGCATGGCCTGGAAATACGCATTGCCACGGCGCGCATCGACTACGCGCCGCTGGCGCTGCTGCGCAAGCGCCTGGACATCACCCGGCTCGATGCCAGCGGTTTGCGCGTCAGCCTGCCCGCGCCGCAACCACCGAGCAACGCGCCGCCGAACCTGCATGCGCCGCTGGCGATCCACATTGTCGAGGCCACGCTGCGCGATGCGTTGATCCTGCGCCAGCAGCAACGCGTGTTCGCCGTGAACACGCTCAGCCTGCGCGACGCGGCGTGGACGCACAGCCAGCTCGCCCTCGGCGCACTCGATCTGAACGCGCCGCAATTGGCGCTGCAACTGCAGGGTCAACTCGGCCTCGACGGCGGCTGGCCCGGCACGCTCGTCGCGCGCCTGCGCGTGCCGCGTCAACCCCAGGCGCTGGCGTTGACGCTGCATGCGCGCAGCGATGGCCGCAGCGCGACGCTGGACGCGCACGTCGCCGCGCCCTTCGCCGCCACGCTGCACGCGCAACTGGCCACGCGCGCGCCGTATGCATGGCAGGGCACGCTGCGCGTACCGCGCTTCGCGCTGGCCATGCTGCTGCCGGGCAACGCGCGCACGCTCGCGCTGAATCTGGCTGGCCACGGCGACGCCACACAGGCGCTGCTGGCCGGCACGCTCGATGTCGATGCCTGGCCGCTGCGGCTGCGCGCGCTCGAGGTGCAGCGCACGGGTGACACCCTGCAACTCAGACAGCTCGCGCTGGCCTCGCCGCGCATGCCCGGCAGCCTCGACGCGCAGGGCCATATCGCGCTCGCCGCGCACCCCGTCAGCGCCGATCTGGCGCTGCGCTGGCACGGCGTGCAGTTGCCTGCCGCGCTGCTCGGGCAGGCGCTGGCCAGCGCCGGCAGCGCGCAGTTCCAGGGCAGTGCGCAGGCCTACCGCGTGCAGTCGGATTTCAGCCTCGATGTCAGCGGCAAGCAGCGCGCGCAAGTCACGCTGGCCATGCACGGCGACACGCACACGCTGGCCGTGGACCGCCTGCGCCTGCAGCAGACGCGCGGCAGGATCGATGTGAAAGGCGACGTGGCGCTGGCCGCGCCGCATGCATGGCGCATCGCCGCCCGCGCGACGCGCTTCGATCCGGCGCTGCTGGCGCCGGCCTGGCCGGGCGAGCTGAGCTTCGCGCTGGGCAGCAGCGGCCAGCTTGATGCGCGCGGCCCGACTGGCACGCTGGTGTTGCACGACCTGAACGGCACCTTGCGTGGACGCGCGCTGCGCGGCAGCGCCAACCTTGGCGTGCACGGGCGGCGCTTGCCGCAGGGCACGCTGGATCTGGCCGCGGGCGCCAGCACGCTGCGCTATGCCGGCAGCGGCGGGGCCGCCACGGCGCGCATCGACGTGCGCAGCCTCGCCGATTTCCTGCCGCAAGCCAGCGGCAGCCTGCACGGCAGCATCAGCGCACGCGGCGTCTGGCCGACACTCGATCTCGATGCGCGGCTCAGTGCCGGCGATCTGCGCGCTGCCACGCTGCGGCTGGGCAACGCCACGCTGCGCGCGCAGGTGCGCAATCTCGCCACGCCGCACGGCACGGCCCAGCTCAGCGCGCGCACGCTGCAACTCGGTGCGCACAAGCTCGACCGGTTCGACGCGCGTGTCACCGGCAACCAGCACGCATTGACACTGCATGTCGATGCCGGCGGCGCGGCCGGCCAGCTCGCGCTCGACGCCAGCGCCAGCGCCAGCGGGAAAACCGCACGCGACTGGCAAGGCGAGCTGCGCAGCCTGCAAATGACGCCCGCGCGGCAAGCCGCATGGACGCTGCAGGCACCCGTCGCGTGGCGTTATCGTGCCGGCGCCCTCAGCCTGGCCGATGCCTGTCTGGCGCAGGGTGCCGCGCGCCTGTGCGTGGGCGGCAGCCGTGCCGCCGACGGCAGCGGCACGCTCGATTACCGGCTCGCCGCCTTGCCGCTGGCCAGCCTCGCCGCACTGGTCACGCTGCCCGAGGGTGCGCGCGTGCAGGGCACCCTCGATGGCGCGGGCGCGCTACGCTTCGATGCCGCGCTGCATCTGCGCGGCCATGCGCAACTGCAGTCACCCGGCGGCAGCGTGAGCCTGCCCGGCGTTGACGCGCAACCGCTGGGTTGGCGCGACTTGCGCGTACAGGCCGATATCGGCGCGCAGTCCGGACAATTCAGCGCGCACGCGACGCTGCTGCCGGCGGGCACGCTGGATGCCAGCGCCACGCTCAGCGGCGCACAGCAGACATTGGGCGGACGCATCGTGCTCAGCCTGCCGCAGTTGCACGTGCTCGAGCCATTCGTGCCGCAACTGGCGCGTGTGCAAGGCGCGCTGGCCGCTGACTTCGCTCTGGCCGGCACGCTGCGCGCGCCGGTGCTCACCGGCCAGGCCCGGGTAACTGGATTCGCCGCCGAGCTGCCGCTGCTGGGCCTGCATTTCAAGCAGGGCGACATGACCGTCGCACGCGCCGCCGATGGCGCGCTCAACTTCGGCGGCAGCGTGCAATCCGGCGCTGGCACATTGGCGATCGCCGGCAGCGGCAACATGCAGGACTTCGCGCTCACGCTCAAGGGCCAGAACATCCTCGCCGCCGATCTGCCCGCCGCGCGCGTGCAGATCAGCCCCGACCTGCACTTCACGCGCAACGCGACCGGCTATGTACTCGACGGCTCGGTGCTGATCCCCAGCGCGCAGGTGGACCTGGCCAAGCTGCCCGGCGCCGGTGCCGCGCAGGCATCCCCGGATGTGGTCATCGTCAACGCGCCGCCGCTGACGCCGATCTCGCCGCTGCCGCTGCGCGCCAGCGTGCTGGTGAAGCTGGGCACCGCGGTGAAGCTGCGCGGCTTCGGCCTCGACGGCAAGCTGAGCGGACAACTGCATGTGGACGAGCAGCCCGGCCGCGCGCCCAGCGGCCGCGGCGAGATCGGCGTCAGCGGCACCTACCGCGCCTATGGTCAGGACCTCACCTTGAAGCAGAGCCGCTTGCTGTTCGCCGGCACGCCGCTGGACAACCCCGGCCTCGATCTGACCGCCGAGCGCGTGCTGCCCGATGTCACCCCGGGCCTGCGCATCACCGGCACCGCGCAGCGCCCGGTGCTGCAGGTGTTCTCCACGCCGACCATGGAGCAGAGCGAAGCGCTGTCGTACCTGATCACCGGCAAGCCGCTGTCGGCGCTGAAGAGCGGCCAGGGCGACATGCTCAACTCCGCCGCGCAGGCGCTGGGCAGTGCCGGCGGCGACCTGCTGGCCAAGGAGATCGGCGCACGCATCGGCGTCGATGCCAGCGTCGGCGACAACGCCGCGCTTGGCGGCGCCGCGCTGACCGTGGGCAAATACCTCTCGCCGCGCCTTTACGTGGGCTACGGCGTCGGCCTGTTCACCCCCGGCCAGATCGTGACCCTGCGCTACAAGCTTTCGCGCCTGTTCGATTTCGAGGCGCAGACCTCGGCGCTGTACAACCGCTTCAGCTTGAAGTACCGGGTGGAGAAATAGCGCGATGTGATAATCAGGCGCAGCTGCGCAATCAGTGTCACCTAGCGTGAAACGTCCGCCATTCCGCCCCAAGTGCGCCGCCAGACGCAGTTTTCCGCGCGCTGCGGCATTCCGCAAACCACGATTTCCAGCATCGAGAACGGGCGCGTCAATCCGGGCGTCGAACGCGCGAAAACCCTTGCGCGCGCGCTGCGCTGCCATCCGGCCGTGTGGTGCTCCCGGGTTGGCAAGTGGATGCAGCAGCCTGAGGCGATACTGCGCGGGCATCCCCTGGCCAGCTCAATACGCCGCCACCGCCTGGCCCCAGCGCACGATGGCCCACAGCAAGAACATCAGCGCGGCGGCCAGCAGCAGCGCGGCGCCGATACCCACGAAGCGCAGACCAGGGTCGCGGCGCAGGCGCTTGTAACCCGTGATCATGGCCACGATCAGGTTGTCCTCGCGGCGTACCAGCGCATGCAGCAGCACCGCGGCGACATGCAGCGCGATGAACGCCAGCAGGATGTTCTGGTTGATGTCGTGGATGCGCGTCATCAGGCGCACGGTGGCGTCGGACACGCGCCCGCTGAGCGGCCCGAACACGGTGATGGCGTCACTGGCGAACAGGCCGCTGATACCCTGGATCAGCAACAGCGCCAGCAATACCAGCACCGACAGCGCGCCCAGCGGATTGTGTCCCACCGGGTGCCCGAACTTGGTCCATAGCGTGCCGCGCATGTAGGCGGCGATGCCGCGCGGGCCGCGCAGGAACTGGCTGAAGCGGCTGCTGTCGGAGCCGACGAAGCCCCACAGCACGCGCACGCCGACCAGCACCAGGATCGCGTAGCCGAAATAGAAGTGCCACTGCATCGACAGCCAGCCCCACTCGGCGGTGCCAAACTGCAACAGCACCAGCAACGCCAGCGCCCAGTGGATGAAGCGCGTGGTCAGGTCCCAGACGCGGTAACGCGCCAGCGGTGCGCAGGCGGGGGCTTCGGGTGTCTCGGGGTCGCTCGGATTCATCAGCGGCTTCATGCGGCGGCGGTTGCGTCGAGTCTAGCGGTGCACGTGCGTTTTGCGCAGGGCCGGAAGCCACGCGCAACGCGGCTGCCTGCAAGCGCTCAAGTCAATGTGCATTCGACAAGACGAGATGCTGCGAGCGCACGGCCAGGTCGTTGGGGCGCGCCATCCCCGCGCAGGCGGGGATCCAGTGCCCTGGATGACCAGCACCGCTGTTGTAAAGCGATTCCCGCCTGCGCGGGAATGACGAGGGGTGAGGTGCGGGAATGACGAGGGGTGGAGCGCGGGAATGACGAGCCGTGGAGGCGCGGGAATGAAAAAAGACAGATGCATGCCACGCCACCGCCTTCGCGGTGGCAGGCAGCGCGCGGGGATGACAACCCGGTCACGCTCGATATTCGATCACGATGTGTATCAGGCGATGCCCAGCCCGGCGATTTCGCCGAAAGCGGCGAGTGCGCAAGGATCGAAACCGGCCAGCTCGGCGAAGCGCCGGCCGCGCGCGGCGTAGTCGCGGAACTGGTCGAAGCTCGGCGCACCCGGCGACAGCAGCACTGCGCCGCCGGGGGCACTGCAGGTGCGCGCCAGATCCACGGCGGCGACGAGGTCCGCCGCATGCCGCCACGGCACACCTGCCGCCGCGAGTGACGCACCGATGCGCGCGGCGCTGGCGCCCTGCGCGATCACCGCCTGCGGCGGGCGCGCCGCCAGCCAGGTGGCGAACGGCGCCCAATCGAGGCCGCGTTCGTGGCCACCGAGAATCAGCGTCACCGCCGCGCCGGGCAGGCTTTCCAGCGCGGCGCGCGTGGCTTCCGGCGTGGTGCTGATGGAATCGTCGATCCAGTGCAGTCCAGCGCGCGCGCCGAGGCGCTGCAGGCGATGCGGCAAACCGCGGAAGCGCGCCAGCGCGGATGCCGCGGCCACGGCATCGCCGCCGAGAATCTCCAGCGCGCACAACGCCGCGCAGGCATTGCGCGCGTTGTGCAAGCCCGGCAGCGCGAACCGCGCCAGATCGAACACGCGTCGATCGCCGCGCCAGATCGCGCCCTGCGCCACGTGCCAGCCCGCGGCATCGTCATACAGCCTGCGCGCCGCGTGCGTGGCCGTGGCGTCCAGCAACGCCGGCTGCGCGGCATCGACCAGCAGCGTGCGCGCAGCATCGGCCAGGCGCAGTTTGTCGGCGCGATAGCGTTGCGGCGTGCCGTGCCAGTCCAGATGCTCCTCGTGCAGATTGGTGATCACGCCCAGCTCCAGCGGGCCCGCCTCGCCGGTCTGGAAGCTGGACAGCTCCAGCACCCACAGCGCGGCAGCGTCATCGAGCAATGCCAGCAGCGGCAGGCCGATGTTGCCGGCCAGCGCGGTGCGCCAGCCCAACGCGCGCGCCAGATGCGCCAGCAGCGCGCTGGTGGTGCTTTTGCCCTTGGTACCGGTGACGCCGACCACGCGCGCCTCCGCGCGCTCGCCAAACCACAGCGCGGTGCCGGAGGTAAAGCGCGTGCCCTGCGCCTGCGCGATGGCGATCTCGGGTCGATAGGCACTGATACCGGGCGACTTGATCACCCAGTCGAACTGCGCCAGCGCGGCGGCATCGGGCGCGACATCGAGCACCGCGAGCGCAGGATGCGCGGTGCGCGCGGCGGCGGCTTCATCGGCGCTGCACCACAGCGTCAGCGGCTGCCGCGGCAGGCGTCGCGCCAGCGCGCGCAGCGCGGCGCGGCCTTCGCGCCCGTAACCCCACACCGCCACGCGCCGCGCGGCGAGATCGGCAAAACGCGGCAACGGCGCGTTCACGCGCGCAAGAACGCCAGCGCGGGGGCCAGCCGCGCGGGCACGCCATGCGCGCCCTGCGGCGTCAACCACGGCTCCAGCGCGAGCGCGGCCGGATCGAGCTGCGCCAGGATCTCGCTGCGAAAGCGCGCCACCAGCACGTCCTCGCGCCACTCCGGACGCTGCGCCAGCGCGGCCATCGCGGCGCGCGCCTCGGCACCCTCGCCCACGCACTCGAAGGGTTTGTGCCCGCGGTACTCAAGCAGCGCGTCGAAGCCGGCGGCCTGAGTTTCGTCATCCAGCAGGTTGCGCCCGAAGATCGCCAGCAGACGCGGTTTGGGCAGGAACGGCGCCAGCGCCAGGAACACGAAATGGCATTTCGGACATTGCCCGCACCAGCGATCGGACGGCTTCGGCCCGAGGATGCGGAAGTTGCGGTTGCAACTGGAGAACACCCCGAAATACTGCGGCAGGCGCGCGAACGCGCGCGTCACCGCCAGCTCGGACCAGGGTCGCAGCAACGAGCAGTAATGCAGGTCGGCGGCGACGCCCTGCCGTACCGCGTGCGCGAAGGCCTGCTCGAAATCCCAGCCCTTGCTCCACTGGTGGTTCACCGGCTGGCCGTCATATTCGAGCGTGGCGCTGGACGCCGAGCGTTCGTTGGCGAAGGCGATGCTGTCGTGGCCGTACAGGATCGCCGCGCACACCAGAATGGCCGAGTTCACCGCGGTCACCGGCACGTGTCCGTTCCACGCGCCCATGCGGTTGTAGGCGAACAGCTCCGGCGCCAGCGTGCGCTCGATGTTGAGTGTGGGCAGCCCGGTATGCGCCGCGCAGGCCGCGATCAGCGGCGAGTTGCCCACCCAGGCCGCGGTGCACTCGGCGCCGATGCTGCGCAACGCCTCGATCGCCACCAGCGAATCCTTGCCGCCGCCGATCGGCACCAGCGTGCGCGGTGGCAGGCCCAGCGCGGGCGCGGCGGATGCGGCAGCCGACTGCACCCGCCAGTGCATGCGCCCACGCAAATCCAGTCCGTTGCGATAGGCGAACTCGGCCAGGCCGTGCGTGTACACCGCGCGCAGCAGATCCAGCGTGGCGGCATCCACGCCCGCGCCATCGATGCGCAACTCCGGCGCGACCCCGGCCTTGTAGTAGCTGACCCCGGCGAGCAGGTGCAGCAGGCGCAGCGCGCGCTGGAAGCTGTCCGCGCGCGCGCCAGCCAGGGCCGGCGCATCGGGAAAGCGGATGCGCTCGACCAGCGCCGGTCCCTCGTCGAAGGCGTAGCGCAAACGCGCCTCGCCCGCTGCGTAATCGCAACCGGTGAAGCGGAACACCCGCGCCTGGCGCGGATCGGGAAGTTCAGTCACGGGACTTGGCATGGGCATTCATTACGTTGTTGTGCCGCCTTGGCACGGGCGCGACATCGCACGCGCGTGAACGCGACATCGCGCGTGAACGATGGTTCTTGCGCGGGGCTTGGCAAGATCCTCCGTTCCGTGCGGCTGCCGCCGACTCTTGTCATCCTGAGCATGGCGAAGGATCTCGCTGTGGCGCTGGCGTGGCGCGTGTAGTCATCGCGCACTTCGCGCAGCGCAAGCGCCAGCCCCGGCGCGGAGCAAGACCCTGCCAGCGTGCGCGCTTTCACTCGAACACCTCCTCCAGCGGCAACCCGCGCAAGTTGTAATTCGAGGCCATCGTCGCGCCATAGGCGCCGGCGTGTTCGATCAGCATCACATCGCCTTCCTGCGCGGCGGGCAGGCGCCGGTCGCTGCCGAGCACATCACCGCTCTCGCAGATCGGGCCGACGACCTGGTACAGCGCATCCGCTGGCGCCTCCGCGCGCGTCAGGTTGACGATGCCGTGGCGTGCGCCATACAGCGCGGGGCGCAGCAGCGTGTGCATGCCGGCATCCACGCCCAGATACGTGCGCGCGTCCTTGCTCTTGAGCTGGGTGACGCGCGCCAGCAAGACGCCGGCCTCGGCGACCAGATAACGCCCCGGCTCCATCCACAACTCGTATTGCGGATAGGCGCGCTTGATCTCGAGCAGGCCGGCGTCGAGTGCCGCCAGATCCAGCGGCTGCTCGCCGGCGCGTTGCGGCAGGCCGAGGCCGCCGCCGATATTGAGCGCGCGCAGCGTACCGATGCGCTCGGCCAGGCTGGCCAGCTGCGCATACACGCGCGGCCAGTGCGCGGCATCGAGCACACCCGAACCCAGATGCGCGTGCAACACCACGACACGCGCGCCCTGGCGCTGAGTCAGCGCGAGGAACGCGTCGATGTCACCCAGCGGCAAGCCGAACTTGCTGGCGCTGCCGCCGGTGCGCACCTTCTCGTGATGACCGACCCCGCTGCCGAGGTCCACGCGCAGGCCGATCTCGCGCGCGGCAAACAATTCGCCCCAGTGCTGCAGCGGATGCAGCGCGTCCAGCGTGACCAGCTCGCCGGCCGCCAGTGCCGCGGCGTAATCGGCGCGCGGCGCGAAATTGGGCGTGAACAGGCGCGGCGCCTGCGGCGCATGGCTGCGCGCGGCGTCCAGCTCGCCCGGCGACACGCACTCCAGGCCGAAACCCGCGGCGGCCAGCGCCGCCAGCAGCGCCGGATGCGGATTGGCCTTGAGCGCGTAATGCCAGCGATCCACCGCGCCCAGCGCACGCAGTGCCTGCGCATGCGCGCGCACGCTCGGCAGGTGGTAGACGTAACGCGGCGTGCCGCGCGCAGCGGCATCCAGCAGGCGCGCGCGCGCGCCACGCCACCACGGCGGCGACGCCGCCGCCACGGCGGGGGCATACAGCGCCTGCCAGCTCGGCCCGAACAGCGCGGCATCATCCGCGCGCAGCGCGCCGGCCTGCAGCAGCAGCGCGTGCATGCGCGGCAGCAAGGCATCGGCCACGGCCTCGTCGACGACAAAGGTCAGGTTGAGGTTGTTGGACGACTGCGAGATCAGATGCACGCGCTCGCCGCCCAATTCGGCCAACAGCCCTTCGAGCCGATGCAGCATGCTGCGCATGCCGCGCCCCACCAGGGTGACCGCCGCGCACGGCGCGATCACCTTGACCCGGCATACCTGGGCGAGATCGGCGGCCAAGGCTGCCAGAGCATCGGAGTCGAGCAGGTTCTCGGTGCTGTCCAGCGACACGGTGACGTTGGTCTCGGCCGAGCCGATCAGGTCCACCGACAGGCCGTGGCGCTTGAACTGCGCGAACACGTCGGCCAGGAATCCCACCTGCTGCCACATGCCGATCGACTCCATCGACACCAGGGTGATGGCCTTGCGCATGCTCAGCGCCTTGACGCTGGGACTGGCGCTGACCGACTCGGCGTCGATCACCGTGCCGACCAGATCGGGATGTTCGGTGTCCTTGATCCACAGCGGCACGCGTGGCGCGCGCAGCGGCGCCAGGCAACGCGCGTGCAGCACTTTGGCGCCGGTGGTGGCGATTTCCTGCGCCTCCTCGTAATCGAGCCGGCGCAGCAGGCGCGCATCGGGTACCTGACGCGGATTGGCGCTGAACATGCCGGCGACATCGGTCCATATCTCGACGCGGGCCGCGCGCAGCAAGGCGCCGAAATGCGCGGCGGAGGTGTCGGAACCGCCACGCCCGAGCAGCACAGTGTCGCCGGCTTCATCGCGCGCGATGAAGCCCTGGGTGATCAGCACGTTGCCGTGACGTGCCAGCGCGGCGGAGACAGCGGCATCGGGCGCGGTATCCAGGCTCGCCGCCAGGCGCCGCATGCGCTCGCTCTGATTGGGTTGCGCGTGCGCGAGCAGCACGCCGCGCGCGTCCAGCCAGTGCGCGCGCAGATAGTCCGCGCCCAGCGCGCTGCTGAGCAGCTCGCCGTGCGCCATCACCGCAGCCTGCCAGCGCAGGGCATCGTGCGCGTCCGCGCCGGCGGTCAGCAGCACATGCAAGCTGTGCAGTTGCGCACGCCAGGTTGCATCCTCGCGCAGACCCAGTGCGGCGGCGAGCGCGGCGTAGCGCGCCTCGATCCGCGTCCACGCCAGCAACCGTGGCGCGACATCGGGCTCGGCGCACAGACTTTTGAGCGCATCGGTCACGCCCGCCAGGGCGGAAACCACCACCAGCACGCGCGCGCCTTGCGCACGGCGTGCGCGCGCGAGATCGCGGATGATCGCCCAGCGCGCCGCGGTGGACACGCTGCTGCCGCCGAACTTCAGCACGATCCACGGGGCGGACTCAGGCAGGGGCTGCGCTTCGGACACGTTGGCATCGCCGGTGAAAAGCAACGCGCGAGTGTTGCGGCTGCCGGGGCAAATGGCAACGGCTTGGGACCGATGTTCAGGGTGCGGGGTTCGGGAATGAAGACCGTGTTACGCCTTGCCATCCCGGGCGCAGCGGGCGATCTCGGCGATGCAGGCGCGATGCACGCATGCAGCACCCAGATCCTTCAGCCTGCGGCTTCAGGATGACACAGCGAAAAACAGGCCGCGATGCTGCCGGCTACCGGCTATCCGCATCCGCGCGATCGATCAGCCACTGCGTCAGCAGCGGCACCGGGCGCGCGGTGGACATGCCCTTGCGACCCTCGCCCCAGGCGGTGCCGGCGATATCCAGATGCGCCCAACGCTGGCCCTCGGTGAACCGCGCCAGAAAACACGCGGCAGTGACCGCGCCGGCGCCCTTGCCGCCGATATTGGCGAAGTCGGCGAAGGCGCTCTCGAGCTGTTGCTGGTAGTCGTCCCACAGCGGCAGGCGCCAGGCGCGGTCGTGCGTGGTCTCGCCGGCCGCCAGCAGCTCGGCGGCGAGGTCGTCGTGCCTGCTCATCAGGCCCGAGGCGTGCTTGCCCAGCGCAATCACGCAGGCGCCGGTCAGCGTGGCCGCATCGACGATGGCGACCGGCTCGAAACGCTGCACGTAGGTGAGCGCATCGCACAACACCAGGCGCCCCTCGGCGTCGGTGTTGAGCACCTCGATGGTCTTGCCGGACATGCTGGTGAGGACATCGCTGGGACGGTAGGCGTCGCCGTCGGGCATGTTCTCGACCGCGGCGACCACGCAGACCAGATTCAGCACCAGCTTCAGCTCGACCGCGGCGACGAATGCGCCCATCACGCCGGCGGCGCCGCCCATGTCGAACTTCATTTCCTCGATGCCGCCCTGCACTTTCAGGTTGATGCCGCCGGTATCGAAAGTAATGCCCTTGCCGACCAGCGCATAGGGCTTGGCGTCACCACCGCCATTCCAGCGCAGCACGATGAGCTTGGGCGGATTGGCCGACCCGCGCGAGACCGCCAGCAGCGAACCCATGCCGAGTTTTTCCATGTCCGCGCGCTCGAGGATTTCCACCGCGACACCCGGGTGCGCGGCGGCGAACTGGCGCGCGCGCTCGGCCATGTATGCAGGGTTGCAGATGTTCGGCGGCAGATTGGCCAGCTCGCGCGCGAAGTCGCTGCCGATGGCCATGCCGCGTGCCTGCTGCAGACCCTGCGCGGCGGCGGCGCTGCCGTCGAACACCAACTTGCGCAAACGCACGCCGGGGCCTTGCGGCTTGAGCGTGGCGGTGTAGCGATAGGCATGCTGCGCGGCGGCCAGCGCCAGCGTGCGCAACTTCCAGGCCTCGTCGCGGGCGGTGACCTCGACCTCGCCGAGAAAGTTGGCCGCGAGCTGTGCCGGCATGGCGGCCAGCGCGCGTGCGGCCTCCTGCGCCACGCGCTGGTAACGCGCCGCGTCCAGCACACCAGGCTCGCCCAGCCCGACCAGCAGCACGCGCTCGGCGCGCACGCCGGTCAGCGCGTGCAGCAGCAAGCTGCTGCCGGGCTTGCCGGTGCAGTCGCCACTGGCGATCAGGCGCGTGATGTGCCCACCGCTGGCGGCATCGACGCGCGCCGCGGAGGTACCCAGCTTGCCCTTGTCGTGCACGCCGATGACGATGCAGCCGGCTTCGCATGAATCGGCGACGAGGGAATCAAGACTGAATTCGAGTGCCATGGGGATGCTCCTGGGCAGGGCTGCGCCAGCGGCGCAAGCTACACTTTGGGAATTGAGCCGCGAGCGCGGCGCGGGCGCATGTTAGTCGATGTTACGCATCCTCGATCGCTACCTGCTGCAGGAACTCACCTTCGGCACGCTGGGCAGCGCGGCATTGCTGCTGGTGGTGACCATCGGCGGCACGCTCTCGGATGTGCTTTCCAAGGTCGCGGCCGGGCGCTACCCGGCCAGCGTGATGTTTCCCGTTCTGGGCCTGCGCGTGCTCGATGCACTCTCGGCGCTGTTGCCGGTGGCGTTGTTCCTCGGCGTGCTGCTGGGTCTGGCGCGGCTGTACCGCGACAGCGAGATGCACGTGCTGAGTGCGTCCGGCATGGGGCCATCCGGGCTGCTGCGCCCGGCGCTGCTGCTGGCCGTGCCGGTGACGATCGTGGTGGGCGTGATCTCGTTGTGGCTGGGCCCGTGGTCGGCGGCGGCCTCGCAGGCGATGGTGGACAGCGCCAACCGCTCGGTGATCGCCGCGGGGCTGGAAGCGGGACGTTTCACCGAACTGCCCGGCGGCAATGGCGTGATCTATACGCAGGAACTCAGCCCCGACGGGCAGCGTCTGACGCGCGTGTTCGTGGCCAGCGAACGGGTGCATCCGGGCACTGCACCAGAAGTGAACCTGGTCACCGCCGCGCACGGCAGGATGTTCATCGATCCGCAAAGCGGCGACCGCTTCCTGGCCTTGTCCGATGGCCACCGCTACAGCGGCGTGCTCGGACAGAGCAATTGGCGCCTGCTCGATTACCGGCGCAATGATCTTTCCCTGAGCAGCATCAACGCCAGCGTGGACGATGCCGGCGCCGGCGCGCCGCACGAGCAGACCACGCTCACCCTGTTGCGCTCGCAGGTGCCGGCCGACCGCGCCGAGCTGGCCTGGCGTATCGCCGCGCCGCTGAGCGTGCTGGTGCTGGCGCTGCTGGCGCTGCCGCTGGCGCGGCAGAATCCGCGCGAACCGTTTTACGGACGCCTGCTGCTGGCCGTGCTGGCGTATCTGGTGTTCGCCAATGTGCTGGGCATCGGCCGCGCCGAGATCATGGCCGGGCGCAGCGCCGGCGCCTGGCTGATGGCGCTGATCGAGATCGCGGTGGCCGCGTTCGCGCTGCTCTGGTTCCGCCGCCAGAATCGCGAGCGTCACGTGCGTGGAGCGCGCGCGTGAACCTGTCGTGGCTGCCGCCGCTGCCGCGCCTGAAACGCGCCGATAAATTGCTGATCATCGGCGTGCTCGGCCCGATCGTGCTCACTTGGGTGCTGCTGGTAGGCTTCGATGCGTTTTTGCAGTTCGCGCGCCAGCTCAGCAACCTGGGTCGCAACGGCTACACGCTGGGACAGGCGGCGTACTTCATCATGCTCACTATCCCGCGGCGCTTTTTCGAGATGTATGGAAACGCCGCGCTGATCGGCACGCTGCTGGGCCTGGGTGGGCTGGCCGCCAGCAACGAGCTGACCGCGTTGCGCGCTTCTGGCATGTCGCGCCTGCGCATCGGCGGCGCGGCGCTGGCGCTGGTGGCACTGCTCAGCGTGGCCGCGCTGCTCGATGCCGAGTACGTCATGCCACCCGCCGAGGCGCGCGCGCAGGGCATCCAGTTGGCGCTGACCGCGCGCAACATCGCTGCGGCCACCGGCACCGGATTGTGGGCGCGCGACGGCGACAGCATCGTCAACGTGCGCAGCGCGCTGGCCACGCACCAGGTCATGGGCCGCGGCATCGATCTGCGCGACGTGCGCATTTACCAGTTCGACGCGCAGGGCCGACTGCTGTCGATACGCTGGGCGGCCGCTGCCAATTATCGCGACGGGCGCTGGCAACTCGAACAACTGCAGCAAACCCGCTTCGGCGCAGGCGGCGCCACGCGCAGCGTGCTGCCCACGGCGCCGTGGAAGACCGGCCTGAGCCCGCGCCTGCTGGAACTGTCGGTGCTCAGCCCGAACACGCAGGCGATCAGCGACCTGCTGCGCAACATCGACTATCTGCACGGCAACGGCCTCGATGCGCGCGTGTACACCGATGCGCTGTGGCAACGTCTGTTCTATCCGCTCAACGTGCTGATGCTGGTGTTGTGCACGCTGCCGCTGACCTTCGGCACGCTGCGCGCGGGCGGCTTCGGCAAGCGTCTGCTGATCGGCCTGCTGATCGCGGTGGGCTGGTTTTTCCTGCAGCGCGCGCTGGTCAACCTGGCGATCGTCTACAGCGTGCCGGCCTGGCTGGCCAATCTGGGGCCGATCCTGCTACTGGCGATGGTGGCGATCTGGGTGTTCCGCCGCCGTCACGCCTGATCCAGGCAAGGAGATCGCGCAGACTACGAAATCGTATGACAGGTCGCAACGCGTTCAGCATCAGCCTGGCTACACTCGGGACGCGCATGGTCGGACTAGGGACGCCGTGTTGACCCCGTCGACCACGCCAGGCTTGGTCAAAATCCGACGGACATGCCCAAGGGGGGCACCACCATGCAGCATCGACTGAAGTACACCTTGATCCTGGCCGCGTTGCCGCTGCTGGCCAGTGCCGCGATGGCACCGACTACGGCGCCAACCGCGCCCGTACCCGCAGTGGCGGCGAAACTGTCGCCGCAGATCGCGCACATCGCCGCCACGGTGGGCACCAGCGAAGGTCACACCCTGCAAACGCGGGCGCTCGCAGCGCAGCAACTGCCCTACGGACCTTCGCCGCTGGCCGCGCGTTTCAACAGCAACGGCCAGGTACAGGTGTATTTGCACTACGACGCGCAGCAAGGCGCGCCGGCGCCGGCCACGCTGCAAGCGCTGGGCGCCACGCGCATCCTCACCAGCCCTGAACTGGGCGTGGTGCAGGCATGGGTGCCAGCCAGCGCGCTGTATCGGATCGCCGCATTGCCGCAGGTCGCGCGCGTCACCATTCCGCGTTATGCCGTGCCGGCACGCAATCTGGCGCCGATCGGCGCCAGGCCGCGCGAAGGCTCGGTGGACACGCAGGGCGACCAGCTGCTTGGCGCCGCGCAGTTCCGCACTGCCACCGGCCTCGACGGCTCCGGCATCTCGGTGGGCATTATCTCGGATGGCGTCGGCACGATTAGCGGCAGCACTTCCAGCGACATCACCCAGGACCAGAGCACCGGCGATCTGCCCACCAGTCCGGCACCGTATGTCAACACCGCAGTCAACGGCGGCGGCAGCGGCAACGAAGGCACGGCGATGATGGAAATCGTCTACGACATGGCGCCCGGCGCGGGGCTGGGTTTCTGCGGCCCGGCCACGGATGCCGACTTCATCACCTGCCTCAATGACTTCGCGGCCGGCAATGGCGGCTTCAGTCCGACCATCATCGCCGATGACCTGGGATTTCCGGGTGTCGCCATGTTCAGCAACGGCCGCTTCGCCACCGCGGTGCAGAACTTCGCCATCGCGCACCCCAACATCCAGTTGCTGACCGCGGCCGGCAACGATGCGCAGCAATTCTGGTCGGGCACCTGGAACCCGATGACGATCAGCACGCCCATCAGCCCCTCACCCACCAGCACCACCAACCAGTACACCTACACGCAGGCGCAGAACTTCGGCACCGCCGGCAACCCGCTGCCCTACATGAGTTTCCCGGTGGCGGCAGGCGACACGGTGACGTATGTCGTGGAATGGGACGATACCTGGCCGCTCAGCAGCAGCGCGGCCAACGACCCCAACGATTACGACGTATTCCTGACCGATACCAGCGGCAACATCCTCGCCTGCAGCATGGGCATCAATGCGGGCCCGGTTTCCACCTCCACGGCAACGCCGTCGCCCAGTTACTGCGATCTCGGCAGCAGCCCAGGCACGCTGACCTCGCCCGGACCGCAGCCCGTGCAGGGCAACCAGTACACCAACAACGGCAGCAGCACGCAGCAGCTGCAACTGCACATCTACATGCGCAACGGCACGCCGGGAGCCAACCTCAAGGTGCTGGTCTTTGCCAACAACCACAGTTTCCAGCTGATCCCGAATAACCCGGTCGGCAGCATCTACGGCCAGTCGGCCCTGCCGGCGCCGTATGAGCTGACCACCACGGCTGTTCCAGCAAGTAATTCGGCATGCACACTGAGCCCGACTACGGCGTTGCAAACGATAGAACCCTATGCTTCGCAGGGGCCGGTGTTTTTATCTCAGCCAAGCACCGGAAACGTCACGCAGCAGAAACCTGACTTCACCGCTGTCGACGGTGTGAACGTCACCGGCGTAGGCGGCTTCGGGCAGAACAACAACACCACGCCGCCCAGCGCGACCTTCTGCGGCACTTCGGCCACCTCCGAGGCCACCGGCGCCGTACTGGCACTGCTGAAGAGCGCGTTCCCCAGCAGCACGCTGTCGTCTTCCGCGATGCTGCAGGCCGGTGCGCAGGCACTGACCAGCTCGGCCAGCAATGGCAGCGGCAACCCCAATGGCGTGTATGGCTACGGACTGGTCAATGCCTACAACTCGGCGGCGGCGATTGCACCCAAGCCCCTGGCGACGATCAGTGCGCCTGCCGCCAACAACACCAGCATCCGGCCCGGCGGCACGGTCAGCTTCAGCGGCAGTTGCTCGGCCAATGGCGCGCCGGGCAGCACCGCGCTGGCTTGGGCCTTCGGCACCGGCGCCAGCCCGAGCACCTCCACCAGCAGCAGCGTCACCGTAACCTATGCCACGGCCGGCACCTACACCGCCACGCTGACCTGCACCAACAATGCCTTCAACACCAGCACGACCGCCACGCGCACGGTGACCGCGGCGGTACCGCCGCCACCGCCCGCGCCGGGTGGCGGTGGCGGTGGACTCGGCCTTTTCAGCCTGACTGCACTGGCCGCGCTGGGCGCTGCGGAAGCCATGCGTCGACGTCGCACCCGTTTGCACCTGTAGGCCATCCACGCGCCTTTGCGCGCGTTGATGACCAGGAAGGCAGGGAATTCCCCTGCCTTCTTCATGACGGGAATCAGCAAGTCAGCGCCGCATCGCGCATCCACCACGGGCGGCGCACCCGACGTTCCCTTGCCTGCGCCACCTGAGCGCGTCCTGAATTCGGCTCGCATCCCATGCCAGCATTTTTTGTTAACCCTGCGTAAAATCGCGCCGCGCTCACGCGCCCCGAACCCGCATGACGCGGGATGACTCAAACCAGTTACGCAGGAGACCTCCATGCGCACACGCACTTCACTCGCGCTCGCCTTGACGGCACTGCTGGCCGCACCCCTGGCCAGCCATGCCGCCGATTCGCTCAACGGCGCGTTCTTCACCGGTTCGCTCGGCCAGAGCTGGTACAACGGCGATACCTCCTCGCTCGGCATCACCGATCTGCATGACCACAAGACCTCCTATGCGGCCACCTTCGGCATGCGCTGGAACGGCTGGGGCTGGGACGTGGGTTACGTGGACAGCGGCAGCTTCAACTACCAGATCGCCGGTGCTCCAGTACCCGACCGCGCCAGTTTCAAGCTGAAGGGCTGGACGCTGGGCCCCAACTACAAGTACATGATCGGCCAGCACTGGTTCGTGGGCGCGCGCGCGGGCCTGTTCCGCTTCAACTTTGTGCCTAACGAAAACATCGGCAAGCTGACCGGAACCCGCTACTACGCCGGCGTCGGCGGCGGCTACGACTTCAGCAACGGCGTGGGCCTGGGCCTGAACTACACGTACTATGCCGCCAAGAAGCAGGGCTACAGCCTGGACTTCGGCGACCTGATGGCCACGGTCGAACTGCGCTTCGATTGATCGGGCGCTGCAGCATCATTGAAAACGAAACGGGCGCCACGAGGCGCCCGTTTTTTCATCGGGATCAGGGCAGCGCGCGTCTCAACCGCGCCATTGTCCCAGCGCCGCCAACCCGTTCTCCCGCGCGCGCTGCGCGACGATTTTCTGTGCCTCGGCATACTTGCCCTGCATGTCCTTGCTCCACAATTTCAGCGCCGCCTGCTGCATGGCGCGGCCATAGCTGAAACTCAGCGGCCACGGGTGCGGGCCCATCTGGTTCATGGCGTTCAGATGCGCGGTGGACTGCTCGTCGCTCTGCCCGCCGGACAGGAACACGATGCCCGGCAGCGCCGCAGGTACGGTGGACTTGAGGCAGCGCACGGTCGCATCGGCGACCTCCTCGACATCGACCTGCTCGTCGCAGTCCTTGCCGGGAATGACCATGCTGGCCTTGAGGATGGTGCCTTCGAGCATGACGTTGTGCTCGTACAGCGAGGCGAACAGCGAACGCAGCACCGCCTCGGTCACCTCGTAGCACACGCCGATGTCGTGCTCGCCGTCCATCAGCACCTCGGGCTCGACCATGGGCACGATGCCGGCTTCCTGGCACAACGCGGCGTAGCGCGCCAATGCGTGATTGTTGGCCTCAATGCAGGTCGAGCTGGGCATGTCGTCGCCGATATGAATCACCGCGCGCCACTTGGCGAACTGCGCGCCGAGCTTGACGTATTCGGCGAGGCGCTGGCGCAGGCCATCAAGACCTTCGGTGACCACTTCGCCGGGGAACCCGGCCAGCGGCTGCGGACCCATGTCCACCTTGATGCCGGGCAGGATGCCGGCCGCGCGCATGACCTCGGTGAAACGCTTGCCAGCGCGCGTGGACTGACGGATGGTTTCGTCGTACAGGATGGCGCCGGAGATGTGGTCGGACAGGCCCGGCGCGGTCAGCAGCAGCTCGCGGTAGGCGCGGCGGTTGTCCTCGCTGTCGACAATGCCGACGGCATCGAAGCGCTTCTTGATGGTGTTGTTGGACTCGTCGATGGCGATGATGCCCTTGCCCGGCGCCACCATGGCCTGGGCGATTTCTTCCAGTTGTTCGATGCTCATTGGCAAGTCTCCGCGTCACGAGAGGGGCGCGGCGTACCCGCGCAGCCGCTCAGTATAGCGACGCGGGGCGGCGCGCTGCTCAGCGTGGCGCGTAGCCCGGCAGCACGCAGGGCTGCAGATAACGTTTGCGCTCGGCGAGAATGCGCGTCCGTGCAGCCGGCGATGCATCGGCCTGCGCCTGCGGCAGATTGAACGGCACGATCAGGTAGCTGGCGATCGGCAGTTGCGCGGTATTGGCCGCCGCCGGCCGGTAGCGGTAGGACTCGATCATGCTGACCGCCGCTGGGCCCAGATCGCTCAACGGCACGATCCTGGCCGCGCGCACGTCCATCGGCTTGCCGTTGCCGCCGATGATGAAGCTCACCGCCACGCAGCCCGGCTTGTTGATGTTGGTGCCGGTGTAGGGCAAGTTGACATCGACGTGGCTGACATCGACCACCCAGTAATGGTCGATATGCTCGGGCGGCACGCGCTGCACGCTTTGCGCCAGGACCAGCGCCGGCAGCACGGCCAGCGCGACCCCGATGAGCGCGCCCTGCGCGCGCCGCGTGGTGGAATGCACACCTGTCATGACGGTACTCCGCGATACGGGGACGCCAGCATAGCCGTTGCCGCGCATCCCGCGACGGCGTTGCGCGACATGGTTCAGGGCGGCATCGCGGGCGTGCCTGAAGGTCACAACTCGCGCGGGCTTTCCACACCACCGCGCTCACCGACCGAAATCAGCTTGAGCGTGTTGGTGCCGCCATGCCGACCCACCTCGCCGTGGGTCAACAACACGCGCGATCCTGCGTCGAGCAGGCCGAGATCAGTGAGGTGATGGATCGCGGCGCGCACCAGCGCGGCGGCGTCGTCACCGACGTCACCGCTGCTGAACGCCACCGGCTGCACGTCGCGCAGCAGGCGCATGCGCCGGCGCGCGGCCGGGTTGTGCGAGAGCGCGTAAATCGGCACCGTGGAGCGGTAGCGCGACAGCCACTGCGCGGTGGCGCCGGATTCGGTCAGCGCCACGATGGCCGCGGCATCGATGCGATTGGCCAGGTCCATGGCCGCATGGGCGATGGCCTGATCGCTGCGGTCCAGGCGCTGTGCGCCCGGCCACGCGGCGTAATCCTGCGCCTGAAACTGGCGCTCGGCGCCAACGCAAATGCGGTGCAGCGCGGCCACCGCCAGATCGGGATGCGCGCCCGAAGCGGACTCCTGCGACAGCATCACCGCGTCGGTGCCATCAAGCACGGCATTGGCCACGTCCAACACCTCGGCGCGCGTCGGGATCGGCGCGCTGACCATGCTTTGCAGCATCTGCGTGGCGGTGATCACCGCGCGGTTGCGACTGACTGCCTGGCGGATGATTTTTTTCTGCAGACCGGGCAATTCGGCGTCACCGATTTCCACGCCCAGATCACCGCGCGCGACCATCACCGCGTCGGAGGCGTCGATGATTTCATCCAGTACCGGAATGGCATCGGCGCGCTCGATCTTGGCCACCAGCCAGGCATCACCGCCGGCTTCGCGCAACAGGCGCCGCGCTTCCTCGATATCCGCCGCCGAGCGCACGAAGGACACCGCGAGGAAATCAGCCTCCATCGATGCGGCCAGACGGATATCGGCGCGATCCTTGTCGGACAGCGCATCCACGCTGAGCCCGCCGCCCTGACGGTTGAGGCCCTTGCGATCGGACAGCACGCCGCCGACGCGCACCGTGCAGCGCACCTCGGCGCCGACGACTTCGCGCACATCCAGCGCGACCAGGCCGTCGTCCAGCAGCAGCACGTCGCCGCCACGCACATCGCGCGGCAGTCCGGTGTAGCTGACGCCGACGCGCGTGGCATCGCCGGGCGGCGCATCGAGCCGGCAATCGAGCACGAAGGACATGCCTTCCTGCAGCCGCACCGGCCCGCTGGCGAAACGCTCGATGCGGATCTTGGGGCCTTGCAGGTCGGCGAGGATGCCGATTTCGCGACCGCTGGCCGCGGCCCAGGCGCGCACGGCTTCGGCGCGGCGCCGATGGTCCCCGGGCTGGCCGTGCGAGAGGTTGAGGCGAACCACGTCCACGCCCGCGGCCAGCGTGCGCGCGAGGACTTCAGGCGCATCGGTGGCGGGGCCGAGGGTGGCGACGATCTTGGTACGACGCAGGTTGGTAGTCATCGCGCAAAGCTAACACGGCGCGGCGATGAAACGACATACCGGCGCAGCGACATCGCGGCTGCGTCGGTGCTGGCCTGCGTTCGTGCGATGGCATCCGTCAATGCGCTGCGACCATGACCACGGCCGCCACGAACGCCGGGTCCGGCTTGCCAGCCGCATCGGTGGTGGCAAGCACGCGCCCCTCGCCGTCCAGCAGCGCGACCACGGTGTTGTGCGCGTAACCGCCATCGGGCAGCGGCCGGTAGGCGATGCCGAGCACCGCGGCCAGCGCGCCGTAGTCACCGCTGATCGGCGTGGTCAGCCGATACAGCGGCGCGCTGAGGTGATGGTTGGCGGCAACCCGGGCCAGCATCGCCACGTCGTCGTGTTCGGGATCGAAGCTGACCAGCACCACGGGCAGCGGCGCCGCGCCCCGGGCGGCAACGGCCTGCTCGATGCGCTTGATATTTTCGATCAGCAGCGGGCACACCATCTTGCAGGAGCCGTAGAACATGCTCACCAGACGCGGTTCGCCACGCAGCGAGGCGAAGCTGAAAACATCGCCCTGCTGATCGCGCAGCGTCAACGCCGGGATCCGGTACACCGAGTTGTCGGGCAGCGGCGCGGCGCCGGATGAAGCCGTGAGCGTCAGCGGCGCGAACAGCGCAAGACTGGCGAAGCGCAGCAGCAGACGGGGGATACGCATGGTCATTCTCCAGGCAGGTCACGAACACAGCGGAAGCCGACGCGTGGGGCGGCGTCGGCGGGTTTGAGTGCGGTCAGGGCGGCGACGCGCATCATCAGCGCGAACTGGTTCTTGTCGGTGAAGGCCAGCGCCGAGCCGCCGCACAGCGCCAGCGAGGGGCCGGCGCCGGGGACGCGCGCATCGGCGTTGGGAAACATCGCGGCGTAGTCACCGGTCCATTCCCACAGCAGGCGGTTGAGATCGCGCACGCCCCAGACGTCGGCGGGATGCTGGCCGATGCGACCGGGCCGGTGCCCGGTGGCCGCCTGGATCGCGTCGAGGATGTCCTGATTGCGCGCCGGATTCTGGCGCGCATCGCGGCGCGTGACGTCGGCGGCGGCGACGAACTCCCACTCGTACCAGCTCGGCAGCCGCGCCTGCTCGCTGGCGCAAAAGGCGCGCGCGGCAAACCAACTGACGCTGGTGACCGGCTGCTCGGGCCGCACCTCGGGGCCGGGTGTCAGCGGACCTTGCCATGCAGCCAGATACTGCGGCCCGGCAAACAATGGCGACACCTGGCCGCGCTGCCACTCGGGATGCATGCGCACGAAGTCCAGGAACTCGGCGTTGGTCACCGGCTCGACGCGCATCGCGAACGGCTTGATGATGATGCGCGCCGCGGCGCCATCGAGGGCCAGCGCGCTGACGAAAACGCCGCCGGGGATGGCGACGTAGTCGGCCGCAGCGATGGCGGGCGCCGTCGCCAGCAAGGCCAGCAGCAGGCCAATACGGGTGCGCATGATCATTCCCGGATTCCGCATGGGCCGGTGGCGCCGCTGCTGTGGCGCCACCGGCCCGGTCCTCACCGCGGCTTGTCGCCCGCACGCACGGCCTTGACCTCGGCGGGCGCGATGGTGCCGCCCTTGTTGTTGAAGTTGTTCAGCACGTAGGTCAGCACGTGCGCGATCTCGTCATCGCTGAGCTGCGTGCCGAAGGCCGGCATCACCGACTCGTAGCCGGTGTTGTTGACGGTGATCTTGCCGCTGAGCCCATTGAGCACGATGCCGATGGCACCCTTCGGATTAGCGTTGAGGTAATCCGACATCGCCAGCGGCGGGAACGCACCCGGCAGGCCCATGCCGTTGCCCTGATGGCAAGCGGCGCAGATCTGTCCGAACACGCGCTTGCCGTCGGCCATGGCGTCGTTGACCGCCGCGGCGGGAGCGGCCGCATGAGCCATCGGCGTGGCGGCCGGCGACGGCGCAGCCGGGCCGCTGGAGACCTTGTCGTAGATCGCCGGCGCGGCCGGACCCGTGACGACCAACTGGCCCAGCGCGCCCTGCATGAACGCGCGCGTGATCGAGTGGTCGACCAGCAGGAAGGTGCCCGGCACCAGCGTCTTCATCTCGACCGTGACCGCGCCGCCGGCCGGGATCAGCGTGGTCTGCACGTTGTGGTTGATCAGCGTGCCGCCCTCGACGTTGACGTTGTCGAAGATCTGGCCGATGACGTGGAAGCTCGACACCAGGTTGGGGCCACCGTCACCGACGAACAGGCGCACCGTGTCGCCCACCTTCGCGGTCAGCGCGTTGGCGCCGGTCAGCGAACCCTCGCGACCGTTGAACAACACATAAGTCGGCTGCTCCAGCAGCAGCTTCTGCATGTCGAACGTCTGCAGGCCGGGCGCGTGATAGGCACCCGTCGTGTAGAAGTCGCCCTGCACCACGTAGTACTCGCGATCCGCCTTCGGCAGCCCCTGCGGCGGCTCGACCAGGATCAAGCCGTACATGCCGTTGGCGATGTGCATCGGTACCGGCGGCGTGGCGCAGTGATAGATGTACAGGCCCGCGCGCATGGCCTTGAAGGTGAACACGCTCTCGTGCCCCGGCGGCGTCATGCTGACCGCCGCGCCGCCGCCCGGACCCATCACCGCGTGCAGGTCGATGTTGTGCGCCATGTGCGAATCCGCCGCGTTCTTCAGGTGCAGCTCGACGGTGTCGCCCTGGCGCACGCGGATCATCGGCCCCGGCACGGTGCCGTTGAAGGTCCAGAAGTCGTAGCGCACGCCGTCGGCGATCTCCTTGACGACCTCGCGGGTTTCCAGGCGCACGATCACCCGCGCCGGATAGTCGCGATGGATCGGCGGCGGCACCGCGGGCGGCGCGAGCATGGCCTCCTCGATCGGCGCGCCGCGCGGCGGGCCGAGATCGGCGGGATCTTTGACGGACGCGGCGCCCGCGGGTGCCGCATGCGCGCCAAGAAGGACGAGGCCGAGGGCAAGAACGATGGTTGAGAGCAATGGCTGCCGCATGATCCTCTCCTGATCGCGAAAGTAGCGTGAGAAGATCGTAATAACTTGCGCCGGGGGAGCTCTTGACCCAGATCAACTCCGTGGCAATCCGCCGCGGTTCGGGCCTGGATCCAGCACCGCGCTTGCTAGACTGGCACCCGCTGCAATCGCGAAGCCAGGCTGCCATGACGCTGCACTCACACCGCCTCACTGATCGCGACAGCCCCATCGCCGACGATGGCGATGAAGTGCGTTTTTGCAGCACCTGCGCGTTTTCCGGCGCCTGTACGCGCGCCGGCTACGACAAGGCCGCGCTGCGCGATCTGCATGTTCTGGTCGAACACGTGGGGCCATACCGCGTGGGCGAACCCGTGTTCCGCCGCCACGATCCGTTTCGCGCGATCTACGCGGTGCGCGCCGGCACGGTGAAGACCGTCGCGATCGATGCCGAGGGCAACGAGCAGGTGCTGGGCTTTTACATTCCCGGCGAGGTGGTCGGACTCAATGCCATTTATCCCGAGCACTATCCCTGCGATGCGGTGGCACTGGAGCCGACCTATTTCTGCCGCTTCTCGTTCAGTGCGATCAGCGCGCTGGCCACGAAAATGCCCGGCCTGCAGCAGCAGTTGTTCCGCCTGCTGTCCAAGGAGCTGGGCATGACCTCGCGCCTGGCGGGCGATCATGCGGCCGACGAGCGCGTGGCGGCATTTCTCATCGATCTGGCCGAACGCTACGCCACGCAGGGCTTTCCGGCGCGGCGTCTGCATCTGGCCATGTCGCGCAGTGAAATCGCGGACTACCTGCGCCTGGCCGCGGAAACCGTCAGCCGCATGCTGACCCGGTTTCGCGATCTCGGGCTGATCGCCATCGACGGGCGCGATGTGGAGATCGTCGATGCCGCACGGCTGAATGCGCTGGCGCGCAACGTGCTGGAACGCTGACTGCGGCGTTGTGCCGCGGTATTCCTGATCCAGATCAGGAACTCGCCTCGACATGCCGCCTAGCATTCCATTCGCCTTACACGCGAATCAGGAGCGCGTCATGTCCGCCAATGCACTACCGGCAGCACAAGCCGGACCGCAGGACCGCACCAGCAAGGTGCTGATCTGGATCATGGTCATCGTCACCGTCGTCTGCTGGGCGGCGATGGTGGTGGCCACCGTGGAAACTTACGAGCAGGCCGCGCCGCTGCCGCAGAAGATGGTCACCGCGAGCGGCGTCACGGTGATGAGCTACGACAGCATCGTCGCCGGCAAGTCGGGCTTCCAGAAGGCCGACCTGATGGACTACGGCAGCCTGTATGGCATGGGCTCGTACTTCGGCGAGGACTACACCGCCGAATACCTGGTGCAACTGGGCCGGCAGGTGCAGGAGAACCTGGCGCAGGAACGCTACGGCAAGCCCTACGCGGCGCTCGGCGCCGACCAGCAGTCCGGTATCACGCGCAGCATGCGGGTCGAGCTGAAGGCCATCGACCTGAGCCGGCCGGTGGTGGTGCTGCCGCAGGCGGTGGCCGACGCCATCGCCACGCTGCGCACGCGCATCGCGCAATCACTGCTGACCGACAACTTCGCCAAAGGCTACACGCGCGCTCACGCGCTGGATGACACCAGCGCCGCGCATACCGCCGATTTCCTGCTGTATTCGTCGCTGACCACGGTGGCGCTGCGGCCCGGCAAGGACTACTCGTGGACGGTGAACTGGCCGGCCGAGCCGCTGGTCGGCAACAGCCCCACCAAGGCCACTTTCATCTGGACCTGGGCCTCGTTCACCCTGGTGTTCTTCGCCATCGGCGCGGTGCTGGTGATCTTCCGACTGTGGATCGAGCCGAAGTCACCCGGCGAGACCTACGAGCCGACATTGCAGGGCTTTGCCGAACCCACGCCCAGCCAGAAGGCGCTGTGGAAGTATTTCCTGGTGGTGGCCGGGGTGCTGCTGGTGCAGATCCTGGCCGGCACGATCATGGCGCACTACTACAGCGAGCGTGCCAGCTTCTACGGCATCGACGTCGACCGCTGGCTGCCATTCGACTTCTTGCGCAGCGTGCATTTGCAGGCGGCGATCGTGTGGATCGGCGTGAGCTGGATCGGTGCCGGGTTGTTCCTGGCGCCGCTGATCGGGCGTGGCGAACCGGCCGGGCAGCGCCATCTGGTCAACCTGATCTTCTGGGTGCTCGTGGTGATCGTCGCCGGTGCGCTGATCGGCGACTACCTCGGCATCATGGGGCTGATCGGCAAGCACTGGTTCTGGTTCGGCAACCAGGGCCTGTCCTACCTGGAACTGGGCCGCTTCTGGCAGATCCTGTTCTTCGTCGGCCTGGCGGTGTGGAGCCTGGTGCTGCTGCGCGCCTTCTGGCCCACGCTGAAGGCGCTGTTCCGGCAGGGTGGATCGTTCTACAGCCTGTTCCGCATCGAGCACTTGCTGTGGTACAGCACGCTGGCGGTGGCGGTGATCTACGTGTTCGGCATGATCCCGCTGGCCTCGCCCAACCCGTCCTTCACCATCACCGATTTCTGGCGCTGGTGGGTGGTGCACCTGTGGGTGGAGTGGGCGTTCGAGACCTTCACCGCCGCGGTCACCGGCTACTTCCTGATGAGCCTGGGGCTGGTCTCGCGCCAACTGGTCGAGCGCGCCGTGCTGTTCGAGTGGATCCTGATCCTGCTCAGCGGCATCCTCGGCACCGGCCATCACATGTACTGGGTGGGCGAACCCAGCCTGTGGATCGGCGTGGGCAGCATGTTCTCGTTCCTCGAAGTGCTGCCGCTGTTCCTGCTGGTGATGGAGGCCATCGACCAGCGCCGCCATATCGCCGAACAGAAGGACTTCCCGTACCGTCTGGCCTACCTGTACATCCTCGGTTCGGCGTTCTGGAACTTCGTCGGCGCCGGCGTGTTCGGCGGCGGCACGCTGAACGCGCCGCTGGTCAACTACTACGAGCACGGTACCTTCCTCACCCTCAACCACGCGCACACCGCCATGTTCGGCGCCTTCGGCCTGCTGGCCATCGGCCTGGTGTACATGGCGTTGCGCTACTTGAACGGTGATCGCGCATGGAGCGACCGCCTCGGCGTGTGGGCGTTCTGGCTGTACAACATCGGCATGGTGCTGTGGATCGTGCTGAACTTCTACCCGATCGGCTGGCCGCAACTCGAGGCGGTGTACACCCACGGCTACGCCTACGCACGCAGCATGAAGTTCTACGACACCACGCTGTTCTGGCAGTGGATGCGCATGCCCGGCGACATCGTGTTCGCCGCCGGCGCCGTGCTCATGGCCTGGGACTTCATGCGCAAATTGTGGATGCAACGCCAGTTCGCACGTGCCGGCATGGCGACCGCCGCAATCGCACTGGTGGGTCGGGATCGCTGATTGATCGCGATGCCTCCTGGCGAGGGCCGCCCTCACGGCCCTCGCCCTTTTCCGGAGCCACCATGCTGCTCTACGACGCCGACAGCCCCGCCCCGCGCTGCTTGCGCATGTTCCTGATCGAGAAAGGGCTGCAATTGCCCGCAGCACACGTCGATGTCTTCGCTGGCGAGAACCGCGCACCCCCATTCCTGACACTCAACCCGGCTGGCCAAACCCCGGCACTGCGACTCGATGATGGCCGCGTGCTGGCCGAAGCCGTGGCCATCGCCGAGTACATCGAGGAGCTGCACCCGTGGCCGGCGCTGATCGGCCGCAATCCAGCAGAGCGCGCCGAAACCCGGCAGTGGTGGCGGCGTGTCGAGCTCAACATCACCGAGTTCATCCACAACGCCTATCACTATGCCGAGGGCCTGGCGCGGTTCCGGAACCGCATTCCGGTGGCACCCGAAGCCGCCGCCGGACTGAAGCGTGTTGCGCAGGACCGCATCGCCTGGCTGGATGGTCTGATGGCAGACGGCCCCTGGCTGTGCGGCGAACGTTTCAGCGCCGCCGACATCTGGTTGTACGTGTGGCTGGATTTCGGCAACGCCGTGCAACAGCCCTTCGACACCACGCTGCCGCGCATCGGGCCATGGTTCCGCCGCATGGCGGCGCGACCCAGTGCAACAATCAGCAGACCGCCACTGATCGCATCCCCATCACCAGCTTCACCTGGCTGAGCGGTTGCAGCAGCGCAGGCGGAGCCCATCTGCCGCGTCACCACCGCCCGTGCAAACCGCTGCGCCGGCGCCCGGATGCGCTGGGTTGTCATCTCTCACTGCTGATCTACGCGCCATCACTGCGACAGCGCGCCGCGGCGGCGCCTGATCCAGATCAGCGGCCGCGCGAAGGCTCCGATCAAACTCACAAGCGTGAGATCCAACCCACGGAGCACTGTATGAAACGCATCCTCGCAAGCGCCATCACGCTGGCACTTTGCTGTGCCGCGCTCGCCAGCACGGCCCATGCCTCGCCGTTACCGGCAGGCTGGACCTGCACGCCCGCCCTGTGCGGCGCGCCCGAAGGCAAGCCCATCGTCGAGAAATTGCTGCCGCCTCCCGAGGTGCCAGCACCGATCACGCGCCATTACCCGGCGAAAGTGATCGTCAACCTGGAAGCCAGGGAAGTGGTCGGCACGCTGGCTGATGGCGTGAAGTACGACTTCTACACCTTCAACGGCACCGTGCCCGGGCCGATGATCCGTGTGCGCGTGGGCGACACCGTCGAGATCCGCCTGAAGAACGCGCACAGCGATCACATGCCGCACAACATCGACCTGCACGCGGTAATGGGCACCGGCGGCGGCGCGGCCAATTCGATCGTGATTCCGGGCCACGAGGGCGCCTTCGAGTTCAAGGCGCTGCACGCCGGGTTCTTTGTCTATCACTGCGCCATGGCGCCGGCTGCGGTGCACATCGCCAACGGCATGTATGGCGCGATCATGGTCGAGCCCGCCGACGGATTGCCCAAGGTCGACAAGGAGTTCTACGTGATGCAGGGCGAGTTCTACACCCAAGGCGCCTACATGCAGCCTGGCCTGCAAGCGCTGGACATGACCAAGCTGCTGGACGAGCAGCCCACCTACGTGGTGTTCAACGGCGCCGTCGGTTCGCTCACCGGCGACCACGCCCTGCATGCCGAGGAAGGCCAGACCGTGCGTTTCTTCTTCGCCAACGGCGGACCCAATCTCACCTCCAGCTTCCACATGATCGGCGGCATCTGGAACACCGTGTGGCCGTGGGGCGGCTCCAACGAAGACCACAATGTGCAGACCATCTCGGTACCGCCCGGTGGCGCGGTGATCGCCGACACCAGGCTGGTCGTGCCCGGCACGTTCATGCTGGTCGACCACGCCGCCGTGCGCATGTTCAACAAGGGCGCGCTGGGCCAACTGGTGGTCTCCGGACCCGAGCAACCGACGCTCTACCGCGCGCTGTGGAACAGGCCGTTTCCACCCGCTGGCGCCATGCCGGCTGCGGCATCGAGCACACACTGAGCGCATGGCCACTGCGCGCGGCCACCCCGTGCGCACACCGAGCCGGCGATCATGTTGCGCACGTTCACAGGATTGCTGATGGTGCTGGCTGCGCTGCTGCCGCGGCCTGCGCCGGCGGATGCCGCGGCTCCGCGCTTCGTGATCGTGCCCGGCGGCCCGTTGCTCAGCAGCCTGCTCGATGGTACGCAGGCAGTGACCGTACGGATCGCACCCTTCGCGATGATGGACGAGCCCGTTACCGAGGCACAGTTCGCCGCCTTCGTGCGCCAACACCCCGAGTGGCAGCGCGGCCACATTGCACCGCTGTTTGCCGGACCCAACTACCTCGCCGGCTGGCTGACGCCCGCCGACCCGGGTGATGCGCAAGCCGCGCGTCACCCGGTCACCGGCGTGAGCTGGTTCGCCGCGCGCGCCTACTGCGACAGCCTGCATGCCGAACTGCCCAGTTGGTATCAGTGGGAATATGCCGCCGCAGCCAGCAGCAGCAGTCGTGACGCGCGCGCGGACATGACCCGCCGCAACGCCATCCTGGCCGCGCTCATGCGCGCGACGGGGCAACGCCCCGGCTTGATCGGCCAGCGCCCGGCCAACGTTTACGGCCTGCGCGATCTCAACCGGCTGATCTGGGAATGGGTGAGCGACTATGGCGCCATGTTTCCCGAAGTCAACGGCGATGTCGGCAGTGCCGGCTCCGGTTCGGTCCTGCGCTTGTGCGGTGGCGCCGCGCTGGCATTCCGCGATCCATCCGACTACGCGCTGGCCGAACGCGTGGCCGCGCTGTCCATGCTCGCTCCCGCGGACTCGTCGCCGTTCGTGGGTTTTCGCTGTGTTCGCAAACCTGGAGATACCCCATGAGAAACATGTTCGTCCTACTGTGTGGTGCTTTGCTTGGCACCTGCACCCTGGTTACCGCTGCGGCATCCGCGCCAGCGTCATTGCCGGCGACCTCGGTTTATCGCATTCCACCGCTGACGCTGGTGAACCAGGACGGGCGCACCTTCACCTTCGCCAGTCTCGCCGGCAAGCCGCGTCTGCTGGGAATGTTCTATGCCTCGTGCCAGATGGCTTGCCCCGTGGAAATCGAGACCCTGAAGCAGGTCGAAGATCAGGTCGTGAACGCAGGCGGCCAGCCGATCCCGGTGCTGCTGGTCACATTCGATCCGGCGCATGATGATCTCGCGGCACTCAAGAAAACCGCTGCAGAACACCACGTCAGCGCGCCGGAGTTTCAGCTCAGTCGTGCGCTCAGCGGTGACATCGGCATGCTCGGCGGCGTACTGGGCGTGAGCTGGCGCCCGTTGCCGGGCGGCGGCTTCCAGCACAACGTGGTCGTCGCGCTGCTGGATCGCGCGGGACGCATCATCGCGACCGATCCGGCCAACGGTCGCGCCGATCCGGCCTTCGTCGCGGCCATCGTGCGCGAGGAGCGGGCCACCCGCTGATGCAACGCATGCCTCTGCCCCGCCTTGCCGGCAGCTCGCGCTGGCAAAGGCTGCGCACGCCAACGCATGCGGACCTCAGACGCCCAGCACTTTCAGTACATCCGCAAGCGGTTGTGCGCCTACCATCTTGAGGACGTCATCGATGACCACCGCAGGGACGGTCCTGATGCGCAGTCGGCTCGCCACTTCACGGCCTTTGCGTTCCGCGACATCCAGGATTTCGAACTCCATGGGCACCCGCTGTGCGGCTTCGGTCCAGATCTTTTCCGCTTGCGGGCAAGTAGGACACCACTTGGATACCAGAAGTTGTACTTTCACTTTCACCGCTCCCGCGCGACGGTCAAGTTCATCCGCACCACTGCTGGCCCGACTGCTCGCGCCGCCACCCAACCTTTCACCCACCCGACCAGCCAAGGAGTATTCCGTGGAAAGCATAGAACAGATCATGCGCCATGATCATGAGCGCCTGGACGTGCTGCTGGAGACTGGTGCCAAGGCGGTGCACGAGGGTCACTGGCGTGAAGCCGCGGATCTATTGCAACGATTCCGCCATGGCCTCGTGGACGGCCACATGGTGGTGGAAGAGACGCTGCTGTTTCCGGCTTTTGAGACGCAACCGGGCAATGCCGAGCCTGCGCTGACCGCGATATTGCGCAAGGGGCACCAGGATCTGCGCGTGTTCATCCAGGAGATGGCTGAAGCCATCGCTGCGCACGACGATGAAGAATTCGCTGCATTGCTGAGAACGGTACGCGCCCTGCTCAAGCAACATGACAGCAAGGAAGAATCCGAGCTTTATCCCCATCTCGCCGCGATCATGCCGGATCAAGGCCGCGCTGCGAACGAACTTCTCCTGAGCTTGCAATAGGTCGCCACAGATCGGTGCGCAAGCTGATGGATGTCGGATATTGACGCGCACCATCGTGAGCAATGTGTTGTAGTGCGGAGCAATCGATATGAACGAATTTCATGGCTGCGAAATACCTGCGAACCTGTTTTACGACCTCGACTATGTCTGGGTGCGTCCTGAACACGATGGCACCCTCACCCTCGGGGTCACCGATCCTGCCCAGGCCATCGCGGGCCGCCTGCACTATGCGCGCATCAAGAAACTGGACGTCCACGTGGATGCCGGGCGCCATGTCGCCACGCTGGAAAGCAGCAAGTGGGTGGGCGGAGTGCCGAGCCCTTGCGCCGGGGTGATCGTGGCGCGCAACGAAGCGCTGCTGGAAAAGCCGCATCTGATCAATATCGATCCCTACGGCGATGCATGGATCGCGCGCATCAAGCCTGATGACGCGGCGCATGCGCTGGACCATGTCACCACCGGTGCGCAGGCCGTTGTCGCGCTCGAAGCCTGGATCCAACGCTATGACGTGCAATGCATGCGCTGCTCGGATTGAGGGTCGCCCGCATGCTGTGCTCGACTGCACCCATACCGGCCTGGATTCAAACTCGATCAGCGGCAATCAATTCGATCTTGATGCTCTCTGCCGCTGATGCGACCAGTCTCTCAAGCTCTCGCTCTAGATAGATTGATGCACTGTTGCCGAGTGGCATCCGTAGGTCGCCATCACGGTGGTGGCGGGCGATATTGCAACGTTCCTTGACCGCTGGGGGCGTGTGTCTTGCTGGACAGTGCTACCCGACCGGCTGGGCGACATGACCTCCCACATCCGCACGAAATGCAATCGCCAGGCGGTTCCAGCCGTTGATGGCGATGATGGCCAAGGTCAGATCGACCATCTCCTTCTCATTGAAATGCTCCCGCACATCGGCGTACAGCGTGTCGGATAGCTCGTTCATCGAAACCTGCGTCACTGCCTCGGCCCATGCCAGGGCCGCCCGTTCACGCGCTGAATAAAGCGGCGCCTCGCGCCACGCCGGCAACAGGTACAAGCGCTGTTCGGTTTCACCGGCGGCGCGGGCATCCTTGCTGTGCATGTCCAGACAGTAGGCACAGCCATTGATCTGCGAGACGCGCATCTTCACCAATTCAAGCAGCGCATGCTCCAGCCGCGCGCGGTGTACGGCAGCTTCCAGGCCCCGCATGGCCTGGTAGGCATCGGGCGAAGCTTTGCGATAGTCGATACGGGTATTCACGAACGCCTCCTGGGCAACAATATCGCTGCAACGCAACGCTCCTGCTCGGCACGCGGCGGGCTCACGCGAAGTGTCCGGCGTTGACGGTGACGCTGTCGCCGCGCATGAAGTGTTCCTGCAAGTACTTCTCGCCCTCGTCGCAGAACAGCGTGACCACGGTGCGCAACTCGGGATGGCGTTCGCGCACGCGGCGCGCGGCCAGCAGGTGTGCGCCCGAGCTGGGGCCGCAGAACAGGCCATGGCGGCGCGCGAGATGACGCATCGATTCGATGGCCTCGCCGCTGGAGACGCTGAGCACCTCGTCGACCAGACTGGCATGTCGCTGGAAGATACCCGGTACGAAGCCATCCGAGATGCCTTCGATCTGGTGCAGGGCGATTTCGCCGCACAACAGCGTGCACGATTCCGAGGGTTCCATGGCGAACAGGCGCACTGCGGGATTGATCGCACGAAATGCCTGGCCGACGCCGATCAGGGTGCCACCGGTGCCGACGCCGGCCACCAGCGCGTCCGGCACGCGGCCAGCCGGCAGTTGCGCCAGGATCTCGGGGCCCAACACCAGGCGGTTCTCTTCGACATTCCATTCCGAATCAAACTGACGCGGGCAGAAATGACCCGGCTGCCGGCCCAGCTCCCGCGCCTTGGCCAGCGCATCGTTGACGTGGAAGCGCCCGCAAAACAGCACCTCGGCGCCATAGGCGCGCGAGATCGCCACGCGCTCGCTGGACAGGCCTTCCGGCATCACCACCAGCATGCGGTAGCCCTTGACCGCGGCGACCATCGCCAGGGCATTGCCGGTGTTGCCGCTGGTGGCCTCGACGATGGTGCCACCGGGCTTGAGCAGACCCTCGCGTTCGGCGCGCACGATCATGTATTTGGCGATGCGCGCCTTGATCGAGCCGGAGGGATTGAGGAATTCGAGCTTGGCGTAGATACCCTCGATCTCGAGCAACGGCGTGTCGCCGATCGCATCGAGGATGCTGGCGGAGACGCCTGCAAAGCGTGTATTCACGGGTGTTTTCTCCGGGCATCAGCGTGACGCCGCATGCGCCTGTTGCATGGCGTCTAGGGCCAGCGCCGAGTGCGCATAGGCCCCGCCCGCGCGCATCTCCGCGGCGACCCAGATGGCCTCCATGATTTCCTGCTCGCTGGCGCCGTGCTCGAGCGCGGCCTCGGTGTGGCCACGGATGCAATAAGGGCACTGCGTGACGTGCGCCACCGCGACCGCGATCAATTGCTTGGTCACGCCCGGCAATGCGCCGTCGGCAAAAACCTGGGCGCTGAAGGCCTTGAAGGCATCCAGCGTGGCTGGTGCCAGCTCGCGGCGCTTGCGTGCCAGCTCCGCGCTGGCTTGCGGGTAGATTGAGTGTTCCATGATGCTCTCCTTCGAAAAATACGGGAATCGATCAGGGCGACCGCCGCGCTGAAGCGCGTCGGCCAAGCGTCCACGACGGTGGATCGCTGGCCGGGAAACTATCCGCCAGTGTGTCATCAAGCAGGCGCTCGCGGACATTCCGCGCGCCCTTCACTGCACGCGGCGGTGTCGCCACTGCGGGCGCCGGATGCATCCCATGTGCCTGCTGGATCGCGGGATGGCGCGGGTGTGAGGTTTGATCGATCGGCGACATGATGGATCTCCTGCGCGGCAGGCGTGTCGCGCGTGGCAACGTCGGAACCCGGACGGCTTCTTCGACTTACAGACCCACATTGTTGTGCTCCAGCACGCGCTCGGCGCGATAGCTCGAGCGTACCTGTGGTCCGGCGACGGCTTCGACAAAGCCTTTGGCCAGCGCTAGGTCGCGATAGTGGTGGAATTCTTCGGGCGCCACGAAGCGCGCCACCGGCAGGTGGTTTGGCGACGGACGCAGGTATTGCCCCAGGGTGACAATCGCGACCTGCGCGGCGCGCAAGTCATCGAGGGTCTGCTCGATTTCGACATCGGTTTCGCCCAACCCCAGCATCAGGCTGGACTTGGTCAGCGTGTCGGGCGCGTGCCGCTTGGCGAACTCGAGCACACGCAGCGTTTGCGCGTAGCCGGCGCGCGGATCGCGCACCTGCCGGGTCAGGCGCACGACGGTTTCGATGTTCTGCGCGTAGGTGACCAGCCCAGCATCCAGCACGTTCGCCACCGCGGCGAGGTCGCCGGCAAAGTCGGGCGTCAGCGCCTCCACCGCGACCGCCGGCGTGCGCGCATGGATCGCGCGGATGCAGGCCGCGTAATGCGCCGCGCCGCCATCGGCCAGATCGTCGCGATCGACCGAAGTCAGCACCACGTATTTCAGTCCCATCAGCGCAACGGCCTCGGCCACACGCGGCGGTTCCATGGCATCCAGCCAGCCGTGCGGGTTGCCGGTACTCACGGAACAGAATCTGCAGGCGCGGGTGCAGACCGCGCCCATCAGCATCAGGGTCGCGGTGCCGCGACCCCAACACTCGGCGATATTGGGGCACTTCGACTCGGCGCACACCGTGTGCAGGCCGTGGCCGTGAACGATGCCACGTACCTTGTCGTAGCCCGCGCCGCTGGGCAGCGCGATGCGCAACCATGGCGGCTTGCGATCGACGTCGGGCACGCTGCTGCGCGCATGCGGGCGCAATCCGCCCTTGACCGCACGGGTGCCCTCGGCGGTGACATATTTGCTGCCATCGCGTGGCGCGGGGACGGGATCGGACTGATTCATGAGAGTCGACCGGAATGGGCGGAGGGCGCGGTGAGCGTGACGGGCAAGGGCGTGCTTGCGTGGCGCATGCTGCGCGCCAGGGCGCGCTGGTAGCACTGCTCGATCTGTGCGTTGGCGAATGCCGGCACCGCATCACCGGGCTGCGGGTCGCGCAGGACATAAAGCGTGCTGCAGTAGGGACAGCGCTCGCGGCCGCTGAGATGAATCGGCAGATAGACGCGCGGATGCACATCCCACAGGCTGCGGTCCGGCATGGGGCAGCCCAGGGGCAGATCGGTCCAGGAGATTTCGCGGATGCGCTCGCTCGCGCCAACCGGCCGCCCGCTGACCGGATCGATGGCGCCATCGAGTTTTTGTGTGGTCATGACTTCAGCGCTCCAGATGGGGCAGCTTGTCGGCCACGCCGTTCCATTGCTCCGCATCAGGCGGCGCGGCGATCTTCTTGTCGATCACCGGCCAGCGCGGTGCCAGTTCGGCATTGATCTGCGCGAAGTGCTCCTGGCCTCCGGGCACATCCTGCTCGGGAAAAATGGCCTGCGCCGGACACTCGGCCACGCACAGCGTGCAGTCGATGCACTCGATGGGATCGATCACCAGAAAGTTGGGGCCCTCGTGGAAACAGTCGACCGGGCACACCTCCACGCAATCGGTGTATTTGCACTTGATGCAGTTGTCGGTGACGACGTGGGTCATGGCAGACTCCTGGAACCTGGCGCGGCATGGCCGGGCCAGCACGTGACATGCCGCACGCGCTGCGCATCGCGGCCTGGTGCATGTGTGCTCACCACGGCACGCGCGGCGCCAGGCGATGCAGCAGCGCGTTGAATTGACGCTCGCCGTGCGCATCGTCGTGACGCAAGCTCACACAGGCCTGCCCGGCGAAACGGCAGGCGGCGTCGACCTGCCCGGCCGCGGCCAGCGCCTCCAGACTGGCCAAGAGAATGCCGACCACCCCCGCGGACCCGCATGGCGCTGCGCGCATGCGCTGGGCATTCGTTGCCGGCGTCGTATGGCTCATGCTGCGCCCTCCTCGGGGATGCCAAAGTGCTGCTTGGCCGCGGAACTCATGTTTTGCGGCGACCAGGGCGGCTCGTGCGTCATCACGACCTCGACCGAGGTGACACCCGCCACCTGCGTCGCGCTGTGGCGTGCGCCTTCCTGCAAATAACTGGTGGCCGGGCAGCCACGCGTGGTGGTGGTCATCAGCACGCGCGCAGCACCCGCCACGTCGACGGCGATGTCATAGATCAGCCCGAGATCGACGATGTTGTAGCCCAGCTCGGGATCGATCACGACACGCAGCGCCGTGCGGATGCGTTCGGCCACGGGCACGATGTCGGTACTGCTCATGACGTGCTCCGCGCCTCGCCGCCAACGCGCACCAGGATGCGATACGTGCTCCCGTCCGACTCGAATCCGCCGCGCCAGGCATGGCCGCGCTGGACCAGCTCCGGCAGCAGGAATATCGGCTCACGGCACAGTAGTGCCGCCAGCACTTCACCGCGCCGCATCGATTCCAGCGCGGCCAGGATGCGCACCATCGGCTCGGGCGGATCGAGATCACGGTGGTCGAGCGTGATCGCCGGCGCGGGCCAGACCTGCGCCGCGTTGTCATCGTCCGCAGCGGGCGCCGACGCATCCACAGCGGTTGGCGCGGGCGTGAACAGCACCTCCCAGTCGCCATCGCCGATCTCGCGCGCGCTGTGCGTGTAGCCTCTGGAGCCCAGCACGCTCAACAGTGGCGTTGGCTTGAATGTGGCCAGCAGGCGCAGGCCCTGATCGGGCCTCAACGCAACAACGGCCGCCATGATGTGCTCGAACGGCTCGCCGCCGCGCTTCAAGATCGGGCGTACGTCCAAATCGACGAAGTCAGTCATCATCAACCTCCTGTGGTGGGGCGCGCATCAAGCGCGGCGAACAAAAGCGCCGGGCGGCGGCTGCCGGCGGGAAAGCGCACCGGCGCGGGCACATCGATCAGACGGCGCGCGCGGATCAGTTGCACGGTGATGCCTGCGGTCGCGATCAATTGCAGCGCCGCCGCCACGCGAAACAGTCCCGCCGCATGGTCCAGCAGCGCGCCGGTGCCGATCCAGACCGCCGCGAAATACAACGCGAACCACTTGCGCGCGCGCTGTTCGGCGACCAGATCCTGCACGCGCGGCGTGGGCGCCCTGCCCAGCGCCGGGCCATAGCACTCCAGCCAGGTCAGGAACGGGATGATCTTGTAAAGCTTGGCCAGACCGAGCCCTGACAGCCATCCGAACAGAATCAGAAACACCAGCGCAGCGACGTTCCGCGTCAGCGATTCCGTGCCCACCAATACGATCAGCAGCACGGCGGCGATTGCCAGCGAGGCCACGGCCGCCGCGGCCATCCGGCTGTTGAGCTCGATCACGCGGCGCTTGCGCACGCGATACAGGTGCACGAGGTCATGCACATACAGGGCGATTGCCAACAGTCCCGGCAGCGCCGCGACGGCAAGTACCGCCGCGATGCCGTGATCGAATCCGATCACGACCGTGCCGCCGAGCACGCTCACGCCCAGCGCGCCCGCGCCGAACAGCAACACCGCCCGCGTACTGCGCCGATCCGACTCGGGCGCGAGCATGAACATCGCCAGCAGGCGATAGCTCACGCCCATGGCGGTCAGGCTGAGCCAACCACCCAGACCGGCAATGATGTGCAGCGGCAGACCATAGGCGAACAGGCGCACCGCGAACGGCGCGGTGACATCGGCGCCCAGCACCAAGGCGAAAGTGATGCCCAGCGCGACCGTGGCGACCAGACCGAGCAGGCCCACGACCACGAAACGCGCCGGCAGCGTCAGCGGACGCGCCGAGGCAAGGGTACGGCCGAGATTCCACAGCACCAGTCCGAAGCCCGCGGCGAGTAGCGTGCTGGCGATGGGAAACAGCGCCCAGCGCGTGCTCAGGGTGCCGCGCAATCCCAGAAAACCCAGCAGCAGCGTCGATATGCCCGCCACCAGCAGCAGCAAGGTGATCAATGGCAGTTGTGGATGGCGCAGCGGCTTGGCCACCAGCACCGGCACGAACTGGAACAGCGCACCGCACAGCAACAGGCTCAGCCATCCCAGCGTGACCAGGTGCACCAGCACCAGCGTGGAGGGAGCGGCCAGCACGGCGTTCGGGTAGCCCCAGCCCACGCTCATCAGGACCTCCGCCGTCAGTAGCGCGACCAGGGCTGCGGCAAAGTAGGTCATCGTCCAACGCGAGAGTGAAACGCCAACCACGACAGGTTTCCTCGGATCGATGTGGCCGGGCCGGTTTTCGGCTCGGCCGCACTTTCATGCAACGCGCGGCTCAGGCGGCGCGCGCGAGCTTGCGAATCTCGACGCGCCACACCCGCGGGCCGTTTTCCACATACGTCCACGAAAACTGCCGCGGATACTCGGCCTCGAGCTGGTAATACAGCGGCTTGGGGTCGTGATCGTTGACCAGCACGAAAGCACCGCCCGGGGTGAGCGCGGCAACCAATTCAAAGATCCTGGCGTGGCGTTGCGCGGGGATCAACGGACGCACATCGATCTCGGGTGCAACAGAAGTCGGGGTGGCTTGAGACATGGCTTCATCCAAGTGTTGGGGAATGCGTGATAAGGGCTGCCGTACTTGCGCGCGCAAGCGAGATGACACGTGCCGCAGCAAGGCAAGATTAGGCTTCGTAACATGCATTGTCAATGCCTCTTTAAGCACAGTCCAAACCGTCATGCAGCGATAACACGAACCGCCGTGACAGAAGCAGGCGCCGCGCCCGGCGCGCTGCGGATTCAGCTTGCGCTGACGGCGTGCCGCATCGCGATCTGGGCGCGCAGGCTGTCCCGGTCGCGGCCGATGCTGACCACGGCCCGCACGCTGCCGTCCAGCAAATAACGGCACAGATAATTGCCGGAAGCCGGATCGCCCTCTTCTTCCTGCGCATCCCAGTGCGTGGCATGGCCCACGTAGCTGAGGGTCAAATCGCCATGCTGGCTCCAGAAAAACGGCACCTCGAGAAAAGGCTCGACAAAGCCCAGCAGATTGCGCGCGGCGGCTTTGCCCTGCGCCTGTGCCAGCGCCCAGTGTTCGATGCGCTGACGCTGGCCACCGCGCGCGTCGGGCCAGTTGGCCACATCGCCCGCAGCCCAGACATCGGCGACGCTGGTGGCGAGGTAACGATCGACCACGATGCCATTGTCGATGCGCAAACCGGCCTGCTCGGCCAGCGCGACATCGGGGCGCACGCCCACGCCCATCACCACCAGGTCGGCGGGCAGCAGCGCACCATCGTCGAGTTCCACCGCATGGGCATGGATCGCGGCGGGCTTGCGGCCGAGATGGAACACCGTGCCCAGCGCCTCGTGCACGCCGCGCAGGTAATCGGCCAGGCGCGCACCGAACACGCGCTGCAGCGGACGCGTCTCGGGCGCGACCACGCGCACCTCGATGGCGCGTGCGCGTAGCGCGGCCGCCACCTCCAATCCGATGAAACTGGCGCCGATCACCACCACGCGTCGCGCGCCGCGCTCGATGGCAGTCAGGATGGCCTGCGTATCGGCCAGACTGCGCAGCACATGAACGTGAGAGGCGTCCGCGCCGGGAATCAACAGCCGAATCGGTTGCGCGCCGGTGGCCAGCAACAGCGCGGCGTATTCGAACTGGCGCCCGTCGCTGCACATGACGCGACGCGCCGCCGTATCCAGTGCCGTGGCGCGTGCACCGGGCAGCAACCGGATGTCCTGTTCTTGCCAATACTCGGCGCCGCGCAGCGGCAGCCACTCCGGCGGCGTCTTGCCGGCCAGATAATCCTTGGACAGATTGGGCCGGTCGACCGGCGTATCCGGCTCAGCCGCCAGCAGGGTGATGGATCCGGCATGACCGGCGCGGCGCAGCTCCGTGGCGGCGGCTTCGCCGGCGGCGCCAGCACCGACGATCAGCACGCTGGCCGGATTGCGCGGTGGCGGCGCGGGCCGCGGCGGCGTTCGTGGCACGGTTACGAACACCCGACCGTCGCGTTCTTCCACCGTGTAGCAGCGCAGCGGATTCAGGCCCGGGGCACCCAGCACCATGCCGCTGCGTAGCGAAAAACAGGCGTGATGCCAAGGACAGTACACGCGTTCGCCATCCACCACGCCCTCGGCGAGTGGGCCTGCGTAATGCGTGCAGGTGGCCGAAACCGCGTCGACCCGGGTCCCACACCGCACCAGAATCACTGCTTCGCCATCGACGTGACCCAATAGCGGCTGGCCTTCGGTCAACTGGTCCCGTGCCACGCCCCGGCGCAGATCAGGGCCGTCGAGATGCTGGGTTTCGTTCATGGTGTTACCTCCGGATGCCGATGAATGGGGCTCTATCGTGGACAATCTGGGCAGTGCCGATAACGCCACGCATCACGGCGACCGAAAGTCGCATGGCGTTACCCAACGTAACCGGCATCGGAGGCTCACGGCCCGCTCCATTGGGGCGGCATCGCACTGTTGATGCGCGAGGTGGCCAGATTGCGGCAACTTGTCGAGTCTGCACTTCTGGACGTGCGTGCTTATGAGGTGCAGAGGTTACGGCAACCGCGCCATCACCGCCTCGGTCAGACGGGCGCAGCGCCGGCCCATGAACGGGAATGCCTCGCTCAGTGTGTCCGCCAGCGTTGCCTGCAACGAAGCGCGTAGCAAACGGCGCGCGCGATGCAGACGGGTCTTGATTGTTTCCGGTTTGATCCGCAACTGGATGGCTGTTTCTTCCACCGTGCATTCTTCGAGTTCGCGCATCACGTAGACCGTGCGGAGCGTCTCCGGCAATCCATCGATGGCGTGTTCGAGCAGATGACGGATCTGCGCACGGGCGGCCGACACGGCCGGATCCTCGTTGCCAAACCTGGACGGGAACTGGATGATCTGGTGGGTGTCGTCGGGCGCCGCGTCGATCTGCTCCAGCCCAACCATGCTGTGGCGCTTGCGCAGCCGGCCGCGCGCCTCGTTCAGCACGATGCTGGTCAGCCAGGTCAGCAGAGTCGAATCACCGCGGAACGAATCCAGCTTGTGATAGGCGCGCAGGTACGACTCCTGCAGCACATCCTCCGCTTCCGCATCCTCTCCTACCACGCTGCGCGCGATGCGGAACAAGCGCTGGTTGCAACGCTGCATGATGTGCCGGAAGGCTTCGCGCTGGCCGCCCCGGACCAATGCCACCAGCGCGCGATCGTCCAGCGCGGCGTAATCGATGGGTGTTGCATGGGCATGGACTGACATGGTGATTCCTTGTACACCCGATGAGATGCAGCCGCCGTCCTGAGGTTCCCGCTTCAACCGGCGAGCAGCGACAGGATTTCCCGCCGCTGTGGTTCCTGCGCGAACTGACCGAGCAGACGCCGGGTCAGCATCGCGACCCCATGCAGGCGTACGCCACGTGAGGACATGCAGTCGTGACTTGCTTGGATGATCACCGCCACGCCATGCGGTTGCAGTACATGGGCCAGCGTATCGGCGATCTCGGCGGTCAGCCGCTCCTGGATCTGCAGACGCCGCCCGCAAGCCTCGACCAGCCGCGCCAGCTTGGAAATACCGACCACCCGACGGTTCGGCAGGTAGGCGATGTGCACCACTCCGCGAATGGCCGCCATGTGATGCTCGCACGTCGACTGCAGCGGGATGTCGCGCAACATGACCAGGTCATCGTAGCCGCCGACCTCCTCGAACGTGCGCTTGAGCAAGCTGGCGGGATCCTGCCGGTAGCCAGAAAACCATTCCTCGTAGGCGCGTACCACGCGGGCCGGCGTCGCCCGCAGACCCTCGCGTGATGGCTCATCGCCGGCCCAGCGGATCAGCGTGCGCACCGCAGCTTCCGCCTCGGCCCGCGACGGACGCCGTACTTCGGGAATACCCGCAGGCGCCACGGAAACAGCGGAAGACATGACCAGATCGGATTCGAGCATGGCTGCGGATTCGGTAGTGAATGACACCGATCCGATGCAGCGACCGCGCACGAGGTTCCCGTCATCGGTACGCCCGTGGAAGCCATCGGCGCCATGCGCCGGAACCTGCGCGCCGCTGCTGCATCACATAGGCGCCGGCAAGACATCGGAGCCGTCCGCTCGCTGCACTTGCCGCGTCCGCTCATCCACCCATAGGAGAACGATCATGTTCAAGAAAGCGAAACTATTTGCGGTCCTGACGGCGCTTGCGGTCTCCCTGACCGGCCTCGCCACCGCGTTCTACGGTAGCGCGGCGTTAGCCGCGACCCCGAACATGCAGGGCATGAACTGGTTCGGCGGCCCGGTCTACGACGGTAAACCGAACCTTGAGGTCACCGCGGCGCTGGTCGATGCCGGTGGCGGCGTCGAACATTTCAGCTTCCAGCAAGCACTGGTGTCGATGCTGGGCGAAAAGACCGTGCATGCTGAGGTCGGCAAGTTGACCAAGCAGTACGGCTCCAAGAAGGTCAATGACTGGATCGCCGCGATGGATTTCTACGTCACCGACGGGCTCAAGCACGCCACGGCGATGGGCATCAATCTGCCCACGGCACCGGCCGATCTCAAGGGTGCGACGCTAGCCAAGCGACTGGTCAGCGAGGGAACCGACCCGCACGGTGTGTTCTGGGCCGGCTGGCTGTTCGACCATCTGCTTTCGCATGATATTCACGACATGGTGATGGCCGACTTGCAAGCCGTGCACGGTCTCTCTTATGACGAGAACGGGCACCGCATCACCAATCAAGCAATGTACGACGTGGCACAGGCGCTGGGGTTGAAGAAGGTCAAGCTGGCTTCCCTGCACTGCTGGATCTGCAGGCACCAGCCACAGGCCTCGACCAGCCGCGCCAGCTTGGAAATGCCGATCACCCGCCGCTTCGGCGAATAAGCGAGGCGCACCACGCCACGGATCGCCGCCATGTGGTGCTCGCAGGTGGATTGCAGGGAATGTCGCGCAGCACGACCAACAAGCCATGTACGACGTCGCGATGCTGCGTCACAAGCATCTCAATCGGGTGCATGAGCCGCTCCCGAACCGATCTACTCCGACCCCGCTGGCGTGTCGATCCGCAGATGGCCGGCTTCTTCCAGGCGCCTGAGCAGCACGTGGAAATACACCAGCCCCGCATAGGGCTGCCAACGCCGCACCAGAGCTGCGGTGGCTTCAGCGTCGAGTCGTGGCAATCCCAGCCACGCCGCCAGATGCTTGTGCGCCCCCACATCGTCCACGGGAAACACACCCAGCCGGCCCAGACCGCGCAGAGCCACATACTGCGCGCTCCAGCGCTTGATACCGCGCAGCGTGCTGAGCATACGCATTGCGCCCGCATCATCGGCCACTTCGAGCGCGGCGGCTGTCAGCTTGCCTCTGGCGAGATCTCGCGCCAGGCCGGTCAGATAGCCGGTCTTCTGCTGGCTGAAGCCCAGGGCGCGCAACGCGTGGGAATCGGCATCGCACAGATCCTGCGGACGCGGGAAAGCATGCAACTCCGGCGCCAAGGGATGCGCCGGCCCGAACTGCGCGCTGAGATGGCCCAGCAAGGCGATGCCCGAAGCCAGACTCACCTGCTGGCAAGCCACCGCATTGGCCAGCGCCTCGAACAGCGTGGCGAAGCGCGGCGGCTTGAGCCCGCGATAGCGCAGCACCAGCGGCCCCAGATCGGGATCGCCAGCAGCCTGCGCATAAAAGCCCGACAAATCGACATCCAGTCCCAGCATGCGCCGCAGCACGACGACAATGTCCTCGCGCCGGGCCGGATCATCCACGGCAACGCCATGCAGCCGCACCTGCAGCATGGGCTGCTGCGTGCTGCCGCGCTGCTGCACTTCGGCAAACACCGCGCCCGTATGGCTGCCGAAGCTGCGCCGATAGACGCCGCTCTGCCATGTGTCGATGCGATTGCCGGGCTGGCGCCGCAGCGCCCAGACGGTCAAGTCCAGGCGGAACGGCGCGCGCGCCTCAAGCCGCAGTTCCATGGCGGCGCAGATAGCTCAGCAGCGCCACCGCGTTGTTGTGGGCCTCGTCCTTGGCGGCATACAACAAGGTGACATGCGGATGCCCGGCCAGCACGCTGCGCAATTCGCGCACGACCTCGGGCTGGGCGTCGAGTTCGGCGAAATAACGCTGCTGGAATTCATCCCAGCGCGCCGGATCGTGCGCGAACCAGTGGCGCAAGGCGTCGCTGGGCGCCACCTCGCGCAACCAGTGCCGCACGGCGGCCTTGTCCTTGCTCAAGCCGCGCGGCCACAAGCGATCCACCAAAATGCGCACACCCTCTCCAGGTGCCGCGGCGGCATATACCCGCTGGATCGAAATCCGCGTCATGGCGCGCTCCATCAGTGCGATGCAATGCATACACGCAACACGCGCAACCGGCATGGACCGCGCTTGCGGTCGCGCGCAAACATGTAATATGCGTGCATCATATAGCGCACTTCGAGGCCACGCAAACCATGCCGGGCGGATACAAGGAGCCATCATGCGACTGACCAACTTCTCGGATTACGCCCTGCGCGTGTTGATGTACGCCGCAGCGCAACGCGAGCGTCTGATCACCATCGAGGAAACCGCGCAGATCTATGACATCTCGCGCAATCACCTGATGAAAGTGGTCAATGTGCTGACGCGCGCGGGGTATCTGAAAGCCGTGCGCGGCCGCGCCGGCGGATTCACATTGGCCAAGCGCCCGGACCGCATCGGCATCGGCGCCGTGCTGCGCTTGACCGAGCCCGACTTCGCGCTGGTGGAGTGCTTTTCCGCGGACAACCACTGCCTGATCGCACCCGCATGCCGCTTGCGCGGCGTATTGCGCGAAGCCCTCGCCGCCTTCGTGGCGGTGCTCGATCGCCACACCCTGGATGATCTGCTGCTGCATCCCGAGGACTTTGGATTGCAGCCGGCCGCTTGAGCCGCATGCGTATCGACGCCGCGCAACACCGTCGAGCCCACACTTGGAATCCGCACCATGAATCGACCCGAAGCCGGGCGCAAGCCACGACCGATCGCCGCAAGCCTCGAACACGGGCGAGCGAACCCGCGCGGCATCTCGCCATCCATGGCGCAGATACTGGCCGCCGCGCCGCATCGCATGATGTTCTTTGCCGGCGCCACGGCGGTGCTGCTGAGCATGCTGTGGTGGACACTGGCACTGGCCGCCGGAACCTGGAGCTGGGCGCACTGGCCGCAGGCGCCGATCCCGACGATCTGGGCGCACGCGATGCTGGCGCAGTACGGCATGCTCGGGCCTTTCATCTTCGGCTTCACGCTGACGGTGTTTCCACGCTGGAGCGGTCAGCCGGAACTGCGCCGTGGCGCCTACGTGCCGGTATTCATTGGCGTGTTCGGCGGCTACGTGCTGGCTGTGATCGGGCTGCTGGACCTGCGTCCGCTGCTGCTCGCCGGTTTCGCGCTGCTGCTTGCAGGCTGGCTGTATGGCATCACGCGCCTGCTCGGCGTGCTGCGCACGGCGCGCTCGCGCGACCACTGGGCGTGGTCGATCCTCGCCGCGCTGACCCTGGGGGCGCTCGGCCTGGCGCTGTTCCTGGCCTTTCTGCTGGGCGCACCGCCCGCGCTGGCGATCGCGGCGATCCGTATCGGCACCTTCGCCTTCCTGATGCCAGTGTTCTTCACCGTCACCCATCGCATGCTGCCGTTCTTCTCCAGCAGCGTGATCGCGGGTTATCGCGTGGTACGGCCCGCGTGGTCGCTGCCCGCGGCATGGCTGCTGCTGCTGGCCCATCTGCTGTTGGGCGCGCTGGATCAGCCGCGCCTGCGTGCGCTGAGCGATGCCCTGCTGGCGCTGTTGTTTCTCGGGCACTGGATCGCCTGGCAACCCTGGAAGGCGCGCCGACCGGGACTGCTGAGCGTCCTCTACATGGCCTTTGCCTGGCTGCCGCTGGGCTTCGCGCTGTTCGCGGTGGGCGGCATGTACGGTGAAGGCAACTATGGCGCCTGGGACATGGCCGCATTGCACGCGCTGACCGTGGGCTTCTTCGGCTCGATGCTGGTGGCGATGGTGACGCGCGTGACACATGGCCATTCCGGTCGACCGCTGCGCATGGGCGCGATTCCGTGGTTCACCTTCTTCGCGCTGCAGGCGGTGGCGATCGCGCGCGTGATCGACTCGCTGGCGGGCTACGGCGCGCTGGCCTACACACTGACCGCCGCCGCCTGGGTGGCTGCGTTTCTGCCGTGGGCGCTGCGTGCGGCGTGGATTTATCTGACGCCGCGGCGCGATGGTCGTCCGGGCTGAACGGCAAAATGCGCGTGTGGGGCGAAAGAACTTATCCGGTGCGCGATCGCGCCAACGCGACGAGATACGACATGGCATTGGTGAACTGGTTTCCGCAAATCCTGGCCGCGCACGTGGGCGCGGTGGTCATCTCGGGCACGCTGTTCACGCTGCGCGGGCTGGCGCGCATGGCCGATTGGCGCATCGCCAATCACGCCTCCGTGCGTTATTTCTCGTATCTCAACGACACCGTGCTGCTGGGAGCGGCGATCCTGCTGACCGTGATCGTGCATCAGTACCCACTGCTGGACGCGTGGTTGACGGTGAAGGTCGCGCTGTTGCTGGTGTACATCGCGCTGGGCTCGATCGCGCTCAAGCGCGGGCGCACGCCGCGGGTGCGCGCCGCGGCTTACGTGGCCGCGCTGACGACTTTCGGCTTCATCGTCAGCGTGGCGATCACGCAGAACCCCTGGGGCGTGTTCGCGCTGCTGGACCGTTGATTACCGCGGCGTCGAAACCGTGCGCGAATCGCCCAGCACGCGATTGAGCAGATCGGCCAGGCGCTTGCCGGCGATGCGCAGTTGCCGCTCGGCGATCGGGCGCTCGCGCTCGATGTAACTCTGGCCGATGACGTGGCCTTGCGGATACACGCCCTCGTTCATCACCACCTTGCAGGATTCCTCGGCCCACTGCGCGGGCGGATTGTCCAGCGGCGCGATCGGCGCCGGCAGCGTCACCGGTCCCTGCTTCTGCAGCAGCGCGGTGTAATCGAGCGCATCCAGATGGCGCGTGGACAGCAGGCCCGAATCCCACATGCGATGCAGGTTGCTGCCCTGTCCATCAAACTGCACCTGATAGTCGTTGGCGCCACGGTCCTGCTGGTAGCCGGCGTGCAGCGGCTGGTTGACGTCGCCGACGAAATGCACGACAAAGTTCAGCGCCTGCGCGCGCGCGGCCACAGGCAGTCTGCGGTTGCCCAGGATCGCGGCGTAATGGTTGATGGCGCCGACCACGCACTGACCGTCCGGGCAGTCGAGCGCGGGTTTGTAATCGCAGGAGCCGTGCATGTTGACGTAGTGCAGCGGCGCGGTGGCCTTGCCCAGCGCGGCCTGCGCCGGATCGTCGCGCAGCGTGTCGGCCCAGTTGGCGATGTCGGCCATGCTTTGCATGTGCTCGCTGGCCAGCAGCGCATCGACCTGCGCGCGTGCGCCCGGCGCCAATTGCGCGTCGGCCAGATCGGCCACGATGCGATGCCCGAGCGGACCCCAAGCGAAGGCCGGCGTGGTGGCCAGCAGGCCGAGGCACAGCAGGATGCCGCGATGGATCGAGCGCATGCGAAGTCTCCGGATCAATGCGTGCCAGTGTGGTAGCGCGACGCGGGGCGGCACATCGCCCGAAGGTCACGTTGCCGATAAGATCGCGTTTCCGCAACCCGCCTGAGGACGCTCGTCATGCCCATCAAGGTCGCCATCAACGGCTACGGCCGCATCGGCCGCAACATCCTGCGCGCGCTGTACGAGGCCAATCGCACCGACGCGATTCGGATCGTCGCCATCAACGACCTCGGCGATGCCGAAACCAACGCCCATCTGACCCAGTACGACACCGCGCACGGGCGCTTCCCACATGAGGTCTCGGTGGACGGCGGCGATCTGGTCGTCAAAGGCGACCGCATCAAGGTGTGCGCCGAGCGTGATCCGACCAAACTGCCCTGGGGCGCGTTGGGCGTGGACGTGGTGCTGGAATGCACCGGGCTGTTCACCAGCAAGGCCAAGGCCGGTGCGCATCTGGCCGGCGGCGCCAAGAAGGTGATCATCTCCGCACCGGGCGGCAGCGATGTGGACGGCACCTTCGTCATGGGCGTCAACCACGACCAGCTCAAGGCCGGTCATCAGGTGATCTCCAACGCCAGTTGCACCACCAACTGCCTGGCGCCGCTGGCCAAGGTGCTGCACGCCAGGGTCGGCATCGTGCACGGGCTGATGACCACCATCCACTCGTATACCAACGATCAGGTGCTGACCGACGTCTTTCACAAGGATTTGCGTCGCGCGCGCAGCGCCACCATGAGCCAGATCCCGACCAAGACCGGCGCCGCCGCCGCGGTCGGCCTGGTACTGCCGGAGCTCAACGGCAAGCTCGACGGCTTCGCCATGCGCGTGCCGACCATCAACGTGTCGGTGGTCGATCTGACCTTCGTCGCCGCGCGCGCCACCAGCAAGGACGAGATCGACACCGCGATCAGGGAAGCCAGCGCGGGTGCGCTGAAGGGCATCCTCGGCATCAACAGCAAGCCGCTGGTGTCGGTGGACTTCAACCACAACCCGCTGTCGAGCATCTACGACGCCACCCAGACGCGCGTGATGGGCGGCACCCTGGTCAAGGTGCTCAGTTGGTACGACAACGAGTGGGGCTTCTCCAACCGCATGCTGGACATGACGCTGGCGCTGATGGCAGCGCGCTGAGCGCGGTCGGGACGAGCGCGTCCCGTGCAGGCCATGGATGGCCCGCTCGCACGGGATCTGGCCGCAGGGTGGCATGCGGGCAGGCTGGGCTGCATATCCCAGTCCGGTACCGAGGGAGAGCGCCGGGTCTGTCAGCCCAGCCCACGGCGCTGACACTGCGGGAAAGCGTTTGATCTGCAAGGCCCAGCCTGCGGCGCTCGCGCACGACCGCGGCGCCCGGCAGAATCGGCTGCATGGCGAATGCTGCTGTCCCCACCATCGAGCTCGAGCTGCACAGCCTCGCGCAACTGTTCGACGTGCTCGACCCGGCGCCGTTCCGCGAACGCGCGCTGGATCCGCACGCGCATCGCTATCTGCTCTCCTACGCGCAGGAACTCGAGCCGCGCGGCGCCCTGCGCCTGCGCGTGCACCTGCCGCCCGAGCTGCGCGACGCGGCCGACACCATCGACGCGGCGGTGCACAACCACTTCACCTACGAGCGCGACCAGGCCGCGCGGCTGCTGCGCGCGCATGCGCCTGGCGTGGCGGGCGCTGCTGGTCGGCATGCTGATCCTGGCCTCGACCACCCTGGTCGGCCAGGAGCTGCGCCGGCTGCCGCTGCTCGACTGGCTGGGCGAGGGCGTGCAGATCCTCGGCTGGGTGATGCTGTGGTATCCGCTCGACCTGCTGCTGTTCCAGCGCCGCGAGGCGGTCGCCGAGCTGCGCGCGCTGGACGCGCTGGCGCATGCGGGGGTGGAACTGGTGGACCGCGACAGCAGCCGCGGCGCGGCCGGTTGAGCCGCGCGGCCCGCCGTCAACTCAAGCGCCGACGATCCGCCACGTCGCCCACGCCGCACCGATGATCGCCGCCTGCGCGGCGGCCAGCGGCGCCGCGAACCGCGGCCCGCCGGCGATCCATGCCGCGGCGCACTTGCTGAGCGCGTTGCTGCTGAAAGCCGCCAGCACCGCGACCGGTGCCAGCCCGGACGACAGATGTCCATCCACCGTCAACTGCGCGACCGAGACCGCGGCGGCATGCGCATCGGCCAATCCGGCCGCGGTCGCCGCCAGCAGCGCGCCGGTCGCCCCGAGCGCGCGCCGCGCCGCGTCCGCCCCGAGCAGCGCCGCGCTGACCAGCAGCGCGAAACCCAGCGCATGGCGCGGATCGAAGGGCCGCCGCCGCAACGGCAATGCCACGCGTTCCATGCGCGCCGCGCCACGACGCAATGCGATCGCCGCCGCCAGCAGCGCCGCCACGCTGGCCGCCAGCAGCGGCGCCGACAGATGCAGCAGCAGTTCCGGCGCCAGCGCGCCGACCAGCAGCGCCAGCTGCAGCACGGTGGCGATGTTCGACAGCAGCGCGCCGCCGAGGCAGGCCGCGAACAGCGCCGGCTGCTGCCGCGCGCGCTGGCCCATCGCGCCGATGGTGGCGGTGCTGGAGACAAACCCGCCGATCAGGCCGCTGAGCGCCAGTCCGCGCGCCGGACCCAGCAGGCGCAGCGCGACGTGGCCGAGACTCTCGATCGCCATCACCAGCAACGCCAATACCCACAGCGTGCGCAGATTCAGTCCGGCCAGCAACGCGAGCGGGCGGTCCGGCAACAGCGGCAGGATCACCAGCACGGCGGCCGCCAGCAGCAAGCCCGCGTGCAATTCTTCGGCGCTGAGCGCGCGCCGCGCGAAATGATGCAGCCGCGTCTTCGCAGCCAGCGCCAGCGTGGTCAGCACCGCCAGCGCCGCCGCCCCTGCCGGCGCATGCATCGCCAGCGCGCCGAGCAGGACTGTCAGCAGCAGCGCCAACTCGGTGGTCAGGCCGGGATCGTCGTCGCGCGCGCGCAGGTAGCCGGCCAGCGCGAACGCCGCGGCGGCCAGCAGCGTCACCGCCAGCGCCGCATCGCCCAGCCGGATGGCGACCGCGCCAGCCAGCGCTGCCAACAGAAAGCTGCGCAATCCCAACGGTTGGCGCCGCGGACCGCGGCCCTTGTGGCGTTCGCGCTCGATGCCGAGCAGCAGCCCGCTGCCCAGCGCGGCGATCAGGCCCATCAAGGCGGTAATGTCCACGACGAGATCTCCATGCGACGACGCACGCCCGGATCGTATCGTCCGGCAATAGCAACTCGCGCGCGGGCCTGCGACGCCTAGGTAGGCATCGAAGCATATCGCGATGTTGCGCGGCAGCAGGCGCCGGCCCGCGCTGACGACGATGCACGAGGCTTCGACCGTCGCCAGACCATCCATAGCAAGTCGTCGCAACCGCTGCAAGACGGTGCCTGATTAATTACCGGCGCCGATTGGCGGCGCGACCGCGCCGGCAGGAGCATCGACGCAACGTCGCGTCAGCCCTGGATCCCCGATCGGCACTGCGCGTCGTCCGGGACGATGCAGCCCGGTAACCGGCGCTGCGCTATGCACGTGTCCCGGGCGAGCCCGGAATCCCGGGGCCATGGCCCAGGCTCCGTCACGCGCTGTCGATGCGCGCTTCGCTCTCGGCATCGAAAAAATGCAGCGCGGCCGGATCGAAGCCCAGCTCGAGATGATCGCCCACCGCGGGCAGGCAGTCGGGCGCCAGGCGCGCGGTGAGCGCGCAGGCACCCCAGCGCATCTCCACGAACACTTCGCTACCGACGGGTTCGACCACATCCACCTGCGCAGTGCAGCGTGGCCAGTCGCGCGGCGTGGCCGCATCGGCCAGGCGCAGTTGCTCCGGGCGCAAGCCCAGCACCATCTTGCGCCCGTCGTACGCCGTCAGACGCGCCTGCGTCGCCGGCGCCAGACCCAGTGCGATGCGCGTGTCGGCGGACAGCTCGATGCTGCCGGAGGCGGCCGCGCGATAAATCCCGCGCAGCGTGTTCATCGCCGGACTGCCGAGGAACTCGGCCACGAACAGGTTGACCGGTTCGCGATACAGCCGCATCGGCGTGTCGATCTGCTGGATCACGCCGTCCTTCAGTACCACGATGCGCTGGCCCAGCGTCATCGCCTCGATCTGGTCGTGGGTGACATAGATCATCGTCGTGCCCAGACGCCGGTGCAGGCGCGCGATCTCCACGCGCATGCTCAGGCGCATCTTGGCATCGAGATTGGACAACGGCTCATCGAGCAGAAAAACCTTGGGCTCACGCACCAGCGCGCGCCCCACCGCCACGCGCTGCTGCTGGCCGCCGGAGAGCTGTCCAGGCTTCATTTTCAGCACGTGGTCAAGACCCAGCATGGTCGCCGCATCACTCACCTTGGTTTCGATCGCGCTGCGCGCCAAGCCGCGCAGCCTGAGGCCGAAACCCATGTTCTCGGCCACGCTCATGTGCGGATACAACGCATAGTTCTGGAACACCATGGCGATGTCGCGATCCTTGGGCGGCAGGTCGTTGACCACGCGCCCGGCGATGCTGAGCGTGCCGGAGCTGATTTCTTCCAGCCCGGCGATCATGCGCAGCAAGGTGGTTTTGCCGCAGCCCGAGGGCCCGACGAATACGATCAGTTCGCCCGGCTGCACCTCGAAGCTGGCACCAGCGACCGCGGCGCGGCCGTTGGGATAGACCTTGCGCACATTTTCGAGCTTCACACCGCCCATCAACAGTTCTCCGCGGACCGCGCGCTACCCAGCCACGGCACGTTCAGTTATTCTGCAATGTAACCGTTTACATCATCATCCGCCACGCTCCGGACGCCACTCCATGACCCAGCACGACACGACTTTCCCGGAGCATTTTCTCTGGGGCACCGCGACTTCGGCCTATCAGATCGAAGGCTCGCCGCTGGCCGACGGCGCCGGCCCCAGCATCTGGGAGCGTTTCGTGCATACCCCGGGTCTGACCATCGGCGGCGACACCGGCGATGTGGCCTGCGATCACTATCGGCGCTGGCGCGAGGACGTGCGCATGATGGCCGACCTCGGCCTGCGCGCGTATCGCTTCAGCGTGGCCTGGGCGCGCGTGCTGCCCGAGGGGCGCGGCACGGTCAACACCAAGGGCCTCGATTTCTACTCGCGCCTGGTCGATGAACTGCTGGCGCACGGCATCACCCCGCTGACCACGCTGTTCCACTGGGATCTGCCGGCGGCACTGGACGACCGTGGCGGCTGGCTCAACCCGGACATCGCGCACTGGTTCGCCGATTACGCCGACGTGATGTTCAAGGCGCTGGACGGCCGCGTGCGCCACTGGGCCACGCTCAACGAACCCTGGGTGGTCACCGACGGCGGCTATCTGCATGGCGCGCTGGCGCCCGGCCACCGCAGCCTGTACGAGGCGCCCATCGCCACGCACCACTTGCTGCGCGCGCACGGCGCCGCGGTGCAGCGCTACCGCAGCGTCGGCAAGCACCAGATCGGCCTGGTGGTGAATCTGGAGCCCAAGTACGCCGCCAGCGACAGCGCTGCCGATCAGGCTGCCACGCGCCGCGCGCACGCCTACATGAATGGCCAGTACCTCGATCCGGTGTTTCTCGGCCGCTATCCGGAGGAGATGCGCGAGATCTTCGGCGCCGCGTGGCCGGAATGGCCCGCCGCCGATCACGAGCTGATCAAGCAGAAGCTCGATTTCATCGGCTTGAACTACTACACGCGCAGCGTCACCCGCGACGCGCCCGAAGCCTGGCCGGTGCGTGCCGGGCGCGTGATCCAGCCGCAAGCCACGTACACCGAAACCAGTTGGGAAGTGTTCCCGCAGGGGCTCACCGATACGCTGGCGTGGATCCGGGAACGCTACGCCAATCCGCCGGTCTACATCACCGAGAACGGCGCGGCGTTCTACGATCCCCCGGTCGCGGAAAATGGCCGGGTGGCCGATGCGTTGCGCGTGGATTATCTTCGCAAGCATATCGGCGCGATGCATGCGGCAATCGCGGCCGGCTCGGATGTTCGCGGCTACATGGCGTGGTCGCTGCTGGACAACTTCGAGTGGTCGCTGGGTTTTGCCAAACGCTTCGGGCTGGTGCACATCAATTACGCCACCCAGCAGCGCACCCCAAAGGATAGCGCTCGCTATTACAGTCGCGTGGTCGCCAGCAATGGAGCCGCGCTGCACGAGGACCCCTGATGCACGAGCAACTTGTACTGTTCGGCGCCACCGGAGACCTGGCCGCCGGCCAGGTCGTGCCGGCACTCGCCAATCTGCTGCGCGACCGGCTGCTGCCCGCCAACTTCCGCATCCACGCCGTCGGCAAGACCCGCTTCGAATCGGATGCGGCGTTCCATCAATGGCTGAGCGAGCGCATCGCCCGGCGCGCCGGCGATGCATGCGATGCGGACGCGCTGCGCGAACTGCTCGCGCGCACCACGTATACCTCGGTCGATCTGAGCCAGCCGGAGACGCTGGCCGCGACGCTGAAGGTCGACCCGCGCGGCGGCGTGCTCAGCTATCTGGCGGTGCCGCCGGATTTGTTCGTGCCCATCGCGCAAGGTCTGAAGCTGGCTGGCCTGCTCGAAGAACCCTCGCGCCTGATGCTGGAAAAACCCATCGGCAGCGATCTGGCCAGCGCGCGCGCCATCAATGCCGCCATCGCCACCTGCGTGCCCGAAGCGCGCGTATTCCGCCTCGACCACTACCTCGGCAAGGCCACGGTGCAGAACCTGCTGGCGCTGCGTTTCGGCAACACCCTGCTGGAAGCCGTATGGAGCCGGCGCTGGATCGAGCGCGTCGACCTGCTGGTGGCCGAGACCGCCGGCGTGGACGGGCGCGAGCAGTATTACTCGCGTTACGGCGCGCTGCGCGACATGGTGCAGAACCACATGCTGCAGATGCTCTGCCTGATCGCCATGGAACCACCGGCCGCGATGGACGCCGACACCGTGCGCGATCAAAAACTCATGGTGCTGCGCGCGCTGCGTCCGTTCACTACCGCGATGGCACCGGGTGAATCGGTACGCGGCGTGTACCAGGCCGGTGTGGTCGGCGCGCAACCAGTGGGCGGCTTCAACCAGCTCGAAGGGCAATCGGTGGAAACCTTCGTTGCCCTGCGCGCGCACATCGACAACTGGCGCTGGGCCGGGGTGCCGTTCAATCTGGTGCACGGCAAGCGCCTGGCCACACGCTCCACGCAGATCGTGGTCACCTTCAAGCCGGTCTCGCACTGGTTGTTCGAGAAACCCAATCGCCAGCAAGCCGCGCCCAACCGCCTGCTGGTGCGTCTGCAGCCCGAGGAAAACATCGAACTGCAACTGATGAGTAGCCTGGCCGGACCGGAATGGGGCGCGATGGAGCTGCAGTCGCTGCCGCTGAATCTGTCCGTGGCGCCGACGCGCCGCCGCCGCATCGCCTACGAGCGCCTGTTCCTGGATGCACTCAATGGCCGTCACGCGCTGTTCGTGCGCGATGATGAAGTCGAAGCCGCATGGAAGTGGATCGACAGCATCGCCGATGCCTGGCGCGGCGCCGACTGCGCGCTGCAGCCCTACCCGGCCGGTTCGTGGGGTCCACAGACGGCGATGCCGTTCCTGCCCTCGGCGATATCCGGCGTCGCGCACGCCAAGGGCTCGGCATGAGCGCGGCCAACGTGCTGCTCGCCGATGTCGGCGGCACCAACCTGCGTCTGGTACTGGCCGATGCCGAGCACGGCGTGGACCATGCCAGCCTGGTCAGCCTGCGCGTGGCCGAGCATCCATCGCTGGAAGCCGCCGCGCGCAGCTATCTGCGTGCGCACGGCGCCAAGCCCGAGGTCGCGGTGTTTGCCGTGGCCGGGCGCGTCGAGCAAGGCCGCGCGCAGATCACCAATCATCCTTGGCAGATCGACTGCACCGCGCTGCGCGCGCTGCTGGAGATCCCGCGCATCAAGCTGGTCAATGATTTCGCCGCGATGGGTGCCAGCCTGCCCGCGCTGACCGCCGACGACATGGTGGCGATCGGCCCCAGCCTGCCCGATCTTGCGGCCGCCACCGATGGTTGTTTCGCCGTGCTGGGGCCGGGCACCGGTCTCGGCGCCACCGCCGTGTTGCGTCGCGGCGGGCGCTGGCTGGTGATGGAAACCGAAGGCGGCCACATCGGCTTCGCCCCGCAGGACGCGCTGGAAATCGAACTGCTGCGCGTGCTCGCCGCGCGCTTCGGGCGCGTGTCCAACGAGCGCCTGATCTGCGGCAGCGGGCTGTTGAACTTGTACCGCGCGCTGGGTGAAGTCCGCAGCGAACCGGCGCCGGCACTGACGCCCGAAGCGGTCACCTCCGACGCGCTGCGCGGCAACGCGCTGGCGCTGGCGGCGCTGGAGCGCTTCGCGCTGATCCTCGGCGGCGTGGCCGGGGATCTGGTGCTGGCGTACGGTGCCTGGGATGGCGTGCTGCTGGCCGGCGGGCTGATTCCGCAATTGCTGCCGCGTTTGCGCGGCGGCGATTTTCGCGCGCGCTTTACCGGCAAAGGCCGTTTCGGCGCCACGCTGGAGCGCATCCCCAGCGCCGCGATCATGCACGCGCAGCCCGGCCTGCTGGGCGCATTGGCCATCGCCAGCATGCACGCCGAGGTCCACCACTGCGGCGCCACCGCGGGGGACTGTGCATGAGCACGCGCCCCACTCCTGCCACGTCCGGCATGCCCCCCGAACATGCCGCGCGCTGCATCTTCCTGCCCTACGCGGACGCCGCAGCCTGGGCCGCGGCCGCGGCCGGCGCGATCGGCGCCGCGCTGCAACTGGCACTGGCCAGTCACGGCCGCGCGCTGCTGCTGGTCTCCGGCGGCAGCACGCCGGCGCCGGTGCTGGGTGCGCTGGCCAGACAACCGCTGCCGTGGGCGCAGATCAGCATCGGTCTGGTCGATGAGCGCGTGACCGACGCTGCCGCCGGGCGCAACGACGTGCTCACGCGCCGCACCCTGCTGGATCAGGGCGCGCAGGCCGCCAGCTTCCATCCGCTGCTGACCGACGCCACGCTGGATGCCGCTGCCGCGGCGCGCGATGCCTCGACTTGGCTGCAGGGTTTCGGCATTCCGCCCAGCGCCGTGATCCTGGGCATGGGCGACGACACGCATACCGCATCGCTGTTTCCCGGTTCGCGCGACCTCGCCGCCGCGCTGACCACGACGCAAGCTTACGCAGCCATCGATGCCAGTGGCTGCGCGGTGGCCGGGCAGTACCCGCAACGCGTCAGCCTGACCCCGGCCGGTCTGGCGCGGGCACGCAAGCGCGTACTGTTGCTACGCGGCCAGGGCAAGCTCGACGCTTTCCAGCACGCGCTGACGGTGGGCGATGCACACAAGGCGCCGATCTGCGCCGCCTGCGACACGCCCGGCGCGATGCTGGAAGTCTATTGGGCACCCTGATGCGCGCCCGGCACGATCACCTGCCCGGCGGCGCGGATCCTTTCTTCCGCGCGCGCGACGAGCTGCGCGACGCGCGCGCCACCTCGGAGTCGACATGAGCATCCACCCGCGTCTGCACGCAATCACCGAACGTATCCGCCTGCGCAGCGCGCCGCTGCGCGCGCGCTATCTCGCCGCCATCGCCGCGGTGCCGCGCGATCCGGCGCGCCGGCATTTGAGCTGCGGCAATCTCGCGCATGGCTTCGCCGCCAGCGACGCCGAAGCCAAGGCACGGCTGCGCAGCACAGCAGTGCCCAACCTCGGCATCGTCACCGCCTACAACGACATGCTCTCGGCGCACCAGCCCTTCGAGGGCTACCCGGCGCTGATCCGCGCCACCGCGCTGGCCGCCGGCGCCACCGCGCAAGTCGCCGGCGGCGTGCCGGCGATGTGCGACGGCATCACCCAGGGCCAGGCGGGCATGGAGTTGAGCCTGTTCAGCCGCGACGTGATCGCGCAAGCCACGGCCATCGCGCTCAGCCACGCCATGTTTGATAGCAGCGTGTACCTCGGCGTGTGCGACAAGATCGTGCCCGGCATGCTGATCGGCGCGCTCAGCTTCGGCCATCTGCCGGCGATCTTCGTGCCGGCCGGGCCGATGCCCTCGGGCATCTCCAACCAGGCCAAGGCCAAGGTGCGCGAGCGCTACGCCGCCGGCCAGGCCACGCGCGACGAACTGCTGCAGGCCGAAGCCGAGTCGTATCACGCGCCCGGCACTTGCACCTTCTACGGCACCGCCAACTCCAACCAGCTGTTGCTGGAAGCCATGGGCCTGATGCTGCCCGGCGCGGCGTTCGTCAATCCCGGCACGCCGCTGCGCGAAGCGCTGACCCGCGCCGCCACGCTGCGCGCAATCGAGATCAGCACGCTCGGCCACGACTACCGGCCGCTGGGCGAACTGGTGGACGAACGCGCCATCGTCAACGCGCTGGTCGTGCTGCTGGCCACCGGCGGCTCCACCAACCACAGCATCCACTGGGTGGCGGTGGCGCGCGCGGCCGGCATCAGCATCGACTGGACCGACATCCACGAACTGTCCGCGATCACCCCGCTGCTGGTGCGCATGTACCCCAATGGCGATGGCGACGTAAACCGCTTCGAGGACGCCGGCGGCATCGGCCTGGTGCTGCGCGAGCTGCTCGACGCCGGCCTGCTGCATGCCGATGCGCGCACCGTGTTCGGCGCCAGCCTGCGCGAGCACGCGCGCAAACTGCGGGTGGATGCCGGCGGCCGCCTGCACTGGGTCGATGCGCCAGCCAGCAGCAGCGACCGCGACGTCCTGCGCGGCGTGCAGGACGCCTTCGAGCCGCACGGCGGCCTGCGCCTGGTGCAGGGCAACCTTGGCCGCGCACTGGTCAAGATCGCCGCGCTGAAACCCGAGCAGCGCCGCATCCGCGCGCCCGCAGTGGTGCTGCACGACCAGCACACGCTGGCGCGTCGCCATGCCGCGGGCGAGCTGCCGTCGGATTTCGTCGCCGTGCTGCGCTTCCAGGGCCCGCACGCCAATGGCATGCCCGAACTGCACAGCCTGACCCCGCTGCTGGGCCATCTGCAGAATCGGGGCCGGCACGTGGCGCTGGTCACCGACGGGCGCCTGTCCGGCGCTTCCGGCAAGACCCTGTCGGCCATCCACCTCACCCCCGAGGCCGCGCGCGGCGGCCTGCTGGCCAAGGTGCAGGACGGCGACCTGATCACCCTCGACGCCGAAACCGGCGTGCTGGCGCTGGAGGTCGACGCCGCCACGCTGGCCGCGCGCATGCCGGCGCCGATGCCACGCAGCGGCTGCGACGTCGGCCGGCGTCTGTTCGGCCACACCCGCGCGCAGGTGCTCGATGCCGAGCACGGCGCACTGTCGATCAGCCTCGATCCCGAGGATTGCAGCGAAGCCGCCGACGCGCTGCGCGCGCCGCCCGCATCCGCAGCAGGAGCCCACGCATGAACACGCCCGACCTCGCCACCCGGCAACACGACGCGCTGAACCTGCTGCGCCGCGCGCGCATCATGCCGGTGCTCAGCCTGGCTTCCGCCGAACAAGGTTTGGCCTGCGCCAGGGCGCTGGCCGCCGGCGGACTGAGCGCCATCGAAGTAACCCTGCGCACGCCGGCTGCGCTGGCCGCGATCCGCGCCATCCGCGACGCCGGCCTGGCGCTGACCGTGGGCGCCGGCACCGTGCTGGATGCCGCGCAACTGGACGCCGCGATCGCGCACGGCGCCGAGTTCATCGTCACCCCCGGCACGCCGCCGGCGCTGGCCGACGCGCTGCAACGCGCGCCGCTACCGGTGATCCCCGGCGCGGCCAGCGCCAGCGAGATCATGGCGCTGCATGCACGCGGCTTCCGCACGCTCAAGTTCTTCCCCGCCGCCGCGATCGGCGGCATTGCCGCACTGAAGGCCCTGCACGGCCCCTTCGCCGAGCTGAGCTTCTGCCCCACCGGCGGCATCGGCGAGCACGACGCCAAGGATTATCTGGCCCTGCCCAACGTGCCCTGCGTCGGCGGCTCGTGGATGGTGAAGAAGGACTGGCTGGACGCCGGCGACTGGGCGGCGGTCAGCGCCAGCGCGCGGCGCAGTCTGGGCGGCTGATCCGGCCCTCGCCACCGGCGCCGACGCAGCACCCGTGCGCGGACCGATACCGACAGGCAACACGGTTCGCCGCGTGATCGTCCAGCGCATTCAATTCCCGCGAATTTCCAGCCGTATCTGGCATGGCCCGATGGCCGGGCCGGCTGCCCCATGTGGCGCGTCTACCTGCCGGCGAGGGCTGCCATCTGGACGGGATAACGCTCACCCACCACTTTGATCTGGCCGAGTGCGGCTTCGATCTGTTGCAGCTCCGCACCCGTCAGCACCACGTCAGCCGCGCCGATGTTTTCCTGCAGGCGATGCAGCTTGGTGGTGCCCGGAATCGGCACGATCCACGGCTTGCGCGACAGCAGCCAAGCCAGCGCAATCTGCGCGGAGGTGACCCGCTTCGCCGCGGCGATCTCGCCGAGTCGATCGACCAGTGCCTGGTTGGCCGCGCGCGCCTCGGCCGAAAAGCGCGGCACGATGCTGCGGAAGTCGTCCTTGCCAAAGGTCGTGTCCGCGCCGATGGTGCCGGTGAGGAAACCCTTGCCCAGCGGGCTGAACGGCACGAAGCCAATGCCCAGCTCCGCGCAGACCGGCAGCACGTCCGCCTCGGGCTCGCGCCACCACAGCGAGTATTCACTCTGCACGGCGGTCACCGGCTGCACGGCGTGCGCGCGGCGGATTGACGCCAGGCCGGCCTCGGACAGACCGAAGTGCCGGACCTTGCCTGCGGCGATCAACTCCCTGACCGCGCCGGCGACGTCCTCCATCGGCACGTTCGGATCGACGCGGTGCTGGTAGAACAGATCGATGCGGTCGGTGCGCAACCGCTTCAGCGAGGCCTCGGCGACGGCACGGATGCGCTGCGGCCGGCTATCCACGCCGTTCGACGGGACGCCGTCCAGGAAGCCGAACTTGGTGGCGATGACGACCTGATCACGGACGGCTGCGAGTGCTTCGCCAATCAGCTCCTCGTTAGTGAACGGACCGTAGGCTTCGGCGGTGTCGAAGAAAGTCACTCCGTGCTCGAACGCATCGCGGATCAGCTTCACCGCCGCTTGTCTGCCCGGCCCGGGGCCGTAGCCGAAATTCAGTCCCATGCAGCCGAAGCCGATGGCGGAGACTTCAAGCCGGCTGGTTCCCAGTGTGCGTTTTTTCATGCTGTCGGTTTCCGGGGTGGATGGTGAGTGGGCGGCTTACAGCCCGGTCATCTTCAGTACGCTCTCGGGCAGGCGCGCGCCCTGCAGCGGAATGTTCGCGGCGGCATCGTCGATCTCCTGCAGGTCGCCGGGAGTCAGTTCCACCGCGAGCGCGCCCAGGTTTTCGTCCAGTCGATGCAGCTTGGTGGTGCCGGGAATCGGCACGATCCACGGATGTTGCGCAAGCAACCACGCAAGCGCGATCTGCGCGGGCGTGGCGCCCTTGCGCGCGGCCACGCTGCGCACCAGCTCGACCAGCGCCATGTTCGCCTGCAGCGCACCCGGCGCGAAGCGCGGCACCGCGTTGCGGAAGTCCGTGCTGTCGAACGTGGTGTGCTCGTCGATCTTGCCGGTGAGGAAACCGGCGCCGAGCGGACTGAACGGTACGAAGCCGATGCCCAGTTCCGCGCAGACCGGCAGCACGTCCGCCTCGGGCTCGCGCCACCACAGCGAGTATTCACTCTGCAGCGCCGCCACCGGCTGCACGGCGTGCGCGCGGCGGATCGACGCCACGCCCGCCTCGGACAGGCCGAAGTGCCGGACCTTGCCTGCGGCGATCAGCTCCCTGACCGCGCCGGCGACGTCTTCCATCGGCACGTTCGGATCGACGCGGTGCTGGTAGAACAGGTCGATGCGGTCGGTGCGCAACCGCTTCAGCGAGGCCTCGGCCACCGCCTTGATGTGCTCGGGACGACTGTTGACGCCGCCGCGCCGTTCGCCGGTTTGCATGTCGATGTCGAAGCCGAACTTGGTGGCGATCACCACCTGGTCACGCAGCGGCACCAGTGCCTCGCCGACCCGTTCCTCGTTGGTGAACGGACCGTAGGCTTCAGCGGTATCAAAGAACGTGACGCCACGCTCCACCGCCGTACGCAGCAGCGCAACCATCGCCCGGCGGTCGGCGGGCGGTCCGTAGGCCGAAGTCATGCCCATGGTGCCCAGGCCGAGCGCCGAGACGTTCAGACCGCCGTTGCCGAGAGTGCGTCGTTCCATCGTCTTGCTCCTGCCGAATGGGTGGATGCGGTCAGTCTGGACCCACGGCCGTGGCTTGATTAGATGGGACAATTCGAATGCGCCTATGATTTGAATTCATCAATCGACGATGGGCTCATGGCGCGCGAGAACAACTACAACGACCTGCTCGCCTTCCTCGCCGTGGCGCGCGAGCGCAGCTTCACCCGCGCCGCGGCGCAGCTGGGCGTGTCGCAGTCCGCGCTCAGCCACACCATCCGCGCTCTGGAAGCGCGGCTGGGCCTGCGCCTGCTCACCCGCACCACCCGCAACGTGGCGCCGACCGAGGCGGGCGAGCGCCTTTGTCACGCGCTGACGCCGAGTTTCGAGGACATCGACGCGGCCATCGCCGGCCTCGGCGACCTGCGCGACAAGCCCGGCGGCACCATCCGCATCAATACCGGCGAGCATGCCGCCACCACCATCCTCTGGCCCGCGTTGCGCAAGCTTTTGCCGGCGTATCCGGATATCCACGTCGAGGTGATCAGCGACTCCACCCTGACCGACATCGTGGCGGGCCGCTTCGATGCCGGCATCCGCCTCGGCGAGCAGGTGGCGCGGGACATGATCGCCGTGCCGATCGGGCCACCGATGCGCATGGCGGTGGTCGGCGCGCCGCACTATCTGGCCAAGCGTCCCCCGGTGAAGACGCCGCGCGACCTCACCGGGCACGACTGCATCAACATCCGTTTCCTCACCCACGGCGGCCTGTACCCGTGGGAGTTCGAGAAGCACGGCCGCGCGCTGAACGTGCGCGTGGAGGGACGACTGGCGTTCAACGACGTGCGCCAGATCCTCGCCGCGGCACTGGACGGCTTCGGCTTGGCCTACCTGCCTGAGGACCGGGTGCTGACACACGTCACCAAGGGCCGCTTGAAGCGCTTGCTCGCGGACTGGTGCCCGCCCTTCCCCGGTTACCACCTCTACTACCCGAGCCGGCGGCAGCCATCGCCGGCGTTCTCTCTACTGGTGGAAACATTGCGCCATCGTTAAGACGCTCGCTTTGATACGCCCGTTCACCCGCGTGTCGGAAACACGGGCGGCAGGGTGCCAGGTTTTGCGGACTGATCCTCAGTCCCCCCCGGGAAGCGGCGTATCCGTGGCGCGCGCCACACGCTCGACGAAGTCGGGCACGTGGCACAGTGCGGCCAACTTCTTGCTGACCCCATCGACCCGCTTCTGTGTGGATGCCGCCGGATGCATGCTGTTCGCCGGATAGGTGATGAAAGACATCACCACGTAACTGTAGACCGGCAGGCGCTCGGGGTTTTGCGGGCCGGGGGTGAAGCGCGCGCGGCTGAGTTGATCGATCAGGTTTGCATCCAGCAACTTCTTGTTGACCGGCAGCATCGGCGTCCACTCGGACTTCAGCACGTGCATCTGGTGTGGCGTGCCGTCCGGCTCGATGCGCACGCTGATGGCCGCGCAGCCGCTGGGGTGCCTCTCGAGCACGTTGCGCGAAGGCAACTTGCCGGGCGGCAGGGTGTAGTGCCAGTAATGACCCAGCCCTGCGAAATCGACGACCGCGTAATTCTCTGGAGCGGGCGTGGCTGGGGCGGCATGCGCACCAGCCATGGCGGCCGAAATGGCCAACACGCTGGTCATCCGCAACAGGCAACGAGAATCTGATCGCGGCATGGAAGTGCTCCTCGAGGAGTCATGCAGATCAAAACTGCGCGCGCTGACCACGCGAACACCAGACGCTGGATGCCGAGGTGGTCTGCGCGAGTCGTAGTGTGCCAGTCTGCCCGGCCCCGCGCCAGCACGCGGGGCGGTCGCGGAGCGCCTGGCGCCGCGATTGCTGGCACCATCGATGCCGCCACCACTGCCGGAAAACCGCCATGCCCAAATCGAGCAAGCGCAAGGACTATGCGCACACGCTGGAAAAACTCCAGCTCGAACTGATCGAATTGCAGCGTTGGGTGAAGCTGCGCGGCAAACGGCTGTGCGTGGTGTTCGAGGGCCGCGATGCGGCCGGCAAGGGCGGCACCATCAAGGCGCTCACCGAAAAACTGGAGACGCGCAATTACCGTATCGTCGCGCTGGGCAAGCCCAGCGAGGCTGAGTTGGGCCAGTGGTATTTCCAGCGCTACGTGTCGCACCTGCCGCAGGCCGGCGAGATCGTGCTGTTCGATCGCAGTTGGTACACCCGCGCGGTGGTCGAGCCGGCGCTGGGTTTTTTGCGGCAAGGCGCAGTATCGGCAGTTCCTGGACGACTGCCCGGTGTTCGAGGACTTGCTGGTGCGCGATGGCATCATCCTGCTCAAGTATTGGCTGGCGGTGGACCAGGCCGAGCAGGAAACACGCTTTCGCGAACGCGCCGATGATCCGCTCAAACGCTGGAAACTCTCGCCGGTGGACATCGCCAGTCGTGCGAAATACGCCGAGTTCGGGCGCCTGCGCGATGTGATGCTGGCGCGCACGCACCGCGCCGCTGCGCCGTGGTTCGTGGTGAATTACAACGAGCAGAAGCAGGGCCGGCTGAGCCTGATCCGGCACCTGCTGGATCAGGTGCCCGACCGCAACACGCCGGCACCGCGCGTGCGCCTGCCGGCGCTGCGCCATGCGCCCGCGCGCGCGCAGCTCACCGACCCGGCATTTTGGATCACGCCCCCGGCCTGAACCGGCTCACGGCTCAAGCGCGCGCGGCGGAACCGGCGGTGAGACCTTGCGCGCTGGCATCGTGGTGCGCAGCGATCACGCCGGCCACGGCCTCGCTGACGTGCTTGCCGGTGGGAATGTGCAGGAACTCGTTGGGGCCATGCGCGTTGGAGTGTGGGCCCAGCACGCCGGTGATCAGGAACTGCGCGTCGGGAAACTTCTCGCCCAGCATGCCCATGAACGGGATGCTGCCACCCTCGCCCATGTAGGCCGGCGGCGTGCCGAAGGCGGCGCGCGCGGCATGCTCGACGGCCTCGGCCAGCCACGGCTTCAGCGCCGGCGCGTTCCAGCCGCTGGAGGCTTTCTCCAGCTCGAAACCCACCTTGCAGCCGTAGGGTGGATCGCGCTCCAACACCTGCTTGACGTGCTCGCCGGCGCGCACGCCATCGAGCGTGGGCGGCAGGCGCAAGCTGAGCTTGAGCGCGGTGCAGGGGCGCAGCACGTTGCCGGCACTGCCCAGCGGCGGCAGACCTTCGGCGCCGGTCACCGCCAGTTGCGGACGCCAGGTACGGTTGAGCACCAGTTCGGTGAGATCGCTGGTCACCGGACGCATGCCGGGCAGCCACGGAAATTTGTCGTAGACGGCGGTACCCAGCGCCCGCGCAGCAGCCTGCGCCTGGGCGCGACGCTCAGCGGGCACGTCGGCGTTGAGCGCCGGGTCGCTGATGCTGCCGCTGTGCTCGTCCTCGATGCGCGAGAGCAGCTGACGCATGACGCGGAAGCTCTCGGGAACGATGCCCGAGGCATCGCCCGAATGCACGCCTTCACCGAGCACATCCACGCGCAGCGTGCCGCCGGTCATGCCGCGCAGGCTGGTGGTCAACCAAAGCTGCTCGTAGTTGCCGCAGCCGGAGTCCAGACACACCACCAGCGAGGGCTGGCCGATGCGCGCAGCCAGATGATCGACATAGAACGGCAGGTCGTAACTGCCGGATTCCTCGCAGGCCTCGATCAGGATCATGCAGCGCGCGTGGGGCAGGCCTTGTTCGTGCAGCGCCAGCAGCGCGGCCAGCGCGCCGAACAGCGCGTAACCGTCGTCGGCGCCGCCGCGGCCGTACAGGCGATCGCCGCGCAGCACCGGCTGCCACGGATCCAGGCCCGCACTCCAGCCGCTCATCTCCGGCTGCTTGTCCAGATGTCCGTACAGCAGCACGCAGTCATCAGCGCGTGCCTGCGCGCCAGCGCTGGCCGGCACCTCGACGCAAATCAGCGGCGTGCGCCCGGGCAGGCGCACCACTTCCAGCGTGGCGCCGGGCAGCACGGTGATTTTCTGTCGCGCCCAGCGCTCCAGCAGCGCCACCGCGGCGTCCATGTGGCCATGCGCCACCCAATCCGGATCAAACATGGGCGATTTGTTGGGGATGCGGATGTACTCGCTGAGCTGGCCGACGATCTCGTCGTCCCACAGGCTGCCGATCTCACGCGCCAGACGCTGGTTGTCCATGACCCATGCTCCTGATGACAAAAGCCGAATTTTACTCCGCGCCGACACCGCGTAGGCGCGAGCCGACGCGCGCGCGCCTACGCCACGCACAACGCGCATCCCGACGCGCCGGCTGCATCGGGATGGCGCCTTGACTAGCGTGGCCTCACGGCGCCCTCGCTGGTGCCGCAACCAAATCACCGATCGGGAGAATGCATCATGCGCAAGACCATCCTCGCCCTCGCCGCACTGCTCGCCTTCGGGCTGGCCGGCGCCGCCCAGGCCGGCAAGCCGGTCAATGTCAACCGTGCCGATGCGGCCACCCTGGCCGATTCGCTCGACGGCATCGGTCTGGCCAAGGCGCAAGCCATCGTCGCCTGGCGCACCCAGCATGGCGGCTTCAAGCGCGCCGAGGACCTCACCGAGGTCAAGGGCATCGGTGCACGCACCGTGGAGCGCAATCGCGCGTTCATCCGTCTCAACGACAGCGGCGCCGCGCCGGCCGCAGCGGCCAAACCGGCCGCAGCCAAGCACTGAGCAGGCCACAGCAGATGATGCACGGTTGGCGGAGCCTCTGCGCCAGCCGTGCATATCGGGCACGCACTGCCCGAGGATGCTGTCACGCGCCAGCACTTGATTCACCCGCGGCAGGCGCCTAGCCTCGCAACCTCTGCCTCGCGGCAGCGATTCCGGGGACCGCGTGTCGACTGCTCCTGCCCATGGTTTGCCCGCACTGATCGAACAATTGCTGCGCGCCTCCCGCGCGCACGAAGTGCAGCGCGTGGCGGCTGCACTGCGCCAGATGATCGGCAACCTCGATGCGGACACCAGCGTGGCGCTGCACGATTGGTCCGAAGCGCTGATCGCCGAGCGCCAGACGCAGCTCGCGCAATACGACCAGCTCGCCGCCAACCTCGTGCGCCTGCAAAGCGCCGAACGCTTGCAGCGGGCGCTGTACACCATCGCCGAGCAGGCCGGTACCGCGCGCAGCCTGCCCGAGGTCATGCACACGATGCACGACATCGTGCGCACGCTGATGTATGCCGAGAACTGCTACTTCGTGTTGCACGATGCGCGCATGGACACCGTGCGTTTCGCGTATTACGCGGATATCGCCGATCCGGATCCACCGCATCCGGAGCACCAGTACCCGCTCGAGGAAATGCGCTACACCCCTACCTGGCACCTGATCCGCGGCGGTCAGGCATTGCGCGGTCCGCTGGATGAAATCGCGCGTCAGGTGCAGGGGCCGTTGCAGGCCGCCGGACCGATGTGCGTTGACTGGCTGGGCGTGCCGATGCGCCGCGGTGATGAGGTCATCGGCGCCATCGCCGTGCAGAGCTACCGCGACGACGCGCGCTACAGCGCCGAGGACCAGACGCTGCTGAGCTACGTGGCCCAACACATCCAGTCCGCGCTGGAGCGACGCGAAGCCCATGTCGATCTGGAAAGGCGCGTGCACGAACGCACCGAGGCGCTGCGCGAGGCCAACCGCGTGCTGCAGCAGCAGGTACTGGAACGCCAGCGTGGCGAACGTCTGCAGGCGTCCCTGTTCCGCATCGCCGAACTGGCCGGCACCAGCGACAGTCTCGAAGCGTTCTACGCCGCCGTGCACCGCGTCATCGGCGGGCTGTTGTACGCGCGCAATTTCTACATCGCGCTGCTGTCCGATGATGGACGCGAACTGCAGTTCCCGTATTCGGTGGACGAACGCGACGCGGTGCGGCGACCACGTCGCATTGGTCGCGGCCTGACCGAGTATGTGATCACGCGCGGCACTGCGGTGTTGGTCAATGAAAGTGACATGCAGGCCTTGCGCGAAGCCGGCGAGGTCGTGCAAAGCGGCTCTGATTCAGTGTGCTGGCTGGGCGTGCCGTTGGTGCTGGGCGAGCGCACCGTGGGCGCGCTGGTGGTGCAGAGCTACATGCCCGAACACCGCTACACCGCGCGCGACCAGGACTTGCTGACCTTCGTCAGCTACCACATCGCCAATGCGCTGGACCGGCGCCGCAGCGCCGATACGCTCAAGGCCGCCTACGCCGATCTGGAGCGCCGCGTCGCCGAGCGCACGCGCGCGCTGGCATTGGCCAACCGCGACTTGCGCGAGCAGGTGGCCGAGCGTGAGCGCGCCGAGCGCCGGCTCAAGTTCGAGACCCTGCACGACTCGCTCACCGGACTGCCCAACCGCAACCTGCTGGTGCAGCGCCTGGAGCACGCGCTGGAACGCCACAAGCTGGACAACCAACGGCGCTTCGCGGTGCTGTTCCTCGATCTCGACCGCTTCAAGGTGATCAACGATTCGGTCGGGCATCTGGTCGGCGATGATTTGTTGTTCCAGGCCGGCAGCCGCATCCGCGGCAGCCTGAAATCGCAAGACGTGGTCGCGCGTCTGGGTGGCGACGAATTCGCGGTGCTGATCGAGAACGTGCACGGCCTCGATGAGGTCACGCGCCTGGCCGATCGCATCATCGCCAGCATGCAGGCGCCGTTCCAGCTCGGCCAGAAGGAAATGTTCACCTCGGTGTCGATCGGCATCGCCATGGCCGAACCGCACTATGTACGTCCCGAGGAACTGTTGCGCGACGCCGACTCGGCGATGTACCGCGCCAAGGCCGAGGGCCGCCAGCGCTGGGCGGTGTTCGATGATCTGCTGCGTCGCGATGCGGTGCTGCTGCTCGACCTGGAAGTGGATCTGCGGCGTGCGCTGGCGCGCGGCGAGTTCGTGCCCTACTACCAGCCGATCACGCGCCTCAGCGACGGCGCCACGGTTGGCTACGAAGCGCTGGTGCGCTGGCTGCATCCGCAGCGCGGCGTGCTGGAGCCGGGGCAGTTTCTGGCAGTGGCCGAGGACAACGGCTCGGCCGAGGCGATGGATTGGATGGTGTTCGAGCGCGTCGCCGCCGAGGCACGGCAACTGCTCGGCGACAGCGGCTTCGTCAGCATCAATCTGTCGGCGCGGCACTTCCGCAGCTCCGGACTGACCGCACGCCTGCTGGCGCTGCTCGGGCGTCATGACATCGCCCCGGAGCGCCTGCGCATCGAGGTCACCGAGCGCGTGCTGCTGGACAATCCGGACGAGTTCAAGCGCACCCTGGCCGAACTGCGCGAGCAGGGCATCGCCGTGTCGCTGGATGATTTCGGCACCGGCTATTCGTCACTGAGCTATCTGCACCAGTATCCGTTGCAGGCGCTGAAAATCGATCGCTCGTTCGTGATCGCACTGGACGACGGCGAGGCGGGCAACGGCTACGCGGTCATCCGCACCATCCAGGCGCTGGCCAGCACGCTGGGCATGAGCGTGATCGCCGAGGGCATCGAAGACAGCGTGCAAAACGATTTGCTGCTCAAGCTTGGCTGCCCTTACGGCCAGGGTTATCTGTACGGACGCCCACAGCCGTTGAGCACCTGGATCAGCGCGCCGCCGGCTAATGTGGTGTGGATGAAACCGGCGCGCTAGGCGCCGTGGCCAGCACGCGCCCGGCATCGACCGCATCCAGCGTGTAGCGCGCCGCGCAGAACTCGCAGATCACCTCGATTTCGCCGTCGCGCGCAACCAGTGCGGCCTCGACTTCGGCGCGCCCCAGGGAGCGCAGCATGGACTCGACGCGCGCGCGCGAACACGAGCAGCCGAAACCCAGCGCACGCGCCGCGAACAGGCGCGGCTGCTCTTCGTGATACAAGCGCTGCAGCAGGTGTGGCGCGGGCAGCGCCAGCAGCTCGGCCCCAGCAAGCGTCGCGGTGAGATGGCCGACACGCGGCCAGGCATCGGCATCGTCAACACGGCTGCCCGGCAGTTGCTGCAGCAGCAGGCCCGCGGCCAGTTCACGATCCGCTGCGAGCACGATGCGCGTGGGCAACTGCTCGGACTGCGCGAAGTAATCCTCGAGGTTTTGCGCCAGACTCGCGCGCTGCACGCCGACCAGACCCTGATAGCGCTGTCCGTGCTCGCTGCTGCCGAGCGTGATCGCCAATAACGCATCGGGCTGCGCACCCAGATCCAGTGCCCTCACGGGTGCCACGGCGGCGTCGGCCATCCGCGCCAGGCCACGCACACGTCCGCCATCGGTGCACTCGGTGAACAGCAGGCGCAGCGCTCCGGCGCTCTTGTACTCCAGCGACAGCGCGCCCTGCAGCTTGACGTGCGCGGTCAGCAGCGCGCTGGCGGCCAGCGCCTCGCCCAGAATGGCACGCAGCGGCGCCGGATAGTCCTGGCGCGCGGCCACTTCGCGCCACGCCGGCCCGAGCCGCACCACCGCGCCACGCACGCCGGCGCGCTCAAGCAGAAAGGGTTGCAGGCTGTCTTCGACTGGCACGATGCGATTCCGCCGACAAAGCTCAGAGATAGGGGCGAGCGCCGCATGATCAAGCCGGCGCGCAATTTATACTGCACGCATCCAGCCCGCGGCACGCCATGTCCAAATCCGTCAAATCCCGCCGCCGCTTCTGGCACTACCTGCTGCGCGCTGTGCTGGCGTGGTTCATCGTCACTGAGCTGCTGGTATTGAGCCTGCGCTGGGTTCCGCCCGTGACCAGCGCGGTCATGATCGAGCGCTGGATCGACGCGCGCCTGCATGGCGACCGCCGCTACCACATCGACTACCACTGGGTGCCATGGCGCGAGGTGTCCCCGTGGGCACCCCTGGCCATGGTGGCAGGCGAGGACCAGACCTTCCCCAGCAACTGGGGCTTCGACTTCGGTGAGATCAAGGACGCTATCGTTGCCGCCGACCACGGCGCGCGCCTACGCGGGGCCAGCACCATCACCCAGCAAACCGCCAAGAACCTGTTCCTGTGGGACGGACGCAGTTACGTGCGCAAGGCCATCGAGGCCTACTTCACCGTGCTGCTCACACTCAATCTGCCCAAGCAGCGCATCCTCACCATCTACATGAACATCGCCGAGCTGGGCAACGGCGTGTTCGGCGTGGACGCCGCCAGCCACGTCAATTTTGGCAAACCGCCAGCGCGTCTCACGCCGCGCGAAGCCGCGCTGCTGGCCGCAACCTTGCCCAACCCGCATATTTTCCACGCCAACAGGCCCTCGCCCTACGTGCTGCGCCGCGCGGCGTGGATCGAGCAGCAGATGCGCCAGCTGGGCGGGCCCATGTACCTGCCCAGGTAGCCGGATTCAGCCCGGCATCAGGCGTGCCGCCAGCGCCAGCAGCGTAAGCAGCAGCACGGGCGTGGTCAGCACCAGACCGACGCGAAAGTAATAACCCCAGGTGATGCGGGTGCCCTTGCGCTCCAGCACATGCAGCCACAGCAGCGTGGCCAGACTGCCGATCGGCGTGAACTTGGGGCCGAGATCGCAGCCGATGACGTTGGCGTAAATCATGGCCTCGCGCACCGGCGCGCTCAGACCCTGCGCGTGGTGGATGCCGAGTGCGCCGATCAGTACCGTGGGCATGTTGTTCATCACCGCCGAAAGTCCGGCACTGATGAGACCCGTACCCAGCGCAGCAGCCAGCACGCCATGCTGGCCGATGGCCTCCAGCACCTGCGCCAGATACGCCGTGAGTCCGGCGTTGCGCAGACCGTAGACCACGAGGTACATGCCCAGCGAGAACAGCACGATCTGCCATGGCGCATGCCGGATGACACCGCGTACGTTGATCCGCGCGCCTTGCCCGCCGCGCCACCAGCGCCCGGCCAGCGCCAGCATCAGCAGCGCGGCCAGCCCGGTCACCACCGACACCGGCACCGCATACGCGGCGGTGACGAAGTAGGCGATGAGCAGCGCCGCCAGCGTGGGAAAGGTCCAGCGAAACACCAGCGGATCCTTGATCGCACTGGCTGGGGTGTCGAGTTTGCTCAGGTCGTACCGCAGCGGAATGTCGCGGCGGAAGTAGGCATACAGCACCAGCAGCGTGGCGGCCAGCGCCACCAGATCGACCGGAACCATCACCGCGGCATAGCGGTCGAAGGGAATCTGGAAATACCCCGCGCTGACGATGTTCACCAGGTTGGAAATCACCAGCGGCAGGGAGGTGGTGTCCGCCACGAAGCCGCAGGCCATGACAAAAGCCATTGCTGCGGCGGGCCCGAAGCCCAGCGCCAGCAGCATGGATAGCACGATGGGGGTGAGGATGAGTGCCGCGCCATCGTTGGCGAAGAACGCCGAGATCACCGCGCCCAGCAGCACGATCAGCGGAAACAGCAATCGTCCGTGCCCGCCACCCCAGCGTGCCACGTGCAGCGCGGCCCAGTGAAAGAACCCGGCTTCATCCAGAATGAGCGAGATGATGATCAGCCCGACGAAAGTGAAGGTGGCGTCCCAGATGATGTGCCACACCACCGGAATGTCGCTGAGCTGGATCACACCCGTCACCAGCGCCAGCGCCGCGCCGCCCAGCGCGCTCCAGCCGATGCCCAGACCCCGGGGTTGCCAGATCACCATCACCAGGGTGAGGATGAAGATGATCAGTGCGCTCAGCATCGGTCGGTTCCGGCAACGCTCGCCGCCGCCGCCGGCGGCGAGCGCCAGCCCGCGCGGGACGTGCTCATGCTGCGCCGGCCTGTGCCGCGATGGCGGCAAGACTGGCGCGGGCCGCGAGTGCATCGAGTTTCTCGTCCGGCAAGGCGATCAGCAGCTCGATGCGCTGGCGCAAGGCCAGCAGTGTCGCGCGGAACGCGGCGCGGCGCGTGGCCGCGTCGCCCTGCACCGCCGCGGGATCGGGCACGCCCCAGTGTGCCGTGGCCGGATGCCCTGGCCATAGCGGGCAGGCCTCGCCGGCGGCGCTGTCGCACACGGTCAGGATGAAATCCATGCGCGGCGCGTCCGCCGCGGCGAACTCGTCCCAGGACTTGCTGCGCAGCCGCGCCGGGTCGTAGCCCATCTCGATGGCCAGTTCCCGGGCCAGCGGCTGCACTTGCCCCGCCGGATGGCTGCCGGCGCTGTAGGCATGGAATCGCGACGCGCCCATCGTGTTCAGCAGCGCCTCGCCCAGGATGCTGCGCGCCGAGTTGCCGGTACACAGGAACAGCACGTTGTAGATGCGCCCGCTCATGCGCAGCACCCGTCAGCGCCCGCGCCCTTGGCCGGGCCGCAGCAGGGTGCGCTGGCCTGCGTCGTCGCCGGAACGCAGCACGGCGCGGCGGTCTGCGTCACCGCGGGCCCGCAACCGGCATCGCCGGTCTGGGCAGGTGCGGGCGCGTAATACGACGTCGCCGCGCCCAGGCTGCGGAAGCTTTCCCAGCGCAGACCCTGCGGATCCTCGCTCCAGTACTTGTCCGAACGTGCATAGCAGCAGGTCGTGCCCTGCTCGGCCAGCGCCACCGCATCGGCGGCAGCCAGACGTGCGCCGATCTGCGCGAGCTCCTCCGCCTGCTCCACCTGGATGCCCAAGTGATCGAGACCCGGCGCGTGGCCGCGCTGCGAGATGGCGAAATTGATGCGCGGATCGTCCAGCATCCACTTGGCGTAATCGGGTTCGCGCACACTGGGTGCACAGCCGAACAGCGTGTGGTAATAACGGATGCTGGCCTCGAGGTCAGCGACGTTGACGTGCACGTGTAAGCGTTGCATGGGCCTGGGCTCCTGGTGATGGAGGGGTCTTGCAGCCGGGCACGGGCGCGCAAGCGCCGCTGCCGGCACAGCAGTTCTCGGTGAGATAGGCCAGCAGCGCATCCATGCGCGCGAAATCGGCGCGGCACTGGATCACGCGGCCGCGTCGTTCATCGCGCACCAGTCCCGCCGTGCGCAGCACACGCAGATGTGCACTGAGCGTGGAGTCCGGCACGTGCAAGCGCGCAGCGAGCTCGCCCACCGGCAAGCCCTCGGGACCGGCCTGCACCAGCAGGCGGTACAACGCCAGACGCGTGTCCTGGGCCAGTGCCTTGAGCGCGACGATGCTTTCATTCAATTCCATATTTCTAGTTTAGTAAAATTATTCTCCTCGTCAAGCCTGGTTGGGTTGCGCGCGCTAGACTTGTACGCCCGCACACGCTTGGAGGAGTCATGCGTCAGGTCAAGCATCTACTCGAAAGCAAGGGCAGCAGCGTGCATGCGATCGCGCCGGAACAAAGCGTGCTTTCCGCCCTGCAGCGCATGGCTGAGCTGCGCATTGGTGCGCTGCTGGTGATGCGCGGCACCGAGCTGCTGGGCGTGGTTTCCGAACGTGATTACGCGCGCAAGGTCGCGCTGCAAGGTCGCGCGTCGAGCGACACGCCCGTGCGCGAGATCATGAGCACGCCGGCATTGACGATTTCGCCAGAAGAATCGGTCGAAGCCTGCATGCGCCTGTGCACCGACGGCCGCGTGCGCCATCTGCCCGTGGTCGAACGCGGCGCGGTGGTCGGGGTGATCTCGATCGGTGATCTGGTCAAGGCCGTGATCGACGACCAGGCCGTGGAAATCGAACACCTGCAGCGCTATATCGCGGGCTGATCCGGCGCGAGCGCCATACGTGCGCACCGCTTGTCGGGGCGCGAGCGCCGGAGCGCGCCCAGCGGCAGATCAGTGCCGGCTGAACCTGCGCTGCCAATGGCGCGCCTCGCGTTGCGGGTCCGGGCGTGCGGCACGCCGCTCATCGCAGGCAACCGGGCATACAGTCGTTCATCCAATCGCGCCCTGCGCTAGCCTGCGCGCATGACCTACGACCACATCATCGTCGGCGCCGGCTCGGCGGGCTGCGTGCTGGCCAACCGGCTCAGCGCCGATCCGACGCAACGCGTGCTGCTGATCGAGGCCGGCGTGCGTGACTGGCATCCCTACATCCATATGCCGGCGGGGCTGGCCAAACTGGTCAAGCTCACACGCTACAACTGGAACTACAGCACCGAGCCCGAGGCGCAATTGCAGGGGCGTCGCCTGTGGTGGCCACGCGGCAAGGTGTTGGGCGGCTCCAGCTCAATCAACGCGATGTGCTACGTGCGCGGGCGTCCGCTCGACTACGCGCGCTGGGCCAGGCTCAGCGGCGACCCCGGCTGGGACTGGCCCGCCGTGTTGCCCTATTTCAAGCGCGCCGAGGACAACAGCCGCGGCGCCGATGCCTGGCACGGCGTCGGCGGCCCGCTGGGTGTCAGCGATCTGCGCCACGTCAGTCCGCTCAGCCAATGCCTGATCGCGGCCGCGGTCAGCGCGGGCCTGTCGCACAACACCGATTTCAACGGCGCCACGCAGGAAGGCTTCGGGCTGTACCAGGTCACCCAGCGCAACGGTGCGCGCTGCTCGGCGGCCAGTGCCTATCTCGATCCTGCGCGCGGGCGGCCGAATCTGCATGTGCTCACCCGCGCGTTGGCCACGCGCGTGCTGCTCAATGGCCCGCGCGCCGTGGGCATCGAAGTGCTGCGCCACGGCCGGCGCTCGCGCATCGACGGTGGCGCAGTGACACTCTGCGGCGGCGCACTCAACTCGCCGCAACTGCTGCTGCTGTCCGGCATCGGCCCGGCTGCCGCGCTGCGCGCGCACGGCATCGCCGTGCTGCAGGATCTGCCCGGTGTCGGCACTAACCTGCAGGATCATCTGGACATCTGCACCCTGGTGGAATGCAGCAGTCGCGACAGCTACGACCGCGTCAACGACCTGGCCGTGGCGCTGCGCTTCCTGTTCACCCGGCACGGCATCGGCACCTCCAACCTCGCCGAGGCCGGCGGCTTCGCGCGCAGCCGCTACGCCACCACCACCGAATGCGATCTGCAATTCCATTTCGTGCCGGCGCTGCTTGACAACCACGGTCGCACGCGGCTGCGCGGACGCGGCTATACCCTGCATGCATGCGCTCTGCACCCGCGCAGCCGCGGCTGGCTGGCGCTGGCCTCCGCCAATCCATCCGCACCCATCCGCATCCACGCCAATTACCTGTCGGACAGCGAGGGCCATGATCTGCGCATGCTGCTGGAAGGCGTGCGCATGGCCCGCGAGATTTTCGCCCAGACACCATTCGCCGCCGTTCGCGGTCGCGAGATTTACCCCGGCGCGGATGCGCGGGACAGCGCTGCGCTGACCGAATTCATCCGGCGCAAGGCCGAAACGATCTACCACCCGGTCGGTACCTGTCGCATGGGCCAGGACGACGCAGCCGTGGTCGATGCGGCGCTGCGCGTGCGCGGCATCGAAGCGCTGCGCGTGGTCGATGCCTCGGTGATACCCGAACTGCCCAGCGGCAACACCAACGCACCGACGCTCATGCTCGCCGAGCGCGCCGCCGATCTGCTGCGGGGACGTCCGCCACGGTTCTAGGCGCGCGGCGTATCGCCCAACACCAGCGGCAGCGGACAATGCAGTGCCGCGCACACGACCCGTAGCAATTCGGCCTCGGCCACGCGCACCTGGCCATCCTCGCGTAGTGCGCGGGTGAGCGCGCGCACCAGCAGTTCCTTGCCAGCCGGCGCGAGCCGGTCGAGCTGCGCCAACGCGGTATCGAGCTGCGCCTGCCAGTCACCCGGCGGCGCATAACGCGCATCAAGATCCGGCAGCATTTCCTGCACGCCCAGTTGGAACGCGCGTGCGGCGCTTTCGGCATCGTCGTGGCCGAATTCGGCCAGCAGCGCCAGCACCAGCAGCGCCTGCCCCTTGCAATCGATCAGCTTGCAACTGCCAGCGACGAAGCCGCGCGCCGGGTCCAGCGCATCCAGCGCCTGCACGCGCACCAGGGTGGCCAGGCAGTATTCGTCCAGCGCCACCTCGCCATCGGCGTGTGCCATCCGACTCAGCGTCGCCACCAGATTCTCGATCTCGGCGCGTGGCTGGCGGCGCAGCGCCGGGAACGCCATGGCCGCCAGCGGCAGGCGCGCCAGCGGATGCAGCTGTGCCACGCTCGGCGCCAGCGCACCGACTTGTTCGGCCACCGGCGCGGCGAAGGCCTGCGCGATCAATTGCGCCTGTTGCGCGCGTGCCGCGCCTTCCATAGCCAGCGCCAAGGCCAGCACCAGGGCCAGTGCCTGCTGCGGTGAACGCGCTGCGGCGGTCAGTTCGGCAGGCACGTCGTTGCGCACTTGCGCGGCGGCGGCAAAGTCCGCGTGGTCGGCCTGACCCACCTGCGCGGCCACCGCGGCAGCGGCGATGGGGCTGCGCGTATCAGCGTGCGGCAATGCCTGCACACCGCTGGACATCACCGCCGCACCCGTGACCGTCGCCATCAGGATTTCGCGCGGCATCAAGCCGGTAGCGCTGGCGCGTGGATCGTCACCGTGCGGGCTGCGCACCAGGCTTTGCCAGCGCTTGGCGATCTGCTCGAACTCGGCCACGTCGAAACCCGGTTCCAGCGCGCGGATGCGCTGCTCCAGCGGCGGATGCGTGGCGAACAGCGCGCTCCAGTTGTGGCCTTCGCCGAACAGCATGTGCGAGACCTCCTCGCCATGCACCTGGGTGAGCTGTGAGCCGGCTTCCAGCGCGCCAATTTTTTTCAGCGCGCCGGCTATGCCCGTGGTCTGGCGTGTGAACTGCACCGCCGAGGCATCGGCCAGTGTTTCACGCGAACGTGCCACCGAAGCCTTGATCAAGCGCGCGAAAAACACGCCGATGCCGCCGATCACCAGCAGTCCCAGCCCGATCGCCCACAGCGCGTTGCCGTTGTCGCGGCGACCGCGGCCGCCGCCAATGGAGCCGCCAGTCCAGAACGCGGCGTTGAGCAACTGACGTCCGATCACGCTGAGCACGACGATACCGAACACCACGCCCATCAGGCGGATGTTGAGGCGCATGTCGCCGTTGAGCACGTGACTGTATTCGTGCGCGATCACACCCTGCAGTTCATCCCGGTTGAGCGTTTCCAGACTGCCCTGGGTAACGCAGATCGCGGCATCGCTCGGGCCGTAGCCGGCGGCGAAGGCATTGATGCCAGGCTCCTGTTCGAGCACGTAGACCTCCGGCACCGGCACGCCCGCGGCGATCGCGACCTCCTCGATCACGTTGCGCAGTCGCCGCCAGGCCGGATTGTTGGTATCCGGCGGCACCGGTGTGGCGTGCAACCCGCGCGCCACCGCACCGCCACCACTGCGCAACGATGCGCTGCGATACATCGACGCCAATGTGATGACGGCGATCACGGCGATGCTGACCAGGAGCAGTGTCTGCAGCGGCACTTGCACGCCGCCATCCGGCTTGCTGGATGCCAGGCCGAACACCACGAAAATCAGCGCGTCGACCGCCGCAACGATGGTCAGTACCGCCAGCGCGAACAACACCACCATGCGCCGCGAGTGGCGCCGCGCATCAGCCTGATGGGCAAAGAAATCCACGGCGCGCGCTCAGTTCAGGTGAACGAAACCTTGGGTGCCTCGCGCTTGGCCGGATCGTCCATGGCCAGCGGTTCGGCCGCGGCAAAACCGAAGCTGTTGGCAATGATGCTGGACGGAAACATCTGGCAGCGATTGTTGTAGCCCATCACCGAATCGTTGTAAGCCTGCCGCGCGAAGGCCACGCGGTTTTCGGTGGAGCTGAGTTCCTCGGAAAGCTGCATCATGTTCTGGTTGGCCTTCAGGTCCGGGTAAGCCTCGGCCACCGCGAACAGGCGCCCGAGCGACTGCGTCAGTTGCGTTTCGGCGCCACCGAGTTGTTGCATCGCCTGCGGGTTGCCGGGCGCGGCCTTGGCCGCAGCCAAACCATTCACCGCCGCGGTGCGCGCCTCGGTCACCGCCTCCAGCGTGCCGCGCTCGTGGGCAATGTAGCCCTTGGCGGTTTCGACCAGATTGGGGATCAGATCGTGACGGCGCGTGAGTTGTACATCGATCTGCGCGAAGCTGTTCTTGTAGCCGTTGCGTGCGGTCACCAAGGCGTTGTAGAGCCCGACGACATACAGGACAATCACGGCAACGACGATCAGCACAATGATCGTGAACATCGGTCAGTCCTCCTTGTGGCGGCGCGGAGCGCTGCGCAGGGCTTGATGAGCATAGCAGTTCATGTCGAAGTTGCATTGGCGCCGCGTGCCTCAGGCACTGGCCGCGATGGTATTCATCGTCCTATCGATTGCCGCGCAGGCGGCGCGCCCCGACGCCGCGATTGCGGTCGGTGGGACGCTGCCCAAGGGCCGCGTCGCGGCCAGCATCAAGGCCTATAACGGCTGGCTCGATCAGGTCATGGCACGCAACGACGCCGCCGGCATCGCCACCGCGGTCATCGTCGATGACAAGGTGCGCTGGCAGCGCACCCTGGGCTATGCCGACACCGCCACTGGCGCCAAGGTCACGCCGTACACGGTGTTCCGCATCGCGTCGCTGTCCAAGGCATTCGCCAGCGCGCTGACCGGGCTGCTGGTGCAGGATGGGACCTTCGGCTGGAACACGCGCATCGAGCAGGCACTGCCGTTCTTCATGCTCAAGAACGCCGAGTACGCGCGCCAGGCCACCATCGCCGACATCCTCAGCCAGCGTCTGGGCCTGCCGCACAACGCCTACGACAACATCATGGAGAACAACGGCCGCTATCCCGAGCTGGTACGCAAGCTCGATGAAGTCGAACCGATCTGCCCTCCGGGCGATTGCTACAGCTACCAGAATGTGGCCTTCAGCTTGATTGGCGATGTGGTCTACGCCGAGACCGGCGACTTCTACTACCACCAGGTCGAGAAGCGCCTGTTCCTGCCGCTGGGCATGCACACCGCGACCTATGGCCGCGATGCGCTGGAGGCGAGCAAGAGCTGGGCGCGGCCGCACTGGCTGGATCACGGGCGCTGGACACCGTTCCAGCCGCGCGAGGCCTACTACCGCCTGGCACCCGCCGCAGGCGTCAATGCCAGTCTCGATGATCTGGAGAAATGGCTGATCGCGCAAATGGGCGGCGACCCCAAGGTGCTTTCGCCCGCGCTGCTGCACGTGCTGCATACGCCGCTGGTGGAAACACCGAGCGAACGCTGGGCCACGCCATGGCGCCGCGCGCGCTTGCGCAACGCGCAATATGCGCTGGCCTGGCGCGTGTATGACTACGCCGGGCACCGGCTGATCTTTCACGCCGGCGCCGTGCAGGGCTATCGCGCGATGATCGGCTTCTTTCCCGACCTGCACGTCGGCATGGTAATCCTGTGGAACTGCGACGACGCCGTGCCGGCGCAACTGATGCCGATGTTCTTCGACAAACTGCTGGGCCTGCCCTACGTCGACTGGGCCGGGCTGGATCGCCCGCGCGAACGGGCGCATCCTGTGCGCAGACGTCGCCACCCACGCTAGGCTCCATGCTGCTTACCGAGCGCCTCGTTCTGCTGCTGCTGGATCCGCGCCACGGCTCGGTACGGACGCAAGGGATTCTGACCGCACAAACGTTGTTCGCCGCCGCGTTGCTGGCCGACCTGACATTGGCCGGACGTCTGCAAACCGACGGTACACACTGGTATCAAGACAGTGCACTGCCACTGGCGCATCCGCTGTTGGCAGACTTGCAACACGCCTTGGGCATGAACGCGTTGCCGCCGCAACACGCGCTGCGGCTGGCACGACGCAAGTTGCCGCAACTGCGCGTCCGTCTGCTCGATGGGCTGGCCCGGCGCGACCTGCTGCACCGCGTGCCACGCATCAAATGGCTGCCACGCGCCGGCCACCGCTACCCGTTGCGCTCGCAACAGGCGCGTGATGAAAGCGCCGCCGATCTGCTGCGCGCTGCCAGCGCGAGTCAATCCCCGGCAGACTACGCGCTGCTGTTGCTGGCCGATACCGCGGGCTTGCTGAAGAGTCTGCCACCAGCTGCGCATGGCGGCGCGTATGCCGCGCTCGGCGTACTCGACAGCAACGCCGATCTGCCACCGCAAATGCGCGTGCTCGCACTTTTGCGGCGCGTTCTACTCGACCAATAGCCATGCACCTGCGCGGTCGGCCCGCAAGTCGCCGCCCGCGTCGGCCCATGATCAGCCGTTGCCGGACAGCTTGAATTCGATACGGCGTTTGACCACGACCGCGGTCGGCGCGCCGTTGATCAATGCCGGCTTGAAGCGCCAGCGTGATACGGCATCGATCGCGGCGCGATCGAAAACCCGACGCGGCTCGGCATTGGTGACGTGGACATCGCTCACCGAACCATCCGGATTGACGGTGAACGCGACATCCACCCAGCCCTGCTCGCCATTGCGCGCGGCTTCCAGCGGATACTTGGCCGGCACCATGCGCACCACCTGAGCATCGCGATTCTCGGCTGACGCTGCCGCCTTGGGGACAGTCGCTGTGCGCGTGGCTGCCACTGCGGCTGCTTGCTGTGCCTGCTGCTCCCGCTGCTTTTGCACCGCAGCGGCGGCCTGTTCCTGCTGCTGCTTGAGCGCTGCGGCGGCAGCGTCGATCTGTTCCTGCTGCTGTTTTCGCTCCGCCACCGCGCTTGCGGCTTGCGCCAGCGCGGCAGACTTCTGCGCCTGTTGCTGCTGGGCCGCCACCTTGCGTGCGGCATCCAGTTTCGAGCGCAGGATGGTCAGCGTGTAATTGGTCGGGTCGGCCTTGGCCAGCAGATCGATTTCACGCTGTGCCTCGGGGAAATTCCCCTGGTTGATGGTCTGATCAACGGTCTGTGCGCCATACGGGAACGTTTCGCGCAACGCATCCTGCGCAGCGCGGTTGTTGGGGCTCTTGTGCAGCACCGCCAGGTAATACTCGAATGCGTTGTCGCCGGCCGGTGCAACCAGGCGATCTTCCTTCAGGGCTTTCTGCGCCTGGTCCATGAGTTGATCGACACTCATCGCGGCCAGCCGATCGGCGGTATTGGGGGCGGCGCTGGCTGGCCTGGCGCCGGTTGATGCGGCTTTGGCCGGAGCAACAGGCGCTTTCGCGGGCTGCGGCGCGGATTGATTGGAACCGGAGCATGCGGTCAGCGCCGCACTCAACAACACGACCGCCGCCGCCCCGAGGCGGGCGTTGGCACGGGCACGAGGAATTACGGACTCAATAGCCATGGGCAAGCCTCAAGTGGATGGGCGCGCCCCGGCCAGCTTCCCCCTATGCGGTTTGGAACGCCGCAAGCGCAGGCGTCACGTTAGCCCGATCACACGCGGCGAGCAATGCGAAAATGCCGCCGACACAAAATGAAACGCCCCGCGATGCGGGGCGTGGCCTCGAATCCGAGGCCCCTCTCCGCGCTGGGCAGTCGCGGAGAGGGTGAAAAGTTACCAGCTTGCGAAACGACACTCGTCTCAGAGGGCGAGCGCTGCGACCTTCATGGGAGCAGCTTTCTTTACAGCCTTCCTGGCGGGCTTTTTCGCGGCAGGCTTTTTCGCCGCGGCTTTCTTGGCGGCCGGCTTCTTGGCGGCAGCCTTCTTCTTGGCAGCCGGCTTCTTGGCGGCAGCCTTCTTCTTGGCGGCCGGCTTCTTGGCGGCAGCCTTCTTCACGGACTTCTTGGCGGCCGTCTTGCGGGCCGTCGCGACCTTGGCCTTGGCGACCTTCTTGGTCGTGGCCTTCTTGGCAGTGGACTTTTTCGCCGCAGGTTTCTTGGCGGCGGGTTTCTTCGCAGCAGTTTTCTTGATAGCCATAATTCGTCTCAGCTCCTCGTCAGTTGGCAGTGGTTGCCCAGTAAAAGCATGCAGGAACGCCTCGCACAGAAGATCACTAATAGTGGCGTGCCTGAGATTGCAGATCTGGCGACGCGTGCGTTCATCGGAGAGCACCTTGAGCACATGCAGCGGAACCGACACGGTGATCTTGCGTACCGCTTCGGCTTTTGCACCGTGCTCGATATACGGCTTGATGAATTTTGACGTCGCCATTCTTTGTTCACTGATCTTCCGGCGCAGAAACTATTGCGTCACTTTTCCACTGTCAATCGATTTCGCTGCATTCACTGCACAACGCACGCGGCAGAGTGGCGCGCCATCAAGCCCATGCGACAATGAATAATTGACTGTAATGGACGTATGGACATCTAGACATCCATAACTTTTTTATTCAATATTGCGCTGCAAGCCTTGCTATTGCTGGCATCGCGCCGCCGCGCATGCGCGCATCGCGGCAGCGCGCGCATTCGTCGCGACACACGTCGCGCAGCGCAAATGGCGCTGAATGCCAGCGAACTTCGCAACAAAAAAAATTTGTCGGGGAAGCGCGTGGTCGCGGGATTTTTTGCCCGCGCACGCGCCGATTTCAGCGCAACGCCCGGCCCAGCGCCTCGGCATAGCGATCGAGATCAGCCTCGGTCTTGGTCTCTGTAGCGCACACCAGCAGCGCATTACCCAGCTCTGGAAAGTCCTCGTCGAGCGCGACTCCGGCAAGAATTCGCGCATCGGCGAGGCGCTCGATCACCGTGCCGGCCGACAACGGCAACGCAAGCGTGAATTCGTGAAATCCCGCGCGCTCGAACGGCACGTGCACGCCCGGCAGCGCTGCCAGCCGCTCGCGCAGCGCGCGTGCGTTGCGCATGCAATGCACCGCCACGCGGCGCAGCCCTTCGGGACCGAGCAGCGCCATGTGGATGGTCGCGGCGGTCACCAGCAAACCCTGATTGGTGCAGATGTTGGAAGTGGCCTTGGCGCGACGGATGTGCTGCTCGCGCGCCTGCAGGGTGAGGGTGAAACCTGCGCGACCATCGAGGTCGGTGGTGCGCCCGACGACGCGCCCAGGCATCTGCCGCACGAATTCCTGCTTGCAGGCGAGTATGCCGAAATACGGCCCGCCCGAGCTCAGCGGAACACCCATCGGCTGGCCTTCGCCAATCACGATGTCGGCACCCTTGGCGCCCCACTGTCCGGGCGCCTTGAGTACCGCCAACGCCAGCGGATTGATCACGCCGATCACCAGCGCGCCCTGCGCATGCGCCCAGTCGGTCAATGCATCCACATCCTCCAGCACGCCGAAGTAATTGACCTGCGGCACCACCAGCGCGGTGAATGCGCCGAAATCCTGCCGCGCCAGCCAGTCGGCCGCGATGCCGCCGGCGGTGGCACCGGCGTGGCAGAAATCAAACTCGACCACCTCGATGTGCTGCAAATCGACGATGGTGCGCAGCGTCTTGCGATACGCCGGATGCACGCTGCGCGGAACCAGTACACGCCGCGCGCCCTTTTTCATGCAGCGCTCGGCCATCAATACCGCCTCGGCCAACGCGGTGGCGCCGTCATACAGCGAGGCATTGCTGACATCCATGCCGGTCAGCCGCGTCATCATGGTCTGGTATTCGTAGATCAGCTGCAGCGTGCCCTGGCTGGCTTCGGCCTGATACGGCGTGTAGGCCGAATAAAACTCGCCACGGGTGACGATCTGCCATACCGCCGCCGGAATGTGGTGCTCATAGGCACCGGCACCGGCAAAGTTGAGCACGCCAGCATCCTGCGCGGCGTAGCCGCGCATGAGCCGCGCCACATCCATCTCGGGCAAGCCCGCAGGCACGTGCTGCAGCGCCCGCGCCTTGAGCGCAGCGGGGATCTCGTCGAACAAATCCTCGATCTGGGCTACACCGATGGCCGCAAGCATGGCGCGAACGTCGGATTCGGAGTGCGGGATGAAAGGCATGGTGGTTTCCGTGAACGCAAAGCGCCCGGCCGAAACCGGGCGCGGAGATCGATTCGCTGCGCTCAGTGCGCGTCTTCTTCGTCGAGCAACTCGGCGTAGGCATCGGGATCGAGCAGCGCCTCCATGTCCTCTGAGTTGCTCGGCTTGACCGCGAAGATCCAGCCCTCGCCGTAGGCGTCCTCGTTGATCGTCTCGGGTTTGTCGCTCAGCGCTTCGTTGACTTCGACCACGGTGCCGGAGACCGGCGTGTACACATCCGAAGCCGCCTTGACTGACTCGACCACGGCGCAGGCGTTGCCGACCGTCACCGCGTCACCGACGCCAGGCAGCTCGACGTAGACCAGATCACCCAGTTGGCTTTGCGCGTGCTCGGAAATGCCGACGCGCACGAGGCCGTCGTCTTCGAGACGCGCCCACTCGTGGGACTTGAGAAACTTGAGGTCGCCGGGGATCTCGCTCATGGGAAAAGTTCCGGTTGGAGGATTGGAAGCGTGGACAATTCTAGCAAGCAGACAGCGGCACGAACGTCAAATGCCGGCGCAGGCCTGCCCATTGCGCACGAAAGGGTACCTGACCACGCGCGCGGCCAGCTGACGGCCGCGGATACCGACACTGACCGCGCCCGGATCGCCGGCCGGAATGCGTGCGAACGCCACCGCCTTGCCCAGCGTCGGCGCGAAGGTGCCGGAGAGGATCTCGCCGACGCCCTGCGTGGTGTGCACGCTCTGGCCATGGCGCAGCACGCCCTTTTCGTCCAGCACCAGGCCGATCATCTGCCGCGGCACGCCGTCGCGCTGCTGGCGCTCGAGCGCGGCACGGCCGATGAAATCGCGACCCTCGTCCATGCTCACCGTCCACGCAAGGCCGGCTTCGAAGGGCGTGGTGCGTTCGTCCATGTCCTGGCCGTAGAGGTTCATGCCGGCCTCCAGGCGCAGGGTGTCACGCGCACCCAGTCCGCAGGGCTGCACACCGGCGTCCTGCAGGCGCCGCCAGAATGCGGCGGCTTCGGTACCCGGCAGGGTGATCTCGAAACCATCCTCGCCGGTGTAGCCGGTGCGCGCGATGAACAGTGCGCCCTCGCGGGTGGCACTGAAGGGTTTGAGGGCCAACGCGCGTGCCGCCAATTCCGCGTGCCACAGATTGGCGGCCTTGGCGCGCGCATGCGGACCTTGCACGGCGATCATCGCCAATTCCGGGTGATGCTCGACCTGCACGCCGAAGCGCGCAGCGTGTTGCCGTATCCAGGCCAGGTCCTTGTCGCGCGTGGCGGCGTTGACCACCAGGCGGAAGTGGCTTTCATCGAGGAAATACACGATCAGGTCATCGATGACGCCGCCCTCGGGATTGAGCATGCAGGAATACAGCGCCTTGCCCGAGACCTTGAGCTTGTCGATGCTGTTGGCCAGCAACTGGCGCAGGAATTCACGCACGCGCGCGCCACGCAGATCGACCACGGTCATGTGCGACACATCGAACATGCCGGCGTCCGTACGCACCGCGTGGTGCTCCTCGATCTGCGAGCCGTAGCTGATCGGCATGTCCCAGCCGCCAAAGTCCACCATCTTCGCGCCCAACGCACGGTGGACGGGATTGAGCACGGTCATCTCGGTCATGGAGGCATTGCCGCAAGGAGAAACGCGGATTATCCGTCCTTGCGGGTCGCGACACCAAATGCGAGGCATGTCGGGTGGACCACGCCCTCTGCGCAAATCCCGGTCATGCATGCTCGCCCCCTTATCCATGGCAATGGACAGCACGCAGCCTGGCCAGCGCCGGCAGCCGCGCGCAGCGCCCGACCCGTCAGGCACTGACGGCACGACTCAGGCAGACTTGCCGGCACGATCATCCACGCACAGGGGCCAGCGGCATGAGCGACACGGTGACAGCGAGCGCTACTTACCTGCGCCGCATGGGTGGATTTTCCTCGACCTTGCTGGTGGTCGGCGGAGTGATCGGCGCGGGGATTTTTCTCAATCCCGCGGTGGTCGCCGCGCATACGCATTCAGGCACCCAGCTGCTGCTGGCCTGGGTGCTGGGCGGTGTGCTGACCATGCTGGGCGCGCTGTGCTTCGCCGAGCTGGGCGCGCGCCGACCCGAGGCGGGCGGCAGCTATCTGTACATCTTCGAGGCGTTCGGGCCGCTGCTGGCGTTCCTGTTCGGCTGGACCATGCTGATCGCCGACTTGCCCGGCTCGCTGGCCGCGGTGGCGCTGATCTTCGGCCGTTACGCGGCCACCGCGGTCGGCCTGCCGCTGCACAGCGCGCCGGCGCTGGGCAGCAGCGCGCTGGTGCTGATCGCACTGGTGCACGCGCGTGGCATCAGCACCGGCGCGGCACTGCAAAATGTGCTGAGCCTGCTCAAGCTGGGTGCGGTGGCGGCACTGGCCGGCACCGGCCTGTGGCTGGCGGCGCCGCATCTGCCCGCCGCGCTGGCCGCCGACCCCACCATCGGCCAGCCGAATTTCGCCCTGGCGCTGCTGCCGGTGCTGTTCGCCTACGGCGGCTTCGCCTATCTCAATGCGCTGGCCGGCGAGGTACGCGATCCGTTGCGCACGCTGCCGCGCGCGCTGATCGGCGGCTTGCTGCTGGTGATGCTGGTCTACGTGCTGGTCAACCTGGGCTATCTGGCGGCGCTGGGGCATGCCGGTCTGGCACGCAGCGAGGCGCCGGCTGCCGCGGTGATGCGGCAAGCGTTCGGACCCTTGGGCGAACGCCTGATCGCCGCCGGCATCGCCGTGTCCACGTTCGGGTACTGCGCGGTGGCGCTGGGCGGAGCCGCACGCGTGTTGCAGACCATTGCCGCGCAAGGCCTGTTTTTCCGCAGTCTGGGCGTGCTGCATCCACGCCGGCGCACACCGCAACGCGCGCTGATCGTGCTGGCCGGCTGGTCGATCGTGCTGGCCCTCAGCGGCAGCTTCGCCTGGCTGCTCAACTACACCACGGTGGTGGACTGGCTGGGCTACGCCGCGACCATCGCGGCATTGTTCTGGTATCGGCGCCGACAACCCGGTTACCGCGGATTCCGCACGCCGCTGTATCCGCTGGAACCCGTGGTTTTCATAGCGCTGGTGCTGGCGGTGGTCGTGGTGACCGTGGCCTACAGCCCGGGCAATGCCGGCATGGGCCTGCTGGTGATGCTGCTCGGATTGCCGGTGTATGCGTTCTGGAGCCGACGCAAGCCGGCTTGATCGTGCGCCCCGCGCCACCACATCATTGAGCATGAGTCGCGCCTTCACCAAGGAGTCCGATGCGCCCGAGGCCCTGCCCGAGCGCACGTTGAGCGAACACCGCAACTACGTCACCGCATCCGGGTTGGCGCAATTGCGTGCGCGTGCCACGACCGTGCGCAACGAGTTGCAAGCCACGCAGACGCGTGCCGATGCCGCCGTCGCCTTGGTGCTGGCGCGCGATCTGCGCTGGCTGGATACGCGCATCGCGGCGGCCATCGTGGTCAATCCGGCTGCGCAGCCGCCCGAGCGAGTGGCCTTCGGCGCCGTGGTCACGGTGGAAGATGCCGCTGGTGCCACGCAACGCTGGCAGATCGTGGGCGAGGATGAGGCTGATGCCAGTGCCGGCAAGGTCAGTTGGGTATCGCCGCTGGCGCGCGCGCTGCTCGATGCCCAGGTCGGCGACGAGGTGACCTGGCGGCGTCCTGCCGGCGCGCAGACACTGACCGTCACGCACATCGAATATCCGCGCTGAGGTGCACGCAGCGCAGCGGTATCCCGCCGCGTACTGAACTACGCGCCATGCCGCGCGCGCCAGCCCGTTGCGCAATGCGAGAATGCGTCCTGCCCACGAGATCCGCGCCATGGCTCCGCTGCCCCCGCAAGTCCCGCCCGCGCATATCACGCCGCAACCCAAGCGCAGCGGCATCCATCTGCAGGTCAATGGCAAGCCCTACCTGCACGCCGGTGATCCGGACATGCCGCTGTTGTGGTGGCTGCGCGATTACCTGCAACTGACCGGCACCAAGTACGCCTGCGGCATCGGTGCCTGCGGCGCATGCAGCGTCTTGATCGACGGCGAGCCAGCGCATGCCTGCCTGACGCCGATGCAAACCCTCGCCGGACGCAAGGTGACCACCGTGGAGGGCCTGGCCCTGGCCGATGGCAGTCCCGGCGTATTGCAGCAGGCATGGATCGATGAGGATGCCATCCTGTGCGGCTACTGCCAGACCGGCCAGCTCATCGCCGCGCACGCACTCCTGCAACACCATCCGCAGCCCAGCGAAGCCGAACTCGATACCCTGCCCAACCTGTGCCGCTGCGGCAGCTATCCGCGCATCCGCAAGGCGATCCTGCGCGCGGCGCGCGCGCGGGCGGGCAAGCCGGAGAATCCGGCATGAGCGAGCTGGATCGGCGTCGATTCCTGAAGGTCATGCTGGGCGCTGGCGGCGCGCTGATCGTCGGCCTGCCGTTGCGCGCGCTGCACGCGGCCACGCTGCCGCTGCCGCTGGCGCTGCTCGGCGACAACTGGACGCGACTCAGCGCCTTCGTCAGCATCGAGCCCAATGGCCGTACCCTGATCGGCGCACGCGCACCGGATACGGGTCAGGGTGTGCGCACGTCGCTGCCGCGCATCATCGCCGACGAACTCGACGCCGACTGGGCGCGCGTCGAAGTGCTGGCGATGCCGCTGGGCGTCGAGGACGACAATGGCAAGCCGCGCTGGCTGTATGGACCGCAGCACGCCGGTGGCAGCCGCAACATCGCCGAGGCGTGGCAGGACTTGCGCAGCATCGGCGCCGCCGCGCGCTGGCTGCTGCGCCAGGCCGCCGCGCAACGCTGGAATCTGCCCGCCGAGCGCCTCGGCACGCACGCCGGCTGGGTGATCGCGCCGGACGGCCGGCGCCTGGATTACGGCGAACTGGCCGCGGCCGCCGCGCAGTTGCAGTTGCCCGACGCCGGCGTGGCGCCGAAACCGGCCAGCGACTATCGGCTGATCGGCCAGCCGGCCGGTGATGTCGACGCACGCGCCATGCTCAGCGGCCGTCAGGCCTTCGCCTTCGATCAGACCTGGGGCGACGGCTATGTGGCGGTGATCGCGCGTTGTCCCTATGCCGAGGGCGAGCTGGCACACCTCGACGACGGCGCCGCGCGCGCCGTGGAGGGCGTGGAAAAAATCATCCTCATCAGCGTGCGTGAAGCCAGCGGACTGATCGGCGACGTGCCGCTGGCACCTGGCGTCGCGGTGCTGGCGCGCGATACCTGGGCGGCGCTGAAGGGCCGCACGCAACTGGCGCTGCGCTGGCGCGCGCGCCACGGCGGCGACGCCTCCAGCGCGGCACTGGCGCAGCAGGCCGAGGTGTTGCTCAAGGGCACTCCGACCACGCCGGTACGCAACGACGGCGACTTCGCCAAGGCTTTCAAGGCCGCCGCGCACCACATCGAAGCCGAGTACCACGTGCCCTTCGTCGCGCATGCGACCATGGAGCCGATGAGCTGCATGGCGCTGATCACCAGCGATCGCGCGCATCTGATCGCGCCCACGCAAAGTCCACGCCGCGCGCTGAGCATCGTGCAAAAACTCACCGGCCTGGATGCCGGCAGCATTCTCATCGAGATGCCGCGCATCGGCGGCGGCTATGGACGACGGCTGGATGACGACTACATCGCCGAGGCGGTGCTGCTGGCGCAGGCCGCAGGCAAGCCGATCAAGCTGTTGTGGATGCGCGAGGACGACATGACCCACGATGTCTATCGCCCCTTCGGCGTGCATCGTCTGGCTGCCGGCACCGATCGCAAGGGCCGCGTCGAAGCCTGGCAACACCATCTCGCCAGCACCTCGCGGCTGTGGCATCGCGGCGTACCCGCCAGCCAACTGTGGACCTCGGAGATGCAGTCCGATGCGCTGCCCGCCGGGCTGGTGCCCAACTTCCAGCTCGGCTGGTACGCGCTGGATTTCCCGCTGTGGCGCGGCGCGTGGCGCGCGCCCTCGCACGATTCCAATACGTTCGCCATCGAGAGTTTTCTCGACGAAATCGCGCACGCCACGCACCAGGACCCGCTCAAGCTGCGCCTGGCGCTGCTGGGCGCCACGCGGCAATGGCAGGTGCAGGGCGTCACCTTCGACAGCGGTCGCCTCGCAGCGGTTCTGCAGCGCGCCGCGCAGGCAATCGGCTGGGGCGCGCGCGTGCCGGCCGGCCACGGTCGCGGGCTGGCCTGCGCGTTCAGCGCCGGCGGCTATTGCGCGCACGCCATGGAAGTATCGGTGCAAGGCGGCAAGGTGCATTTCCATCGCGCCGTCGCCGTGGTCGATGTCGGGCGCGTGGTCAATCCGCTGGGCGTGGACGCGCAAATCATGGGCGGCACGCTGGATGCCCTGTCCACCGCGCTGAAGCTAGAGATCACCGTCAAGGACGGTCAGGTACAGCAGCAGAATTTTCCCGAATACCCGATCGCGCGCATGCGCGAGCTGCCGCGCGCGGTCGAGGTCATCGCCATCGCATCCGGCGCCACGCCGGTGGGCGCCGAGGACCTCGGCGTGCCCAGCGCCGCGCCGGCACTGGCCAATGCCATCTTCGCGGCCACCGGCAAACGCCTGCGGCGCATGCCCTTCGCCGCGCAATTGGCGCGCATGGGTTAGGCCTGCGCGGCCGTCGCGCATGCCAGGCACGACTTTCGCCTCAGCGCGGGGGCGGCACGCTGGCCGCGGGTGCGGGCCCGCGGCTGGCAGACGCCGCCGGCACCAGCGGCGTTGCCGGAAGCATCTGGATGGTGCTCGCATTCGCCGGCGCGGTGAAGTGCGATAACTGCTTGGGCCCGGCGATGCCGCAGGCGCCGCCCGGCGGGAACGGCAGGATCACGCATTTGACCCGCGTGTTGCCGGGCAGGCGCACCGGCACGGTGATTTCCTGCATGGTCTTGCGCACGTACTTCTGCAACAGGTTTTCGTTCTTCGGCACCCAGGCGTTGGAGAACACCGTGTGCCGCGGCGGCGCGATGACGGTGCGCGGGTTGAGATCGACATTGGCGCGCGGCGCCTGTGCAGCGAATGCGGCGACCGGTGGCGGCGCCGTGGACTTGGGCAACACCAGATTGCCATCGGGCGAATACAACCGTAGCGTGCCGGCCGGCGTGCTGCTCGGCGTGGGCACCGCCGGCGGCGCGGGGCGCGCGGCTGGCGGTGCCGGGCGCGGCGGCGCATGCGCGGTGGGCGGGGGCGCGGTCAGCGGCGGCGGCAGCGTGATCGCCGGCGGCGGCGGCAACGGCCGCGCGGCGGAAATCAGGCGCACGATCAGCGCCTCGCCCGGCGCCTGCGTGACGTTGATCGGATACGGCCGCGAGGCCATGAACAACCACCACCCCAGCAGCACGTGCAGCAACAGGACCAGCACCAGGCTGATCCAGCGCAAACGTGGATCGGGACGGCGCCGTTCACGCATCTCGCGCAGCAATGCATGACCGTCACGATCGAACGCGCGCTGCGGACCGCCACGCCCGCCTGCCGCGCGGCCTCGCGCAGGGCGATAGGCGTAAGCGGCATCGGGTTGGGGCAAATCGGTGTGCATGCGGCTCGGGGATGCGGGCGATGCCGCGGCAAGCCTAGCAGTATGTCGAAATGGCACCGCTCTGCACTTTCTCCATGTCGTGGCCCCGACACGACATGTGCTCACTCAAGCCAGCTCGAGCGCCTGCGCACCGGGACCAACACGATGCGTGGGCTCGACAACATGGTCAACGCCGACGCTGCACGCTGGCTGCATGCGCGGGCGCGCTGCGGCCAGCGTGCAGCGGAAAGCCCATCCCGGGCACCAGCGGTTTCTCGGGCAAAAACTGGATGGTGGTGGCGTTCCTGGGCGGCTTGAATCGCGAATCATCGGGTCCGCCAAACGTGCATCCACCACCCAGCGCCAGCGGCACGATCATGCACTTCAGGTGCGTGTTGCCAGGTAAACGCACCGGCACGGTGAACGCCTGCACGGTTTCGCGCACGAGCTTGTCCAGCAGGGTTTCGTTTTTTGGAATCCAGTATTTGGAAAACACCGTGTGCGTCGTCGGCGCCACGACCTGGCGCGGATTGATGTCCACGTTGGCCGTGGGCATCTGTGGCGCGAACGCCGCCGCGGGCGGCGGCGTGTGCACGGTCCTGGGCAGCAGCAACGCGCCGTCAGGCGAATACAGCCGCAGCGTGCCTGCCGGCGTGCTGGATGGCGCGGGCGCCAGCGCGGGCGCGGACCGCGCGGCGGGCAGTGCCCGGCGCGGTGGCGCGTGAGTGCCCGGCACGGGTGCGGCCAGCGGCGGCGGCAATGCGATCGCGGGCGGTGGCGGCAGCACGCGGTGGCTGGGGATCAGACGCACGATCAGCACGTGACCCGGCGCATGCGGCACGCTGATCGCGAACGGCCGTGAGGCGACAAACAACCACCACGCCAGCAGCACGTGCAGCAACAGCACCAGTGCCAGGCTGATCCAGCGCAGGCGCGGGTCGGGCCGTCGCTGCCAGTAAAGCGCGTGCAGCAACGCATGGCCTTCGCGGTCGAACGCCAGCGCCGGAACACCGGGCGCATGCGCGGCGTGCCCGCGTGCGGGACGGTAGGCATACACAGCGGCGGAAGGCAGCGGATCGTTGTGCATGCGGCTCGCGGGAAAGGTACAGCGCGGCGAGCTTAGTAGGCTGCAGGCGCACGCAAGCTAAACCGATGTTGTCGATACATATCGCAACCTTTCGAGCGCTTTGCACGCGCGCGTGGCGCTTCCAGCATGAAAACGGGGCGCCTTGGCGCCCCGTCGAAAGTTGCTCTCGATGGTTCGTCTCAGTGGTCGTCACCACCGCCACGATAGCCACCGCCGTAGCCATCACCCGAAGGGCGCGCAATCTGATCCACACGCATGCGAATGCGCTCGCCGGGCGCGTAGCGGGTGCGGGTTTGGAAGTCATTGCCGTGCCAGCGATAAATCACGTCGTAGCCGACCACTTGCTCGCGCGCGCGCCAGCCCTGCTGCACCTGGCAGTTCTGGTAGCCGGGCTGGTAGCTCTGCTGCTCGCTGTAGTAGCCGGGACCGCGCGTGACGTTGTTGCCGATGGCGCCACCAATCACCGCACCTGCGATCGTGGTCGCGGCGCGACCGTCACCGTGGCCCACCTGATTGCCCAGCGCGCCGCCGATGACCGCGCCCAGCAGCGTGCCGGCGGTGCTGCCCGGGCCTTGCTGGTAGCGCTCCTGCGAAACCACATAACCCGGCTGCTGCTCGCACACCTCGCGCCGCACCGGGTAACCGCTGCGCGCGTAGATCGGCGTGACCCGCTCGACGCGCGCCCAGACATAACGCGGGCCGTCGCCTTCGTGGTGATCGCGCCAGCCATGCGCGGGCGCCCAGTCCGGCGGATCGGCGAACGCGGGCGCCGCGATCGCAGCCAGCGCACAACCCAACAGCATGGAACGCATCAGGATGTTCATGGACTTCTCCGTTGTGGCGGTTGGACACAAGCGCGCGAGGCGCGCGCGATGTCAACGTAACCGAAAGCGCTGAATCGATGTTGAACCGGCGCGGTGCAAGCGCGCACGCTGCCTGCACGCGGATCGCGTGCTTGCCTGCGAAACCAAGGCTTATCGCGGCAACTGGCCTCAACAGGGTTGCAGCGTGCTCGCGCGCAACTGCACGTCGATGGCGCGCGCCGCCTCGCGGCCTTCGCGGATCGCCCACACCACCAGCGACTGGCCGCGGCGCGCGTCGCCAGCGGCATACACGCACGGCACACTGGTCGCATAGCTGCTGGCGTGCATGCCAGCCTCGGCCTTGATGTGACCGCGCGCATCGCTGGTCACGCCGAAGGCCTGCAGCAGCGGCGCACGCGGATGCACGAAACCCAGCGCCAGCAGCACGCAGTCGGCCTCGATCTCGAAGCTGCTTTCCGGCAGTTCATGCATGCGCCCGTCGCGCCACGCGACGCGGCACACGCGCAGCGCGCGCACGTGATCGGCGTGCGCCGCGCCAGTGCCCGGCAGAAACGCCTGCGTGGCCACCGCCCAGTCGCGTGCGCAGCCTTCTTCGTGGCTGCTGGAAGTGCGCAGCTTGATCGGCCAGTACGGCCACACCAGCGGTTTGTTTTCCTGCACCGGCGGCTGCGCGAGCAGCTCGAACTGGGTCACGCTGCGCGCGCCCTGGCGGTTGCAGGTGCCCACGCAATCGCTGCCGGTGTCGCCGCCGCCGATCACCACCACGCGCTGGCCGGCGACATCGATGGCGTCGACCACCGGCGCGCCGGCATTGCGCTGATTTTGCGGGCGCAGAAAATCCATGGCGAAGTGGATGCCATCCAGCGCGCGGCCCGGTATCGGCAGATCGCGCGGCTGCTCGGCGCCGACGGCCAGCAGCACGGCATCGAATGTGTCCAGCAATTCGGCGGCGCTGAGCTGCCCGGCCGCGGCACCGATCTCGACGCCGCAGCGGAACACCACACCCTCGGCTTCGAGTTGCGCCAGGCGTCGGTCGATCAGCGCCTTGTCGAGCTTGAAATCGGGGATGCCATAGCGCAACAGGCCACCCGGCCGCGCCTGGCGCTCGAACACACTCACCGCGTGGCCGGCGCGCGCCAGTTGCTGCGCGGCAGCCAGCCCGGCCGGGCCGGAGCCGACGACGGCCACACGGCGCCCGCTGGCTGCATGTGCCGGCTGCGGCTGCACCCAGCCCTGCGCCCAGCCGGTGTCGATGATGGCGTGCTCGATGGCCTTGATGCCTACTGCCGCGGCGTGGATGCCCAGCGTGCAGGCCGCCTCGCAGGGCGCCGGACACACGCGTCCGGTGAACTCTGGAAAATTGTTGGTGGCGTGCAGCGCATCCAGCGCCTCGCGCCAGCGCCCGTTGCACACCCGATCGTTGAAATCCGGAATGAGGTTGTGCACCGGGCAGCCGTTGTGACAAAACGGAATGCCGCAGTCCATGCAGCGCGCCGCTTCGGTGCGCGCCGCGGGCTCGGCCAGGGCCGGGGTGAACTCGCGCCAGTGGCGCACGCGCGTAGCCGGCGCCTCGCGCGGCTCATCCTGACGCGGGCAATCGAGAAATCCACTGGGCTTGCCCATGGCTGTGCCTCACTCCACTGCGCTGCTGGCGCGTGCAAGTTGCTGCGCCGTCTCGTGGCGCGCGGCGAGGTCGCCCAGCGCGCGCCGGTATTCGTGCGGGAACACCTTGACGAAGCGCGCGCGCGCGGTCTCCCACTGCTGCAGGAGTTCACGCGCGCGCAACGAGCCGGTCCAGCGGTGGTGCGCTTCGAGCAGGCGCCGCACGCACGCCTCATCACTCTCGCCGCCGTGCCACAGCGCGCGCGGCAGCGTGTCGATCTGCGCGGCCTCGGGCAGCACCCGTTCCAGTGTCACCATGGCGGTGTTGCAGCGCTGCGCGAAGGCGCCGTCCACATCCAGCACATAGGCCACGCCGCCGCTCATGCCGGCGGCGAAGTTGCGTCCGCTGGCACCCAGCACGAGCACGCTGCCGCCGGTCATGTATTCGCAGCCGTGGTCGCCACAGCCCTCGACCACCGCGCTGGCGCCGGAGTTACGCACCGCGAAACGCTCGCCAGCCACGCCGCGCAAAAACGCCTCACCGGCGGTGGCGCCGTACAGCACGGCGTTGCCGACGATGATGTTGTCCTGCGCCTCGCCGCGGAAGTCGATACTCGGACGCACCACCACGCGCCCGCCGGACAGGCCCTTGCCGGTGTAATCGTTGGCATCACCGATCAGGTACAGGGTGATGCCGTGCGCCAGGAACGCGGCGAAGCTCTGCCCGCCGCTGCCCTCCATCTGGATATGCAAGGTGTCGTCGGGCAGGCCCGCGCTGCCGAAACGCCGCGCCACTTCGCCCGACAGCATGGCGCCAACACTGCGGTTGACGTTGCGCACGTCCTGGATGAAATGCACGCGCTCGCCCTGCTCCAGCGCGGCGCGCGCGCGTTCGACCAGCTTGTTGTCCAGCGCCTGCCCGAGGCCATGATCCTGCGCGGATTCGTGGCGTCGCGCACCCACGCCGGGCGCGGCCAGCACGCGCTTGAGATCGACCGCGTGCGCCTTCCAGTGCGGCACATTCGCGCGCGCATGCAGCAGCTCGACGCGACCGACCAGATCCTCGAAGCGGCGCACGCCGAGCTGCGCCATAAGACCGCGCACTTCCTCGGCAAGAAAAAAGAAATAGTTGATGACGTGCTCGGGCGTGCCGCTGAACAGCTTGCGCAGGCGCGGATCCTGCGTGGCGATGCCCACCGGACAGGTGTTGAGGTGGCACTTGCGCATCATGATGCAGCCGGCCGCGACCAGCGGCGCGGTGGCGAAGCCGAACTCGTCGGCGCCCAGCAGCGCGGCGATCACCACGTCGCGCCCGGTGCGCAACTGGCCGTCCACCTGCACGCGGATGCGCCCGCGCAGGCCGTTCTGCACCAGCGTCTGCTGGGTTTCCGCCAGACCGATCTCCCACGGCGCGCCGACGCGCTTGATGCTGGACAGCGGCGCCGCGCCGGTGCCGCCGTCATGACCGGCGATGACCACGTGGTCGGCCTTGGCCTTGGCCACGCCGGCGGCGATGGTGCCGACGCCGGTCTCGGACACCAGCTTGACGCTGATCGAAGCACGCGGATTGACGTTCTTCAGGTCGTGGATGAGCTGCGCCAGATCCTCGATCGAATAGATGTCGTGATGCGGCGGTGGCGAGATCAGGCCCACGCCAGGGACCGCGTGACGCAGGAATCCGATGTAGTCGCTGACCTTGCTGCCCGGCAACTGGCCGCCCTCGCCAGGCTTGGCGCCCTGCGCCATCTTGATCTGGATCTGCTCGGCGCTGGCCAGATACTCGGCGCTGACACCGAAGCGCGCCGAGGCCACCTGCTTGATGCGCGAGCGCAGCGAATCGCCGGCCCGCAGCGGCTGGTCGGCCACCACCGCCTCGCCGCCCAGCACGCCCAGCAGCGTGTCGCCGTCCTGCAGGCCGGGCCCGCCTTGCAACTCGGCGCGATAGCGCGCCGGGTCCTCGCCGCCCTCGCCGGTGTTGCTGCGTCCGCCGATGCGGTTCATCGCCAGCGCCAGGGTGGCATGCGCCTCGGTGGAGATCGAGCCCAGCGACATCGCGCCGGTGCTGAAGCGGGTGACGATGGACGCGGCCGGCTCGATCTCATCCAGCGCCACCGGACCCGCGGCATCGCAGCCAAACTCGAGCAGGCCACGCAAGGTCAGCAACTGGCGCGAATGCTCGTTGATCAGCGCGGCGTAATCACGGTAGGTATCGCCGTGGCCACTGCGCACCGCGTGCTGCAACTTGGCCACGGCGTCGGGCGACCACAGGTGGTGCTCGCCCTGCGCGCGCCAGGCGTAGTCGCCGCCGGGCCCGGGCTCCGGGTCCGCTGCCGCGCCCGCAGTCCACGCCGCATGGTGCAAGCGCAGCGCTTCCGCGCCCAGCGCGAACACATCCACGCCGTCCACTGGTGCCAGCGTGCCGCTGAAGTACTGGTCCACCAGTGTCTGCGCCAGGCCGATCGTCTCGAAACACTGCGCGCCGCAATAGCTCATGAAGGTCGAGATGCCCATCTTCGACATCACCTTGAGCAGGCCCTTGCCGATTGCCTTGATGTAATTGCGTTGCGCCTGCTCGGCGCTCGGCGTCGCGGCGCCGGGCTCGCCCAGTTGCGCCAGCAGCGCGGCCACCGTGTGCAGCGCCAGATACGGGTGCACGGCCTCGGCGCCGTAGCCGGCCAGGCAGGCGAAATCGTGCACCTCGCGCGCGCTGCCGGTTTCCACCACCAGCCCGGTCTGCGTGCGCAGGCCGCGCGCGATCAGGTGCTGGTGCAGCGCCGAGGTCGCCAGCAGAGCCGGGATCGCCACGCGCGCGGCGTCCTGGCTGCAGTCGGACACGATCAGGATGTTGTGGCCGCTGCCCAGCGCATCCACCGCTTCGGCGCACAACGAGGCCAGCCGTGCCTCGATGCCCTCGGCGCCCCACGCGGCCGGATAGCAGATGTCCAGCGTGTAACTGCGGAACTTGCCGTCGCTGATGCGCGCGATCTGGCGCAGCCGCGCCATGCCGGCAAAATCGAGGATGGGCTGGGCCACCTCCAGGCGCAGCGGCGGGTTGACCTGGTTGATGTCGAGCAAGTCCGGCTTGGGACCGATGAACGACAGCAGCGACATCACCAGTTGCTCGCGGATCGGATCGATCGGCGGATTGGTGACCTGCGCGAAGCGCTGCCGGAAATAGGCATACAGCGGCCGCACGCGCTGCGACAGCACCGCCAGCGGCGCGTCGTCGCCCATCGAGCCGATGGCTTCCTCGGCGTTCAACGCCATCGGTGCCAGCACCAGGCGCAAGTCCTCGCTGCTGTAACCGAAGGCGTGCTGGCGTGCCGCGAGATCATCCGGCGGCGGCGCTGCGGCAGCGTGCGCCTGCGGCGCGTCCAGCGCATCCAGACGCACGCGCAGCGCCTCCACCCACTGCCGGTATGGCCGCGCCGAGGCCAATTGGGCTTTCAGTTCATCGTCGTCGATGATGCGCCCGGCGTCGGTGTCGATCAGCAGCATGCGCCCGGGCTGCAGCCGCCACTTGCGCACGATGCGACTCTCCGGCACCGGCAGCACACCCACCTCCGAGGCGAGAATCACGCGCTCGTCGTCGGTCAGGATGTAGCGTGCCGGGCGCAATCCGTTGCGATCCAGCGTTGCGCCGATCTGGCGGCCGTCGGTGAAAGCGATCGCGGCGGGGCCGTCCCACGGCTCCATCATCGCCGCGTGGTACTCGTAGAACGCGCGCCGGCGCGGGTCCATGTGCTCGTGCTGCTCCCAAGCCTCCGGGATCATCATCATCATCGCCTGCGCCAGCGGGTAGCCGGCCATCACCAGCAGTTCCAGCACATTGTCGAAACAGGCGGTGTCCGACTGCTCCGGATAGATCAGCGGCCACAGGCGTTGCAGGTCCGCGCCCAGCAGCGGCGAGCGCACCGCGCCCTCGCGCGCGCGCATCCAGTTGTAGTTGCCGCGCACGGTGTTGATCTCGCCGTTGTGTGCGACCAGCCGATACGGATGCGCCAGCGCCCATTCGGGAAACGTGTTGGTGGAAAAGCGCTGGTGCACCAGCGCCAACGCCGACACCGCGCGCGCGTCCGCCAGATCGCGGTAGTACTGGCCGACCTGATCGGCCAGCAGCAGACCCTTGTAGACCACGGTGCGCGTGGACATCGAAGGCACGAAGTATTCAGTGCCATGGCGCAGACCCAGCGCGCGGATGGCGTGGCTGGCGGTCTTGCGGATCACGTACAACTGACGCTCCAGCGCATCGGCGACGCGCACCTGCGCGCCGCGACCGATGAACACCTGGCGGATCACTGGCTCGCGCGCGCGAACCGCCGGCGACATTGGCATGTCGCGATCCACCGGCACCTCGCGCCAGCCCAGCACGCGCTGGTCCAGTGCGCGCACCGCGCGTTCGATTTCCTGCTCGCAGGCCGCGCGCGACGCCGGCTCGCGCGGCAGGAAGACCATGCCCACGCCGTACTCCCCCGGCGGCGGCAGGCGGATGCCGCGCGCCGACATGTCCTCGCGGTACAACGCGTCGGGAATCTGCATGAGGATGCCGGCGCCATCGCCCATCAACGCATCGGCGCCGACCGCGCCACGATGGTCGAGGTTGTGCAGGATGGCCAGTCCATCGCGCACGATGGCGTGCGATTTCTGCCCCTTGATGTGCGCGACGAAACCCACGCCGCAGGCGTCGTGCTCGTAACCGGGGCGATAAAGCCCGGCGCCGGCGCGCAGCGGAACAGGATGGACGTGCTGCGGCATGACAGGCTCCGGCGACTACGGGCGACACCGCCGCGCCGTGCGGCCCCGACCGGGGCTGACGCGGTGCACAACATGCGGTACATGTGGAGACTGCCGCCGTCAAGCGCGCTTGTCCAGCACCTATTGATCCCCCGCCGTCTACGCGGAGATGACGGGATGGGGCGATGGAGAAGTCACCTGCGCAGCAGGCGCTACTGTCGGGGTCGCCTTTCTTTGATCAAGCACAGGATCGCGCCTTGACTGCGCGCCGCTCGCCGTGCGCAAACCCGCCCATCCTTAGGGCGCGAACATGCGCGCCTTGCCCTCGTCTGCTCGCTGCTTGCCGCTTACTTCCATGCATGAACGATCGCGCGATAGTGCCGCGCGCGTGTTCCCCACGGAATTCTGAGAGTCGCCGCGATATGCCTCGCCATTGATTTTATCGGCCCTAATCTCGGAGGCCCTTTTTTCACAACGACTCGACTAAAGCCAGCCGCCTTGCACAATCCTACCAACGCCGCAATATTTGGCCCCCACCAATTTGATGGATCGCCATTCAATTCTGACGTTGGATAGAACTCGGCGAGCGATTGCGCTTGCCCGAGAATCTCCACTGCGTGAGTCTCGATAATCGCGAGCGTCCGCGTCAGCTCGGCGACCTTTTTAAGAGACTCAAGGGGATTTTGCATATGGTAAAGAACGCCGAGGAAAAAAACCACGTCGAACGTACCGATTTCGGCACTGCTTGCCAGCAAAAAGTCTTGGTTGCGCGTCGTCACCTTGCTATCAAGGATTCGGTGAGCCAGATCAAAACCATTTTTCCCAGGAAGATCTACGGGATTCCAAAACTTGGTCGTCTCAACTGGGTCACCCGAGTTCGACATATTTTTGTGCAAGGCATTGATCCGCCTATGTTCAGGCGATCGAAATTGGCACTACGGGGCGATGTCGAAGGGTTCTCTGGTCGGGATGTCGAGTTGAAGTTGGTCGAACAGGGCAAGCTGCTCGGGGCTCAGGTCGGTCAGGCCGCTGGCGGCACCCTGGCCGGCGATGCGCACCTGGTGGAGCTGGATGCGGCGGGCGATTTCGAGCGCGCGCTCGGGGGAGTAGTAACTGCCAGTGGACTTGAGCTGCATGCGCAGCACGCGGTACAGCACCAGCGCCATGAAGCAGATCAGGGCGTGGGCGCGGATGCGGTCGGGCAGGCGGTGGAACACCGGGGCGATCTCGATCTCGGACTTGAGCACCCGGAAGCCACGTTCGATGTCGGCCAGCGACTTGTAGCGCGCGATCACTTCGGCGGGATCGAGGTCCGTGGTGTTGGTCACCAGCAGCAGCTTGCCGTCGTTGAGTTCGGCGCGCTTGAGCGCGGCCTCGTCCTCGGTGTAGGCGAACCGGTCGGACTGCAGGTCGACCTTGATGATCGATCCCAGATGGGCGTCGCTGACGGCGCGGAACAGCCATGCCTTGGCGCCCGAGTCGCTCAGGCGCCGACCCTTGAAAGCGGCGCCGGCGTCCTGGGCGTCGAGCTTGCCGGCGCGCAGCTCGGCTTGCTGCGTCAGCGTCTCGATGGTCTGGCGCCGTGCGGCGCTCTGCTGTGCAGCCGCCTGCGGTTCGTGCGCCCAGACCAGGCGCAGACCCTGCCAGGACGTCTCGCCGATGACCTCGTCCTTGGCCTGCACGCAGTGCTCGGCCTCCCGAGTTCGACATATTTTTGTGCAAGGCATTGATCCGCCTATGTTCAGGCGATCGAAATTGGCACTACGGGGCGATGTCGAAGGGTTCTCTGGTCGGGATGTCGAGTTGAAGTTGGTCGAACAGGGCAAGCTGCTCGGGGCTCAGGTCGGTCAGGCCGCTGGCGGCACCCTGGCCGGCGATGCGCACCTGGTGGAGCTGGATGCGGCGGGCGATTTCGAGCGCGCGCTCGGGGGAGTAGTAACTGCCAGTGGACTTGAGCTGCATGCGCAGCACGCGGTACAGCACCAGCGCCATGAAGCAGATCAGGGCGTGGGCGCGGATGCGGTCGGGCAGGCGGTGGAACACCGGGGCGATCTCGATCTCGGACTTGAGCACCCGGAAGCCACGTTCGATGTCGGCCAGCGACTTGTAGCGCGCGATCACTTCGGCGGGATCGAGGTCCGTGGTGTTGGTCACCAGCAGCAGCTTGCCGTCGTTGAGTTCGGCGCGCTTGAGCGCGGCCTCGTCCTCGGTGTAGGCGAACCGGTCGGACTGCAGGTCGACCTTGATGATCGATCCCAGATGGGCGTCGCTGACGGCGCGGAACAGCCATGCCTTGGCGCCCGAGTCGCTCAGGCGCCGACCCTTGAAAGCGGCGCCGGCGTCCTGGGCGTCGAGCTTGCCGGCGCGCAGCTCGGCTTGCTGCGTCAGCGTCTCGATGGTCTGGCGCCGTGCGGCGCTCTGCTGTGCAGCCGCCTGCGGTTCGTGCGCCCAGACCAGGCGCAGACCCTGCCAGGACGTCTCGCCGATGACCTCGTCCTTGGCCTGCACGCAGTGCTCGGCCTGCACGGCGCCGAGGATCTCGTTGAACTCCCCATAGCGGCGACCCGGCACGGCCAGGATGAACTCCAGGGGTTGCGCCGTCTTGCCGATGCGCACCGTCTGCAGCCATTCCAGGTTGTCCAGGCTGAGCAGGCCGCGGTCGGCCACCAGCACGACGCGCTTGACCGGGTAGAGGGCCAGGATCTCGTCGATGACGGCATGCAGCGTCGGCGCCTCGGCCGTGTTGCCCGCCCACACGCGATGCGCAATGGGCAAGCCTTCGGCGGTCTGCACGACGCCGAGCATGACCTGCCGGCGGATGCCGCCGTCCTTGGACAGGCCGAACTGGCGAATCTCGCCGGGCACCTCACTCTGGCCCTCCATGCCGATCGTCGTCATGTCGTAGAACACGATCGACAGGTCCTGATCGACCAGCGGCCGCAGCACCGCCGCCAGGGTGCGCTGCATCGCCTCACTGCGCTCGGCCAGCGTGTCCATGGTGCGCAACAGCCGCTGGTGCGTGACCGAGGTGCTGTCGACTCCCGGCACCCGGGTGCCTTCGAGCCAGCGCAAGACGCCGAGCTTGGACGTGGCATCGCACAGCCGGTTGAAGACCATCACCCGGAGCAATCGCTCGGCATCGAAGGCGCCGTGAGCGTTGCGCAGCACCCGGCGAAACGCCTCGTCCCAGCCCAGCTTGTGCCACAGCGCGTGCAGCATCCACGTGTCGCCCACCGCCAGCGCCGGGGCAAAGCGCACCGAGGGCGCCTGCGGCTCCTCGCCGTCGATGACGCGGTGCAGACCGCGAATCAGGGCATCGGCCCCGCCGGTGCGGACCTGCTCCAGGCGACCCAGCGTGGCGACGACGCGCTGGCGGGAGACCCCGCGATCATCGCGGTACGCCTCCACGAGCTTGACGTAGCTGCGCGGACCGGAACGGGTGAGCTTGACGAACATGTCGCCACTCTACTGCACAAAATAACGCTACTGAGCATACTCTGCTAAATAACGTGTCACTACAGCATGGCCGCTTCGGACGAGCCAAAACCCTTGTCGCGACACACCTTCAGAGCAAAATCTCCGCTCGAAGATGTCGAACTTGGGCGGCCTGCACGGCGCCGAGGATCTCGTTGAACTCCCCATAGCGGCGACCCGGCACGGCCAGGATGAACTCCAGGGGTTGCGCCGTCTTGCCGATGCGCACCGTCTGCAGCCATTCCAGGTTGTCCAGGCTGAGCAGGCCGCGGTCGGCCACCAGCACGACGCGCTTGACCGGGTAGAGGGCCAGGATCTCGTCGATGACGGCATGCAGCGTCGGCGCCTCGGCCGTGTTGCCCGCCCACACGCGATGCGCAATGGGCAAGCCTTCGGCGGTCTGCACGACGCCGAGCATGACCTGCCGGCGGATGCCGCCGTCCTTGGACAGGCCGAACTGGCGAATCTCGCCGGGCACCTCACTCTGGCCCTCCATGCCGATCGTCGTCATGTCGTAGAACACGATCGACAGGTCCTGATCGACCAGCGGCCGCAGCACCGCCGCCAGGGTGCGCTGCATCGCCTCACTGCGCTCGGCCAGCGTGTCCATGGTGCGCAACAGCCGCTGGTGCGTGACCGAGGTGCTGTCGACTCCCGGCACCCGGGTGCCTTCGAGCCAGCGCAAGACGCCGAGCTTGGACGTGGCATCGCACAGCCGGTTGAAGACCATCACCCGGAGCAATCGCTCGGCATCGAAGGCGCCGTGAGCGTTGCGCAGCACCCGGCGAAACGCCTCGTCCCAGCCCAGCTTGTGCCACAGCGCGTGCAGCATCCACGTGTCGCCCACCGCCAGCGCCGGGGCAAAGCGCACCGAGGGCGCCTGCGGCTCCTCGCCGTCGATGACGCGGTGCAGACCGCGAATCAGGGCATCGGCCCCGCCGGTGCGGACCTGCTCCAGGCGACCCAGCGTGGCGACGACGCGCTGGCGGGAGACCCCGCGATCATCGCGGTACGCCTCCACGAGCTTGACGTAGCTGCGCGGACCGGAACGGGTGAGCTTGACGAACATGTCGCCACTCTACTGCACAAAATAACGCTACTGAGCATACTCTGCTAAATAACGTGTCACTACAGCATGGCCGCTTCGGACGAGCCAAAACCCTTGTCGCGACACACCTTCAGAGCAAAATCTCCGCTCGAAGATGTCGAACTTGGGGGGTCAGGCTCTCTCGCGACCCGCATGCACTCTTGCCGATACTTTGCCAATCCGGGCCTGTCTGTTGCCCACACGTAATGATCCAGGGCAACAATAGATTCGGCTCCATGACGCTCTGCCTCGAAACTGAAGAAGCCATCCCAAGCTCCGATATCGAGAACACTCTTGCCTCTCAAGTCGGGCACCTCCATTGCACGCCACTCATTATGGAGGACTTGTTGACTCTTGCCGCCAGGAGTTATGAATCCATTCAGATCTATGCTGTGCCACCAAAATCCGATTTCATTAACAGCCTTGGCGATTTATGTGTCAGCCATGTTTGTCGCGTAGCTGGAACTCTGAGTGCTTAGTGCATCTTCTTTCATGTTGGTATGCATTGGGTACTCGCTTTTTGTGAATATGCTAGCTTCTTTCATTTGAGATCCAAAGGATCAGGCATAGCGGCGGCGGACATGCGGCACTTTGCAGGCTATATCCGGCGCTCGCAGCCAATCTGTCTCTTACGCGCAAGCATACCGCACGCACCGGCTCTTTTCTCGCCGTCCCGCGCCATCGTACACGCGCCAGCATTGCACCCGCGCACCATAATCCCGCCACAGCGCAACGCAGCTTGACCGCGCCGGCCACGCGCACAAGGCTAGGCGCGTGGCCGCAGCCCGCGGCCCCGCCATGACCCGCCCGCGCCGGCTGCGCCGGTGGCGGCACTGTCCCCGTGGACGGGCCAGACGCTCACCCGACGCGCGTCCACGACGTGCGCCGCAATGGAGACCGTCATGCCCATCACCCCCCGCGACATCCGCAACATCGCCCTGGCAGGACACCCCGGCGCCGGCAAAACCACCCTGTTCGAAGCCCTGCTGCTGGCCGGCGGCGTGATCCAGACGGCAGGCACGATCGAGCGCGGCAGCACGCTCGGCGATTTCGACGCCGAGGAAATCGCGCGCGGCCATTCCATCCAGAGCGCGCTAGCCACGATCGAGCGCCCCGGCCTGCGCGTGAACCTGATCGACACGCCCGGCTATCCGGATTTTCGCGGCCCCACGCTGGCGGCGCTGACCGCGGTGGAAACCGTGGCCATCGTGGTCAACGCCGCGGCCGGCATCGAGTACGGCACGCGCCGGCTGCTGCACTACGCGCGCGAACGCGGCCTGGCGCGCGTACTGGTGATCAACCACATCGATGCCGAGGACGCCGACCTCGCCGCGCTGGTGGATGCGCTGCGCGCCGAATTCGGCCCCGAATGCCTGCCGGTGAACCTGCCTGCCCGCGGCCGCGCCACGGTGCTGGATGCGTTTTCCCACGCCAGCGGCGACACCGACTTCGACAGCCTCGCCGGCGCGCACGCGCGCATCCTCGATCAGGTCGTCGAGATCAACGAACGCATGATGGGCCGCTATCTGGATGCCGGCGAGGACGCGCTGAGCGCGCAGGATCTGCACGACGCTTTCGAGCAGTGCCTGCGCGAAGGACATCTGCTGCCGATCTGCTTCACCAGCGCGCGCAGCGGCGCTGGCGTGGCCGAGTTCATCGAGCTGGCGCAGCGCCTGCTGCCCAACCCGGCCGAGGCCAATCCGCCGCCGTACCGGCGCAACAGCGACGACGCGCGTATCGAGGTGTTGCCCGATCCCGCGCGGCATGTGCTGGCCGACGTGTTCAAGATTCAGCACGACGCATTCCTCGGCAAGATCGCCGTGTTTCGCGTGCACCAGGGCACGCTGCACCGCGACGCGCAGCTGTTTGTCGACGATGCGCGCAAGCCGTTCAAGGTCGGGCACTTGTTCCGCCTGCGCGGCAAGGACACGGTGGAGATCAGCGAGGCCATCCCCGGCGATATCGCCGCGGTGGCCAAGATCGATGACATCCACCCCGAGGCCGTGCTGCACGATTCGCACGACGAGGATGGCATCGCGCTGGCGCCGATCGCGCTGCCGCAGCCGATGTTCGCGCTGGCCATCGAGGCCGCCAGCAAGGGCCAGGAACAGAAGCTGGCGCTGGCGCTGGCGCGGCTGGCCGAGGAAGACCCGTGCTTTCGCATCGAGCACCGCAAGGAACTCAACGAGACCGTGATCCGCGGCCTCGGCGAGCTGCACCTGCGCGTGACGCTGGAGCGCATGCGCGCGCGCTTCGGCGTGGAAGTGACCCAGCGCGCGCCGCGCATCGCCTATCGCGAAACCGTCAGCCGCCTCGCCGAAGGCCACTTCCGTCACAAGAAGCAAACCGGCGGTGCCGGCCAGTTCGGCGAGGTTTTCCTGCGCGTCGAGCCGCTGCCGCGTGGCGCCGGATTCGAGTTCGTCGATGCGGTCAAGGGCGGCACCATCCCCGGCCAGTTCATTCCGGCGGTGGAAAAAGGCGTGCGCCAGGGCCTGGGGCTGGGCGCGATCGCGGGCTATCCGCTGGAGGATTTGCGCGTGACCGTGCACGACGGCAAGAGCCATCCGGTGGACTCCAAGGAAGTCGCCTTCATCAGCGCCGGGCGCAAGGCGTTCCTGGATGCGGTGCTCAAGGCCGAACCACTGCTGCTGGAGCCGATCGTCAATCTGGAAGTGAGCGTGCCGGAGGCGCACGTCGGCGATCTGACCGGCGCGCTGGCGGCGCGGCGCGCGCGCATCCTCGGCACCGGCTCACCGCGCCGCGGCGAGGGCGCGATCAGCGCGCAGGCACCACTGGCCGAACTCGACGGCTTCGCCACCGAACTGAAAGCCGCCACCGCTGGTCAGGGCCGCTACAGCATGGAGTTGGCGCATTACGAGGCCACGCCGCCAGCGGTGCAGAAAAAACTGGCCGCGGCGTGGAAACCGCACGCCGAGGAAGATTAGCGCGGCGCTGGATGACGGCACGAGCCGCAGCGTCTTGTCCCGAGCGCCGAGTCCCCGACGCCCCCGGCCCCCGGTTTTGAGCAGCACGGAGCCTTGGAGCCCAATCGACCCGGTGAAGGAGATTGGGCGTGAATGAAAAAACGCTTTTCCGAAGAGCAGTTGCAACCGGCATCCTCAAAGGCTGCGCGCCCGATTGCGCCGCAAGTGCATGGTTATTAGGCTACGCTGACGTTCAGCAATTTTCCGTTGCACTGCAGCATTCAAAAATGATGCAGCAATATCGTGTGCCGAAGAGACTTGATCATGAGATCATCTGAAGCTCAGGTAGTGAAAAACTCGATTCGTACGCTACTGGCTCAGAATCGCATAGCGGATGCGATCGCAGTCATTGATACATTTATGCAATCGAATCCCCCCCCCCCCGAATTGGTCCTGTGGCGCGCACAGCTTCTGTTGTCTGCGGGACGTCTGGCTGACGCAATCACTGCCTTTCGAACGGCCATTTCTGTTGCGCCCCGTAGTGGCACGGCAGAACTCGGGCTTGCAGTGGCTCTGGGCGAAAGCGGACAAAGCGATGCGGCGGTCGTTGCGGCACGAAGCGCCATTGCCAAAGGAGCCGACAGCCCCGGGGCACGATTTGTTCTGGGCCGCGCTCTATTCGGATCAAATCGCTACGATGCAGCCGAAGCTGAGTTTCGTCGGGCAATACGTTTTGACCCTACTCATGTCGCGGCGCATACCAACTTGGCCGAACTCGTCTGGATGCGCACGGGCGACTTCCGCACAGCGACAAACGGGATCGATGTGGCGTTACGTGCCACGCCTGGCCATCTCGAGTTGCGACTTCTAAAGGCCAAGCTATTGGAAGCGTCAGGGCAAACTAATGAAGTCTATCCCGAGCTTGCCGAGGGAATTCGTCACAGAGCAACAAGCGTTGAGTTACACGTGGCCGCGTCCCAGGCAGCACTGAAGTTTGATGCAGCCTGTGCCCTGGCACATGCAGAAACCGCTGTGCGAACGGCACCAGCGAGTGTAGATGCGATCAGCGCCTACGCCGATGCACTGCTGACTTCCGGGCATGCGGAACGCGTGGTTGCAGTTACCGACAAATTGCTTGCAGTCAATCCGGATGACGGCCACGCAATCGCCGTGCGTGCCAGTGCCTGGCGCATGCTGGGAGACCCGCGCTATCGTGCGTTGTACGACTATCAAAACTTCGTCAAGCCGAGTAAGATCGATACGCCAGCCGGATGGCAGAACCTCACCTCTTACCTCTGCGACCTTGCGCAGGCCCTGAGCCGATTGCATGAAGCACTCCGGGCGCAGCCCCTAATGCAGACACTGCGCTCAGGGACGCAGATCGAACTTCGGCTAGAGCAATCCCAAGATCCAGCAATTCGCGCCTTTACACAAGCAATCGACGGACCCATTCGCCGCTACATGGAATCCATTGGTATGGGCGAAGATCTGCTGAGACGGCGCAATACCGGGACATACAAGCTCAGTGGTATCTGGTCTGTGCGATTGCGCCCTAACGGGTATCACGTCAACCATTTCCATGGGAAAGGGTGGCTGTCGTCCGCCTGCCACATCCATGTCCCTGACGCATTAGGTATGGAAGGCAAGGAAGGTTGGCTCACTTTTGGTGAACCGGGGATTCCAACAACACCACACCTGACTCCCGAACACTTTGTGCGCCCCGAGCCAGGCGTCTTAGTCCTGTTCCCGTCATGGATGTGGCACGGTACCATACCTTTCTCGGGAACTCCAACGGACAGTCGTCTGACAATTGCTTTTGACGTTGTCTCTATATAATGCGAACTCCGACCATGAAAGGTCAGCATCCATCTAAATATTATGAAGCCTGCGGACCAAAATTTGAAAACTAACCTTAGACTCGAGCACGATGCACGCTTGGTAGTGAAACAGCGCCAAAGCATCTTCTAATTGAATAGAACCACATCGCAGATCGTCGCAATGGTCCAAGTGCATACCTACAAAGTGATTTAACGTACTTATTTATTTAGAAACACCCTTCGATTTAAAGAGACGATTCGGCTGCATCAGAGGAACTCGGGTTTCATATATCCAAGTCTGCGCGTTATACAACTTCAAAAATCCGTCCCCAAGGTTAAGATCGAAGGTAGATTTGATTTGCGATTAGAACGCAGCAACTGATAGGCAACTCCACCCAATCCCGGCATCAAACTTGGTGAGAAAACATCTCGGACAAAACCACAAGTTGGTCCATAATCTTCAATACTTGTCAAAATAACTTCAAGTAAACTCTGCTCAGTTAGCCCTATGGGTGCTTCTCCGGCATCAATGGCAATTTGCAAAAGCTCCCAAGTGCCTAAATCACCGTGACAGGCGCAATGACTCCATCCTAAACCAAGTCGCCATGCTGCATCTGAGGCGCGGCGCAGCAATTGACGAGTAACGGACTTATTTATATATGGATCTAATGCTACGCGGGCTAAACCAATACCAACCGCGCCGTGACACCAAGCCGCAGCTCCTTTGAGTCCACCGTGGCGCAGATCAAGCCAGTTGCGTTCATTTTCGTCATATAGCGCATCTTCGAATGCAAATGCAGCCTGCGCCATTTCCATGTACCGGCTGTTATCTGCCGCACGAGCTAACTTGGCCAATGCCCAACCAATGCCACTTACCCCATGCGCGAAACCGCCGATTCCATTAGGCCATCTAGGGTGAGGCCAGAATGCACCGATATCACTTCTCTGAGCATTGGAGCAGATCCGATCACCCAAATCACATGCCATACGCAAATAGCGTTTATTCTTCGTTTTTTCTGCAAGTAAAAGGAGTGGCGGAATTGCTCCTGCTCGCCCGATTAGCACGTCGTCAGTTTCGGCATGATCCGCCGCATCCGGGATGGCATCCGCAAGCATGCAAGCGCTTCCCAAATTATCCCACTCATTCGCATAAAAACTTGACAGTACCAAACGAGCCCAAATCTGTGAACCTAACCCGATGTATCCCCCGGGCGGAGATGGCCGCACCTTTATGCTTCCGCTCCGATGTGTTGCACGCTTGTTGTCCGCAAATTCCAATGATTTTCTGATTCCTTCGAATAAGTTTTCAAGCCCATATACAGGATCGACGCGGCCAGCTGAAGTTTCACGTAGATAAGCACTGACAAGTACTGCAATTCCTGAAATTCCTCCATATAAGTCATGCTCGAGAGGCCGCACAGACCAGCCTGCTGGAGTAAAAACGGTTGCAATCCATGCCACACTACCATCTTTGCCGCGAATGGCAGTTCTTATTAATTCCATCATAATACGTGCCGCTTGGCGCCGTCTGCGCGAATCAATGTTTCCGGTTCGCACGCGCTTTGACGACAAGGTGATTTCAGCCGGAGTCCACCCGTCATTAATATATGCGCTCACCAAAGCCGCTTGAATCACATACCGCTCTAATTTAGAGTCAGCACAGCGCCAGCGCCGGAGGGAATCGTCAATCAAATCGCAGGGCGCTAGCCAAGTGATGTTCTGTGGACCAGTTGCCACGCCATGAGAAGCCACAGTAGTGAAAAGTGGGATATCGCCTTGCATTAAATCAGCAACTTCTGCAGTGATCACTGCCTGATTATTGGGGCAAGGGGCACATTGGCGGCCATTTTTTCCAATAAATCATAGGCATGATGAATAGCCACTTCCTCTCTGTGTAGTGACACAGGATGCCACAGCATGCGCGCGACCTCTGCGTATACTTCAGTGGACCTCGCTACTACACGAATCGGACAATCAGAAAAAATTCTCAAAAGACGTTGCAAGGTGCCTTTTGCATCAAGAGCACTCAAAGTCTCTGTCATAGCATCAAATGATTCCAGAACCTCTGGCCAATAGTGCGAGAGATCGGGTTCCAAGCTTGGATGGTTTTGAGAAACCTTAGCATCGACCCAAGTATAATCGACGCGAACCCGATCAGTTCCAGCTTCAAAAAGCCCAAGTTGCATTAACTTTGGTTGTTCACCTGGTAAAGCTCCAACTGCTGATGAATCTACTCCACGCCAACCGAGTCCCATACCCCTTCCAGGCAATAACCCAATACTAAGAACGGAGCTACGGACAAGCTCAGATGCATAATCAATAGCCATCCCAAATCCTGTTGCAACGGTAGGTAACATCGGAGTAAATAAAGTTTCGCAATCGACAATAACGGGACTGCCGCCATGAGCGATCAGGTTCTCTGCATGCAGATCGCTCCCACCGAGTAGTCGCATAATTGCTAGCCAGTGTCCAATACCTCGATAGAATGCTCGAAGCTCGTCATTTCCGAGAGCGTGACGATGATCGATGAATTCAGCCCAGCTATGGTTGTCATGCGACCAAACTCTTGGTACTCGGATAGTTGATGTGCCATTGAACACATCTAGGATCTCGGCGATGAATTGTGCAAGAGCCGCATCAACAGCGGCCGAGCGAGGCTTATAGACGAGCCGACCAGACTGACATTTTAGCAGTGCGACAGCTTGGCCGCTGCGATGAGTATCACCAGCACCAAAACTTACAGCCTGCAATTCACCAGGATCGCCACCACATAGCGTGGCCAGTTTCGCGCGATCGATAGCCAAATATTGAGCAAAGATAAGCGATGCCCCGCACCGGTTTCGCGTAATGCTGTCGACGCGCGAAAGTAGTGATGGGTATTGATCACTTAAAGCGTCCCAGAAGCTTCGCTGTGACGACAATGCAAGAAAGTGGGCCCAGCGAGCCGAACTATCTTGACCTGATAGCCGCCCTTCTACGCGAGCTGCGTGCAGTTCCAGAACTAGCACACGGCACAGCTTTCCATGTAGACTTTCAAGCAGAGACTCTCGCGTCGCAAGCAGGATCGCGTCTCGTTCGCGGTGAGATAGTTGTCGAACTTGCATAAGCTGGGTTGCTAGCTCGTCAAGCGCGGACGAGACCAAGCAACCCAGCGATGGCCCAAAGTTGTTTGCGTCAATAGATGACGCCACTTGATTCAGCAACAAAAAGCTTTGAGAGAATATGTGCAATTTGTGCCGCATTGCGTAAACATGAGTCCGCTCTCCGATGCTATATCAGCTTCGGCGAACTCCCCACTGCTAAACAGAGGACCGGCAGGGTTGCCACTACTCCCATCATTTCGCCACTTCGCTATAAGATCTTTGTCTTGAGAAATAGTATCCATGACGCTCTCCTAGTTGAACTGTTGAGTCGTGTGTCGAAAGGGAGGCTTCAAAGCCACGCCATAGCTTAATGTCACCGACCAGTCGCGGTTTGAGTACACTCTCGACAATTCGCGCTTGTACGCCTATTGCCACAGCAAAGCAAGGGCAGAAAAAACCGGTCGCCGCCCGGAAACCGCGCGCCGAGGAGGATTGAGCGCGGCGCTGGATGACGGCACGAGTCGCAGCGCCTTGTCTCGAGTCCCGAGTCCTCAGCCATTGACCCCGCGCAGGATCACCACCACGCGACGGATGACGGCACGAGCCGCAGCGCCTTGTCTCGAGTCCCGAGTCCTCAGCCGCCGACGCCGCGCAGGATCACCACCACGCGGCGGTTGCGCGCGCGTCCCTCGGGGGTGGCGTTGGAAGCGATCGGATCGGCCTCGCCCTTGCCCTCGACATGGATGCGCGCGGCGCGCACGCCCTGCGCCAGCAGCGTCTGCGCCACGGCCTGAGCGCGCTGCCGCGACAGCACCAGGTTGGCGGCGGCGCTGCCGGTGTCGTCGGTGTAGCCGATCACCAGCAGTGGCGCATGCGCGTGTGACTGCGCGAACTGCACCAGGGTACCGAGATGGCTGGCCGCCTGCGGCCTGAGGCCGGACTGCCCGGGCGCGAACGCATCGCCTTCGAGGGTCATTTGCAGCCCTTGCGGACCTTGCCGCGGGGTCAGGTGATCGAGCCGGCCCTGCATGGCCTGGATCGCCTGCTCGGCCAGCGCCGCCTCACGCTTGGCCAGGCTCGCGGCCTTGCTTTGCATCGCGGCCATCTGCTTGGCCTGGGTGGCTTCCTGCTGCGCCTGCTGGGCCTGCTGGGCGTAGCTCTGACCCTGCGCCTGCAGACGCTGGGTTTCCTCGTCGGCGGCGGCATTTTGCAGGCGCGCCTGCGCCAGTTGCTGGCGCACGCGCGCGACTTCCTGCTCCTTGGCTTGCAGCCGGATGCGATCGCGCTCCTGCTGCAACTGCACCAGCTTGGCGCGCGCGTCATCGATCTGCGCGGTGGTCTGGGCCAACTCGACCCGGCGCGCGGCAATGTAGGCCCAGTAGGCGTGCTCGGTCGGGTCACCCGCGGCTGCCAGCAACTGCGCCAGCGCATCGCGTGCGCGCGCCTGTTCGCCCTGCGCATAGTGGCCCAGCACTGGATCCCGGCCAAGCTGCGCGAGTTCGGCGGACAGATTCTGGTAGACGGGATCGGGCGGCGGCGGCGCGGCCAAGGCCAGGCTGCTTGCCGCGCACAACGCCAGCAGCAACAGGACACGCTTCATGGCGCACCCCCCGTGCTGCTCGCGTTGGCGGGATAGGTTTGCGTGGCACTGCTGGCTGGCGCGGGCGCCGCGTTCATCGGCTGCGTCGCAGCGCCTGGCGTGATGCCCAGCAGGTGGCTGGACAATTCGGCGTTGGCGCGCGCGCGCTGGTGGATCTGCTCGCGCAATTGGCCCAGCTCGGCCCTGGCGCGCGCCAGCTCGGCGGCGGCCTCGGCCTCGTTGGCGTAGCGCCGCGCGCGGTCGTAGTGCTTGCCGGCCAGTGCCTGCTGCGCGAGGGCATAGCGCGCCTGCGCCGTACCCAGGTCCAGTGGCGCGAAGATCGTCGCCTGCGCGCCGCGCGCGGCGTCAAGCATGTCGCGCGCCTGGGTCATGGCGTCGGTGGGCGGCGGCGTGCTGGCGCAGCCACCGAGCAACAGCAACAGGGATGAAACAGCGGAAATGAGTGCCGCGCGGTGGAAAATTCTCATGGGCCGTGCCATAACCTGCGCATCGCAGCGGGGGGTGGCGCGCATTTTTGGCACGCCGGCCCGTACTTGGCAACGCATTCGTGCATCGGGCGCAGACAATGGACATCGGTTATTTCCTGAAATTGATGGTGGACAAGGGCGCGTCGGACATGTTTCTGACGACCGGCGCGCCGGTGAACATCAAGGTCGAGGGCAAGCTTTATCCGCTCGGCAACACCGGGCTGCCCGGTGGCATGGTGAAGAAGATCGCCTACTCGCTGATGAGCGAAGGCCAGGCGCCACAGTTCGAGCGCGATCTCGAATTGAACATGGCGGTCGCGGTCAAGGATGTCGGGCGTTTCCGCATCAACGTGTTCAAGCAGCGCGGCGAGATCGGCATGGTGATCCGCGCGATCAAGAGCGATATCCCCAGCATCGAGCAACTGCGTCTGCCGGCGATCTTCAAGGACATCATCATGGAGCCGCGCGGCCTGGTGCTGGTCGTCGGCGCCACCGGCTCGGGCAAGTCGACCACGCTGGCCTCGATGATCGATCATCGCAACCAGGGCACCCCGGGGCACATCCTCACCATCGAGGACCCGATCGAATACCTGCACCGGCACAAGCGCTCGATCGTCAACCAGCGCGAGGTGGGGCTGGACACGCACAGCTACCACGAGGCGTTGAAGAACGCCATGCGCGAAGCGCCGGACGTGATCATGATCGGCGAGATCCGCGATCAGGAAACCATGGACGCGGCCATCGCCTTCTCCGAAACCGGGCATCTGTGCCTGGCCACGCTGCACTCCAACAACGCCGACCAGACCATCGAGCGCATCCTCAATTTCTTTCCCGAGGGCGCGCACAAGAATGTGCTGATGAACCTGTCGCTCAACCTCAAGGCGGTGATCAGCCAGCGCCTGGTGATCGGCAAGGACAACCGCCGCCTGCCTGCCGCCGAGGTGCTGATCAACACCCCGCATATCCGCGACCTGTTGCGCCGTGGTCAGGTGCACGAGATCAAGCCGGCCATGGAGCGCAGCCTCCACGAAGGCATGCAGACCTTCGATCAGTCCTTGTTCAAGCTGTATCGCGACGGCCGCGTCGAGCTGGAGGAGGCGCTGAACAAGGCCGATTCGCGCGATGGCCTGGCCCTGCGCATCCGTCTTGCCGAAGGCGGCAGCGCGCAGGAAGCCGATCTGCCTGTCGAAGCCGACGACGGCTTTGGCACCGGGTATTGAGCCGCACGCCGGAAAAAGCCAAGGCGCCTCGACCACCGCGCGAGCCTTGCCACGAGTCCCGGGTCCCGGCTCGGGTTAAAATCGCGTTTTCCTGATTTACGGCGCCGCGCATGCTTGTTCTTGATGGTCCCAGCGCACTTTCGCCTTTCCGCCTCGAACGCCTCAACGCCCGCCTGCACACGATCAGTGCGGGCACACGCGTGCGTCAGGCCTGGTATGTGTTCGTGCTGGATACCGACGCCGAGCCCGATGCGGCGACACTGGCGCGCCTGCGCGAAGTGCTGGAGGCCCGCGACACCACGCCCGCGGTCGCCAGCCTGTGGGTGACGCCGCGCCTGGGCACGGTCTCGCCGTGGTCATCCAAGGCCAGCGACATCCTGCGCGGCTGCGGCTTCGCGGCGGCGCGCGTCGAGCGCGGCGTGGCGTATGCGCTGGATGCCCTGCCTGCGGCCGCTCACCCGGCCCACGCCGCCGCGCTGGACGTGCTGCACGACCGCATGACCGAGTCGGTGCTGACGCGCATTGAGGATGCGGCGGAGTTGTTCTTGCACGGCCAGCCCGGCGCGCTCGAACACATCGCGCTCGCCGGCGGCGCGCAAGCGGCATTGCAGGCCGCCAATGCACGCCTGGGCCTGGCGCTAGCCACGGATGAAATCGGGTATCTGGTGGATAGCTACCGCACGCTGGGCCGCGACCCCACCGACGCCGAACTGATGATGTTCGCGCAGGCCAACTCGGAACACTGCCGGCACAAGGTATTCAACGCGCACTGGACGCTGGACGGCGAGCCGCGCGAAGAAACCCTGTTCGGCATGATCCGCGCCACCCACGCCGCGCATCCGGCGCACACGCTGTCGGCCTACAACGACAACGCCGCAGTGATCGCCGGCAGTCGCGGGCGCCGCTTCGGCGTGGATGCGCAGTCTGGCGTGTGGCGCGCGGAAACCTGCGAGGTGCCTTACGCGATCAAGGTGGAAACCCACAACCACCCGACCGCGATCGCGCCATGGCCGGGTGCGGCCACTGGCGCCGGCGGCGAAATCCGCGACGAAGGCGCGGTCGGCCGCGGCGGCAAACCCAAGGTCGGCCTGACCGGCTTCAGCGTGTCGCATCTGCGCATTCCCGGCCTGCCGCGCCCATGGGAAAGCGAACGCCCGCTGTCCCCGCGCTACGCCAGCGCCTTCGAGATCATGCGCGACGGTCCGCTGGGCGCGGCCGCGTTCAACAACGAATTCGGCCGTCCATGCCTGGCTGGCTACTTGCGCAGCTTCGAGCAGGAGACCGGCGAATTCGGCCTGCGCCGCGGCTATGACAAACCGATCATGCTCGCCGGCGGCATCGCCAACCTGGCCGCGGGGCATGTGCAAAAGCTCAGGCTGCAGCCCGGCGATGCGGTGCTGGTGCTGGGCGGCCCGGCACTGCTGATCGGCCTCGGCGGCGGCGCGGCGTCATCGATGCACGGCGGCACCGCCAGCGCCGCGCTCGACTATGCCTCGGTGCAACGCGACAACGCCGAGATGGAGCGCCGCTGCCAGGAAGTGATCGACGCCTGCTGCGCGCTGGGCGCGGCCAATCCCATCGTCGCCATCCACGATGTCGGCGCCGGCGGCCTGTCCAATGCGCTACCGGAATTGCTGCACGACTCCGGCGTCGGTGGCGAGATCGAGCTGGCGCGCGTGCCCTCGGCCGATCCTGCACTGAGCCCGATGCAACTGTGGTGCAACGAGGCGCAGGAACGCTACGTGCTGGGCGTACGCCCGGATCAGCTCGACCAGCTTCTGGCGATCTGCGCGCGCGAACGCTGCCCGGTGGCGCAGCTCGGCACCGCCACCGCCGCGCAGCAATTGCGCGTGCGCGACAGCCGCGGCGGCGCCGCGCTGGACGTGGCGGACATGCCGCTGCCAATGCTGCTGGGCAAAGCGCCGCGCATGCAGCGTGACGCGCAGCGCATCAAGCCGCGCGTGGACGTGGTGCCGGATCTGTCCGGCATCGGGCTGGAGGAAGCCATCACGCGCGTGCTGCGGCATCCCAGCGTGGGCAGCAAGTCGTTCCTGATCACCATCGGCGACCGCAGTGTCGGCGGTCTGTGCGCGCGCGATCCGATGGTCGGTCCCTGGCAGGTGCCGGTGGCCGATTGCGCGCTGAGTCTGATCGATTTCGAAGGCTATGCCGGCGAAGCCATGGCCGTGGGCGAACGCACGCCGCTGGCCTTGATCGGCGGCGCCGAATCTGCGCGCATGGCCATCGGCGAGGCGCTGACCAACCTCGCCGCCGCGCCCATCGGCGAGATCGGCGAGGTGCGCCTGTCAGCCAACTGGATGGCGGCGGTCGATCACCCCGGCGAGGACGCGCGCCTGTTCGATGCCGTGGCCGCCGCCAGCACGCTGGCGCAGGCACTGGATATTTCCATCCCGGTGGGCAAGGACTCGCTGTCCATGCAGACGCGCTGGGACGATGCCGAGCTCGGCGCGCAGCGCACCGTGGCGCCGGTATCGCTGGTGGTCAGTGCGTTCGCGCGCGTCACCGACGTGCGCCGCGCGCTGACCCCGCAGTTGCGCCTCGATCAGGGCGACAGCGATCTGTGGCTGCTGGATCTCGGCGCCGGTCGCGACCGCCTCGGCGAGTCGATCCTGGTGCAGGTGTTCAACCGCGGCGGCGGTCTGGCCCCGGATGTGGACGATCCGGCCACGCTGCGCGCGCTGTTCGCCTTCGTGCAACAGGCCAACGCGCAGGGCCTGCTGCTCGCCTATCACGACCGCAGCGACGGCGGCTTGATCGTCACCCTGCTGGAAATGGCCTTCGCCGGCCACTGCGGCTTCACCGTCCAGCTGGATGGCTGGGGCGAGGCCACGCTGCGCGCACTGTTCAACGAGGAACTGGGCGCGGTGCTGCAAGCACGCCGGGCCGACCGCGAACGCCTGCAGGCGCTGGCACTCAGCCACGGCCTGGACAAGGTTCTGCACCGCATCGGCGAGCCGCGCGAGAAGCTGGGCATCAAGCTGTTCCTCGGCAGCGAAACCGTAGCGCGCGGCAACTGGACGCAATGGCTCAGCGCCTGGCAGGAAACCAGCCACGCCATGCAGCGTCTGCGCGACAACCCGGCCAGCGCCGACGCCGAGCGCGCCTGGCGCATCGACGATGTCGATCCGGGCCTGAGCCCGAAGCTCGGCTTCGAGCCGGGCGCGGACATCGCCGCGCCGTTCATCGCCAGCGGCGCACGGCCGCGCGTGGCGATCCTGCGCGAGCAAGGCGTGAATGGCGAGGTCGAGATGGCCGCCGCTTTCACCCGCGCCGGTTTCGAGGCGGTGGATGTGCACATGAGCGACCTCCAGTCCGGGCGCCGTACGCTCGCCGACTTCACGGGCTTCGCCGCCTGCGGTGGATTCTCCTATGGCGACGTCCTCGGCGCCGGCCGCGGCTGGGCCGCGTCGATCCGCTACAACGCGGCATTGCGCGAGCAGTTCCAGAGCTTCATCGCCGACCCCGATCACTTCGTGCTGGGCGTGTGCAACGGTTGCCAGATGCTGTCCGAGCTGAAAACCCTGATCCCCGGCGCCGAGGCCTGGCCGCATTTCCGCCGCAACACGTCCGAACAATACGAAGCGCGCCTGGTCACCCTGGAAGTCATGGATTCACCCTCGATTTTCCTCGCCGGCATGGCCGGCTCGCGCATTCCGGTGGTGGTGGCGCACGGCGAAGGCCGCGCGATGTGGCCCGACGGCGAAAAACCACGTGGCGCCTGTCTGCGCTATGTGGACAACCGCGGCAAGCCCACCGAGTCCTATCCGCTCAACCCCAACGGCTCGCCCGCAGGTCTCACCGGCTTCCACGCCGCCGACGGCCGCGTGCTGGCGCTGATGCCGCACCCCGAGCGCGTGTTCCGCAGCGTGCAGATGAGCTGGCGCCCCGAGCGCTGGACCGAGGACTCGCCCTGGCTGCGCTTGTTCCGCAACGCGCGCGTTTGGCTGGGCTGATCCGGCATCCAGGTTCTTCGCGGCGGTGTACGCCGACAAGGGCAAGCAGAGCCCGCTGTATCAGAACTACATCATCGCCGACCGCGGCACTCAGGGTGGGCTGTGGGGACCGGACTGGAGGAATAATTTCGAGCAGGTCTTTGGCGCTGATTCGCAGCAGTATGACGAGGCGGCGAAGGTGGCGAATGCTGTTGCAAAGTTGGAAGGCACGAGCGGTGTCAACGTCGTCTTCACGGGCCACTCGCTGGGTGGCGGACTGGCCACGCTGCAGTCCGCCATCACCGGGCTGCCGGCCTACACCTTCAACGCAGCGGGGGTGAATGCAGCGACGTTTGCGCGCGCAAATGCTCAATACGTACAGCAGTTGCCGCAACTGGTCAGTGCCTACTACGACAATCACGAGATTCTGTCCACGTTGCAGGACGACAGTCCGGTGATCGTGCCGGCGCTGGATGCGGCGCTACTATACAGCGGCCTTCCGCCCTTGCCGGCGCTGCAGGCGCCCAGTGCCGAGGGCACGCGCATTGCATTGACGCCGGTGTCCAGCAACGGCACGCCGATTCCCTGGTACGAGGATTACAATCCTGTCGAGATGCTGGCGCAGCACTCGATCATGTCGGTTGCACTCGCGCTCAACTACCGCCTGACGCAGTTGCAAGGCGCCTCGAACGGAGGGACGGGACCATGAGTCTCCAGATGAAACGGTGGCGCTCGTTGCTTGCCCTGGGGTTGATGACGATGATCATGCAGACAGTGGGGTGCAGCCAAGTGGTGATCGGCGGCAAGTCCGCGAGCGACGTATTTGCCGACCCGCAGACCTTGGCACTGGTGAATGCGGCCTGTGCGGGCGACATCCACAAGATCGATACCTTGGTGAAGCAAGGGGCCAGCGTCAACGCGACTGGCTATCGGGATATGACGGTGCTGATCTGGACCATGGAGTGCCACAACCACGGGGGTGCAGAACGGTTGCTGCGGTTAGGCGCCAATCCGAATTTCAAGATGAAACAGAGCGGCGACATGTCGGCGACGTGGCTCGCAGCAGAAAGCAGCGATCCGCGGTGGCTGCCGATGGTGCTGGCCCATGGTGGCGATCCAAATATCAAGGCGGCAGGTGGATTCGAGCTAGCGCTCTCAGCTGCGATCGAACAGGATCGAATGCAAAACGTGAAGCTCCTGCTCGAACATGGCGCAGACGTTAACGAGCGTTACGATGGCAGCAGCACAGCTGCCACGGATGCTGCAGCGCTGGCCAAGTTCGATGTGGTCGAAATGCTCTTGAGGCATGGGTACGACTACAACCTGCAAGATCTTGCAAATGGCGTGGACGCGCGTGGAGTACCGCCTGGCACACCAGTTGCCGCTGCGAGATTGAAGGTTCTGCAGATGCTTGCAACTAAGGGCTATCGGCCCACGCCGCGCCCGAAGGGATTCGTTGTCTTACCTCCTCCGCCGGGTTTGTCCCCGTCATCCTCCGACAGCGGAGGTGGTCACCCATAAGCCGCGCGGCGCGCTGAAACGTGTTCACCTACGACGCCGACAACCGGGTAGTCATCGCGAACGGTCAACTGGTCAACGGTTCCATCGTGCTGGGCAATCCTGCAGGTGCTGCGCCGAGCTACGAGAACAGCTACGACGCGGCCGGCAACGTGGTCAGCGTGGAGACGATCGGTGGCAACAGCGGCACTGATCTGATGGCGCAGCGTTTCAGTTACGACCTGCGCGGCGAGCGCACTGGAACGTGGTATCAGGTGGATCTGACGGCGGGGCAGACGGACAACGGCATCGAGTCGACGCAGCAGTACGACGCCGCCGGCCACCTGCTGGCGACGGCGCAGTACTTCATGAATGGCACCACGGAGAAATACTACGATTCCGGCGAGGCGATCTGGATCACGGTCAACGTGGGCGGCTGGCTGATGTCGGCGCAGGACACGGCGTACAGCGCCGATGGGCAGGTGACCGCGCAGGCCAGCTACGCGCGGCCCACGGGCGGAACGCCTTGGTATCAATTGGCCGAACAGAAAATCCTCAATGGCACGCTCACGGTGGCCGACGAGGAGACGGTGCCGAGCCCGCTGCCGGCGCCCGGAAGCGCCAACTTCGGCCAGCTCAGCCTGGCCAGCGCGACGACGAATCAGAGTTACGACGCCGAGGGCAACCTGACCGGCTACAGCTACACGGTACCCAATCAGTTCACGGCCACCTACACGCCTCCAACCGGGCCATTTGCGCACGGCCACACCCCGACGCTCAGCAGGCAGGCCTGTGCGATTTCCTTTCCAGCGCCACAACCCCAGACCGTTGCGGCAAAAGCCAGCACGAACACGCCGGGGGGGCCAAAATGATTACGAGGAAACCGACGAGCAGCTTCATTCGATTTTCCCGGGCGAGCATCAAGCTGGATTTCAGCCGGGTTTCTGGACTTCCGCGGACGTGCCAGGAAGTGTTGGTGGTGCCGGAGATAGGAGTCGAACCTACGACCTACGCATTACGAATGCGCCGCTCTACCAACTGAGCTACTCCGGCGAAAGGTCGCGTAGTGTACGCACGGATGCATGCAGCGACAAGAACGCACGGATGCCGTGCGCATGCGTCGCGCCGGGCGCGCTACCAGCAGGGGCCGTTGCCGGTGTTGCCGGAATAGGCCTTGACGCCGGTGTTGTCGAGGGTGAGATCACCGCAGGCATCACTGACCTGATCGGCTTGTGGCACCGCGGTCAGGGTGTAGGCCAGACTGGAACGGGCAGTGGCGACCTGCGCCACGTAGTAGCCGTGCTCGGAACTGGATGCCTGCGCCAGATCGGCAAACGTCGCGGTGTAGCGGTTGTTGGCGGTGTAGTAGCGCTCCTGCGCCAGGGCGAGGCGCAGCAGCAAATCCTTGCCGTCGGTGCGCTGCGTGCGCAGCACATGGTTGCGATAGCTGGGGATGGCGATGGCGGCGAGGATGGCGATGATCACCACCACGATCATCAGCTCGATGAGGGTGAAACCGTGCGCGCGGCACGGCGGCTGTTCCCGGGATGCGTTGGTCATGGTCATGCTCATTGCCCCTGTTGCAGCACGCGCCAGGAACGGCGCCGCCAGTAGCTGTCAGAAAACTGGAAGGTGCTGCCGCCGGGCAGCAGGATGCCGGGCAGCATGAGATTGCCGCCACCGACACGCGTGGCCACCGGCAACGCGCCCGCCGCGGGAGGATTGCCCACGCTGATGCCGGCCACGGCGTAGCCGGATGGCACGTCGAATCCGAGGGCCAGTGATGCGAGCCCCGCACTGGCACCACCATTGGCGGCATCGATCACCATCACTGCGCCTTGACGGCTGGGATTGCAGGGATCGCTGCCGCCGGGGATCAACGTGGCCAGAACGGCGCGGTTGGTGTTGAACAGTGCGACGGGGCTGACCACGCTGCGCTCGCCGGGCGCGCTGTCCAGCAGGAAATACCAGCCGCGATGATCCGCCGTGACCGGCAGGTCGGTGAGCACGCGCGCGCCATTGGCGAGCGTGCCCAGATCCTGCAGCACCAGCTGGCTGTCGGTGATGGGGTACGCGGGCGCGGCGGCACCATACTCGCGCACGCCATAGATTGCCTGCGTGGGTACGCCGGCGTTGGTGCGATCGCTCAGGCCCAGGTACTTGCCGGTGCCGAACACGACATCGAACTTACGCGTGAACACGTCCGCAAACAGACGCGGCATGACGGTGATCGGACGCGCGCCCGGCGTCAGCGGCTTGAATATCAGGTCGACGCTCCAGTTGGCCGGGTTGGCAGCGGACAGATCGAAGCGCCACAGGTTGCCCTGGATGTCACCGGCGAACGCCACGTCGTCGATCTGGTCGTTCTGGTAGTCGCCCAGCACCGGCGCGGCCAGGCCGTAGCTGAGCACGGCGGTTTGCGGCGCACTGGAGGTCTTGATCTGGCGGATCAGCGTGCCGGTCTGCGCATCCAGCACGAACAGGCTGCTGTAGCTGTTGCTGGCGGCCGGCGCCATGCTGCCGTGGGGAAAATAGCCCACGGGTACCAGCACCACCCACTTGCCGTTGGCCAGGCGCGCGACGTTGGGCTGAGCATACGTGTAGGCAAGGTCGGCGCCACCGCTGGACGCGTGGCTGAACTCCCACAGCACCTTGGCACCCGGGCTGGCCTCGCTGGCGGTCGGGCTGGTGATGTCCAGCGCGTAGATGCCGCGCCCGCCGAGACGCAGTCCACCGACGAGGATCGTGTGCCAGGCCCCGCCGAAGAACACATCGCGCTCGATCGGCGTGGCATCCACCATGGGCTGCAACGTGTCGTTCATGGCGCTGATCTTGCTCAATGTCGGGTACAGCGTGTACGGCACGTAGGCCCAGCGCTCGCTGCCGCCGGCGGTCGTGGCGGTGGCGTCGATCGCATGCAGCATGCCGTCGTTGGCGCCGAGGTAGATGGTCGGCGCGCGGTTACGATGGTCGAAAACGAATTGCTCGTAGGTCGTGCCGGCGGCCGCCGCGACCTGCTCGGGCGTGCCGGCGGGAAACGTGTCGCGGTAGCCGCTGTCCGGAGCGGCCACGTACAGCGCCTGCGAGTTGACCACCGCACCCAGTACCGAGCCGCGGCGATGGAACAGGACGCCCTCGTTGCCGCGATCGCCGCGCAGGAAATCCAGCCGCGCGCTGCCGTGGCCATCGCTGACGCCGTTCTCGTCCTGGTCGAGCAGGCTCTGCAGTGTCGTCGGCAACGCCGCCCAGCGGAAGGCGATGCCTTGTCCGGCACCGGTGCCTTGCGCGGTCAGGATCACGCGCGTATCCGGATCGCGCCCCGCGCCCAGGTTGGTGCCCGTGGCCACGCAGAAGCCGCCACTCAACTTGCAGCCGGCATCCCACAGCGTGTTGCCGAACAAACCGGTATCGGCATCGACCATGCGCGCGGTGGCGGTGCCGCTCCAGTCGCTGGAGTCATAGCCGGTGCTGTAGCTCACCGTGTTCACTGTGAGCACCGCGGTGCTGAGGCTGCTGGCCGTGCTGGAGCTGCGCCGCGCGATGATGCTGTCGATGATGTCCTGCAGCTTGCTGACCAGTTCGCCCGGATCGGAGGCGCTGAAGTAATCGCCGCGACCGTTGACCGAGGCATGCCAGGTGTCGTCCACCGCGGACGCGGCGTTGTTGAGCGGACGCGGCCAGGTCCGCGCGCCGGTGCGCAACGCGGTGAAATCCAGCGGATAGTTCAACGTGCCGGCCACGCCGAGGGTGACCATGAACTGCACCACGTGCTGCCAGCTGGCCGGGTCGTTGGCGGGGTTGTAGTAGATCTCGGGAATCGCGGCCGGGTTGCTGATCACGCCGGTCACCGGTGCGCCAGTGACGCCGGTGGTCTTGTCGGGAAAATACGCCGGCACGTTGTTGGCCAGATCGGCGCGCAAGTCGCTGGCCCAGTAATAAAAAGCGATGTTGGCCAGCGATGAATCGTAGGGTGCGCCACCGACCTCGGAAAAAATCCGGCTGGTGGCAGCGCCGGCGTTGTAGGCGGTGGCGTCGGGCAGCATGCGCGAGGCTTCGCCGTTGAAATAGCCACTCGGCAAGTTTGGATCGGTTTCGTTCCAGTAACCATCGGTGACCAGCATGTGAAAGTTCTGCCGGCAGGTCAGGTCGGCCTTGTCCGCGCCGCTCAGGCCGTTCCAGTACGGGTCCGCGCTGGTGAACTGGACGCTGCCGGCGCCACCGGTGAAAAACTCGCCCGCGCGAATCGTCGCGGCACGATCGGGCGTGCTGCCGCTAGCCGGCACCTGGTAGACCCAGTTGAAAAATCCGCTGCGCACGGCGCCGCTGAATGCACCCAGCGTAGTGACGTTTTTCGCCAGCCATGGATACGTAGCCGTGTTGCTGTTGATGTTCTGGAAGACCACGCGGATGTTGTCACCCAGGCCGCCGAACACCCGCGACAGCGCCGTGCGCGTCATCAGATTGCGCGTGCGGTAGTACGCCCACCAGTTGGCCCAGTTCTGGTACTCGCTGGCGGGTACCGCGATCGCCTCCCAGTTGGCCGCGTCGTAGAGCGCAGCGGTGTTGACCGCGACCGGCGTGCCGATATCCACCCCGGCCTTGAGGCGCCAGTAGAACGGTCCCGTGCCCACCGGATTGGCCAGGCCATTGGCGCATTGCCATGCGCGGGTGAAATCGGTCGTGCCCGGATCGGCGGCGGCAAGCGGTCGGTTCCTGAGAATGCCGTCGCGCCAGACCGCGACCAGGCTGGCATCGGCATTCGGAAACACCGTGCCGTCCGCGTACAGCGGCGGCAGATACTGTACGTTGGGGTTGTAGTACACGCCATTCATGGCATGGGCGCGCAGGTCGCCCGCGGCGGTGACACGCGGATCGATGACACCCGCGCAGCGCCATGGCGCGGAACCCCACCCGGCATTGTCGAAAGGGCGGTTGTCGCCCATGTAGTCCAGGCTCATCGAACCGGAGTCATCAAAGGTGACGGCGATATTCGGATCGACGCCCTTGGTCAGATCCGGCGGCGTGGTGCTGAGGTCCACGGTGTAATACACGGCAGCCAGCGCGGGCGCGCTGCGCAGACCCGCACCGAGCGTAAGCAGCAGCGCAAGCGTGAAGACAACGTGTGCGTGGCCGGTGCGGGGACGCTGGCGCATGGCGTGGTCCTCAGTTGCTCTTGGCGGCAAAGGTGCTCTGCACCACGCGCAGGCTGTTGGCGTTGCCGCCGGTGCTGCGCGCGGTGATGCGATACAGATGTTTGTCGGTGCTGCCCGGGCCGGTTTTGGGGCCGGTGGCGCCGGATTCGCGTGCCGGGCCGAGGCCAGGCGGCGTCTCGATGCCAAGATCCTCGATCAGGAATACCGGGTTCACGGCGAGCCGCGCGGTGACCTGCGTGCCGGCGAGCGTCGTCATGTCCTGCGTCGCATAGCTGGTGCCGCCGGCGCTGTACCAGCCGCTGGCAGCGACGAAGGCCTGTACCGCGGCATTGGGCTGACCGGCGACATAGCTGAAGCAGCCGCCCAGCGCGGCTGCGCCGCAGATGACCGGCTGCGCGCTGATGCTGGCCGACCACAGGCGGAACTCGGCGGCGCGCAGCGCCGACTCGGCGCCCATGCCCGCGAGTTGCTGGTTGCGCACCGCGCCGACCATCTTCTCCTGCAGCACGGCGCTGCGCATGGCGCCGATGGCGAGGATCGCCAGCAGCAGCATGAACACCAGCGCCACCATCAGCGCCGCGCCGCGCGGACGGGGCGGCATGGCGGAAACGATCGGCTGGCGGATGCGCATGGACATGACCATCACGGGTTGTAGTTGCGTACGCTGTACAGGCCGACGAATTCGCGCCGCAGCATGCGTTTGTCGAGGCCGTTGGGCAGCGGCGTGGTGAGCGCGGTGGGCACCTGCGCGGCGCCGGTATTGGCGCATGCGGCGCTGCCGTCGCAGGAGTAACGGTAGGCCAGCTCGCCGGCGCTGAGCGTGGGCAGCAGCGTGGCATTGGCGACCAGGGCGTGCACTTCGATGGCACGCAGGGCGCGCCACAGACAGCCCTGCTGCAGCTCGGTCAGCGTGGCGCCGGTGAAGGCACTCAGGTCAGGCTGCACCGGGCAGGCGATGGCGTTGCCGGAACCATCGGTACCCGCCGCCACGCTGGCGGCACCCAGCACGCTCACGCCGCCGCTGGCGTTTTCGATCACGTAGCGGAAATCCAGGCGCTCGACGCCACGCGCGATTTCCTCGGCCGCACCGCCATTCACCTTGCGCATCAGCGCGGCGACCCGATGCCCGGCCGGCGCATCCGGATTGCTGTCGGCCAGCAACTGCAGGTAATAGGTCACGGTGGTGAAGTCGCGCGTGAAGTTGAACAGGCGCGCATCGGTCTGCGTATCGACGCAACCGGGTGCATGGCCCGGAAAATCGCTGGCCGGGGTGAACACGCCACCGGCGCGCGTGACCTTGAACACCGCCGCGGCGGAGCCGTCGGTGAGCAGCGCCAGATCACCCGTCTGGAAACTCGACAGGGGTGCATCGCCGGTCTGCGTGGCGATGCTGAGCGAGGTGAGATTGTTGGTCGCGTCGCAGTCCTGCGCCGAGCCACCCTCGACCACCGACCAGCCACGGCCGCTGACATAGCGCACGGTCAGCACATCGGCACCCGGCACGCGATTGCCCGCCGCCGTGCCCATCGCCGGCGCGACCGCAATCGGCACGGCGGGCATGCATGCGGCGGTACTGCACTCGTAGCCGCTGACGTAGATGCGCGAGGGCAGCGGATACGGCGCCGCGGGCGGATTGGCCAGTATCACCGCGTTGTCGGGCAGGCCCAGGCTGGCGTACTGCACATACGCCGTGGGGCTGCGCAGTCCATCCATGTAGCCGTAGGTTTCCTGCGTGGCCAGACCGCCGGTGTTGGCGCCGTAGAGGCCGGCGGCCATGCTCAGATCGCTGCCGATCTGGCCCATGGCGTAGCGACCTTCCTCCTGCAGCCGCGCCATCTGTGTCTGCACGTTGCCGGCCTTGCTGGTGGCAACGAACACGCTGATGATGCCGGCGGTCACCAGCAGACCCAGCGCCAGCGCGATCATCAGTTCGACCAGGGTGAACCCGGTGCCACCATCACGGCGCGGCGTCATGGCTGGAAAACCCAGGCAAAGGTTTGTGCGCCGGGCATGGCGCCGCGCGCCAACGCGGCTTCGGTCCAGGTAACGGTCATCGAACAGGTGCCCGCATAGGGCGGGCGGTAGGCGAATTGCGCCGCACTGATCGCGGGACCGCCCGCCGGCTGCGTGCACTGCAGCGCCGCGCTGACGCCGGCGGGCAGGAACTGCTGCAACTGGCGGCTCCACAGGATCCGGTCGCGCTGCGCGACCTGCGCCGGCGAGCAACCGGCGGCGCTGTCGCAAACCGGCGGCGTCCCGCTGACCGGATACACGGCGCTGTCGTAGTGTCCGGACCACACGCCCTGCGGATTCGCGCGCATGCGGTTGGCCATCTGTTCGGCCAGGAAGCCGACCTGCGTGCGCAAATACGAGGCGTGGCTGGACTGCGTGGCCACCACCAGCAGTGCGGCCATGCCGAGCAGGCCGAGGCTGAAGATCAGCACCGCGACCAGCACCTCGACCAGGCTGAAGCCGTTCGCGCGTTGCACGGCATGCGTGTTCATGGGCAGCTCGCTCCGCTCACGCGGCGGTCGCGGTAGGACTCCATCTGCCCCGAGGCGTGCACGACCAGCACCATTGCCTGCGCGCTCGCGCCAGCGGGCTTGCACACGCCGAAGGTCGTGTCGTCGCTGGCGCGCGCCTTGCTGGCGGTGTCGTACACGCTGCCATCCCGCGCGAACACCACGCGATCGATCGCGCCGCCGCGATCCATGGCGGCGGTGAACCCGGCGCCCAGTGCTTCATGCGCGTGCAGTGGCGTAGCGCTGGCCGCGCTGTAGCTCGCCGCGGACGGCGTGCCATCCGGCTGGATCTGCCAGCCATCCTGCCAATGGCCACCGCTGGCGACCACGCCGACCCGTTGCGTGCGGCTGATCGCCAGGGTGCGCGCGGTCTGCAGATCGGCCAGCAGGTCGTTGCGGGCGCCGGTCACCTGCCGACTGACCAGCAACGTGCGCATGCCGGGCACGGCCAAGCTGACCAGCACCGCCAGGATGGCCAGCGCAATCAGCAGCTCCACCATCGAAAACCCGCACTCCAGGCGGATCGTTGCACCGACTCGACGTCCCATGGGCGTTGCCCCCGGTTCGGTTGTACGCGCGCAAAACTATACGTTTATGTAATTGTAAATATTAATTTTCAGATGAAAGGATATACAAAGCCGACAAGCGGAATGCAGCCCGCCATTGTGGATGCTCGATCCTGATGCGGTGACCCGGATGCCGCGACCAGGCCAGCGCGAGCGAACTGCTAATCTCGCATCCATGAGTTCGACTGATGTCCCCGGTCGCGTCGACTTGCTCGCCGACGGCGATGGCAGCATGACGCTGCGCGTATCCGGCGCATGGACGCTGGCGCATTTCGCCGCCATCGAGCAGCAGATGCAGCCTGCGCGCAGGACACTCGGCGCTGATTTCCGCCTCGATCTGAGCGCACTCAGTGCGCTGGACACCGCGGGGGCCGGTCTGCTCAGCCTGCTGCTGGGCCCGGAGCGCCTGCGCGCGGTCATCACCACGCTGCCCGGCCTCGTCCCCGAACGCCGTGCCTTGCTGGGCACCGTCGGCGGCGCGGTCAGCGACATCCTCGCCTACACACCGCCCGGCAGCGACGGGCTGGGCTTCGTCGAACTGCTGGCGCGACTCGGGCGCACCAGCGAGGCCATCTGGTGCCAGCTGCGCGCCCTGCTCGGTTTCATCGGTCTGGTGTTGGAAACCCTGGCGCGCAACATGCTGCGCCCACGGCGCTGGCGCATGACCGCGCTGGTCGCGCAACTGGAACAAACCACGCTGGACGCGCTGCCGATCGTGGCGTTGCTGTCCCTGATGGTCGGTGCCGTGATTGCGTTTCTCGGCGCGACCGTGCTCAGCACCTATGGCGCCAGCGTATTTACCGTCGATCTGGTGTCGTTCGCGTTCCTGCGTGAATTCGGCGTGCTGCTGGCGGCGATCCTGCTGGCCGGACGCACCGCCAGCGCGTTCACCGCGCAACTCGGCGCGATGAAGTCACACGAGGAAATCGACGCGCTGCGCACCATCGGACTGGACCCGATCGAGGTGCTGGTGCTGCCGCGCGTGCTGGCGCTGATACTGGGTCTGCCGATGCTGACGCTGATCTCGATGCTGGCCGGCGTGCTCGGCGGCGCCATCGTCTGCGTGACCGTGATCGGCATCCCGCCGGCGATGTTTCTTTCGCTGTTTCACGCCGACACCCCGCTGAGCTACTTCTGGGTGGGCATGAGCAAGGCCCCCGTACTGGCGTTTCTGATCGGCATCATCGGTTGTCTGGAGGGCTTCAAGGTCACCGGCAGCGCCGAATCGGTGGGCGAGCGCACCACCTCCAGCGTGGTGCAGGCGATTTTCGTGGTGATCATGGTCGATGCCTTGGCCGCGCTGTTTTTCATGGAGATGGGCTGGTGAACGCGTTGCCCGCCGCGCCGGCAGCCACGACGGTTGCACCGATCGCGGTATGCGATCTGGGCACGCGCTTTGGTGCGCAGGTCGTGCACGAGCATCTTGACCTGCAAGTGTCGCGCGGCGAAATTCTCGGCGTGGTCGGTGGCTCCGGCACCGGCAAATCCGTGCTGCTGCGCACGATCATCGGCCTGCGTCGCCCCGATGCCGGCACGGTGCGTCTGCTGGGTGCCGATTTGCATGCGCTGCCATCGCCGCAGCGCATCGCCATCGAACGCCGCATCGGCGTGCTGTTTCAGGACGGCGCGCTGTTTTCGTCGCTGAGCGTGGCCGACAACATCTGCGTGCCGCTGCTTGAGCACACCGCGCTGAGCGCACGCGACGCGCGCCGTGTGGCGACACTGAAAATCGCCCTGGCCGGTCTGCCACAGGACGCACGCGACAAATATCCATCCGAGCTGTCCGGCGGCATGCGCAAACGCGCGGCGCTGGCGCGCGCGCTGGCGCTGGATCCGGAAATCCTGTTTCTCGACGAGCCCACCTCGGGGCTGGACCCGGTCACCGCCGCCGGCTTCGATCACCTGCTGCGCACGCTGCGCGACGCGCTGGGCCTGACCGTGTACATGAACACGCACGATCTCGATTCGCTGCACGCGGTCTGCGATCGCGTGGCCGTGCTGGCCGACCGCCGCGTGGTGGTTTGCGCCGATCTGGCCACCGTTGCGCGTTACGATCATCCGTGGGTGCAGGAATATTTCCATGGCCCGCGCGGACGCGCCGCCAACGTGGCCTGGGCCACGCCAACGCCGGAGAATAGATGAGATGGAAACGCGCGCGCACCACGTGTTGATCGGCGCTTTCACCCTGGCGGTACTGCTGGGTGCCCTGCTGTTCGTGTTGTGGCTGGGCAAGAGCAGCGTCGATCACGCCTACGCCTACTACGATGTAGTGTTCAACGAATCGGTCACCGGTTTGTCCAAGGGCGGCATGGTGCAATACAACGGCATCAAGGTCGGCCAGGTGGCTGATCTCAAGCTCGACCCGCATGATCCGCGCAAGGTCATCGCGCGCATCCAGGTCGGCGGCGACACACCGGTCAAAGTGGATACCGGCGCCAAGCTCGGCCTGCTGGGTCTGACCGGCGTGGCCTTCATCCAGCTCACCGGTGGCTCGCCTGGCAGCCCGCGCCTGCGCGGCCAAGATGATCACATTCCGGTGATCGTGGCGCAGAATTCCGAGCTGTCGAAGCTGCTCAGCTCCGGGGAAGACATCGCCACCAACACCAACGAAGTGCTGCAGCGCCTGCAGGAATTGCTCTCGGAGCAGAACGTGAAGCGCCTTGGCAGCACCTTGCAGCATCTCGACGAAACCACCGCGGCGATCGCCACCGAACGCGGCCAGTTGCGCACGGCGCTGGTGCAACTGGCAGATGCCAGCACGCGCCTCAACGCCACGCTGGCGCAGGTCGATCGGCTCGCCGGCAACACCAACGCGCTGATCAACGATCAGGGTCGTGCCACCATGCAAAGCGCGCAGGCCAGCCTGCAGTCGTTCCAGCGCATGAGCGCACAATTGCAGCAGGTCATCGCCGAGAATCGAGGCGCCCTTGCCGCCGGCACCCAGGGCGCGGCCGAACTGGGGCCGACGCTGCGCGAACTGCAGCAGACCCTGCGCCAGCTCAATGCACTGGGCGCGCGTCTGCGTCCTGACCCGGCCGGCTATCTGCTGGGCCGCGATGCACCCAGGGAGTACCACCCGCAATGAGACGAATCCGCCTCGCCGCGCCGTTGCTGGCCACCCTGCTGCTCGGCGCTTGCGCCAGCGTCATCGCCCCGCGCGGTAGCCAGGAGGTATTTCAGCTGCCGCCGAGCGCGCCGCCCACGCTCAGCGCCACGCCTCTGCCGATCTCGCTGGCCGTGGCCCTGCCCGGTGCCGAAGGCTTGCTGGACAGCCCCGCGCTGCTGGTCAGCCCGCAGCCCGATCAACTGCAGGTTTACGCGGGTGCGCGCTGGGCCGAACGTCCGGCGGTGATGCTGCGCCAGCGCCTGTTGCGCGCGTTGATCGACGCCGGGCTGACGCGCGCGGTGCCCGCCGACAGTGGCGTGCTGACGCGCTACACCTTGCAAAGCGACCTGGCTGAATTTCGCCTGCGCGTGGATGGCGCCCACGCCGCCGCGCAGATCGCGCTGCAGGTGCGCCTGCTCGACAACGCCTCGCGGCAACTGATCGCGCAGCAGCGCTTCAGCGCCAGCGCGGTCGCCAGCAGCGATCAGGCCGCCGCCGCCGCGCAGGCTTTCGGCACTGCCAGCACTACCCTGCAAAACGCCGTCGCTGCATGGACCGTGCGCCAACTGCGCGCTGCCGAGGCAATGCGAAAACCGCAATGACGCGACCGGCGTGTGCTCCGCGCCTCAGTCACGCGGCTGCACCCAACGAAACGTGAGATTGATGCGCGCCGCGACTGCTGCGCGCGTGCGCGGCACGGCATGGCGATACAGGTGCTGGCAGGCGCCGCCCATCAACAGCAGGCTGCCGTGGGTCAGTGCGAACGCCGTGCTGTGCGTGGCCCCGCTGCGCGCGCGCAGCAAAAACCGCCGCGATGCGCCAAGGCTCAGGCTGGCGATCAGCGGCGCGGCCCCCAGTTCGGGTTCGTCGTCGCTATGCCAACCCATGCCGTCACGGCCATCGCGATACAGATTGGCCAGCACGCTATTGAAGCGCGCGGCGCAATCGCGTTGCATGCGCGCGCGCAGCGCCAGCAACGCCGCGGGCCACGGGCGCGGCGCGAAACGCATGCGCGAGTACGTATAAGCAGCCTCGGCATCACCGATCCAGCACGACAGCCGCGGTACCGGCAGCGTGCGTCCGAACAGGCGCACGTGGTGCTGCTCCCATGCGATCGCGGTCATCAGTTCGCCCAGTAACGCGTCGGCTTCGCTTGCCGCCAGAAAATCCGGCGCGAGGCGCAGCAGCGCACCGGGTAGCGGCAGCGCTGCACCCGGCAGTGCCGGCCGCGGCTCAGGAATCATTGCCCATGGGGAACACGGGCGTCGTATCCAGCGCGGCGGCGAACACCTCGGCCAGCTCGAGCAGGCGCAAATCCGAGCCGGGCGGACCGACGATTTGCAAGCCGGCGGGCAGCCCATCGGGCAGCATGCCCATCGGGATGCTCACTGCGGGGCAGCCGGACAGGCTGGCGAAGCTGGTCAGGTCGGCGGCGTTGGCGGGCTCGGCCTGTTGCAGCGGATACGCGCCGCTGGGCGTGGTCGGCGTGATCAGCACATCGACCTGCGCGAACAAGCGCCGCGCCTTCAGCCGCGCGGCGTCGAGCATGCGATCAGCGGCGACATAGTCGGCGGCGCTCTTGCCACGCGCGTAATCCAGCATGTGGCGGAAGCGCGGCGAGACCGGATGCGCGACATCCAGCAGATCCGCAGCGAAGGTGTGCAGCATCTCGGCTTCCAGCAGCAGCAGACCGGCGCGGCGCGCACGCGCGAAATCCCAGTCCGCGCAATCGACGCGATGGCAGCGCCCGAGCAGATCGCCCAGCGTATCCAGCGCGCGTGCAAACACCTGCTGCATGGCGTCGTCCACGCCGAGCGCGGCCAGATCCGGCAGCAGGCCCACGCGCAGGCGGCCGGGCTCCAGATCGGGCAATGCGAAGGCGACGCGGCGCTTGCGCGAGAACGCATCCTCGGCGTCATAGCCGGCCAGCACCTGCAGCATCACCACCGCGTCGCGCACCTCGCGCGCGAGGATGCCCACGCAATCCAGACGCCGCGCGCCAGGCGTCATGCCGACGCAGGAAATCTCACCGTGCGTCGGCTTGAGTGCGACCAGACCGCAATAGCTCGCCGGAATGCGCACCGAGCCCAGGCCATCCGCGCCCAGCGCGGCCAGCGCCATGCCGCTGGCTACCGCTACCGCGGCACCGCTGGACGAACCGCCCGGCGTATGCGTGGGCCGCAACGGATGCCGTACCGGCGGATAGTGCGGGCTCTGTCCATGCGCGCCGAGCTGGCCCTCGTCGAGCGCGGTCTTGCCCATCAGCACCGCGCCCGCAGCGCGCAGTCGCGTTACTGCGGCGGCGTCGTGGGTTGCCATCTCCACTGCCGCGCGCGGCAAACCGACGCGCGTTGGCCATCCGGCGATGTCGAAGCAGTCTTTGATCGCGATGGGGATACCGTCAAGCCGCCCCAGTATGTGCTCGCGACGGCGATGCGCGCTGGCCTGCGCCTGTTCGCGCACCAGCGCCTGGCGCAAATCGACGAACGCACCCAGTCGCGGATTGAGCCGATGCGCGCGCTGCAGGCAGGCTTCGGCAACATCGACCGGGCCGATGTTGCCGGAGGCCAGTGCGGCGAGCGTCTGACAGACGCCGGAACTGGTTGCATCGACCACGTCTTGATTCATCCTGCCGCTCCCCGCGCAAAATCGCATTGTGCGCGTTGCCGCCCACGCCGCAAAGCGCGAGAATCAAACGAACGTTTCAATGCCGGCCGCATGACCATGAGCGAACGCGATGTGATGGAGTACGACGTGGTGACCGTCGGCGCCGGTCCGGCCGGACTGGCGTTCGCGATCCGCCTCAAGCAGCTCAAGCCCGAGGCGCGTGTGTGCGTGATCGAGAAAGCCGCCGCCGTCGGCGCGCAGATCCTGTCCGGCGCAGTGATCGAGCCGGCGCCGCTGGACGCGCTGCTGCCGGACTGGCGCAAGACGCCGCCGCCGGTCTGCGTGCCGGTGCGGCACGACGAGTTCTGGTGGCTGCGCAACCCGCGCAAGGCGCTGCGGATGCCGACCCCGCCGCAGATGCACAACGCCGGCAACTTCATCGTCAGCCTGGGCGCGTTGTGCGCGTGGCTGGCGCCGCAGGCCGAGGCGCTGGGCGTGGAGATCTATCCCGGCTTCGCCGCCGCCGAACCGCTGTTCGATGCGCAGGGCGCCGTGACCGGCGTGCGCATCGGCGATATGGGCGTGGCGCGCGATGGCAGCCACAAGGCCAGCTACACGCAAGGCATCGACATCAAGGCTGCGCTGACGGTACTGGGTGAAGGCTGCCGCGGCAGCCTGAGCAAACATCTGATCGCGCGCTACGGCCTGGATCGCGGCGCGGACCCGCAGACCTACGGCATCGGCCTCAAGGAGCTCTGGCAATTGCCGGCTGGCCGTGGCGAGCCGGGCAAGGTGGTGCACACGCTGGGCTGGCCGCTGGACCCGGCAACCTACGGCGGCAGCTTCATGTACCACCTCGACGGCGACCGTCTGGCGATCGGCTTCGTGGTCGGCCTGGACTACCGCGATCCGATGTTCTCGCCATGGGAGGCGTTCCAGCAGTTCAAGCAGCACGCGCGCGTGCAGCCGTTGCTGGATGGCGGACAGATCCTCTCGGCCGGCGCGCGTGCACTGGTCGAAGGCGGCTATCAGTCCCTGCCGAAGGTCGAGATGCCGGGTGCACTGCTGATCGGCGATGCCGCGGGACTGCTCAACGTGCCCAAGATCAAGGGCACGCACCAGGCCATGCGCTCGGCCATGCTGGCCGCCGAACACGTTGCCGCGCAGGGCTATGGCAGCAGCGGTTGGGATGCGCGCCTGCGCGCCTCCGCCGTGGTCGGCGAGCTGCGCCGCGTGCGCAATATCCGCCCCGGTTTTCACAAGGGGCTGTGGCTCGGGCTGGCCAACGCCGGCTGGGAAACCGCGCTCGGCGGGCGCTCGCTGTGGACGCTGCGCAATCACGCCGATCACGCCCAGCTCGCGCGCGTGGACGCGCAGCAGTCACCGCCACGCGACTACGTGCCGCGCAGCCTGCCGCCGCGCGACCGCCTGGCCAGCGTGTACTTCGCCGCCACCGAGCACGACGAGGACCAGCCGGTGCATCTGCAGGTGGCCGACACCGGCATCTGCGTCGGCCGCTGCGCCACCGAATACGCCAATCCGTGCACGCGCTTCTGCCCGGCCGGTGTCTACGAGATGGTCGCTGACGCGGCCGGCAAGCGCCTGCAGATCAATGCCGCCAACTGCGTGCACTGCAAGACCTGCGACATCAAAGACCCCTACCAGATCATCAACTGGGTGGCACCAGAAGGCGGTAGCGGTCCGAACTACCAGAACCTGTGAGCGCGCCTGTCGATTCCGCAGGCGCCGCGCCGGCGCGCCCGGCACCGGCAACAGCCGGGCCAGCCTCGACGCGGGCACCGGGCTATCACGGCGATGACCGCTGGCTGCTGCTGTGGGCGGCACTGATCGGCGTGGTCGGCGGGCTGGCCACGGTGTTGTTCCACGAGGGCATGGCGCTCACCGAACGGCTCGCCACGCAGCATCCGGGCAGCCTGGTGCACGCGGCCGAGATGCTGGCACCGTGGCGCCGCGCCATCACTCCGGCGCTGGGCGGCATCGCCGCAGGGGCGATCCTGTGGCTGGCGCAGCGCGCCGCCAAGGGCAAGAAACAGCCGGATTATCTGGAAGCCATCGCCATCGGCGACGGTCGCCAGGATGTCAAAGGCACCCTGCTGCGCAGCGCCTCCTCGTTGTGCACCATCGGTGCCGGCGGCTCGATCGGCCGCGAGGGTGCGATGGTGCAACTGGCTGCGGCCACCGGCTCGTGGATCGGTCAACTCGCGCGTTTCGACGGCGACGACCTGCGCCTGCTGCTGGCCTGCGGCGCGGCGGCGGGTTTCGCCGCGGCCTACGACGCGGCATTGTCCGGTGCGATCTTCATCGCCGAGATCGTCTATGGCACGCTGGCCATCCGCCGCCTCGGTCCGCTGATGGTGGCCTCGGTGATCAGCAACGTCACCGTGCACCAAGTGCTGGGCTACAAGCCTGTGTACATGATCCCGCCACTGCACGTGGCCACGCTGTGGGAGCTGCCGCTGTTCCTGATCATGGGCGCCGCGCTGGGCGCGCTGGCGCCGCTGTTCATGGCCACGCTGGACGGCGGCCATCGCTTGGCCGCGCGCCTGCGTTTGGGCCTGCCGCTGAAACTGGCACTGGGCGGGCTCATCGTCGGCCTGATTTCAGTGCTGTATCCGCAGGTCTGGGGCAACGGCTACAGCGTGGTCAACGATGTGCTGCATTCGCCGTGGCCGGTCACGCTGGTGATCGCAGTGCTGATCGCCAAGGTGCTCGCCACCGCCGCGACCACCGGCTCGGGCGCGGTCGGCGGCGTGTTCACGCCGACCATTTTCGTCGGCGCGCTGCTCGGCCTGCTGATCGGCAGTGCTGCGCACGCCCTGTGGCCGGGCAGTTCGCTGCCCATCGTGTATGCGGTGATCGGCATGGGCGCGTTCCTGGCAGCGACCACGCACGCACCGCTGATGTCGTTCCTGATCGTGTTCGAGATGACCCTGGAATACCAGCTGGTACCAGCACTGATGTTGTCGTGTCTGGCCGCTTATCACATCTCGCGTGCGATCCATCCGCAGTCGATCTATCACGATGCCCTGCACCGTGGCACCGCCGCAGAAGAAGACGTCGTGGACAGCACGCCACCGCCAGCGTCGACCTGATCGGTCAATCGTCACGGCGTGTGACGCGCGCTTGGCATCACTTCTGCTTGAGCCCAACACGAACCTGCCGCGGGTATTCCCTTTGGCAGTGGCGTAGGCTCAATGCAGGAGTGCTTCGGATATGCCGGATGCGTTAGGTGTCAACCTGGAAGCGGTGATCCTGGCCGTGACCGCAGCTACACCGCGCGTGCTCACCACCACCACGGCGGAGGGCTGCGCGCTGCCGGCGGGCCCGCTGGACAGCGCCGCGCATCCCACGCTGGAGCGCGGCCTGCGTGAGTGGGTACAGCGCGCGAGCGGTTTCCAGCTCGGCTATGTCGAGCAGCTGTATACCTTCGGCGACCGCCAGCGCGATCCGCTCCTGCGTCATGCGCGGCCACGCACGATCGGCATCGCCTACCTCGCGCTGACGCGCGAGCAAGCCCTGCCCGAAGGTGCCGCGCACTGGCACGATGTGTATGCCTTTCTGCCGTGGGAGGACTGGCGCCAGCAGCGCCCGGCCCTGCTTGATGCGGCGCTGGCGCCGGCACTGCTGCACTGGGCCGGCGCCATGGCGCAACGGCGCGAGCGCGTGGAACTGGTATTCGGCCTGCATGGCGCGCCATGGGATGCCGAGCACACGCTGGAGCGCTACGAACTGCTGTGGGAAGCCGGGCTGGTGGCCGAGGCCGGTGGCGCGCCGGGACTGGGTCGCACATTGGTGCAGGATCACCGCCGCATCCTGGCTACCGCGCTGGGACGCATGCGCGGCAAGCTGCGCTATCGCCCGGTGGTATTCGAGCTGCTGCCCGAGAGTTTCACCCTGACCCAGATGCAGCAGGTGATCGAGGCGCTGACCGGACGTCGCCTGCACACGCAGAACTTCCGCCGCCTGATCGAGAACGCCGGTCTGGTCGAGGCCACCGGCGCGCAAGCGCGCGCGCCGCGCGGGCGTCCGGCCGCGCTGTTCCGCTTCCGCCGCGAGGTGCTGCGCGAGCGCCCGCAACCCGGCGTGCATTATCCGGGCGCGTGGCGATCGCGCTGAGCTGCGCGCGTTGCCGATCTTTGCATTGCGGCCCCGCAGAAGCGCCGATACCCCGCCGTGTACTGCTGCTGATCCAGGTGGCTGCCCGCACTTGCCATGCTGGGGCGCTTGGCTGCGCGCAAACAGCCGCCGTGCTGTGTTCAACGCGCCAGCGGCAGCAAATACAGCAGCACCGCGAGAAACTGCAGCACGCTGCCGGCCAGCACGAACACATGCCAGATGCTGTGGTGAAACGGCAGTCGCCGCCACAGATAAAACGGCACGCCCAGGGTGTAGGCCACACCGCCCGCCAGCAGCAGGGCAAACCCGCCACTGGCCAACACCGCGTGCAGTGGCGCAAACGCGAACACGCCGATCCAGCCCATGCCCACGTAGACCAGCGCCGCCAGCCAGCGACGCTGCCCCCAACCGCTGAACTCCAGCACGCTGCCAAGGCCCGCCAGCACCCAGATCGCCGCGAACAGGCTCCAACCCCACGCACCCCGCAAGGCCAGCAGGGTGAACGGCGTATAGGTGCCGGCGATCAGCAGATAAATGGCGACGTGATCCAGGCGCCGCAGACGCCGCTTGGCATCGGCGCCACGCACGGCGTGGTACAGCGTCGACGCGCTGTACATCAGCACCAGCGCGCTGCCGAACACCACCACGGCCAGCAGCGCACGGACCTGGTCCAGTGCAGCCGCAGCCACGATCAACAGCACCAGACCCGCACCGCTGAGCGCGATGCCCAGCGCGTGAATCAGCATGCTGACTCGCTCGTCATGCAGGTTCAGTACGCTGGGACGGGGCTGATTGTGGCTATTCATTGGCAACTCCGGCGCCGAAAATGCACGCGATCACTTACCTGTACGACGCGACACGAACTGCGCCGGTTCAATGCGGGCCTGGCACGCTCAGATGCGCCAGCGCGGCGGTGCTGGCCTCGCGCTCGGTATCGCGGAAGGCCTGCAGCGTGTACTCGGGCACGCTGTCGACGTCCAGGCAGCACAGGTTGATGTCGATGCCATCCGGGTGCGAGCGCGGCACGTAGAAACTCTTGATGCCACAGGTCGCGCAAAACAGACGTCGCGCCGTGCCAGTGTTGAAGCGGTATTCGCGCAAATCCTCCGCCCCGCTGAGCAGGCGGAACCGCGCAGCCGGAATGATGAGATGCAAGTAACCGCTCATGCGGCAGATCGAGCAATCGCATTCCAGCACCAGCGGCTGCACCGGCAGCTGGCACTCGAAACGCACGCGACCGCAGTGACAACCGCCGCGGCAAGTATGCAGCTCCACGCGTGCCAACCCGATGCGTCAATCAGCCTTGATCACGAACTTGCCGAAGGCGATGCCCAGATCCCAGCCCTCGCCGGTGCCGGCCAGTGCCAGGGTGACGTTGCCCTTGACCAGCACCTGCGCGGCGCTGGAGCGGACCACGCCGGCGTGGGCTTCGGCGGTGGCGTAGGCGCCGAGCACGTCGCGGATGTCGCGCACACCGGCGAAGCGACCGTGTCCGTCGTGGATCTCGGACTTGCCGATGGTCAGGCCGCCGCCCTTGGTCTCGATGCTCACGCGCAGGCTCTGCCCATTGTCGCAAGTGACCACACCGCTGCCGCGCGCGGTCTGATAGAACAGCGACCAGCCCTTGAGGCTGTAGGTCATGCGGCAACTGATATCGCGCGCCTGCGCGGGCATGGCGACCATGCCGCCAACCAGCAGCAGACCGACGCACAGAATCCTGGCGGTGAGCATACGCATGAGGCACTCCTTGGAATCGTGACGACGCATCAGCACCGCACTCGCGGCGACGCAGCGCGGGCGATAGTCTTGCCGCATCACCCTACGCAGCGCAATGCGCAAAGCATACGCGGCGTTGACGCCATTCACATCCAGCGGAGTCGTGCGCCCATGTCCACCCTCGAATTCATCGTGCACGTTCCCCATCCCGGCACGCGCCATGCGGCCCTGGATCTGGCCCTGGACCTGGCCGCGCGCCTGCAGGCGCGGCTCAGTGGCGTGTTTGCCGCGGCCCTGCCCAGCGCGGCGTTCGCCGTGCCCGAAGCGATCACGCTGCAGGTGCAGGAAGCCGAGCAGGCGCGCAAGCACGCCGCCGCCAAGACCGCGTGGTGGCAGGAACTGTTGCGCCAGCGCGATCTGCACGGCGACTGGCGCGTCGGCGAGGGCGACCTGGCGCAGGTGTTGTGCCTGGCCGCGGCCAGTGCCGATCTGCTGATCGTGCAACGTCCGCAGACACGCGAGGATGCGCCGATCGGTTTCGGCAGTACCTCGCGCGCGGTATTCACCGCGGCCAAGCCGGTACTGATCGTGCCCGCGGCCGGCGCGGCCAGCGTCGGCCAGCGCGTGTTGATCGCCTGGAACGGCAGCCTGGAATCCGCGCGTGCATTGCATGGCGCGGCGTCGTTGCTGGCCCATGCCGACGCCGTGCATGTACTCGACGGCAGCCGCGAACGGGGCCCGGAGGGACTGGCCTGGCTGCCACCGCTGGATCTGCCGGCGTGGTTCGCGCAACGCGGCATCAATGCCGCGATCGAGCGCCTTGCCGCGCTAGGCGCGCCAGCGCCCGCCATCCTGGCGCGCGCGCAGGCCTTGCAATGCGATCTGATCGTGCTGGGCGCCTGGGGTACCTCGCGGCTGACCGAGATGGTCCTCGGCGGCGTCACCCGCGCGCTGTTCCGCGAATGTCCGCTGCCCCTGCTGGTAGCGCACTGAGTCGAGACCATGGAGCCCGGAAAGGCCAGTGCGGTTCTGTGGGCCAAGCGGCGGCGGGGATAGGGACCGCACAGACGGATTTACAGCCCGGCCAACCAAAGTCCGACAGGCTAGGCATAGCGCTGCCGCAGAAAAGCAAAAAACGCACGCAGGCTTTGTGCCTCGCCGCCACGCGGCCGGCCGGGGCGATCCGCGTCGTTCCATGCGTACACGTCCACGTGCAGCCACGACGTGGTGTCCGGCACGAAACGTTCGAGGTACAGCGCGGCGGTGATGGCGCCGGCATGGCGCGAGGCGCCACTGTTGGCGAAGTCGGCCAAGTACGAATCGAGCATGCGCCGGTACGGACGCCACAGCGGCAGCGACCACAGCGGATCGTGCTCGGCCTCGCCGGCGGCCAGCACCGCCTCGCGCAACTCGCGGCGATTGCCGAACAGCGCCGGCAGGTCGGGTCCCAGCGCCACGCGCGCGGCACCGGTGAGTGTGGCGAAATCGATGATCAGGTCCGGCTGCTGCTCGGCGGCGTAGGCCAGCGCGTCACACAGGATCAGGCGACCCTCGGCATCGGTGTTGTCGATCTCCACGGTCTGCCCGCTGCGCGTGGTGATGACCTCGCCCGGACGCAGCGCGTTGCCGGCCACGGCATTCTCCACCGCCGGGATCAACAGAGTGAGACGTACTGGCAGCATGGCCCGCATCACCAGCCCGGCCAGCGCCAGCGCGTGCGCGGCGCCACCCATGTCTTTCTTCATCCAGCGCATGCCGTCACCGGATTTCAGGTTGAGTCCGCCGGTATCGAAGCACACGCCCTTGCCCACCAGCACCAGGTGCGGGTGCTTGCGCTTGCCCCAGCGCAATTCGATCAGGCGCGGCGCGCGATGACTGGCGCGGCCGACGGCGTGGATGGTGGGGAAGTGGTTCGCGAGCAGTTCATCGCCGACCCATTCGCGCACCTTGGCGTCGTGCGTCTTGCCGAGCGCGTGCGCGGCGGCGGCCAGATCGGCCGGACCCATGTCCTCGGTGGGTGTGTTGACCCAATCGCGCACCTGCGCGGCGGCATCGAGCAGGGGCTGCAGTTCGGCCAGCAACGCCGGTGCCACGAGCAGACGCGCCGGTGCGCGCGGCGCCTTGCGATAACGCGCGTAGCGATAACCGCCCAGCGCGAAACCCAGGGCCGCGAGACGCGTGTCACCCAGCACGCCTTCGGCGGCCAGCGCGTAGTCACCCTCGGGCAGGCTCTGCGCCAGCGCAGCCAACGCCCACAGTGGCTCCTCGCGATCGACGCCAACCAGCACGCGCGCGAGCTTGCCGTCGGCATCGGGCAACAGCAGCACGCTGCCGGCACGCGCGTTGAAATCACTGGCCTGCAGCCAGTGCCGCTGCGCCGCGGTCAGGCGTTTGCGACAGGCCGGCAGCGCTGCGGCGTCGAGGCTTTCGATCGGCACCGCGTGCTGGCCGCGGCGCGCTTCGATCAGGTTGGACATGGACAACTCCGCAAACGATGGAAGGGAATGGAATGGCGCGTGGCGCGCGCTGCTGACTTGCGCCGATGCACGCCACGCAAACCGCCATGCTAATCCGCGCCAAGATGTGCCGCACACCAGTCGGCGAGTTCGCCAAGATCGCGGAACACCAGCGCAGGCATCGGACCCGGGCCGGGCCAGACGCTGGCGGTGCGATTGAGCCACGCCGCCTGCAAGCCGGCAGCGCGGGCACCGGCGACATCCAGCAACGGATCGTCGCCCACGTGCAGCACCTGCGCGGGCATGCAGCCCAGGCGCTGGCATAGCGCGGTGAAAATGCGTGCGTCGGGCTTGGCCACGCCCGCTTCGCGCGCCGAAACCTGCACGGCGAAGTGCGCATCGATACCGATGCGCGCGAGATCGGCATTGCCATTGCTCAGGCTGGCCAGCGGCAACAGTGCGGCCAATCGCGTCAGCGCCGGCAACGCGTCGTCATAAAACACCACGCGATTGCGCGCGGAGAAAAACGCCTCGAACGCCGGCTCGGCCTGCGCCTCATCGGCACCGCAGGCGCGCAGCGCATGCGCCAGAGACAAGCGGCGCTGCGCGCTGAAATCATGCGCGATCTCGGGGCAATGCCGCGCGATGCGCGTGCGCAATTCGCGCATGGCTGGCGGCGGCCACGCCGCGGCCACCGCGGGTACGTGCGCGTGCAACCAGTCGTGCAGGCTGGCCTCGGCGGCGGCGATCGCCGGTTCGATCGGCCACAGCGTGTCGTCGAGGTCGAGACTGAGCGCGCGCAGCGGTCTCACTCGCCGCCGCCGCCCTCGCTGGCGTCGGCAGTCCGCAGCACCGGCTTCACTTTCCTGTCCAGCGCATCACGCGCTTGCATGCGCGCTCGCGCCGCCTGCGTGCTGGGCGAGGTCGGCGCGATGCTGGCGCCTTGCGAGTAAGTCGCGCCAGGCGCAGCCAGCGGACCATTCATGGCGATCTTGCCGGCGCTCTGCTCGGCAGCGAGGCGCTGCGCGATCCAGGTGGCGCGCGTCTCGGCGCCCGCCGCCAGCGCAGCGCCATCGGCGTAGGGGATCATGCCCTGCGCACGGATCACCGCCTGGCCCCTGGGGCCTTCGGCGAAGCGCATGAATCTGCGCACCTCGGCCGCCTTCGGATCGTTCGGATTGCTGCCGAAATACAGTGGCACCAGCATCGGATAAGTGCCGTCGCTGATGCTGCGCGCATCCGGCTTGATGCCTTCGACGCGCAACATCTGCAGCCTGGGGTTGCGATAGACATTCGAGTACGCGCTGACCCCCAGCGCATCGGGGTCGAGGCCCACCGCGACCTGCAATTGCTGTGTGTTGAGATACAGGCGCGGCGCCGCGATCTCCTGGTCACCACGCCCATACAGGAACTTGCGCAGGTCAAACTCGACGCCATCCAGCGGGCTGGCGATGGAGTACAGATTGATCGGCTTGTCCGGACCGCCGAGCTGACTCCAGTTGGTGGTGTAACCCATGTACACCTGATACAGCTGCTGCAAGGTGATGTTGTGCACCGGATTGTCGCGGTGGGTGATCAGCACCAGCGCATCCCAGGCCAACGGGGTGAACACCAGACCTGATTCCTGCGGGCGTCCGGAAAACGGCGGCCGCGCGCTGCCCGCGATATCAACCCTGCCATCGAGTGCCTGGTCGATGCCGGAGATGGTGTTGAACGAATCCACATCGAGCCTGCCGCCCTCGTCGCGCGCCCAGGCCTTGGCAAGGCCATCAGCGAGACTGTGGGCGGTGGTGAAATCGCCACGCCAGCGCAGCGTGGCCGAGGCCGGCGCGGCGATGGCCTGAGCGGCGACCGCAGTGCACAAGAATGACAGCAGCAACAGACAGGCGCGACGCATGCGGGTGGTCCCTGGAAAAGGCAGGGCGATTATCGGCACTGTGGCACACACATGCACGCATCACGTCACGGTTCGCGAAATCGCTTGGCGCTGGATTGACAGGCGCAGGCGTACAGGCAGCCACGCATGGCGTACGCCTCGAAACGGCAAGTCGGCAATCACGGCCCGCCGTCCGGATTTTGCAACGTGCGGCCACGCAACCCGACGTGTGCGCAGCCTTGGCGCAAGCACGTGCGCGGCAGCACAGAAATGCGTTGACACCTTGGCGTGCCGGCGCTAGTTTTGCCGCCTGCTTCGCCACAAGATGTTGTGGTCGCAATTGCAGTGCGACCCAACCTGTGGGAGCCGGCGGGACCACCGGGAGGGATTCAACGATGTCAGGACATGCCTTGAATTCAAGCCCGGCACGTCGGCGCGGTCGTGCCTGCAGTGCGCTGGCAATGCAACCGCTTCGCCTGCCGCGCCGCGCCTCGGCATTTCCTGTCGTGGCCCGCATTCCGCGCCTGCGCGCGCACCGTCAAATCCGCGCAGCCATGCACAAGGAGTCCAGCAGCACATGAGCACGGCACGCGCCACCACCACACTTCCCGACGCCGCAGCGATTCCGTTGCAACCTGCTTCGTTCGACATCTGGGACAAGAAGTACCGTCTCAAATCAAAGCAGGGCGCGGCGGTGGATGCCGACATCGACGCCAGCTATCAGCGCATCGCGCGCGCGCTGAGCGAGGTTGAGGCCACGCCGGAATTGCGCGAGCACTGGTGCGAGCGATTTTTGTGGGCGCTGCGCCACGGCGCGATTCCGGCCGGGCGCATCACCTCCAACGCCGGCGCGCTGGCGCACAAGCCCGCTACCAGCACCATCAATTGCACCGTCTCGGGCACCATCACGGATTCGATGGACGATATTTTAGAGAAAGTGCACGAGGCCGGGCTGACACTGAAGGCTGGCTGCGGCATCGGCTATGAATTTTCCACGCTGCGCCCGCGGGGTGCGTATGTCTCGGGCGCCGGCGCTTACACCAGCGGCCCGCTGTCGTTCATGGATATCTACGACAAGATGTGCTTCACCGTATCCAGTGCCGGCGGTCGCCGCGGCGCGCAGATGGGTACCTTCGACGTGGCCCATCCCGATGTGCGCGAATTCATCCGGGCCAAGCGCGAGGCGGGTCGCCTGCGCCAGTTCAATCTGTCGCTGCTGATCACCGATGCGTTCATGCAGGCGGTCGCGGACGACGCCGACTGGCCGCTGCTGTTCCCGGTGCACGTCAAGGAACAGGACGAGGTCGTGCTGGACGACCCCGCGCAGGTGATCTGGCGCGAGTGGCCCACGCACGAGAATTACGTCGACCGCGCGGATGGCATGGTGGCCTGCAAGATCTACGGCCACGTCAAGGCACGACACCTGTGGGACATGATCATGGTGTCGACGTACGACTACGCCGAACCGGGCTTCATCCTGATCGATCGCGTCAACGAGATGAACAACAACTGGTGGTGCGAGGCCATCCGCGCCACCAATCCGTGCGGCGAGCAGCCACTGCCACCCTATGGTTCGTGTCTGCTGGGCTCGGTCAATCTCACTCTGTTCGTGCGCGACGCCTTCGGACCCAAGGCGCGCTTCGACTGGGACGAGTACCGCGAGGTGGTGCGCGTGTTCACGCGCATGCTCGACAACGTGGTCGAGATCAACGGCCTGCCGTTGCCGCAGCAGCGCCACGAGATCCAGCGCAAGCGCCGCCACGGCATGGGCTTTCTTGGCCTCGGCAGCACGCTGGCCATGCTCAAGCAGCGCTACGGCAGTCCGGATGCCTGTCGCTTCACCGCGGAGGTCGCACGCGAGATGGCCATCGCCGGCTGGGAAGTGGCGCTGCAACTGGCCGAGGAGAAGGGCCCCGCTCCGATCCTTGCGGAGGACTTCACGGTCAATGGCGCCATGTTGCGCCAGCGCCCGGAAATGGTGCGCGACGGCTACAAGGTCGGCGACAGCGTGCCCGGCCGCGTGCTGCACGCGAGATACAGTCATTATATGCAACGCATCGCCGGAGTACGCCCGGATCTGGTGGAAAAACTTGCGCAGGTCGGCGCGCGCTTCACGCACCACAGCTCCATCGCACCGACCGGCACCATCTCGCTCAGTCTCGCCAACAACGCCAGCAACGGCATCGAGCCCAGCTTCGCCCACCATTACTCGCGCAACGTCATTCGCGAGGGCCGCAAGAGCAAGGAAAAGGTCGAGGTCTACAGCTTTGAACTGCTGGCCTATCGCGCGTTGATCAACGCCGAGGCCATGCCTGGCAGCGAGGATCCCAGGTCGAAGCTGCCGGATTATTTCGTCGCCGCCGACGACATCTCGCCGAAAGAGCACGTCGATATCCAGGCCGCCGCGCAGCAGTGGGTCGACAGTTCCATATCCAAGACCGCCAATGTTCCCACCGAGTATCCCTACGAGGACTTCAAGGACATCTACCGCTACGCCCACCAGCAGGGCTTGAAGGGCTGCACGACGTTCCGCTTCAATCCCGCGACCTTCCAGGGTGTGCTGGTCAAGGATTCGGATCTGGAAAGCACCCTCTACCGCTTCGAGTTGGAAGACGGTAGCGTGGTCGAGGCAAAAGGCAATGAGGAAGTGGAGTACGACGGCGAGATGCACACCGCCGCCAATCTGTTCGATGCGTTGAAGGAAGGTTATTACGGCAAGTTCTGAGCACCGAGGGAATGCATCCGCGTCCCGCACGTCTCATGGTTCAACCACTGTCGGAGCTGAAGTCATGCAAAGCGAACACATCAATACCGAAATGACCCTCGTCACGGGCATGCCCGCCGCTGTCATGCCGGTCATCGCAACGCCTGCGCCTGTGGCAGGCACCCCAGCCAGGAAAAAGCCGGCTGCAAAGAAGAAAGCCGCGGCCAAGAAGCCAGTGGCCAAGAAAGCGGTTGCGAAAAAGGCCGCCGCGAAGAAGGCCAGCGCCGGCAAATCGGTGAAAAAGGCTGTGAAAAAAGCCGTGAAAAAGGCGACACCGAAAACTGCCGCCAAGAAAACGGTCAAGAAATCCGCCAGGAAAGTTGTCAAGGCGGTGAAGAAGGCCGTCAAGGCGGTCAAGAAAGCGGCGGCAAAAAAGGCCACCGCCAAGAAGACGGTCAAGAAGGCCGCCAAAAAGTCCACTGCCAAGAGCAAGAAGAAGTAACAACCGCAAGCCGCCGCGGGCGCCGTAGTCGGCGCCTGCGGCGCATTTTCCGGTGCCTGTCGCGCCCCGCGTGATCGCGCACTCCTCACCGCGCCCCCCCGCCGCTCGATCACGCATTCCTCGATTCCTCGCATCCGCGACTCGGCAGACCCAACATGACCATCAAGATCACCCACAAGATCAAGAGCTACAGCGTTGCCCGCGCGGATGCCGCCAGCAGTAACGCAGCGCCTGCCGTGCCCGAGGCCGAAGTGATCCAGATGCACGAGCGCCTGCAACGCCCCGAGGTGCTGGTTGGTTCCACCTACAAGATCAAATCACCGCTGTTCGAGCACGCGTTGTACGTCACCATCAACGACATCGTGCTCAACGCCGGCACCCCGCACGAGTCGCGGCGTCCCTTCGAGATCTTCATCAACTCGAAGAACATGGACCACTTCCAGTGGATCGTGGCGCTGACGCGCATCATGTCCGCCGTGTTCCGCAAGGGTGGTGACGTCACCTTCCTGGTCGAGGAACTCAAGGCCGTGTTCGATCCGCGTGGTGGTTACTTCAAACCCGGCGGGGTGTACATGCCATCGATCGTGGCCGAACTCGGACTGATCATCGAGCGGCACCTGAAAAGCATTGGCATGATCAAGGACGGCGAGCTTTCCGCCGAGCAGCGCGCGCTGATCGCCGAAAAGCGCAGTGCCTACGAGGCCACGCTGAAATCGCCCGAATCCGCCGCCGTAGGCGCTGACACTTCCGGCTATCCACCCGGCGCCACCCTCTGCGCCAAGTGCAACACGCCCGCCATGGTGCTCATGGACGGCTGCGCCACCTGCCTGAGCTGTGGCTACAGCAAGTGCGGTTGAAGGCTCAAACCAGGTTGCGCTCGACTCGGGTGAAGGCAACCTTGTCGCGCAGATAGACAGGCAAAGCCTGCGCGGCAGGCAGACCGCCACCCGCGGCGAACAAGGGTGCTGCGAGCCGCGCGACGGACGCGGCCTGTGGCTGCGCGGCGGCATCCACACCGGACAGCCCGGCGTCGCCCAGGCGGACGCGCAGCGCCTCGGCATAGACGCCCCAGCCGCTGCCGATGCCAAACCACGCACCCGCTGCGGGCACGCGCAGCGCCGCGGCGGGTCCCACCGTTTCCTCGCCCAGGGTCTGCAGCGCAACGTCGCCAACGCGGCGGAACGCGCCGACGTAGACCTCGCCCATGCGCGCGTCCAGCACGGCAAGTATGTCGTGTGCGTCGCGCGGCGCATCCAGTGCCAGCGCCGCCAGCGTGGACACCGGCAGCACTGGGCGATCGAGCGCGAAGGCCATGCCTTGCGCCACCGATAACGCCAGGCGCACGCCGGTGAAGGAGCCGGGCCCGCGACCGAATGCGATGGCGTCGATGGCGCTGCGCGCCACGCCGGCTTCGGCCAGCAGTTGATCCAGCAACGGCAGCAGTAGTTCCGCATGGCGCCGCGGCGCGTGCAGGCTGCGCGCGTACACCGCGCCGTCACGGTACAGCGCGGCGGAACATTGATCGGTGGCGGTTTCCAGCGCGAGCAGGATCATGCGCGCAGCTTAGGCGAGTGCGCTGGATTCGTCATGCGCGGGACCCGGGGGGGGAAAGGCTGTAAACCACGAAAAACTCCACTCCCGCTTCCACCTTAGGGCACCGTTGCAGTCACCGGCGCAGCGGCGAAAAACGCCTGCACGTCTTCGATGCGCTGGCTGCGCGGCATGTCCGGCAGACTGGCCATGAACAGCTTGCCATAGCCGCGCGCACTCAGGCGCGGGTCGCATAACACCAGCACGCCGCGGTCGTCGATGCTGCGGATCAGGCGCCCGGCGCCCTGCTTGAACGCGATCACCGCGTTGGGCACCTGCCACGATGCGAATGGGTTTTCGCCGGCTTCGCGCAGCGCGCGCAGACGCGCCTCCAGCACCGGATCGCCCGGCGCCTCGAACGGCAGTTTGTCCATGGCGACGACGCTGAGCGCCTCGCCGGCCACGTCCACGCCCTCCCAGAAGCTGGCGGCGCCGAGCAGCACGCCATGTCCGCTGGCGCGGAATTGCTCGAGCAATTCGTGGCGCGGCGCGCTGCCCTGGACGAACAGCGGCCACGGCATGCGCGCGGGCAGCCACTCGGCGGCGAGCTTGAGCGCGCGGTGCGAGGTGAACAGCAGGAACGCGCGCCCACGCGATGCGGCCAGCACCGGCAGCAACGCTTGCAGCACGCACTCGGTGTAATCGCGTGCCTGCGGCTCGGGCAACCGCGGCGGTAGATAGCACAGCGCCTGGCGCGCGTAGTCGAACGGGCTTTGCAGCAGCAGCGTGCGCGGCGCCGTGAGCCCCAGGCGCTGGATCAGGTGCTCGAAGCGCCCGGCCACGGTGAGCGTGGCCGAGGTATACACCCACGCCGCCGGCATGCGCGCGCGTAACGCCTGCAGTGGCTTGGCCACATCCAGCGGCGTGGCATGCAGGGCGTAGCCGCGCGCGTGGCGCTCATACCAGCGCACGCTGTCACCGAGCGACTCCAGCGCGCGCAGCCGTGCCAGAAGTTCGCCAGCGCGCTGCGTGCGTTCGTACACCGCAGCCAGGCCCTTGGCGCGCGGTGCCTGGGTTTCCAGCGCGGCGCTGAACTCGCGCAACGCCAGTGCCAGCGACTCCAGTGCGTGCGCCAGCGCCGGTGGATCCTCCAGCGCATCCAGAGCACCGCGTTCGGGCAGAGATTCCAGCGCCAGGCGCGTCTCGCGCAGCGCCTGCTGCAGGGCATCCACCACCGGGCTGAGCGCGGCCAGCGCGCCGCTGACGCCGCTGCATTCGGCCAGCGAGTCCTGCGCCAGATCGGACAGTTGCCGGTGACTGAGCGTTTCGGTGAAGAACTGTCCGGCCAGTTCCGGCAACTGGTGCGCCTCGTCCATCACGAACGCAGCGGCGCCGGGCAGGATCTCACCGAAGCCATCCTGCTTCAGCGCCAGATCGGCCAGCAGCAGGTGATGGTTGACCACCACGATCTGCGCCTCCTGCGCCGCGCGCCGCGCCTTCACCAGCCAGCACTCCTCGAACTGCGGACAGGTGCCGCCCAGGCAGTTCTCGGTGGTGGAAGTGACGCGCGGCCATATCGGTGCGTCCTCGGGCACAGCCGCGAGTTCGGCGCGATCACCGCTGCGCGTGGCCGCGGACCATTGCCGCACCAGCGCGAGCTGGTGGGTTTCCTGCGCACCGCCGCGGCCATCGCCCAGCGCCAACTGCAGTCGGTGCAGACACAGGTAATTGGCGCGACCCTTGAGCAGGGCGGCGTGCGGCGTCAGCCCCAGCGCCCGCGCCACGCGCGGCAGATCACGCTTGAACAACTGATCCTGCAGCGCCTTGGTGCCGGTGGAGATGATCACGCGACCTTCGCTGCGCAGCGCCGGCACCAGATACGCGTAGGTCTTGCCGGTGCCGGTGCCGGCCTCGACCAGCAACTCGCCACGCGCGGCCAGTGCCGCGGCTACCGCTGCAGCCATGGCCTGCTGCGCGGGCCGCGCCACGAAGCCGTCGATGTGCTGTGCCAGCGCGCCGCCGGCGCCCAGGGGGTTATCGGCCAGAAGGTCGTCGGATGCATCCATCGCGGTAGTATCGCCGACGCGGCGGGCACGAACCCGCATTTGCCGTCGTGCGCGCAGTGACGCGGCGCCCGCGTCCGCCGCCGCGCTGCAATCAGCCAGGAACGCGTTGGACCGGAAGGCAACATGACCACGACTGATCTATTGCCAGCACTGCGTGCGGCGCTGGGCGCCGACTACGTGCTTGCCGCGCCAGCGGACATGGCCGGCTACGCCGAGGATTGGCGCAAGCGCTATCGCGGCGTGCCGCGGGCGGTGGCGCTGCCGGGCACAACCGAACAGGTGGCCGCGGTGGTGCGCCTGTGCCGCGACGCCGGCGTGGCCATCGTGCCGCAGGGTGGCAACACCGGGCTGGTCGGCGGCGCCACGCCGGATGCCAGCGGCACGCAGATTGTTCTCGCGCTCAAGCGCATGCGCCGCGTGCGCAGCATCGACGTGGCCGACCGCGTGCTGGTGGCCGAGGCCGGCTGCGTGCTGGCCGAGGCGCAGCGCGCTGCACGCGCAGCCGGCTTGCTGTTACCGCTGAGTCTGGCCGCCGAGGGCAGTGCGACCATCGGCGGCGTGCTGTCCACCAACGCCGGCGGCACCGCGGTGCTGCGTTATGGCAGCGCGCGCGCGCTGTGTCTGGGGTTGGAGGCGGTGACAGCGCAGGGCGAGATCTGGCGCGGGCTGTCCACGCTGCGCAAGGACAACACCGGCTATGACCTGCGCGATCTGCTGATCGGCGCCGAGGGCACGCTGGGCATCATCACCGCCGCCAGCCTGATGCTTTATCCGCAGCCCGCGGCGCGACGCACCGCCTGGGTGGCGCTGGCCGACGTCGCCGCCGCCGTGGCGCTGCTGAATCGCGCGCGCGACGCGCTGGACGCCGACCTCACCGGCTTCGAGCTGATCAGCAGCGCATGCCTGCGGCTGGTGGCACGGCACTTCCCGGCGCTGCACGCGCCACTGCCGATCGACGCCGCGCCCTGGTTCGTGCTGCTCGAGCTGTCCGACAGCGAGGACGACGCGCACGCGCAGGCGCGGCTGGAAACCGTGCTGGGCGCGGCGCTGGAAGCCGGCGCCGCGCTCGATTGCGCCGTGGCGGCATCGCTGGCACAGGCCGAGGCGATGTGGGCCATCCGCGAACACATCCCGCTGGCGCAGGCCAGCGAGGGACTCAACATCAAGCACGACATCGCGGTGCCGGTATCGCACATGGCCACATTCGTGGCCGACACCGCGACGCGCCTGACGCAGATGATGCCGCAGGCGCGGCTGGTGATCTTCGGGCATCTGGGCGATGGCAATCTGCACTACAACATCCAGGCGCCCGTGCAGGCCGATGCGGATGCGTTTCGCGCGCAGCACGAACACGCCTGCAACGCGCTGCTGCACGATGCGGCGGTTCGCGTCGGCGGCAGCTTCTCGGCCGAGCACGGCGTCGGCCTGCTGAAAACCGCCGAGCTGATCCACTACAAAGACCCGGTCGCGCTGCAGATGATGCGCGCGGTCAAGCGCGCGCTCGATCCGCAGGGCTTGATGAATCCAGGCAAGGTGCTGCCTGCGGCAAGCTGAAGCCATGAGCGAAGCCTCCACACCCGAGCCATCCGCATCGCCACCCCCCGCATCGCGGCGGCATGGCGCGGCACGTGACTGGCGCAAGCTGCAGGCGCAACTGGCCACGCCGCTGCGCGGCTTGCGCGCGCGCTGGCAGGAGTACGGCCCGCAGGCCCTGGCGGCGCTGCTGGCTGCCGTCATCGGAGCGCTGCAATTGCGCGCGCAGATCGCACCGCTGCTGGGCGCGTGGCAACGCTTCGAACAATACGGCGCCCCGGCGCTGCTGCAGATCGCCACCCTGCTCGCGCTGCCGCGCATGCTGCTGGGCCTGGGCTTGATCCTGATGGCGTTCGCGCTGCTCGCGCGCGCGCGCGTGGCCTGGGTGATCAGCCTGCTGCTGGCGCTGTTCTCCGCCGGGCTGGCGCTGGGGCGAACGCACAGCGCCAGCCCGGTGTTTGTCGGCGGCGCGGCGCTGATCCTGCTGTTGCTGTTCTACGCGCGCCACTTCCGTCGCAGCAGCCTGGCCGCCAGTTCGATCTTCGCGCTGCTCAGTGTCGGCGGCCTGCTCGCCTACGGCGTGCTTGGCAGCTTGTGGTTCGGCGCCGGCTTCGACCCGCCGATCCGCGATCTGTCGGGCGCGTTCTATTTTTCCATCGTCACCATGTCCACGGTGGGTTACGGCGACATCGTTCCGCATAGCGTCGAAGCACGCATGTTCACGGTCTCGCTGATCGTGCTGGGCATCACCGTGTTTGCCACCACGCTGTCGGTGGTGATCGGACCGCTGGTTGGTGGCAGCATCAAGCGCGTGCTGGAGGGCCGCATGCAAAAAAGTCAACGGCAGAACCATTACGTCATCATCGGCATGTCCAGTCTGGCCTTGACGCTGTGGCAGCAGTTGCGCCTGCGCAACGTGCCGGTCACGGTGATCGTCGCGCCCGGGCGCCCGCTGCCCTACCCCGAGGATGCCGATCGCGTCGAGGGCGATCCGACCCGCGACAGCGTGCTGCGCGAGGCCGGCGTGGCGCAGGCCAAGGCGGTGTTCGCCCTGCGCGAGGACGACGCCGAGAACGCCTTCGTGGTGCTGGCGGTCAAGGAGCTGGCGCCGGGCGTGCGCACCATCGCCGCGGTCAATGATGCGCAGCATCTGAACAAGATTCGCCGCGTGCAGCCGGATGTGCTGTTCGCGCCGCAGGTGCTGGGCAGCGATCTGCTGGTGCGGCGCCTGTTCAACGAGCCCGTCGACGAAGGCACAGTGGACAAATTGCTGTTTCAATGAGCGCGGACGTGTGGCGCGCTTGACGCAGGTCAAGACGCGGACGCGGCACACGCGCACAATCGGGGCTGCCGCCGCATCCGGTGCCTCGTCGCGTCATGGCCACGCCCACCTGCCCGTCATCGCCAGCCGAACCGGTCGCTGCCGACCTGGTTCCGCTGCGCGCGCGGCGCCTCGGCATCGACACGCACCACGAGCCGGTGGTGGTGCTGCGCGCCGACTCGCCGGTATGCCGCGCCGAGGGCTTCGAGGCGCATGCGCGCGTCGAGGTGCAGGGCGCGCAGCGCAGCATCGTCGCCACGCTCAACATCCTGACCACGGGCGATCTGCTCGCGCCCGATGAGGCGGGTCTGTCGGAATCGGCGTGGCGGCGCCTGGCGCCGGCCGCGGGCGAACGCCTGCGCCTGCGCAACGCGCCGCCCAGCGACAGCATGAGCTACGTACGCGCCAAGATTTTCGGCGCGGCACTCAACGAAAACCAGTTCGACGCCATCATCGGCGAGATCGTGGCCGGGCGCCTGTCCAATGTGGAGATCGCGGCGTTTCTGGTGGCCTGCGCCAATCGGCGCCTGCGCGCCGCCGAGGTCGTCGGCCTGACCCGCGCCATGGTGCACGCCGGCAGCCGCCTGGACTGGCCGCATCCGCGCGTGGTGGACAAGCACTGCATCGGTGGCCTGCCCGGCAACCGCACCACGCCCATCGTGGTGGCCATCGCCGCCAGCCTTGGCTTGCTCATGCCCAAGACCAGCTCGCGCGCGATCACCTCGCCGGCCGGTACCGCCGACACCGTGGAAACCTTCACGCGCGTTGATTTGAGTCTGCAGGACATGCGCCGCGTGGTCGCGTCCGAAGGCGGCTGCATGGTCTGGGGTGGCGCCATGAACTTGAGCCCGGCCGATGATTTGCTGATCCGCGTCGAACGCACGCTCGATCTGGATGGTCAGGGTCAGCTGGTCGCCTCGGTGCTGTCGAAAAAAGTGGCCGCCGGATCGACGCACGTGCTGATCGACATCCCGGTCGGACCCAGCGCCAAGGTGCGCAGCCAGGCCGAAGCACAAGCATTGCTGCACGCGCTCAGCCATACCGCGCGCGCCGTCGGTCTGCATGTGCAGGGTCTGATCACCGACGGCAGCCAGCCGGTGGGGCGCGGCATCGGCCCGGCGCTGGAGGCGCACGATGTGCTGGCAGTGCTGCGCAACGCCGCCAATGCGCCTGACGACCTGCGTCAGCGCGCCCTGCAGGTGGCCGCGGCGGTACTCGAACTGGGCGATCTGGCGCAGGGCGAGGCCGCGCATGCGCTGGCGCGCAATTGCCTCGACGAGGGCCGCGCGTGGCGCAAGTTCGAGGCCATTTGCCTGGCCCAGGGCGGCCTGCGTGAGCCCGGCGTCGCGGCGTTCCGGCATCCACTGACTGCCCTGCGCGACGGGCGCGTGACGCGCATCGACAACCGCCTGCTGGCACGCGCGGCCAAGCTGGCCGGCGCGCCGCAAGCACCCTGTGCCGGACTCTGGCTGGGCGTGCACGTCGGCGAGCGCATCGCGCGCGAACAGCCGCTGTTCGTGCTGCACGCCGAGTCGCGCGGCGAGCTCGCTTATGCGCTGGATTACGTGCAGCGGCACCCCGACATCGTGCACGTGGAGGCTTGATGCAATGACCCTGATCAACCTGTACCCCCTGCCCGGCAACGAAGCCACCGCCGCGCGCATCACGCAAACGCTTCGCGCGCGCGGACATGACGCGCGCGTAGCCACATGCGAGGTGCACCGTTTCCCCGACGGTGAAGCGCTGCTGCGCCTCGATCCACCTGCGCCCGAGGCCGAATCGGTGCTGGTCTGCACGTTGGATCATCCCGATGCCAAGACCGTGCCGCTGCTGATGGCCGCGGCGACGCTGCGCGAACTGGGCACGCGACGCATCGGCCTGGTGGCGCCGTACCTGGCCTACATGCGCCAGGACGCGCGCTTCGCGCCCGGTCAGGCGATCTCGGCGCGCGTCTATGCGGCCCTGCTGTCGGCGCACTGCGACTGGCTGCTGACGGTGGACCCGCATCTGCACCGCATCCATGACCTGGGCGAGATCTACACGCTGCGCGCGCACGCCCTGCATGCCGCGCCGCTGCTGGCCGATTGGATCACGCGCAACGTCAGCCGGCCGCTGATCCTCGGCCCCGATCGCGAAAGCATGCAATGGGCCGAGGACGTCGCGCGCCGCGTGGGCGCGCCCCTGGTCATACTGGACAAGACCCGGCTGGGCGACAGCGCGGTGCGCATCAGCGTGCCCGACCTGACGCGCTGGCCAGGGCACACGCCGGTGCTGATCGACGATGTGATCAGCTCCGGCCGCACCCTGATCGCCGCGCTCGAACACCTGCGCACGCAGCACACGCCGCCGCCGGTGTGCGTGGCCGTGCACGGCCTGTGCGCGGGCGACGCGCTGCCGGCCATCCTCGCCGCCGGCGCGGCACGCGTCATGTGCAGCAACAGCGTCGCACACGCCGCCACGCCGATCGACCTGACCGGCTTGCTGGCCGACGGCATCGTCACCATGCTGGCGACGCCGTGATCCGCTTTTCCAGTCACGGCGCCGCCAAGCAGGTCACCGGCTCCTGTCACCTGATCGAGACCGCACGCGCGCGCGTGCTGGTTGACTGCGGGCTGTTCCAGGGCGGCCGCGAACTGGAGGAAGACAATAGCGGCGCCTTCGCATTCGATGCGGCGTACATCGACGCGGTGTTGTTGACGCACGCGCATCTGGATCACTGCGGACGCCTGCCGCTGCTGCACCAACGCGGCTTTCGCGGCGCGATTTACGGCACGGACGCGACCCGCGAACTGGCGCGCCTGGTGCTACTCGATGCCGCCGGCCTGCAGGAAGAGCAGGCGCGCCGCGCCGCACGCCGCGCCAGCCGCGCCAGCGCAACCGTGTCGTTGCCGCTGTATGGCATCAATGACGCGCTGCGCTGCATCGACGCGTTCGCCGCGCCGCTGCGCTACGGCGAGCGCCGCGAGGTGGCCGGCGGCATCCACGCCACCTTCGTCAACGCCGGGCATATCCTCGGCTCGGCTTCGGTGCTGCTCGAGATCGAGGATGGCGACGAGCGCCTGCGCGTGCTGTTCTCCGGCGATATCGGCAATCCCGGGCGGCCCCTGCTGGACGATCCTGCGCCACCGCCTGCCGCGCCCGACATCGTGGTCATGGAAACGACCTACGGCGACCGCGATCACCGTCCGTGGCAAGCATCGGTGGACGAGCTGGTGCAAGCCGTTGCCGTCACCCTGCAGCGCGGCGGCAATGTGATCATCCCGACCTTCGCCCTGGAGCGTGCGCAGGAAATCCTCTACGCGCTGTACAGCGGCATCCGCGCCGGCGCGCTGCCGCAACCGCTGCCGGTGTTCCTCGATTCGCCGATGGCGATCTCGGCCACCGAGATCTTCCTCGCGCACCGCGACGCGCTGCGCGCGAGCTTCGTCGAAGAGCTGACGCAACACGATCCGATGCAGCTGCCAGGTCTGCGCATGACGCGCGAGACTGCCGACTCGATGGCCATCAACCGGATCCGCGGCGGCGCGGTGATCATGGCCGGCTCGGGCATGGCCAGCGGCGGACGCGTGCGCCATCACCTGCGCCACAATCTGGGACAGGCGGACAACAGCATCGTGTTCGTCGGCTACGCCGCCAATGGCACGCCGGCGCGAGAGATCATCGATGGCGCGCGCAGCGTGCGCCTGTTCGGCGACGACATCGCGGTGCGCGCGCGCATCCACACCATCAATGGCTTTTCGGCGCACGCCGGACAAAGCGAATTGCTGGCCTGGCTGCGGCGCTGCGGACAGCCGCAGCGCGTGCTGCTGGTGCACGGAGATTACGCGCGCGGCATGCAGGCCTTCGGCGCGCTGCTCGATCGCGCAGGATACGCTTGGCAAATGCCCGGCGCGGGCGAGCCCATCCTGCTCGGCGGTCATGCGCAGCAAACTTGATCTGGATCAAAACCGGCGAAGCCGGCGCACGCCAGCATATCCGGTGTCGCGCGCAACGCGCCTGTCGTGGAGATCATCATGTCCGATGCAAAAACCACCACTCCTCCGGCCGCCGATCTGGTCATCATCCTGATCACCGGCGCGGAAAATCCCAAACGCCTGCCGTCGGCGTTTTTTCTGGCCGCCACCGCCGCGGCCGCCGAGCAGAACGTGGTGATGTATTTCACCGGCCCGGCCACCGAACTGCTGGCCAAGGGCAAGGCCGAATCCATTGTTCCCATGCCCGGCGGCAAGAACGTGGCCGGATTCATCAAGCTGGCCACCGACAACGGCGTACAAATCATCGGCTGCCTGCAGTCGCTGGAACTCTTCGGCATGACCGTCGCAGACCTGGGCTACCCGGTGCCGATGATGACGCCCAGCGCGGCCCTGCCATCGCTGGCCGCGGCCGGACGTCTGCTGACCTGGTAGGCATTATTGCTCCGCAACACGCACGGGTCGCGCCGGGCGTGACACCCGAACTTGTTTAGCTGCCGCTTGTATGTCCACAATGTTTCGGTGCGCGCGGGTCGTGACCCGATCCCGGCTCGCGCGCCGATCCATTCCACTGCTGCCAACGAGGAGATTGACCATGTCGACCGTGCGCGGTTGTTCGTTCCCAGACGATTTGTTTTACGACGTTGCCAACAACATGTGGTACCGCGAGGAAGCCGACGGCAGCGTGGTCGCCGGCATGACCCAGGTGGCCGTGGCCATGGCCGGACAACTGGTGGCGGTGACGCCCAAGAAAGCCGGCAAGGAAGTGCAGGCCGGCAAGTCCTGCGCCACCATCGAATCGGGCAAGTGGGTGGGCCCGGCCAAGATCGCCTTCGACGCCGAGGTCACCGCGGTCAACGACGCGCTGATCGCCGACCCGAAAATGGCCAACACCGATCCGTACAAAAACGGCTGGCTGCTGCGCGTGAAGCCAGCCGCATGGGCCACCGCCAAGGCCGCGCTGACGCCGGGCGCGCAAGTCGCCGCACCGTACGAAGCCAAGATGGCCAGCGACGGTTTCGCCGGCTGCGGTTGAGCTGGAGCGACAGCGCACGCCGGGAGTCGGCGCGGGCGCGCATCCGAGCTGATCCGCATCGCGCAACCGCCGTGTCGCCCACGCGTCACGCCCGCGGCAGCAAGTCGGATGCCGCGCGCGCGATGTCCGCCGCCCCGAGATGCGGCGTGACGAGTGCGCGCTGGCGTGCGCCGTAGGGCCCGTATCGCGCGGGATCGGTCGCCTTGAACAAGCCCAGCAGCGGCACGCCGGAAGCCGCCGCCAGATGCATCAGCCCCGAGTCGGCCGCGATCACCAGATCGAAGCTGGCGCACAGCGCCGCCGCCGCGCGCAGCGGCGCGGTGTGCAGGCCGGGCAGTTGCGGCAGCATGGGACGGCCATGCGCCGGCACGATCTCAGCCAGACGCATGCGCGGCATGCGCGCGCGCAGCGCCGCGACCAGCGCCTGCCAATACCCGTCGTCGTAACGCTTGGCGCCGGTGGCCTCGGCGAACACTCCGACACGCGGCGCGGCGACATCGGCCGCGCCCAGCAAGGCGCGCAGGCGTGCCTCGGCGGCGGTGCTCTCATCGGCGCGCAGGCGCAACGCCAGCGGTGGCAGCGGCGCGTCGGGATCGAGCCCCAGCGCCACGCGCAGCATGCGCACCGGCATCTGCGCCTGGTGCACGCCACAGTCCGCGTGGGGCACGGCCTGGGTCAGGCCCGCGGCATCGCCATCGACCATGCCTACGCGCCAGCGCGCCGCGCTGCGCGTCACCGCCCAGCGCGCCGACTGCGAGCGTTCGGCCGCGTCCAGCGCCAGCGTATAACCGCGCCCCGGCAGAGCGCGCCACAGCGACCACAGCACACGCGGCTCGTGCAGCGGGCGCGCACCGAGCGTGTCCACGCGATCCACCGCGGCGTAGCCCTGCAGCAGGCACGCCGCGAACGGCGGTCCAGCCAGCACGTCCACGCGTGCCTGCGGCAACACGCGCTCCAGTTCCTGCAGCAAGGGCGTCAGCAGCAACACGTTGCCCAGGCGGTGATTGGGCCGCGCCACCAGCACGCGCGTGATCGACGCCGCATCGATCGGCGTAGCACCCCCGGCCTGCGCGGAGCGGCGCAGCAGGCGCCTGGCCACGGCGCGGCGCGCGGCCTGCCAGTCGGGACTCACGAAAAACCTGGGGTCGGACGCATCACGCCAGTTTAGCGGAGCACCGGATGCCGGGAAGCCGCCAGGATGCCTGCGGCCGCGCAGGTTTTGTCGTCTGTGCCGCATTCACTCCGCTGGCGCCCGTTCCGCCCAGGGCTGCGCGCGTTCCAGCTCGGCGGCCAGCGCGAACAACAGCGTCTCGCTGCCGAATCGGCCCATGAACTGCACGCCGACCGGCAGGCCGGCATCGCTCCAGTGCAACGGCACGCTCATCGCCGGCACGCCGGTGAGATTGGCCAGCTGCGTGAACGGGGTGCGCGCCAGATTGCGCATTGCCACCTGCTCGACGATGCCCAGGCGGCGCAGCAACCCGCCCGCGCGCAGGCGTGCGGCCAGTGCCAGCAGATGTTCCTGCAACGGCGTCGGCGCGAGTTCACCGATGCGCGGCGGCAGATCGGCGGTGGTCGGGGTCAGGTACAGGTCGTACTGCGCGAAGTGTGTGCCCAGCGCGCGTCCGAAATCATTCCAGCGATGCTGGCTGCGCATGTACTCGCCGGCGCTGATCGCCTCGCCGATCGCCGCCAGCGCGCGCGTGGCCGGCTCCAGTTGCACGACGCGTGCGTGCGCAACCAGCGCGCGCAACTCGCGCGCCTGCGCCGCGACCTCGCCGAAATACAGCATCAGATAGGCGTGCATCAAGGCCATGCCATCGATGCGCGGCGCGGCCTCCTCGACGTGGTGGCCCAGCGATTCGAGCAGGCGCGCGGTCGCGTGCACTGCATCCACGCAGTCGCGCGCGACCGACGTGCGCAGCGGCGAATCCACGCTGAAGGCGATGCGCAAGCGCGGCGGCGGTGCCTGCGTGGCGGTGAGAAAACTTCCGGCGGGTGCGATCTCGAATGGATCCCCCGGTGCCGCACCCGCCACGGCATCCAGCAACGCGGCGCTGTCGCGCACGCTGCGCGTGAGCGCGTGTTCGCAGGCCGCGCCCATCCACACCTCGCCGTCCTCGGGGCCGGGGCTGACGCGGCCGCGGCTGGGCTTGAGCCCGAACAGGCCGCAGTACGCCGCGGGAATGCGGATCGAGCCGCCGCCATCGTTGGCGCCGGCGGCCGGCACGATGCGCGCGGCCACCGCCGCGGCGCTGCCGCCGCTGGAACCGCCGGGCGTGCGCGTGAGGTCCCATGGGTTGCGCGTGGCGCCGAACGCCTTCGGCTCGGTATAGGCCACCAGGCCCCACTCGGGCACGTTGGTCTTGCCGAAAATCACCAGTCCGGCGCGCTTCAGCCGTTGCACCAGCACGTCATCCTCGGCGGGCACGTAGTCGCGCAGCGCCGCGCTGCCCATGCTCATCGGCACCCCGGCGTAGGCCTGCATCAAATCCTTGAGCAGGTACGGCACGCCGCTGAACACGCCTGCGGGCAGGCCCGCGCGCAGTGTCGCGTCGGCCGCGGCGTCCATGCGCCGCACCAGCGCGTTGAGTCGCGGCTGCGCGCGATCCGCGCGACATTGCGCGGTGTGCAGCACTTCGGCGGCGCTGACCTCGCCGCGCGCCAGCAGCGCGGCGAGACCCAGCGCGTCGTATTGCGCGTAGTCGGCGAACTCCTGCATGACGCGGCTCCACGCGGACAAGGCGCAAGCATGGCGCAGGTCACGCGCGCCGGCATGACGCCCTGCGCAACACTCAGTGCACGCGTTTGCTCAGCTGCACGAACTGCCTGGCAGCAGGTGCGCGACGCAATCCGCCGCCGCGAGCCGCTGGCCCGGTTGCATCAGGCGCTGCTGCATGCTCATCACGGCATGGGCGGGTCGCGTCGCGCCTGCGCGCGTCCATGCATGCTGACTTTCACACACGCCGCACGCGCCGCCTGGGTTGCAGCAGGGTCCCCGTGCATTGCGCCGCACCGCAGCGGCAAGCCCACAGGCGCTTCAGGCGCGGCGTATGCGGCACGTCCAGCACGATGCCGTAGTTGTAGGTGAGCTCCTCGCCGGGCGCGATGTCGCGCAGGGCTTCGATGATCACGCGGTCACGCAGCGCATCGCCGTCCTGATCCACATGCACCTCGGCGCGACAGTTGGGCGCGCAGCTGTGGTTGATCCAGCGCGCGCTGTTGCCGCCCTGGTTGCCGTCGATGATGTAGTGCTCGTTGAGATCGAACAGGAAGGTATGGCCCTGCTCGATGCTGCCTTCATACAGCGCATTGGCTTCGGCGTGGGTGATCAGCCGGCCCTTGTATTCGAGGACGCGGCTGCCGCCGGCAAGCGCGCGGCGGGCAAACACGCCGTTGCCGTGGATGGCGGAACGGCGGACCTGGAAGCGTGCGGGCATGGGATGGTTGTGGTGGAAGTCGGCGCGCGATTATCCATGGCGCCCGCGCCGGGCGCATCCACTGCCGCAGGCGGTTTGCGCACCAGCACCCACTTCGGCGAGGTGGCGATCACGCGCATCGGCAGGCCGTGCAGCAGCAGCGCGGCGAAACGCTGCGGCGCGATCACCGCCAGCGCATCCGGCTGCACACGCCAGGCCTGCTCGAACGCGGGCAGCGGCCACAGCAACTGCGGCTGCCAGCGCAGACCGTCGAGCAAGTCGTAGGGCGCCGCGCCCACCAGAGTGACCTGGCGACGCAGATAAAATGGCAGGCCGCGCTGCAGCGTATCGACCATGTACACCGGTGCATGCGGCTGCAGCCAGGGCCGCATGGCCTGCGCCAGCGGCGCCGCCGAATACGCCGGCGCCAGCGCCTGGAAGCCGATCAGCGCCGCCTGCATCAAGCCCAGCCCGGCGAACGCGGCCACGCCGACACCGGCCAGCTTGCGTCCACGCCAGGCCAGCCACGCCGCCAGCCCCAGCAATGCGCACGCCAGCACCATGGCCACGGCCAGATGCCGCATATAGCCGTGGAACGCGGCGCCCAGCGCGATCAGGTCACCCGGCACCGGCCGCAGCAGCGCCAGCGGCACGGCGACCAGCAGCAGCGCCGCGGCGATGAGCAGACCGATGCCCAGCGCACGCGCGCGCAGACGCGCGATGGCATCGCCGACCAGCAGCGCCACGGCGGGAAACACCGGCAACAGATACAGCGGCAGCTTGGAGTGCGAGATGCTGAAGAACACGAAGATCATCAGCGTCCAGATCCACAGCAGCTTGCGCACGTCGAAGCCGTCCTGGCGCGGCGGCAGGCGCAGCGCCGCCGGCAGCAGCGCCAGCCACGGGAACATGCCGATCACGCCCACCGGCAGGAAAAACCAGAACGGATGCGAGCGGTCGAAACGATCCGACAGATAGCGCGTGAACTGCTGGCCGATGAAGAAATAGTGCAGAAACTGCTCGTGGCGCAGTTGCAGCGCGATGTACCAGGGCAACGCCAGCAACAGGAACAACGGCAGCCCGAGCAGCCACTGCATGCGCTTGAGCAGATGCCACTGCCCGGTCCACAGCATGTAGAAAAACAGCGCGCCACCGGGGAACACGATGCCGATCAGGCCCTTGGACAAAAACGCCGCGGCCATCGCCGCCCAGGTCAGCAGCATCCAGCCGCGCCGCGCGCGCGCCGAGGCATCCGGCAACTGCGCCAGGATGAACGTGCACAGCGATGTCCCGAGCAACGCGGCCACGCCCATGTCCAGCGTGTTCAGATGGCTGCCGATGACCCACAGCAGGCTACTGCCCAGCACCGCGGCCGCGCTCCAGCCAGCCACGCGTCCGAACGCGCGCGCGCCAGCCCAGCCCACGGCCAGCATGCCCAGCAGTCCGGTGAGCAGGCCCCACAGGCGCGCGCTCCAGTTGCTGGCGCCAAAAGCCTCGTAGGCCAGCGCGGTACCCCAATACTGCAATGCGGGCTTGTCGAGGAACAGCACGCCGTCGTAGCGCGGCGTGACCCAGTTGCCGCTGGCGACCATCTCGCGCGGCACCTCGGCGTAACGGCCTTCGTCCGGCTCCAGCAGCGATCGGTACTGGCTGCCGGCGAACCACAGCCCCAGCCACAGCGCCAGCAACAGCAGCCACAGCGCGCGCCGCCGGGTGGATGCAGTCATCGTGGGTTCTCGTTGTGGTGCCAGGCGGCCTTGCTCATGGCGCCGTGTCCACGGGCTGCGGCGCGACCGTGCCAAGGCTGTCCTCGATCAGATACAGCGGCCGCTGCTTGACCTCCAGATAGGTGCGCCCGACGTATTCGCCGATGATGCCCAGCGCCAGCAGTTGCATGCCGCCGAGGAACAGGATGGCGACGATCAGCGAGGCATAGCCTGGCACGCTGATGCCCCACACGAATACCTTGAGCACGATCCACGCGCCGTAGGCGAAGGCCAGCACCGAGGTGAGCACGCCGACCCAGGTCGCCAGGCGCAGCGGCATGGTGGAGAACGAGGTGATGCCCTCGACCGCGAAGCGCCACAGGCGCCCGTAATTCCACTTGCTCGTGCCGGCGGCGCGCGGCGCGCGGTCGTACAGCACCTGCGCCTGCGGATAACCGATCCACGCGAACAGGCCTTTCATGAAACGCTGGCGCTCGCGCAGCCCGGCCAGCGCGCGCAGCGCGCGCGCCGACAGCAGGCGGAAATCGCCGGTGTCCTGCGGCACCGCTGTGGCGGAGAGCCGGCGCATCAGCCGGTAGAACAGCGCCGCGGTCAGCCGCTTGATGCCACTCTCGCCCAGGCGGCGGCGGCGCGTGGCATAAACCATGTCGGCACCCTCGCGCCAGCGCGCGATCAGCTCGGGGATCACCTCGGGCGGGTCCTGCAGATCGGCGTCGATGACCACGCACGCAGCCACGTTCTCGGCGCACGCCACGGCGTCGAGGCCCGCGGTCAGCGCGGTTTCCTTGCCGAAGTTGCGGCTCAGCTTGAGTCCGTGCACGCGCGGATCGCGCTGCGCCAACGCCTGCGCCAAGGCCCAGCTCGCGTCGCGGCTGCCGTCGTCCACGTACAACACGCGCGCGGGTAGATCCAGCGCATCGAGCACGCGCGTCAGGCGCGCCTGGAACTCGGGCAGCACCTCGACCTCGTTGTACATCGGCACCACGACCCACAGGGCATCGGTGCGGTGTTGCTCGGGCATCGGCTTCTCCGGTTCAACGCGCCCATCCAGACGTCCGCGGCGCTTGCAGGCGCAAAAAAATCGAACGCAGGTTACCGGCAACGTGCAGTTGCCTCAGCGCGCGCCTGCGCCAGGCGGCAGACCGCCGCCACGCAAAGCGCCCTGCATCTGCCGCATCATGCCCTTGATTCCGCCGCGCGAGATCTTGGACATCATTTTCTCCATCTGCTGGTACTGCTTGAGCAGGCGGTTGACATCGGCCGGTTGCATGCCCGAGCCACGCGCCACGCGCGCACGCCGCGAGCCGTTGAGCAAATCGGGATGGCGGCGCTCCTTGCGCGTCATCGAGTTGATCACCGCGATCATGCGCTGCACCTCGCGGTCGTTGACCTTGGACTTGACGCTGTCGGGCAATCCCGACACGCCTGGCAGCTTGTCCATCAGCCCGGCCAGACCGCCCATGTTGAGCATCTGCTCGAGCTGGTCCTTCATGTCGTTGAGGTCGAAGCGCTTGCCCTTGGCCACCTTCATGGCCAGTTTCTGCGCCTTGTCCTGATCGACCTTGCGCTCGACCTCCTCGACCAGGCTGAGCACGTCGCCCATGCCGAGGATGCGCTGCGCGAGGCGGTCGGGATGGAACGGCTCCAGCGCGTCGGTCTTTTCGCCGGCGCCGAGGAACTTGATCGGGCGCCCGGTGACGTAGCGCACCGACAGCGCCGCGCCGCCGCGCGCATCGCCATCGGTCTTGGTCAGGATCACGCCGGTCAGCGGCAACGCCTCGGCGAAGGCCTTGGCGGTGGTGGCGGCATCCTGGCCGGTCATGGCATCGACCACGAACAGAGTCTCCACCGGCTTCAGCGCCGCGTGCAGCGCCTTAATCTCGTCCATCATCGCCGCGTCGATCGCCAGGCGGCCGGCGGTATCGACGATCAGTACGTCGGCGACTTCACGCCGCGCCTGCTCCAGCGCGGCGCGCGCGATGTCCACCGGCCTGGCGCCGGCGGCAGCAGACACGAAGCCGACGTCGACCTGCGCGGCCAGCACGCGCAACTGCTCGATGGCGGCCGGACGGTACACGTCGCAACTGACCACCAGCACTTTCTTCTTCGCGCGTTCCTTGAGAAAACGCGCCAGTTTGGCCACGGTCGTGGTCTTGCCGGCGCCTTGCAGGCCGGCCATCAGCACCACCGCCGGCGGCGTCGCGGCCAGATCGAGCTGCGCGTTGGCGGTGCCCATCAGCGCGGTCAGCTCGTCGCGCACCACCTTCACCAAAGCCTGGCCGGGGGTGAGGCTCTTCAGCACCTCCTGACCCACGGCGCGCACCTTGACGCGCTCGATCAATGCTTGCACCACGGGCAGCGCGACATCGGCTTCGAGCAACGCGATGCGCACCTCGCGCAGGCTCTCGCGGATGTTTTCCTCGGTCAGGCGGCCGCGGCCGCGCAAACGCTCGACGGTAGCGCCAAGGCGCTGGCTGAGGGTCTCGAACATGGGCGCAAAATCAGGCGGAAAGCGCGCAGTATAGCGGCGCGATTGCAGCCCGGCCGCGCTGTGCCACACTTTGCGCATGCTGCCGCTGACCTTCGCCGCGATCGCGCTGTACCTGGCCGCCGCCGCGCTGCTGGCGCGCCCGGTGCTGGACGGGCGCGAGGCGCCGCGCGCCGCGGCGCTGGGCGTGGCGACGCTGGCGGTACTGGCGCATGCCAGCGAGATCGCGCTGGCGCATCGCGGCGCGCTGGACCTGCACTTTTTCGCCGCGCTGTCGCTGATCGCCTGCGTCATCGCCGCGCTGACCCTGATCGTCAACCTGTGGCGCCCGGTGGCGGCGCTGGGCGTGATCCTGTTTCCACTGGCCGCGGCGCTGCTGGCAGTGGATGTATTTCTGGCGCCGCCCACCACGCCGCTGGCGCTCGACTGGCAGATCAAGCTGCATGTGACCCTGGCCCTGCTCAGCTACGGGCTGCTGTCGATCGCCGCCTTGCTGGCGCTGCTGCTGACATTCCAGGAACGCTCGCTGCGCCGGCATCGCATGCCGGCCTTCCTCGCCGCGCTGCCGCCGCTGACCCTCACCGAGGGCCTGATGTTCCGCCTGATCGGCGCCGGTTTCGCGCTGCTCAGCCTGACCTTGCTGAGCGGTGCGTTATTCGTCACCAACCTGTTCGACCAGCACCTGGTGCACAAGACCGTGCTGTCGATCCTGGCCTGGCTGGTGTTCGGCGTGCTGCTGCTGGGTCGCTGGCGCTGGGGCTGGCGCGGGCGCCAGGCGGTGTGGCTGACGCTGGCCGGCATGGCGGTGCTGATCCTGGCGTTCTTCGGCAGCAAGTTCGTGCTGGAACTGCTGCTGCGCCGCAGCGGCTGAGTCGCGTCGAAACCAGCGCACGGCTTGCCGCGCACGGCGCGGCATGCGCACAATCGCATCACCGCCCCGCGGACCGCACCGTCATGGAAGCCTCGCGCCCCTCCGGCGAACGCCGTCGTTTTCAGCGCATCGCCCTGCAAGGCGCGGTGAAGCTGTACGCGCGCGACGGCTCCTGGCCCGCGGATCTCATCGACCTGTCGCTGCGCGGCGTGCTGGTCTCGCACCCCGCTGGCTGCGACCAGCCGCCCGGCACGCGCTTTCGCATGGACCTGCGCATCTTCGAGAACCTGCCGGTGAGCATGGGCGTGAGCCTGATGCGCAGCGACGCGACGCAGCTCGCCTTTGCCTGGGACCGCATCGACCTGGACAGCTTCGCGCGGCTCAAGCGCCTGCTCGAACTGAACGTGGAGCAGCCCGAGCTGCTGCATCGCGAACTGACGGAACTGGGGCGCTAGCGGCGGAACTCGCGACCCGGGACTGCGTGCAAAAAAACCGCAAGCCGCAGCGGTGCCATCGGCTTTCGGCTCAAGTCTGCGGCGGCGGGTGCAGTTGCTTGCCGTTGCTGTCGAGCACGCGCGCCTGCACGTCGATGCCTTCGCGCACGCTTTGCGTGACCACGCAGAAGTTCTCGAACTGCGCCATGATGCGTTCGAGTTGCACGTGGCTCTCGCCGGGCTCGGCCAGACGCAACTCGATGTCCGCGCGCGGGATGCGCCAGCGCCCTTCGGCGTTGCGCTCGGGCGTGGCGCGTATGCCGGCGGTGATCGGGCCGGGCTGGTTCTTGAACTTGCGCAGCGCGAACACCAGGCTGGCGGCCATGCAGTTGCCGATCGCGGCCAGCAGCACGCGCGATGGATTGGGCCCGCTGTCGTGACCCAGCGGCGCGGGCTCGTCGGTCAGCAATGCTTCCAGTTGCGTGCCATCGAACTCGATGCGGAAGGCGTAGTCGCCCACCTGGCTGATCTGCAGACGCAATGGCTCACTGGCGCTCATGGCACGCTCCTGAGGTGGCGGTGAACGTTCAAAAACTGACGGCCAGCGCCTGATCGAGGCGCTCGACGGCGATGATTTCCATCGCGCCATGATGGCTTTTCTTCGGCGCGTTGGCGCGCGGCACGATGGCGCGCTCGAAGCCGTGACTGGCGGCTTCCTTCAGGCGCTCCTCGCCGTTGGGCACCGGGCGGATCTCGCCGGACAGGCCCACCTCGCCGAACAGCGCGGTCTTGCCGGTCAGCGCGCGGTCGCGAAAACTCGAATGCACCGCCAGCAGCACCGGCAGGTCGGCCGCGGTTTCCTGCACGCGGATGCCGCCGACGATGTTGACGAACACGTCCTGGTCGTATACCGCGGCGCCGCCGTGGCGATGCAGCACCGCCAGCAGCATCGCCATGCGGCCGCCGTCCAGGCCCAGCGCCACGCGCCGCGGATTGGCCAGCGGCGAGGCATCGACCAGCGCCTGCACCTCGACCAGCAGTGGCCGCGTGCCCTCGCGCGTGACCATCACCGCGCTGCCCGGCGTCGGCCCGCTGTGCGTGCCGAGAAAGATCGCCGACGGGTTGGGCACCTCGCGCAGGCCGCGCTCGCCCATGGCGAACACGCCCAGCTCGTTGACCGCGCCGAAGCGGTTCTTGAACGCGCGCAGCACGCGAAAACGGCTGCCGGCATCACCCTCGAAATACAGCACCGCATCGACCATGTGCTCGAGCACGCGCGGACCGGCGATGCCGCCCTCCTTGGTCACGTGCCCGACCAGAAACACGCTGGTGCCGCTCTCCTTGGCGTAGCGCACCAGACGCGCGGCGGTCTCGCGCACCTGGCTGATCGAGCCGGGCGCGGCGGCGAGCTGCTCGCTCCACAGCGTCTGCACCGAATCGATGATCAGCAGTTGCGGGCGCGCCGCCTGCGCGTGCTCGAGGATGCGCTCGATGCAGGTCTCGGCCAGACCGTGCAGGGGGCCAAGTTCCAGTCCGAGGCGCTGCGCGCGCGCGGCGATCTGCGCCAGCGACTCCTCGCCGCTCACGTACAAGCCGCGCAGACGCGCGCCCAGCGCACCCATCATCTGCAGCAACAGCGTGGACTTGCCGATGCCCGGATCGCCGCCGACCAGCACCACCGAGCCCTGCACCAGCCCGCCGCCGAGCACGCGGTCCAGCTCGCCGATGCCGATCAGGCTGCGCGCCTCGATCTGCAGCGCCACCTCGGTGAGCGGCGTGATGCGCGCCGTCTCCTGCCCGGCATAACCGCTGCGCTTGGGCGCGGACTTGCCGGCCGCCGCCGTGGCCGGCTCCACCACGAACTCGCTCAGCGTGTCCCACGCCCCGCACGCCGCGCACTGCCCCTGCCAGCGCGTGTGCTCGGCGCCGCACTGGTTGCACACGTAGGCGGTTTTGGCCTTGGCCATGCGACGCTCCCGGAAGACGGCTGTCAGCATAGGCCACGCCTGCCACAACCATCTACAGCAAACACGCGAGGGGCCGCTGTCGGCCCGAAGCAGACCTTTACGCTCCATCGTTGTGTCACCAAAAAAACGGCAGAAAGCCGGTTGAAACGCCATCGTAGATTGGCCTGAGCGTTCGGAAGACCGAACTCGAAGAATTCTGGCGCGGGTCCGGCAAACCGCCAATCGATTCTACGGCTAACCTACCATAAGAGACTTCCCGTCAACGCCGCGCGCTTGAGGTTCTTGCCTTGAGCTTTCGGGCCATGGCTGGTCATCGTGTTGTCCTCTTTGCTGCGTCGTGCGTGTCAGTGCTGCGTGGTGATGCAACGAATGTCAGACTGCATTTCCATAAACGGTCTTGTTGCGCCGCTGATGCTGGCGCGGACCAGGGTATAAACCGCACCCGGAGACCTCGTTCGTCTTTCGGTATCGTCGGTGTTCGGGGATCAGCCGAAACACGGGGTGACGTCCGGCAGGTTAGTCAGGTTCTCTCCGGGTCGGTCTGACCGTTGTCGACCACTTCGCGCTGACGTGAAAGGATGTGCGTTCGTGTCATGCCATGCCGGCGATCCTCACCGCGCGCTTGCCGGCCGGGCGCTGCACCATCGGGTGCTTCAGCCACGCCTCGGCGTCGTAGGCTTCCTCGCGCGCCAGCATCGCCCACAGTTGCCGCGCGTGTTTGTTCGCAATCGCCACCAGCAGCTTGCCGAACGGCATCCGACACGCCAGTTGGCGGATCCAGATCTGCTCGGGCGTGGCCCGATCCTGTGCAGTCACCTTGGCGCGCTGCAGGCTGCTGCGCGCGCCCTGGATCAGCAGCGTGCGCAGGTAGGCATCGCCGCGGCAACTGATCGTGCCCAGGCGGGTGTGCCCGCCGCTGGAGTGCTGGGTCGGCACCAGGCCGAGCCATGCGGCCAGTTGCCGGCCGTTCTTGAACTCCTTGGCCGAGCCGACGCTCGCCACCATCGCATCGGCGGTGAGCGGGCCAATGCCGATCAGCGCGCGCAGCCGCACGCAGCGCTCATCCGCCTTGGCGTGCGCTTCGATGCGCGCATCGCACGCGGCGATGCGGTCGCGCACCTGCGCCCAGTGCGCGCTGAGATCGCGCAGCAGTTCCTTCAGCTCCGCAGGCAACGATGCCGCTGCGTCGAGATCCGCCAAGGCGATGCGCAACGCCCGGTCACCCTGCGCCATCACGATGCCAAACTCGGCCAGCAGACCGCGCAGGCGGTTGCTGATCTCCAGCCCTTCGGTCTTGTAGCCCTCGCGCACGCGATGCCATGCCAGCCGCGCCTGCTGCTCGACCGACTTGACCGGCACAAAGCGCATGTTGCCCTGGCGTGCCGCCGTGGCAATCGCCTCGGCGTCGTTGCGGTCGTTCTTCAGTGTGCGGCTCTTGCGGAACGGCGTCACGAACTGCGCCGCCATCAAGCGCGGCTGCAGACCGACCTCCAAACAGCGCCGCGCCCAATGGTGCGCGCCACTGCATGCCTCCATCGCCACCACGGTGCCGGCCGGCACCTGCGCCAGCCACAGCGCAAACGCTTCACGCCCGAGATCCTGCCGCCGCTGCACGTGTCCGGCGCCATCCACCGCACATACGGAAAACAGGTTCTTCGCCAAATCCACGCCCATGGTTATAGTGCTCATCGAGACTTCCCCTTCTGCTGACGGTTGTAAAAACCATCATGGCCCTCGAGGCCGTTGGAAGCGGGAAGTCTCTTTTTACTCGTCTCGGAGTTCGGAACAGCTTCCGCGCCGGTATCTTGGCTCCATTCAAGACAGCTCCGGGCGTTAAATCCATCCATTGAACCGTACTTCGTCACCTCGGCTGGCAGGTGATCCGTAAGATACTGATGAACGCGGCGAACAATGGTCGCATCAAAGCTGAGAATACCCAGCGGAATCGGAAATCCACGATCCTCGCCAATTGGCGCGTGAACGACAACGGCGGAAACTCTGCGTGGAATCAGGAGAACTTCAAGCGAGCTTGGAATCGCCCCAGTATTTGGCCTGCAGTACGTTCTGGGAGCAGCTTTGATCAGCCGCCACTGAGGTTTGCCTTCGTCAATTAAGATGGGGGAACGCTCCATCTTCCTGCCCGTAGCGTCTATATCAACGCCTTCCTTTGCGAGCGTTTCGAGAAGGTCCAGGAAGGATCGCGACGCTCCCCATGCCGGCTGCTTCGGCACGACCCACAAGAAGACGTCGTCATTGCCAAGCGCGCGATCGTTCGCGTAGCCGATAGCCGTTGCAATTCGCTCGGCGTTCTCAGGTTGATATAGCGCTCCAACAATGCCAACAGTGGGTCTATTGCGGCGCAACTCACCGGCGCGCCCAGCCAACGCCTTGAAGTAGCGAAGCGGCGCAAAACCAGAGCGATTCACATACTCCTTTAGGTACTCTGGCGCGATAGTCGCCAAGACGTCGAACGCGTTGGCATCCTCAGGAGTCTTTAGAGTCCGCAGATTTTCCAGAAACTCGGCCACACCATGCACGACTCGGTCTCGGTCGGCGAGTTCCTGCCCTGTTCTCCACTTCTCCAGAAGCGCCTCTGGCTCACTAGGCCGCCGAACTGAGGCCATGGCGACGAACGGGACGATTGCAGCAAATCGGTCGCCAGCGACTACATCATCGACCGAGTACAAGGACCTCTTAAGTTGATCCACCGCCTCCCTGTCCCTTCGGCTTGAAATTTCTCCGTAAAATCTGCGAAAGGACTCTGGAATATGCCTCGAAGCGTTGGCCACCAGATTCGGATCTCGAATTGCAAGCTCAGGTAACGATCTTTCGAACTCGGATTGGGACTCACGATCGCACGGCGCAAGAGAGAGCAAATCAAATCCAATCCTCTCCGTTTTCTTGACGACGTCGTAGATCTGCGGCTTGTCGCCCTCCTTGAAGAGGGCGTTGCCGGCATCTGTTAGCCAGATGCGCCCATCGGAGCGAGATATATAGGCTCGAGCTTCGGCGTCACGTACAACGTACGCCATTTCGTTGGCGTTGAAGCCAAAGAAATCTGCCGCAATTTCCTCCGACAAACCATCGGCGGAATATAACAGCCGCAGCAAGAACTCGGTCGTTAGCGACACATCGCCAACTTCAGCCGCTTTGTACTTCACCACAAACTGTCTGGCCGGAAGTTGCACGTCGAAAATCCCGACGGGTACTCGAACGTCGGTCGGCTCCGGTTCGCCTCCTGTTGCCGGCTTGGACAACGAAAGCACGCGACGAGTACCGCTCATGCGCCACCTACCTTTTGCTTGGTGTGGCTAGCAGCCTTTGCTTTTCCCTTCTTCGCCGATTTTGGCGAAACCAGAAGCTCGGACGCGTTCAGGAGCATGGCGTCATTGCCTTTGGCTTCTTCGTCGAAACCGGCCGAAACAGCACCAAGCGGAGATCCTTCTCTCCATGCTGCCTTTGCACCCACGATGACGAGACGATCCATCGCCCGACTTAGGGCAACATTGATTCGATTCTTCTTCGCCATAAAACCTGGTTGTATTGTGGGCGCCCCACGATCCTTGATTCCATCTGCGTTGTTTCGAACCAGCGATAGAATCACGATGAGGTTTTCTTTGCCTTGGTAGCTGTCGATGGTGTCAACCTTGATTGTACGTCTGAATACTTCTGGGAGGCTTTCGGACTGAAGCTTTCCTCTCACGAGCTCAAGCTGTGCCGCATACGCGCATATAACACCGATCGCCTGTTTCCCGTCCGGCAAAGTCTTGATCCAATTCAAGAACAACTCGTGTTCGGACCATCGCTTAAGCAGCCAGACGATCACATCCGCCTCGGCGGCATTCTGCAAACTCCCCCGCCTAGTACCTCCGCTTCTCTGATATGCACTGGCGCCCATCGTGTCAGTACTCACCCACACGAGCGGAACCGCCAACTCAGGCGGCAAGGCCTCCAGAGGAATTTCCGGCGTGGTCCGCTCGTGCTGCAGAGCTCGTGTGTAAAACGAATTGGAAACCAATCTGCCGATTGGCGGAAGCATTCGATACTGTTTCTTCAGCGTATGCCCCGCCCGTATGCCGTAGGCCGACTCGAATGCGCGTTCAAAATCGCTCTTGACTACCTCGGCCGCCGCTATCTTCAACTCCCTCGTGAGAGCATCCACAACGTCGGGAGAATGCTGGGGTTCGAGTTGCGCGTGGTCGCCCACTAACACGACCCACTTCCCCGCCTGTATCGGAACCGCCAGCTCGCTCGGAGTGCAACGCGCTGCCTCATCCACAATCACGAGATCAAAGGCTGTCTTCGTGAGCCCTAAGGAAGAACGACCAAGGCCTACGCACGTGCCCGAGACTACTTGCCGGGTGCCGGCCAGGAAGGTTTCGTAACTCCTCTGCCAGGTAGAGACGGTTCCGACGATGTCCCGTCCGAGCTCTGCAATGTGTCGAAGTCGCTCAACCCTGTGAGCAGTCTCATTCGGAAGCCTAGAGAAGAAGATCGAGGTGACCATGTCCTCGACCTCGCTCGGCTCAACCTCCGACAGGTTGACGTCGATGCCGCGATCTAGCAGGCGCTGTTGCACAGTTTCCTTTAATGAGTTGATTCGGGCGGCTTCGCTGCTTGTCTCGACCAACTCAGAGACACGGGCCAGTATGGGCCGGACCGTGTCTTCAAAGAACATCACGGCCTCACATTCGGCCTGGCTCAACCCGAGAAATCCCGCAACGACGCTCATTCTCAGTTCGCGGGTCGCGACAAAGTCATCCTTGTATGCTCGTTCGACGGCAGCGGCGTGATATGGCCTCAACGATTCGGAAACTTGGCCCTCGGCACCAACCCGAATCATGCTTAGCGAGTCTCGGTCTTTACCGAACAGGGTCAGTACTGCCTCTGCCGCGTTGTTGACAGCCTCATGCGACTGGCTGGCCACCAGCACGTTTCGCGCTAGCCCGTGAGTTAGCGCGTAGTGCACCAGCGCACCAATGAAGCGCGTTTTCCCTGTTCCGGGCGGCCCCTGTAGTAAGCCCAACGGCCGATGCGTGACGATCCCTTTGAACGCGGCCACTTGCGTTGGGTTGAGCCTATAACGTTCCACCAGTAGCTCTTCTTCCACCTCAACGGCGACGTCGCGCGGCAACTTTCCTGTGGCCGGATAAAAGGCATCGAGCAGTTCAGGAGCAACGGAGTTTCTCCTGAGAATTCGACTCGTTGCCTCCTCTCGGCGCTGCCAGCTCGTGTTCTCCATGCGACTTTGGAACCGTAAACGGTCGCCATCGCGAACGATGGGACCTCGGGAGCCGTCCCCGTAACCGTGGATGGCCAAAGCGTCCGCGGACGTCTTTTGAACGTCGAGGGCTCCGATCTTGCGCCAAATACCGCTACTGTCGAGCCGCTCGACTGCAACTACGTCCTTTCGATCGAAATCTAGATCTCCGACCGATAACTGAATCGGCAATACGTGGAGACGCGATTGTGAGCGATACGTGCTGTCACCTAAGGCGAGAACCTCCGTCTTGAGTTCACCTTCGATCCGAATCGAACGCTCCCACAATAGCGGCACATCCAACCTACTCGCAGTCTCACCCTCGCCAGCTAGCTCTCGCTCTACTAGCTCGTCCTCTTTTGCCTCGATACTGGCGACTTGAGACAGCTCTTGCCCGCTTTCGTCCTCTATCTGCGCTGGTGGCGCGGTCAGTGCGGCCGCAACCTCTGGCAGTTCGAGGATCGACGAAATAGCCTCTAGCTGACTCCGCCCACCCTCGATCACTAGATCTGCGCGAAATCCGCAGACCTTTTGCCTTGTGAGCCGAGATGCCTGCGCTTGCTCAAGTTTGTTGCGCCACGCCTTAGCGGGCGCTCCGTTAGCGTCTAGTTCGACCGAAATCTCCTCGACTGCGCCAACGATTCTGAGCCGCTTGTCGCCCTTAACTATCCAGAACTGCCCTTCGTCAGGAAGCATCGGGCCAGACTCAGCGCGAGGAAGCCCGATTGTGAAACTCGGCAGCTCACTTTCAATGGGTGATTTCGTAGCGAATTCGAGAGCCTCGCGCAGTGGTAGCAATGTCCCGTTCGCTGGCGGACCCATGCGACATTCCTCGACGGCCTTTTCGATTCGTCGAGCCATTTCCGTATGAATGTCCAGCCTCGCTAGCAGATCCTCTGCGATCTTTGTCACTGCATAGCGATCTCGCTCGAATCTTCCACCCGAAGCGGGTGAATAGGCCCGGGATCGGCGAGACCCGTCCTGGGCGGATGAGTAGTCGGCTATGTCAATGAGAACGGGTATTGGCTTGCCCGCGCTTTCATCCACAACAATGTTGTCTGGTTTTATGTCTCCATGAGCCACCGTCCGCCCATGCAGGTTCTCAACTACATCGATCAGCTGGATGACGAACTCTATCGTCGCAGCTGCCTCGCCAAATGAGCCGGACTCTAGGCTCTCCGCAAGCGTTTTACCGGGGACATACTCCTGAACTAGGACAATTGCGTCGCCGGTCCAATGCACACTCAGCAGTCGAGCAGATCCCTTAGGCGGGGCCTCTGCCAATTGTTGAGCATGATCTAAGAACGCCAAGATCCTAGAACGCTCCTTAACGACGTTTCCGAGCGCGAGCGACTGCCACATCTTTACGAGGCGAAGTTGTTCTTCCGAGTCCGCTCTCCAGATAATCGCTCGTTCATCGTCGCTTATAAGTTCCGTTTCTGGATAGGCCTTAAAAACGTCCCTCTGCGTCTTCAACGTCCGGTAACGCTCAAGCCCCTCGATTGTCGACTTCTCGTCACTGCCCGTGACAAGGGCAACGTTGAACGCTTCAAGCATCTTGCCCGCGTCACTGAACCGATTGGACTGGTCCATGTCCAGACATTTCTCGAACCATGGGTGTAGGGTCGAGAACTCTCCGTCGGCATCAATTGCACTGTTCCATTCCGGCGGCTCGCCGCGGGGAACTTCCCCGAATAACAAAGCGTGAATCACACAGCCCAATAGGAATGCATCCTTGCGAAGTAAATCGACTGGCCCACCAAGGATGTCCTCGGGCACGCAGGTAGTTGAAAGGAACTGAAACCGAGATTCGCCTAGGGTTTGGACTTCAGGTAAAGATGCGGCCATCAAGTGCGAGAGCCTTACCGTACTTGGTAGCTCCACCCATACGCTGTGAGCGCCCAAGTCCAGGTGCGCGGCGTTCAAGGCATGAATCGGGGCCACCGCCGACAGAACTTGTCGCGCCAGGGAGACGCGTTCTCCTGCGGTGGTACCAGGGAACTCCGACTGAGTAAATTCGCTCAGGCGCTTCATCCGTCGTCGGCGCTCGAAAACTTCCCAGTAAGAGACACCACGTTCCGGATCCTCCGCCTTTGGTTTAAAAATCGACTCACCACATTTAGGATTTCGATCATCCAACCAAGCGATAACCTTCCTTTCGCGACCCGCTATTTCCGCGCGGCCAATTTCAGTCTGAAATCGCGTGTCGGCCTTTGAGAAATCCCAGCGGCGCAAGAGCCCAAAGGAGTTGTCGATTCCAGACTCCTCCACGTTGAACTCAGCATAGACTTCACCAGGATGCTGGAACGTGGATGTGTCACTACGCGCTACAAAACCACCATAATGGCGCTTGCCAACCTGGAATATTCCACCACCCACATTGAAGAAGCGTCTGAGCCGCTGTATCCAGGCTTCGCTCGTGAAGTCTTCGAAATAGACAGGGCCAAAGGCCTTGATTCTTTCATCCTTATTTCGGACAACCTTGACGAAGTCATCTATGTGGAAGACGAACGCTGACTCATTATCGGCAATCTGAGTCCGGTCCTTACTATTCGTCAGCACTACTGCCGACTGGATCATCGGCGTGGGCAGGGAATCAATTAAGCCTTCCTTCTTGGCCTGCTCTGATAATGATTTCTTTAGGATGGGATGAAGTTCGCGCACGATCTCGGCGATTTTTCCTACGGGAGATCGACCGTTGCTACGGTTTCCATTGAACCAATTGCCATCACGACTACTGATCGGCCCCTTCCAGTCCTTCAAATCGACCAGCAGAAGGCGATCTTCTGTTACGAGAACCACGTCTATTTCTCGCGTGCCTTTTCCCGGCAACGACAGATCGAGGTTCGTAAATGCCTGCCAACTGTCTGGTAGGGCCTTGAGCTTGTCTAACCCAGGAACCTCACGAACGTGAATTCCACGGCCGTTGTTGAATATTTTCATCCAGTGCCCCTGCTCCTGAGTTCACACATATCTCCCCTTCTATCCTAGCGCCAAATCGTTCAACGTTCCGAGGCACCCAGAACCCATGTTGCGCACAACGTCGCTCGAACACTGTGAGCTACCGGCCACCAGAATTCCACCCCGGGCGCCGCAGTCTGCTTAGGGTCGCATTGTGCCACTCGGATCGCTCCGACGCCAGTGCTCCAAAACACCGGCGGTGCGGCCGGCAGCCGCCGGCCCAAAGGAGACGGTCAGGGAAAGTGCACTCTGAAGACCCCGGTTTCCCTGGTTTCGGTGAAGCCGATTTCTCTTAAAACTTACCGCCGAACGGCTTGATTCTATCGGTGCTGGTAAGCAGTCTGTCACCCGGGTTGAAAAGCTAGACATCACCTGACTGCTGCCAGAGCGACTGCGGCGCACGGGGTGCAGCCATCACCTTGACGATTGCGTACAGCAACACACATCCCACGACAATTCCTGACCACAAGGAGGAATTGTGCATGGAAATGCGGACTGCAAAGTGGAGCGCAGTCGCAATAACCAACCACAAAAGCATCGCCAGGTAGAGCGCCGCATCAGAAGTACCGTGCGGGACTTTAAAGCCCCCGGAATCAACCGATCCGCGATACTCAATACCATGTGGGAGCCCTTTGATTGACCCTAAAAGTATTGGCCGGCCACTTGTGTGCAGAACTGAGATGAGCGCGCCATCGCCGTGATCTAAATATTCAAATGCCAGGCGAATATTCCTTTTGACATCAATAGCGGCTTTTAATCCAATGACCGATCGCGTTACTCGAACCACTTCCACCGCGAGAACTTCTGCGCTATCTCCTTGGAAGTGGATTCGTAGAGGGTCCGATTCAACTACTGCATCGCCATCAATTGTCACTTCCCCCAAATTCCAGATTACGAAAGTAGATCGCCAAAGTTGCGAGACCGTATTTCCCTTGTACTTAATTTCCATGGAATCAGGCAAGGCTCCCTCGCCGCCAATCAATAATTCGCAAGTCTGCAAATAGGCAACTCTTAGGTTGTTCTTTGAGCGCAGATAAAAAACAATAGACAAAACAACGCCCAATACGCCAAGTACAGTGCCAAGCCATGAAGAAGTTAGAATTGTCTCGAGGATATTCATCGTTCAAAATCCGGGTCAGAGTGCATTTTCACTGACTGGCCGCTACGAGTCGCCCTATGTCGATTATCATATGCGATTATTTCATTTAAAACGCTTCGTAGTTTTGTGCTGCCTTTATTTCCAGTACAGCACGTGCCGCTCCGTCGTAGCCAGGGAACATCGTAGCTGCTGACAGCCCGAACTTTAGGCAGCGCAACAATAAATTTGCCGCCTCTGCCGCAGGCAGAGTAATCTTAATGAGCGAGTTTTGGTGATCCTTAATTTTCGACTCAAGTGAAACGTCACGAATAAACTCGTCGCCGATGTAGCCGCTATTGTCTACTAAAATAAACAAAGAACCTTGGCGCGATACGTTAGGCGAAGTGCTGCCTGAGACGGTGATGTACTTGAGACTATCTACCAACCGAATGCAATCCAGATCGAAGCCAAAAATCGCGAGCCTAGCACCCGGGTCGCTGAGTTTTAATCTTACTGCAGACTCGGCGGCGAAATAGGCTGCTACATAAGAGCTGTAAGTCCAATCAAGCAGCCGCGTGGGAAGTCCGTGATGTTGTGCTAAAGCAATCAAAGGGATGGCCCAATCATCAGGCCATCCGTGAGTTCTTGTAACATGGCGTGTCTGCATGCTCGCCCAGGAAAACATTTTGCGGAACTCAGTTGAGTCGTTCGGAATTTCTAGGCCTGTCGTGTCGCAAAAGTGCATGAATCTCTCTAGCAGACCCCACTCGAAAAAGAAGTGTCCTGAATAATCTTTGCGTGTCACCTGCATTCCAAGTTTAGCGTCCGCTAGTACTTCCGATCGGTAGATCTTTGGAATTAGCTTCCAATCAGCGTTTCCATGGCCCCGGTAGACAAAGTTAGTTACCTTGCCACTTGGATGGTCTCCGAAATGTCTCCCGAGCGGCGAAATTGCATCCCAAAATTCGTCCAAGGTTTCACAATTTTCTTCGATGTGCATTGTGTGACCCGTTCTCAAGCATCTAGTTCTAGCGGTAGTAACGAATGTCTTCTACGGGTGTGCGCCGTGAGAAGGCGGCGCTTTCCAGTGGGTGCAAGTCCCACCCGGCAACCGCTCCAGCCGGAAGCAACCGGAGCAGTCATGGAGGCAACGAAATGGCTGAAGCCTTCGGTTAAGCGTGTCACGACATACGGTGACAGCGCGAGTGTACAGGCCGTAACGCGAGTGAACGCCGAGCAAGCCTCGAAAAGGACGATGCGCAGGCCGACCCGATGGCCCTTTCGGGGAAGGCTGATACGGCTGGAGGGATGAGCGAAGCAGGACCGCCAGCCGCTGCGCCGGGGTAGTGGCGACAGCATGTACACAAGGGAAGCGCGCGCAACACGGGAAGCCCCATGGCGTGGTCAGCGATGATCGACCGGACGCCCGCGAGGGACAGGCCGGGCGCCTTGGGGTGACGGAGAGGCTCGTAGTACCGACGAAGCCGGGTAACGCCGGTGGAGGGAAGGGGCCTTGGTTCAAGACAGACGCAAGACGTGGCGAGGGACAGGAGATTGGGCAACCTAGCAACTCCGAAAAGCGTTCAGAAGCTGCAGACGGCGTTACACGCGAAAGCGAAGGCGGAAGCCGGGTATCGCTTCTACGCCCTGTACGACAAGATCAGCCGTGAGGATGTTCTGGCTCACGCCTATGCCCAGTGCCGCGCCAACAAGGGCGCACCGGGTGTGGACGGTCAGGATTTCGCGGCCGTCGAGGCATACGGGGTGCAGCAGTGGCTCGGTGAACTGGCGCTTGCGCTCAGGCAGGAGACCTACCGACCCGACCCCATCCGACGTGTGTTCATCCCGAAGGCCACGGGCAAGCTCAGGCCACTGGGCATCTCGACCCTGCGGGATCGGGTGTGCATGACAGCAGCGATGCTGGTGCTCGATCCGATCATCGAAGCCGACCTTCCACCCGAGCAGTACGCCTACCGGCGGGGCCGCAATGCCCAGCAGGCGGTGATCGAGGTGGAGGAGACGTTGTTCCGAGGACATCTGGACGTCGTGGACGCCGACCTTGCGGACTACTTTGGGAGCATTCCGCACGCCGAACTGATGCGCTCGCTGGTGCGACGCATCGTGGACCGGCGGGTGCTGCATCTGCTGAAGATGTGGCTGGAGTGCTCCGTGGAGCAGACCGACGATCGAGGCCGGAAGACACGCGCGACCGCAGCCAAGGATCAGCGCCGCGGCATTCCGCAGGGTGCCCCCATCTCGCCGCTGCTGGCCAATCTGTACATGCGCCGCTTTGTGCTGGGATGGAAGAAGCTCGGACTGGAGCAACGCCTTGGCTCTCGCATTGTGACCTACGCCGACGATCTCGTGATCCTGTGCCGGCGGGGCAAGGCCGAAGAGGCCTTGTCCTGCCTGCGTGAGCTCATGGGCAAGCTGAAGCTGACGGTCAACGAGGAGAAGACACGCATCTGCAAGGTCCCGGAAGGTGAGTTCGATTTCCTGGGTTACACGTTTGGGCGGATGTATTCGCGCACGACCGGCAAGGCCCGTCTGGGCATGCGGCCGTCGAAGAAGAGCATCCGGCGCATGGTCGAGAAGGTCCATGCGATGACAGCGGTATCGCTGACGTGGCAAGAGACCACGGAGCTGGTGGGCACGTTGAATCGCACGCTGCGCGGCTGGGCGAACTACTTTCAAGTAGGAACGGTCAGTCGCGCCTACCGGGCGCTCGACAGCTACACTGCGACGCGGTTGCGCCGGTGGTTGCGCACCAAGCACAAGGTCAGACGAAGTCGGGGCGGGACTTATGGAGATTCCGGTTCATGTGAAGCCAGCATTCCGGTTCATGGGAAGCCAGTGTTCCGGTTGATGTGAGGCCACGATTCCGGAGCATGGGAAGCCAGTATTCCGGTTCATGGGAAGCCAGCTGGCGCGCAGTTGAGGTGAGTCATCCTCGCGGGTTTTGCCCGCGGGGTTCCCATGACTCAACCGAGACTGCTGATGCGACAGATCCGAGAAGTACTTGGCTTGCACTTTGACCAGGGACTCAGCCAGCGCGAGATCGCGCGTGCGCTGGGGGTGGCGCGCTCGACGGTGGAGCGCGTGTTCAAGCGGCATGTCGCGGCCGGGCTGGGCTGGCCGCCGGATCCGGCGCTGACGGATGTGGAGCTGGAGCGGCGTCTGTACCAACGTGCGCCGCATCCGAGTCACGTGCGCATCCAGGCGCGGCCCGACTATGCCCTGGTGGTGCGTGAGCTGGGGCGCAAGGGCGTCACGCGACGTCTGCTGTGGAACGAATACCGTGCGCGGCATGCGCAGGGCATTGGCTACAGCGTGTTTTGCGATGAGCTGGCGGCGTATGCCGCCGACCGCGACCTGAGCTACCGGCATGATCACGTGCCGGGCGAGAAGGCGTACTTCGACTTTGCCGGATTGACCCTGCGCTATGCCGACGGCGACGCCGTGCGTCCGGCGCAGATTTTCGTGGCGGCGCTGGGCTATTCCAATGCGATCCATGCACAGGGGTTTGCGGATCAGACCGCCACGAGCTGGCTGCAGGGCCAACACCAGGCCTTCGTGGCGTTCGGCGGCGTGCCGCAGATCGGCGTGCCGGACAACCCGCGCGCCCTGATCGCCGCGCCGGACCGTTACGAGCCGCGGCTGACGGCGGTGTATGCCGACTTCGCCCGCCACTACGGCATCACGATCATCCCGGCGCGGGTACGCAAACCCAAGGACAAAGCCAGCGTCGAGGGCGCGGTCAAAATCGTCGAGATGCGCATCCTGGCGGCCGCCCGGGACCGCATCTTTGGCTCACTGGACCAGCTCAATGCCTGGCTGGCGGAAGCCGTGGCCGCGCTCAACGCCGCGCCTTTCCAGAAGCGCGTGGGCTCGCGCCAAGCCCTGCTGGCGCAGGAGCGGCCCCATCTGGCACCGCTGCCGGCGCAGCGCTTCGAAGTCCCCACCTACCTGACCCGCAAGGTGGCCCGCGACTACCACGTCGACGTCCATCGCCAGTACTACAGCGTGCCCTATGCCCATGTCGGCCAGACCGTCGAGGTGCGGCTGACCACCGCCCACGTCGAGGTCCTGCAACGCGATACGCGCATCGCGCTGCACCGCCGCGCTGCGCCCACGCAGCGCTTCGTCACCGATCCGGCGCACATGCCCGCGCACCACCAGGCCTTCCGTGATCCCAAACTGCACCGGCGCGCCGCCGCCATCGGCCCCAACACGCTCGCGTTGATCGAGGCCCTGTTCGCCCAGCGCCGCCATCCCGAACAAGCCATCCGCAGCGCCCAGGGCGTGCTCGCCCTCGCGCGCGATCACGGCCCCGCCGCCCTGGAGACGGCCTGCACCCGCGCCCTCGCACTGCAGGCCATCGGCTACCAGTCCGTGCGCCGCTTGCTGACCACTCCGATCGTCCGCGACGCCCATGACGCGCCGTCATCTCCGCCGCGCACCCACGAGCACATCCGCGGCGGCGATTACTACGACGCCCATGGAAGGGCGAGTGCCGCGGGCGGCAGGACGCCTGAAGCGCCCAGCACCCCCTTCACCCTGGAGCCCCACCATGTTGCATGAACCCCTGCATGCCCAACTCGCCCGCCTCGGCCTGCGCGGCGCCGCCGACGCCCTGGTCCGGCTGCAACCCGACGACGCACTCCTCGATGCCCTCGCGCTCCTGCTCGAGGCCGAGTCCCTGCATCGCGACAGCCTCGCCCAGGCCCGGCGCCTGAAACTCGCCAAACTCCCCCAGCACGCCCATCCCGCCGACGTCGACCTGCGTACCCCGCGCGGCCTCGGCAAAACCCGCTGGCACGCCCTGCTCAGCCTCAACTGGCTGCGCCAGCACCACCACCTCCTGCTGCTCGGCCCCACCGGCGTCGGCAAAAGCTATCTCGCTTGCGCCCTCGCCAAGGCCGCCATCGACCAGAAGAAGTCCGTCCGCTACCTGCGCCTGCCGCGCCTCGGCGAGGAACTCACCGCCATCCACGCCCAAGGCCGCCTCAGCCATTGGCTCAAAACCCAAAGCCGCATCGACCTGCTCATCCTCGATGACTTCGGCCTCGTCCCGCTCGCCCCCGTCCATCAGCCCCTGCTGCTCGAACTCCTCGAAGACCGCCATCAGCGCGGCAGCCTCATCGTCACCAGCCAGCTGCCGCTCAAACTCTGGCACGCCCAGTTCCACGATCCTTCCCTCGCCGACGCCATCCTCGACCGCCTCGTCCACGGCGCCGAAACCGTCGAACTCAACGGCGAGTCCTTGCGCAAACAACCCCCATCGCCGCCTGCACAGGACAACGCCACCGACAGAAACTAGACTCCGTTCACCTCACCCGACTGCGTCGCCGCCTGCTGTCCTCTCATCAACCGGAATGCTGGCTTCCCATCAACCGGAACGCTGGCTTCCCATGCGCCGGAATGCTGGCTTCTCTTGACCGGAATATGCAACTTATCCACTCTCGCACCTCTACGGGCATTTTGGTCTCGTACGTCTGACCGCACTTGCGTGTGACCAGCCGTGGACGAAGGCGTGAGGTCTTGTCCGAGAGCCGGATGCGGGAGATCTGCATGTCCGGTTCGATGAGAGGGATGTGGAAACGGAGTCACGGTTCGGACAGTAAGGCACCGTCAATCGAAAGAGACGGCAACCGATATGCCGAACCTAACGCCACCGCGCCACATCCCGACTCTACCGCACTGTGCCACTCAGACCGCCCCACCGCCAGTGTGGCCAGTCCTGTCAACGGCCGAGGCGGGCGGCCCCGCCTTTGCCCTAGGCTCGATTCCGTTCCGACTGCCCGCTTTCTTTATTGCTTGTTGGCGCCGGCGCTACTTTAAAATTCACCGGATCCTGCAAAACTACCTATATACTTTTAGCTCATTTTTACGGAGGATGCTTTAGATAATGAAATATAGTAATGAATACAGAAATTACGCCACCCAGAATGCCTATAATACATGCAGGATATGCAATTATAAGAAGGATCCTTGATTTAAGATTTAGGGCCAGCAAGACCAAGGCAAACGAACAGAATGCCAGAGCAACCATTGCTGCAGCGATTTTTGCTGGACGAATCATGATGTCACCATTTCTTTACGTCACCCCAGAGTTGGGACAACGTCCGCGTCGTAACGTATATGTACGTATCGCGCCAGCGCCAGCCCAGATTCCGCCACCCACTCCGAATTTCCCGACCCCCGTCGATGCACCAATGCTATGGCATATTTTTTGCCGATTTCAGTGGTCGCCACAGACCGCTGTGGGTCGGACTGTGCACCTGGGCCGCATGCTTCGCAACGTCCCGTCTTCGCAGTCGAGCGGTCGGCCATCCGGCGAGGCAACTCCAGCGCATCGCGCTACTCAAAAGCTGGGGAACGTCGGGCTCATCAGGCCATCCCTAAGGTTCCGCTTTGCAGCTTTGAATGGCAATGATCCAACCTCTGAATTCTTCAAGGCGTGCTCATAAAAGGTGCGCGCTTGCTTTACGTCAACTCCAACACCATGTCCTTCAGCGGACATGTCTCCAAGTAATAGGTACGCAGGCGCATAGCGCTGGCTGGCTGCTTTCATTAGAAATGAAGTCGCGATTGTATAATTTTTCGTCACTCCCCATCCTTTCTCGTGCATCAAGCCGAGAAGCGTCTCAGCAGGTGCATACCCATTAGAAGCGGAGTGAAGTAAATAAAGTTTCGCAGTTGCATAGCTGCGCGGATTACCCAGGACGCCAAATAACATGTCCCGTCCGATTGAATAATCCCTGCGCACTAGTCTACGCGTAGTCGCTGAGGCGGTTTGCGGATACATCCCGATGACACTTTCTGCGGGGCATGAAGCCTGTACGCAGGTCGGGAAAATCATGCTGAAGAACAGAACCGCCAATCTTGTATCCATCATGGTCTCCACCGACGTCCACCCGATTCCGAGTAGTCCAGCGCTCTTGGGTCATCGTTGCGAATGACGGCAACGGGTCGCAGCATGTCACTCGGATCGCTCCGACGCCAGTGCTCCCAAACACCGGCGGTGCGGCCGGCATCCGCCGGCCCGAAGCAGACGCTCAACGTTCGATCTAAGCGGCAGACGACGGCAGGACGCCAGACACTGACTGGCGAGAATATATCGTGTACCGCCAGGCTAGGTTTCGTGCGTAGATGAGCGCGTAAGAGTCCTTGACCTTGCCCCCGGATTTCGTATCCCATAACCGTAGTAATGGAGATAACGGGGTCAGGTTCACTTACTCCAAAAGCGGGGTCAAAAACGGAACCTGACCCTGTTTCCCCTGGGTTGGCGAAAATGTACCGCGTGCCGCCAACCGAGCCAAGGTGGCCTGCCGTAGCGCGTCCGGTTGAACGATGGGGTAGCCGTCACCGACGCGGCTTTGCGGCTTTGGTCGACCAGACTTTGAGGCTGCAATGCTTCGCTGCATGCACGTAGTCTTGATCGGTGCTCAACAGAACGAGCTCGTGCCTGATGCAAAGCTGCGCGATGACTGCGTCGACTGTGCCAATCTGCACACCCGCCCTGCGGCATGCGTTTCTAAGGCCTGCCGCGGCAATATGGTCTTCACGGTCTGGCTGGATCAACGCCAGCGCAGAGAAACGCTCCACTATCTGCGCGCTCGCCTTGGCGCCCGCGAAGCCTTGCAGCAGCTCCTGCAAGACGAGGCCAGTGGTAACGACGACGTCTGCACCGGCGAGCGCCTCCTTCAGTGCCTGAACCGCGGGTTCCTCGACCTCAACGTCTCGTCGTAGTGCGAGTGACCAGACGCTTGTATCGACGAGGAGCGTCACTTGCGCGAGCGCTCCGCTTTGTAGTCATACGAATGGTCCCAGTCCAGCTTTCCCATCAAGTCGAGGACTCGTTTCTGCTGGCGCCGCGCGATGAACTCCTGAAGGGCTTTGGTCACCGCTGCCTTCTTCGTGCGCTCACCGCTCACCTCAAGGGCGCGGTCTAGCAGGTCTGGATCGATTGCGAGGTTGGTAGCCATGTGCGTCTCCGTGTGTCGTAATCTACACAGCGGCGTCGATTCTGGCAAACAAAGGAAGGGGCGGCTGACCCAGCACCAGAGGGCATGTGACGGACCGCGTTCCCGCAAATCGTCTTGTTGAGTCGATGTTGCCCGCTCGGCCCAAGGTATGAACCGCGCCCGCAGACCTGACGGGCGCAGCCTCGCTCCGCATCGCCAGCCGGCACTCACTGCAAGGCCGGGGTTCCCGACAGCCAGCCGCCGGTGAAGCCGGCGCTCTTCAGGCCGGCCTGGATCACGCTGTTCTGGCGCATCACGTTCCACACCAGGCCGCTGCGGTAATTCTCCAGCATCATCAGGATCGGGCCCTGGTCGATGCCCAGATATTGGTTGTCCACCCAGCCGACGCCGGGCACCACGGTGCCGGAGGCGGGCGTGACGCTGGTGTACTGGAAGCTGGGATTGAAGGCGTCGTGAAAACCGTACTGGCCGAGGATGTAGCTGCCGTAGTTGGCCTGCATGGCCTGGATGGTGGGGATGACGATGCCGGGCGCGAACACGATCGAGCTGAGCGCCGCGGTCGGTGCGATGGTGCCGTCGTCGTAGGCGTCCTGCAGACCGGCGCCGCGCGCGTAGTAACCCTGGAAGCTGAGGGTTTGTCCGCTGCCGTTGGTGAAGCTGAAGGTGCCGGGGCCGTCGCAGGCGGTCAGGCCCCACAGGTCGGCGCCGTAGCCGGTCCAGCCGCCGGGATTGGCCTCGGCATAAGCCTGCTGCGACTCGGTGGCGCGGCGGCTGTTGATGAAGTAATCGATGCCTTGGCTCCGCATGTAGGCATCCTGGATGCCGCGGAAATCGATCCACGCCTCCGAATACTGCGAGCCGAACAGCGGCCCGAAGCTGAGTTGCTGGCGACCGTAATACGTGCCCCAGAAGTTGGGGTAGGTCGCGGTCCAGCCGGTCCAGGCGCTGGTCGGCAGCGCGTAGGTGGGCGAGCCCAGCGCTTCGATGTAGACGATCATCGCCTCGTTGTAGCCCTGCCAGTTGTAGGGCGAGAAGCCCGACGCCGGCGTCCAGTCGAGGTTGACCAGCGGGTAGTCGGCCTGCGCCATCCACTGCCAGTTCACGCGCCGGAACAGTGCGTTGGCCAGGGTCTGGATCTGGTTGTCGGTGCTGCTGCCGTCATTGAAATAGCTGGCATCGAACAGCACGCCGGCCATCAGCAGCGCGTTGTCCACCGACGAAAGCCCCGTGGTGGTGCCATAGCGCAGGCCGGTGTTCAAGTCGAGGAAGTGGTAGAAAAATCCCTCATAGCCGCTGTCTCCACTGGCGCTAGTGCCCTGCGGCGCGTTGTACAGGAAGTCGAGCGTGGTCAGCACGCGCTGCGCGGCCTGCGCATGCGTGACCCAGCCATTCTGCACGCCGATGGGATAGGCGCTGAGCGCGAAGCCGGTGGCGGCAATGCTGGCATACGGCGACGGCCCGTTGGCGGTGGAGTAATGGTCCGGGGCCAGGCCATTGCTGGCGTTGGTGGTGTTCCAGAAATAGTTGAAGGTGTCCTGCTCGATCTGCACGAACGCGGCCGGCAGCGCGGGCTGCACCTGCACGGTGAGTTGCGTGCTGGCCGTCTGGCCGCCGCCGCTGCCATCCAGCGTAAGCGAGTAGGTGCCCAGCGTGACCGCGGTCGTGGTGGTGAGGGTCACGCTCTGCGTGCCCGATCCCGCCACCGCGCCGGCGTTGGTGCTCACCTGCATGCCCACTGGCGGATTGACCAGCGTGAGCGTGACCGGGCTGGCCGCGGCCGGGCTCACGCTGACATCGAACGTGGTGCTGCCGCCGGCCGGCTGCGAGAGCACCGCGGGCGTCGCGCTCAGTTGCAGCGCGCCGGTCGCTGCGGCCTGCACCTGCACGGTCAGCGTGGTGGTGCCGCTCAGCGCGCCGCTGCTGCCGCTGAGCGTCACGGTGTAGGTTCCGGCTGCCGTCGAAGCGGCCGTGCTGAGCGTTTCGGTCTGCGTGCCCGAGCCCGCGCTGGCGCCGGCATTGGTGCTGATCTGCATGCCGCTGGGCGCGTTGAGCAGGCTCACCGTGACCGGGCTGTAGGAAGCCGGGCTGACATTGAGGGTGAAGGTGGTCGATGCGCCCGCGCTGACGCTCAGCGTGGACGGCGACGCGCTCAGCGTCAGGCTGGTCACGCCGCCCGGCGGCGTGGTCGGCGCGGGGCTGCTGCCGCCACCGCCACCGCTGCAACCGGCCAGCGCAAGACCCAGCAGCAGCACAAGCAGGCTGCCGGCGACGCGGTTGAACGTGGCGATGCGGCACATGATCAATCCTGTGGGCAGCGGGTCATGCCGACCTGCGCGCACTATGCCATTGCCGGCGCGAACCCGAGATTCCCCGCGCATTGCAGTACGCATACAAATCGCACCGGCACGCGCCGCCAGCCCGGGTGGGCCCGGCGCGTCAGATATCCGCCTCGGCCCTGTGCAGCATGCGCACGAACCAGTCGGCGGGCTGCACGGCACTGGCTGCGACCACGGGTACGCTGCGCAACACCTGCTTGTGCCACAGGATGTCCAGGCTGCCGACGGTCTGCCCGGCCTTGATCGGCGCCTGGATGCCGGGCAAGGCCACGAAACGGGTCAGCGCGTGCGCGCCGCGCTGCGCAGGCACGACCACGTTCACTGTGTAAGGCGTGACCACGGACAGCACGTCGGGGCTCCAGTCGAGGTTCTTCAGCAGCGCCACGGCCTGCCCGGGTTTGCCGATGTTTTCCTGCCGCCAGCCGTTCCAGCCATAGGTGAGCAGAGCGCTGGCGTCACTGCCGGCAGCCGCGCGCGATGGCGCGCCGATGACCACGGCGATCAGCGTGCGCCCGGACCTGTGCGCGCAGATGTCGAGATCCCAGAGATTGTGATTGGTCAGGCCCACGCCCAGGCCGTCGACATCGCGCTGTCCGGCCAGCGGGTTGTAGTTGAACTGCCGGATGTGGTCATAGGTGTACGTGGCGCGACCCGCGACGCCGAGCACGGCCGGATAATCCCGCACCAGCGCGCTGGACAGACGCGCGAGGTCCATGGCCGTGCTCACCTGCCCGGCTTGCGGCAAGCCGTCGGGATTGACGAAGTGCGTGCGCCGCAAATCCAGTGCCGCGGCGTCGTGGTTCATCAGATCGACGAAGCCGCCGGTGGTGCCGGCCACGTCCTTGGCGATGGCGATGGCGGCATCGTTGCCGCCGTCGATCAGCAGGCCGTCCTCGAGCTGCGCCACGGTTACCGGCAGACCCGGCTGGATGAACATGCGCGATCCGGCGACGCGCCACGCCGATACCGGCACGCGCACCGTGCTGCCGGCGTGCAGCAAGCCCTGCTGCTCGGCCTGGCCGAGCACGAACGCGGTCATCAGCTTGACCAGACCCGATGGATTCACCGCCGCGTCGGCATTCTGCGCCAGCAGCGTCTGCCCGCTGTTCACATCCAGCAGCACCGCCGCCCGCGCGCCGATCTGCGGCGCCAGCATGCGCGGCGGTAACGGCAAGGCGGGAATCGTGGGCAGCGGCGGCAGATCCGGGCGGGCCGCGGCGATGGCACTGCCCAGGGCGGCGACCAGCACCAGCGCGGCGATGCGCCAACGGGGATGACGCGCGGCAGGACTCCGGATGCATTTCATGCTGGCGAGGCTCGTGACGGCGCTGGGAAAATCGAGCGGGAGGATCGAACCGGCTCACGCCGGACCATGGCCGCGTCCCTGCCACGCGGCGTTCCGTGCGTCCGCCGCGGCTGGCGCTCAGCCGCCGCGATGCAGATCGTGCGTGCGGAACGGGTGCTCCGCATCGGGCAAGGCGAACCAGTCAACATGGGCCAGCGTGGCGCGCGTATCCGCGCGGCCCGCGGCCCAGTGGCGCAACATGGCGCGACGGCCGAACTGGTAATCCTTTTCCTGGCCATCCATCGGCTTGTCGCGGTAGATCATGTGCACGACGTTGTAGCGCTCGTCGCGCGCCATCTCGGCCACCTGGTCGCACAGCGCATCGCGCTTGCCGGGCGGGATGCGCGTCAGCAGCTCGCGCAGGATGTGGCGCTGCTCGTGGGCGCGCTGCAGCAGATCGGTGGCCGCGCGCGTGCGGCTGGAGAACTGGATGTCCTTCTGCCGCGACAGCACCTGCGCCAGGTCCCTGGGCAACGCACCCTGGGCGTTCCACAGATCCACCTGAAACACCAGCGTGTGCCGCTTGGGATGCCCGCCCAGCACCTGCATCAGCGGCGTGTTGGAAACCAGCCCGCCATCCCAGTAGAACTGGTCCCCCACCTGCACCGGCGGAAATCCTGGCGGCAGCGCGCCCGAGGCCATGATGTGCTCCGGCCCCAGAGTTTGCTCGGCGCTGTCGAAGATCTCGAAATTGCCGCTTTGCACGTTGACCGCGGCCACGCTGATGCGCACCGGGCCATTATTGAGCAGCTTGAAATCCACCAGGCTCTCGAGCGTGGCGCGCAGCGGCGCGGTGTCGTAGAAGCTGGTGAAGTGCGGGCTCTGCAGCAGATCCTGGCGCGGATGAAAAAATCCGCGCTGGCCTTCCATGATCGCGCGCAGGCCTTCGATGTGGCCTTGCCACTCGCGCAGCGGCGCGGGCCATTCCAGCGCATCCTCGAACCACTCCCACGGCGAGGGCGGCAACAGCGGCTGCCGCGTGACGCGATGCCAGAATTCGCGCAACGCCTTGACGCGCTGCGCGGGCGGATTGCCGGCGATCAGCGCGGCATTGATCGAGCCGATGGAAATACCGGCGACGCGATCGATGCGCACAGCGGCCGCGTCCAGCGCCTCGTAGATGCCGCCCTGATAGGCACCCAGCGCGCCGCCACCTTGCAGCACCAGCGCGATTTCCGCGTATTCGGCGACGTGCTGGTGCAGCGCGTCCTTGGCCGCGGTCGCCGTGACCCGCGGCGCGGCGCGGGCTGCGCCGACCTGGGCCGGGGCCTGTTCCTTGCCTGCTGATTTGCGTAGGGGTGTGCGGCGCGCCACGGGTTTGCTCCTGTGCGATGGTCGCGAAGTTCAGTTCATGCACCAGCCGTGGCTGGCGATGATCGACTGGCCGGTGAGCGCGTTGCTCGGGAAAGCCGCCAGGAACAAGGCCAGGTTGGCGATGTCGGCGGTGGTGGTGAACTCGCCGTCGACGGTGTCCTTGAGCATCACGTTCTTGATCACCTCATCCTGGCTGATGCCCAGCTCCCTGGCCTGCTCGGGAATCTGCTTTTCCACCAGCGGCGTGCGCACGAATCCCGGGCAGATGACATTGGCGCGCACACCCTTGTCGCCGCCTTCCTTGGCCAGCACGCGCGCCAGACCCAGCAGACCGTGCTTGGCGGTGACGTAGGCGCTCTTCAGCTTGCTGGCCTCGTGCGAATGTACCGAGCCCATGTAGATGACCACGCCGGCCTTCTTGGCGTACATGCCGGGCAGCACCGCCTTGGTGGTGAGGAAGGCCCCGTCGAGGTGGATGGCGAGCAGCTTTTTCCAGTCGGCGAAGCTGTATTTCTCGATCGGATTGACGATCTGGATGCCGGCGTTGGACACCAGGATGTCCACCGTCCCGAAAGCCTTGGCCACCTCGGCGCAGCCGGCATTCACCTGGCCCTCGTCGGCGACGTTCATGGCCACGCCCATGGCCGTGCCGCCGGCCTTGTTGATGGCGTCGGCGGTGGCCTTGGCGGCATCCAGGTTCAGATCGGCAATGGCGACCTTGGCGCCCGCGCGCGCGTAGGTTTCGGCGATTTCCTGGCCGATGCCGCTGGCGGCGCCGGTGACGATGGCGGTCTTGCCCTTGAGGCTGAGCTGCATGTTCATGCGAAAACTCCTTGTTGGCGGAATGGGATCAAGCGTGCGACACGCTCATTTTTTCGCGGCGGGCGCGGCCAGATAGTCGTGCGCCACGCGGCCGAGGCCCAGGGTCAGGTCGGTCAGCACGTGCACCGCCGAGACCACTTCGAGCACCGGCAGATCGGTCACCGGCGCCAGCGCATGCTGGTGCAGTTCCAGTGCGGCCGGGCCGCTCCACGCGCCCTTCACCACCAGGTCCTGGAGGTCATACTCGACCAGCTCGCAGATACGCGGCGTGCAATCCACGTGCGGGATGATCTTGAGCAGATAATTGGGCACGCTCAGGCTCTTGCGTACCGCGTCCACATCCAGCGTCTTGTGCTTGAAGCCCATGCTGCCGGTGGCGATGCGTACCGGACCGTAATCGAGCGTGCCGAGCAGCGTGTCCTTCTCTACGCGCAGCGTCGGCTTACCCATGGTCTTGGGGAAGCCCCAGATCTCGCGGCCTCCGGCCAGCGGTGCCTCGTCATCGAGAAACATCGCGATCTGGTACGTGCCGGGCTTGCCCTTGTAGGTCACCGGTACGACCTGGCCCGACTCGTGGTAATGGCCGAAGCCGGTCGAATCGGGCATCGAGATGAACTCGAACTTGACCGTATCGTCCAGCGGCAGCAACGGCTCCGGCACCAGCGCGCGCAGGCGCGCCGGATCGGTGCGATAGGCGATGACGAAGAACTCGCGGTTGACGAAACGGTACGGACCGCGCGGATAGGCGGGGTGCGCCAGCGGCATGGCGAAAGCCTGCTGGGCGACATCGGTTGCTTGCATGCGGATTCCTCACTGGACGTTGCGGCAGGGCTGCGCGCGGCAGGACTGCAAGCGGGCGGGATGCGGCGCGCGAGGTTGCGTGCACCGCGACAGCGCCGCCCCGAATTCATCCCGGGGCGGCCGACGCGGAATCTGACCCGCTGCATCGCAGCAAAGTTCACACCGCGCGCAGCGCAGGTTCAGTTTGGCCGGCCCCGACCACGCACCCGTGACGGGCACGGCACCCCCCATGCGGCACTGCATGGAACAGCAGCGCAGGTCACTGGCCGCCGGTCAGCGCTCGACGAAAAGGACGCGCCGTGTGACCCCGCAGGTCAGCTCGTAGCTGATCGTGCCGGCGGCGGCGGCGATGTGCTCGACCGGCAGATCCGGCCCCCACAACACCACTTCATCGCCGACCCGGGCGTCGGGCACGGCGCGCAAATCCAGCGCCAGCAGGTCCATCGACACGCGTCCGATCAGCGCCACCTCGCGCTCGCGCAGCAACGCTGGCGTGCCGCTGGGCGCGCTGCGCGGATAGCCATCGCCATAACCGATCGCGGCAATGCCCACCGGCATGGCCTCGGGGCAGCGCCAAGTGCCGGCATAGCCGATGGCTTCACCCTGGGCAACGCGGTTCACTGCGATCAGGCGCGTGGCCAGACGCATGGCCGGCACCACGCCATGATCGGCACCCGTCTTGCCGCGCACCACCGACAGCCCGTACAGCAGGCCGCCAGCACGCACCCAGTCGCCGCGTGCCGCCGGCCAGCCCAGCAGCGCCGCCGAGTTGGACAACGAACGCGGCCCCGGCAGACCGCGCGTGGCCGCCGCGAAGGCCTCGATCTGCTGCGCGGTCAGCGCATTGCCGAACTCGTCCGAGGCGGCGAAGTGCGTCATCAGCACAATCTCGGGATGCACCTGCGGCAGGCGTGCCAGGCGCGCGTGCACTTCGGCCACGCACTGTGGCGCGAAACCCAGGCGATGCATGCCCGAATCGACTTTCAGCCACACGCGCAACGGCGCGCCGCCGGCCTCGGCCTCCAGCCATTCCAGTTGACTGCGGTGATGGATCACCGCATCCAGATCGAGGCGGCGCAGCTCGGCCAGATCACCGGGCGCATCCGGGCCGGACAACACCACGATGCGCTCGGCATGCCCGGCCGCGCGCAGGCGCTGACCATCGGCGATGGCCGCCACGCCGAAAGCATCGGCACCGGCGAGGGCGCGCGCCACGCGCTCGAGCCCATGGCCGTAGCCATCGGCCTTGACCACCGCCATCAGCCGCGCCGGCGCCGCCAGCGCACGCAAGCGCGCGAGGTTGGCCGTCAGCGCCGCGAGATCGATGCTTGCGACGGCCAGCCGGCTCACTCGAAGCTACCGCCGTACTGGCCAGGGTCGTAGTTTTCGAACTTGGTGTAACGACCCAGAAACGCCAATTTGAGCGTACCGGTGGGGCCGTTGCGCTGCTTGCCGATGATCACCTCGGCCAGGCCCTTGTCGGGCGAATCCTTGTGGTAGTACTCGTCGCGGTAGATGAACATGATCACGTCGGCGTCCTGCTCGATGGCGCCGGACTCGCGCAGGTCGGCCATCACCGGGCGCTTGTCGGTGCGCTGCTCCAAGGATCGGTTGAGCTGCGACAGCGCCATCACCGGCACGTTGAGTTCCTTGGCCAGCGCCTTGAGCCCGCGCGAGATTTCGGAGATTTCGGTGGCGCGGTTCTCGGTGTTGCCGGGCACCTGCATCAGCTGCAGGTAGTCGATGACGATCAGGCCGAGGCCGTGCTCGCGCTGCAGGCGCCGCGCGCGCGCGCGCAACTCCATCGGCGCGAGCGCCGGGGTGTCGTCGACGAAGATGCGTGCGCCGCTGAGCAGGCTCATGGCATTGGTCACGCGCGGCCAGTCCTCGTCGGGGATATCGCCGTTGCGCAATTGCGTCTGGTCGATGCGCCCGACCGAGGACACCAGGCGAAACCCCAGCTGCGTGGCCGACATTTCCATGGAGAACACCAGCGCGGTCTTCTTGCTGCGCAGCGCGGCGTGCTCGGCGATGTTCAGCGCGAACGCGGTCTTGCCCATGGCCGGACGCGCCGCGACGATGACCAGATCGGAGGGCTGCAGGCCCGAGGTCAGGTGATCCAGATCGGTGAAGCCGGTGGCCAGCCCGGTGAGCTGGCCGCGATGTTCGTAGCGCTCCTGCAGCAGACGCAGCACTTCGCGCGCGGTCTCGTGCATGCCCACGTAGCCCTGCCCGGCGCGCTTGCCGCCCTCGGCGATGGCGAACACGCGCTGCTCGGCCAGATCCACCAGCTCGCGCGTGGCGCGCCCCTCGGGCCGGTAGCCGTCCTCGGCGATGTGCACGCCCGCATCGATCAGCCGGCGCAGCAGGGATTTCTCGCGCACGATCTCGGCGTAGGCGCGCACGTTGGCGGCGCTGGGCGTGTTGTTGACCAGCTCGGCCAGGTAACCCATGCCGCCGACGTCGCCGGCCTGCTGCTGCGACTCGAACCATTCGCCCAGGGTGATCGCATCGCAAGGCTGATTGCGCTCGATCAGTTGCCCGATCGCGGCGAAGATCAGGCGGTGGTCACGCCGGTAGAAATCCTCGGCGGTGACCAGATCGGCGATGCGGTCCCAAGCCTCCGGCTGCAGCATGATGCCGCCCAGCACGGCCTGCTCGGCCTCGATCGAATGCGGAGGAATGCGCAGACTATCGATCGACGGCGCGGCTTTGCGTTCGGGCATCAGGGACGGCATGGCAACTCCAGCTTGCGCGGTGGCCGGGCAACGCACGGCCAGACGGGGATGATCAAGCGGGGATGATGGACCGCGGCGGGGCGGGGCGGAAGAGCACAAACCTGTGCATAAGCTGTGTGCGAATGTGCGCGCGCGCCATCGCAGGGCCTGCGACGCAATCACACGCCGCCGGAAAATCGCGCTGCATGAAACACGATGGGCGCCCGCAGGCGCCCATCGTGATCAACCGGCATGGCGCGGCATCAAAGCGCCAGCACGATCACCTTGACCGTGACGCTGACATCGGCATGCAGCGCCAGCGTCAGGGTGGTCTCGCCCGTCACGCGGATCGGGCCTTCGGCCAGGATCACCTCGCTCTTCTCCACCACCAGACCGCGCGCACTGAATGCCTCGGCGATTTCGCGCGGGCCGACCGAACCGTACAGCTTGCCCTCGGGGCTGGCATTGACACTGAGGCTGACTTCTTGTCCTTCCAGCGCGGCGCGGCGCGATTCGGCCGTGGCCAGCAGCGCGTTGTGCCTGGCCTCCAGCTCGACGCGACGCTTCTCGAAGTCGGCGAGATTGGCCGCCGTGGCCGGCGCGGCCTTGCCGTGCGGCACCAGATAATTGCGCCCGTAACCAGGCTTGACCTGGACCTTGTCGCCCAGGCTGCCCAGGTTCTTCACTTTCTCAAGCAGGATCAGTTCCATGTGGTTCTCTCAATTCGTTAGCGCGTGAGGCGCAGCCGGATGGCTGTCCGAATCAGCAATGGCGACGCTCAAACGTCATGCGCGTCGGTGTAGGGCAACAGCGCCAGGAAACGCGCGCGCTTGACCGCCGTGGCCAGCTGGCGCTGATAGCGCGCCTTGGTGCCGGATACGCGGCTGGGTACGATCTTGGCGTTTTCGGTGAGGTACTGGCGCAGGGTGTTGAGATCCTTGTAGTCGATCTCGATCACGCCCTCGGCGGTGAATTTGCAGAACTTGCGACGACGAAAAAATTTGGACATGGCGATACTCCTCAGGCGGCCTGTTCGCGCGACTCGGCGACAGGCATGCTGCCCTCGCCATCCTCATCGCGACGCCGCGGGGACTTGGTTTCTTCCTTTTCCTTGGCCTTCAGAATCGGCGAAGGTTCGGTCACCGCGTCGTCGCGACGCGTGATCAGGTGCCGCAGCACGGCATCGTTGAAGCGGAAGCCCGTGTCCAGCTCGGCGATGATCTTGGCGCCGCACTCGATATTGAGCATCGCGTAGTGCGCCTTGGCCAGATCCTGGATGGTGTAGGCGAGCTGGCGACGGCCCCAGTCCTCGATGCGATGGACCTTGCCGCCATCGGCCTCGACCAGATTCTTGTAACGCTCGAGCATGGCTGGAACCTGCTCGCTCTGGTCCGGATGGACCAGAAACACGACTTCGTAATGGCGCATGATGTGTCCTCGTGGATGGCCCCGAAAGGGGCAGCCTCCCGGCGCGGCGACAGGCCGGCGGTGAGGCAAGAACTGCCTGCGCAGGGCAGACAGGAGCGGAAGTCTAGCCGGCAGCAAGCCTATGCGGCAAGCTGCTGCGGGCGTGCGCCGGGCCGGCTAGCCGACGGTGAAGCTCTCGCCGCAGCCACAAGCGCCGGTGGCGTTGGGGTTTTCGAACACGAACGCCGCGTTCAGGCCCTCGCGGCGGAAATCCACCTGCACGCCTTGCAACATCGGCAGGCTGGCTTCGGCCACCGCGACCGGCAGGCCCTCATATTCGGCCAGCAGATCATCGGCACCCAGTTCATCCGCCAGGTCAACCACATAACTGTAACCCGAGCAGCCACTGCGCTTGACCGAAAACCGCACCGCACGCGCCGCGGGCTGGCGTGCGAGGAACTCGGCGCAGCGCGCTCGTGCGGCGGCACTGAGGGTAATGGGCAAGGATGCAACCGGTTTCATGTGCGCAGTTTAGCGCGCACGCGAGGCTCGGGTACGATCCGGGTTTTGGCCACAGGCGCGCGCATGCGCCCGGGGAGTGAACGGCAATGACGATCGTGAGCGTCAAACAGGCACTGGCCGGCGTCCAGGCAGGACAGGCAGTGACCGTGCAGGGCTGGGTACGCACACGCCGCGATTCCAAGGCCGGCCTGTCCTTCATCAATCTCGCCGACGGCTCGTGCTTCGCGCCGATCCAGATCGTCGCACCAGCCACGCTGGCCAACTACGAATCGGAAATCAAGCGTCTCAGCGCCGGCTGCGCGCTGCGCGCCAGCGGCACGCTGAGTCCATCGCAGGGGCAGGGGCAAGCGTTCGAGATCCAGGCCAGCGCGATCGAAGTGACCGGTTTCGTCGAGGATCCCGAGACCTATCCCATCCAGCCCAAGGCGCACTCGATGGAGTTTTTGCGCGAGGTCGCGCACCTGCGCCCGCGCACCAACCTGATCGGCGCGGTGGCGCGGGTGCGCCACACCGCGATGAGCGCCATCCACCGCTATCTGGGCGCGCAGGGGTTCTTCTGGGTCAACACGCCGATCATCACCACCTCGGATGCCGAGGGCGCGGGCGACATGTTCCGCGTGTCCACGCTGGACCTGGCCAATCTGCCGCGCACGCCGGGCGGCGGCATCGACTTCGGCAAGGACTTCTTCGGCAAGGAAGCGTTTCTCACCGTCTCCGGGCAATTGAACGTCGAGGCCTACTGCCTGGCGCTGAGCAAGGTCTATACCTTCGGGCCGACATTCCGCGCCGAGAACTCCAACACCGCGCGCCATCTGGCCGAATTCTGGATGATCGAGCCGGAGATCGCCTTCGCCGATCTGGACGCCGACGCGACGCTGGCCGAGGGCTTTCTCAAGGCGATTTTTCAGGCGGTGCTGGACGAGCGCATGGACGACCTGGCGTTTTTCGCCGAACGCGTCGAGCCCAGCGTGATCCGCCGCATCGAATCCTTCGTGCGCGAGCCCTTCGCGCGCCTCGACTACAGCGAAGCCATCCGCATTCTGGAAAAGGCGCCACGCAAGTTCGAGTTTCCGGTGGCCTGGGGCATCGATCTGCAGACCGAGCACGAGCGCTACCTGGCCGAGGAACACGTCGGCCGTCCGGTGGTGGTGATGAACTACCCCGAGGCGATCAAGGCGTTCTACATGCGCCTCAACGACGACGGTCGCACCGTGGCGGCGATGGATGTGCTGGCGCCGGGCATCGGCGAGATCATCGGCGGCAGCCAGCGCGAGGAACGCCTGGATTATCTGGACCGGCGCATGCTGCAGTTCAAACTCGACCCGGCGCATTACCAGTGGTACCGCGACCTGCGCCGCTACGGCACCGTCCCGCACGCCGGCTTCGGGCTCGGCTTCGAGCGCCTGCTGGTCTACCTGTGCGGCCTCGGCAACATCCGCGATGCCATCCCGTATCCGCGCACGCCGGGCAGCGCGACGTTCTGAACAGGCTCCGGATACGGGGCGTTTTGGCACTCTGGGTTATCCTGTACGCATGCCTGAAATCGCCGAACTTCTTGCCAACAACCGCACCTGGGCCCACTCGCTGCGCGAGCGCGACCCCGACTTCTTCAAGCGCCTCTCGCGCCAGCAGGCGCCGCAATACCTGTGGATCGGCTGCGCCGACAGCCGCGTTCCGGCCAACGAGATCATCGGCCTGCCGCCGGGCGAGGTGTTCGTGCACCGCAATGTCGCCAACGTCGTGGCGCACGGCGATCTGAATTGCCTCAGCACCATCCAGTTCGCGGTCGATGTGCTCAAGGTCAAGCACATCCTGGTGGTCGGCCACTATGGCTGCGGCGGCGTGCAGGCGGTGCTGGAACAGCGGCGCATGGGCCTGGTCGACAACTGGCTGCGGCATGTCGGCGACGTCATGCTGAAGCACCGCGCCATGCTCGACGAGGTCGACCTGGACAGTCTGCGTCACGCGCGCCTGTGCGAACTCAACGTGATCGAACAGGCCGCCAACGTATGCCTGACCACGGTGGTGCAGGACGCCTGGGCACGTGGTCAGAAGCTGGCGGTGCACGCGTGGATTTACAGCCTGTTCGACGGCCAGATCCGCCCGCTGGGCATGCGCGTGGAAAGCCCCGCGGCGCTCGTCGAGGCGCAGGCCCAAGCGCTGGCGCGGTTGACGCGGCCACTGGATTTCACACGCTGACCGCGGGCACGACTGGTCGGCAATATCGTGCATCGGGCGACCCCGTGCCCGCAGTCACGACCTGATCGAGATGTCGCAACCCGACCGACATGAGTCGAGTGCGCCATGCAGCAACATGCCATGACCTGGGCCATGAATTCAGGTGACCGCAGCCAGCCCGGCCTGCAGCAGCGTGCGCAGCAGGCTTTGCAAGCGTGTGGCGCGCGCGCCGTCCCAGGCGAAGCTGTCCTCGTCCATGTAGGTGCGTTGCGCCAGTTCCATCTGCAGCGCATGCACGCCCAGCTGCGGCTGGCCGTAGTGACGGGTGATGTAGCCGCCCTTGAAACGCCCGTTGATGACGTAGCTGTAGCCGTGCTGCGCGGCCAGCACGTGGTCGATCGCGCGCTGCACCTGCGGATCGCAACTGAGGCCGTCCGCGCTGCCCAGATTCAGCTCCGGCAACTCGCCATCGAACAGACGCGGTACGCGTCCGCGGATCGAGTGACCGTCCCACAGCAGCACGCGCGGGAACCGCGCGCGCAGCCGCGCCAGTTCGTCGCGCAACGCGTCGTGATACGGCTGCCAGTAACGCGCGCGGCGCTGTGCGACGACGAACTTGTCGGGGGCGGCGCCGGGCTGGTAGATCGCCACGCCGGCGAAAGTTTCGGTCGGGCACAACGTGGTCTCGACGCGCCCCGGATACAGCGCCGCGCCATCCGGCGCACGGTTCAGATCGACCACGTAGCGCGACCAGCGCGGCACCAGCACGCTGGCGCCCAGCTCCAGCGCGAACCCGTACAGATGCGCCATGTGCCAGTCAGTGTCGGCCACGCGCAGCGCTGCGGGCGTGAACGTGGCCGCGATCGCGGGCGGCAACTCGATGCCATTGTGCGGCAGGCTCACCAGCAAGGGCGCGCTGCCGCGATGCAGGCTGAAATCGCTCATGGCCATGCCTCCGTGAAAACCATGGCGGCCGCAGCCTCGATCAGGACTTGGCGCGCGCCTTCATCGGGCAGGTATTGAGACCGAACAGCGTGTACGCGGGACAAAATCCGAACAGGCCTGTGCCCAGCGGCAGCAAACCGATCAGACCCCACCAACGCTCCTTGCCCGGCAGAATGAAAATCAGCGCCAGCAACGCGATGCCGACGGCGATACGGATGATGCGGTCCAGACTGCCTACGTTGAGTTGCATGGTCGTTCTCCAGTGATTGCAACGCCATCCTAGTCCGATCAGCTTGCGCGCGACGCCGTCGGAATGCCGCAGCGCGGGCGCACGCCTCACAAACCGAAGCGTGCCGGCGCATACAGCGCGGCATCGAGCGTCGGCGCGCGCGCATCCAGCAATTGCGCGATCAGCTCGGCGGTGGCCGCGGCCATGCTCACGCCCAGCATGCCGTGGCCGGTGGCCAGCCACAGGTTGCGCCAGCGCGTGCTGGGGCCGATCAGCGGCACCTCGTCGCGACTCATCGGCCGCCAACCCCACCACTGCTCGCGTGCCGGCGTGCGCGGCGGCGCACGCAGATATTCACCCGCGGCACGCTGCAAGGCGGCCAGACGCACCGGGTTGAGTCCACCGGACCAGCCGGAAAATTCCATCGTGCTGCCCAGACGGAAACCATCCTGCCAGGCGGTGACGCACACGCTGCGCTCCTTCAGCACCAGCGGCGTGCGCGGCGCGCCGGGCTGTGCGTCCCAGGTCATCGAATAGCCCTTGCCGGGCTGCACCGGTATGTGCAAACCCAGGCGTCGCGCCAGCAGCGGCGACCACGCGCCCAGCGCCAGCAACACCTGCGCAGCGCGGAAACTGCCGCGCGTGGTGTGCACCGTGGTGATGCGCGCAGCGCCCGTATCGAAGCCTTCGATGCGCGCGCCGGATTCGATCACGCCGCCCAGTGCCTGTACGCGCGCCGCCAGACCCGCGACCAGCCGCTCCGGGCGCAGCATGGCATCCCCCGTGTGCTCGATGGCACCGGCCACGCCGGGACGTAGCGCCGGTTCGCGCGCCTCGACCTCGGCGCCCTGCAGCACGCGTACCGGAATTCGCAGGCGCTGCAGCACCTCCACATCATGCTGCTCGGCCGCCAGCGCACGCGCATCGCGGAATACCAGCAACAGGCCCTGCTCGCTCCAGCCGGCGTCGATGCCTTCGCGCGCGAGCATCTGCGGCAGCAGTTCACGCGCGCGCTGCAGCAGCGCGGCGCGCGCCTGCGCGGCGTGCCAGAACGCGGCAGGCCGTGCCTGCCGCGCCAGGCCAAACAACCAGCGCCAGCGCGCCAAGTCCGGCATGGGACTGATACGCAAGGGCGCGTCCGCGCGCAGCAACGAGCGCAGCGCGCGCAGCACCACCCCCGGCGCGGTCAGCGGTGGCGCGTGGCTGGGCGTGATGGTGCCGCAATTGCCGTGCGAGGCGCCGGCGCCCGGCGCGGTTTGCTCGATCACGGTGACTTGGGCGCCATCGCGCAACAACTGCAGCGCGCAGGCCAAACCGATCACGCCCGCACCCAGGATCAGCACATCGTTTTTGCTGCTCATGCAGGCATTGTAGGCCAGCGCCATGTGCATCAGGTCGTTGCGCGGCGCGGCGTTTTCAACGCAACGACAAGTTGCCGCGCAAGGTCGCATGCGCGTCGCGATGTGACGCGCCGCACAGGCATCATCGCGAAAAGTGACGTGCAGAAGCATTCGTAAATCATTGTTTCCGCAATGTGTAAATGTATGGCATGGAATCTGCTTCAGATTCACTCATGTCACTCGTTCCACACATCACCCCCGAGAATGCCGCCATGGCCGCCACCTCCGAAATGCTTCTGGCTTTGCGCAATCCCGACAGCGGCTGGCTGGCTACGCTGATCATCGCGCTTGCCGAAGCGCAGGCCGACCCCGGTTTCACCAGCCACCATCAGGCCTTGTTCGCGGACTTGTGCCAAGGCCAGCCGATCTCGCCAGTGCTGCGCGCCGCGGCACTGCAACGTTCGCTGGACTTCGAACGCAGGCTCGCCCGCGAAGAAGACGGCCTCGCCGCAGCCGGCTGACTGCGCGCAAAGCGTGCCGGGGTCGTGCGTGCGGCGTGCGCGGCGATACCTCTTGACACGCGACAACTACAGGCGTAGTCATATCGACTACATCTGTCGTTGGATGCGCCATGTCGATCACGCCCGCCGAAAGCCGTGTCATGGAATCGCTCTGGGAGCTCGGCCCCAGCACTGCCGAGCAGGTCATCGCGCACCTCGCCGAGCGTTCCGGCTGGAGCCCGACCACGGTGAAGACCCTGCTCGCGCGCCTGCGCGACAAGAGCATGGTCGCGGTCGAGCGCGACGGCCGCCGCTACATCTACACCGCGCGCAAGGACCGCGATGCCTGGGTGGACGACGAAGCCGGCGGTCTGCTGCAGCGCCTGTTCGGCGGGCGCCTGCCGCCCCTGCTGGCGCACTTCAGCCGCAGCGGCGCACTCAGCGGCAAGGACATCGCCGAGATCCGCGCCCTGCTGGACGCGATCGAAGCCGAAGGCCCCGCGAAATCCACACGCCGGAGCAAACGCTCATGAGCGCCGACATGCTGCCGCACGCGCTGCTGCTGGCCACGCCCGCGCTGGCCGCATGGTTCACCACCAGCCTGCTCGCCGTGCTGGCGCTGCGCCGTCCGCTGCGCGCGCTGGCGGGTCCGCGCTGCGCCTACGCGCTGTGGCTGTTGCCGCCAGTCGCGATGCTGGCCAGCCTCGCGGCAAACTTGTGGCCGCTGGCGCCGCTGCGCTGGCCGGCGCTGACTCGATCCGTCATCGTGCTCGCGCACGCGGGATCGGGCACGACCGCGCCGGTGGCCTCGCTGCTGCCCGATTGGATCGGCACGCTGCTGGTCGGCCTGTGGCTGTTCGGTTCCGCCTGCGCGCTGCTCGTGTTGCTGGGCCGCTACGCCGCCCTGCGTCTGGCGCTGCGCGTGCTCCCCGGCGACACGCTGGCGCGGCATGGTGTCGAGGGCCGGCACGCACGTCTGGACATCCGCCGCCACCCGGCTGGCCCGGCGCTGCTGTGGGCGCCGCGCCCTCTGTTGTTGCTGCCGCCGGATTTCGAACGGCGCTTCGATGCCACGCAACGGTGGCAGATCCTGCACCACGAGTTGTGCCATCGCGCGCAGGGCGATGCTTGGTGGAATCTGCTGGCCGCCCTGCTCGGCGCACTGTTCTGGTGGCATCCGCTGCGCCCATGGGCGCAGCGCACCTTCGCCCTGGACCAGGAGGTGGCCTGCGATGCGCGCCTGTTCGCCTCGCGGCAGCCCCCGGCATTGCGCAGTTACGCCGGCACCCTGCTGCAGGCCGCATCCACCCTGCCGCTGCCGCTCGGCAGCGGCGTCTCGCACCCACGCCAACTCAAGGAGCGCATCGCCATGCTTGCACAAACCCGTCGTTCTGCTCGGCGGCGCGCTGCTGGAACAACCCTCATTCTGATTCTGCTCGGCGGCGCGGTGCTGGCCGCGCACAGCGCCGTGCCGATCGCCACACGCACCGTGGCCGGCATGAATCCACCCACGCAAGACATCAGCGTCAACGACAAGTTGCCGCCGCGTTACCCCATCGACGCAGTCAAAAAGCACGAGCAGGGCACGGTCTATCTGGCCGTTCTGGTCGGCACACAGGGCATGCCGCTGTCCATCAAGCAAGTACACAAGCCCGGCCCGCAGCCAGCGCAAAACCTGGTCAACGCATCGCTGCAGGCGGCTGCCAAGTGGCATTTCAAGCCTGCGACCCGGAATGGCAAGCCGGTTGCGGCATGGATCGAAGTGCCCATCCAATTTCTGATCTACGCGGAGCAAACTCCTGCGACTCAACACACCCGAAAGCGCTCTGCATGAATCCTGGCACGATGACTGCAACGTGCTGGCCGCAGGCCGTGCGCGGCGGCGCGACCCTTGCCTGCCTGCTGCTCGCTGGCTGCGCCAGCGCACCACCCAGTGCCACGTCCCCGCTGCCCACCGGCACCGGCAGCTACAAACCGGTGCATGGTGCGGACACGCGGCGTTATGTGCTCAGCGCCGGCGAAGCCTTCTCCGGCGCAACGCTGGCGCGCTTCGAGAATCCACAGTACCCGCCGTCGTTGCTGGCACTGAAGTTGGCGCCGGTGACCCTGGTGGTGCAACTGGTGATCGGTGCCGATGGCCGCGTGCAGCGCGTGCAACCGGATCCACCTGCGCAATTGCAACTGATCGACCATGCCGCCGAATTCATGGCCGCGATCGCGGCCTGCACGCGACAATGGCAGTTCGCACCACTCGTCATCTCCACGCAACACGAGCTGGATGGGCGCACGATCAGCTCGCGCAGCGCCAGGCCCTTCAGCCTGGTGTATGCCTTCACGTTCGAGTTGCGTGATGGCAAGGCGCACGCCAGCCTCGCGCGCCAGTAACGACGCCACGCGGCTTGCGTTGCCGCGCGACCGCGCTAACCTCGTCGCGGCACAAGCGAGGCTCGACCATGCAGCGAAGGTTGCGACCCATCCTGCCGGCACTCGTGCTGTTGCTGCTGACCGCCTGCGCCAGCGCGCCGCAGCGCCCGCAGCCGGGCAGCACCATGGCGATGGCCGCCAACAACGTGCTGTTTCGCGCCATCAGCCTGGTCGGTACGCCGTACCACTGGGGCGGCAACACGCCCGCCGGTGGCTTCGATTGCAGCGGCCTGGTCGATTACGTGTTCCGCACCGAAGCGCGCCTGGATTTGCCGCGCACCTCGCGCGCGATGAGCCGCCTGCCCGACCCGCGTCTGGACCGCGCGCAGCTCGCGCCAGGCGATCTGGTGTTCTTCCAGACCGATGGCAACGGCGTCAGCCACGTCGGCATCTATGTCGGCAAGGACCGCTTCGTGCATGCGCCGGATACCGGCGGCACGGTGCGTCTGGACGCGCTGGACAACCCCTACTGGAGCCGGCATTTCCTGTATGGCAAGCGCGTGCTGCGCTGAACCCGACCTTGTTTCCTGCTTCCTGCTGTCGGCTATGGATGCGCACGCCGGCCGTACCATGCACGGACCACCTACCCGTGGCCGTGCGCGCCACCTTCCGCGCCATGGGCGTGGTGATGCGCGACTTCCTCGGCACTGGCATCACGCACGGCGAGAATCTCCACCTCGAAATCCAGCGTCTTGCCGGCCATCGGCGGGTTGCGATCCACATCGACCGTGGTCATGCCCACCTTGACCACCGTCACCCACTCCTGGCCACCATCCTTCAGCGCCAGCGGCACCAGCATGCCGGGGCGCAGCTGACCGGCATGGGCGAAGTATTTTTTCGGCACGCGCACGAGCATGCCATCCTGGCGCTGGCCATAGGCCTGCTCGGGCGGCACGGTCACGTTGAAACGCTCGCCCGCCTCGCGACCCAGCAGCGCTTGCTCCAAACCCGGGATGATGTTCTGGTGGCCGATCAGCACGTACAGCGGTTCGTTGCGCTCGAATGAACTCTCGATGGGCTGGCTGCCCTCGCTGACGCGGTAGTGCAGGCTGACGACGTGATCCTTGGCGATCGGCATGGGATTCGGGCTCGGGCAAAACGCGGATTCTAGCCGGGGATGACCGCCCGTGGCGCTCAGGGGAAACCGCGCGCGCAGCCGCGATAGCTGGCTGCGGGGGTTTCCAGCACCGCCCGCCACGCCAGCACTTTTTTGCTGCCATGCGTGCGGCAGGTGCCCGGGCTGATCGTCAGACTGATGAACCCGTCGGCCGTGGTGTAAACCACCACACCCGAGTTCAGGCGCTGCCGCTTGACCCTGGCATAGCGTTGCAACAGCGGGTCGTCATGGCCGATCGAGGTGCGCATGCTGCGCGTGGCGCCCAGACCATAGATGCGCGCCGACCACTGCGGCTCGCGACCTTCAGCGACGACGTAGGCGGGTCCGCGACGGATCGGTGCCGTGACCACGGTTGCGGGTCGCGGCGGCTCCACCGCGCGCACCAGCCACAGGGTTACCGACTCATCGGCCACCGTGCGATCGACCGGCGCGGGCGTGGCCTGAACCCAGAGCGCGCGACCGTGCGCATCGGTAATGCTCGCGCTCAGTGCATAGTCGTATCCGGGTTGCAGCAGCGTGCGTGGCACATCGAACGAGAATGGCACCGGCGAATTCGACGCTGGCATGCCGCCTGCCTGCGCCAGCATGCGCGTACCCCGGGCGTTCGTTTGCAGCAGGCTGACACTGAGCGTGGCACCCGGCGGCAACGCCATGCGCGTGCTGAACATGGCGCTGCCATGGAAATGGATCATCGCCGGCGATGATGGCCGCGGCGCCACTGACGGACGCTGTCGCACGGGCGCGCACGCCGCCAGCGCGACCACTCCCAAAGCTACGAGCAAAACCCTCCAGCCGACCACGCCACCACCTCGCCTGCGCCCGCCCATGCCGTCTGCGCGCACGATAGTGCCGAGCGCCTCGCTTGGATAGTCCGGGACAAGCTGCCGCGTGCCACACGACTTGTATCGCGGCTCGACGCCGCCATCTTGTCCAGGTCAATCGCGACCGCACAGCGCAGCGTCGCCCGCGAGCCAATTTTGAATACGGAGCCTTTCATGTCCAACGAAAGTATCGAAATAGCCTGTCCGCACTGCCTGGCGGTCAACCGCGTACCGGCCGCACGCCTGAACCAGCAACCGCAATGCGGACGCTGCGGCAAGCCGCTGTTCGATGCCCACCCGGTGGCATTGACCGATGCCAACTACAGCACCCTGGTCGGGCGCACGCAGCTGCCGGTGGTGGTGGACTGCTGGGCCGCATGGTGCGGACCGTGCCGCAATTTTGCGCCGGTGTTCGAGCAGGCCGCGGCACAGTTCGAGCCACAGGCACGCTTCGCCAAACTCGATACCGAAGCCAATCAGGCCACCGCGGCCATGCTCGGCATCCGCAGCATCCCGACGCTGATCGTGTTTCGCGGTGGACGCGAGCTGACGCGCATGTCCGGCGCCATGTCGCTGCCGCAGTTCGGCCAGTGGCTGCACCAGCAGGGCGTGCTGGCCTGAGAAGCTGCAAAAAAAATCGCCCGCCTGCTGCGACCGCCGCCAGACGCCCGCGCCGGCGGTCGAAGTTTTCACAACCCCTGAGGCGCCGCGCCGGTAGCGGGCGCCTACTGCGTTTTCGGCGGCGTGCAGAACTGCTGGATCTGCGCCTGCGTTTGAGTCTTCTGCTGCGCGCGGGCCTGCGCATCCAGTGCCACCGGCTTGCCGTCCGCGCCGGCCACATTGAGCGCCTCGGGGCTGTTGAGCAGGGTCATGTTCTGCTGCAACTGCTTACACAGCTCGGCGCGATTGGCCGGGGTGTTGGCCACTGGTGCCTGCGCGCCGGGCGCATTGCCCGCGTCATTGGCAGCAGCGGTCACCGGCGGCGGCGTAGCCGTGGCATTGGTGCCGGTGTCGCTGGCCATGTGCATCACTTGATACTTGACGCCGGGCGGGGGCGGCGTTTGCGAAAAGTGCACCGTGCCCTTGCCATCGACCCACTTGTATACCTGGGCCGAAGCCAGCGGCGCGAGCAACAGCAGCGCAAGAGCAACCAGGAACATGCGACGCATCGGGAGGCCTCCCCTGAGGTAGTCGGCGGCACTCTAGCAGAGCCCCGGCGTGGCGGCCGCAGACGTCCGCGCCATGCCGCCACAGCGTGACGCCGGTCGCGCCCATGAACCTCGACGCGCTTGGTTTACACTGCTGACATGAACGAAGCGACTCCAGCGCCACGGCGTCCGCGCCGCGGCATTTACCTGCTGCCCAACCTGTTCACCACCGGGGCGCTGTTCTCCGGGTTCTACGCGATCATCGCCGCAATGGGCGGGCATTATGGCGACGCCGTGCTGGCGGTATTCGTGGCCGCGGTGCTGGACGGGCTCGACGGCCGCGTGGCACGCCTGACCCATACCCAGAGCGAATTCGGCGTGCAGTACGACTCGCTCTCGGATCTGGTCAGCTTCGGCCTCGCGCCGAGCCTGATCCTGTATTCGTGGTCGCTGTCCAAGTTGAGCGCCTATGGTCCGGTATGGGGGCGCATCGGCTGGGCCGCGGCATTCATGTACGCGGCCTGCGCGGCGCTGCGTCTGGCGCGCTTCAATACCCAGGTCGGCATGGCCGACAAGCGCTATTTCCAGGGCTTGGCCAGCCCAGCCGCGGCCGCCTTCACCATGATTTACCTGTGGGCCGCGCAAACCCTCGGGTGGAACGGCAGGACGCTGGTTTTCGTCACCCCCTTCGTGGCCGCCGCCGCCGCGCTGCTGATGGTCAGCCGCTTCCGCTATTTCAGCTTCAAGTCCTGGCCGGTGGGTGATCGTGTGCCCTTCATCTTCCTGTTCGTGGTGGTGCTGGTGCTGGTGGCCCTGGCCATCGATCCACCGCGCGTGGCCTTTGGCGTGATCCTGCTGTACGTGCTGTCCGGCCCGGTGCTGACGCTGCTGGGACTGGCCGCGCGCCAGCGCCAGCGCCGCCGCGGACGCGCGGGCACGCCATGAGCGCGCTGGTACTGGCACCCGCCGAGCGCGCGCGCCTGCTGCGCGCACTGGGCGTGCAACCGCTGCTGCTGCGCCGTGACACCCGGACCGCACCACAGCAAATGCAGCAAACAGCCGCCGTCCTGCCCGCGCCGCCAGCGGGTGTTGCAACACCGGCCGACAAGCCGGCGCTGATCGTGCTGCTGCCCGCGGGCGCCGCCGCCGATGCACGCCAGCAGGCACTGCTGTGCGCCGCGCTGCTGTGTCTGCCGGCTGCATTGCAGCGCGCACCCTGCGTTGAATTCGGCACGCTCGCTGGCGCATTGCCCGCAGCGTCGGCCTATCTGGTGCTTGGCAGCGAAGCCCGCGCCGCGCTGGGGCGATTGCTGCCGCTCGATGCGCAGGCCAGCGCACTGATCGAGCACGCCGACGCACCTGCGGACATGCTGGCGCAGCCCGCACGCAAGCGCGCGCTGTGGCGCGCACTGAAAGCCCTGCGCGGGCGCCATGCACGGTCCGCATGATGGCCGCGCTGCCGCAATCGATACCCGCCGCGCTGCGGCCCATGCAACTGGACGATCTGGCGCAGATCGCCGAGATCGAAACCGCCGCCTACGAATTTCCGTGGACGCGCGGCATCTTTCGCGATTGCTTCAGTGCTGGTTACAACGCCTGGGTACTGGCCCGCGGCGCGCGCATCATCGGCTACGGTATTCTCTCGGTCGGCATGCAGGAAGCGCACCTGCTGAACCTGTGCATCGCGCCATCCGAACAGGGGCAGGGCCACGGCCAGCGATTGCTCAGGCGCATGCTCGACCTGGCGCGCTGGCATGAAGCGCAGCGCGTGTTCCTGGAAGTACGCCCCAGCAACCAGCGCGCGGTTGCGCTGTACGAGCATATCGGTTTCAACGAAATCGGGCGTCGCCCCGGTTATTACCCGGCACACCGGGGCCGCGAGGATGCCATGGTCATGGCGCTGGAATTGCTGCCGCCGGAGTGAAGCGCACAGCGTCCATGACGCTGCGCGATGCCCCGTATCCGCGATGCCGGCGCCACGACTGCCAGCACCGGCTCACGCCGCGGCCAGCTCACGCACATAGGCCGCCACACCCTGTTCGACCGGCGCGAATACATGCGCGCAGCCAGCCGCGCGCAAGGCACCCAGGTCGGCCTGGGTGTGACACTGGTACTTGCCCACCAGGACATCCGGAAAATCCATGTATTCGATCAGGCCGCCCTGCACCAACGCCGCCAGCGGCAAGACCTTTTCGCCGCCGAGCGCGCGCAGGGTATTGACCGTGCTCAGCGCGATGTCGTTGAACGGCTGCGCGCGTCCACTGCCAAGGTTGAACACGCCACTGACCGCGCCATGCTCGAAGGCCCAGAGGTTCACCGCGACGACGTCGCGCACCCACACGAAATCGCGTTCCTGCATACCCGCGTGGTAACCGTTGTAGGCACCGAACAGCTTCACCTTGCCATGCTCGCGGAACTGATTGAAATGGTGGAAAGCCACCGAGGCCATGCGCCCCTTGTGCTGCTCGCGCGCGCCGTACACATTGAAATAGCGGAAGCCGATCACCTGGCTGCGCGCCCCGGGCAATGCGCGACGCACGACCTGATCGAACAGCAGCTTGGAATACCCGTAGACGTTGAGCGGCGCCTCGCATTCAGGCGCTTCGTGAAAACCGTGCGCGCCGTCGCCGTAGGTCGCCGCCGAACTGGCATACAGCAACCGCGTGCCGCGCATCTGGCTGGCTTCCAGCAACATGCGGCTGTCGCGATAGTTGTTGTCCAGCATGTAGCGACCGTCGTGCTGCATGGTGTCCGAGCAGGCGCCCTGATGGAACACCGCTTCGACCTTGCCGTAACGGCCACGCGCGAAGGCCGCGTAGAACTCGCGCTTGTCGATGTAATCCGCGATGCGCAAATCGACCAGATTGCGAAACTTGTCGCCCTGCTCCAGATCATCCACCGCGATGATGTCGTCGATGCCACGCGCGTTCAGCGCCTGCACCAGATTGCTGCCGATGAAACCGGCCGCGCCGGTGACGATGATGCGCATGGTGCTTACTCCCCGGGCCACAGTTCCGCGGCGCTGACACTGGCGGTGCCTTGCTTGCCGACCACGATGCCGGCGGCACGGTTGGCGGCGCGCACGGCGTCTTCCAGGCCGGCGCCGGCGCCCAGCAGCGCGGCCAGCGTGGCGATCACGGTATCGCCCGCGCCGGACACATCAAACACCTCGCGCGCGGCGGCGGGCACGTGCAGGCGGCCGGCAGCGCTGAACAGCGTCATGCCTTCCTCGGCGCGCGTGACCAGCACGGCCTGCAGATGCAGATCCTCGCGCAGGCGTTGCGCGCGCGACTCCAGTTCGGCCTCGTCGCGCCAATCGCCGGCAACCTCGCTGAACTCGGCGCGGTTGGGCGTGATCAGCGTGGCGCCGGCGTAGCGCGAGTAGTCGCGCCCCTTGGGATCGACCAGCACGCTGCGCCCGGCCGCGCGCGCGGCCTGCACCATCTCGCCCACGTGCGCCAGGCCGCCCTTGCCGTAATCGGAAAACAGCACCGCATCATGCCCGGGCAGCTCGGCCGCGTAGCGCGCACCCTGCACGGCCAGCAGCTCGTGGTCGGGCGTGGTTTCAAAATCCATGCGCAGCAGTTGCTGCTGGCGCGCGATCACGCGCAGCTTGAGCGTGGTGCGCAGACCCGCATCCTCGTGCAGCGCGCTGCGGATCGATGACTCGGCCAGCAACTGTTGCAGGCGCCGGCCGGGCTCGTCCGTGCCGACCACCGACAACAGCGTGGCCTGCGCGCCGAGGCTGGTGACATTGAGCGCGGCGTTGGCCGCGCCGCCGAGGCGATCTTGCTCGCGCTGCACGCGCGCCACCGGCACCGGCGCCTCGGGCGAGATGCGCTCGACCGCGCCGAACCAGTAGCGGTCCAGCATGACATCGCCAACCACCAGTATGCGTGCCGCGCCCACGCGACGGCGCCAGTCCTGCTGCATCGAACGTCTCTGCGACACCGGCCGCACCGGCGAACGCGGCATTGTAGCGGTATCGGCCACCGCGCCCGGCCAGATCAGCGCGGCCAGGCTGAGGCGAACACGTGCCGACGGTCTATGCTCAGATCGCGAACGCGCAACGCACGCACACGCCGCGTCCCGGTTCGCTGTGGATTTCCAGCATGCCACCGAGGCGCGCGGCGCGCGCGCGCAAACTGGCAAGCCCCGCGCCGAAGTGTGACGGTAACGACGCGGCAGCGAAACCACGACCATCGTCGCGCACCTCGACCTGCAAACGCGCACCGGCGCGCTGCATGCTGATCTGCACACGAGTGGCGCCGCTGTGCCTGATCACGTTGGTCAGCGCTTCCTGCAACAAACGCAGCACATCGAGACTGCGCACGGCACCCAGCCTGAGTCCATCCAGGCCTTCGCAGTGCCATTCACTGGCGATACCGGCTCGTTCGAGTCGCTGCGTGTTGCGATGGCGCAAGGGCGCCAGCAGCTCCGCCAGATCACAATCATTGGCGTGGGTGGAGGTGTCGATCAGCAGACGCAGATCGTCGCGCAAATCACGCAGCATTTGCGCAGTGGCATTGCGTACGGGGTCATCCGGGCCGGACTCCAGTTCGGCGATGGCACCGAGCAGGCTGCCGCCGAAACCATCGTGCAAATCGCGCACCAGATTCAGGCGCTCATGGATACGTGCGTTGGCCACACCCAGCACCTGCTCACGTTGCAGCGTGGCGCGCAGTTGGTCGGTCGCGGCGCCAACCTCCTGCGCAAGTTCGAGATTGAAGCGCTCAACGCGCCGCATGGCTACCACAAAGCGATAGGCCAGAACGAAGCTGACACCGACCAGAGTCACCGGCGAGGTCAAGTCGGATAAAAAAGTCTCGCCCTTGATGACACCCGCCTGCACGAGGTTGTCGTGGACCGCGGCAAGGACGGGAAGGATCAAAAAAAGCGCCGGTATCAGCAATTCGGCGCGGCGCGAACGCAACGCATGGATGATGAAACCCAGGATCGCGGCGTACAGGGTGATCATGGCGGGTATCTGCCAAATCACGCGCCAAGGCCCGAACCAGTGTGGCAACGCGAGCGCGCAGGCCAATGCAAGCGCCGCGACAATCAGCAGAAAACGTTCGACCCTTGGCCAGCGAACATCGCCATAGCGCAGCAAGAACAGCGCGAAGCTCGCGGCCATGACCATGTGCATGGCGGTATGCACCGCCATCCATGCATCCGTACTGGCGAATGGCCAGGGCGAATTGGCCACGAAATTCCAACCGTAGACTGCACCCGATAGCGAGGCCAGCGCGAACCAACCATACAAGGTGTCCTTGCGCCGCATCAGCCAGAGCAGCCCGAACAGCGTTGCCAACACGATATCGGTGGTCAAGTCGAAAATGCGCATATCGCGGCGCAACCAGACACCGCGCGCATAGCGCACATGCAGCACGCGCGGATCGCCGACACGGACCACGCCCAGGCCCGGCGCGTAGGCCGCCAACCCGGACACGCGCACCAGCAGGGTGTTTTCACCTGCGCGCAGCAGTGGCGCGTCCAGCAGAAAATAGTGCGGCTTGATCCAGCTGCGCGACAGCGGTTCGCGCAGATGCGGATCGCGGTGGATCAGGCTGCCGTTGACGTACACGGCATCGGCCAGGCACACATAGTCCAGCAGCAGGCCGATGGGCTGGCGCGCATCGCTTTGATTCCAGCGCAGGCGATACCAGACCACGCCGTTGTGTCGCGACCATTGCGTGGTCCACAGATCTGTCAGATGCACCGGTGTCCAGCCGCTTGCGGGCGGCGTCGCGGAGTCCCATCCCGTGGGCACGGCCTCGGCGTGCGCGAGGCGCAGCACCACATGCGCGGAAACCTGCGGTAGCGGCACGACTGGGGTCGCAGGCGCCGCGCACACCGGCAACGCAAGAAACACCAGGCCAAGCGCCAGCAACGCGCGCACCCACGGTATCGCGCCCCCCTGCTGCATCAGGACAGCAACCCCAGACTCTGCGCCTCGAATACCGCTGCAGTGCGCGAGTTCACCGCGAGCTTGCGGTAGATGCGCTTGGTGTAATCCTCGACGGTGAAACGCGACAGCGCCATCAGTTCGGCGATCTCGCGATTGCTGTAGCCGCGCGCGACCAGGGTGAGGATCTCGCGCTCGCGCTCGGTCAGCGCATCCTCGGCCACGGCGGATGCGTCGCTGGCAACGGGCGCGGGCCGCGCCTCGGGGGTGTGCGCGGTGGTTTGCGACCACAACGCCAGAATGCGCCGCGCCACGAACGGGTCGATCGGCGCGCCGCCATGCTGGATGCTGCGCAGCGACTGCAGCAGCTCGGCGTCCTCGCGCTCCTTGAGCAGATAACCGATCGCGCCATTGCGCAGCGCGGCGAGCACGGTGTCCTCCTCGCTGTAGGCGGATACGACCAACAGCGCGGCCTGCGGCTGGCGCTCGCGCAGCCAGCCAACGAAATCGATGCCGCTGCCATCGGGCAGGCCGACATCGATCAGGCTTAGTGCCAAGGCCGTGTGCTCGACCACGGTGCGCGCCGCGGCCAGGCAATCGGCTTCCAGCACCACGACCTCGTCGCCCAGGCACCGACCAAGCAGTCCGCGCATGCGCGCGCGCATGCGCTGATCGTCATCGACGATCAGCGCCGGGCTCATGGCGATGGCGACGGCACCCTCTGGCACAGACACTCCGGGCTCAGTCTGCGAAAGAAGCCGCAGGATAGCCGAAGCCGATGCATCCACCATGGCAACTCGATTCCATGGCGTGATGATGCTCGCGGCATCGCACAAAAGCCTGACGGCCCGGGTTTGGCCGTGCAGCGCGCGGCGGATGGCCGCTACAACAGTGATTGTTTCGCAGGTGATTGCATCAGCATGGTGGTTTGCGCCACCAGAGGCACGCCGCCCGAGGTGTAGCAAGCTGTGCCGAACGTCGTCTGATTGTTGATCATCTTGTTGGCGCCTATCGCGAGACCCTGCACGATCTGCTTGATGAATAAAACGTCCATCGGATAGCAGTACTGCACGCGGATCATCAGCAAATTGGCATCCTGGATGTCCTCTCCGGACGCTGGCCCGACATCCGTCGAGCGCCACATCAAGCGGTCGTTGGGGATTTCCTCCTTCGTACTGAGGCCAATTTCGCCGAAATCCTTGAACGTTGCCGCAGTGGGATTGAGGATCTGCAGATCGATGACCGACTTGCCGCTTCCACCCAGTAATGCGGGCGGCGGCTTGACGTCAGCAAAGGCATCACTGTATGCAGCCAGAAAGCGCGTGGGTCCGATACCAACCTGACACTCCGCTTCCAGCCAGCCGGTCTTCACGGTATTGAGCGTGTCGCTGCTGCCATACAGTGGCATCAAGCCTTGCGCGATACCGCAATCGATCCACTTCGTGCTGGCGTTATGCAATGTCCCTGCGCGCACGCCCTCGAACGCCGCCAGATCCAGCGTGTTCTTGGCGATGTAGATCTGCGCGAATTGGATGATGCCCAGCGTCAACAGCAGCAGCGTCGGCAGGATCACGATGAACTCGACCATCGACTGCCCGCGCACGTGCGCGCGGGTCATACGCTGCGCCGGCCTCATGGCTGCTCTCCGCCGGATGGTGCCGCGGCGGGCGGCGCCGGTGCCGGTGCCGGTGCCGGCTGCGGCGACAACAGGGCGAGTACTCGCGGCAACGCCTGCGCGGCGCGCGCGCTGTTGGCACGCAGCATCGCATTCGCCGAGCTTGGCGCCTGCGCCTGCACCTGATTCAGCGCCGCTTGCGCCTCGCGCAAGCGGATCACCGCCACGTTGTGCCATACCCCGGCATTGCCACCGCCCAGTTGCAGCACATGCTCGTAGGCGAGCAAGGCCTGCGCGTAATGCTCATCGAGCAGTTCCAGATTACCCAGCCGATGCCAGGCCTGCACGTCGTTGGGCGCGCTCTGCACGAGTTGCGTGTACAACCCGATGGCTCCCGGTGCATTGCCCTGCGCATAGGCCACCGCGGCGCTTTCCTGCAGCGCCATGAGGGCTTGCGGCGAGATGCGGCTCGCGACATCGGACTGCTTGCGGAATGGCGAGCTGGCGCAACCCGCCAGGGTGAGCACGAGTCCCGATACCACGATGAGCAGAAAACCCTTCATGCCGTGAGGGTCTCCTGCCAGCGCACCACGCGCTTCGGCAGCAAGCCTAGGCGCGAGGCCTCGCCCGCCGCCAGCTCGATCACCTGACGCGCGCCGCGCGCCATGGCCATGCGCAGCGGCTTCAGCGCCGGGCACACCTTGAGCACGCGGCCGTCGCGATCGAGAAACACCACGTCGATGGCGTAGCGCATGCCGATGGTATGCACCGAGTTGCACGGCGCGATCAGCAGCCCCTGCCCGGGCACCAGCGCGGGACGCCACAGCAGGCCGCGCATGCGCTCCAGCGATCCCTCGCAACGCCGTACCGCGGCCAGCGTGTTGCCGCTGTCGGTGGCGATGAGCGTGCCGGCGCGCATCACAGGCCCTGCTGCTTGACCATCATGAAGATGGGAAACGCGAGGATGATGAAGGTGGTCGGAAAAATGAACACCACCAGCGGAAAAATCAGTTTGACCGGCGCTTCCATGGCCAGCTTCTCGGCGCGCTGGAAGCGTTCGCTGCGGCGGCGGTCGGCCTGCAGACGCAGGATCTTGCCCATGCTCGCGCCGACCTGCTCGGCCTGGATGATCGCCGACACGAACGAACTGATCTCCGGGATCATCAGGCGCTCTTCCATGCGCCGCAGCGCATCCGAGCGCGACAGGCCCGCGCGCACATCGCGCAGCACGAGGAAAAACTCCTGGCGCAGCGGACCCACCGGACCCTTGTCCACCGTCTGCCCCAGCGCGCCGGTGAAGTTCATGCCAGCCTCGACGCCAAGAATGATGTAATCGAGGAACATCGGCAGCTGCTTGAGGATGCTCTTGCGCCGCGTGGTATTGCGCCGGTTGAGCCAGATCGAGGGATAGAAAAATCCCAGCAACAGGCCAAACACGCCGATCGGCACGCTCAGGCCCGCGCCCATGCGATGCACCGCCAGCCACAGCAAGCCGCCGGCAAGCAGCGCCCCGAGGATGCGCAGCGAATAAAACTCCTCGGCGGTGAACATGTAGTTGGCGCCTGCGCGCGCGATCTGCTGGTACGCACGTTCCAGCAACGCGGTGGGCACACGCGACCCGATGTAGTGGCTGAAGAAACGCACCAGCGGCCAGATCGGCCGCAACAGCGGCGGCAGCGGGTCCAGATAGCCGCGGTCCTCCTCGGGCATCTGCCAGCCCAGTCCGGCCAGCGCCCACACGATCAGCACCACGGTGCCGCCAACCACCAGCACCAGCCCGAGCAGCATGATCAGATCGAGATTCATACGTCGATGTCCGTGATCTTGCGGATGAACATGTAGCCCATGAATTCCATCACCGCGATCAGCGCCAGCACCGCCCAGCCCAGCAGGCTGTGGAACAGCGGATGCATCGCCACCGGCTCGAGGATATTGAGTGCGAACATCATCAGCAGCGGCAGGCCCGACATGACGATGCCCTGCATCTTGCCCTGCGAGGTGAGGCTCTTGATCTTGCCCTCGGTCTGCATGGTCTTGAACATGGTGTCGGCCAGCGCGTCGAGCATGTCGGCGAGGTTGCCGCCGACCTCGCGCGAGATGCGCGTGCCGGCCGAGAACAGGCTGAACTCCTGCAGCGGGATGCGTTCCTCCATCTTGATCAGCGCATCATCGAAACTGACGCCCAGACGCTGGTTGCGCAGCATCAACGCGAACTCCTGGTTCAACGGCGCCTTCGACTCGCGCACCAGATTCTCCAGCGCCACCGACAGCGAGGCACCGGCGCGCATCGAGCTGGAGATCATCACCAGCGCATCCGGAAACTGGTAGCGGAACTTCTCCATGCGCCGCTTGCGGATGAAATTCACGATCAGCTTGGGCGCGAGGATCGGCAGCAACAGGCTGATCGCCGCCAGGATCGGGTTCAGCGTGACCACCCACACCACTACCGGCACGAACAGGAATGCCGCGATGTTGACGTAGACCAGCTTCCTGTAATCCATGAAGATGAACAGGTCGCCGAGATCCTTCTCGGCGGTGGCCTTGAGCTTGTCCACGCGCTTGCCGGCCATCGCGCCCAGCCAGTTGGATGCCACGAAGCCGAGCATGCCCACCGCGAACAGCACGGTGATGATCAGCAGCACCAGCATCATGTTCATCCGCGCGACTCCTCTTTGCGGAAGAACACCGAGCGATCCACATCGATGCCGCGCGCGGCCAGATCCTCGTAGAACTCTGGGATGCGCCCGGTCGGCGTGTATTCGCCGCGGATCTTGTGGTCGTCGTCGTACCCGTGCTGCTTGAACAGGAACAGGTCCTGCAGCTGGATCACGCCGTTTTCCATGCCGGTCACCTCGCTGATGTGGGTGATCTTGCGCGAGCCATCGGACATGCGCTGCTGCTGCACGATCAGGTCGATGGCCGAGGCGATCTGCTGGCGGATCGCGGCCACCGGCAAGTCCATGCCCGCCATCAACACCATCACCTCCAGGCGCGCCAGCGTGTCGCGCGGTGCGTTGGCGTGCACCGTGGTCAGCGAACCATCGTGGCCGGTGTTCATCGCCTGCAGCATGTCCAGTGCCTCGCCGCCGCGGCACTCGCCGACCACGATGCGATCCGGGCGCATGCGCAGGCAGTTGCGCACCAGATCGCGGATCGACACCAGACCCTTGCCCTCGACATTGGCCGGGCGCGCTTCCAGCGAAACCAGATTGGGCTGGCTCAGCTTGAGCTCGGCGGCGTCCTCCACCGTCACCACGCGCTCGTCGCTCGGGATGAAATTCGACAGGATGTTGAGCAGCGTGGTCTTGCCCGAGCCGGTGCCGCCAGAGATCAGCACGTTCTTGCGCTGCTCCACCGCCAGCTTGAGAAAATCCATCATGTCCATGGTGGCCGAGCCGTAATTCACCATGTCCTGCGACACCAGTTTGCGCTTGGAAAACTTGCGGATGGTCAGCGACGGGCCTTTCAGCGACAGCGGCGGGATCACCGCGTTGACGCGCGACCCGTCCTTCAGGCGGCCATCGACCATGGGCGAGGACTCGTCGATGCGCCGGCCCAGCGGCGCGACGATGCGCTCGATCGCGGACTGCACCGCCTGGTCGCTGGAGAACACGATCTCGGACTCCTGCAGCTTGCCCGCGCGCTCCACGAAGATCTGGTCGTAGCGGTTGACCATGATTTCGCTGACCGTGTCATCGGCCAGCAAGCTCTCCAGCGGGCCCAGGCCCACGGCCTCGTTGACCGCGGCCTCGACCAACATATCGCGGCTGAGCTTGCCGACGATGCTGGGGTCTTCCTCGATGATCTCCTCGATCAGCTCGCGCGTCTTGTTGCGCAATTCCGTCTCGCCGAACTTGGTTACATCGATGCGGCGGAAATCCAGACGCGCGATCACGCGCTCGTGGATCAGACGCAAAGTGCTGAAGATCTGCTTAGCATCGCCACCCAGCCGCGTGCCCGTACCGTTGGCCTCAGGCTTTGCCGAACGCGCCGCATTGGCCGCGGCAGCAGGCTCACGCGCTGATTCGGCAATCGCCCTGGCCGCGCCGGCGCCACCGCTGGTGGTCATCTGCACCGCCTCGCGCGTGGCCGTGGGCATGCTGTCGCCACGCACCATCTCGGCGCTGATTTTGTAGGAGCCGATCTCGACCACGTCACCCGGCGCCAGCGGGCCCTGCACACCGGATACCCGCAAACCATTGAGCAGGGTCGGTGCACCGCCTTCCTCGCGCACGAACAACTGGTCGTCCTGCCTGAGGATGGCGGCGTGCTTGCGCTGCACCGCCCAGCCCTGCAGCACGACCAGATTCTCATCGGACTTGCCAATCAGGCAAACCGGCGCATTGCAGGTGACCTGGCTGGTCTTGCCGCGCGTGGTGACGGTGACTTTGAACATGAGGCAGACTCCTTGGTGGGCGCGCTCAGAGAATCGATGCGCCCGACATCGGCAAATAAACCGTCGAGGCAAGCGTGAGCAAGCGCAGGGGATGCAAGTGCTCGCTCTCCAGCCCCAAGTCAGCAAGTACTTGGCGAATGCTCGCTACAGCAGGTTGCTTTGGTGGTGTCAACAGGGCCACGGCAAGCTGATGCCCTTGCGCATTCGGCGACCACGGTGCTAGCGCGGAGTGAGGCAACATCATCGCAAAGCGTGGCGCGGTGGTCACGATCGGCAACAGCACCGGCGCCATCGCAACATGCATGTGCAAAGGCCCCGCGAAACGCATCACGGGGAATGTCGGAGCTTTTGACCAGCCAGACAGCAGCTGGGCCAATCGCGGCACCACCATCGCTACCGGCACATCTGTCATGCCACCGCCACTGCTGCTGGCCGGGGCCGGCTCAGCGGGCTGCTTGTTATCCTTGCCGATGATCCACACGTGCTTGCCCGCAGGCATGCCCGCTGGCTTGGGCGCGGACTCATGCAGCGGTTGCGTCACCGCGGGAGCAGGGACGATGGGCGCGGCCATCGGCTGTGTCTGCGCCGGGGTCAAAGTGGGCGCGGGTGGCGACACCGGCATCACCTTGCCATGCACGGGCTTGGGCGGGTTGGGATTGGGCATATGCGAGCCAGGGCCAACGCCGAAACCCGGCATCCACACCGGCTTGCCCATGTCGCTGGCATTGAATTGACGCGCGATGTGCACGCCGCGGTTGATCATCTCGTGGTTGACCGGCGAATCCGGGTTGATCACCTCGGGCGTAACGAAAATCACCAGCTCGTCGCGGCTGGACTGGAAGTTGGTATCGCGGAACAGCGCACCCAGGATGGGCACGTCACCTAGCCATGGAAACTTGTTCAGTGTGTTCGAGCCGGTGGCCTGCACCAGACCGGACATGACGATGGTCTGGCCGCTCTTGACGTTGACCACCGAGCTGGTCTTGCGCGTGAGAAAACCCGGGAAACCATCGACGATCACCGACGGATCGATCTGGCTGACCTCGGTATCCACGCTGGCCTCGATGTTGCCGAAACGATCCGCCACCGGCTTGATGTTGAGCTGCACGCCGTAGTTCTTGTAAGTCACCGTGGTCTGGCCCAACGCGCTGGACACCGGAATCGGCACCTCGCCGCCGGCGAGGAAGGTGGCATCGCCGCCGCTGCGCGTGCTCAGTTGCGGGTTGGCCATGATGTAGGCATCACCGTTCTGCACCGCCAGATTGATCACCGAACTCAGCGAGGTGGTGATACCGAAGTAACGCGAGAACGGCATCTGGTTGGGCAAACCGGTCAGTGTGCCCCCCGGACCCACCATCTGGTTGCTGATCTGGCCACCCTGGGTCAGGTCGCCGATGTGGTAGTAGGGATTGTCGATGGCGCTGCCGACCACGCCCAGCGCCGGCCCGGCCATGGCCTGTTGCCAATTGATGCCGAGGTTCTTCAGTACCGATTTCTTGAAGTCCACGACCTGTACGTCCAAGTACACCATGCGCTTCATGTCGACGTTAGCCGCATGGGTCAGATTGACCACGCCACTCTTGAGGTTCTGCGTCACGGCGGCGACACGTTTGGCGTCTTCTGGCGTGATGTCACCACTGAGCACGACCTGACCACCGCGAGACTCGATGTGCAGGCCGGGGATACCGCCCAGCGTCGCGCGCAGATTGGCGGCGACTTGCGGCGTGTTTTCGGCGCTGACGTCGATGTTGTAGGCACGCACGTCACCACGCTTGTTCCACAACAGCATGTTGGTGTCACCGACGCCGGTACCGATCATGATCAACTGCTTGGGCAGATTGGTCACCGACAGCAGCTTGCCGTTGCCCACGGCGACACGGCGCACGTTATAGACCGGCAGGATCTTCACCTCGCCGTTGTACAAATGGATGGTTTCGGCGCGCATCGGCTCGGGCGCGGCCTGGGCGCAAAGCATCGTGCTCCAGGTGCTGGCGAGCACGAGGGCCAGGGAACGGGTCAGTCGGTTCATGGCGATTCCTTGGTGGGTTCGTGGACGCGGCTTACTGCGCACGCTGCGATGGATTTGGAGCGCCCTGCGGCGGAGTGGCCATCTGCTTCAACTCCTGCAGGGCTTTCTGCTGCTGCTCATTCAAACCGGCTGGCTGCGCCGCGGCGGCAGGCATCGCTTGTGCTGGCTTGGCCTTGTTCGGTTCCGGCGCATAGCTCTGGCTGATGACACCATTGCCTTGACCAATGATGTACTGCACGCCCTGGTCGGCGCTGTATCCGCCCATGCTGCCCGTGAGCTTGGCTAGCAATTGCGTCTGGTCCATGCGCGGCACCTGCAAAATCCCCGGTTTCGGCGAGCGCAAGTTACTGAGCACCACGCGCAAATTGCCCACCTGCTGGGCCAGGATGAGCTCGGAGGCTTGCTGCGGGGTTACCTCCAGCGTCACCGTGCTGTATTCCATGGGCATCGCGACCGAGTGCTCCAGGCCGTCGGCCGATTGCTCCTCGGCAACATGTTCGCCGAGGAAACGGTGACCCGTGGCCAGCACCTTGGTCAGATGCAACAGCGGCAACACCTCGTTTTCGCGCGCCCCGCTTTCACCGCTCTTCGGCCCGAACGCGCCGGTCAGCAACACATCCACGCGGTCATCCGGCCGCACCAGGCCGTTGATCGAGTTCAGCGTATCCACATTGATCGTCACCGCGCGCATGGTCTTCGGCAACGTGCTTGCGAAGTCATTATTTGACTTGGCGATGAAGTCGTTTTCCAGCAAGGGTTTGCCGATCTGCACGGAACGCGCAAGGGTGCGCCCGGCGTAGTCGGACCACTTGGCCGCCGTGATGGTGCTGCTGTAGATCAGATCCTGCGGATACAGGCGTTCGGCCATGTTCTGGCCCGAAGCCACCGTGCCGGGCACCAGATTGCGCGTGGGCACCACTACCTGCACCATGCCTGCGCTGAGTTGCGCGGCCAGCTTTTGCTGATACTGATTTTTCTGCTGCTTGAGGTAACTGTTCAGCAGCAGCACCGCCACGATCGCCAGGACGAACGCGCCGACCAGCATGACCGCGTACTTGTTGACGCGAGGGAGCTTGAGTTTCATAAGTGCCTCAGGGCAGTGAAATCAGATAGCTGTAGTGGGTCCAGAAACCTTTCAGCGCGACGATCATCTGTTGGACCGGCGAAGAGCTGCTGCCAGCAGCCACGGCCACCAGCAGAATGATCCCCGCGGCGACCACGACGATGTATTCCGTCATGGCCTGGCCACGTGTGTATTGACACAATGAACGAACCGCCCGTTGGCGCGCGGTGGCGAAAATATGCATGGCCGCCCCCTAATGCGATTCGACTGTGAGCGTGATCGATGAGCCGGCACGCATGGGCTGTACCACCAGCCCCATGTTGCTGACGCCCTTTTGATACATCGCCGTGGCGACGCCGGGTTTGCCGGGCGACTGCCGCTGCATGATCCGCGCCCAACCCTGCTGCTTCAGCGTGCGCGCGTAGAAGCGCATGACCGCCGCGGTCGGGTTGGCCGTGTACAACAGCCAGGTGTTGCCCTGCTTGTCGCCGTCTTCGCTGACCATGTGCGTGAGCACGCGCGCATCCCCCGGCGCGGCGACATCCAGCACCATGGCGTTGTTGCTGCCGCGCTTCGGCATGCTCACCCCGATCAGCGCGCCGCTGCCGGTACCGGCAGCCTGTACCTGCACCGTGTAAAAGCAGCCACCTTCGGCATGCGCGATCACCTGCCACGGGCCCAGCGGATAGCGGATGTAGACAGGGTGGCCATCCGGCGCGGTCCATGCTGTCGCGTAAAACTGCAGGAAAGCCTGCGGCGGCAACGTGCTGTGCGCCGCCACGATGGCCATGGGCAGCCCGTTGATCGCGATCTGCGACGCGACCAACGACAGCGAACTGCCCGGCGGCACCGGCGCGGACGTGCAATGCACATTCGGCGGCGCCTGCAGCGCCAAAGCGGACAGCGGCAACAAGGCCAGCGTCAGCATGAGTGCTCGCATCAGCCGCATGTCGTGCCTCCCTGCGAGGAACTGGTGCCGAACACCGCCGTCGAACTGGTGCCGCCCGCATCCAGCGTGACCGTCAAGGTGCCGTAGCTGGTGCTGCTGAAGGTGTTGGGCGCGGTGCCGAAGGTCGAGGTCTGCGTGAGATTGGTGACCGACTTGACGATGGTGGCCTTGTAATAGGTGCTCTTGGTGTTGGTGAGATCACCCGGGGTACATGTACCTTGCGCACCACCACCCTGAGGCACGCAGTAATAAGTCGGCCCGGCGCTCACTGCATAGGCCGCCGCGGTGGATCCGGGCGCCTGACTGGTGAGCTTGTTGATCTCGTCCGTGGTCGCCGTCTCGACGGCATAGGGCAGATCCTGGGTCGTACTGCTCACCGGCGCGGTCTGGCTGCCGTCGGAGCAGACATCCACCGTGGTCGTGGTACCGCCCGAGACGCAGGACAACTGGATCGCGCCGCCGCTGATATTGCTTTGCGTGCAGGTTTGGCCCAACTGCGTCTGGTATAGCTTGAGCAAATTCGTCAGCGTGGCCTGTTGCGCGCTGCCGCCACTGGGAGGATTGATGCCGCCGCTGGGCGTGTAGTTGGCCAGACGGTCCGCCGGCACTTCGTCGGTGCTGTTGATCGGCACATAGCCGAAGGTCAGCCCGGAAAGATCGGGAAACAAGCCAAAACCGGAGTTGCCACCAAAATCGGCCACCTTGATGATGTCGTTGAGTGCGGTGAACAACGTGCCGGATAGAGGCATCACGCTCTGTATCTGCTGCTTGTTGTTGTCTGGCCCTTGCGCGCTCCAGCCATCGGCCAGCACGCTGTCCTGGGCCTTGAACACCAGGCCCAGATGCTCGAACAGCGTGGATGGCGTGGCCAGATTGTCGTAACCGATCGGGCCTTGCGGATTGGCTGGCGTCAGATTGACCTGCGCAGCCATCATGCCGTCGTAGTCCAGATTGAAACCGATATTGGCCCCGACCAGGCTACCCAGCGCATGAATCGTGCCGAATACCGCGCCCGTCGCAACGTCCTGCGGCAAGCCGCTGGCTGAATCGCTGAGGGTACTGAGGCTGGCGGATTGCCCCAACACCATTTGACGGTTGCCCTGGTCTTTCCACAGCGGATTGGCAATGAACCCGTTCAGATTCTGGCTCTGCTGCTCGTTAACGAACCCAGGATCACCAAACAGGCGCACACGCATGGCGGTTTCGATCTCCTGCTGCGTGCGCGTGGCCGCGGTGGCGCCTCGCAGACTGCTGCTGGGCATGTACACCGTGCGCTGGAAGGCTGCATAGCGCGCCGCCTCTTGCGCGGCCACGTCCATGTCGATGTATTTCATCAGCAGCGTCATCAGCAGGAACAATGGAACCAGCAGGAATGCGCTGGCGATGATCATTTCCGCGATCGCCTGGCCCCGTTGCGGCGCCATGCCCACGAAACCGCCGAGGCGCAATGCCTTCGTCACGGCGCGATCTCCGCGCTGAGCACCGCGGACTTGGTGATGGGCGAAGTGGGCACCAGATGCGCTTCCCAGTACGGGCTGAACAAACTGGCGTACAGCGTGTGGCCGCCAAGGCTGTTGGTCAGTCCGCCCACCTCGGTGACGAAATGGCCGTTGTAGCTAACGTAGGTCGGGCGCAGGAAATAAACCTGCGACGAAGCGCTGACTGTCATCAACTGGTGGCCTTCATCGTCGGTCAGCGCGAGATTGCCGCCAGCGATGGGCACATGCTGCGGGTTGACGCCTTGCGTGCCGGCCTCGAGCTGCTGCGTGGTGGCGATGGTGTTTTGCTCGCGCGCGGCGAAAATCGTGATCACCGGCGCGGAGTAGTCGGATTTTTTCAGATTGCTGACGTCGAGATACTTCTGCAGTCCGCTGTATGTGCTGTTCTTGAGCGTGTAGGGCGCTGTCTTGGTCCCCGCGGTGACATTGGCCCAACTCTGCGCGGGACTCACCGGCACAATCAGCGGAATCGGCACCGGGATATCACCGATCGGCGTCGGTATGTTGATCACGCACACACCAGCCGCCAGGAATGCGCTGAAATCGCCCAATGGGTTGGCCGAGTTCTGCGTAGTCCAGGTCTTGTTGTCGGTGGACAGCGTCGTGCTGCCGCTATAGCCCGTCGAAAACACGTCGATGCCGCCGACGCCATCGCCAAAACAGTCGCCGAACGCCGATATCAAGGTATCGAATGGCAGCACCTCGGCCGAACTGCGCCCCTTGTCGAAGGCATCGCGCGAAGACATCACCACATTGTGGAAACGGTTGTTGGGATCGGATGTGCTGCTGGCACCCGCGGGGTTGTAGGTTTTGGTGAATTTGTAGATCCTGGCCAACGACACCGCGGTCACGCCCTCGCCCGCCGCGCCGATGGTCCCCAGGGTCACGTTGGCCATTTGCGCGTTGCCGTCGGTGGCGCGCAGCACACGCCACATGACACCCGGGTCGACGCTGTTGTAGGGAAGATCGGACAGGGCGAGATCGGCGAGCGCTGCCGTGTAATAGGCGCGCGAGGCGAGGCTCAACGTCTGCTCGATCGTATTGAGCACGGTCACGATCGGCCCGGTGGCGCTGTTGATGCCAGTTTCCAGCGGCCCGGTGATGGCTTTGTAGGCCTTCATCGTGTCGATGCCGGGCTGCCCCCCCGAGAACAGATCCAGAAGAGTGTTGATTTCGTCGGCCGTACCGAACGTGCTGAATGGACCGCTGCACTCGGCATCGGTGTAGATCAGGCAGTAATAGCGCGCCCACGAGGTGAGCCCGACCATCTGTGCTATGGCCACCTGGTTGGCGACCATGGCGCGATTGGAATAAGCCGCGAAGTTGTACGCGCGCGCCAGTTCCACCGCGCCGCTGTAGGCGGCGGAATCCGCCGCGTTCTGCAGATGGATGCGCGTGGCTACCGCGCGACCGCTGTTGTACACAAGAAGGGCGGCGATCACCAGGATCGCCGCCACGATCACCACGAATACCGAGGCCTGGCCACGCGCCCGCGCAAAACCCGCGCCGGCAGGCTGCCGGCGCGGGCTGGGCTTGGGTGCGGTCATGGCCACGACGCTGGGCTCGCTCAGGTCCGGTGCTTACTGGCCAGCGTTCGCGGCATTGGTCTTGTAGTTGTTCAAGGCGTACTGGTTGGTTGCTTCCGTATTGGCCTTGGTATGCGCCGCCTGCGCCTGCGTATAGCCGGTTGCGCCAGCACTGCCCGCCAACTGGCTGGTGATCGATGCCATCTGGCCACGCACAGCCTTGCCGAAGAACGAGTACACGGCGATGGCGGCGATGGCCACCAGCGCGACGATGATGATGTACTCGGTCATGCCCTGGCCGCGCTGCAGACGGCGGCCGCTCAAACGCTGTTGGAAACGGTTTTTCAACATCATGGTGCTGACTCCTCACGAAGATGCGCCGGGATTGGCGCGATTTGAAAGCCCGCCGGACATCCGGCGAAGCCACCACCAGCAACGTCGTAGCGCGAGCGGCCTTGGCGCTGCAGGCAAAACACTCCCGCGCCGCTCAGTGGCGGCGATTTTCGGCATGGGAGCAATCAAGGGTCCGGTTTGAGGACCACAAACGAAACTTCAGCTGGAGTTATTCACTGCATACCCCCCCTGTGGGGCAGTCCGACTCAGTGTGAAGCGGGTCACAGTCTACCCATGCGGCATCGCGCCGCAAGTAGGCGCGTCAATACGTTTTCGTAATGTGAGTCAAGTTTTGTCACACGCAGCCGCTTGCTGTCGCCGCAACACCAAAAGTCCACTCATCCCGTGCACTCTATGCGCCAGGAATGTGATGCGCATCCCTGAAATCGGGGGGGGGTACGCTCAGTCCGCGCGCCAGCAGATCGGGCTTTGCATTGCGCGCTCAGCACACGCCGAGCGCGTGGAGGTTACGTGCGTGCTTTGTAAGATTGGTGGCCGTGAAGCAGCGGGATGCTGCGATGCTCGATTGTGGTCATGCTGGCCAGCTTGAATAGCGGGGCCAGTTCAGAAAACTTCACCCATACTTTGAGCGAACCTCCCGCGCCTTTTCGGACAACCCACCCCGGTACTGCCGGGGTAAGTTACGTGCCAGGTGTTTTCGGTGCGCCACCGACGGGTTGCCAGTTCGCCACCGTCGCAATGCGATCGCGCGCGCCTTCGGAAAGGTCTGGCTTGTTGCTTTTCAGCCATGCGGCGATTGCGGATTTCGGGCTGCGCCCTGCTTGCGCCTTCGGGTCGCTACGGACAGCCTCGAATGCCTCGATCGCGGCTCTCAACTCGGCGGGATAGCTGTCCAGTTGTTGTGTCGGCTGCTGCGTTCGTGCGAACGCTTCAGCCCACGGATGCGTGATTCCCTTTGCATCACACCACGCTGCAAGGTTTTTGGCCCGTATCTTCGTTTGATCGGCCAGCCGCGTATGTGGCGAAATCAACGATGTGTCGATCGGGTCTGGCTGTTCCGCATTCCACTCGACATTGTCCCAAGTGAATGCGGCGAAGGGCGATAGTGAGCCCAACAACACCGCCTGCTCCAGCACCTCAAGCATGACCGCCGCATTTGCAGGCAGGACGCGGTTTCTTACTGGCGGCTCCATATCCGATAACAGACACGCCGCCTGCCGCAGAGTGAGTAGATCCACGTGTTCCCAAGCCGGCGCAATACTCCAAAGTGCCCAGTCCACCGTGCGCACCTCCACGCCCTTCAAGGGATCGCAACGGCAGCCGGTGAAGGTGGCCGGCATTCGGGAGCTACCCTAGCCGTGGCGAAGTCGATCAGGCGCGCTTGCGCGCGCGCTCGGGCACAGGTGCCAATGTCAGGCGCAGCCCGAAGGCGCCCAGGATGGCGCCCAGCGTATCCAGGCGCGGGTTGCCCTTGGCCGACAGCGTGCGGTAGAGCGTTTCGCGGCTCAGGCCCGTGCGCCGCGCCAGCTCAGCCATGCCCAACACGTCGGCGGCGGTGCGCAGCGCCAGCGGCAGCGCGCGATGGTCGCCATCGGCCACGGCTTCGGCGAGGAAGCCGGCGAGGTCATCCGCGCGCAGAAACCGCGCGGCGTCGAAGAGGACGCTAGCGGCGGGCTTGGTAGTCTTTCCAGTAGTCGCGTGCATGCTCGATGTCCTTCGTTTGCGTGCGCTTGTCGCCTGCGCACAACAGCAAGACCAAGGTGGCGCCATCCTGTCCGCAATAAACGCGGTAGCCCGGCCCGGTATCGATCCGCAGTTCGAACAGCCCGGCGCCGAGTGTTTTCCAGTTGCCGGCTTGCATGCGCACGATGCGCGCCATGATGGCTTGCAGCGCGCGGCGGTCGCGCAAGTCGGCCAGCCATTCGGCAAACGGGCTGCGCCCGTCGGCAGTTTGATACTGGCGAACTTCGATGGCGGCCATTGTAGCCAAAAAGCTACGTGCCTGTCTTGTGCTTGATCGGCACCACGTCCGCGCCGATGCGCAAGCCGTCCAGGTAGTCGGACCACGCCTGCATCATGCGGCGACGTTCGGGCAGGTGTTCGGCGTAGTTGTAAGCCGCGCGTACCGCATCGCGCTCGGCATGCGCAAGCTGGCGCTCGATGGCGTCGCGATTCCAGCCCTGTTCGTTCAAGAGTGTGGACGCCATGCTGCGGAAGCCGTGGCCGGTCATCATCGTGCGGTCGTAGCCCATGCGCCGCAGGGCCACGTTCACGGTGTTTTCGGACATGCAGCGGGTGCCGCTGTGCAGGCTCGGGAACACGTACTGCCGGCGTCCAGTCAGCGGCTCAAGCTCGCGCAGGATGGCGACGGCTTGCGTACTCAGCGGCACGATATGCAGCGCGCGCATCTTCATCTTGTGGGCGGGAATGCGCCACTCGGCCTTGTCGAAGTCAATTTCGGCCCACTCGGCATGCCGCAGTTCTCCAGGCCGCACGAACAGCAGCGGGGCCAGTTGCAGCGCCGCGCGCGTGACGGGGTGCCCTGCGTAGGCGTCCAAGTCGCGCAGCAGTTGCCCCACGCGAGCGGGTTCCTTGATGCTGGCAAAGTGCACCTTGGGCACCGTCGGGATGGCACCGCGTAGGCTCGGCGTCGGGTCGGCGCTCGCGCGTCCGGTGGCGACTGCGTAGCGGAACACAAGCGCGATGTACTGGTGCACGCGGTGCGCGGTCTCGATGACGCCGCGCGCTTCGATTCGCCGCAGCACGGCCAGAATGTCCGGGGCCTGCAGTCCGGCAATCGGTCGGCTGCCGATGTAGGGGAACACGTTCGCTTCGAGCCGGCGCAGTAGGTGCGTGGCATAGCTTGGCGTCCACTTGGCCGAATGCTTGGCGTGCCACTCGCGCGCGATGGCTTCGAAGCTCTCGGCATTGGCCAGCCGTCCAGCCTGCCGGCGTGTCGCGGGGTCGATTCCGTCCGCGATCAGCTTGCGGGCTTCGTCGCGGCGTTCGCGGGCTTGCTTCAGGGATACGTCGGGGAACATCCCCAGCGCCAGCGTGTTGCGCTTGCCGGTGCCCGGGCGGCGGTAGTCCATGCGGAACAGGCGCGCGCCGGTGGGCTGCACCAGCAGATACATGCCGCGTTCGTCGGCCAGCTTGTACGGCTTCGTCTGTGGCTTGGCGTTGGCGACTGCGGAAGGGGTCAGCATGGCGGCGTGTCCGGCTCTGACGGTACTGCGCAGGCTCTCGATACCGTCAGCGCTTCCCGATACCGTCAAAAATACCGCCAAGCTTGGGTGACAACAAGGTGAATCGGCGTTGCTTCCGGTTAGCTTGCAAGCCATTAAAGCAAGCTGTTATGCGGGTTTGCGGGTACTTCCGGTATGTCGCAGGAATCTAGGATGGTGGGCCGTGCTGGATTCGAACCAGCGACCAGCGGATTAAAAGTCCGATGCTCTACCAACTGAGCTAACGGCCCACGATGACATGCTTGCTGGTTCCGTGCCTGCACGGACCGCATGCTGCAGCGGCAACACGCTGCAGACACCGCCGCCCCTGCGGATCTGTCCACGGCAATTCCCAAGCCAAGACGCGACCCATGCAGCCATCGACCGCAAGGGCGGCAAGTTTAGCAGCGCGACGCGGCCATCAAACAACATAGCGCGTGGGATCGGCGACGCCGGCCACACGAAACCCATCCGCGCGCAGGCGACACGCGTCGCAATGCGCGCAGGCGCGGCCCTCGGCATCGGCCTGATAGCAGGACACGGTCGCAGCGAAATCCACGCCCAGACGCAAACCCTCGCGCACGATGTCGGCCTTGCCCATCGCCATCAGCGGTGCGTGCACGCGCAACTCGTGGCCTTCGACGGCGGCCTTGGTGGCCACGCGCGCCAGACGTTCGAAGGCGGCGATGAACGCCGGGCGGCAATCGGGATAGCCCGAGTAATCCACCGCGTTGACCCCGCAGAACAGGTCCGCGGCACCGAGCACCTCGGCCCAACCCAGCGCGATGGACAGCATGATCGTGTTGCGCGCCGGCACGTAGGTAATTGGAATGCCTACGCCGCCAGCCTCTGGCACGTCGATCTCGGCGGTCAACGCCGAGCCGCCGATGCTGCGCAAGTCCACCGCCACGGTTTTGTGTGCAATCGCGCCCAGCGCATGCGCATTGTGCGCGGCGGCGGACAATTCGGCGCTGTGGCGCTGGCCGTAAGCCACGCTCAACGCATAACAATCGAAGCCGCGTTCGCGCGCCAGCGCCAGGGTGACGGCCGAATCCATGCCCCCGGAGACGAGTACGACTGCGCGAGGAGATGCATGCATCATGGTGGTTGCACTACGCGGCTCGAGATGGGAGACGGGAATATCAATCTTGCGCAAAAGGGCGCTCAGCGCCCGGGCTGTTCGCCCCACAGGATTTTGTGCAGTTGCATCTGAAACCGCACATCGAGCTTGTCGTCCAGAATCCATTGCGCCAGGTCCGCCGGCACCAACTCACCGTACACCGGCGAGAACAGCACCATGCAGCGCGCAGCGAGTGCGTGCTGCTGCACGACGCCACGGGCCCAGTCGTAATCGTCGCGATCGGCCAGCACGAATTTGACCTGATCCTGCGCGCGCAGGTGCGCGAGGTTTTCCCAGCGGTTGCGCGCTTGCTCGCCCGAGGCGGGCGCCTTCAGGTCAAGCACCTTGTGTACGCGTGCGTCGACGCCGGCGACATCGAGTGCCCCGGATGTCTCCAGCGAGACTTCATGACCGGCATCGCACAGGCGCGCGAGCAGGCGCAGGCAGCGCTTCTGCGCGAGCGGTTCGCCGCCGGTGACGCAGACATGGCGCGCGCCGTGCCGCACCACCTGCGCGAGAATCTCGTCGACAAGCAGCCACTGCCCGCCCTCGAAGGCGTACGCGGTATCGCACCAGCGGCAGCGCAGCGGGCAACCGGTCAGGCGCACGAACACCGTGGGCCAACCCACGGCATCGGCTTCGCCTTGCAAGGACAGGAAAATCTCGCTGATGCGCAGACGTGATTCGACGTCCGCGCCGGGTGCCGCGGCAGCCACTCAGCCGCCGCTGGACTGCTGCGGAATCGCGCGCAGGCGATCAGCCGCCAGATGCGCCTCTTCGGTGCCCGGGTAAGTCGCGATCAATTGATTGAAAGTGGAGCTGGCCGTCGCGTATTGCTTCAATTCGAACTGGCAGTAGCCAAGCTTGAGCAATGCCGCACGCGATTTATCGCTCTGCGGGTATTGCGTCAGCAATCGATGAAATGTGTCCAGCGCTACCTGGTAATTACCGGTGACGTAATACGACTCGCCCAGCCAGTAGGCTGCATTGGGTGCGAGGCTGGCGTGCGGGTACTGCAGCAGGAACGCGCGAAAACGCCGCGCCGCTTCGGCATAGTCGCCATTGCGCAAAAACGCGAAGGCACCGTCATACGCGGTCTGCTGCTCGGCAGCCTGCGCAGCAGGCGTGATTGGCGCCCGTGCGGCAGCAGATGATGCTGCTGGCGTGGCGGCAGTTGGTTGGGCAGGAGCAGGCGCGCCGATGGAGGCAGGATCGTTGACCGCCGCCGCGGGCACCACGGCACTCGACGCGGCTGTGGCCGCCGGCGCCGCGCTCTGCTCGAGTTTGCGCAAACGCGCATCGAGCACGAGGTACTGGTCTTTTTGCTGCTGTTCGAGTTGGTCGATACGGTGTTGCAAAAGCTCGATCTGGCCCTGCTGCGCGCGGGATTCCTGTTCGAGCGTGTCGATGCGGTTGAGCAGACTCAGCGTGCCCTGTTGCGCGCTTTGCAACTGCATCTGCACCTGCTGCACCTGCTCGGCCAGGCTGGGACGGCTTTGCGCCTGCGCCAAGCCAGGCGCGAGGATGGCGGCGGACAAGGCCGCCGCCATCAGGATCGCCATGGACTGGCGCGTACTCATTCGGTCTTGGTGTAGACGATGACCACGCGACGATCCTTGGCCCAGCAGGCTTCGGTCATTTCGTTGCACACCGGGCGCTCTTTGCCATAGCTGACCACGGTGAACTGGTCGGCTTGGGCGCCAAGGGCTTCCATGGCCTGCTCGACCGAATTGGCACGGCGCTCGCCCAGACCGAGGTTGTATTCACGGCTGCCGCGCGGATCGGTGTTGCCTTGCAGGGTCACGCGCGCACCGGGATTGTCCACCAGGTACTTGGCGTGGCAGGCAACGATGTCGTCGTATTCGGGCTTGATGTTGGCGCGGTTGAAATTGAAATAGATGCGGCGCTTCAGCAGGCAGGCGTTGGTCTCGAGATCGGCCGGGGTGAACTTGCCGTTGCTGACTGGCGCGGTTTGCACTGGCGCCGGCGCCGGCGGCGGCGCGACTTCAGGAGCTGGTTTGACTTCCTGCTTGCTGGCGCAGGCAGCCAGTCCCACGCACAGCAGCGCTGCGAGTGAGATGCGGGCGAAGGTCTTCATGGATGTGTCTCGCGGGGTAGTTGGACGGAGTGAATCAAGGTGTCTCGGAACGTTCACTTGCAATTACGTTTGCGCTACCGGGCATCCTGCCGCGGTTGCGCGTGATCGGGCGCGGACCAGCCGCGTTGCCTGTGTGTCCATGACCGGCCTGTCGGCTTGCCACGGCGGCACATCCTTGGTGCCATGGGGCGGCTTTTCAAGTCGCTCTGTTCGTTGTGAAAAATCATCCTTGCAGGAATCTCCGGAATGCGTCCATGCATACCCGTGAAATCAATGCCCGCACTGCTACTGCTGGGTTGAAGGCGGCACCCGGTATGGCCCCCACGAAGGAGACTGCACGGTGCCATTGACCAGTGAAAGACGCTGCCGCACGCTGCCATTGTCAGCCACTTCGTAGAGCACGCCCTTGCCGTTGTTGTCGGTCGCGGCGTAAAGAAGCATGCTGCCGTTGGGCGCATAGCTCGGCGATCCGTCCATCGGACCTGGCGAGATGAAACGCATCTGGTTATCCAGTTTGCGATCCATGATGGCAATACGATACACGTTTCCGTTGCCCTGCACCATTGCGATCTGATTGGCGTCGTAGTTGATCGACGAGTCGGAATTGTATTCGCCCTGGAAGGTCAGGCGCGTGGCGCCGCCACCGTTCGCCGGCTCGGAATAAAGCTGCGGCTTGCCCGAGCGGTCCGAGGTGAAAACCAGCGATTGGCCATCCGGCATCCAGCGCGGCTCGGTATTGATCGACAGGCTGTGGGTGATCTGGGTGAGTTGGCCGGTTTTGAGATCCATCACATAAATCTCGGGACTGCCCCCGAATGACAGGCACATGGCCAGTTTGGTTCCATCCGGCGAAAACGCCGGCGCGCCGTTGATGCCCTTGCGCCCGGAAATCAGCCGCCGCTGCCCGGTGGCCAGATTCTGCAGATAGATCGCCGAATCGCCGCTCTCGAACGACACATAAGCCAGCTCCTTGCCGTTGGGCGCCCACGCCGGCGACAGCAGCGGCTGCCGCGAACGCACCACGACCTGCGGGTTGTAGCCGTCGGAATCGGCCACGATCAGCGACCACTGCATGGCCTTGCCGCTGCCGGTGGTGGTGACGTAGGCGATGCGCGTGTAGAACGCGCCCGGCTGGCCGATGATCTTCTGGTAGATCTGGTCGGCGATCTGGTGCGCCACGCCGCGCAGTTCCTCGGGCAGCGCGGTATAGGCGCCGGCCAGCATCTGCTTCTGCGTGTTGACGTTCCACAGCTCGAAGGTGACCTTGACCTGGCCGCCGCCGGCATCGCGCTCGCGGCCGATGACCAGGTAATCCTGCTTGAGCAGCTTCCAGGTCGGAAACTTGATCGCGCTGCCGTGCGATGGGTGCTCGACGATGTCGGCGCCGGTGAGCGTGCGAAATTGGCCACAGCGGACCATGTCGTCGCGGATCACCGCCGCCACATCGGTGGCCGGCGGCTGCGCCGCGCTCTCGAAGGCAAACGGCACCACCGTGATCGGGATCGCCGAGGGCACACCGTTGATCACATTCAGGGTCAGACCCTGGGCCAGCACGCGCGATGCCGGCAGACCACACAGGGCCAGCGCCAGCACGGCGAGTAGAAACGTGTAGCTGCGCAGTTTCATTGGTTCACCGAGAAGTTGATCGTCAATTCGGACGAGAAAACGCTTTCGAAACCTTGGTAAGGCAGGGGCGAGGCGCGCAATACCGCGGCTTTGACCGAACGCCGCGCCACCTCGTCATAGGGGCAACCCGGCAGGATGGTGGCGCTGATCACCTTGCCACCAGGAATCTGCATGATACGGATCGGGCAGATGACGTGCTTCTGAATGTTGTCCGGGCGCAGCCAGTTTTGCTGGATGGCCTGCACCAGCGCGGCCTGGTATTGCGCCTGCAGACTTTGCTGGATGCCACCCATGCCGCTGACCGGTTTGGGCGCGCTGGGCAGGTTGGGCGCAGCTGCCACGGGCGGGGTTTTCAGATCCTTGAGCTGCGCGTCCTTTTGCGCGGCCAGACGCGCGCGCTTGTCCAGCGCCTCGCGCTGCTGGCGCAGGTTGTTCATCTCGGCCAGCAGTTTCTGCACCTTGTCCTGCCGTGCGGCGTCGACCTCGCTCATGCGCTGCTGCTGCCGTTCGACTTCGGCCTGCTTGGCCTGCTCGGCCTTTTGCTCGGCCAGATCGACCACGCGCTGCTGCTCGCGCACATCGGGTCGCTGCGGCGGCGGCGGCAGGGTGTGCACCGGCAATCGCGGACCTTTGGGATTGGGAATCTGCGCCGGCGGTGGCGGTGGCGGCGCAGGCAACGGTTTGATCTTCGGTTGCCTGAGGTGCAACGGCGCCGGCGCCGGCGAAGCCGCGACGCCCACCAGCTCGGCCTCGATCACCGGGCCGGCCAATGGCGCTGGCCGCGTGCATTGCACCGGGTTCATCCACGGCGGCACCCCGAGCCAGGCGAAGCTGCTTTCCCACGTGCCGCAGGACAAGGTGGCAAAGAGCAGAAACCCGATGATGACCAGGTGCAGCAGCGCCGAGAGGACAACGGCGCGCGCATTGCCCTTAGCCGCGGCCATGGTGGGTATCGCCGGCATCGGGCTGACTGGCCAACCCGACCTTGGGCACGCCGGCTTGTTGCAGCAGCACCATCGCCTGATAGACCACGTTGTAGCTGGCGCGCTTGTCGCCGCTGATGAACACCGGCGCCTGCGGGTTGACGCGCATCACCGCCGCGACCTTGGCCTTGAGTTCATCGGCATTGACCGGCTCGCGCTTGCCGCCACCGAGGTCGAGGAAATAATGACCGTCCTCGGTGACCTCGACCACGACTGGGCGCTTGTCGGTGGTGATCGCCTTGGCCGCCGATTGCGGCAACTGGATATTCACGCCCAGGTTCAACAGCGGCGCGGTCACCATGAAGATGATCAGCAGCACCAGCATCACGTCGATGTAGGGCACGACGTTGATCTCGCTCTTGAGCTTGAGCTTGCTCTTGCGCACGCGCAGGGACGACTGCATGGGTAGCCTCAGGCGTGATCATCAGCGGCCGGACCCTGGCGCTGAAGAATGGAAAAGAACTCGTCCTGGAAGGTGTCGAAACGCACCGTCAGGCGCTCGACGCGCGTGGCGTAGCGGTTGTACGCCCACACCGCGGGGATCGCCGCGAACAGGCCCATGGCGGTGGCCACCAGTGCCTCGGAGATGCCCGGCGCGACCATGGCGATGGTCGCTTCCTTGATGCTGCCCAAGCCCTGGAACGCGGCCATGATGCCCCACACCGTGCCGAACAGGCCGACGTAGGGGCTGATCGAGCCGACGTTGGCCAGAAATTCCAGGTTGTGCTCCATGCGATCGACCTCGCGCATCAGTGCCACGCGCATGGCGCGCTGCGCGGCCTCGAGCAGATTGCGCGTATCCATGCGCCGCTGACGCTGGCGCGCGAACTCGCGGAATCCCGCTTCGAAGATGCCCTCCATGCCGTGTACGCCCTCGCCGCGCGCGCTGGCCTCGCGGTACAGCGAAGCCAGATCCGAGCCGGACCAGAAGCGCTCCTCGAAAGCATTGGCCTCGCGCTGCGTGGCATCAAGCATCGCCTTCTTGCGGAAGATGATGACCCACGACATGAACGAGAAGATGATGAGGATCAGCAGCACCGCCTTGACCGGCAGGCTCGCGTGCAGCACCAGATCGAGAATATTCAGATCGCCATTCATGGTTGGATTGTGGGCTCGGTCAGCAGGTTGCGGGGTATGGGAACAGGACGGAAACCGGTGGCACTCACGCACGCCACGCGCACCGTTGCCTCGACCAGGGTCACGGCATCGGCGACACGCACCAGCGTCTGTGCGAACTCGAGCGCCGCCGCCTTGCGTGCCACCACGCGCAGGGTTGCGTCGATCTCGTCGTCCAGCATGGCGGGACGGCGAAAACGCAGGTCCATGGAATAGACCACGAATACCACGCCCTGTTCCGCGCGTACACGGGTTTGTTCAAGACCTTGCATGCGCAGCCATTCGGTGCGCGCGCGCTCGAGGAAACGCAGGTAGCTGGCGTGATAGACCACACCGCCGGCATCGGTATCCTCCCAGTAAACGCGTATCCGCCAACTGAACGACGGTGCCGGCGTATTCATGCCTCGTCCGCGTCGGCGAACAGGGAGCCTGGCGCCGGGCGCGGCGGAGCCAGGCCAAAATGTCGCCATGCCTTGGCCGTGGCCATGCGCCCGCGCGCGGTGCGCATCAGGAATCCCTGCTGCAGCAAATAGGGCTCCAGCACGTCCTCGATGGTGCCGCGATCCTCGCTGAGCGCCGCGGCCAGCGACTCGACGCCCACTGGGCCGCCCTCGAAGGTATCCAGGATCACGCGCAATAGGCGCCGGTCACTGTCATCGAAGCCCTCGGCATCGACCTTGAGCATGAGCAAGGCGGCATCCGCCACGGCGCGGGTGATCTCGCCATCGGCGCGCACCTCGGCATAGTCGCGCACACGCCGCAGCAGGCGATTGGCGATGCGTGGCGTGCCGCGCGCGCGCCGCGCGATCTCGATCGCGCCATCGGCGGCGCAATGGATGCCGAGGATGCGCGCGGCGCGGCGCACGATCTGGGTCAATTCCTCGACGCTGTAGAACTCCAGTCGCTGCACGATGCCGAAGCGATCACGCAACGGTCCGGTGAGCAGGCCGGCGCGTGTGGTCGCGCCGACCAGCGTGAACGGCGGCAGGTCGAGCTTGATCGAGCGCGCCGCCGGGCCCTCGCCGATCATGATGTCGATCTGGAAATCCTCCAGCGCCGGGTACAGCACTTCCTCGACCACGGGCGAAAGCCGGTGGATTTCATCCACGAACAGCACGTCGCGCGGCTCGAGGTTGGTCAGCAGCGCGGCCAGATCGCCGGCACGCTCCAGCACCGGGCCGGACGTGCTGCGCAAATTGACCCCCATCTCGTTGGCGATGATGTGGCTGAGCGTCGTCTTGCCAAGACCGGGTGGGCCGAAGATCAGCACGTGATCCAGCGCCTCGCCCCGTTTGCGCGCCGCTTCGATGTACAAACCCAACTGCTCGCGCACCGGCACCTGGCCCAGATACTCGGCGAGGCGCTGCGGCCGGATCGAGGCATCGAGCGCGGCGTCTTCGTTGTTTTCGGTGGCTGCCAACAGGCGCGATTCGGTCATGCCGGGATTATGGCAGGACAGCCGGGACTCGGGACTCGGCCAAGGAACCTCTGAACAAGCCCATCCAGGACTTGTCAGAGGGCGCCATCCATGGCCTGGGGGAAGGTCTGAACGTATTCAGGCCTTCCCTCTAGATCTCCACCTGCGTGCCTAGCTCCACCAGACGATTGCCGGGGATGCGGAAGAACGCCGTGGCCGGCATCGCATTGCGCGACAGGAACGCGAACAGCTTGTCGCGCCACAGCGCCATGCCGGCGCGCTCGCTGGCGACGATGTTTTCGCGGCTGAGGAAGAACGTCGTATCCATCATGTCGAACGGCAAGCCCAGTTTCTGGCACTGCTGCAGGGCGCGCGGCACATCCGGCTCCTCGGAAAATCCGAAGCGCATGACCAGGCGATAGAACTCGCGTCCCAGCGCGGTCAGTTCGACACGCTCGCCGGCATCCGCGGTGGGCGTATCCAGGGTCTCCACGGTCAGCAACACGTTGCGCTCGTGCAGCACCTTGTTGTGCTTGAGGTTGTGCAGCAGCGCGTGCGGCACCGAATCCTGATTGGCGGTGAGGAAAATGGCCGTGCCAGGCACGCGCAATGGCGGGTGGTTGGCGATGCTGGCGATGAAGGTCTCCAGCGACAGACCGCCCTGTTTCATCTCGCGCAGCACCAGCTCGCGGCCGCGCCGCCAGGTACTCATCACCACGAATACCAGCAGGCCCAGCAGCAGTGGGAACCAGCCGCCGTACTCGACCTTGATCAGGTTAGCCGAGAAAAACGCGAGGTCGATGATCAGCAGGCCCGCGCCCAGCGGCGCCAGGATCAGCAACGGCCAATGCCACAGCTTGCGCGCCACCACCAGCAGCAGCACCGTGGTGCAGGCCATGGTGCCGGTCACCGCGATGCCGTACGCCGCGGCCAGCGCGCTGTCCGTGCGGAAGCCCAGCACCGCGATCAGCACCATGATCATCAGCATGGTGTTGATCCAAGGCAGATAGATCTGCCCACGGTGTTCACTGGAGGTGTGCTGCACCTGCATGCGCGGCGAGTAACCCAGCAGCATGGCCTCGCTGGTCATCGAATATGCCCCGGAAATCACCGCCTGCGAGGCGATCACCGTGGCTACCGTGGCCAGCACGATCATCGGGTACAGCAGGATCGCGGGCACCATCAGATAAAACGGATTGGTCGCTGTGCTGGGGTCGCGGATCAGCAGCGCGCCCTGTCCGAAGTAATTCATCAGCAGCGCCGGCAACACCAGGATTGACCATGCGCGACGGATGGGTTTCTTGCCGAAGTGACCCATGTCGGCGTACAGCGCCTCGGCGCCGGTCAGCACCAGCACGACCGCTCCCAGCGCCAGGAAGGCATCGGTGTGGTTGTGGATGAAAAACAGCACCGCGTAATGCGGGCTGAGCGCGAATAAGACCTGCGGATGCTGCACGATGCTGGCCGCGCCCAGCAGGCCGATCACCACGAACCAGACCACCATGATTGGTCCGAAAAACGCACCCAGGCGCGCGGTGCCGTGCTTCTGCGCGGCAAACAGCACCAGGATGATGGCCACCGTGATCGGCACCACGAACTCGGCCAGATGCGGCGCGGCGACCTCCACGCCCTCGACCGCCGACAACACCGAGATCGCCGGAGTGATCACGCCGTCGCCATAAAACAGCGCCGCGCCGAACAGGCCCAGGGTGAGCAGCATCATGCGCATGCGCGGGCTGCCCTTGACCCCGCGCTGGGCCAGCGCCATCAGCGACATGATGCCGCCCTCGCCCTTGTTGTCGGCACGCATCACGAACAGGATGTATTTCAGCGAAACCACGATGATCAGCGCCCAGAACACCAGCGACAGCGCGCCCAGCACGTTGTCGGGCGTGGCATTGATGCCGTGCTCGCCGAACACGGACTGGATCGCGTACAGCGGACTGGTGCCGATATCGCCGTATACCACGCCGGCGGCGCCCAGCATCAGCGCCGCGAGGCGCTTGCCGCTGACTTCAGTGGAGTCCGAGCTGGGGATGGTCATGCCAATGCCTTCAGTTGCCGCCGCCGAGCGCGGCCTTGAGTGCCTTGCGGATCAGCGCTTCGGCGTTGTCGCCTGGCGCCTGCGTGTCGCGCAGCAGACGCTGCGCCTCGACCGGTTTGTAGCCGAGTTGCTGCAGCGCGGTCAGCGCCTCGCCATGCGGATCGCGCGGCGCGTCGGCGTGCACGCCCATCGACACCGCGCCCGGTGCGCCGACGCGATCACGCAATTCCAGCACGATGCGCTCGGCGGTCTTCTTGCCGATGCCAGGCACGCGCGTCAGCGCGGTGACGTCACCGGTCTGCACCAGCCGCGCGAACTCGTCCACCGACGCGCCGGAAAGCACGCTCAGCGCGATCTTGGCCCCGATGCCGCTGACCCGCAGCAAATTGCGAAACTGCGCGCGCTCGGCCTCGCGCAAAAAGCCATACAGTGCGACGGTGTCTTCCTTGTGCGCGTAATGCACGAACAAGATCACCTCGCGGCCCAGCTCGGGCAGGTCGTATAGCGTCGACATCGGCACTTCCAGCTCGTAGCCGATGCCGCCCGCCTCGACCATGACCCAGGGCGGCTGCTTGGCCACCAGCAATCCGCGCATGCGCCCGATCATCGTCCGCCCCTCATGCCTGCACCCTCATCGACGCGTGCGCCAGCCGGCGCGCGTGACGCCCATGCGCGCCACCGAAGCACGCACGTGCGCGTGCGCGATGGCCACGGCCAGCGCGTCGGCGGCGTCGGCCTGCGGCGTCGCCTCCAGACCCAGCAGCATTTTCACCATGTGCTGCACCTGCGTCTTGTCGGCGCGGCCGCCACCGGTCACCGCGCGCTTGATCTCGGTCGGCGCGTATTCGTGCACCGGCAGCGTGCGCGTGAGCACCGCGCACAAGGCCGCGCCACGGGCCTGACCCAGTTTCAGCGCCGAGTCGGGATTGCGCGCCATGAACACGCGCTCGATGGCGACTTCATCCGGCACGTAGGCATTCACCAGCTCGAGCAGACCGTCGAAAATCGCCTTCAGCCGCAGTGGAAAATCATCGGCATCACCAACCACCAGCGCGGTATGGAACACATGCCGCGCGCGCCCATCGGGCGTGACATCGACGATGCCGACGCCGGTGCGCAATGAACCCGGATCGATGCCGAGAATGCGGGTCATGGCTGGGCGCGGCACACGCGAGGCGCGTGCCTAGTCCTGCGCATCCGGCAGCAGCGCGTTGTGAAACACCTCATGCACATCGTCCAGATCGTGCAGCCAGTCGAGCAGATCGCGCAGCGGCTGCAGCGCCTCGGCGGGAACCGTCACGCGATTGGCTGCGAGCATCTCCACGCCCGCATGCGCGATTGGCAGGCCGGCGTCCTGCAACGCCTTGTGCAGAGCCTCGAACTGCTCGGGCGCGCACAGCACGATGCTCTGCCCGGCCTCGTTGCGCACATCATCGGCGCCAGCTTCCAGCGCGATCTCGAGCACCTTCTCCTCGATGCCTGCAGCGCCGGCCGAATCGATCGCCACCACGCCGCTGCGCTGAAACTGGAACGCCACCGAGCCGCTGGTGCCGAGATTGCCGCCATGCTTGCTCAGCGCATGACGCACGTCGGCCACGCTGCGCTGGGGATTGTCGCTGAGGCAATCGATCAGCAATGCAACGCCACCCGGGCCATAGCCTTCGTAACGGATTTCCTCCACGGCGCCACCCTCCAGCCCGGCGCCGCGACGGATCGCGCGTTCGATGCTGTCCTTGGGCATGTTGGCGACCAGCGCCTTGTCCACCGCCGCGCGCAGCTTGGCGTTGTGCGCCGGATCGGGCAGACCGCCGCGCGCGGCGATGCGAATATCGCGCGCCAGCTTGGTGAACGCCGCGCCGCGTTTTGCGTCAGACGCATTCTTGCGGCCTTCAATGGACGGACCTCGGCCCATCTCGCTTCCTCGTCAATGGTTTTCGCAGCGCAGCATTCTACCCGCAACGCCGCGTGAATGAGTTCGCCAGCAGCCGCACCGCGACGCTATTCCTCCTTGCGCACGGCGATATGCAACTCGGCCAGTTGCGCATCCGGCACCGGCGCGGGCGCGCCAGTGAGCAGGCATTGCGCGCCGGTGGTCTTGGGGAAGGCGATCACTTCGCGGATCGAATCGGTGCCGGCCAGCAGCGCGGCCAGGCGATCGATGCCGAAGGCGATGCCGCCGTGTGGCGGTGCGCCGTGGCCGAGCGCGCGCAGCAGAAAGCCGAACTTGGCCTCGGCTTCCTCGGGGCTGATGCCGAGCAGATCGAACACCGCGCGCTGCATGTCCGGGCGATGGATGCGGATCGAGCCGCCGCCGATCTCGTTGCCATTGAGCACCATGTCGTAGCCGCGGCTGACGGCATTGGCGGGATCGGCGCACAACGCGGCGACGTCGTCCACCTTGGGCGCGGTGAACGGGTGGTGCAAGGCCACGTGACGCTGCGCCGCGGCATCCCACTCGAACATCGGAAAATCGGTGACCCACAGCGGACGCCAGGCGTTTTCCACCAGACCCAGATCACGGCCCAGCTTCAGGCGCAGCGCACCCATGAATTCGCTGGCGGTCTTGAAACCGGCGGCACCAAAGAAGATCGCGTCGCCGCTGGCCGCGCCGGTAGCCGCGAGGATCGCCGCCAGCGTGGCGTCGTCGAGGAACTTGGCGATGGGCGAGCTGATGCCGGCACGACCCTTGCCGACATCATCGACCTTCATCCATGCCAGACCCCTGGCGCCGAACCTGGCGACGTGCGCGGCGCAGTCGTCGATGGCCTTGCGCGACAGCGCCGCGCCACCCGGCGCGCGCAGCGCGATCACGCGCCCGTCGGCAGCTTGCGCCCACTCGCTGAACACCTTGAACTCGCTGCCGCGCACCAGCGCGGCGATGTCGGTCAATTCGATGGCGATGCGCAGGTCCGGCTTGTCCGAACCATAGCGCGTCATCGCCTCCTGCCAGCTCATGCGCGGGAACGGATCGGCCAGCGCGATGCCGCCGACCGCGGCGAACACGTCGCGGATCATCGCCTCGACCGTGTCCTGCACCGCGCGCTCGTCGACGAAGGCGAACTCCATGTCGAGCTGGGTGAATTCGAGCTGGCGGTCGGCGCGCAGCGCCTCGTCGCGGAAGCAGCGCGCGATCTGGTAGTAGCGATCGAAGCCGGCGATCATCAGCAACTGCTTGAACAGCTGCGGCGATTGCGGCAACGCGTAGAACTCGCCGGCGTGCAGACGCGCCGGCACCAGGAAATCGCGCGCGCCCTCGGGCGTGGCTTTGGTCAGGATCGGCGTTTCCAGGTCCTGGAAATCGCGCGCGTCCAGCCAGTTGCGCAGCGCCCGCGTCAGGCGCGTGCGCGTGCGCAAGGCGTGCTGCATCTCGGGCCGGCGCAGGTCCAGATGCCGCTGCGCGAGGCGCGTGTCCTCGTGGGTGGGCTCGTGCAGCGCGAACGGCAGATCGCGCGCGGCATTCAGCACCTCGACGCGCGCGGCCAGCACCTCGAAGGCGCCGGTGGCGATGCGCTCATTGGCATTGATGCGCTTGCGCACCGTGCCCTGCACGCGCAGGCACCACTCGTAACTGGCACCGGCCAGCGCGGCATAGGCCGCGGCGTTGTCGGGCTCGACCACGATCTGGGCGATGCCGGTATGGTCACGCAGGTCCAGAAACACCACGCCGCCGTGGTCGCGGCGCGTATCCACCCAGCCGCACAGGCTGACTTCATGATCGATCAGGCCAGCGTCGATCTGGCCGCAGTAATGGCTGCGCATGGGTGGCTCCACGCCTGATGGGCGATGCAAACCAATCATGTTAGCAGCGCACCCGGCGCTGGCGTGCGCGCTCAGTTGCAGCCGCAACCGCTGCCGCAACGGTGCGCGCCGGCGCCGGCCGGCTTGGCCTCGGCCGCGGGTTTGGCCTCGGCCGCGGGTTTGTCGGCAGCGGCTGCGGCCGGCGCCTCGTCCTTGCGCACGACGTTGCGCTGGCCATCCTTCTTGAAATCGGTTTCGTACCAGCCGCTGCCAGCCAGCCGAAACGCCGGTGCCGTGACTTGCCGCTGCACCTGGGCGGCACCACAGGCCGGACAGGCATCAGGCGCAGGATCGGAAAGTTTTTGCAGGCGGTCGAACGCATGGCCGCAGGCAGTGCATCTGTAAGCGTAGATCGGCATGGAGAAACCATCGAGTGTGCAAGCGCATGCAGCATTGGGGCGCGCAGGCTGCGGATCAAGCCCGGCAGGGGCACGTGCAGTCCCCGCACCGGCAGCCTGTCGGGCGATTTGCGAGCCGGATGCGACGCATGCTGGCAAGACTGCATGCCCGGCGTGACTTAATTGCAATTTGACTAAATTGATACACAGATATTACGTTCGCATCAAGGAGGCCGGCACCGGGCCGGCGCGATCAGGGCTGATTCGACCATCGAGGGGTTACCCGCATGAGATTCGCACCCGCACCGCGACACGCGGTTTTGTTCGCTGCACTCGCCGCCGCCGGCGTCACCCACGCGCAGGATGCGAAGCAACAGCCGACCAAGGCCAAGGAACTGCAGACCGTGGTCGTCACCGGCACGCGCATGGCCGATCGCACGGTGGCGTATTCAATGGCACCGATCGACGTGCTCACGCCGAAGGATCTCGAGCAGACCGGCGCCCCGAGTCTGGCGCAGGCACTGCGCACGCTGCTGCCATCGTTCAATTTTCCGCAACCCTCCGTCACCGACGGCACCGACGCGATCCAGCCGGCGCAGTTGCGTGGTCTCTCGCCGGACGAAACCCTGGTGCTGATCAACGGCAAGCGCCAGCACACCACGGCCATCGTCAACGTCAACGGCACGCTGGGGCGCGGCTCCTCGCCGGTGGATCTCAACGCCATTCCGATGAACGCGATCGCGCGCATCGAGGTCCTGCGCGACGGCGCCGCGGCGCAGTACGGCTCGGACGCCATCGCCGGCGTGATCAACATCATCCTCAAGGGCGGCAATCACGGCGGCTCGGTCAGCGGCACGCTGGGCCAGTACAGCAAGCACGACAACGCCGATGGCCGCACCGCGCAGGGCGGCGCCGATGGTGGCTTCGCGCTGGGTCAGAAGGGCTGGATCTATCTGAGCGCCGACTACACGCATCAGGACCCGACCAATCTCGCCGGCCCGGATCTGCGCTATCCGACCAATCCGACTTACGGCCAGGTCACGTTCCACTACGGCATTCCGCTGCTCAAGCAGAAGAACGCCGCGATCAACATGCAGTACGACCTGACCCCGCAGGTGCAGTTCTACGCGTTCAGCGTTTTCAACAAGCGCAACGTCAGCGCCGGCGGGTTTTTCCGCTCGCTGTCGGCCTACAGCGCCAGCAATCCGGCGGCGGTGGCGGTCTACCCGGCCGGTTACCTGCCGATCGAAAACAGTTCCATCCTCGATACCTCGCTGGTCGCGGGCCTGCGCGGCACGGTGCTCGACGGCTGGCATTACGACCTCAGTTACAACACCGGTGGCAATCACTGGAAGCTCGACACCAGCAACACCTTCAACTACTCGCTGGGCGCGGCTTCGCCGACCGGTTTTTATATCGGCACCCTGCTCAATCGCGAGGATGTGCTGAACGCCGATTTCAACAAGGGCGTGGATCTGAGCTGGCTGAAGAATCCGCTGACCGTGGCCTGGGGACTCGAGCATCGCAAGGACTCGTTCACCATCAAGCAGGGGGACGCGGCCTCGTACGCTGGCGCGGGCGCGCAGGTGTTCCCAGGCTACCAGCCGCTCGATGCCGGCACGCACAGCCGTCACGACAACGCCGCGTACCTGGACCTGGAAACCGATTTCAACGACCAGCTCTCCGGCGGTTTCGCGGTGCGCCACGAGAACTACAGTGATTTCGGCAGCACGACCTCGTGGAAGTTCTCCGGTCGTTACGGATTCAATGACACGGTGGCCTTGCGTGCCACGGCCTCGACCGGTTTCCGCGCACCCTCGCTGCAGCAGGAGTGGTACTCCAGCACGGCGATCAACTTCGTCAACGTCGGCAACACGCTGGTGCCATTCACCATCCGCACGTTCCCGGTGAACAATCCGGCGGCGGTGGCGCTGGGCGCACAACCGCTGCAGCCGGAGAAGTCGCACAACTACAGCATCGGCCTGGTGTTCACGCCGCAAAGCGGCCTCTACGCAACGGTCGATCTGTATCAGATCAGCATCGACAATCGCATCATCCTCAGCGGCAACCTGGTTGGCACCGCGGTGCAGAATTACCTGACCTCGGTGGGCATCCCGTTCGTCAGTGGCGGGCGCTTCTTCACCAATGCGGTGAGCACACGCACGCGCGGCGTGGATGTGGTGGGCACCTATCCCGTGCAGCTGGGCGACAGCAGCACACTCAAGTTCACCGGCGGTCTCAACTACAACAAGACCACGATCCTGTCGATCGCACCCAATCCGCCGCAACTGGGCCTGGCCGGATTGACCCTGCCGGTGATCGACCGCACCAACCAGGGTTACATCACCAACAGCACGCCCAAGGACAAGGTGTTCCTGGCCGCGGACTGGAGCCTGGGCAGCTGGCGCGTGCACGGCCAGGCCACGCGCTACGGCACCTGGACAATCTATGGCAGCACGCCGTCGGGCGATCAGACCTACGGCGCCAAGGTGCTGCTCGACGCCTCGGTCAGTTATCTGTGGAACAACTGGGATTTCACCGTCGGCGCCAACAACCTGACCAACCAGTACCCGGATCAAAACAACGCCGCCAACAATTTCGGCGGCATCCTGGCCTATCCCAACTCCTCGCCGTTCGGATTCAGCGGCGCCTATTACTACGGCACCGCAACGTTCCGCTGGTAAGCGCGGACCCGCGTCAAGCACACTGCGGCCGGGGCAACCCGGCCGCTTTTTTGTGCGCGGCTCAGGCCACCGTACCCGCCTCGCGCCGGAAGCCGATCTCGCCGCCGCTGGCGTCCACCACGATGCTGTCGCCGGGCTGGAACTGGCCCTGCAGGATGGCGCGCGCCAGCGGGTTCTCCAGTTGCTGTTGCACCGTGCGCTTGAGCGGACGCGCGCCGAACACCGGGTCGAAGCCGACGTCGGCGAGCAGGTCCAAGGCCTGGTCGCTGATGCGCAACGACAACTGGCGCTCGGCCAGGCGTTTTTCCAGGTAGCCGATCTGGATGCGCGCGATCTGGCGGATCTGCGCCCGCTCCAGCGGCCGGAACACCACGATCTCATCGAGGCGGTTGATGAACTCGGGACGGAAGTGCGCCTGCACCACGGCCATCACCGCGGCCTTCATCTCGGTGTAGGCGGCCTCGGATTCGCCACCGCGCCCCGCGATCTCCTGGATCAGCTGCGAGCCGAGGTTGGAGGTCATCACGATCACCGTGTTGCGGAAGTCCACGGTGCGCCCCTGGCCATCGGTGAGGCGGCCATCGTCGAGCACCTGCAGCAGCACATTGAACACATCCGGGTGCGCCTTCTCGACCTCGTCCAGCAGCAGCACGCTGTAGGGGCGGCGACGCACCGCTTCGGTCAGATACCCGCCTTCCTCGTAGCCGACGTAGCCGGGCGGCGCGCCGATCAGCCGCGCCACCGAGTGCTTCTCCATGAACTCGCTCATGTCGATGCGCACCATGGCTTCCTCGGTGTCGAACAGGAAGCCGGCCAGCGCCTTGCACAGCTCGGTCTTGCCCACGCCGGTGGGGCCGAGGAACAGGAACGAGCCGTTGGGCCGGTTGGGATCGGACAGTCCCGCGCGCGAACGCCGGATGGCGTCGCTGACCACGCGCACGGCCTCGTCCTGGCCGACCACGCGCTGGTGCAGCGCGTCTTCCATCTTGAGCAGCTTTTCGCGCTCGCCTTCCAGCATCTTGCTCACCGGAATGCCGGTCCAGCGGCTGACCACCTCGGCGATTTCCTCGGCGGTGACCTTGTCGCGCAGCAGGGTCAGGCCTTGATGCTCGACCTCCTGCGCGGCCGACAACTGGCGCTCCAGTTCGGGGATGCGCCCGTACTGGATCTCGCTCATGCGCGCGTAATCCTGGTGCCGCTGCGCGGCCTCCAGGTCCATGCGCGCCTGCTCCAGTTGTTCCTTGATTCGGGTCGCGCCCTGCAACGTGGCTTTCTCGGCCTTCCACACTTCGTTGAGGTCGTCGAACTCGCGGTCGAGCCTGGTGATGTCGGTTTGCAGATCGGCCAGGCGCTTCTTCGATTCCGGGTCTTTCTCCTTCTTCAGCGCCTCGCGCTGGATCTTCAGCTGGATCAGGCGGCGTTCGAGGCGGTCCAGTTCCTCGGGCTTGGAGTCGATCTCCATGCGCAGGCGGCTGGCGGCCTCGTCCATCAGGTCGATGGCCTTGTCCGGCAACTGGCGATCGGCGATGTAACGGTTGGACAGCGTGACCGCGGCGACGATGGCCGGATCGGTGATCTCCACGCCGTGATGCACGGCATAGCGCTCCTTGAGGCCACGCAGAATCGCGATGGTGTCCTCGACCGTGGGCTCGCCCACGAACACCTTCTGGAAGCGGCGTTCCAACGCGGCATCCTTCTCGATGTACTTGCGGTACTCGTCCAGCGTGGTCGCGCCGATGGCGTGCAGCTCGCCGCGCGCCAGCGCGGGCTTGAGCATGTTGCCGGCATCCATGGCGCCTTCAGCCTTGCCGGCGCCGACCATGGTGTGGATCTCGTCGATGAACAGAATCACGCGGCCTTCTTCCTTGGACAGCTCGTTGAGCACCGCCTTCAGGCGTTCCTCGAACTCGCCGCGGAACTTGGCACCGGCCAGCAAGGAGCCCATGTCCAGCGCCAGTACGCGCTTGTCGCGCAGGCCCTCGGGCACCTCGCCGTTGACGATGCGCTGCGCCAGGCCCTCGACCAGCGCGGTCTTGCCCACGCCGGGCTCGCCGATCAGCACCGGATTGTTCTTGGTGCGCCGCTGCAGCACCTGGATGACGCGACGGATCTCCTCGTCGCGGCCGATCACCGGATCGAGCTTGCCGCTCTCCGCGCGCGCGGTGAGATCCACGGTGTATTTGTTCAGCGCCTGACGCTGGTCCTCGGCGTTTTCCGCCTGCACTTTCTCGCCGCCGCGCATTTTCCCGATGGCCGCTTCCAGCGCGGCCTTGTTCGCGCCCGCTGCTTTCAGTGCCTGGCCCAGCTCGCCGCGGTCGTCCAGCGCCGCCAGCAGGAACAGCTCGCTGGCGATGAACTGGTCGCCGCGCTGCTGCGCCAGCTTGTCGGTGAGGTTGAGCAGGCGGCCGAGATCATTGCTGGCATTGACGCTGCCCTCCTGCCCGCTGACTTTGGGCAGGCGCTCGAGCACCTCATTGACACGTTGCCGCAGCACCGGCACGTTGACCCCGGCCTGGGTCAGCAGCGGCGCGGTGCCGCCACCCTGCTGCGCCAGCAGCGCCGCCATCAGATGCGCCGGTTCGATGATGTTGTTGTCGTGGCCCACGGCCAGCGACTGCGCGTCCGCCAGCGCCTGCTGCAGACGCGAGGTGAGCTTGTCCATCCGCATGGTTGATCCCCGCAAACGAAAGGCGGCGAGGTGCCGCCACTACATCCGAGATGCGGCTGCGGGCGCGGGAATCAAGCCAGTGCGGGCGTATGCCGCGGTGCGGAGCCACGCCCGGGGCGGGATCATCCAACCACGATATTGACGACCTTGCCGGGCACCACGATCAGCTTGCGCACGCTCTGGTCCTTGAGGAACTGGGCCACGTTGGGCTCGGCCTGCGCGGCCGCCTCGATGGTCTCGCGCGTGGCGTCGGCGGCCACCTCGATGGTGCCGCGCAGCTTGCCATTGACCTGCACCGCCAGCGTCAGCCGGTCGCGCACGCGCGCGGCCGCATCCGCCTGCGGGAAGGGAACATCCTCCAGCACGCACTCGGCGTTGCCCAGCACCTGCCACAGCGCATGACAGATGTGCGGCGTGACCGGATTGAGCAGCAGCACCATGGCCTGCAACGCCTCATGGCGCACGGCGCGGCCCTGCGCGCTCATGTCGTCGAATTTCTGCAGCGTGTTGAGCAATTCCATCAGCGCGGCGATGGCGGTGTTGAAGCTCAGCCGGCGGCCGTAGTCGTCAGCGACCTTGGCGATAGTCTCGTGCAGGGCGCGGCGCAGCTCCTTCTGCGCGGGCGTCAGCGCAGCGACATCCACGGACGGATGATCCGGTTGCGCGGCGTGCTGCACCACCTCGCGCCAGAAGCGGCGCAAGAACCGCGACATGCCCTCGACGCCGGCCTCGTTCCACTCCAGCGACTGCTCGGGCGGCGCGGCGAACATCGAGAACAGGCGCACGGTGTCGGCACCGTAACGCGCGATCATGGTGCGCGGATCGACACCGTTGTTCTTCGATTTGGACATCTTCTCGATGCCGCCGATCTCGACCGGGCGATGGTCATCGCATGACAGCGCGCCCACGATGCGCCCGCGCTCGTCACGACGTATCTCGACCTCGGCGGGATTGATCCAGGTCCTGCCGCCATCGACCCCGGCGCGGAAGAAGGTTTCAGCCACCACCATGCCCTGGGTGAGCAAGCGCGTCGCCGGCTCGTCGGAATGCACCATGCCGGCGTCGCGCAGCAGCTTGTGGAAAAACCGGAAATACAGCAGGTGCAGGATGGCGTGCTCGATGCCGCCGATGTACTGGTCCACCGGCAGCCAGTAGTCGGCGCGCGCATCGACCATGTCGCCGGCACCGGGCGAGGTGTAGCGCGCGTAGTACCAGCTCGACTCCATGAAGGTATCGAAGGTGTCGGTCTCGCGCTCGGCCGGCCCGCCGCATTGCGGGCAGGTGCAGCGGCGCCAGTCGGGATCGGCCTTGATCGGTGACTGCAACCCGGCGAACGCCACGTCCTCGGGCAGACGCACTGGCAGTTGCGCCTCGGGCACCGGCACCGCGCCGCAGCGCGCGCAGTAGATGATCGGGATCGGACAGCCCCAGTAGCGCTGGCGGCTGACACCCCAGTCGCGCAGGCGCCAGTTGATCTTGCGTTGCGCCTTGCCCTGCGCCTCCAGCTTGCGTGCGATGGCGGCGAAGGCCTGTTTGAAATCCATGCCATCGAACTCGCCCGAGTTCACCAGGTAACCGTAATCGGTGTACGCGCCATCGACCACGATGCCGCGCTGGAACGCCTCCACCAGGTCCAGCTCGCCCGAGGCCTCGAGCACATCCAGTGGACGGCTCTCGCCCAACGCGGCGCTCATCGGGTCGGCGTTGCGTGCGGCGTCATGGCTCAGATCACGGATCGCCGCGCGCACGGCGGGGCTGACGATGACCATCTGGATCAGTAGGTCGTACTTGCTGGCGAACTCCCAGTCGCGCTGATCGTGGCCGGGCACGCCCATCACCGCGCCGGTGCCGTAATTCATCAGCACGAAATTGGCCACCCACAGCGGGATCTTTTCGCCACTCAGCGGATGGATGGCTTGCAGGCCGGTGTCCATGCCGCGCTTTTCCTGGGTCTCGATCTCGGCCTCGGACACGCCGCCGCGCTTGAGCTCGGCCAGGAACGCGGCCAGTTGCGGATTGGCTTGCGCCGCCTTCAGCGCCAGCGGATGCTCGGCGGCGATGCTGATGAAACTGACCCCGAACAAGGTATCGGGGCGCGTGGTGAACACGCTGACCGGGGTGCGCTCGCCGACGACTTCGAAGTCGATCTCGAGGCCCTCGCTGCGCCCGATCCAGTTGCGCTGCATGGTCTTGACCGATTCCGGCCAGCCCGGCAGGTGATCCAGCTCGCGCAGCAGTTCATCGGCGTAGGCGGTGATTTTCAGGAACCACTGCGGGATCTCGCGCTTTTCCACCAGCGCGCCCGAGCGCCAGCCACGACCATCGACGACCTGCTCGTTGGCCAGCACGGTCTGGTCCACCGGATCCCAGTTGACCACGCTGTTCTTGCGGTACACCAGGCCCTGCTTGAACAGGCGCGTGAACAGGCGCTGCTCGTGCACGTAGTACTCGGGGCGACAGGTGGCGAACTCGCGCGACCAGTCGATCGCGTAACCCAGTGCCTTGAGCTGGGCGCGCATGGCCTCGATGTTGGCGTAGGTCCACTGCGCCGGCGCGGTGTTGTTTTTGATCGCGGCGTTCTCGGCGGGCAGGCCGAACGCGTCCCAGCCCATCGGCTGCAGCACGTTGTGCCCGGTCATGCGCTGATAGCGGCTGATCACGTCGCCGATGGTGTAGTTGCGCACGTGGCCCATGTGCAGCGCCCCGGACGGATACGGCAGCATCGACAGGCAGTAGAACTTGGGCCGGCCAGCGTCTTCCTTGACCGTGTAGGCGCCGCGCGCATCCCAGAACTGCTGCGCGGCGGCTTCGATGGTTTGCGGCTCGTAAGTTTCCTGCGTGCTCATGACGTGACCTTGGTGATCCAGCGCGCCAGCGTAGCCCAGCGTCCGCGACGGCGCCAAGCGCCGCAACAGCACCGCGTGGCCATGCCATGATCCGTGCATGAGCGCCGCCATCCCGCCCGGCGACTGGCTGGGCTACATCGCCGCCACGCTGACCACCGTGGCCTTCATCCCGCAGGCTTGGCGCACGCTGCGCACGCACGACACGCGCGCGCTGTCGCTGGGCATGTACCTGACCTTCACCGTGGGCGTGGCGTTCTGGCTGGGCTACGGACTGACGCTCGGTGCCTGGCCGATCATCGTGTCCAATGCGATCACGCTGCTGCTGGCGGGCACGATCCTGTTGCTGAAATGGCGCCACGGCTGATGCACCACCACGCGCCTGTCTTGCGGATGACTCACGCGACCACGCGCTGAATGTGATCGCCCGTGCGCGCGACCACGGGGAACTTGTGCGGACGCTGCCGATCAGAACTTCATCGCCGCCTCGCGGTTCTGCACGCAGTCCTTCATGCCCCTGTCCAAGCGCATCGCGCCGCGCCATGGTTTCCACCTCGCCGGCGCGCTGCTGACGCTGCTGCTGCTCGGCGGCTGCGCACCGCGCCAGCCCACCGGCGAGATCCACCACTACAGCGTCGGCACCGCGCTGGCGCCGCCCGCGCAGCAGGTGTTCGTGCGCAGCCTGCAAAGCTCACCGCGCACGCTGGACCCTTCATTGGCCACGGACGTGCCTGGCTTCGACGTGCTCGTCGATCTGTTCCAGGGACTCACACAGTTCAACGCCGAGGGCGAAGTGGTGCCGGGCGTGGCGTCACGCTGGACGACGAGCAGGAACGGACTGCGCTGGACCTTCTACCTGCGCCCCGACGCACGCTGGAGCAACGGCGCGCCGGTGACCGCGCAGGATTTCGTGTACTCGTGGCAACGCGAGGTCGACCCGGACACCGCCGCGCAGTACGCCGAATCGCTGAGCATGATCGTCAACGCCAACGCGATCATCAACGCCACGCTGCCGCCCTCGGCGCTGGGCGTGCACACGCTCGGCGCGCACGAGCTGGTGGTGGATCTGGTCGAGCCCACGCCGTATCTACCGGCGGCGCTGGCCAATGAGTATTTCGACCCCTTGTATCCGCCGGCCATCCGCCAGTGGGGCCTGGCCTGGACGCGGCCGCCGCACCTGATCAGCAACGGCGCGTTCTATCTGGCCAGCGAAGTCGTCAATGGCCGCCTGGTGCTGCGCAGGAATCCCTACTTCTGGAACGTCGGCGCCGTGCACCTGCGCGAGGAAATCGAGTATCCGATCAGCAACTCCGCCTCCAAGCTCGACCGTTACCTGGCCGATGATCTGGACTTCGCCGACAGCCCCGCGTTTCCGCCCACCGACGTCGACTGGCTGCGCCACGCACTGGGCGCGCAGGTGCACATCGCGCCGTACTACGGCACCGCCTATCTGGGCATGCTGGTGCACGAAAAGCCCTTCGCCAATCGCGATCTGCGCCTGGCCTTGTCGATGGCGCTGGAACGCAAGGTGCTCAACGACAAGCTGGCGCGCGGCCTGTTCATTCCGGCGTATTCGCTGATGCCGCCGTTGCCGGGCTACACGCAGCAGGTGCCGGACTGGGCGCACTGGCCACGCGCGCGGCGCCTGGCCGAGGCGCGTCGCCTGTACGCCGCCGCCGGCTATGGCCCGGGCCACGAGCTGCGTGTGAAGCTGCTCTACGACACCCAAGGCAGCTCGGCGCGCCAGTACATGGAGGCACTGACGCTGATGTGGAAGGAGAATCTCGGCGCCGACGTGCGGCTGTGGAACGAGCAGTGGAAGGTGATGCTGCAGGACATCCAGTACAAGAACGCCAAGCTCTACTGGAGCGCGTGGATCGGCAACTACCTCGACCCCAACACCTTCATGCACCAGTTCCAGGTCGGCTATGCGATGAACTACGGCGATTTCTCCTACGCGCCGTTCCAGAAACTGCTGCAGGCCGCACAATCCAGCAACGACAACGTCCAGCGCTACCGGTATTTCGAGCAGGCCGAGCGCGTGCTGGGCACGCAGATGCCCTACATCCCGCTGTACTTCTATACCTCGGACAACCTGGTGAAACCCTACGTCACGGGCTGGCACACCAATCTGCTCGACGTGCACCCGGCGCAATACATCGCCATCCTGCAGCACACGGTGCATTGATGGGCGCGCTGGCACGCTACACCGCACGCCGCCTGCTGGGCGCCATCCCGACCATGCTGGTCATCATCACGCTGTCGTTCTTCCTGCTGCGCGCGGCACCGGGCGGGCCGTTCGAGATGCAGCGCGCGCTGCCGCCACAGGTCAAGCTCAATCTGGAGCGCATGTACCACCTCAACCTGCCCTTGTGGCGGCAGTACCTCGACTATCTGGGCAACATCCTGCACGGCAATTTCGGGCCCTCGTTCGTGTATCGCAGCATCACGGTCAACCAGCTCATCGGCCAGGGCTTCCCGGTGGATATCGCCATCGGCGTGCCGGCGCTGCTGGGCGCGCTGCTGCTGGGCATTCCGCTGGGCATCGTCTCGGCGCTGAAGCAGAACAGCTGGCTGGATTATTTCCCGATGGCGGTGGCCATGGCCGGCATCTCCATCCCGACCTTCGTGCTGGCGCCGGTGATGATCCTGGTGCTGGCGGTGATGCTGCACTGGCTGCCGGCGGGCGGCTGGTCGGCCGGCGATCCGCTGTACGCGATCCTGCCCGCGGTGGCCCTGGGCCTGCCGCTGATCGCCTACGCCGCGCGCGTCATGCGCGGCAGCATGATCGAGGTGCTCAACAGCCCCTATATCCGCACCGCGCGCGCCAAGGGCCTGCCCGAGCGCACGGTGATCCTGCGCCATGCCCTGCGCCCGGCCATGCTGCCGATGGTGTCCTTCCTCGGCCCGGCGGTGGTCAACACCATCACCGGCTCGATCGTGGTCGAGGAGATCTTCGGCCTGCCCGGCATCGGGCGCTTCTTCGTCAATGGCGCCATGAATCGTGACTACACCCTGGTGATGGGCGTGACCGTGCTGTACGGATTGCTGATCGTGCTGTTCAACCTCGTCGCGGATGTGCTGTACGGCATCCTCGACCCGCGCGTGCGCTTCCAATGAGCGGCGCACCGCGCCGCGAGTGGTTCAACTGGTATCCGGGGCGCGGCGCGGCGCTACGCGCGCAGGCGCTGGCCGGCAGCGATGCCGCGCGCGGACGCAGCCTGTGGCAGGACGCCTGGGCACGGCTGCGCCGCAACCGCGCGGCGATGACCAGCCTGGTCGTGCTCGGCATCATCACCGTGGGCTGCATCGTGCTGCCCTGGGTGTGGCCGTACAACTACGCGCAACCCGACTGGAATCTGCTCGACCACGGACCCACGCTGGCCGGCATGCACTGGTTCGGCACCGACGGCCTCGGTCGCGACTTGTTCGTGCGCGTGCTGTGGGGCTGCCGCATCTCGCTGATGGTCGGCGTGGTGGCCACGCTGGTGACGCTGCTGATCGGCGTCACCTGGGGCGCCATCGCCGGCTACGTGGGCGGCTGGCTCGACGGCCTGATGATGCGCACCGTGGACGTGCTGTACTCGGTGCCGTTCATCCCGTTCGTGATCGTCCTGATCGTGCTGTTCGGGCGCAACATCCTGCTGATGTTCGCGGCCATCGGCGCGGTGTCGTGGCTGGACATCGCGCGCATCGTGCGCGGGCAGACGCTGAGCCTCAAGCAGAAGGAATTCATCGAGGCCGCGCGCGCCGGTGGTGTCGGCAACACCAGCATCATCCGTCGCCACATCGTGCCCAACCTGATCGGCATCGTGATCGTCTACGTCACCCTGACGATTCCCTCGATCATCCTGTTCGAGGCATTCCTCAGCTTTCTCGGCCTCGGCGTGCAGGCGCCGATGACCTCGCTGGGCGGACTGGTCAGCGACGGCGCCAGCGTGCTGCAGTCCTACCCCTACCAACTGATCATCCCGTCGATCTTTCTGGCGGTGATCGTGTACTGCTTCAACTTCATCGGCGATGGTCTGCGCGACGCGCTGGATCCCAAGGACCGCTGACCATGGACCGCTGACATGCCCGTGCTCGAAGTTCGCAACCTGAGCGTGCGTTTCGCCACCGTCTCTGGCGGCACGGTGCGCGCGGTCAACGACATCAGCCTGGAGGTCGAACGCGGCGAGGTGCTGGGCATCGTCGGCGAGTCCGGCTCGGGCAAGAGCCAGACCTGGCTGGGCGTGATGGGCTTGCTGGCGCGCAACGGCCGCGCCGAGGGCAGCGCGCGCTTCGATGGCAGGGAACTGCTGGGCCTGTCGCATGGCGCACTCAACGAGCTGCGTGGCGCGCGCATGGGCATGATCTTCCAGGACCCGATGACCGCGCTCAACCCGTTCCTCAGCGTCGGCCGGCAGATGACCGAGGTGCTGCAGCGGCATCGCGGCATGGGCCGCCGCGCCGCCGAGCGCGAGGCCATCGCGGCGCTGGAGATGGTGCACATCACCGACGCGCCCAGGCGCCTGGCCATGCATCCGCACGAATTTTCCGGCGGCATGCGCCAGCGCGTGATGATCGCCATGACCATGCTCACGCGCCCCGACCTGCTGATCTGCGACGAGCCCACGACCTTCCTCGATGTCACCGTGCAGCGCCAGATCCTGGCCTTGCTGGACGAGCTGCGCCAGCGCTTCAACACCGCCATCGTGTTCATCACCCACGACCTCGGCGTGATCGCCGAAATCGCCGACCGCGTGATCGTCATGTACGGCGGCCGCGTGATGGAGCAGGCCGACGTGCATACCCTGTTCGCCAGTTACCGCCATCCCTACACCGAGGGCCTGTTGCGCTCGGTGCCGCGTCCGGATGTCACCAGCCACGGTGTGCTGGCCACCATCGCCGGCAACCCGCCCGACCTCGCGCACCTGCCCGCGGGCTGTCCGTTCGCGCCGCGCTGCGTGTACTGCGAACCGCGCTGCGCGACGCAGATGCCGGAGCTGCTCGATGTCGGCCCCGCGCACTGGCGCGCCTGTCATCACGTTGGCGCGCTGGGCAAGCTGGGGACCGCGGCATGAACGAGCCGGTCGCGCCGCCGCTGCTCGAAGTCGATGACCTGTCGGTGCATTTCCACGTGCCCGGCAGTGGCTGGAAGCAGCGCAAGCGCGTGCTGCGCGCGGTCGATGGCGTCAGCTTCAGCGTGGCCGAGCGCGAGACGCTGGGCATCGTCGGCGAATCCGGCTGCGGCAAATCCACACTGGCGCGCGCACTGCTGCGCCTGGTGCCGAGCAGCGGCGGCCACCTGCACTACGCCGGACACGATCTGCTGGCGCTGGACGCGAAGTCGCTGCGCCCGCTGCGCCGCGAGCTGCAGATCATCTTCCAGGACCCGCTGGCCGCGCTCGACCCGCGCATGACCGTGGGCCAGATCATCGGCGAGCCGCTGCGCGCGCTGCGCCCCGAACTGCCGCGCGCCGAGCGCCACGCGCGCGTGCTGGCGATGATGCAGCGCGTCGGCCTGCTGCCCAACCAGGTCAACCGCTACGCGCACGAGTTTTCCGGCGGCCAGGCGCAACGCATCGGCATCGCGCGCGCGCTGGCGGTGGAGCCGCGCCTGCTGGTCTGCGACGAACCGGTGAGCTCGCTCGATGTGTCGATCAAGTCGCAGGTGATCAACCTGCTGCAGGATCTCAAGACCGAGCGCGCGCTGACCCTGGTATTCATCGCCCACGACCTGGCCAGCGTGCGCCACATCGCGCAGCGCGTGCTGGTGCTGTACCTCGGTCGCGTGGTCGAGATCGCCAGCCGCGACGCGATCTTCGCGCAGCCCATGCACCCGTACACGCGCATGCTGTTCGCGGCCGCGCCGATCCCCGATCCCGATGCCGCGCGCCGGGTGCGCGCCGCGCCGGTGCGCGGCGAGATCCCCTCGCCGTTCGATCCGCCATCGGGCTGCGCGTTCCGCACGCGTTGCTCTTTCGCCACCGAGCGCTGCAGCGCCGAGCGCCCGCGGCTGCGCGATCTGTCAGGCGGGCAGGTCGCCTGTCACCGCGCCGAGGAGCTGCTGAACCAGGCCCGCGCGCCGGGCTGACCGCGCGTCGCGCGTGCAGCGCCGTTCACGGCGCACACGCGACGAAGGCGCGCAGCGCCTCGGCATCGAACGGCCAGCCCAGCTCGGCGCCATCGTCGCGCGCCAGCACCGGAATGCGCGTGCCGTAGCGCGCCTCCAGCGCCACGCTGGACTCGATATCCACCACCGCGTAGATCACGCCGGCCTCGCCCAGCAGCGCCTCGGCCAGCGCGCACAGCAGACAGGCATCGCGGCGGTAGAGCGTGAACACGGGCTGCTGCATTGCGAGGCACCGGGCTGAATGGGGCGCCTACAATAGACCGATTCTCGTGGTGATCATGCATGGCCGTCAGCGTCTTCGATCTGTTCAAAATCGGCATCGGGCCGTCGTCCTCGCACACGGTGGGGCCGATGCGCGCGGCGGCGCGCTTCGTGCAGCGCTGGCTGGCGGATGCGGGCAATCTGCCGCGCGTGGCACGCGTGCACGTCGAGTTGTACGGCTCGCTGGCCATGACCGGTCGCGGCCACGGCACCGACAAGGCGGTGCTGCTGGGGCTGGAAGGCCACTGGCCCGACCGGATCGATCCCGACGCCATCCCGGCGATCCTGCAGCGCATCCGCGACGAGCGGCGGCTGCGCCTGGGCGGCACGCACGCCATCGCCTTCGACGAAGCCCAGGATCTCGTCTTCAACAAACGCCAGAAGCTTCCTTACCACGTCAACGGCATGCGCTACGGCGCCTTCGACGCCAGCGGCGCCCTGCTGGCCACGCGCGACTACTACTCGGTCGGCGGCGGCTTCGTGGTCAACCAGGACGAGGCCGCCGAAGACCGCATCGTCGCCGATACCACGCCCCTGCCGTATGCGTTCCACAGCGGCGCCGATCTGCTGGCGCACTGCGCGCGCGAAGGCAAGAGCATCGCGCAGCTGATGCTGGCCAACGAATGCGTGTGGCGCAGTGAAGCCGAGGTGCGCGCCGGCCTGCAGAACCTGTGGCAGGCCATGCAGGACTGCGTGACGCGCGGCCTGCGCTCGGACGGCATCTTGCCCGGCGGACTCAAGGTACCGCGCCGCGCGCCGCAGATGGCGCGCGAACTGCGCGAGCGCCCCGAGGCCGCGCTGCGCGATCCACTGTCGATCCTCGACTGGGTCAATCTGTACGCGCTGGCGGTGAACGAGGAAAACGCCGCCGGCGGCCGCGTGGTCACCGCGCCCACCAATGGCGCCGCCGGCATCATCCCGGCCGTGCTGCACTACTACGACCGCTGCGTGCCCGGCGCCAGCGCGCAGGGCGTGATCGACTTCCTGCTCACCGCGGGCGCCATCGGCATCCTGTACAAGGAGAACGCGTCGATCTCCGGTGCCGAGGTCGGCTGCCAGGGCGAGGTGGGTGTGGCCTGCTCGATGGCCGCCGGCGGACTGGCCGCGGCCATGGGCGCGACCCCGACGCAGGTGGAGAACGCCGCCGAGATCGGCATGGAGCACAACCTGGGTCTGACCTGCGACCCGATCGGCGGCCTGGTGCAGATCCCCTGCATCGAGCGCAACGCGATGGGCGCGGTGAAGGCCATCAACGCGGTGCGCATGGCCATGCGCGGCGACGGCAAGCATTTCGTCTCGCTGGACAAGGTCATCCAGACCATGCGCGCCACCGGCGAGGACATGAAGGAGAAATACAAGGAAACCTCGCGCGGCGGCCTCGCCGTCAACGTCATCGAGTGCTGAGCGGCTGTGAATTTTTCAGCCTCTCAGCCCGGCCATGGATGGCCGGTCGCGAAGCGGTCACGCACGTGGCTGCTTCGCGCAGGCGCGTACGGACCTGTGCCGGACGCGCCGATGAAAAATTCCGCACGACGCGGAATTTTTCACAGGCTCGGAGCGGCCCGATGCCGTCAGCCCGGGCGACGCGCAGCGTCGGGTCGGGATGCATGACCCGCGCGCCCGCGCCGGCATCGACATGCACGACTGCACTTTCATGGAGCGGTTCCCGTCCCCGACACAAGCATTCGGGGATGACGTTCCTGCGCGGGAATGACGGCAACGTGTATTTGCGGCAACGTGTGATTGCAGGCTGACAGCGCTGGCCACCACTGCGACAATCGCGGCACGCAGTGGCGCCGCCGGTTCGCGGCGGCGCGCATCCACGGGAGAGACCCATGCAACACCCATCCTCGCCGCGCCGCGAAGTCGGCGCGATCGCCCTGCTGTTCACCGGGCTGGGCTCGATCATCGGCTCGGGCTGGCTGTTCGGCGCCTGGCGCGCGGCCGGGCTGGCCGGACCGGGCGCGGTGTGGGCGTGGGTGCTGGGCGCGGCGATCATCACCAGCATCGCGCTGACGTATTCCGAGCTGGGCGCGATGTTTCCCGAATCCGGCGGCATGGTGCGCTACGGGCATTACTCGCACGGCTCGCTGGTGGGTTTCATCGCGGCCTGGGCCAACTGGATCGCGATCGTCTCGGTGATCCCGGTCGAAGCCGAGGCCTCGGTGCAGTACATGGCCTCGTGGCCGTTCGCCTGGGCCGAGGCGCTGTTCGTGCACCACCCCGGCGGCAGCGGCGAGCTGACCACGAGCGGCCTGCTCATCGCCGCGATGCTGGTGGGGATGTTTTTCCTGATCAACTTCTGGAGCGTGAAACTGTTCGCGCACTCGAATACCGCGATCACCTGGGTGAAGTTGGTCGTGCCGGCGGCGACGGCGCTGGCGCTGATCGCCAGCGGTTTCCACCGCGCCAATTTCGATGTCGGCGTGCACGGCGGAACGCATGCATTCGACTTCGCCGCGATCCTCACCGCGGTGGCCACGGCCGGCATCGTGTTCAGCTTCAACGGATTCCAGAGCCCGGTGAACCTGGCCGGCGAGGCACGCAATCCCGGCCGCAGCGTGCCGTTCGCGGTGCTCGGCTCGATCGCGATCGCGGCGGTGATCTACGTACTGCTGCAGGTGGCTTATCTCGGCGCCGTGCCGCACGACCTGCTCATGCGCGCCGGCTGGCACGGCATCGATCTGCGCTCGCCGTTCGCCGAACTGGCGCTGCTGTTGAACCTGCACTGGCTGGCACTGCTGCTGTACGCGGATGCGTTCGTCAGTCCCAGCGGCACCGGCATCACCTATACGGCGACCACGGCGCGCATGCTGGTCGGCATGCAGCGCAACGGCACCCTGCCCGCGGCGCTGGGCCGGGTGCATGCGCGCTGGGGCGTGCCGCGTCCGGCGATGTGGCTGAATCTGGCGGTGTCGTACCTGTTCCTGTTTTTCTTCCGCGGCTGGGGCACGCTGGCGGCGGTGATCTCGGTGGCGACGATCATCAGCTACCTCACCGGCCCGGTCAGCGCGATGACGCTGCGCCGCACCGCGCCCGACCTCACGCGGCCGCTGCGCATCGCCGCGCTGCCGCTACTGGCCGGCGTGGCTTTCGTGATGTCCACCGAACTGCTGTACTGGGCGCGCTGGCCGCTGACCGGCGAGATCATCCTGCTGATGGTGGTGGCGCTGCCGGTGTACTTCTATTACCAGGCCAGGAATGGCTGGCGCGATTTCGGACGGCAACTGCGCGGCGCGTGGTGGCTGATCGCCTACCTGCCCACGCTGGCACTGGTGTCGTGGCTGGGCAGCACGCAGTTCGGCGGCAAGGGTTATCTGCCCTACGGCTGGGATCTGCTCGTGGTCGCCGTGATCGGTCTGGTGTTCTACCTGTGGGGCGTGCGCTCCGGCTGGCGCACGCCAGCGGTGGAGGCTGAACTCGGCCAACCCTACAGCGAACGCGCGGCGCACCCCGATCAGGAGCGCGAACTGCCCAGCCCGTGAGGCGCCTGTCGCGGGCTGGTGATGTCGATGAACCGTTTGCGCGGGATGGGTTCTTTGCCTGTCATCCCCGCGAAAGCGGAGATCCAGCGGCACTTGCGCAGCGCCTGTCTGGATCCCGGCTTGGCCCTGCGGGCCGTCCGGGATGAGGAGCCTGCCGCGGACTGGTGATGTCAGCAAACAGTTCGCGCCAAATGGATTCTTTTTGCCCGATAGGGGTCGGGAAGGCTCATCACCTCCCCGCCCTCCGAACCGTGCGTGCGGTTCTCCCGCACACGGCTCTCCAGTGGGTGGTTGCTTCATCGAGATCGGCACGCCAAGGCATGGGCTTGGGTTAACGTGAAAAGCCCCTGCTGAGCGAAGTAGCTATTGGGCCAGCGCTGATGGTCCTCGCGGGTGTGACCGTGCCCACGCCGACCGTCGTATGCACGAAGGATAGAGCGCAGACGCCGGCGGATAAACCCGTCGAGCTTGCTGAAAGTGATCCGGTGGGCATGCTTGAAGTACTGGTACCAGCCCCGCAGCATCGGGTTGATCTGGCTGATGATGCTCGCCAGCGAACGCCCCTTGGTACGCGGCGTGTGCTGTCGAATTTTGTCCAGCATCGCGTTCCAGCTCTTCGTGCGTACCCGGCGTTGACCGGCCTCGAACCGATAGCCCAGAAACTCGAACCCGCGGCCTACCTGTCGGCAGTCGCCGACGTGAGTCTTGTCCGGGTGCAAGGTCAGCTCGTGGGCGTCCACCCACGTGCCAATCTCGGCCAGCGCACGTTGCGCCTCATCCGCGGTCTGACACAGCACCACGAAGTCATCGGCATAACGCACCATCCGATAGCCACCTGCGGCCATCGTCTCGTCGAGCCCATGCAGGTAGATATTGGACAACAGCGGACTGATCACCGCACCCTGCGGCGTACCGCCCGTGGGGATCCAGCGTTCCAGTCCCGCCATCACTTCCTGCTTGAGCCACGATTCCAGCAAGCGCAGTACGCGGCCATCCGCGATCTGCTCGCGCACCCGCGCCATCAGACCGGCGTGCGGAATGCTGTCAAAGTAGCCGGCAAGGTCGGCATCCACCACATGGCAATACCCCGCCCGCAGCAGTGCATCCACCTCCCGCAGCGCACGCTTGGCACCGCGGCCGGGCCGAAACCCGTAGCTGTGTGCGCAAAAGATCGACTCGAAGATCGGCTCAATCACCAGCCGTACCGCCGTTTGCACCACGCGATCCTTCACCGTCGGTATCCCCAGTGGACGGGTTTGGCCCCGCCCTTTGGGAATCTCGACCCGCCTGATCGCTTGGGGCCGGTACGTGTCACTGCGCAGCGCCCTCGCCAGCTCGTCGAGGTAGCGCTCGGCATGGGCCGCGAACGCGTCCACACTTTGACGATCCACCCCGGCCGCTCCGCAATTGCGCACCACCCGTCCCCACGCCGCTTGCAGCGTCGCCGGACGCATCACCTTGTCCATCAGGCTGAACCATTTTCCTCCCTTCACGCCGTTGTCCAGCGCTGCCAACATTCGGTCCGTCCATACCGAGGCTTCCACCCAACTCCAATCGCGAGTCTGGGTATCTTCATCGTGCTTAGCCGTTACCGGCACTTGCGATGAGTTTGCGTGCATCGTTCTCAACCTCCCGAATCCACCTTCCTGCCCCCCTTCCCTCCACGCGGTTTTGCTAGCCGCGCTTCGCGGATCTCAACTCAAGATCCTGCGGTACTACGAAGGCTCTGACTCCCTCACCCGTTCACATCGGGCGCGGGTCTCCCCGCTTACTGCATCGCACCTTCCCAATGTTCCGTCCCCAACCACACGGTGTGCCCGATCATCGCTTTGACAGCCACCTCAGCGTGATCGGTGAGTTCCAGGCTTCGCCATGAATGAGCAGGCTCGCCGCAACACCCCGCCGAAACGGGTTCGCTTTACTACGGACCATCAGTTCGTTTCCGGTTGCTCTCCACCCCGCCTCTCAGCGACGCAGTTACCTTCAACTACAGGGCCTGTGGCTTGCCCCGACGCGGACTTGCACCGCGCTGATACGATGCCCTCACGGGCGCACTCATCCCCGCGAAAGCGGGGACCCAGTGGCACTTGCGCAGCGCCCGCATGGATCCCGGCCCGGCGCTGCGGACCGTCCGGGATGACATCAAGAGAAGGAAATGCCGTCCGGGCGGACGTGTCAAGAGAAGGGGCGCGCCATCGGGATGGCAAAGCGGTGGCGCACGGCACCGGCGAATGCGCGGGCTCAGGGCGCCGTGTACATCCAGCGCAGCGTGTCGCGCAGCGCGATGCCGCCCGGCGCATCGTCCAGCACGGCGCGCAGGCGCACGTTGCTGCCGCGCAGCCGCGCGACTTCGTGGCCGCGCACGAAGGCGGGGTTGACGCGCACCTCGATCGCGTAACCGCCGATGGTCCGCATCAGCGCCAGCACTTCGTCCAGCGCGGCGAGCGTGCCCGAACAGACGTTGAGCGTCTGGCCGATGGCGGACGGCGCATCCAGCAGCGCGCGGTAGCAGCGCGCGACCTCGCGCACGTCGCTGAAATCGCGTGCCACGTGGGTGTTGCCCAGTTCGATCACGCGTGCGCCACGGCGGAAGTGGCCGACGATCTTGGGCAGCAGGAAATCCTCGCTCTGGCCGACGCCGGTGTAGTTGAACGGCCGCGCGATGATGATGGGCAGGCGCGGCATCCACAGCCGCGCCATGTGCTCCATGGCCAGCTTGCTCACCGCGTAGTCGTTGGCCGGCTGCGCCGCCATGGACTCGTCCAGCACCTCGGCGCCGAGGTTGCCGTAGACGTTGCCGCTGCTGGCCAGCAGCACCGCGCGTGGCGGCGCGGCGCACTGCGCCAGCGCTTCGAGCAGGTTGCGCGTGGCGATCAGGTTGGTCTGATACAGCGCAGCGGCATCGCCGTGCGCGACCTGCGCGATGCCGGCCAGATGCACGACCACGTCCGGCGCCAGCGGCGCCAGCGCGCGCAACGTGGCGTCGCGATCACGCAGGTCGAGCGTGATTTCATCCGCTGCAGCGACCCCATCCTGCACCACGCCGAGCACGCGATGACCAACCTGCGCCAGTTCCGCGCGCAGGTAACGCCCGGTGAAGCCACGTGCGCCGGTCAACAGCGCCAGCGGTTCAGAACGAGCGGTCATGCTCGACGCGCGCCAAATCGGCCTGCACCATCGTGCGGCACAGGTCTTCCAGCGAGGTGCGCGCTTCCCAGCCCAACTCGGTACGCGCCTTGCCGGCATCGCCGATCAGCAGCTCGACCTCGGCGGGACGATAAAAGCGCGGGTTGATGCGCACGCGCACCTGGCCCTTGGCGTCCACGCCGACCTCGTCGATGCCCTGCCCCTGCCAGTGCAGCGGCAAGTCCACTGCGGCGAAGGCCAGGTTGACGAAATCGCGCACCGATTCGGTGCGTCCGGTGGCCAGCACGTAGGTGTCGGGATGATCGGTCTGCAGCATGCGCCACATGCCCTCGACGTACTCCTCGGCGTAGCCCCAGTCGCGGCGCGCATCGAGGTTGCCCAGCTCGAGAATTTCCTGGCGGCCGCGCACGATGCGCGCGGCGGCGTCGGTGATCTTGCGCGTGACGAACTCGCGCCCGCGCAGCGGCGACTCGTGATTGAACAGGATGCCGCTGGCACCGAAAATGTCGTAGGACTCGCGGTAGTTCACCGTCATCCAGTGCGCGTAGAGCTTGGCCACGCCGTAAGGGCTGCGCGGCCAGAACGGCGTGTGCTCGTTCTGCGGCACCGCCTGCACCTTGCCGAACATCTCCGAGGTGGATGCCTGGTAGAAGCGCGTCTTGCGGTTGACCATGCGGATGGCCTCGAGCAGGAACAGCGCGCCCACGCCGGTGATCTGCGCCGTGGTCGCCGGCTGCTCGAAGGACACGCCGACGAAACTCTGCGCCGCGAGGTTGTACACCTCGTCCGGCTGCGCCTGCTCGATCAGGCGAATGCTGGTGCCCTGGTCGGTGAGGTCGTACTCGACCAACTCCAGATTGGCGTGCTCGGCGATGCCCAGCTCCTGGATGCGCCATTGATTGACCGAGCTGGTGCGGCGATACGTGCCGAATACCTTGTAGCCCTTGTTCAACAGCAGGCGGGCCAGATAAGCCCCGTCCTGCCCAGTGATGCCGGTGATGACTGCGCGTTTCACGAGGTCGACCTTGCGAGTGAATGCGCGGAATCTTGGCACACTCCACGCACGTGGCCAAAGCTTGCTCAATGCGTCGCGCGCGGCAGGCGCGGCAAGGCTCCGGCGGGCTTCATCATCAGCTTGTCCACAGGAAATCCAGCGCGCGCTGTGGACAAGGCGCGCGCGGCGCGCGTGTGATCCGAACTGATCATCGATCAAGTATCCAGTCCAATCGACCAGCAGGTCCGTGTCGCCCATGAACAGCAAACGCAGCCCAGCAGCCGCTCTGGCTACGGATGCGGCCGAGTCAACTATCATGTCGCGTCTTCGACCCAATCGGACCGCAATGGCCGCTCTAGGCATCGCCACCGCTGACCTCAAAGCCAGCATCAAAGCCTGGCGGCTGTGGAGCCTGCTGGGCTGGATCGAGATCCGCCAACGTTACGCGCGCTCCAAGCTGGGGCCGTTCTGGTTGACCATCAGCATGGGCGTGGTGATTGGCGCGATCGGACTGGTGTTCGGCGCACTGCTGGGTCAGAACATGGACACCTACCTGCCCATGCTGTCGACCGGCATGGTGACGTGGACGCTGATGGCCACGATCATCACCGAAGGCTGCAATGCCTACATCAACAGCGCACAGTACATCCGCCAGGTGCACACGCCGCGCTTGATCTACCTGTTCCAGGCGATGTGGCGCAACTTCATCATCTTTCTGCACAACTTCGTGATCGTGCTGCTCGTGCTGGGCATCTACGGCGTCAAGAGCTGGGAGACCCTGCCCCTGTTCCTGCTCGGTCTCATCGTGCTGTTGCTCAATGCCGTGTGGATGGCGATGGTGGTTGGCCTGTTCTCGGCGCGTTTCCGCGACCTGCCGCAGATCGTGACGGCATTCATGCAGATGATGTACTTCGTCACCCCGATCATGTTCGCGGCCAGCGCGCTGAAAAAACACGAGTGGATCGTGACCTTAAATCCGTTCGCCTACTTGATCGACCTGGCGCGCCAACCGCTGCTGGGCGAATGGCCCACACCGCTCACCTGGGAAGTTGCGCTGGGCATGACCGTTGTCGGCTGGGTGTTCGCCCTGGCGCTGACCGGGCGCTACCACAAGCGCATCCCCTACTGGCTGTGAGCCGATGACTGACACCTCGATTACGCTGGAACACGTCGGGCTGGATCTGCCGATCTTCGATGTCTCCGGGCAGTCGCTGAAAAAACGCGTGTTGCGCGCGGGCCGCCGCAACCGCATCGCCGAGGACAACGCCGGCGTCGTCATCGTGCGCGCGCTGGACGACATCAGCTTCAGCATCGAGGCCGGCGACCGCCTGGGCCTGATCGGCGCCAATGGCGCCGGCAAATCGACGCTGCTGCGCGTGATGGCCGGCATTTATCCTCCCACCGCGGGCAAGGTGCGCACGCAGGGCAAGACCGTGCCGCTGCTGGATATCGCTCTGGGCATGGATGACCAGTCCACCGGCAGGCAGAACATCCGCCTGCGTGGACTGCTGCTGGGCATGAGCGATGCGGAGATCCGCGCCAAGACCGAGGAGATCGCCGCGTTCACCGAACTCAACGACTACCTCGATCTGCCCCTACGCACTTATTCCACCGGCATGCGCGTGCGCCTGGCCTTCGCCGTGTCCACCGCGGTAGATGCGCAAATCCTGCTGCTGGACGAAGTGCTGGGTGTGGGCGACGCGCGCTTTCAGGAGAAAGCCAGGGAGCGGCTGGAAGGCCTGCACCGCCGCGCCGAGATCGTGGTGATCGCGCTGCACTCCAACGAGGCGATCCGCAAGGCCTGCAACAAGGCCATCTGGCTGGATCGCGGCAAGCTGATGGCGATCGGCAGTACCGCCGATGTCACCGCCGAATACGAGGCGCATGTGGCGCGCGGCTGACTGACTTGTGCGCTGAGCAACGCGCAGGATTCCGGTATCGAACTAGCGCACTGCGTCCGGATGCGCGCGGTCCAACCTTGCACTGGATGACCCGCTTCTCTGTTGTGAAGCGATTCCCGCCTGCGCGGGAATGACGAGAACAGTCGCGAGGGTGGATTCTTCGCGGGAATGACGGGAGGCAAGGTCACGCTTCGTCATTCCCGCGCACCTTCGATAGGGGTCGGGAAGGCTCATCACCTCCCCGCCCTCCGAACCGTGCGTGCGGTTCTCCCGCACACGGCTCTCCAGTGGGTGGTTGCTTCATCGAGATCGGCACGCCAAGGCATGGGCTTGGGTTAACGTGAAAAGCCCCTGCTGAGCGAAGTAGCTATTGGGCCAGCGCTGATGGTCCTCGCGGGTGTGACCGTGCCCACGCCGACCGTCGTATGCACGAAGGATAGAGCGCAGACGCCGGCGGATAAACCCGTCGAGCTTGCTGAAAGTTGTTACGTCCGTCGAAGGCCGAGGGTCGATTGCCTCTGACGCCCCGAGTTCTTTCAGGGCGTTCATGAGAACGGCATCCAGTGCAGCCTGGGACGAGGCACGAACGAGATAGGCCGGTGCTCCTTTGTTATCGTGGGTTTGCGAATCCAACACGACACAAAGGAGGCCGGCCTATGGACCGAATTGTAGCGAGCATTACCACGCTCGATCAGCACCTGGACGCCGTCGTGACGAACGCCGACGCCTACCGTCCGCAGGCCTGCCCGCACTGCCGCCTGGGCGGTCTGTGGGGACACGGCTGCTATTACCGCAAGGCCGATCGCCGCGCGGGTGGGGCGCGCAACCCGGTGGCTGTCTTGCGTTTCCTGTGCCGGCAATGTTTGCGCACGTGCTCGCGGCTGCCGTTGTGCATCGCGCCCCGGCGCTGGTACGACTGGGCCGTGCAGCACGCGGTGCTGGCGCTGTTGCTGGGCGGATGTTCAGTGCATCGGTGCGCGCGCTGCACGTGCCGGGCCCGGCGGACCGTGCGTCGCTGGCGAGACTGGCTCGATGCACGCGGCGAGCACTTTGCCTGCGTGCTGCGCAGCCGGTTTCCCGAGCTGGGTCGATGGCCCGATCGGCAGACGTTGTGGCGCCACGTGATCGACGCCATGCCCCTGGCCCGGGCCATGGTCTGGCTCGACCGGGAGCTGAGCGTCCCGTGATAAGTCGCACCTGCGTGACCGCAGGACGCCCCTGAATCCCGCCCGGGAGGGACCCCACACACTTTGCCCCCTGCCGTAGAAGTCGCCGGCACGCTCTCATCGGCACCTTCACAACACACGAGGTGCACGCGATGAATCCGATCGATCCGAAGGCGCTGTTCCGGCTGTCGGTGCTGGGTCCCATGGTCAGTCGCGAGCAGTTGGCGCGCGGCGAACTGCAGCCATTGATCCGCGAGTTGGCGCAGCGCGAGTACGCCATTCCCGGCACGCAGCGTCGCCACATTGGCGAGAAGACCATCGAGGCTTGGTACTACGCCTGGCGGCGCGAAGGCATCGCGGGCCTGGTGCCCAAGGCCCGGCTCGACCGTGGCCAGTCGCGGATCTCTGCGCCGATCCAGGAGGCGGTGCTGGCGGCCAAGCGCGACAACCCGCGTCGCTCCGTGCGCCAGATCGTGCGCTTGCTCGAAGCTGCCGGCACCGTCGCGAGTGCGAGCCTGTCGCGCTCGGCGGTGCATCGGCTGCTGCAGCAAAGCGGGCTGTCCAGGCTGGCGGGCTCGGCCAGCCTGCCCGAAGAAAAGCGCAGCTTCGCCGCCGAGTTCGCCGGCTCGGTCTGGTATGGCGACGTGATGCACGGCCCACGCGTGAGCGTGAAGGGACAACGGCGCAAGACCTACCTGGTGTCCTTGATTGACGACGCCTCGCGCCTGGTCGCCCACAGCGCGTTCTGCCTGGGCGAGACAGCGCTCGATGTCGAGGGCGTGCTCAAGCAGGCGCTGTTGCGACGGGGCGTGCCCATCAAACTCGTCGTTGACAACGGCGCCGCCTACCGCGCCAACACACTGCAGGGGATCTGTGCCCGGCTGGGCATCCACCTGATCTTCTGCCGGCCCTACGCCCCCGAGGGCAAGGGCAAGCTGGAGCGTTGGCACCGGACGCTGCGCGACCAGTTCCTCAGCGAACTCGACGAGCGGCACATCGCGGATCTGGACGACCTCAACGCGCGGCTGTGGGCCTGGCTCGAGCAGATCTACCACCGCGCCGCGCACGCCGGCCTGGGCGGCCTGACGCCCTTGGCGCGCTACCAGCGCGACTTGCCCCGGATCCGCAGCCTGGGTGCCAAGGCCGCGGGGCTCGACGCGCTGTTCCACCACCGCATCCATCGCCTGGTCAGGAAGGATGGCACGGTGTCGTACCTGGGCGAGCGCTTCGAGGTGCCCTACGAGCTGTCGGGCAAGACGGTCCGGCTGGTCGTGGATCCGCACACCGAGCGCGTCGTGGGGGTCGAGGACGAGGCCGGCCACTCACTCGGCGTGGCCACGGCGCTGGACGCGATGGCCAACATCCGGCGCGTGCGGCGCAAGCCCGAGCCGGCCGCGGCCCCGGGCGAGCGCACCGGACCCAACCTGGTGGAGATGGCGCACGCGCAGTATCACGGCGTGAAGGTCAACGGCGTGAACGACCACGGCGCGAAGAAGGGGAACTGAGATGTACCTCCAACACTTCGGCCTGCGTCACGCCCCGCTGGGCAAGGAGCTCACCGAGCCCTGGGACGACGGCGCCCTCGCGCAATTGACCCAGCGCTTCAACTGGCTGCTGCAATCGCCCGGACTCGGCCTGCTCACCGGCGAGCCCGGCGTGGGCAAGACCGCCGCGCTGCGCAGCATCACCAGCGCCCTGAACCCGCATCGCTACCTCGTGCTCTATCAAGCCGAGACCGACTTCGGCCGCACCGACATCTACCGCGGCCTGGCGCGCGCACTGGGCCTGGAGCCGAGCTACCGCCGCGCCCAGTTGTGGCGCGACATCAAGCAGCGCGTTCACGAACTCGTCGACACCCGTCAGGTCACGCCCTTGTGGGTCATCGACGAGGCGCAGAACCTGCCGAACGAGTTCTTCCGCGACTTCCCCGCCTTCCTGAACTTCGCGTTCGACTCGCGCGACCTCATCAGCGTGTGGCTGGTGGGCCATCCGGCATTGGCCCAGACCCTGGACCGCGCCCCGTACGCGGCGCTGGCCAGCCGCATCCAGGTGCGCGTCGCGCTCAAACCCGTCGTCGAGCGCGAACGCTTCCAGCTTCTGATCGCGCACGCCCTGAAGAGTGCCGGCTGCCAGCACACCTTGCTCGCCGACTCCGGCCTGGAGCTCTTGCGGCAGGCCTCCAAGGGCCTGCCTCGGCAGGCCGGCCGCATCCTGTGCACGGCCATGCGTCTGGCCGTACCCAAAGGCCTGAACCATCTGCCCGACGAAATCGTGCAGCAAGCCATCGCGGAGCTGCAATGAACTCAAATCCCAACGCGGTCGACCCTGACACCCTCACGGCCGGCGACTTCCCGATGCCTCGACTCAGCGACGATGCCGTCGTGCAGATCCACGACTTCATCCATCACGTCCTGGACCTCTTCGAGGCCCACTACGGCGATCAGATCCATCGCTTCTACGAAGACCTGTACAGCGACTGCTTGATCGAGCCCGACAACACCGAAACCGCAGCCGATCCACCCTTCTGAAGCCAGTCCCTTCACCGACCGTACACGCCGCCAGCGCACACCACTGGCAGCGTTGTTCCTGGCGTCCTCGATACCCGTTGCGCACCCTGGCGTCCCGCATTGCCTTGGGTCCGGGTACCGCTCAAATGACCGAGGGACACCCCACCTTGTTCGCCTTCGGATAGGTCGGGTCAGTGGCCCGAAATTAACGCGGGTCGTAACAAAAGTGATCCGGTGGGCATGCTTGAAGTACTGGTACCAGCCCCGCAGCATCGGGTTGATCTGGCTGATGATGCTCGCCAGCGAACGCCCCTTGGTACGCGGCGTGTGCTGTCGAATTTTGTCCAGCATCGCGTTCCAGCTCTTCGTGCGTACCCGGCGTTGACCGGCCTCGAACCGATAGCCCAGAAACTCGAACCCGCGGCCTACCTGTCGGCAGTCGCCGACGTGAGTCTTGTCCGGGTGCAAGGTCAGCTCGTGGGCGTCCACCCACGTGCCAATCTCGGCCAGCGCACGTTGCGCCTCATCCGCGGTCTGACACAGCACCACGAAGTCATCGGCATAACGCACCATCCGATAGCCACCTGCGGCCATCGTCTCGTCGAGCCCATGCAGGTAGATATTGGACAACAGCGGACTGATCACCGCACCCTGCGGCGTACCGCCCGTGGGGATCCAGCGTTCCAGTCCCGCCATCACTTCCTGCTTGAGCCACGATTCCAGCAAGCGCAGTACGCGGCCATCCGCGATCTGCTCGCGCACCCGCGCCATCAGACCGGCGTGCGGAATGCTGTCAAAGTAGCCGGCAAGGTCGGCATCCACCACATGGCAATACCCCGCCCGCAGCAGTGCATCCACCTCCCGCAGCGCACGCTTGGCACCGCGGCCGGGCCGAAACCCGTAGCTGTGTGCGCAAAAGATCGACTCGAAGATCGGCTCAATCACCAGCCGTACCGCCGTTTGCACCACGCGATCCTTCACCGTCGGTATCCCCAGTGGACGGGTTTGGCCCCGCCCTTTGGGAATCTCGACCCGCCTGATCGCTTGGGGCCGGTACGTGTCACTGCGCAGCGCCCTCGCCAGCTCGTCGAGGTAGCGCTCGGCATGGGCCGCGAACGCGTCCACACTTTGACGATCCACCCCGGCCGCTCCGCAATTGCGCACCACCCGTCCCCACGCCGCTTGCAGCGTCGCCGGACGCATCACCTTGTCCATCAGGCTGAACCATTTTCCTCCCTTCACGCCGTTGTCCAGCGCTGCCAACATTCGGTCCGTCCATACCGAGGCTTCCACCCAACTCCAATCGCGAGTCTGGGTATCTTCATCGTGCTTAGCCGTTACCGGCACTTGCGATGAGTTTGCGTGCATCGTTCTCAACCTCCCGAATCCACCTTCCTGCCCCCCTTCCCTCCACGCGGTTTTGCTAGCCGCGCTTCGCGGATCTCAACTCAAGATCCTGCGGTACTACGAAGGCTCTGACTCCCTCACCCGTTCACATCGGGCGCGGGTCTCCCCGCTTACTGCATCGCACCTTCCCAATGTTCCGTCCCCAACCACACGGTGTGCCCGATCATCGCTTTGACAGCCACCTCAGCGTGATCGGTGAGTTCCAGGCTTCGCCATGAATGAGCAGGCTCGCCGCAACACCCCGCCGAAACGGGTTCGCTTTACTACGGACCATCAGTTCGTTTCCGGTTGCTCTCCACCCCGCCTCTCAGCGACGCAGTTACCTTCAACTACAGGGCCTGTGGCTTGCCCCGACGCGGACTTGCACCGCGCTGATACGATGCCCTCACGGGCGCACTCATCCCCGCGCAGGCGGGAATCCATTTCCAAACAGCGGATGGCTATCCGCACATCCAGCGCCTTCTGGCACTTGGAGACGGCGTCGGCACTGGATGACCAGTCGCTGTGGTGAAGCGATGACCCGCTTCGCTGTTGTGAAGCGCTTCCCGCCCCCGCCTTCGCGGGGGCAGGCTCTGCGCGGGGATGACAAGTCTCAAGCGAGGATGACGATATGCTCAGGCGGCTTCCAGCGCCAAGTGGACACGCCGGCCCAGCGCCGTGGCAATGTTCACCAGCGCATCGAGGGAGAAGCGCGACACGCGGCCGCGCAGCAGATCATTGATGCGCGGCTGGGTCACGCCACAGCGTTCAGCCGCCTCGGCCTGCTTCCAGCCAGCAGCCTCGATGATGGCTGCGATCTGCTGCATGAGTGCTGCGCGCGCGCGCAGATTGGCCGCTTGCTCCGGGGTATCGGCGATGGCGTCCCACACACTGCCATAGGTTTCGTGCTTCGTCATGGTGCACCTCTCAGGAACTCGACAAAGCGGGACTCCCGGGTTCGACAGTTAGGCACGCAAGTATTTGATTTGCTTGTCTGTAGATTTCAAAAATGCCACTACAGCAGGGTCATCTGCTCCGGCAGGCGGGGTTTGGAGAGTTTGAGGGTAGCCAATAAGGCGCTCTGCTCGGCGCTGGTTGTGGACAGGCCGGCTGAGGGTTGCGAGCCGTTCAAGGTGATGCGGTGATGCTGGATGCGGCGTAGTTGAGCGAGCGCTCGTTCGGGCGAGGTCGGGGCGGCGGCGGCGTGCAGGCGCTGGCGCATGATCCGGTACAGGATGAGCGCGATGAAGCAGATCGTCGCGTGTGCGCGGATGCGCTCTGGCAGCCGGTGGTAGACCGGGCCGATCTCGATTTCCGATTTCAACACGCGGAACCCGCGCTCGATGTCGGCCAGCGACTTGTACCGCGCCACCAGTTGCTCTGCGCTCAGATCCTGGGTGTTGGTGATCAGCAGTAATTTGCCGTCCATCAACTGGGCGTGCTTCAAGGCCTGCTCGTCGATACCGTAAGTGAAACGCTCACTCTTCAGGTCCACCCGGATGATCCGGGTCAGTTGCGCTTCGCACACGGCGCGGTAGAACTTGGCACGCACGCCGCCATCGGACAGCTTACGCCCGCGCTGGCGCTGGCCTTCATCCTGATCATCGAGCTTGCCGACCCACTGGGCCGCCTGTTGCTCCAGCGCATGGATGGTCTTGTCGCGCGCCGTCGTCTGGGTGGCGGCCGTGTCAGGGTTGTGCGCGATCACCAGCCGCAAACCATTCCAGTGGGTTTCTGCCAACGCCTCTTGCGTGGCGTGGGCAAAGTGCTTTGCATGCACGGGCGCCACCGCATCGGCCACCTCGCCATAACGGCGTCCTGGCACCGCCAGGATGAACTCCAGTGGAGCACCGCTCGGCAAGGTGATGGCCTGCAGTTCGGCCAGATTGTCCTGCGAGAGCAGGCCCCGATTGGCCACCACGATCATCCGCTTGACCGCAAAGCGCGCCACCAACTTCTCAATCGTGGGCTTGAGTGTGGTCACTTCGGCGGTGTTGCCGTCGAACACCTCGTGATGCAACGGCAGGCCTTCGGCGGTCTGCACCACGCCCAGCATGAACTGGCGTGCGATCAGGCCTTCCTTGCTCATGCCGAACTGGCGGACATCGGACTCCTGTTCCGACAGGCCCGCCGCGCGGATGGTGGTCATGTCGTAGAACACGACCGACAACTCCTGATCGACCAGCGGACGCAACAACTGCGCCACCGTCTTCTCGACCGCGGCCTGTTGATCGACCAGCGCATCCATGGCGCGCAGCAGTTGCTGATGACTGACTGACTCCAGCGACAAACCCGGCAGGCTCACCGTCTCCAGCCAGCGCAGCACGCCCAGCTTGGACTCCGGATCACACAGGCGGTTGAACACCATGATGCGCAGCAGCGCCTCAATATCGATCGCATGGCGGGTGCGGCCAAACGCCTGGCGCAGTCGGTCAAACCCCAGTTCGTGCCAGAGCTCGGTCAGCGCCCACACATCACCGAAGGCGCGGGCCGTTTCGAAGGTGATGGAGGGCGGCTCCACGGCGGGCAGAGTTCTGCCGGTGGCGCGCGCCAACCCGGTGATGACTTGATCGAGTTGATCGCCCACCTGGTCAAGCCGACCCAAGGTCGCCACGGTGCGCTGCCTGGGCTTACCAAGGTCATCCCGATAAGCCTCGACCAGCTGCAGGTAGCGCCGGGATCCGGAGGAAGTGATCTTGACGAACATGCCGCTACTATAAAACAGCCAACATGCTTGTCAAATATACGTTCAAGCATACGTAAAAAGGCATAACGTGCCACTACACGAGTTTCGGAAATTCAGGCCGGGAACCCGCATGAATGCTGGGGCATGAGGCGAAAATGGGCGATTTTTTGGCGTGAACTGTCGAACCCGGGGGGGCACGACCGCTTGCGCTTGCCGCAATTGCTCCACCGTCTTGGCCGCGGCAATGGCCGCGCGCGCTTGCTTCGCCGCTTCCACCCCTCTCGCGATTCTTGCCATCACGCTCACCTTGGTCGGCTGCGATGGCAATATTATTAACCTATTGATGTGGAAATGGAATTACTCACCAGCGCGCGCCGCGAATGGATAGTCGCGCACGACCACCGGCGTCGCTTCATCCAGGGCCGTGCTGGTGGTGACGCGCATCCCGGCGGCCTGCACGCATATCCTGCGCCACCCACGTCAGTAGCCAGCCTCTTTCTGATGGCGCACGGCCAGGATCACCGCGGTCGCGCCATCGTAGCGATACAACACCACGTAGCCGCTATCGCCAAACCCGATTACAAGCTCGCGATACTCGACCTCCATGTCCTCCGCCGGGCGGCCACTGGCCGGCAGCGCAGCGAGTATCCTCACCCCGCGACGGATGGCGGCAATCGAGCGCCGTGCCGCATCGGGATTCTTGGACACGAGAAAACGATGCAGCCGCTGGACATCGCCGAGCGCTGATCGCGACCAGATCAACCGTGACATGCAGGCGGCTCGGCCGCCTCATCGGATTCCAGCTTGGCCAGCCAGGCATCCGTCTCCTCGGCTGTCGCATGCATGCCCGTGGCCCGATACTCGTTCCACGCCCTGATGGCATCCTGCCTGAACGCCTCGCGCTTCTCTTCGCGATCAAGGTACTGGCTGATGGCCTCGCGCATGAGCCAATGCGCGGCGCGATGGCGCGCCGCAGCCAGGCGCTTCACGCGCTCTTTGGTGTCGAGATCGATCTTGATCGCAACCGGATTTGATGTCGGTTTGCTCATGTGTCGCCCGGGCTCGGGTATCAATGTGCAATACCTTGGCATACCCAGGCGAGAACAACAAGCTGCTGCGACCTCAGACAGTGCCCTGCGAAGCCTGCTCCATTACATCGCCCGGCGCCGGGCCGCGGCGTCCGCGCGAGCCGTCCCACAAGCCGCGCAGCATGCATGGAGCCGCGCAGCCATCACGCGGCACGGCTCCACCGCCGCGACGCGCTCCGCCGATGCCAGCGCACGCAGGGCAAGACCGTGCCGCTGCTGGACATCGCCCTGGGCATGGACGACCAATCCACCGGCCGACAGAACATCCGTCTGCGCGGCCTGCTGCTGGGCATGAGCGACAAGGAAATCCGCGCCAAGAGCGAGGAAATCGCCGAGTTCACCGAGCTGGGCGATTACCTCGACCTGCCGCTGCGCACCCGACGTCCCCCGCCTACGCGGGCATGACAGCCGGTGATGGCGCGCCGACTGCTGTGGACAAGCGCAACAAAAGCCGATTGCGGAATGCCGAGCATGCATGGTTTGCAAGGCTTTACTCACCAGCGCGCGCCGCGAATGGATAGTCGCGCACGACCACCGGTGCCGTTTCGTCCAGGGTCGTGCTGGTGGTGACGCGCATCCCGGCGGCCTGCACGCACAGCCCGAGCACGCGCTCGATCGCGTGCGCCATGGTTCCATCCTGTTGCCCCGTTTCAGGCTCGAACTCGAACAGTTCCAGCGACGTGTCGAGCAGCGGGCGCAGCGCCTCGAGACGCGCGTAGAACATGGAGCCTGCCGGGAAGGCGGCCGTGTCCGGATCGATCTCGCCGATACCCATGCGCCGGCACAGCGATTGCACATTGCCGGCATTGGCACCCCAGTACGCGCGCAGACTCAACAAGTGTCCGTCGGGCACCACCATGCCCAGCGCAGGTTGGGCCTGAAAAGCTTGCAGGATGCACTCGGACTCGTCCAGCGCAACCAGCTTGTTGAGCAGATCGCGGCGCCAAGTCTCACCATCGCCACGATGCAGCGAGCGTTTGGTGTGCAGCTTCAGAACCAGGTTTTCGCCCTCATCGAGCAAGCGCGACGCCAATTGCAGGAACGGCAGCACATCGCGTCCGCGGTTCTCGAAAACCTGGATCTCCGCCGTCATGCCCAGCGCGGCAATTCTCTGGCGCACGGCCTTTTCGCTGGCCGCGACCGTACTCAACAGCAGTCGGTACGGCACGCCCCAGGTACGCAGCGGCAGCAGGATCTCGTCCAGCAGTTCGGGATAGAACGCATGCAGCACCACGCACACGTGCCGTAACGGTTTCCGTGGTGCCGCAACCCGCGGGCTCGCCGCCACGATCCGCTGCGCCGCGCGCGTGGCCTCGAGCCAGGCGTAACCGAGACGCGCATCCGGTTCGAGATAGGCGCCCTCCGACCATTCATTCCAGGCATTGATGAACAGCAGCGCCGACTCGCGATTCGCGCAACGGCGCAACGTGTCGCGCATCGCCGCCACCAGCCAGTCGCGGTAACGACGTGGCGCAGCGTGCAGAAACACGCGGCCGCGACCCGCGCGTCGCGCCTCGTTGTCCCAGCCCGGGCACACGCCGCGGTGCAGCGTGCCGGCGTCATCCGGCAGCATCGGCGGTGCCGCGGCCAGGCTGCGCCAGTCGTACACGCGGCCGGCAAAGCCCGGGGCGAGCCGCCTGACCTGTGCGGTGATGTCGCGCGCCACGACATTGTTGGGCGGAAACTCGATCGCGGCATCGAAGCCGATATCGCGCGGCACGAAGCTGTCGAACGCCAGCGTGAACGCAAGATGGATCTCGCCAATGCCCAGCTCGCGACAACGCGCACGCCAGCGCGCCGCCGTGGCCTTCGGATCGGGCAGCAAGCTTGGGCGGTAGATCACCAGCACGGGCTTGCCATCCACCTTGATGGCGCGCGCATCGCGCAAGTAGCGCGCCACGTAGTCGATGAACGCCCTATCGTCCTCGGCGCCGTGCTGCTGCGCGATCAACACATCGTCGTCGCGCCCATCCCAGCGCCGCGACCAGGGTTCGTTGGCCCAGCACAGGCAGAACGGCAGATCGTTATCGGCATCGGCCAGAAAATCCAGCAGCGGCTGCTCCAGCAACCGACGCCCACCGAACCAGTAAAAATAAAAGCAGAAGCCATGCACGCCATAGATGCGCGCCAAGCGCGCCTGCGCACGCAGCACATCAGGCTGGCGCAAGTCATAAAAGCCCAGCGCACCTGGCAATTTCGGCTGTGTCTGCCCCTCGACCTTGGGCGAGGCGCGCGCCACCAGCGTCCACTCGGTGAAGCCGGCACCCCACCATGCATCGTTTTCGGCAGTCGGATGAAACTGCGGCAGGTAGAACGCGACGAGCCGCACCGGCATTGGCGCGGGCGGGCTTGCCTGCGATGGCGCGACATAGCCGATGCCGCGCCCACCCGCATGCGGACGCGACAGCACCCGTGTGACGGCATCGACGCTCGGCGCGATCGCCGGCGCATGCGCGGCTTGTTCCAGTTCGTGCGCGGCATCCTGCTGCGCGGCAAGCACCAGCCGACGCGCAAGCCCCGAGCGCGCAGCCAGCCAGCGCTTGATGCGCAGCCGCTGCGCCGCGAATGGCAAGGCCTGGTACAACTTGCGAAAGTTGCGCATGCGGCTCAGATCAGAACGGGTGCGAAAGCATGCCGGCAAGTGCTGCTGCTATTCAACCGCACGGATCGGATGCTGCAGGTACACGAGCATGCGCAACTCGCGGCGGCCGCGCGTCACCGTGTCGAGAATGATGCCCGTAGTCAGCGCAAGAGCGGCCAACACCATGATGCCCAGCGCCAGGAACGCCGTGGGAAAGCGCGGAACCAGGCCGGTTTGCATGTAATGCACGATCACCGGCAGGCCCAGTCCCACCGAAATCAACGCAAGCGACACCGCCAGCGCACCGAAGAAGAACATCGGACGCTCGTGCCGGATCATCTTGAGGATCAGCATCAAAATCCGCCAGCCATCGCGGTAGGTACTCAGCTTGCTTGACGAACCGGGCGGTCGCCCCTTGTAGTCGCCTTCGACATGCGCCACCGGCATGGCCAGTTCCAGCGCGTGGATGGCCAGCTCGGTCTCGATATCGAACCCCCCGCTCAAAGCCGGGAAGGATTTGGCGAAGCGCCGCGAGAACACCTTGTAACCCGACAGCATGTCGTGCACGCGATCACCGAAGATCATGCGCACCGAGCCGGTCAGAAGCTGGTTGCCCAAACGGTGCCCCGCGCGGTAGGCGGCTTGTTCGGTCTCGCGGCGGATACAGTTCACCAAGTCGCAGGGTTCAGACATGGCCAAGCGCAGCATTTCGGGCGCCATGGCTGCGTCGTAGGTGTCGTCGCCATCGACCATCACGTACCAATCCGCGTCGATGTCACGAAACATGCGGCGCACGACGTGGCCCTTGCCCTGCTGTGTTTCGCTGCGCACGATCGCGCCCACAGCGCGCGCAAACTCGACCGTGCGATCCGTGGAGTTGTTGTCGTAGACGTAGATTGCAGCGTCAGGCAACGACTTCTTGAAGGCCTCGATCACGGATCGAATGGCGATCTCCTCGTTGTAACAAGGAATCAGCAGCGCGATCTTGGGCTTGGGTTCACGCATCGTCATTCTCATTGGCAAGGTGTGTAGCGCATGCGCACGATGGCCAGTTCACGACCATCGTGCGTGCGCAAGGTGAACTCCTGCCCGGCCTGAACCCAGGCTCCGGTCACGGCGCTACCCTGTTGGCCACCGGCAGCAAACAAAGTCTGCGGTCCTGGTGGGGAGCGCACGTACAGCTCGGTCGAACCCTTCACAGGCTGCGCCACTTGCCATATGAATTTGGCGGTACCGACACCTGTTTGGGCGGCACAGCGATTGTCGGCCCAATCGACGCGCATTCGTACGCTCGGTAGAGTGGAAATTTCTGCTGAGAGATGTTGAACAACGATGTTCGGAAATCTAGATAATGTGTCGCTGTTATTGATGTGCCATTTTTCGAGTTGAACTGACTGCAATATAAATCCGAGTAATCTGTTGTCAGCATCGATCTGATGAATGAATGGCGCATGTGCGTTGATACTAAACTTGACAAAGAAAGGCTCAATGACTGAATAAGCACTACATTCTATCGGTATTTGGTAAGTATTTACCCAAGACTTGACGACTGCGTGATAATTTATACAACCCGGGCTAACAATTTTGAAAACAGTTGGGACCCGATTCGACTTGATCACAGCAGGTGGCACTACAATTTTAACGTTCATGGATGACTCATCGGACCGGCCAAGTACAACCTCGCTTTGCGGCCTCGACCAAAAGTCATGATAGATACCCCGAGAGAAATTGAAATTGAACGTATGTTGACTCAGAGCAGAAGGAAGCGTCGAAACTTCGTCAAGCGGAATCTCTAAATGCGGATAATCTAAAAATTGATTAATTTTGTAAATTGATACAGCAGAACTTTGCATCAACACTGAGTGCACCGATGAATCAAGAACAAAGTTCAATTCATTAGCACCAAGCGCTTGAGCATACCCATCGGTAACGAAATATGCGTGGTGCAAATCTTGCAACTTTTTTATAGTCCAGTGCTGGTAATTGTAGAAAGAACGATTTGAAAACAGCGAAAGCTGCGGAGATTGCCACCAACCCACACCGAAAATATGAGAATTCGCTGGCAATGAATTCAGTAGACGCGCACCCCGCAGAACTGCATGTGTCTGCGATTGAATTCTAGGCAAACCCCCTATGTAGTTATTGTAAAAATCTGATAGCGATACAAGCGCAGTAACTAGCACGATTGCAACAAATGTACGCATAATTAGTTTATGTGTACGCCAAAATTTGAATAGCAGTACCACTGCGGTACAGTAAAAAATGTATAACATCAATAACCCATCTTCAATTCTTCGCAGCCATGCACCATTACTAGACAATAAAAAGATCCACCAAAAAAATAAAAGCGCACATGTTAGCGCAATTACGTCAAATGCGAATCGGTCGCCAATATTCTCGAGTCTTTTTCTAAAAATCAAATAGCCTACGACTGCCACGATTATCAGCAACAAAAAATTTAAGGCGTTAATTGATACGAAACCGCCGAGCAATGTCAAATGCAAAATCGCACGGTCTACGATTTGTTTAGCGCCAGCATGATCAACTGTACTAGCACCCGATTGGTGCAGGATCTGGAAAATCTGCAGAGACCACCATTGCCTGTAGCCGGACAGGCCCATTTGCACGAATCGAAAACACTCCCATATCAACGGTACTGCGAGCGCACCAATTGCCGCGGCAAATATAATTTTCAATCTAATCTTTTTTTTATACAAATAAAAAAGCGCCAAAGAAATTGCGGGAGTGATAAAAAACAGCGCCATCACTTTTGTAATAAAAGCGAGGCCAAGGAGCAGACCAGATACAAATGCCATATCTGATCTGGAATTAGTTAATGATTTCCGGAATGCTATCAAAGCCCAGAGAAAAAGTGCCAAAACTGGAATTTCACCATAGCCTCCCGCTGAAAACTCAGAAAATCCAGGGACCAAAATAACAGAGGCTGCAACAAGCCCCCCAGACCAAAACACAGCACCAAACTGTTTTACAGTAACTATAATTCCTGACAAGAGAATGATGTTGAATATCAAATTTGGCAATTGCGCGGTAAAAATTCCAACACCAAAAAATTTGAACAAAATTGAAGCCAAGACTACAATTAATCCGTCTGTCTGAGAAGGGAAGTAGAAAAATTCGTTATAAAAATACCCATACCTCCCAGTCTCCGAGAATATTCTTGCGTTATTGAGCATCATTGCCCCATCAAAACTAGGCAACTTAACTAATGCTGTAACAACAAGGTAAGACAATAAACACAAAAGTGCTATAATCGCTATGAGTGTCGCGATTATGTCTAACTTATTGTCAAACCATGTACTAAGTTTCATGTCTCTATCTCGCAAATTGCATCAAGCAAGGTTTTGCCAACTGATCATCATTATTTTTGCTCAATGCTAATAATTAGCAGGCAACTGACATGCTCGTTAATCGTCGAAAAAAACTATAATAGAGACTTGGCCTTGGCAGAACAGTCAAGAAACATGGCATGCTCCGTATAGCAACGCGCGGACTCCAGTCCAACTGTAGCGAGAAAATCTCCGAATGCGCTTGACTTCAGCAATGAGATATTGGTTTTGACTGGATTCCATATCCGCGATTGCAAATCTTCGGCATTGCGCACTGGCGAGGTCGACTTGTACTCGATCAAAACACACCACGCGCGTCCGAACATCGGAATCACCGTGAAGCCATAAGGCGCAAAGATGTGCCGCAGTGCCTGCACTGAATATGAAACGACGTGACCTCTGACCAGAGGGTCAAGATACTGAGGGTCTTCATTCTTGACGTATTCTGGCTGCCCCGAGCCAATGTAATAAATCGCACCAGACTCACTACGCTGCGACATTTGGGCGGCTAACTTGTCGAGAATGGCAGGGGTCAAATGTTCAATCACTTCAATACATGTACCAATGCTGAATTTTTGTTGCGCATCACCCAATGATCCGACGATGTAATTTTCATTCTTCGTGCGACAGGCAATGGTGGGTGGCGAGAGTTCCACCGCGTAAAACATATCGTGAAGTTCAGGCAACAATGTCGATAGCGAATCAAGCAAATATCCGGGACCGGAACCTATATCGATGAATCGAGTGATCGGAATACGTGCGTAATAGAAAAGCTCCGCCACACGCGCGATGGACGAGCCGAAGGATCGTTCCCGTGCAGCCATCAATTCTGCACGCCAATACTCATCGCCATAGTTCTTGACTTTTCCGCGCTCGACGTCATGAAGAAAATCGGCATCGGCGCTGAGTGAGCCGCAATCGCTGCACTCGAAATAGTCGACTCCAGCGCGCCGTGCGAAGAGACTTGACGGCTTTGCACATATTGGACACTTCATCCTCGCCCCCGACCCGATTCGTCCGAATTGACGTAGCGCTTTTTTACCACCAACCAGTTTGCAAAACCGGACATCCTGCTACGGCTTGCAAACAAATGTGCGCAGCAAAGTTGTGCCACCTTTGTCGCGACCAGCACTTGCGCGCTCGTCGCGGCGGCACATCCCTGTACCGGAGCGGTTTAGCAAACCGCTCCACCGCTGGTGCGGAATTGGATGCGGTCGATCGGCTGCGGATTCTGACTGACCTGACCTGCTGTGCTGGTTCTGACTGACCATCGAAACCAACTCCGCTGCTACTGGCCAAGCTGGACTGCTGCAGGTTTCACAGACACCGAGTTGAGGTGTGATGTCGCCTAGGAAGCCATCAAGGCCGAGCGCGGCATCGTGTGAACCTCAGTCCGAAAGCGGCAACAGCAATCGCGCGCGCGCGCCTTGCGCCGCCGGCCTGGCTTCGAGGGAGATGCTGCCGCCATGCGCCTCGGCGATCTGCCGCGCCAGCACTAGGCCGATGCCGGAGCCACCCGGCTTGGTGGTGAAGAACGGCACGAACAGGTTGTCGCTGGGCGGCGGCCCGGGGCCGTCGTCGTCGATCTCGATGGCCAGCATCGTCCCTTCGCCGCGCCAGCGCAGGCGCACCGCGCCGGCGTTCGCCTGCGCCGCCTCGGCGGCATTGCGCAGCAGGTTGATCAGCGCCTGCTGCAGCTGGTCGGCGTCGGCCTGCACGGTCAGCGACGGACCGTCCTCGAGCGTCACCGGCACGCGCGTCTCCAGTGCCGCGACGGCGCGGATCAGCCCAGCCACATCCAGCACGCGCCGCTGCGGCGGCGGCAGCCGGGTCAGCGCGCTGTAGCCGTCGAGAAAGCGCGCCAGCGCGGCGGCACGGCCTTCGATCAAGCCCAGACCGCCACGGAAATCCGCGCGCCAGTCCTGCGGCAGCGGCTCGCGCTGGAGCAGGCTGGCCAGTGTGCCGGCGATGGAGTGAATCGGCGTCAGCGAATTGTTGACCTCGTGGCCGAGTACGCGCAACAGGCGTTGCCAAGCTTGGCGTTCCTCGCTGCGCAGCACGCCGCCCAAGTCATTGACCACCAGCAGCCGGCCATTGCGGCCCTCCAGACGCAATGGTGCATGGCGGATCTCGAAACGCCCGCTGCGCGCAGCGAAGCGGTGCTGCACGATCTGGCACGAGGGCAGCGCCAGCAACGCAGCGAGGCTCAGCTCGGCCGCGCCGCGCCCGAACAGTTGCGCGGCCTCGGCCTGCAGCAACACCTGCCCGGCGCGATTGACCAGACGCAGGCGGTCCTGGTGATCGAAGGCGAACACCGCGTTGTCCAGCGCACCTAGCGTCTTGGCCAGCAGATGCGAGGCTTCCTCGAAACGCACGCGTTCGGACTGCAGGCGCTGCGCCAGCGCGTTGACGTCGTAGATCACCTGACCCAGCGCGCCACCGGGCACGCCGCGCAGCGTGTAATCGCCCTCGCGCAGCGCTTCCAGCAGGCTGGCCAGCGTGGACAGCGACCGCGTCACGCGGCGCAGGTGCCAGCGCAGCAGCGCCGCGCTGGCCAGCAGCGCCGCGCCCAGCAGCAGCCAGCGTGTCAGTGGCGGCAGCGGCAGCACGATCAGGATGATCGCGATCAGCAGCAGTGGGCACAGCGTCAGCAGCATGCCGCCCAGCACGTGCCACTGGAAGCGCGTCAGCCGCGACGCGCGCGCGGGTTCATTCGCTGGCGGTGACATCGCCGGCATCGCGCAAGCCGTGTTTTTCCATGCGCCGATACAGCGCCTGGCGGGTGATGCCCAGCGCATCCGCGGCGGCCTGCAGATTGTCCGCATGGCGTTCGAGCGCGCGCCGCACCAGCCAGGCCTCGGCCTGCTCCAGCGTCATCTGCTCGACGGCATCGGCGGCGGCGGCCGCCGTACCCAGCGACAGCGCGGCGGCATCCACCACGCCGGCCGGGCACAACAGCGCCGCGCGCTCCATGACATGGCGCAGTTCGCGCACGTTGCCCGGCCAGGCGTAGGCCAGCAGTACGCGCTCGGCATCCACGGCCAGGCGCATGTCCGTGCGCTGATGGCGCTGCGCGCTGGCGGCGAGAAAACTGCGCGCCATCGGCACGATGTCCTCGCGGCGCTCGCGCAGCGGTGGCAGGTGGATCTCCAGTGTGTTCAGGCGATACAGCAAATCCTTGCGAAAGCGCCCCGCGGCGATCGCGGCGGCCAGATCGGCATTGGTCGCCGCGATCAGGCGCACGTCCGCATGCTGCGTACGCGAGGAACCCAGGCGCTCGAACTCGCCGTCCTCCAGCACGCGCAGCAGCTTGGCCTGCTGCGCCGGCGGAATATTGCCCACCTCGTCGAGAAACAACGTGCCGCCGTCGGCCAGCTCGAAGCGGCCGATGCGCTCACTGCGCGCGTCGGTGTAGGCGCCGCGCACGTGGCCGAACATTTCCGACTCGAACACGCTTTCGGCGATGCCGCCCATGTTGACCTTGATGAACGCCTGCGCCGCGCGCGTCGAGCGCGCGTGCAACTGCTGCGCGATCACGCCCTTGCCGGTGCCGTTCTCGCCCAGCACCAACACGTTGGCGTCGCTGGGCGCGACGCGCGCCAGCATGTCCAGCAGCTTGCGCATCGCCGGCGATTCGGCGACGAAGCCCGGCATGGCATCGCCGCGCAGCAGCGCGTTCTCGGCCTCCAACCGGCGCTGACGGCGCGCGGCCTCGCCCAGCGCGATCTGCGCGCGCAGCACCGCCAGCAGGCGCGCGTTGTCCCAGGGTTTCTCGATGAAATCGCTGGCGCCGCGGCGCATCGCCTCGACCACCAGCGGCACGCTACTCCACGCCGTCATCACCACGATGGGCAACTCCGGCGCCTGCTCGCGCAGTCGCGCCAGCAGGGCCAGGCCTTCCGCGCCCGAGGTCGTGTCGCGGGTGTAGTTCAGATCGATCAGCGCGCAGGCCAGCTCGCGGCTGCGCGCGGCGTCCAGCGCCGCCTGCGCGCCCTCGGCAGCGATGCTGGCGATGCCCTCGGACTTGAGCAGCAGGCGCAGCGCCGCGCGCACGTCGGGCTGATCGTCGGCGATCAATACCGTGGTTTCGCGGGCGCGGGGCGGGCGTGGTGTCATGACCGCAGTGTAAGGGCGACGTCAGTCATCGCTCAGCGCCGCCACGGGCGGCGTGCGCGCCGCGCGCAGGGCGGGGGCGAGGCAGGCCAAGGTGCCGGCGACCAGCAGCAGCGTCAGCGCCAGCGCCGCCACGACAACGACCTGGGCATCGACATTGGCCACGGAGCCTGCCAGCAGGTGCTGCACGATGCGCGATGCGGCCCAGCCCAGTGCAAGGCCGACCACGACACCGATGGCCACCAGGCTCAGACCACCACGCAACACGGTGGCGACCAGCCGTAATGGATCGGCACCCAGCGCACCGCGCACGCCCCACTCGCGGCGCATGGCCTGCGTGGCCACGCTGACCACGGCGTACAGACCCAAGCTGGCCAGCAGCAGCGCAACCACCGCCAGCGCGCTCATGATCTCGGCCATCACGCGTTGTGGCGCAAAGTAGTTGCGCACACGCTCGGTCAATGGTCGTGCGTGCTGCACGGCCAACTGGGGCGCCACGGCATGAACGGCTTGGCGCATCGCATCGGCATACGTTACGGGCGATCCGGATACTGCCGCCTCGAAATGCAGCCGGTTGATCAGCTTGGGCAGCAGCTTGGGCGGCACCTGCGCCATCGGCACGTAAACCGCGCCAGGCGCTGGATAGCTGGGTCCGAAAGTCTTGATATTGCCGACGACGCCGATCACGGTTACCACATCGTCCGGTAGGCCGTAATCGTGCAAGTCGAATTGCACCTGTTGTCCCAGCGGATTGCCATGCATGTTCCTCTGGACGAAGGCCTCGTTGACGATGGCGACCGCGGCGGAGCCCGCGTGGCCGTTGGCGTCGAACCAGCGCCCACGCAGCAGTGGGGCACCCAGTGCACGAAGCGGGTCACCCTGCAAGAACTGGTAGTTGACGTACTCCGCGGTCGGCGAGCCACTCTGCAGGCGCAGTGGCACGTACTCGCCGACCGGAGAAACGTTCAGTGCGCCGACATAACGCGCACCCGGGATGGCGCGCATGCGTTCGATCACCTGCCGGGCCAGCGTGTTGAGGGCCTGCACGTTGGGATATAGCGATAACGGGGGTGCGATGGTTGTACTGATGACGTGGTCGACCCGAATGCCGAGATCGGCATGAGCCAGCCCCTGCTGGCTGCGCGCAAACAGCAGCGCCACCATCAGCAGCGTCATGCCCAGCGCTGCCTGCACCACCACGAGCACGCGACTGAGCCGGCTGGCGCCCACGGTTTGGCCGCTGCGTCCGCCGCCCACCAGCTCGCGCACGGCCTGGCTGCTGCGCGCGCGCCACAGCGCCAGCACACTGGCGGACAGCATCACCAGCAGCCCGGCTGCAGCGCCCAGTATGAAAGCGCTGGGCGTCAGTTGCACGCGTGGCACGAAGGCAAACCACTCGGGCCGCATCAGCGTGGCATTGGCCCAGACCAATGCCAGCTGCGCAATGCCCAGGGCCATCGCCACCCCCAGCACAGCGATCAGCAGACCTTCGCCCAACATCGGCAGAGCCACGCGCAGCAGCGAGGCGCCCAAGGCATTGCGGATGGCCTGGCTGTGGCCATGCCGCACCGCGCGCTGCAGCATCAGATTGGTCACGTTGACCGCCGCCAGCAGCAGCACCGCCAGCGTGCAGGCCATGATCACGCCGAAGATGCTGGCGTAGCCGCTCACCATTGCGGCGGGCAGCAGCCTGGCACTCAGTTGCGCGTGCCGGGACTCATCCTGGCCGTGCGCCTGCAACCAGTGCCGCAATCGCGCGTCAGCCTGCATGCCTGCTTGCTGTACGGTGGAACCGCTGCGCAGACGACCAAACACAGCTAGACTTTCATTCCTGCCAACAGCTCGATGGAGATTGGCCGGAACCAGCAGGTTGAAAGACTGCGCCCAGCGGAAGCTCTTGGGCAGCACGCCAATGATCGTGTAGGACCGCCCATCGAGCCGCAACGTGCTTCCCAGTACGTTGTCGCGTCCCGCGAAGCGTCTCTGCCAGAATCCGTAGGTGAGGATCACCGCGCGCGGCCCATCGCGCACAGTCTCCGCGTGACTGAAATTTCGCCCCAGCACCAGGCGCACCCCGAGCGTCGGCAGAAAATGCAGGCTGGCCGGCAGTGCGGTCACTAGGTCGGGCGGCAAACCTGGGGAGGACAGGTTTGCGTTCTTCTCCCCACCGATGTAGGCCACTGACATGAGTGCGGGCAAGTCACGCATGGCGCCATACCAGCGCGCGGGAAGTTCCTCGGCCTGTCCCGTCCCAATGACAAGCAATCTGTTCGGTTGTTGATAAGGAAGGGGCGCCAGCACCAGCATATTCACCAGCGCGAACATCGCCACCGACAGCCCCAGGCCCAGCGCCAGCGTCAGCCCCGCCAGCAGCACGAAGCCGGGCCGCCGCAAGCTGGCGCGCCACGCCTGCCAGAGTTCCTTGAGAATCACGCCGAAGTTCACGGCTGCGCGTCCGTGCCCAGATCCACCAAGGCTTCGAGGCGCGCTGTGTCCTCCTGGGTGAGGCGCTGGAAGCTGTCCTCATCGACGATGCGGCCATCGAACAGGCGCACGCTGCGCTGCGCCAGCGCGGCGTAGCGTGCATCGTGGGTGACCATGCAGATGGTCGAGCCCTTGCGGTGCAGCTCGGTGAGCAGTTGCATCACCGCGTCGCCGTTGCGCGAGTCGAGGTTGCCGGTGGGCTCATCCGCCAGCAGGATCGCGGGCTGGCCGACCAGCGCGCGCGCCACCGCCACGCGCTGCTGCTGGCCGCCGGAAAGCTGCGCAGGGTAGTGGCGCAGGCGATGCGCCATGCCGACTTGCTCCAGCGCTTCCTGCACGCGGCGGCGACGCTCGGCGCGCCCGATGCCGCTGCGGTAGGTCAGCGGCAGCTCGACGTTTTCCTCGACGGTCAGATCGCCGATCAGGTTGAACGCCTGGAAGATGAAACCAATCTCGGCGTTGCGCAGGCGCGCGCGCTGGCGCAGGCCCAGCGTGGCCACGGCGTGGCCGTTGAGTTCGTAGCTGCCGGCGCTGGGCGCATCGAGCAGGCCGAGGATGGACAGCAAGGTGGTCTTGCCGCAGCCCGACGGCCCGGTGATGCACACGAACTCGCCTTTGCGGATGTCCAGGTGCACGTCGCTGAGCGCGTGCGTTTCCACCTCGTCGGTCTGGAACACCTTGCGTACATCGGTCAGCGTGATCACGGATGCGGCGGTTGTCATGGCGGACTCCGGTGGCGTGGGGAAGCGGTGGGTCATTGAATGCGGATGCGGTTGTATTTGTCCCAGACGCTGGTGTCGGACAGGATCACGCGATCGCCGGCGGCGAGGCCAGCCAGGATTTCGACGCGATCGATCGACGCCGCGCCCAGATGCACCGGCACGCGCGTGGCGGTGTCGCCGTCGCGGCTGAGGCGAAATAGCGAAATCGTGGCGTTGGACTGCCCCAGCGCGGGGCGCCCCACCCACAGCACGTTGCGCAGGCGCATCACGCGGATGCGGCCCTCGACCGAGAGATCGGGCCGCGCGCCGGGCGGCAGCTTGCCGCGCAGATCAACCTCAATGCGCACGCTGCCCTCGTGCACGGCCGGGTCGATGCGCGTCACCGTGCCGTCGATCAGGCCATCGTGCGTGTCCACGCTCACCGGCATGTCCAGCGCGACATCCTTGGCCTGCACCTCGGGCACCTGCAGGCGCGCCATCAGGCTGCGCGTATCGGCTACGCGCGCCAGGTTGGCGCCGGCGGCGACCTGCTGGCCTTCCTGCACGGCGATTTCCTGCACCACGCCGGCGAGGCCGGCACGCACCGTGAGCGCGGCGACCTGGCGCTGGCGCAGCGCCAGATTGCTGCGCTGCTGTTGCAACGCCGCCTGCACCGCGGCGAGCTGCGCGCGGATGTTGCTGCCGAACACGGCGACGCGCTGCTGCTCGATTTGTTCGCGGTAGCCGAGCTGTTTGAGCGCGATGAGGCTCTGCTTGTACTGCACCATCGGGATGATGCCCTTGGCCGCCACCGTGGCATCGGCATCCACCTTGATCTTGGCCGAGGCATAGGCCGCGCGCGCGGCGGCCAGCGCGGCGCGCTCGTCCAGCAACTGCGATTGCAGCGACGTGCGCTTGGCGGCCAGATCGGCCTCGGCCTCGGCCACGCCGGCCTGCGCGCTGCTCAGGCGGTCCTGCACCTCGGGGTTGCTCAGGCGCATCAACACGCTATCGGCGGCGACGCTGGCGCCGGGGCGCACCAGGATGTGATCGACCTCGGCGCCGGACGCGGCGGCGATCCAGCGACTGAGCCTGGGCACCAGCACGCCATCGGCGCGCACGTGGATGGTCAGGTCGCCGCGCCGCACCGTGCCGATCCACAGATTGGCGCGCTGTGCCGTGGGCAGCGCCGGGCCGAGTCGCGCGATGCCGATGGCCAGTGCCAGCACGAGCAGCGCACTGGCGCTGCCCGCGATCCACAGGCGGCGGCGCTTCTGCTTTTTCAGCGCAAGGTTCTGGAAATCCATGCCGTACCAGTCGCAAGGTTTGTGCCATGCGTTGGCGTTGACACGAGCGCCAAACAATCAGCAGGTTGCAGCAAGCAGTGCTTGGCACGAGCGCGTGACAGCGTCCGCAATCGGACATCGCGATGTAAAAGCGGACACACGGCAGCGCGCGTGGTGGTTGCACGATTGCCATTTCACTGCCACCGCCTGGCGCTGAGGTGTGCACGGCACAGTAGGCGTGGCTGTGCGCTGGCGTGGATTGGCGACGGTTGAGCCAAGTGCCGCTGCGGGATGCGCGGATCTAACACAGGCCGGTGGACTCGCGGCATTGGATGTGGTGCTGCGGTGTTTGAATGTCTATTTTGCGCCCATGGATGCGGCGCAGGTGGCCACGATCACCGACGCCAGTGTTGCACGGGAGAAAAAGCGAAACCCGCTCACACACAACAATTTCGGAGACGTCCGGATGCCAGAGCGCAGCTTACGTCAGTCGCGCCCTACGCGCTGTAAGCACAGACTGACAGCACTCTGTCGCATCCACGCAATGACGCCGATGCCGTTGCACAGCGCAAAACATCGAGTTCGCAAGGCGTTGCATGTCAATGCTCATCCTCGCATTGAATCCTTGAGAAAGTGTATGGACGCGAAGTATTGACTCGCGCATTGGGTCAGGTGTTTCTGCCGCGCATGGAGTTCAGCACGCATGGGGAACCCGGATGGGCGCAGCAGCCAACGATGCAGGAATGACGCAGTCGGACGGTTCGTTCCGGTTGGAGGCGCTGCAAGCGCATCAGAACGCCTTGCTCGTGGACATCCATCGCAACGCCACCATAGCGCTGGCTCGTGGTGAGCGTGGCGCCCTGATGGCCACCACCGCCATCGGCGCACGAAGGCTTCGTCCGAAGCCGCTCACCGCATGACTTTGCGGGAATTTCGCAACTTGCTCAAGGGAGGGATTATGGGCGCGATGAACGATCTGCTCTCGAAGTCACCACTCGACCAAATCCCGATCGAGGTGGTGGCTGAACCGGCGTCCGCAGCGAACCGCAACGAGACCGGCATGCGTCACTGGAAGCCCTCGCGCTTCAACGTCCAGACGGTCACGGACGAGGGCTGGTTCCTGCTCTGGAACACCTACACCGGCGCCATGAACGCCTTCCGTCCGTCCCAGCGTGAGGCCATTCGCGAGCTGATCAGCCAAAAGGGCGTATCCAGCGCGTGCGACAGTATCGTCAGCTACCTGGCCGAGCGGGGCTATCTCGTCCCGCGCGAGGCGGACGAGCTGCGCAGGGTCCAGTACGCCTTCGGCAAGGAGAACCATCGCAACGACAAGCTGGAGCTGATCCTTCTCGCGTCTGAGGACTGCAACTTCAGGTGCACCTACTGCTACGAGGATTTCCGCAAAGGCACGATGCGGCCCGAGGTGCGCGCGGGCATCCGGAATCTAGTCGAGAGCCGCCTGGACGTCCTGCGCGAACTGAATGTCTCCTGGTTCGGCGGCGAACCGCTCTACGGGCTGGAGGCTATCGAGGAACTGGCCCCGTACTTCGCTGAGGTGGCAGAGCGTCACGGGCTCGACTTCTTCAGCCATATGACCACAAACGGCTACCTGCTGACCGACGAGATCGCGGGCCGCCTGCTCTCGTGGCGAATCACGCACTTCCAGATCACCCTAGACGGGCTAGCCGAGGACCATGATCGTAGTCGTGCCGCGCGCGATGGCAGCAGCACGTTCCAGCGGATCTTCGAGAACTTGGTCGCCATGAGTTCCCGCAAGGAAGACTTCACCGTCGTTATCCGCGTCAACTTCGACACGGAGAACGCGCCCCACCTGGAGGCATTCCTGCGTCTGCTGTACACCCACTTCAGCCACGACGACCGGTTCGAGCTGGCTTTCCACGCAACCGGCAAGTGGGGCGGGGCCAACGACGCAAATCTGTCGGTCTGCGGCATCGACGAATCCTACGTAGTGCGGACCCGGATGAAAATTGCCGCACAGTCGCTCGGCCTGCGCATCACCGGCGGCTGGCAACCTAAGATCGGGCTTGGCACAGAGGTTTGCTACGCCGCGCGACCATACAACTTTATGCCTCGTCAGCAAAACCTGTGGGCGAGCTTCGGCTCAGGTAGCTTGCCAAGCACATGATAGAGCGCGATTTCTGTCGCCCTGAAGGTCCGAAATCCGTAGGCTTTTCTCATGGTGACTTTGCACTTGTTGTTGAGCCCCTCGACGACGCCGCTGGAGAACTGCTTGCGGGCGCGGAAATAGTTCAACAGCAGCTCGTGGTGTCGGCGTAGCGTGCCGGCGACTTTCTTCATCGGCTCGATCTGTGAGCGCATCACCTGCGTGCACCACTCATCGAGGAATCTGCCGGCCCAGGTGGGTGACACGTACTCCCAGAACTTCTGGAAGTCCTCCTTCAGCAGGTAGGCGCGAACCGTCTTCAGGTTGTACTTCAGCAGTTCCCGCAGGCGGCCGCGCTGTTTTCCCGTCAGATTGCCCGGACGCTTCAGCACGCACCACCGGGTCTTCTTCAGGACAGGCTCATAGCCGTCCTGGTGCATCCGGCGGGCTTCGTTGGCACGCACTTCGTCGATCGCCTTGTTGATCGTCGCCACGACGTGGAAACGGTCGAGAATGTTCAGTGCGTTCGGGCAGTTCTGCTCGATCAGCTTCAGGTAGGGCTTCCACATGTCCGAGCAGACGAAGGCGATCCGCGCCGCGAGATCTTTGCCGATCAGGTCAAAGAAGCGCTGGAAGCTGGCCGTGGTGCGCTCCTTGCCGACCCAAAGCAGCCGCGTGAAGCCGGCATCGATCTGGTAGACCAGCGTCAGATACGCGTGGCCGCGGCCGTACTGGATTTCGTCGACGCCGATGGCACGCAGCGGCCCCCACTCGCGATGCGCCAGCCCCCACTCGACCACCCATGCCACGGCGTGAAACACCTTTTCCCAGCTGGTGCGGAACGCTACCGCCGTTTCTCGCCAGGACAGTCGGCGCGCCCACTGCGCGAGGAACAACATGTACGCCTTGCAGAGCGTGTGCTTGCCAATCGCCCAGGGCACCTGTTCGACCTTGACGCCGCATCCACGGCAGGCGACTCGACGCATGGCATACAATAAAATCACCGCGAAGCCCCAGACCGGAATGAACTCGAAGCGGCGCACCGACAGCGTATCGTAGCCGCTGCCGCGCTTTCCGCATCCCGAGCAGATCGGACGCGAACCGCGGCGAGGACGCACGTCAACCTCGATGGTGTTCTCGGCCTCGAGCAGGCGCGCACCCTGATACACGAAACCAGGATGGTGGTGACAGGCATTCAGCAAGCGGGTGATCAACATGGGGAGGTCGAATCTGGCAGGTGGCGGCAAACCCGCTATTTCATACCAACCCGACGATCAAATGTTGGCCGAGCTCTGCCCCGATCTCTCCGAGTGGCCGCACCGCTGGTGCTTTGACGATGGCGACATCGACTTCGGTCGCAACGTGCTGGAAGCGCTCACGCCATTCCTGCAGCATCTGCTGGCAACCGACCTCAGTCGAAAGACCTTGGCACGTCACCGCGATCATCTCTGGATGCTCGGCGGCGAACTCGTGCGCCGCTTGCATGACGAACCGCGCCTGCGCATGAAGACGCCAACAGCCGTGCTACTCCACTACATTGACGACGAAGGTGGCCCACTGATCTACCCCAGCATCACCGAAGCCCAGCAACATGCGTTCGACGGCACCTGCAGAAAGCTGTACCGGTTCTTGAGCGAGGTGGCATCAGCCGGATAGCGCAGGAATCACCCACGGATTCCGCTGACGAGCCAACTTTATTATCGGTGCGCATGGAGACGTGATGAAGTGCACCATCGATCTGGACAAGAGGGATCGCAACCTCGTCGGCAAACTGGCCGCGGACGGAAAGCTCGACCTGGACATCGACAAGATGGCGCTGTGGACCGAGCCGGCGTTTGAGCGCGACGAAGGCTGCCAGAGTTGCCACATGCTGCCGGCATGCCAAGGCATCCATTGCCCGCAGATCCGCATGGACTCCGGCGAACGTCCCTGCCCAGAGATCCGCCGGACCGCGAAGCAGGAGATGGCTGCGTACTTCAAGGCCAAGCAGAAAGCCGAGCGGGTTCCGACGTCCGCCGCCGAAACGTTGCCTGCGGAGGCCGCGCTGAGGGAGAGCGGGTCATGACGACCCTCGGACGGCAGAACGAGATCGCGCCCGACGCGGCTGATCGGGTGGCCCAAGTGAAGAGTCTCTTGGTCACCACGGGCGCTGACCGCGACGTAGTGCGTGCGGCGATCCATGCCCTGAGCGACGACGAGCTGATGCCATTCGGGCTCGGTGCGTTCCGCATGAACATCATGTCCCTGTTCAGCGACGACTGGTCGCGGCAACACGTCCTGCAGGTCGCCCGGGATGCGACGATCAGCTATATGTGGACGGGATGGGAGTACCACAATCACTACTTGCCGAAACTAGGGCCGGAAGCCGACACGCCGCAGATCGACGACATGCCCTTCGGGCGCATCCGCCAGCTATTGGGCGACGGTCGGGGGTTGGTCCTCGCCAGCTTCCATCTCGGCCACTTTCGCTACATGCTTTCGGATATCGCGCATGCGGGCATTGAGTGTTGGGTGCCGCTGGCGACCAGCGGCTTCAACGACTATGCCTCGGCCCGCGAGGCGAATCCAGACGCGGCGTTCTGGTGCCACCTCCATACCGTTAACGCCGAGCTGCAGGGCAAGTCGACCGCCCTAGCGCGGGCGCTGGCGCGCGGGGGATGCGTGCTTTCGACGATCGACGGCAACACCGGCATCGATGGTCCGCGCGGCAATGTGCGTCGTGCCACGGTCCGCCTGCTAGGCACCGATGTGCGGGTCAAGGACGGCCTGATCCGCATGGCAGCGCGCTTCGGTGCGCCGATCCTGCCCCTCATCGCCTACAGCGAAGGCGACCGCCGCCGTTGCCGGGTAGGTGACCTGATCAATCCCGACGGGCCGCTGGCTGGGGATGTCGCCGACCGTTTCGTGCGCGAAGCGCTCCAGCAGGCCTATGCGTTCTTCGCCGACGCGCTGACGGATTTTGCCGCGGAGTGGTGCGGTGCCAGCCAGTTCCACCAATGGCGCGTGCCCTGTCACTCGGAACCGCAGCCGATGGAGGATGTCGCGCAGCAGTTGGCGCGTCACCTCGAGTCGGGCGGACGCCTTTTCGTCAACGTCAGCCGCATCGTCGAGCTGTCGCGGGGTGAGGAAATCGTGTGGACGGACGTGAAGACCCAGCGTTGCTACCGCATGCCCGCCGCGATGAAGGCGCTCGTCGAGCGGCTTTCCCCGGATCGCGACGGTGTCGACCGGGCTTGGCTCGACGATCAGGTCGAACCGGCACGGTCGCGGATGTGGGACTTGGTATGCCAGCTGGGTGCGCGCAACGCCATCTGCGGGCGGGAATCCTGAATACCTGGACGAGCGGAAAAGGGAATTGTCGGTCCGTTGATGCACCGGACGGCAGTGTGTTGGGGAATAGAGTGCATCGCGAGCTGGGAATGGAAGCAATGGAGCAACCGTTCCCGTCATTCAACCTGAGCAAGAGGAGAGTAACCATGGCTAACAGCAACATGGCTAACAGCAGCAACCAGAACGAAATTACCCAAGCCAAGGCGGACAACTCGCAGGTGATCGACGAGTTCGAGATCATCGAACTCGAGGATCGCCTCGAGCTCTGGAAGTGCTGCAACGGTTCCTGCAACGGCGCCGCCGCCTAACCATGAGTCGGGACCGGTCAGCCCCGATTCCGGGGGCGCCTAGGATCCCGGCTGTGCGGTGGGATGGATGCACCATACGACCCATCCCACCGCATCTTCTTCGTCTTCGCGCACGCTTCGATTCCGCTGAAGCGCATACGGGTCGCTGTAGAACATACTCATGAACGAAGCAGTGCGCACCGCCACCGGCCAGGTCGACCGCAACCGCGACGAAACCTTCTTGGTGGATGAATTCGAGATCGTCGAATTCGAGGATCGCACCGAACTTGCGTCCGCTATAACGCCCAAAGTTGCCGGGATGCGAGCTAGCCATGCACCGATGCAGCACGCTCCCGCACCTCGGAAACGGGCTGCGTCCGGCGACGCCCTGACTGCATGAGCTCCTGGAGACATCGATGAGCAACGATCTCTCACCACGCATGAACCCCATGATGGAGATCTCCGAGTTTGACTCGGATTCCAGCCGGCCGATGGTGCTGTGCCTTGTTCCAAGCGAGGGCGGACACATCCGGTTCGCCGTACCTGCGGTCTACATGGAGCTGGTCCGGGCGTTCGATGGCACGCGCAGTGTCGACGAGGCCATAGATATTTTTCTCCGGCAGGAGCCGGACGCGCGTCCCCGCGACTGGTTACGCCGCTTGGTGATCGAGTCGCTGCTCCCCAAGGGCATCCTCGTGCGTCCCGATCAAGATCCCAGTCGCGCGGCCATCAGTAGCCAGCCCCGGCAGGCATTCCTGTACATCAAGCTGCCCCTGATGAAGCCGGGCATGGTCGACCCGGTCGCCAAGCGGCTGGGCTTCCTGTTCCGGCGGGGAATCATGCTGCTCGGGCTGCTCGTGTTCGTCGCCGTACACGTCTACGTGTACGGCATGCTGCTCCGGACCAATGCTTTCGATTTCAGCCAACTCGACACACAAGGCATCCTGATCCTGCTGCTGCTATCCACAGCGGGCGCGATTGTCCACGAATTCGGCCATGCCAGCGCAGCGGCCTACTTCGGCTGTCGCAAGATTACTATCGGATGGGGATTGTACTTGATTTACAGCGTATTGTGGACCGACGTCTCTGATGCTTGGAAGCTGCCTCGGCAGCAGCGCGCCATAGTGGACATCGGCGGCGTGTACCTCCAGTCCTTCTTCCTCGTCCTCGTGCTGGCCTTGTACCTGCTTACGGGCAACAGCATCTTCCTGTTCGCCTTCGTCTTGAACGATTTCGCGATCGCCATGACAACGTTCAATCCGTTCATTCGTATGGATGGCTACTGGCTGATGAGCGACCTCTTCGGTATCGTGAACCTGCGCAGGCAGCAGATGATCTGGGGTCAGGACATCCTCGCCCGGATCTTCGGTGGCCACCAGACCGGGCTGAGCCGGCTCAGCCGGAGGGCCAAGTGGGCACTGACCGCCTACACAGTGCTCGGCACATTGTATCTGGCCTACTTGGTGAAGGTGGTGTTCAAGCTCGTGGTGCTCAACGTTGCCGAGAGCTATCCCGCCATGCTGCACGACCTTTGGCAGCAGGCGTCGGATGGCATGCCTGTCTTGGCATTCCTCCGGGCCCTGCTTGAGATCGGCTGGAGGACGATGCTGATCTTCGGTGCCGCCATGGTGGTGTTCCGCGCTACAAAGGCGTCGCTGGGCCTGGCCGCCAAGCTCTGTGGCGCCCGATCTCATGCCCGGCTGCCGCCTGGCGCGTGACGGGTGGGAAGCGGGATGACGGAGCTGCACGCGACGATGGCAGCCCCCCCCTCGGCAGGTGGTGGACTGACTGGAACTCTTGCTGCGCCGATTCGTGCTCTCCGATGAACTGGTGCTGGAGAGCCAAAGCGCGTCGCACGTGGCCATCGTGCACCGGCGTCCGCATCGCGCCTGAAGGTTTCCCGGGCCGTCTACGTCTTCCTGTAGGCGTTCGCGGCGCCGCGCCGCTTGGTGGAGCAGGTGATCGGCAACGATCCGTCCGCGCCGCGGTTGCAGAAGGTGCGCCTGCTCATCGGACAGGGCCCTGCTCGCCGACACCGATGCGCCTCGCGCGGAGAACGTGCCCCGCCGGCGGAGCGCCGCCGTGCGGTCTGACGGTAGATGTCGAGCAGGCGGGCGAGCGCAGTGGTCTTGGATCAACACCATCTTAGTTTTTCGTATGGTGCCAGAGGCAGCTCGGAAACGAATTATCTCGACTGGTTTGGTTGCGGTAGGAACGCCGGATTCCCAGCCACTCGCCTGCAACGCGTCTCCCGTCGACGACACTTTGATTGAGGCCATGCGAACCGCCCGGCGCCCAAGCGCCGGATGGCTCATGACCGCATCACGGATCAGCCGAGGTTTCCGAGACGCCTCCGACCGCTTTCAGCTTGCGCATCGATTCGCCTTTCAACTCCAGGCGATGGGATGCATGGACCACGCGATCGAGGATGGCATCGGCAATCGTCGCTTCGCCGAGATACGCATGCCACTCCGACACCGGCACCTGCGAGGTGATGATCAGCGCGGACGTGCCCGCGCGATCATCGATCACCTCCAGCAGATCCTGACGTCCCTGGTCCGTCATCGGCGCAACGGCCCAGTCATCCAGGATCAGCAGCGTCGTGTGGGCCAATTGCTCGCGCAGCTTGGGCAAGCCGCCGCTGGCACGGGCCACGTCCAACGCTTCCAGCAGGCGCGGCAGGCGCACGTAAAGGACCGTATAGCCGCGCCGCGCCGCGTGGTGACCAAAGGCGCACGCCAACCAGGTTTTACCGACCCCTGTCGGCCCGGTAATCAGCAAATGTTGACCGCTGCGCATCCACGCGCAGCTCGAAAGACTGGCAATGACCGGCTTCTTCAGCCCACGTGGCGCACCGTAGTCAATGTCCTCCAAGGATGCCTGCACCTTGAGATGGGCCTGCTTGAGAATGCGCGCCAGGCGGCGATTTTCGCGCGCTTGGCACTCGGCCTCGACCAGCATCCCAAAGCGCTCCTCGAACGACAACTCCTGGGTGATTGGCGATCCCAACTGCTGCGCCAATGCTGTTGCCATCGCGTGCAACTTCAAACGGGTGAGGCCTTGCATCGTCGGTTGGTTCAACATGGTCAATCCCCCTTGCCGTAGTAGGCCGGACCGCGCACGTTGTCGTGCAGCGGCAGTGAGCGTGAACTTGAGGTGCTGTCTGTGCGACGCTTGTGCAGCCCCGTGCGCAATAGGGCAGTCAGTGTCGTCACGGTCAACGACTTGATCTCAACCGCGCGCCGCGCGGCCGCCTCGAGTTCCTCGACTCCATACTGTGTGGCCAGGCGGCGCATCTTGTCGGCGGCTGGCAAACCCAGCGCGGGCAAACGCCGATCAAACAGGCTGCGCATCACCGCTGTGGTATTCGGTCCCACCGTCGCTGCCCACGCCAGTTGCCGTTCGGGCGTACGCCCTGCTTGCGCGCGATGTGCCTCGGGTTGGTGTTCGGGCAGCGTCGAGTAGCCGCCACGGACATCGCTGAGGACATGGGTAGCGACCCGCACCTGATCGCAGAAGATTTCGACCGTCGAGCGCGTGATACGCACTTCGACGCGACGGTCGATCAGCACGTGGGGAACCGAGTAGAAATGGCCGCGGACGTTGACGTGATAATCATTGGGCACCTTCTGGCGGGCGACCCATTCGGCGAACTCGTACGACACTGTCGGCAACGGGTGGAGCGCGGGCTGATCCAGCTCCTCAAATCGGCTGCGCCGGCAGCCCGGCAAGCGTTTGTAAGGGCGCCGATTGAGCGCCTTCAGCAGCTCGGCGATGCGCGTGTTGAGATCCGCCAGCGAAAAGAACGTCTCGTGACGCATGCACGCCAAGATCCAGCGCTGAGCCATCTGCACGCTTTGCTCGGCCTTGGCCTTGTCCTGCGGCCGATAGACGCGTGCCGGGATGATGGCCACTGCGTAGTGCCGTGCGAAGTCCAAGTACGTCCGCTGGATCTTGGGGGACCGGCCTGGCTTCTCGACAGCCGACTTCAAATTATCGGGCACAATGATCTCGGGCACACCGCCATAGAACTCCAGCATCTTGACGCTGGCATGGATCCAATCTGGGATGGATTGGCTGGCGGTGCAGATTGCAAACACATAGCTCGAAACGCCCAGCGCGCCGACGAACAGCTCGGCGGGAATGTCCCGCCCCGTTGTCCGATCACGCCACACTGGGCGTTTGCCCGAATAGTCGACAAACGCCTTCTCGCCCGGGCGGTGGTGCTGACGCATCACCGGGTGCATGCAATGCGCCCATGCCCTGTAATGATGCGTAAACTGCGAGTAACTCAACGCATCGTCAGGCGAGGGAGCGCGGTATTCCTCCCACAGCAGCTGCAGCGTCACGCCCTTGGTTTCGATCTCCGTGTGAAGAGTTGCGAAATCGGGCACACGCTTCGTCGTGAGGCGGCCGGCCGCCGCGTTGAACTGCGCTTCCAGTGCTTGGGGTGTCAACGCGCAAAGATCAGCCCAACTGAGTTGCTTGACGGCGGCGATGGATCGATAGCGACGAACGGTCGTTTTCGACATTGCCAACGCCGCAGCGATGGCGCGGTCCGACAACGAGGTTGCCAGAGCCATGCGAACAGCATCATGAAGCTTATTCATAGTGGATCTCTCCGGAGGACCGCGTGCGTGAGCGCGCAGCCGGGGATGGACCCGCCTCGCTTACGGCGACGGGTCTTGACAGGACGCGCGGGAGAGACAATGCTGTCGCTGTATCATCGATTCAGCTCGAAGGCTCAGGAGTTCACAGCTCTTGGGCCTTCTGTCTTTCTGCGCTTTGATGTGGATCTTGAAGCGGATACTGGCGCTACATGGTTTCCTCCTCGCGCGCGCTGGCGCTCGGGGTGATGGAAAGTGAGTGCGGGGCCGGCCCTTGGGCGGCCAACCACGCCGCGACGTCGCGTGCCAGCGCAAATCGTCCGCGCCGGTGGGGAAGCGTGAAAACCGGCACGGGAATCGTGCCGCGGACGATCGCCTGACGCAGCGCGTCGATTGATCGGTAACCGAGGGCGCGTCTCAAGCGCTCGCCAGAAAGCAGTGCGCCGTCATCACGCATCAGTTGCGCCTCGATTGCTGCGGCTCGAGAGATGGGTTCGGATGGCGGCTGGGGGCACATGGTCATGCTTGGTTCGCGTGGGTCATGCCGCATCTAACCTGCAGGACGAATCGAATCCAAGGCGAACGAAATTAAAATTCGTTGGCCGGAACGACCGGCTGAGGACATATGCCGACCTCCAAGGAACAGAAACCCGACGCTCAGAAGCGCGGGCCTAAACCGCTGACCTTGCCGCAGCGTCTTGCCGTGAGGGTCTGGGCCTTCGCCATCCAGAAACGCGCGCGAAGCCTTGCCGATCGCTCGGGGCCACGGCAGTGGCCAGCGAATTTGACGCCGTACGAGGTGGAGCGCGTGGTCCACGGCGATACGCACCGGTGGCGCGTCGAGTCCGATGGCATCAAGCGTCCCAAGCAATTTGATGCCTACTTGGCTGGTCTGCATTGGCCCAATGCACGAACACGGGCAACTTTTCGCCAGGATTTCCCTGAGCTCGAATACTGGCTGGACCTTGACCTGTGGTCTCAGATCGAGGCCGTGCCTCCACCCATGAGCCGGCTGCACGAAATCATGCGCATGGCGCGCCCATCGCTGCGCGCTCTTCTGTACGAGCGCACTGCACCGGGCGACCCGCTGAACCCATCACTACGACGCGTGGCAATGCCGCGTGCAGACGCAGCGAGAGTGGTTCGTGCAGAAGGCGACCTCGAAGCCCTGACCGTGCTATTTGCACTGCTGCGAGAAGCGGAGTGCATTGGTGATATTGAGGGCCACACGGCAGTAGCTAGGGAAGCCATCAATCTTCTTTTCGCGCTCGCTGTCGACCCGCCATGGGTACGCGTTGCCAGCGACATCTTTCGACACTTGCGTCGATCTGTACTGGTGCATGTGCCCTCGACCGTCGAAGGGCTTCGGCTGGCGGAGGTCAACCCAGACCATGAGATATCGCTGCGCTTGGACATGCTTTTTGCAGCACAGAGCGCTGGCGTCAACATCGACGATGCGTCAACAACGATTGCGCAGATGGCTTTGCTGGATCGCCTCGGGCGCAACGAGTATTTGGAACATCTGAAAAGAACATCCACAACAGGACGCATCGTGCTCTACGGTCACGGGATCGTCACAGGCTCCCTGGACGACTAAGCTTAAGAACCCTGTCGTTGCCGGGCGATATGGTCAGAGGTCAACAGCAGCGTGATGGCCAGTTGCCGCCAGTGCAGCCGGCCAGCGCTCTCCAGCACACTGGTCAGGGCCAACAAGAATCCGCAATCGGCACGATGACGCCTTGGTAGAGGAGGTGTCATCGTCACCCGCAGGTGCAGCCGGTCAGGCGATTACGGTCACGGTTTGCATGCCGGTCCCTGCACCGTCACCGTTCCCAGCACCTTGCCGCTGGCGGCATCCTTGGCGGTGAAGGTCGTGCCGGGGTGCGTCCAAGGCCCGGTCGATGCACTGCCCACGGCGCCACCGGCGGCAAAGAGCTTTTCGTCGACAGCCGAGCCCACATAGATCTGCACACTGTTGATGTCGGCGACGCCGCTGGCGTTCCAGCTCACCTTGGCGACGGCAGCCGGATCGCAGGCCGCCATGCTGCCGGGTACGACGCTGATCACGCTGGCTTGCTGAGGTTGCATCGACGCGCTGGTCGCGGGTGGTGCTGCGGCGCTGGTGGCGCCTGCATTGTTGTTGCTGCTGGACTGCTGATGGCAGGCAGCCAACAAGAACACGGCGGGGATGAGTGCGATGAGTTTCGAATGGATACGCTTCATGAAAATGACCTCGTTGGCTCAGAGAGTTGATTGCACAAAGTGGAAGCTGCCCGCGGGACTGGCTTGTGAAGCAAAGTGCCAGGCCTGCGCGCGTTGAAAATCCTCGGGTACACCGATATCGATGAACGCAGCGCTCGCGGTGTAGGCGCTTAGTGTGCCTTGCGCGGCGGCGGCACGCAGCACGGTATCCTCGAACGAGAACGCGTGCGTCACGGCCCGCAGCGGCAGGCTATGCGGCAGCCAGTAGACCCCCGCATTGATCCAGCCAGCACCAGAGCCGCCTTTCTCGCTGAATCCGGTGACTCGCTCATTGGCTATATGTACGGCGCCGTAGCGACTGACATCGGGCACCTGGGCAAGGACCATGCCCAACGCGGCGTGCTGCGCGCGCATCGCCGCCGCAAAGCGTGCGTAATCGAGTTCGAGATAGGTGTCGCCATTGAGCACGAATGCGTCCTCGCCCTCGATCCGCTGCAACGCCTGGGCGATGGCACCGCCGGTGCCCAGCGGTGACGATTCGACTGCGTAGTCGATGCGCATGCCCTGCCAGAGCTCACCGATGGCCGCATGCACCATCTCGGCCTTGTAGCCGGTGGCCAGAACGACGCGGCGCATACCTTGCCGCGCCAGCAGATCCAGCAGCCAGACCAGGAACGGCCGCCCCTGCACGGGCGCCAGCGGCTTGGGCACATCGCTGACCACGCCTTGCAGGCGTGTGCCGCAGCCGCCGGCAAGAATGATGGCCTCATCGGCCATGCGTCGATCCGAACATCTCATGCTCGATCAGACCACACAGCAAGTGTCCGAGGAATTCGTGGCCTTCCTGGATGCGCGGCGTTTCGCCCGAGGGCACTTTGAAGCACAACTCGCACTGCTCGGCCATCGCGCCACCCGATTGGCCGGTAAAGCCTATGGTCTTGACGCCGCGCGCACGCGCAGCGTCGATGGCGCGCAAGATGTTTTTCGAGTTGCCAGAGGTCGAGATCGCGAAGAACACGTCGCCGGTATGGGCTAGTGCCTCGATCTGGCGCGCGAACACGTAGTCGTAGCCGTAATCGTTGCCGATGGCGGTAAGGATGCTGGTGTCGGTGGTCAGCGCGATCGCCGACAAGCCGGGGCGATCGAAGTAAAACCGGCTGACCAGTTCACCGGCCCAGTGCTGCGCGTCGGCGGCGCTGCCGCCGTTGCCGGCAAACAGCAGCTTGCAGCCAGCGCGCAGCGCGGCCACGGCAACACCCACCGCATCGGCCACTTGCGCGCGCAGCGCGGTGTCCTGCGCCATGTGTTGCAGCACGCCCAGCGACTTGTCGAACTCGGCGCCAATACGCGCACTCAGGGAACTCGCCACGACATCGCTCCGCGTTGGGTGAAGTGGAAATCGAGCAGGCTGCCGCCTTGCTCCAGCAGTGCGCGGTTGAGCGTGAGCCGGTCCTCTGCGCCACACAGGAACATCATGAATCCGCCACCGCCCGCGCCGGAGATTTTCGCCGCGCGCGCGCCATTGGCAAAGGCCACGCGCTCGATGTTTTCGATCAGCAGGTTGCTGATGCTGCTGGCGGTTTGCTTCTTCGCCTCCCAGCCGGCACGCAAGGTCGCTTCCAGTCGCCTCAAATCGCCCATGAGCACACATTCCTTCATGGCCACAGCTTCGTCCTTGAGCCGGTGCATGGCCTCGATCGACGCTTGATTCTGCTCGCTGACGTTGCGCGACTGTTGATCGATGATGTCCGCCGAGGCGCGCGACACGCCGGTGAAATACAGCACCAGCGATGCTTCGAGCTCAGCCCACACCCAGTCCTTGACGCGCAGCGGGTTCACGATCACGCGGTCGTCGGCATAGAACTCCATGAAGTTGAAGCCGCCAAAGGTTGCCGCATACTGGTCCTGCTTGCCGCCCGCCAAGCCCAGGTCATTGCGCTCGATCTGATACGCCAGCCGCGCGACTTCGTACTCACCCAACGGCAAACCGAAGTATTCGACGAACGCCTGCAGCAAGGCCACCACCATGGTCGAGGACGACCCCAGGCCCGAGCCCGGTGGTGCATCGGAATACGTGGTCACGCGCAGCGATGGCTGCTTGCCGTCGAGAAAGTCGCGGCAGACGCGCGCATACACACCACGCGCCAGTTGCAATGGGCCACTGAGTGAATGTTCGTCGCCGCAGATATGCTCGGCGTGGTGCCGGACATCCAGCGCCTCGAAGCACGTGCTCTGCCCATCGCCCGGTCGCACGATGGCGTAGGCATAGCGGTCGATGGTGACGTTCATCACCTGACCGCCGAACTGGTCGCAATACGGCGAGACATCGCTGCCACCGCCGGCAAGACCCAGGCGCAGCGGAGCGCGCGCACGCGCGATCATGCTGCCGCCCCGGGTAACATGGCATGGCGCAAGTCCAGTTCGCGCGCAAAGGCCTGCCATTGAGCGTCCGACGTGTAATGCGCATGCACGAATGCTTGCCCGGCCAGCGCGCGGCGACGCCATTCGGCATCGTCACCGATCAATCCAAGTATGTGCTGCGTGAAATCGTCGGCCGCATCGCAGACAGCCAGCGCATCGCACCCGTCCAATCCCTGCGCGCCTGCCGATGTGGTGACGCACGGCACTCCATGACGCATGGCTTCGATGACCTTGCCCTTGATGCCGCCGCCGAAACGCAACGGCGCGACCGCTACGCGAGCATGTGCATAGCGTTGCGCCAACTCCGCGTCGGTGACAAACCCGGTTACCTCGACGCGTTCGTCTTGCAGGGCGCGCACATCGGCGGATGGATTCGAGCCGACCAGACTTAGGCGCAATCCGGGCATGTGCTGATGCAAGCGCGGCAATACCTCGCGCACGAGCCACAGCGCCGCATCCACATTCGGCGGGTGCGCGAATCCGGCGACGAAAATCAACCCCTCGCGCTCGTGCAGATTGCGCGTGGGGTCATCATGCAACTCTTCGAAGGCATAGGCAGGCACGGTGTGCGCGCGCACCTGCGGCGCATGCAGCGCCAGCCAGGCGCGCACCTGCGTGGTTTCAGAATCTGATGGGTAATACACCGCATCCACACTGCGCCAGACCTCGTGCTCGAGTTCCGCGATCATTTGGCGCTCCTTGCGCACGGCAGCATCGTCAGGCATCACGCGCAATTGATCGTCCAGACGCAGATGATGCACGTCATGCCCGTAGTACAGCAGCGGCGCAGCCGAATACTTGCGCGCAATCTCGATGAACTGCACCGCGATATGTGGCCGACTCAACAAAATGTAGTCCAGCGCGACACCATGCTCGCGCATCCAAGCATCGAAAGCACCAGCATATTCGACGCCGTACATAACCTCAACACCAAGCTGCAGTAATGGCGGCACATACACCGGATCGAAGTGCAGATTCTCTGGCCAGAACTTGACCCGATAGCCGCGCTCCAGGAAGCGCTGGATGAACTGCATCATTGTGCGCGAGCCGGCATCGCGATCCGGCTGTGGTGCGTAGTGGTCTATGATCAATATGATGCGCGCGTATTTATCACGTCCACGCGCGCGAAACACGTTTTCGGCGTTTGGATAATGATCGGCTTGCAGAGTCGACTGCCAGCGCTGGCGAAAGATTGCCTGATTGCGCACCTGGTAGGACTTGATGCCGCTGCCGGTGTCGGTGCCATGCGAGACGCCCTCGTAATGCACCACCACCGACGCGGGCTGGTAATAAACCTTGAGTCCTGCGGCGCGCACCTTGAACGCGAGATCCGAGTCCTCGCAGTAGGCCGGTGCGTAGATTTCATCGAAGCGACCCAGTTGCTCGAACAGCGCCTTGCGGATCAGCAGCGATGCGCCCGAGCAATAGTCGGATTCACGCAGGTAGTTGTAGATGCTGCGCTCGGGATCATCGAGGCGACCGTAGTTCCAGGCGCTGGCGTCCTGCCACATGATCCCGCCGGCTTCCTGCAAGCGTCCATCCGGATAGACCAGTTTCGATCCCGCCAGGCCGCAATCGGGATAGCGCCGGAACACGTCCAGCAGCGCATCCAGCCAGCCTTCGGTAACTTCGGTGTCGTTGTTGAGAAAGTACACGTACTCGCCGCGCGCGAGCCCCGCCGCGCGATTGCAGGAGCGCACGAAGCCCAGGTTCTCGGGATTCTTTTCGTAGCGCAAGCCGCTGACCTTGGCCAATTGATCGATATCCGTATCGCCCGAGGCATCCTCAACGACGATCACCTCGAACGGTACGCTCGGCGGATGCGCCATGATCGAGTGCAGGCAGCGCGCGGTGACATCCAGCATGCCGTACGCCGGCACGATGATGCTGACCAGCGGCGCATGGTAAGCAGGCAGGGCCAAATCGCTGATTCGAGCGCGCGGCAAGTAGTTTACAAGCGCCGGAGAGGACTCGATGCGCGCAGTCAGATCGCGTGCTGCTGGCGCATCGCGCGTCCCCGGATCAATGCTGGATTCACGAGCGGTCGCGGCGATGCGCGCCTGTTCGCGGCGGCGCTTTATTTCATTGCGCACCACTGGCCATTCGCCGCGCAGAATGCGCGCGATGACGCGCAAGGGGCGCGTGATGCGCCATGACCGGGAATCACGTATCTCCTCAAATAGACGCCGTGCTGACGCCGCCTCGCCCGCCATGCGCTCGGATTGTTCGCGTTGGTGCACAAGAGTCTGCTGCAGGGTGAGGATCAGCGTATCCCGGTCGCCAATGCGAAGTCGTGCACGATCCTCGGCCTCGCTGAAGCGGGTGCGCTCGACTTGCAACTCGCGATCCAATGATTGCGCCCACGACGCGACGCGCTCGTGTTCACGCTGCAACTCACCGAATTGCGCACGAGTCGACTCCTGTTCGTTCTCAAGCCGTTGTGCCCAACGCACGGCTTCATCAATGCGAAGTCGTGCACGATCCTCGGCCTCGCTGAAGCGGGTGCGCTCGACTTGCAAGTACTCGGCTTCCGCATAGGCAAGCGACTCGCGCGCGATATGCATGAGTGCCGCATCCGCGGCATCTGCCAGTTGTTTGAGATCCAGTCCAGGAGCGCTCAGCACCAGAGGCAACCGGTCGCTGCGAAAGGGCGTCAGCTCGGAAGCACGATCGGGCTCGGTACGCGCCGAGTGCAGAAAAGCATCAATGCGTTCCATGGCTTGCTCGTTCCAATCCATGTTCAGGGCGAATGTCGAATCAAGCCGCTTCATCTCGGTTCGCCAATCTTGCAGCAAGTGTGAGTAACGCAATTCCGCGTGCCGGTTGCGCGCGCTGCCGCGTATGGCTTCGACGGTATAACGGCACCACAAGGCCTCGCCCAATGCAGCGGGAATCGCATTGCGCTCGTGCAGCGAACGCGCTGTCTCCGCTGGTTCACGCAGCACGATCAGCGCGCAAGGCTCGATGCCAAGACTGCACAACACGCGCTCCCATAACGGCACGAACAGACATAAACGCGGATCCTTAACAGCCCACAATGGCGCATCGGAAAACTCGGACTGAATCAATTGCAGGATTTGTTGCTGGGCATGCTTCGCCGCCGCGCAGTGCAGCCAGCCCGCTGGCAGGGGCCGAAAGTCATCCCAACTGCGCCCCAGTTTCCCCAACAATCGGTCATGGATCTCGACCGCATCGAGATGTTCCCAAAAGCCCGTTGGGTTGTCGGGCGCCGGCGGCATCAGGCGCGATCCCAGCTCGACGCCCAGCAAATTGAGCACACGCGTGATGGCGGAGGTGCCGCTGCGATGCATTCCCAGCACCATGATCGCGCGTCGCGTGCTGATTTTGTTTGATGTCGCGCCAACCGCCGTGGAGCGCGTGATTTTCCGCTTGCTCATGACAACGTTCGCGTCAGCTCTCCGCGCAGATCATCGACGCACTCCACACCCACCGACAACCTTACCAGCGCATCGCTGATGCCGAGCCGCTTGCGCTGCGCGGGCGGGATGGAGGCGTGGGTCATGATGGCGGGGTGCTCGATCAGGCTCTCCACGCCGCCCAGTGATTCGGCCAGCGCGAACAGGTGGCAGCGCTCTAGCATGCTGCGCGCTTTCTTCAGCCCGCCCTTGACCTCGATGCTGATGATGCCGCCGTAGCCCTGCATCTGGCGTTTGGCCAGCGCGTGCTGCGGATGGCTTTTCAGGCCGGGGTAGATCACGCGCTCGATGGTGGGATGTTTCTCCAGCCAGCGCGCCAGTTCCAGTGCATTGTCGCAATGCGCGCGCATGCGCAGGTGCAGGGTCTTGAGGCCGCGCAGGGCGAGAAAACTGTCGAACGGCCCGGCGATGGCGCCGACCGAGTTCTGCAGGAAGGCCATCGGCTCGGCCAGTTCCTGCGTGCCGGCCACGACGATGCCGCCGACCATGTCGGAATGGCCGTTGAGGTACTTGGTGGCCGAATGCAGCACCAGGTGCGCGCCGTATTCCAGCGGGCGCTGCAGCATGGGCGAGCAGAAGGTGTTGTCCACCACCAGGGTCAGCCCGTGCTTGCGCGCGAAGGCACCGACCCTGGCGAGGTCCACCAGCTTGAGCATGGGGTTGGTGGGCGTCTCCGCCCAGATCATGCGTGTGTTGGGCTTGAGCGCCGCCTTCAGCGCGGCGCCGTCGTTCAAGTCGATGAAGCTGAAATCCAGCCCCGCCGAGCGCCGCCGCACGCGCTCGAACAAACGATAAGTGCCGCCGTACAAATCGTCCATGGCGATGACGTGGCTGCCGGAATCCAGCAGCTCGAGCACGGTGCTGGCCGCGGCCAGACCCGAGGCAAAGGCGAAGCCGGCGACACCGCCTTCCAGATCGGCCACGCAGCGTTCATAGGCGAAACGCGTGGGGTTGTGCGTGCGCGAATACTCGTAGCCCTGGTGCTTGCCGGGGCTGCGCTGCACGTACGTGGAGGTGGCGTAGATCGGCGTCATGATCGCGCCGGTCGATGGATCGGGCGCCTGCCCCGCGTGGATGGCGCGGGTGCCGAGGCCGAGGGGTTGCTGGGGTTTGTTCATGGGTGTCAGCGCAATCCGAGGTATTTGAAGATGTGCTTGGCCAAGGCATCTTCAACGTCGCGATGCCTCGGAATGGGTTGCTTTTGTCCTGTGCGCGGATTCAGCCAGATGTCATGACGCCCACCGTGACGCACCAGAACGCAGCCTGCCACTGCAAGTTGACGCAGCAGCTCCTCTCGCTTCAAAGGGCGATGTCTCGCACCTGATAACCAGGCGGCACATCCTCCAATAAGAGTTCGCGATAGGCGTCGCGCAGATTGGCTTCGAGCTCCTCGATGTTTTCGCCCTGACACATGATTTCAGGGTGGTCGACCAGCTTGCCCAGCCAGTAGCGATCGCCTTGCCAGAACACCATCTTGAGCTGAGCGTTCATCGCCCTTCCTCCGGCCATGTCGAAGCTCCTGAATTCTACCGCCGAACAGGCAGCACCTTACGATCCAGGCAGCGTTCACCCGTCGATTCGAAACCGGGCGCCTGCCCCGCGTGGATGGCGCGGATGCCGAGGGCGAGGGCTTGCCGGGGTTTGTTCATGGGTCAATGCGATCAGGGGAATGAGGGATGGGTCTGGCCGGATCGTCAAGGCTGAGGCGATGCCGTGTCCGATGGCCCATTGTGCCGTGTTACCGGGTTCCCATCCCCGACACAACCACTCGGGAACGGGGATCCATAGGGGGAAATGGGTTCCCGCCTACGCGGGAACGACGAAACCGAGATGGGAACGGCCAAGCGATCGGGCCGGCAGGATCACGGGACGTTGTTCGATGCGCTCGATGCGGGCGCCTGAACTCGATCGCGAATCGCCATTGCAGCGTGAATGGCGCATCCGATTCACCGGGACGGACTCGCGGATTCGCGCAGCGCGTCGTCCAGGACTTCGCGCAGGACATCACGTGCGCGCGCCCTGGAAAAGTGCTGGCGCACATTGTCCATGCCACCGCGCGACAAGCGTTGCCACAAGGCTTGATCGGTGTACGCACGTTCGATGGCCGCGGCCATGGCTGCGGGCGTGTCGGCCAGCAGTACGTCCACGCCGTCCGTCAACGCCATGGCCTCGGCCGCGATGCGGGTGGCGACCACCGGCAGCCCCGCGGCCATGGCGGTGTTGATCTTGCCTTTCACGCCGGCGCCATAACGTAGCGGCGCGACGGACACGCGACAGCGCTCCAGCCACGGCCGCAGATCATCGACGCGGCCATGGAAGACGACCTGCACGTCGCGCAACACATCGCGTGCCTGCGCATCGACGTTGCCGATGACGTGCAGGCAGAGCCTTGGCAGGCACGGGCGCAGCAGCGGCAACACTTCGCGCGCGAACCACTGCACGGCGTCGCGGTTGGGTGGATGCTGGAAGCCGCCGATGAACAGCAGATCGGCGCGGTCGGAAAACGGCGTGATCGGCTCGTGCACCTGATGAATATTGCCCAGCAGGCGCAACCGCGCCTGCGGCAGCTCAGCCTGCACCAGCGCGAGTTCGACCTCGCTGACCAGCAGGGTGCAGTCGCTGGCGGCGATCAAGGCCAGCTCGTGCGCGCGCAGTGCGTCGGCGCGTCGGGTATCGGATCGGGCCAGTTCCGCCGCGCGCCGCTCGCGCAGGAAGTTCAGATCGACCGTATCGAAAATGACCTGCGCGCGCGGCGCGAGTCTGCGCACCTGCGCCAGCCAGACCGACGCGACCGCATAGCGGCTCAGCATGACCACCGCGAAATCGTCACCGTGGGCACCCAGCCAGGATCGCGGGTTGCCCGGTACAACGACCTGCACACCCACGGCACCGAGGCGCGCCGCCAGCGCCAGATCCATGCGCCGGTCGTCCGGCATCAGGCTCACGCGCCAGCCCAGTTGCCCCGCGCTGCGCAGCAGCTCGACCAGGCGCAGCGACCCGGAATCGCGGGCAGCATCCGGCAGCGTGCTTTCGATCACCAGCAGGTACGGCCTGTCCGTTGCGGCGCGCGCGCTGGCCTCGGCTTCACGCGTTCCCGGCTGGGCTTGCTTGAGCAATGCGGCTGCCCACTTGCCGGCGAATTGCGCCTTGTTCTTCACCTGATGGCGCTTGACGCCCTGCTCGGGATCGATGCCCGCGGTCACGCCCTCGCAGTGGATCACGGTGCTGGCGGGCTGCACCAGCACGCGACGCCGTGCGGCATGCACCGCGAAAGCGAGATCGGTGTCCTCGTAGTAGGCCGGCGCATAACGCGTGTCGAATCCACCGACCTCGCGAAACAGAGCGGCCGGGATCATCAGCGCCGCGCCGGACACGTAATCGCACTCGCGGCGGTAGAGATAGCGCGGCTGATCCGGGCGCTCGAAACGCCCGCAATTCCACGCGCCGCCATCGGCGAACACCAGCGCGCCGCATTCCTGCAGGCGGCCGTCTGGATACAGCAGGCGCGATCCGGCGATGCCGCAATCGGGCACGTCCTCGAAGCAGGCGCGCAGCGCGTCCAGCCAGCCGGGTGTGACCTGCGTGTCGTTATTGAGGAAGCACAGGAACGGTCCGCGCGCGGCTGCGGCGCCGGCATTGCACGCACCGACAAAGCCGAGATTGCGCGGCAAGCCGAGCAGGCGCAGGCCACGGATTTGCGCGAGCGTCGCCGCGCTCGCGTCGGGCGAGGCGTCGTCCACCACGATGACCTCGAACGCGGTCGTGTCGCCACAGGCCGCGATGGAGCGCAGACACGCCAGCGTGTGGGCCAGATGCCCGTGCACCGGGATGATTACCGAAACGTCCGGATTGCCGGCCTCGGGCACCGCGAACGGCGCGAATGTCCAGTCCAGCGCCAGCAGATGCGGTTGCGACGCAGCGGGCGCGCTGCCTTTCAATTCCATCAGGATGCGCCGCCAGGTGCCGCGCCAGCCACGACTGAGCACGCTGCCGCGCGTCCGTTGCAACAGCGCGCGCAGACGACGCACGCGCCAGCTCAGCGCGTCAGTCCAGGTCATGGGCCGGTATCAGTACCGCGGATCCCGCATCCATGGCGTGAATGGCAAGGTCCAGTTTCACGGCAATGGTCATACACCGGAATCCCGAAGGTATTGATCGACGCATTGTAGGAGCGTGGCAACGCTGGGATTGGATCAAGACTGTAGGTCAACATCCAGCGCACGCCGCAGCTTGCGCCGCTGCTGCCACGACCACCAGCGCAGCATGGCGTGGCCGAGTGCATGATGGCCGTAGCTGCCCTCGAAGTGGCGCAGTGTTTCCGGCATGCGTAGCGGCTCTGCAAGACCCAGGTGTGCATAGACCTCGCGCAGCGTCGCCGCGGCATCCCGTGCCAGATCGACACTGCGCAACAGCAGCACCTGCTCGCGCGGAAAGTGATGCAATAACCGCTGCAATTGCGCCGCGTATTCACCGCGCGCGCGATAACTGTGATTGCGCAGTGACGAGTTCCATCCCAAGTCCCCGCGCGCGCGGTGCAACCGCCCGCGCTCGGCCAGCAATGCGCGCAGCAAGGGCAATGATTCCGTGCCGCGCGCACGCTCCATGGCGTGCTGCGAGATCGCGCGCGCGGCCGGATCGCGCAGCAGGATGATCCAGCGCAGGGCCGGGTTGTAGCGCGCGGCGCGGCGGATGGCCGTCTCCAGAAACGGCTCGTCAGCGGAATCCGTGGGTGATTCCTGCGCTATCCGGCTGATGCCACCTCGCTCAAGAACCGGTACAGCTTTCTGCAGGTGCCGTCGAACGCATGTTGCTGGGCTTCGGTGATGCTGGGGTAGATCAGTGGGCCACCTTCGTCGTCAATGTAGTGGAGTAGCACGGCTGTTGGCGTCTTCATGCGCAGGCGCGGTTCGTCATGCAAGCGGCGCACGAGTTCGCCGCCGAGCATCCAGAGATGATCGCGGTGACGTGCCAAGGTCTTTCGACTGAGGTCGGTTGCCAGCAGATGCTGCAGGAATGGCGTGAGCGCTTCCAGCACGTTGCGACCGAAGTCGATGTCGCCATCGTCAAAGCACCAGCGGTGCGGCCACTCGGAGAGATCGGGGCAGAGCTCGGCCAACATTTGATCGTCGGGTTGGTATGAAATAGCGGGTTTGCCGCCACCTGCCAGATTCGACCTCCCCATGTTGATCACCCGCTTGCTGAATGCCTGTCACCACCATCCTGGTTTCGTGTATCAGGGTGCGCGCCTGCTCGAGGCCGAGAACACCATCGAGGTTGACGTGCGTCCTCGCCGCGGTTCGCGTCCGATCTGCTCGGGATGCGGAAAGCGCGGCAGCGGCTACGATACGCTGTCGGTGCGCCGCTTCGAGTTCATTCCGGTCTGGGGCTTCGCGGTGATTTTATTGTATGCCATGCGTCGAGTCGCCTGCCGTGGATGCGGCGTCAAGGTCGAACAGGTGCCCTGGGCGATTGGCAAGCACACGCTCTGCAAGGCGTACATGTTGTTCCTCGCGCAGTGGGCGCGCCGACTGTCCTGGCGAGAAACGGCGGTAGCGTTCCGCACCAGCTGGGAAAAGGTGTTTCACGCCGTGGCATGGGTGGTCGAGTGGGGGCTGGCGCATCGCGAGTGGGGGCCGCTGCGTGCCATCGGCGTCGACGAAATCCAGTACGGCCGCGGCCACGCGTATCTGACGCTGGTCTACCAGATCGATGCCGGCTTCACGCGGCTGCTTTGGGTCGGCAAGGAGCGCACCACGGCCAGCTTCCAGCGCTTCTTTGACCTGATCGGCAAAGATCTCGCGGCGCGGATCGCCTTCGTCTGCTCGGACATGTGGAAGCCCTACCTGAAGCTGATCGAGCAGAACTGCCCGAACGCACTGAACATTCTCGACCGTTTCCACGTCGTGGCGACGATCAACAAGGCGATCGACGAAGTGCGTGCCAACGAAGCCCGCCGGATGCACCAGGACGGCTATGAGCCTGTCCTGAAGAAGACCCGGTGGTGCGTGCTGAAGCGTCCGGGCAATCTGACGGGAAAACAGCGCGGCCGCCTGCGGGAACTGCTGAAGTACAACCTGAAGACGGTTCGCGCCTACCTGCTGAAGGAGGACTTCCAGAAGTTCTGGGAGTACGTGTCACCCACCTGGGCCGGCAGATTCCTCGATGAGTGGTGCACGCAGGTGATGCGCTCACAGATCGAGCCGATGAAGAAAGTCGCCGGCACGCTACGCCGACACCACGAGCTGCTGTTGAACTATTTCCGCGCCCGCAAGCAGTTCTCCAGCGGCGTCGTCGAGGGGCTCAACAACAAGTGCAAAGTCACCATGAGAAAAGCCTACGGATTTCGGACCTTCAGGGCGACAGAAATCGCGCTCTATCATGTGCTTGGCAAGCTACCTGAGCCGAAGCTCGCCCACAGGTTTTGCTGACGAGGCCCAGAAACAGGCTGATCGGCGTGGCATCGCCGTACACCAGCGAGTCCTGCCACGGCTCGGCAAAATGTGCGGCAAAGCGCGTATCGATGGCCTCTGGCAGCGCTGCGTCGTCGTAATCCGGCGCATCGAAGACATGTGCCTCCTTGCCCAGTGGCAGGCGCACCCGCGGATGCGCGCGCAGAAATTCGGCAAGCGCCGTGGTGCCGCATTTCTGCGCACCACCAATCATGAAGCTGATGCGTGGCGCGTGCGGGCTCATGTGATCGCGACCGCATGCGGACCGTCACGGACACCCGCGCAGAGTGTGGCAATGCGCGTGTATTCCAGTTGATGCATGGCCGTCGTGTTGATGCACGTCATAGCGCAATCGCGCCACACGGCAGAATCGGCGCGCGCAGACGACTGACAGTGCCGCGCGCACGCGTCGGGCTTTGCCAATGCCATGCCTACGCATGGCGTCGCTGATAGGCTCATGGCGAACGCAGCAAATGGGACGCGCGATTGTAGGCGAGGCAGCGCATGCGCGCTGGCGCCCGAGTGGACCCCACAGGCCGATTGCGCCCGTATCGCCGTGAAGGCGTCGAGCCGGGCCTTGGCCAGACTCGACGCCATGTTTACGCAATCCAGCAACTTGCCTGAGGCTACTCAGATCAGTTTGCAAGCATACCGTCGCGGCACAGCGCTGACACCCTTGTCGCGACAAGCAATTGCGCGCTGTTCATGTCAGCACCTTGGCATCGACGCGTCCTGCATCACTGCCAAAGTCCAGACCGCACCCTCATGATTCCAGCGCGCAGCTGGCAATAGCCCATTGCGCCGGAGATGTTTTGCAAACCGCTACTCAGAGGTAAGTGGGTGGAGACAGCCCGCAATAATCCGCCGTACCGCCAACCGCCGGCATACCAAAGTAGTACCAGTTATACCAATTGGTTGGATTAGTACCATAAGCGGTAGTTTCGAGCATGCCGTAATCGGCATTGCCCTGCGGATCAACGATCACCACGTTTTTCTGGATCAAATATCTGTAGCCCTGCAAACTCATGTTGGCCAGACTGCCGTTGGGCGTGGCGAACATGTTTCCGCTCGCAGCGCCGAAGCGCCAGGCGCACTGGTCACCGTTCTCGTAGCCATTGCCATCCCACCAGTCGTATCCGTAGAAGGCAAGGTTGCCTGTGCCCACCTCAGGATCGCTGGTGGCCTCCTCGGACTCGTGCGCGATCACGCTGACCATGCCATCGGCACCAGGGTTGTTGTTGGGGCTGTTCCACACGTAGTTGCTATACGACTGGAAGCTCTTCATGGCGATGCACGAGCCTGGCCAGGAGCCATAACTTTCCGCGGTCGCGCTGGCGCAGGCCTGGCCATCGCCCACAAAGGCGTACTTCACGTCCACGCCGTGCATGTTCAGGCCGTCGGTATGCCAGCCACAGTACTTGGTGCAAAAACCGCCCTGCGCGAGATTGCCGTTGCTCGATTCCATTACATCGGACGAGGTCAGCACGAAGTAGATGCCATTGTTGTCCAGCGGCAGTCGTCCCTCGGTGATCGCATCCTGCACGATGGTCTGGATATTGGCGTCACTGAGGTCCTGCCCCAGCGAATAATCATCAAAGGTTTGGCCCGCGAGCGTGATGGAAGGCATGATCGCTCTGTTATTGACCTTATAGGTGCCGAGAATCCGCTCGTAGGGCGACATGTTCAACGACTGCACGAACTGCGGGATGATGCTCAGCGCGCTGTTGCCTTGCCAATTGCCATACCAGATCAGATAGATATGGCGTTGGCTCTGCATCACCGGACCAAGCGGAAAATAATTGCCCGTGGTGTAGCAGTCGGAGCCCAGGCCACCGCACGCTGAAGATGCCCACGCATTTAAGCCATTGACGATCGGTGCATATGGATCGTTGAGTGGCGAAGTTTGCGCGTTGATGAGGCTGTTGCCGGCGACACGCCCGAATGTGTGGCCCTTGGTCAGAGAATAGCCCTTGGGCATGATGTCCAGAACATCTGGGCCGTTAGGGTGCGAAAAAATCTTGTGCCCGAATTGCTGGTTGGCTGCGGGCGGCAGCGCGGCTTGAACTTGCGGCACGGCCAGTATCCCGGCAAACGCTATTGCCAGCATGGCCCATACAGGTTTGTACATTCCCATGTGTGCTCCCCCTGAACAGTGAGATGGATGCAACAGGTCTCTAAAATGAGACGCAAAGCACTATATCTGCGCGTTGTTCACGTGGGTGGTGCGCAGCAGGTGCATTACGTATTTGTAATATCTGCGCAAATATACGCGGCACCTGCGTGCGTCCGGACGAGCACTTTTGCAATGACGCACTCCCTGGCCAGATCTTGCACCTCATGCTGTGCAAACATGGCTGCGGTAGGCATCGTGGCGCGCTCGAACAGCGGATCTCGACCTAACGCGCACGGTGCATTGCCCAATCTGCACGAGGCACGGCTGTAAGCAATGGCCGCAGTCCAACCTGACAAAGCGAAGCACATGCGCGCCCCGAAATGGGACGAGCTCTCAAGTGCTGGTCGCGACAAACGTGCTGCGATTTTTGCCGCGACAGTTTGTTTGCATGGAATCTCTAAGTGTCAGGCGGCAAGATGCCCCTTTTCGCACGCTGATCACCAACCATCTGTCGACAGAATACACTCCATGAACCAGCACCTGCCACGGCACCTGCAACGCGCCCAGCGTTATTTCGATGACGGCCAGCTCGTGGCCGCCTGCGCCACGCTCGAGGCGCATCTGCGGCGCACGCCCGATGACGCGGACAGCCTGTCCCTGCTGCTGCATGCGTGGCTGAAACGCGGGCGCATGCGACCCGCCGTGGAACTGGCGCAACGACTTGCTGCACTGCCAGCACGCGACGCGCAAGCTGCCTTGCGCACCGCGACCGATCTGATGCGCGTCGGCGATTTCTCGCGCGCGCGCGCGCTGCTGGATACCCCGCTCGTGCAAGACTCCCGCGATAGCGCCGTGCTGTTTCGCCACGCGCAACTGCGCGCGCGCGCAGGCGAATACCAACAGGTGCTGGCACTGACCGAGCTTGCCGCGCAACTGAGCGCCACCCCCGACACCAACCTATTGCTGCTGCGCGCGCGCGCGCGCGATTACTGCGGTGACGCCGATGGCGCCGGCGCCGATTACTCCGCCGCGCAACACCAGCGGCCCGATTCGGGCAGCGCGGCGCAGGGCCTGGCACGTGTGCATGCCAGCCAGCGTGATGCCGATGCGGCCACGGCGCACATCGCGCATCTGCACAGCGTGCTACCCAGTGTCACTGATGCCGACACCGAGGCCGCGCTGGCCTACGCACTGTTCGAGGAACTGCACACCTTGCAGCAATATCAGCAAGCCTGGCCAGCGCTGCAGCGCGGCGCGGCCGCGGCGCACCGGCAATGGCCGTACGACGCCGCGCGCGAGGCAACGCGCATCGACGCGCTGCTGCGCACCCAGCCGGGCACGGCCGCCACCGCCGTGCCACAGAGCGCGCCCGCGGGCACGGCCACGCCCATCTTCATCGTCGGTCTGCCGCGCAGTGGTACCAGCTTGCTGGAAACGCTGCTGGGACGGCATACGCAGGTGAGCGCCGCGGGCGAGCACGCGGATTTCGCCTACCAGTTGGGCCTGGCCACCGACTGCGACAGCGTCGAGCTGCTGCCGATGACCGCCATCGAGCGCAGCGCGGACATCGATTACCACGCGCTGGGCCAGGCTTACCTTGAGCACACGCGCTGGCGCGCGCGCGGGCGCAGCCACTACACCGACAAATTGCCATCAAACTGGATGCTCATCGCTCACATCGCACGCGCCCTGCCACAGGCACGCATCGTGCACGTGGCGCGCGCGCCCATGGATGCCGCTTTCGCCGTGTTGCGCCAGTTGCTGGGCGCAGCCTATCCGTGGAGTTTCGCGCAACAGGACATCGTTGCGCACTACGGCCACTACCGCGCGCTGATGTCCCACTGGCAACGCGTGTTGCCGGGGCGGTTGCTGCAGGTTGATTACGCCGAATTCGCCGATGCCGAGCGCCTGTTGCGCCGCGTGTGCGCGTTTTGCGCGTTGCCCTTCGAGGCGCAGTGTCTGGATGCGCGCCTCGACATCGGGGTGGTTGCCACACCCAGCAGTCTGCAAGTGCGCGATGCGATACGTCCGCGCGTGGGTGCATGGCAAGCCTACCGCGAGCACCTGGACGTTTTGCACGATGGCCTCGCGGGATGGCATGCGCCTGCATAGCCGGACGCCACGCATCCACCGAGCAGGATGTGCACGGTTGATGGCAACGACTTCACCTGCCATCGCCACTGCACTGACTGGCATTGCACGCCTCACCGGTGGCCGGGGGGCCGCCGCCCCACTCGCAAAAGAAACGGGCGGCCCGGCCACGCTCCGCTCATAAAAGAGGGCAACCGGATTTCAGCGTAGGTTCCGGTCTGCCAAACGGTCAAGCCGCACGTTCGTTGTCTGCCATCGCGCGCCGCGCGGCTTCGGCCAGGAACCCGCTGCGCGTGGCGCCATGCGTGCGTGCGTAAGCGTCGATGCGCTGCACCAGATTTTCCGGCAGCGACACGTTCAGGCGCACCGCGCGCGGATTCACCCGAGCCACGTCGATGTCAACCAGCAACCATTGACCGCCGGTGTACGCCTTGCCGCGCGGCAGCGCATCGGGCGCGGTCGGCGCCGGCACGTCCATCGCCTCACCCTCGAAATACACTTCCACAGCTTCCTGCACCGCGGCCGGCAAGTCGTCCAACGCATCGGCGGCTGCGAAGCAGCCAGGGAAATCCGGCAGGGTCGCGCCCCAGGCGCTGCGCTTGTCCTTGTGAATGTAGGCGGGGTAGATCATCGTTTCCTCCACTGCCAGCCGGCCTGTCGAAAAATATTGCGCGCGGTACCTTGCGGCAGATCGCGTTGCGGATGGGGTACGACCACGTACCCCGGCTTGTCCGGGTTGCTTGAACTTGTGATGCGAGCCGGCCACGAGGACTTCCAGCCAGCCTTCCTGTTTCAGTCTGCGGATGATGGTCTGACTGTCCATGGGCCATGATACACACCGTTACACACGCAGCGCAGCAGACGCGGGAGCCGCGATCCTGAGCAGCGCTGGCGACGACGATCAACAGCGGGCGGGTCAACGCAAGGCCAACCCGCACTGACATCCGGATACCCATAAAGGAAACGGGCGGCCCGGCCGCGCTCCACTCGCATCGGGTAGGGAGCCGGAATCCTCCGGTCCCCTCCCACACCACCGTACGTGCGGTTCCGCATACGGCGGTTCATGAGTGACGCTGAAGATACCGGCTGGTTTCGATCATTGAGACCAACTTCAGCCGGTCGAAGAAGGCTTTCGGAAACGCCTGATTCATGTGACTGGCACCACTGTTCCACCATGGGCCGTGCCCGTTGTGTCCCGAGTGCCAAGCCCGCGCCTCCGGCAGCCCTCGTTTGCGCAGCAGCGCGGTACGCCGCGGACGCGTCTTGGCTTGCCGCCATAGCAGGCAGCGCAGCCGACGCCGCAGCCATCCGTCGAGGTCCTTCCACACCGTCTTGCTCTCGCTGAGCTGGAAATAGCCGATCCATCCACGAAGCACCGGGTTCAGTGTCTCGATGGTGTGGGTCAGGCTACGTCCGCGCCCCTGACGCAGCAGTTCACGCACGCGGTCGGTCAGGCGGGCCACGCTGTGCGGCGCGACCTTGAGCCTGATATGACCACCGGCGTTCGTCAGGGTGTAGCCCAGAAACTTGCGTTTCCATGGCGTGGCGCATGCGCTCTTGGCTTCATTGACCTGCAACTTCAGGCGTTCGTCCAGGAACACCTTCATGGCGGCCATCACGCGCTGCCCTGCCGCTTCGCTTCGGACATAGATGTTGCAATCATCCGCATAACGACAGAACGCGTGTCCGCGCTTTCCCAGTTCGCAATCCCAATCCGTGAGCAGGATGTTGGACAGCAACGGCGACAACGGCCCGCCTTGCGGCGTGCCTTGGTCACGTGCTGTTTCCACCCCGTCACGCATCAAGCCCGCTTCCAGATAACGGCGGATCAGCTTGAGCACCCGCTCGTCGTCGACGTGCCGGGCGACCCGCGACATCAGGATGTCGTGGTTCACCCGGTCGAAGAACTTCTCCAAGTCCATATCCACCACCCACGCACGGCCCTCCTGCACATAGTGCTTGGCCGCACGCAGAGCTTGATGGGCACTGCGCCCCGGCCTGAAACCGTAGCTCGATGCGGAGAACGTCGGCTCGACGATCGGTTGAAGGACTTGCAGCAGCGCCTGCTGGATCAGCCGATCCAGCACCGTCGGGATGCCCAGTGTCCGCACCCCGCCCGAGGGCTTGGGAATGTCCACCGCGCGCACCTCCGACGGCAGGTAACTGCCGTCCAGCAAGGCTGCTCTCACGCAGGGCCAGTGTCTCTTCAGCCAGTCCTTGAACGATCCCACCGTCAGGCCATCGACCCCCGGTGCGCCACCGTTACGAACCACCTTCTGATACGCCGACCACACGTTGCTGCGTTCGATCACGGCCTCCATCAGCCGTGACACCTCCGCTTTCGTTTGCCCGGCTGCCGCCGTGATCGACTCGGCACCACACGGCCTACCCACGGGATACTGTCCCGCCTCTTGGCCCTTGGCCCCGGCTTCCCGGGCTTCTGCTTCGTCGTCGATCATCGAGGTTCAGTCGTCCTAATCGCGGTCTCTCATGTTCGGCCCTTCGGTCGTAACGCACCTACTACGCCCCGCAGGAAGTCCCCTTGGGGGATGGCCTCTGCTGACTTCTCGCTCCGCCTTCCAGCGTCGCCCTTTCAGGCATGAGGCGAGATCTCCCCGGGTATGACGCACCTGCCTTCCCGCTTATGCCTGTCGGATATACGCCACGTCGTCTGTGCAAGTACCGGGCTTTGACCCCTTTTGCTGCCTCACCCCAACGTGTCGCCTCGTATCCGCTTCCTGTTCGTCAGGCCAGCGCTTTGCCTCGGGCTTCCTTCAGACGACCAGTCACCCGATTCGCCCTTGCCTCTGGCTAACTCTTCCCCTTGCCGGGTGAGTAGAGGACTTTCACCTCCAAGCAGGTGCGCCCTGCCGGGCGCACAAAAGAAACGGGCGGCCCGAGGGCCGCCCGTGTAGTGCATCCAGCAGTGATCCGCGGATCAGCTGCCGCCGCCTTTGCCACGGCCACCGCCGCCGCTTCCCGCGCCGTTGTCGCCGTACTTGCTCCAAGCTGCCTGCTTGCCCTGCACGTCGTAGTCGGTGAGGTTGCTCACCGTGCCGGAGGCGTTGTTGCGGTTCAGACTGGTGACCACCAGGTTGGGGAAGTACGAAACGACCGTCAAACGCCACTTGCCCGTGCCGGTGCCCAGCGCGCCGGTGATGGGCACACCCGCCGGGCAATTGCTGCCATTGGTCAGACAGGACGACTCAAGCTGCACGCTCTGGCCCGCAGCCAGCGAGAAACTGACTGGGCCGACGCCCGGGTGACCGGCATCATCGACACCGGTGATGATCACCTGGCCTCCCGCCGGACCCGTATCGCTGACGCGCAGGAAGCTATCCTGAGTCGTGTTGCCAGCCGGGTTGAAGGTGTACACGCGCACCACCGGGGCGTTGTATTGCATGGGTTGCAGCGCGCAGGATGGTACGTTCACGCTGATCCCGTTACGGGTGAACACCGTCTGCGGAACCACCGGGGTAGCTTGCAACGGAATCGTGTTGTTGCTGGGAACCGCGAAGCAAATGTTGGTGTACAGTGAGCCGGTGGAGAACGAGCCGCCATTGATCGGGAACATCTGCGACGCGGTGTACTGGAACGTCAGCGTGCCATTGCCATTGCTGAAGGCGCCGACCACGGTGGACGGCGCAGGACCGCAGGATGAGTTGTCGCGCAGCATGGCGGTGGCGCCTGCCTGATTGAACGCCGTGTACGCGCCTTGCAGCGTGGTGGTGAACTGATCGGTGGGGTTGAACTGGAAATAGCCGAAACCGGGCGCGGCCCCGTAATTGATATAGCCGGCATTAAACTGGCCCGTATCAAGCATGCCGATGCCGCCGGTGCTTGAGAAGTAAGTGCGGCTGGCATGGGCAGCATCCTGGCCAACGTCGATGCGCTCGTTCTGGTTGCCGTTCGGGATGCACACCTGCACCACCGGGTTGCCCGAGATCAACAGTGACTGGGTGATGGTGTTGAGGATCGGGTTGGTGCTGACCGGGTCAAAGAACTGCACCGTGGCGCCCACGGTTTGACCTGATGTTTGCAACGCGGCCAAGTTACTGACGAAGGTGCCCGTGGTCGGATTGATCTCGGCATTGGCACCGGTGATGTCCACGATGTCACCCGGCACGATGCCCGGAACCGGACTGGTGCTGGGCGGGTTGAAGTTGATGATCGCGGTGTTGGTGCCCACATAACCGCCAACCACCGTCACCGTCCAACCCAAGGGCGCCAGCGCAGGGCCGGCGGTGGCGACAAAGTTGTTGAACAGCGCGCCATTGTTGAGGGTGACGCGGATGGCGAAGCCGGTGGTGCGGCCGACGATGTTGTCGCTGGACAGCACGTTGACGCTAAGCATGGGAAGGATGCCGACCTGGGTGCTGGCATTGGCGATATCAAAGTTCGCGATGCCTTCGGGCAACGGCGTACTTGAGGTGACGGTCGCTGCAACGGTGGCGCCAGAGAGCGCAAGCGCTGCCAGCATGAAAGCAACGAGTGTGGAACGTTTCAGCATCATGAAATTTCCCCTCCTACGGCCAAGCAGCTTGACTGGTGATGACAAGTCTAGAGCAACAATTGCAAGGTAGTCCATCTGCGCGCATACAAATGATTACGGCATGGGCATGCATGCGTCCGGCGCTTGCAATCGTTGCCGTTGCGTCGTGCGCGTACCACGCGCCATGCAAGCTTGTGAAAGAGGTGGTTGCAAGTCGTGATGCGCCAACAAAAACGGGCGGCCCGAAGGCCGCCGTGGATGCATCCAGCGTTGATCCGCAGATCAGTTGCCGTTGTCGCCGTAGTAGCTCCAGGTTGCCTGCTTGCCCTGCACGTCGTAGTTCGTCATGTTGGTCAGGGTGCCAGTGTTGTTGTTGCGGTTCAGGCTGGTGACCACCAGGTTGGGGAAGTACGAGGTGACGGTCAAACGCCACTTGCCCGTGCCGGTGCCCAGTGCGCCGGTGATGGGCACACCCGCCGGGCAGTTGGTACCGTTGGTCAGGCAGGACGACTCGATCTGCACGCTCTGGCCCGCAGCCAGCGAGAAGCTGACCGTGCCCGCGCCCGGGTGACCCGCGTCGTCGACGCCAGTGATGAACACCTGGCCGCCGCTCGGACCGGTATCGCTGACGCGCAGGAAGCTATCCTGGGTCGTGTTGCCCGCCGGATTGAAGGTGTACACATGCACCACAGGACCGTTGTACATCATCGGCGCCAGCGCGCAGGTGGTGCCCGGCACGGTCAGGCTGTTGCGGGTGAAGCTGGTGCTCACGCTCACCGCGGTCGCGGCGATCGGCGTGGTATTGCCACTCGGCACCTGGAAGCACACATAAGCTGTGCCGCCAGATGTGCTACCGCCAATGTCGCTCAGGTTGTAGGCGAACGTGGCCTGATTGGCGGCGGCGTTGAGCGTGCCAGTCACAGCAGCCGAACTGCACATCGGGCTCGTTGACAGGAACACACTGGCGCCGGCCTGAGCGAAGGCGCCAAAATTGCCGCTGGCCACGGTGCTGAACGCATCAGACGTCGTGTTGAAGGTGAAATAGCTGAAATTGGCCGCGGTCGAGGGACTGATGTCGACTGAGCCAGCTTCGAAGATGCCAGAATCCACCAGACCGATAGCGCCGGTCGTCGAGAAATACGTCTGACTGGCTTGTCCGTTGCCGAAGCGACGTCGATCTTCTCGTTCGGGAAGTTCTGCGTGTTGCTGCACGACGCGACCACCGGGTTGCCCGAGACCAGCAGTGGCTGGGTGATCGTGTTGAGGATCGAGTTGGTGCTGACCGGATCGTAGAACTGCACCGAGGCATTCACCGTCTGCCCCGAGGTCTGCAGCGCCGCGAGATTGCTGAGGATGTTGCCCGTGGTCGGACTGAGCTCGGCATTGGCACCGGTGATGTCCACGATGTCACCCGGCACGATGCCCGGAACCGGATTGGTGCTGGGCGGGTTGAAGTTGATGATCGCGGTGTTGGTGCCCACATAACCGCCAACCACCGTCACCGTCCAACCCAAGGGCGCCAGCGCAGGGCCGGCGTGGCGACAAAGTTGTTGAACAGCGCGCCATTGTTGAGGGTGACGCGGATGGCGAAACCGGTGGTGCGGCCGACGATGTTGTCGCTGGACAACACGTTGACACTCATGTGGTGGGCACAATGCCCACGTTCGTGGTGTTACTGGCGACATCAAAATAAGCCACGCCTTCGGGCAGGGCGGTCGCGGGAGTGAAGGTCACAGTGGCTGCCGTGGCCGCGGCTGACAGCGCCAGCCCGGCAACAATGGCCAGCGCGAGTGAGGACTTGCGGATGTTCGACATGTTGTTGGAACTCCTAGCTAGGTTTGGATGAACTTCGAGGCGTAGCCTGAAACCGAACGCTGCGACCAAACCGGTACCAGATTGGCTGCGGCGACCGGCGTCCATAATTCAGCGATGCATAAGGCTCCGACATGACAATTCAGACCCCCACCCATCTGGACCACATGCTACGGCATGGAACATAGCGGGCGTTGATAGCGCGGTCAATCCCTTCACTGCGCGCAAACGAGACCTGTGCAACGTTTCCGTGCACTGCTGTGCGCTGCGGAGCAGGCCGAATGCGTGCTGGAGCGGCAGGCTGTCGATCAAACCACGGGGCGGCGCGTCGGTCACGCCCGCACCGGCTGCGCAAGCGCGCCAGACGCAGCGGCCTTTCGACACGTGTCCGGGGCTATATAGTCCGTGGCTGTTCTGCCTGTGCCGTGACCATGCGCCGCGACCCCGCTTGCTCCCTAACCCGTCCGCGCTCGCTATGTGACTGTAGGCGCCGCGCATGCCTGCGCCACCGCGGCGTGGCGCTGATGCCGCAGCCATGACCCACGCAACTGCTCGGCGAGATGTTGCAGGAACGCGCCTGGTGAGCGCCGCCGATGTGCAGCACGCGCTGGAGCTGCAGGCGCGGCTGGGCGGAACCCTGGGCGCGTGCTGATGCGCGTGGGCGCGATCAGCGAGGACAGCCTGCTGGAGGTGCTGGCCGCGCAACTCGATCTGCCACTGCTGGGCCGCGACGCGCCCATGCCCGACGAGGCGTTGCTGCGCGATAGCGCGGCGCAATTGCAGGTGAGCGCGGACTGGATGCTCGATCAGCAGGTGTTGATCTGGCAGACCGAGGACAGCGGCTGGTGGTGCGCGGCCCGCGATCCACTGGCACCCAGCCTGGGCGAGCTGCTGCGCGCGGTGCTGGCGGGCGCGCGCTGCGCATGTGCCTGGTGCGCACGCAGGATCTGGAGCGCACGCTGGAGGCGCTGTCACGCATGCACGCATCGCTGCGCGTGGGCGCGAGCGGCGACGATGTGGCGCACCTGCGCGAACTGGCCGAGGAAGCGCCGGTGGTGGAGCTGGTCAACAACATGCTGGCGCAGGCGGTGGAACAGCGCGCCTCGGATTTGCATTTCGAGCCGGAGGAAAACCAGTTCACGGTGCGCTTTCGCATCGACGGCGTGCTGTATCCGCGGCTGAGCCTGCCGCGCGAGCGCTATAACGCGGTGTCGTCGCGGCTGAAGCTGATCTCGGGCATGGATATCGCCGAGCGGCGCCTGCCGCAGGATGGGCGCCTGAGCCTGCGCGTCAGCGGCCAGGACATGGGATACGCGCGTCAGCGCGCTGCCCGGCGTGCATGGCGAATCGATCGTGATGCGCCTGCTGCCCAAGCAACGCGCGGACCTGAGCCTGGAACGGCTGGGCATGCTGCCGGATCACCTGCAATTGATGCGCGAATGGACGCGCGAGGCGCACGGCATCATCCTGGTGACCGGACCGACCGGCTCGGGCAAATCGACCACGCTGTATTCGGCGCTGGCCGCGTCGAACGACGGCAAGAAGAAAATCATCACCGTCGAGGATCCGGTGGAGTTCCAGTTGCATGGCGTGACCCAGGTGCAGACGCACGCAGCCATCGGCTTGAGTTTTGCCAATGCGTTGCGCTCGATCCTGCGCCAGGACCCTGACGTGGTGATGATCGGCGAGATCCGCGATCTGGAAACCGCGGAGATCGCCATCCAGGCCGCGCTGACCGGGCATCTGGTGTTGTCCACGGTGCATACCAACGATTCGATCAGCGCGTTCACGCGCCTGATCGACATGGGCGTCGAGCCGTTTCTGGTGGCCACGCCGATCAAGGCGGTACAGGCGCAACGTCTGGTGCGGCGCTTGTGCCCGCACTGCGCGCGCGCGGCGCCGGCGCCGGCGGGGCTGGATGCGCATGTCGCCGAGCTGGCGCGCGTGGTGCTGGGCGATGTCGCGCCCAACTGGCACGAGGCGGCTGCGCGCAATGCATGCACACCGGCTATCGCGGGCGGCTGGGCATCTACGAGATGGTGCCGGTCTCCGCCACGCTGCGCGCCATGATCACCGACGGTGCGACCACCACCGACATGATCGCGCAGGCGCGCCGCGAGGGTTGGCGCATGCTGCGCGAGGACGGCTTGCTGAAAGCCTGGCAGGGCGCCACGAGTGTCGATGAAGTATTGCGCGTGACCAGCGCCTGAGGATGCGATGCCGAGTTTCCGTTACGAAGCGTTGAATACCGATGGCGTGGTGATGAATGGCATGCTCAACGCCGACGACGAACGCGCCGCCATGCGCGCGCTGGAGCGCAGCGGCCTGACCCCGCTGAAGGTCCGCGCACGTGGCCACGCGCGGCGCGCTGGCGACGTGGCGGCAGCGCAAGCCCAGCGTGCCGGAACTGAGCGTGCCGTTGTACGAGTTGTGCACCATGCTCAAGGCCGGCGTACCGCTGGTGGATGCGGTGGCGGCGCAAGGACAGTCCTCGCACCATCCGCAGGTCACCGCAGCGTTCGCCGGCATGGCGCAAGGCTTGCGCCGCGGCCAGAGCTTTGCCGACGTGCTGGGCAGCAGCGGGCTGGAGCTGCCGCTGTATATCCAGCAATTGGTGCGCGCCGGCGAGTTGACCGGACGCATGGGCGAGGCGCTGTCCGGTGGCGTGGCGCAGATGGAATACGAGCATCGCCTGCACAGCGAGATGCGCAATGCGCTGATCTATCCGACGATTCTGGTGCTGGCCGGCGTCGGCGCGGTGCTGGTGATGTTCGCGTTCGTGGTGCCCAAGTTCTCGATGCTGCTGCACAAGTCGTCGCAACTGCCGTGGCTGGGCTGGGCGGTGCTGGCCGGCGGTACCTGGGTGAATGCCAATGCGTTCTGGCTGACGCCGGCATTGATCGTCGGGCTGATCGCGCTAGTGGTGGCGCTGCGCGAGCGCAGCGTGCGCAACCGCCTGGTGGACCGCCTGAGCGGCTGGCCGGTGCTGGGACCGTGGCTGGTGCAGGCCGAAACCGGGCGCTGGGCGA